>JAWLBY010000034.1:0-8046 GCA_041687455.1 Lysobacteraceae bacterium | reverse complement strand
TTGACCAATTCCGCGCCGCACTCTTCCAGCGCCCGGCCGCAGATGACGCCGTCGAGCGACGACGAAGAAGCCGTCGGATAGCACAAGTCGCTGTTCAGCTGGGACTTTTCTGATGACGATTTCCCCGGACAGCAGTGGGCTTTCGCCGGGATGACGAGCAACAGCGTCGCGAAGCGCATGTACGCGTGCAGGTCGATTTCGACAGCGCTGGTTCGAGAGGATGGTGGTCGCGTACGCGAAGCTGGAGGTCGGCTCGCGGATGATTCGTCGTCGAGGGTGCGAGCGGGAACAACGGAAGCCGCTCCGACCGCGGGAGCGCGGTCACGCCATTGTCATCCCCGGGCGCTGATCGGACGGCACTGGATCCCGGCGCTCGCCCATTGCTGTCCGGGGAAACCGCCGACGGCCAGTCGTCCCGATGCCGTCATCCCGGCGAAAGCCGGGAACCATTTCGGCTTCGCTTCACAAGCCGAGGACTCGCAGCAAGAGCAAACTGGATCCCGGCTTTCGCCGGAACGCCGACGGCCAGTCGTCCCGATGCCGTCATCCCGGCGAAAGCCGGGACCCATTTCGGCTTCGCTTCACAAGCCGAGGACTTGCAGCAAGAGCAAACTGGATCCCGGCTTTCGCCGGGATGACGGGCAAACGTCGGGGAACGCGTCAGCCGCGCCGCCGGTACGGCGACAGCTCGCCGAGCACGCGGTCGAGATGTTTCTCGAGCGCGAGTCCGGCGTTGTCGCGTGCGTTGAGGCCGGTGAATTCGACCTGCTCGGTGAAGCCCGGGCCAAGCGGCTGGCGGCCGTCGATCCGATAGGCGCGGACGATCAGGTTGGCCGAGTACTGGGTTTCGCTGCGGCCGTAGAAATTCAGCTCGCGCTGCCCGAGGTGCTCGGTGCGGATGACCACCGCGACCGTGGCTTCGCGTTGCAGCGCTGCGAACACCCGCGGCAGGTCGTCGCGCGAATCGACGAACAGGCTGGCATCGACGACGTCGTGGCCAGCCGCGGCGAGACGCTGTTCGATCGTCGCCCGGACCGGCGACGCCAGCGCCGGGTCGCCGAGCGCAACCACCGCGATCCGCGGCGGCAGCGCGGCCGGTTTTTCGGCCGCCGGCCGCGGCGGCGCGACGCTGGCGACGCTCTGGCGCGCTTCGCGCAGCGCCTTCAGCGGCCGGGCCGGTTCGGCGTCGTGGCTGGCGAACACCGCGCCGTCTGCGTCATGCGCCGGCTCGGCGGCAGCCACCGTGGCCGACAGCGCCGATTCGTCGTTGGAAGTCGGTTCGACTGCCGCTGTTGCGGAGCGCTCGAGCGGTTCGGCCGCCTGCACGCCAGCGGGGGCCGCGACCGCGGCATCGGCGGTCGATGTCGGCATCATCGCGGCGGCCGCGAGCACGTCGCCGGTCGTGGCTGCCGGCGTGGCGGGTTGCGCGGTGGTCGACGTGGTAGCTGCCTCGCTAGCGGTAACCGTCGAGTCACTCGTACCGCGGTCGGCCGTGGCGCTGCGGGCATCGGCGACGCCTTCGCGAACGCCGCGGAGCAGGTCGCGGCCGCCGAATGCGACCGCGACACCGACCAGCACCAGCAGCACGGCGGCGATCGCGATCGCCTTGCCGGCGCCGCCGCGACGCGCGGCCGGGGCGTTCGGCGGCGGCGACGGCATGCGCGCTGCCTCCGGCGCAGACGGCGGCGGCGTCGGCGGTGCGACCGGGGCCGACGCCGAGCCGGTGCGGCCGACCACCGGCGGCGGGGTGGCCGCACGCAGCGGCTGCGAGCCCGGGGTCGGCGCGCCGACCAGCGTCGCGTCGTTTGGCGCCGGCTTCGCGATTGCGAGCCTGATCGTGCCGCCCTTCGCGACCAGTGCATGCTTCTCCAGCGCCGCGGCCAGCTCGTGGCAGCTCTGGAAGCGATCGGCCGGGTCCTTCGCGAGCATCCGGGTCAGGATCGCTGCGGTGTCGGCGTCGACCTCGCTGTTGATCTGCCGGATGTCCGGAATCTCGGCCTTGACCACTTCGAGCATCAGCCCGAGCGGCGATTCGTCGTGGAACGGGCTCTCGCCGGACAGCATCTCGTACAGCACGATGCCGAGCGAGAAGATGTCGGAGCGGCGGTCGACCGTCTTGCCGGTGCAGACTTCCGGCGACAGATAACCCGGCGTGCCGACGAACTCGCCGGTCGAGGTCAGCTTCTTGGAGAAATCCTGGGTCGCCAGCGCGATGCCGAAGTCGGCGATCTTGACGTTGCCGCGCGACGTGATCATCAGGTTGCCGGGCTTGATGTCGCGGTGGATCACGCCCTTGTCGTGCGCGGTCGCGAGGCCCTGCGCGGTCTGGTGCAGCACCTTCAGCGAGTTCTCGACGCTGAGCTTGCCGTCGCGCTTCAGCACACCGGACAGTGAATCGCCCTCGACGAATTCCATCGCGAAGAACGGCTGGCCGGTCGCCTCGTCGGTGCCGATGAAATAGATCTGGATGATGTGCGGGTCGTTCAACGCCGCCATCGAGCGCGCTTCGCGCAGGAAACGCTCGACCAGGTTGGCATCGTGCGCCAGCGACGGCGACAGCTCCTTGATCGCGACGAAGCGCGACAAGGCCGGCTCGAAGCCCTTGTAGACGACGCCCATGCCGCCGCGGCCCAGCTCCTCGACGATTTCGTAGTGGCCTAGATGGGTTTTCACGCAGCGACGCTCCGCGGTGTACAGAATGGGTTCATCGATGCTAGCACCGGCCGGGGCCGTCGGCGCACGCGGCCCGACCGGCGTTCAGCCAGCCTCGACAATTGCGAAATTTTCGTTGCGGCAGCGCCGACCCGGGCAGCGGCTGCGAGCGGCGACGTCGCGCACTACACTGCCGGGCCCGGATGACGGGCTCGGATGATCGGAGGGGCGGAATGAAACGACGCGAACTGATCGGCGCAGCAGGCCTGGCAGCGATCGGCGCCGGTCTGGCCGGCTGCGGCGGCAATGGTCAGGCACCGACCGGCGCGGCGACCGGCAGCAGCGACAGCACCGTCCGCCGATGGAAGATGGTCACCACCTGGCCGGCCAACTTCCCCGGGCTCGGCACCGGCGCGGCGCGGCTGGCCGAGATGATCACCGCGGCCAGCGGCGGCCGACTGCAGGTGCGCGTCTACGGTGCCGGCGAACTGGTGCCGCCGTTCGAGGTGTTCGATGCGGTCAGCCGCGGCACCGCCGAAATGGGCCACGGCGCAGCCTATTACTGGAAGGGCAAGGCGGAAGCCGCGCCGTTCTTCTGCGCGGTTCCGTTCGGTCTGAACGCGCAGGAGATGAACGGCTGGCTGTACTACGGTGGCGGCCTCGAACTGTGGCGCGAGCTGTATGCGCCGTTCGGCCTGGTGCCGTTCCCGGCCGGCAACACCGGTGTGCAGACCGCCGGCTGGTTCAACCGCGAGATCAACTCGTTGCAGGATCTCGCCGGCCTGAAGATGCGCATCCCCGGGCTTGGCGGCGAAGTGATCGCGCGGGTCGGCGCGACGCCGGTCAACCTGCCGGGCGGCGAACTGTTCACGGCACTGCAGTCGGGCGCGATCGACGCCGCCGAATGGGTCGGCCCGTACAACGATCTCGCGTTCGGCCTGCACCGGGTCGCGAAGTACTGCTACACGCCGGGCTGGCAGGAACCGGGCCCGACGCTCGAATGCATGATCAACCAGGCCGCGTTCGACGCACTGCCGGACGACCTCAAGGCAATCGTCGACGCCTGCTGCCGGGCGGTCAACGATTCGATGCTGGCCGAATACACCGCGCGCAACCAGCAGGCGATGGCGCAGTTGATCGACGAGCACGGCGTACAGTTCCGGCCGCTGCCGGACGACGTGCTTGCGGCACTGCGACAGGCCACCGAGCAGGTGCTCGACGAGATCGCCGCGCGTGATCCGTTCGCGCGTCGCGTCTACGATTCGCTGCGCGGTTACCGCGAGCGGGTCGGCGCCTGGCACCGGGTGTCGGAAGTGGCGTTCTACGCAACGCGCGGGCAATGAGCACATTCACGGATCGGCTGCGATCCCAACGGAGGGCGGGATGAAATCGATGCTGCGTGTTGGGGGGCGGATCGCGTTGGCCGGGCTGCTGCTGCTCGGCGGACTGTTCGCGCTCGGCTGGTGGAAGACCGAACGCGACCTGCGCGTCGTCTACGCGATCGAAGACGCGCCGCTGCCGGTACTCTCCGCCGATCAGATCGCCCGCGACGGCAAGCATCTTTACCTGACCCGCGGCTGCGCCGACTGCCACGGCGAACGCGGCGAAGGTCTGCTGGTGTTCGATGCCGGCCCGGTGATCCGCGTCAGCGCGCCGAACCTGACGCCGGCCGGGCTGGCCGATCGTTACGACGCCGACGCGCTGGGCCGTGCGGTCCGCCATGCAGTCCGCCACGATGGCACACCGCTGGTGTTCATGCCGTCGGGCGATTTCGCCGAGCTGTCCGATCACGATACCGCGCTGCTGGCCGGCTACATGCTGACGCTGCCGCCGATCGCGGCGCTACCGGAGCCGATCGAGATCCGCCCGCTCGGCCGGCTGCTGCATCTGCTCGGCCTGTTTCCGCTGCTGCCGGCCCAGTCGATCGACCACGGCGCGCGGGTTCGCAGCGCGCCGGCGATCGCCGCGACACCGCAGTACGGGTTCTATCTGGCGCAGGTCTGTACCGGCTGCCACGGCGACGATTTCGCCGGCCTCCAGGTCGGTCCGCCGTCGGCACCGCGCGGCGCCGACCTGCGCCCCGGCGCGGCGATGGACGGCTGGAACGAAGCCGATTTCATCCGCGCAATGCGCGAGGGTCTGCGCCCGGACGGCAGCGCGATCGATCCGTTCATGCCGTGGAAGGCGGTCGGACGAATGACCGATACCGAGCTGTCCGCACTGTGGCAGTACTTCCAGACCCTGCCGCCGGCCGGGCGGTGACCGCATGCGCCTGTTTCTGCTGATGATCGCAATGAGCCTGTCCCCTGCCCTGCACGCCGAACGCCTGACCCTCGAGGCAATCACCGGTGACACCGGCCTGTCCGGACCGACCCTGACCCAACCGAAGATCTCGCCGGACGGTGCGCGGGTCGGCTTCCTGCGTGGCCGGCCCGAGGACCGCAACCGGCTCGATTTGTGGAGCTACGAGATCGAGACCGGAACGACGCGCCGGCTGGTCGATGCCGACCTGCTGCAGCCCGGTGGCGAGCTGCTGTCCGACGAGGAACGCGCGCGGCGTGAACGGCAGCGGATCGCGGCGCTGTCCGGCATCGTCGACTACCAGTGGTCGGCCGACGGTCGCCGGCTGCTGTTTCCGCTCGGCGGCGAACTGCATCTGTTCGAGCTCGACAGCGGCCAGGCGCGACCGCTGACCGCGGGCGGCGGTTTCGCCACCGACCCGAAGCTGTCGCCGCGCGGGCGCTACGCAAGTTTCATTCGCGGCCGTGACCTGTGGCTGGTCGACCTCGCCGATGGCCGCGAACGGCGGCTCACCTTCGATGGCTCCGAGACGATCGGCAACGGCGTCGCCGAATTCGTCGCCGACGAGGAAATGGGCCGCCACACCGGCTACTGGTGGGCGCCCGACGACTCGGCAGTCGCGTTCATCCGGATCGACGAATCGCCGGTGCCGATCGCGCGCCGGTTCGAGATCCATGCCGAGCGCACCGATGTGATCGAACAGCGCTACCCGGCCGCCGGCGAGCCGAACGTCCGCCTGCAGCTCGGCATCGTCGAACTCGGCAACACGGCAGACGGCGCGACGCCGATCCGCTGGGTCGAGCTCGGCGACGACAGCGACATCTATCTGGCCCGGGTCGACTGGCGCAATCCGCAGCAGTTGACCTATCAGCGCCAGAGGCGCGATCAGCGACAGCTCGAACTGGTACTGGTCGAGCGCGACGGCGGCGCGCAGCGCACGTTGCTGACCGAACGCAGCGCGAGCTGGGTCGAGCTGCACGATGCGCTGCACTTTCTCGAGCACGACGATGCGTTCCTGTGGGCGTCCGAACGCGACGGCTTCCAGCACCTGTACCTGTACGGCCTCGACGGCACGCTGCGGCGGCAGTTGACCAGCGGCGGCTGGATGATCGAAACGCTGCTCGCGGTCGACGAGGAGCGCGGCGTCGCCTATGTCAGCGGCACGCGCGATTCTCCGCTCGAACGGCATGTCTACGCGGTGCCGCTCGATGGCGGCGAGCTGCGCCGGGTCACTTCCGAGGCCGGATGGCACGATGCGAGCTTCGCGAAGAACGGTCGCGTGTTCGTCGACCTGTGGTCGAACCCGACCACGCCGCCGCAGACCGAACTGTTCGACGCCTCGGGCCGCCGACTCGCGACGCTGGTGCAGAACGACATCGATGATGCGGCGCATCCGTACCACCGCCATCGCGGCGCGCACCAGCCGATCGAGTTCGGCGAGCTCGAAGCCAGCGATGGCCAGGCGCTGCATTACAGCCTGATCAAGCCGGCCGGCTTCGATCCGGCCAGGCGCTACCCGGTGGTGGTCTGGATCTACGGTGGCCCGGCCGCGCAGACCGTGACCCGCGCGTGGTCGGGCCGCGCCGACGCCTGGTTCAACCAGTACCTGGCGCAGCAGGGCTACGTCGTGTTCTCGCTCGACAACCGCGGCACGCCGCGGCGCGGGGTCGCATTCGGCCGTGCGCTGTTCCGGCGCCAGGCCACCGTCGAGATCGAGGACCAGCGGCTCGGCGTCGAATGGCTGCGCGCGCAGCCGTGGGTCGACGGCGATCGGATCGGCGTCCACGGCTGGTCGAACGGCGGCTACATGACGCTGATGCTGCTGGCGCAGGCGTCCGATGCCTATGCCTGCGGCATCGCCGGCGCGCCGGTGGTCGACTGGGCGCTGTACGACACCCACTACACCGAGCGCTACATGGACCACCCGGCCCGCAACGTCGACGGCTACCGTGCTGCGAACGTGCTGAGCCATCTCGATGGCCTGCGCTCGAAGCTGCTGCTGATCCACGGCATGGCCGACGACAACGTGCTGTTCTCGCATTCGACCCAGTTGATGAGCGCACTGCAGAAGCGCGCGCTGCCGTTCGAGCTGATGACCTATCCGGGCGCCAAGCACGGCCTGCAGGGCAAGGATCTGCTGCATCGGTATCGGATCAGCGAGGACTTCTTCCGCCGTTGCCTCGCCGCCGAGGCGGAGCGTCAGCCGCTGTAGCGGCGGCTTCAGCCGCGCTTCGGCATCATCGGGCCATGAATCGACCGCGCCATTTCTCGCTGATCCGCGACTTCCATCTGGCCGACTGGTTCACGCTGGGCAACGCCGCCTGCGGCAGCGCGGCCGTGCTCGCGTCGATGAGCGCACTCGAGTCCGGCAGCCCACGGCCGTTGCTGCTCGCCGCGCTGCTGATCCCGCTTGCGCTGTTGTTCGACGTGCTCGATGGCCGGATCGCTCGCTGGCGGCACCAGCAATCGCCGCTCGGCCGTGAACTCGATTCGCTGGCCGACGTGATCTCGTTCGGTGTGGCGCCGGCGGCGTTCGCGTTCGCGGCCGGCATGCGTGGCGGCTGGGACGTGCTGGTGCTGGTCTACTTCGTCTGCTGCGGCGTCAGCCGGCTGGCGCGCTACAACGTCAGCGCCGAGACGATGTCGGCGGCGACCGGCAAGGTCGAGTATTTCGAAGGCACGCCGATCCCGACCAGTGTGCTACTGGTCGTGCTGCTCGGCGTCGCGGTCTGGCTCGGCGCGATCGGTGACGCGCTGTGGTTCGGGGTCTGGCAACTCGGCCCGTGGCAACTGCATCCACTGGTGCTGCTGTGGGCGCTGTCCGGCTCGCTGATGATCAGCCGAACATTGCGGATACCGAAGCTGTAGGGCGGATCACGCGCGAGCGCACGGCGACCAGAGCGGGAGCCGTCAGCACAAGAAAGCGGCGGGCTCGACCATCGCGGTCCGACCAACGTTCTCGGCGGACCGTGCGTTCCGGTCGCGGCTGAAGCCGCTCCTTGTACCTTGGGTTTGGCATCAGATTCGGCTATACGGCCGATCGATTTCCGGGGAAGCCGTTCGCTCCTTGGGGCAGTTCTGACTGACCCCGTC
>JAWLBY010000033.1:6107-13687 GCA_041687455.1 Lysobacteraceae bacterium | reverse complement strand
CAGGCGGCAGGAGCAGCGCTTGGCTGTGGTCGACCACGATGAATTTGCTCATGGCGACTTTCTACCATGGGCGCGGGCTAAGTCCGACAGGCTGCTAGCGCCGAACGTCGGTGCCCGCCGTGCCGTGCCTGCCCGGGCGGCGGGCGCCGCATCGGCTACCATCGCGACCATGAACATCCGACCCTTTCTCGACACCCGTCCGACCCTCGGCGAGCGCGTCTACGTCGATCCGGCCGCGACCGTGATCGGCGATGTCGTGCTCGCCGACGACGTTTCGATCTGGCCCGGCACGGTGGTCCGCGGTGACGTCAACCACATCCGGATCGGCGCCCGCACCAACGTGCAGGACGGCAGCGTCATCCATGTGACGCACGAGGGCCCGTTCACCCGGCCCGGCGGCCTGCCCTGCCTGATCGGCGCCGACGTCACGATCGGCCACGGCGCGATCGTCCACGCCTGCACGATCGAGGATCTTGTGCTGATCGGCATGGGCGCGACCGTGCTCGACGGCGCGGTGGTCAGGAAGCACGGTTTCGTCGGCGCCGGCGCCGTCGTTGCACCGGGCAAGACGGTCGGCGAAGGCGAGCTGTGGCTCGGCAATCCGGCACGCCGCGTGCGCACGCTGAGCGAGCGCGAGATCGAGCAGTTGTACTACTCGGCGCAGCACTACGTGCGGCTGAAGGATCGTTACCTCGGCATGGCGTAGCGCCGGCTGCACCGGACGCTGCCAGCCGTGCATCGTTGCCTGGGAGCGAGGCGAACCGAGGGCTGCCCCGGCCGGTTCCGCGCTATGGCCGGGTCGCCGCTTCCAGTGCCTGCAGCATCGCCAGCGCCTGCTCGCGCGACGCACCGCACATCTCGAGGTCCGGTCGCAGCGACGCACAGAATGCCGGCCGCTCCGGCCTGCCGAACAGCCGGCAGCGGTAGTCGTCATCGAGCTGCACGCAGGGCATGCCGGCCGGTTTGCCGTGTGGCATGCCCGGGATCGGCCGGGTGATCGACGGCGCGATGCAGCACGCGGCGCAGCCGCTCCGGCACTGCATCGCGGTATCGCTCAGTCGCCGGTGCGCAGCGTCACCGACGACGCGCACAGCTCCTGGTAGACCGGCTCGGTATCCGGCCGCTTGCCGTGCCATGCCTCGAAGCATTCGGCGGCCTGCTCGACCAGCATGCCGAGGCCGTCGATCGCGTGATCGGCGTGGGCCGCGCGGGCCCAGGCGAGGAACGCGATCGCCCCCTCGCCGTAGTTCAGGTCGACCGCATCGAAACGCGGCTTGGCGAGCGAGAACGGCAACTGGAACTGGCGGTGTTCGCGCCCGGCCGAGGTCGCATTGATGACCAGTTCGAAGCCGCCGATCGTCTCGAGGTCGTCCCAGTAGCGCGAACTGACCCGGTCCGGTTCGGACAACTGGTCGACCATCCGGTCGGCGCGATCGGTGTGCCGGTTGACCACTACCAGCGAGTCGATGCCGGCATCGAGCAGGGCCGGGGCAACGCCGTGTGCGGCGCCGCCGGCACCGAGCAGCAGCACCCGGCGGCCGCGCAGATCGAGCCGGTGGCGCTCCGTCAGGTCGCGGACCAGCCCGGCGCCGTCGGTGTTGTCGCCGGCCCAGCCATCGGCGCGGCGGGTCAGCATGTTGACCGCGCCGGCACGGCGGGCCCGGTCGCTGGTCGTCGCCGACAGTGCGTAGGCGGCCTCCTTGTACGGCAGCGTGACGTTGGCGCCGACGCCGCCGGCTTCGGCGAAGCGTTGCAGCGCATCGGGAAAGTCGCCATCGACCTCGATCGCCTGGTAGTCGATGTCGAGCTGGAACTGGCTGGCGAAGGCGCGATGGATGCGCGGCGACAGCGAATGGGCCACCGGATGTCCGAATACCGCGTAACGCAACGTCATGCTCGATCCTCCCTGCAGGCGATCCTGCGTCGACCGGGTTGCTGTTCCGTGGCGAGTGGCGACGATCGTGCGACGCCGCCCGCTGGCCTTTAATGCTACGCCTGCTCGCGCAGCCAGCGCGCCGCATCGAGCGCGAAGTAGCTGAGCACCGCATCGGCACCGGCGCGCTTGAAGCCGAGCAGCGCCTCCAGCACGCAGGCGCGCTCGTCGAGCCAGCCGTTCTGCGCCGCGGCCTTCAGCATCGCGTACTCGCCGCTGACCTGGTAGACGAAGGTCGGCACGCCGAATTCGTCCTTGACCCGGCGGACGACGTCGAGATACGGCAAGCCCGGCTTGATCATGACCATGTCGGCGCCTTCGGCCAGGTCGAGGCCGACCTCGTGCAGCGCCTCGTCGCTGTTGGCCGGGTCCATCTGGTAGCTGTACTTGTCGGCGCCCTTCAGGTTGCCGGCCGAGCCGACCGCGTCGCGGAACGGACCGTAGAAGCTCGACGCGTACTTGGCCGAATAGGCGAGGATCCGCGTGTTGACGTGCTCCTGCGCTTCCAGCGCCTGGCGGATCGCGCCGATCCGGCCGTCCATCATGTCGGACGGCGCGACGATGTCGGCGCCGGCTTCGGCATGCGACAGTGCTTGCCGGACCAGCGCGCTGACGGTGTCGTCGTTGACGACATAGCCATGCTCGTCGAGCAGGCCGTCCTGGCCGTGGATGGTGAATGGGTCCAGCGCGACGTCGGTGATCACGCCGAGCTCGGGAAAGCGCGACTTCAGCGCCCGCACCGCGCGCTGCGCCAGTCCGTCCGGATTCCATGACTCGGCCGCATCGAGCGATTTCGCTTCCGGCGCGGTGACCGGAAACAGCGCCAGCGCCGGGATCCGCAGTGTGGCCGCCTGCTCGGCGACGCGCAGCAGTTCGTCGATCGAGACCCGTTCGACGCCGGGCATCGACGGCACCGCGGCGCGGCCGGCGAGCTCGTGCACGAACACCGGATAGATCAGGTCGTCGCAGCTCAGCCGGTGTTCGCGCATCAGACGGCGCGAGAACGCATCGCGGCGCATACGGCGCGGGCGGGTTGCGGGGTAGCTCATCGGAATCGATCCCTCGAACGGTGTTGGCCCATTCTAGCCGCCCCGACCATGGCCGCCGCCTGATCGGGCTCAACCCGGGACCCGCTCAGCGCGGCGCTACGCCGATGCAGGCGACCTCCTGCTGCAGCGACTTCAGCAGCCCGCCGTCGCGGATGCCGACGAAGCCGACATTGGCCCAGTCGTCGAAGTCGTGCAGCACCTGCAGGCTGGCGCCGCAGGCCTCGGCGTGGGTCGGGTTCAGGTCGCGGGCCAGCGCCGCTTCCAGCACACCGTCGTTGTTCCAGTCGATCGCCGGGCTGCCGCAGACGCCGGCGTGCTCATCGAGTGCGGCCTCGTCGAGCGGCAGCCGGGCGCCGTCGGAAAAACCCTCGCTGCTGCGGTCGCCGGTGGCGGTGCAGGTGCTGTCCAGTCCGTTGAACTGGTAGCGGTAGTTCATCGTCGAGCTGTAGTTCGGCTTGCCGTTGCAGGCCTCGAAGCCGCCGTGATGCAGCCCGAGCAGGTGGCCGAGCTCGTGGATCACCGCGCGAACCAGGTTGTCGTCGTTGCCGAGGCAGTACAGCGTGACGATCGCGTCGTCGCCCGGCAGCTCGGCGTAGCCCGAGCTCGGCGAATTGCCGTTGTAGCGGTGCGGCAGAAGCACATAGCGGAACACGCCGCGCCGCTCGGCGGCGAAGTGGGCGTCGCGGATCGCGCGGTAGTGTTCGTCGAGCGCACCGGGCAGCACCGGATCGAAGTCGTCGATCCGGTTGCCGCCGGTCAACGCGCCGCCCTGGCCGACATCCTGGACCAGATGGATGCCGCGGCTGCCGTCCGGATTGAGCAGCGGCGCCTCGGCGAACACCGCCGCGATCCGCTGCAACGCGGCCATGCTCGGCGCGTGGCTGTGCAGCTCGCACTCGCGATCGTCGTCGAACCAGTCGTACTCGACCAGCAGGTCGCGTCGCAGCGGGTTCACGCCGAGCGCCGGCAGGTCGAGGCCAGCGGCCGTGCCGAGCAACTCGTCGCCGTCGGACAGATGGTCGCCGTCGGTATCGGCATTGAACGGATCGGTGCCGGTGTCGCCGAGATCGACGAACACGCCGGTCGCGGTCTCGACGCAGTCGGGCAGGCCATCGCCGTCGCTGTCGATCCCGCATTGCGCGTCGGCTGGCTCGAAACCGGATGCGAACACGCGATCCCGCAGCGCGGCGGTGCCGGCGTATTGCGCGCTGATCGCATCCAGAACAACCTTCCGGGCGAGGAAGGCGGTCAGCGCGGTCGATGCCCTCGCCGTGCCATCGGCCGCCAGCCCGTTGCTGCAACCGACGACGAAACAGACGATCCCGGCGACCACGGTGTTGACTGCACGACTCCGCATACCGATCTCTGGTCCACCCGGTCGCATGCCACCTCCGGGCGGCAACCGCCACGAGCAAGTGGCGTACCAGAACCGTATGTAACAGCGCCGGGGCGGCGCGCGGAGCCTGTGTCATTCACTGCGCAGCGGCGCGCTCGCGTCCCGGCATCGGGCGCGCCGCCGGCCGCCGCGGCCGGGCCGCGTGCAGATTGCATGGTCGTGGCCGGTCGCGCGCCGATCCCTGCATGGTGCGCGAGTCGCCGACCGTCGCTCCGTCCGTGGCGGCGGGCGCCGCCATTGCCTATGCTGCGGGCGGGGATCGTTCTGCGTGCCGGTGTCACATGGCGGCGCGCGGTGCGTCGATGTCGGACAGCAGCGTCAACATCGGAAGCGAGGGCCGATGAACCAATTCGTGACAATCGCGTTGTCGTTTCCGACCGTCGTGTTCAGCGGCCTGCTGCTGCTGGCAATGCTGTACTGGATGATCGCGCTGCTCGGCCTGATCGAGATCGATCTGTTCGGCCTGTCGCTCGGCGGCGACGGCGACGCGGTCGACCTCGGCGGATTCAGCGGCCTGCTGATGAAGTTCGGCCTCGACGGCGTGCCGCTGACCGTGCTGCTGACCGGCATCGCGCTGTTCGGCTGGGTGCTGGCCTACTTCGCCGACCTGTTCTGGCTGCAGGCACTCGGTGCCGGCCCGCTGCGGATGCTGGCCGCGGCCGGCGTGCTGCTCGCCGCGCTGCTGCTGGCGCTGCCGTTGACCGGCCTTGCACTGGCGCCGATGCGGCGGTTGTTCGTGCGGTTGAAGCCGGTCGACAGTGTGTCGCTGCTCGGCCGCAGCGCGATCGTCCGCAGCCCGCAGGTGACGCCATCGCACGGCCAGGCCAGTGTCGACGACGGCGGTGCCGGGCTGATCCTGCAGGTGCGTGCCGAGGCAGGCCAGTTCGTGCGCGGCGATCGGGTGGTGCTGGTCGACTATCTCGTGCGCGACAACGCCTACCGGGTGATTGCCGACACCGTCGCGGCCACCGACGCCGCATCCATTTCCGATTGACCGACGGCGCGTTCGCACGCGCACCATTCGTTAGCTGCTGGGAGTCACCATGTCCGACCCGCTCGCCATCCTGATGCCGATCCTGACCGTTGTCGGGGTCGTGGTGCTGTTCCTGACCGGGCTGTTCGCGCTGTTCAAGGCGTTTTACGTCAAGGTTCCGCAGGGCACCGCATTGATCGTCAACGACCTGTCGGCGACGCCGAAGGTGCATTTCACCGGCGCGCTGGTCTACCCGGTGATCTACAAGAAGGAGTTCATGCGGATCTCGCTGATCACGCTGGAAGTCGACCGGCGTGGCAAGGACGGCCTGATCTGCCGCGACAACATCCGCGCCGACATCACGGTCGCGTTCTACCTGCGCGTCAACGAAACACAGCAGGACGTGCTGAAGGTCGCCAAGGCGATCGGCGTCGATCGTGCCTCCGACCGTGCCGCCGTCAACGAGCTGTTCAACGCGAAGTTCTCCGAGGCGCTGAAGACGGTCGGCAAGCAGACCGACTTCGTCAAGCTGTTCGAGAACCGGCAGGACTTCCGCGACCGCATCGTCGAGGTGATCGGCAACGACCTGAACGGCTACATCCTCGAAGACGTCGCGATCGACTACCTCGAGCAGACGCCGAAGTCGGCGCTTGATCCGAGCAACATCATGGACGCCGAGGGCATCCGCAAGATCACCGAGCTGACGGCGGCGCAGAACGTCATCACCAACGAGCTGTCGCGCAACGAAGAACTGGCGATCACCAAGAAGAACGTCGAGACCAGGGAAGCGTTGCTGGCACTGGAACGGCAGCAGGCCGATGCCGAGTCGCGACAGAAGCGCGAGATCGCGACGATCCGCGCACGCGAGGAGGCCGAGACGCTGAAGGTGCAGGAGGAGGAACGACTGAAGGCCGAGGCGGCGCGACTCGCCGCCCAGGAGCAGATCGACATTCGCGAGCAGAACCGGCTGCGCGAGGTCGAGGTCGCCGAGCAGAACCGTCAGCGCGCGGTCGTGATCGAACAGGAGAAGGTCACTCGCGCCCGCGAGATCGAGATCGTCGCCCGCGAACGCGAGGTAGAACTGCAGCGGATCGAGAAGGAGAAGGCGCTCGAGGAGCGGCGCACGGAGATCGCCAACGTGATCCGCGAGCGCATCGCGGTCGAGAAGACCGTGGCCAGCGAGGAAGAGAAGATCAAGGAAGTGCGCGAAGTCTCCGAAGCCGACCGCGCCAAGCAGGTCGCCGTGCTGTCAGCCCAGGCCGAGGCCGAGCAGGAGCGCGTGCGGCTGGTCAAGCAGGCCGAGGCCGACGAGGAGCGCGCGCAGCACAAGGCGCGTGAAATCACGCTGATGGCGCAGGCCGAACTGGAAGCCGCCGCCAAGCAGGCCGAGGCGAAGAAGCGACTGGCCGAAGGCATCGAGGCCGAGCGCGCCGCACCGGGCCTCGCCGACGCCCGCGTGCGCGAGGTCGGCGCTGCCGCGATCGAGAAGGAAGGCCTGGCGCAGGCCAAGGTCGTTGCCGAGAAGCTGGTTGCCGAGGCACGCGGCGAGCAGGAAAAGGGCCTGGCCGAGGCGCGGGTGATCGAGGCGCAGGCGGAGGCGAAGCAGAAGCAGGGACTGGTCGACGCCCGGGTGCTGGAGGAGAAGCTGCTGGCCGAAGCGCGCGGAAGCCGCGAGGTTGGCGTCGCCGAGGCCGAAGTGCTGAAGACCCGGTACCAGAGCGAAGCCGAGGGTCTGGCCGAGAAGTTCGCCTCGCTCAACGCGCTGTCCGACAACGCCCGCGCGCACGAGGAATTCCGCATGCAGCTCGAGAAGAACCTCGAGCAGGCACTGGCTTCGATCGCAGCCAACAAGGACATCGCCCGCGAGCAGGCGGAAGTGCTGTCGGCGGCGCTGTCGAAGGCCAACATCGACATCGTCGGCGGCGAAGGCGAGTTCTTCAATTCGTTCGCCAAGGCGCTGTCGGTCGGCAAGGCGGTCGAGGGCGTGGTCGGCAAGAGCCCGGTCGTGCAGGACCTGATGCAGCGGCTGATCGGCGGCGCCGCGAACAGGGCGACGCCGGCGGCGGAGGGTGGGGCGGAGGCGTAGCGCGTCCCGGATGCTCATCGGCCGTGATTTGCCGTGAACCATCACCCGTTCGTCCTGAGGTATCGAAGGACGAGTCGGGCGCGACACCCCTTCGCACCCCGCCGTGGGGGCCTCGACACCACACGACGCAACGCCCCCCTGAC
>JAWLBY010000033.1:0-6097 GCA_041687455.1 Lysobacteraceae bacterium | reverse complement strand
CCACCCCCCTACGCCCCCCGCTTTAGGTCCGACTTTCCCTTAGGACGAACGGCCGCCTTGACGCACACCGTGGCGGCAGCAGCGCCGCGGTGACGTCGACGTCAGCGAGTCTCCGATGAGCGAACCGACCCAGACCCCGGCCAACACCGGTTCCAGCGCCTCGAGTGCCGACACTGCCACCATCGACCGTGCCGTTGCCGAAGGCGGCGCCTACGAAGTGTTGCACCGACGGCTGACCGAACAGGGCGGTCGGCTGCGCGCACTGGCCGAGCGGCTCAATGCCGAGCGGCTGGCCGAATTCGGCAGCAGCGAGCTGAAGCTGCTCGGCCGGCTGCGCGTGCGCAGCGAACACAACGCGATCGCCCGCGACATCGTCCGGGTCGGCGAGTGGCTGCTGTTCGGTTACAACGTGTTCCTCGGGCTGAAGCGCGAAACGCAGATCGGCGACGTGTTCTCGCTGTACCGGCTGGTCGACACCGGCGACGGCTTCGATGTCGAACCGGCCGATCCGTCCGGCAGCTTTCTGGCGGCGCCGAGTTTCGTCAACGATTTCCGCGAGCTGTACGCCTACTACAAGCACACCCGGCTGCTGCAGCTCGTGGTTCGCGACGGCAAGCTGCTGGCCGCGTTCCAGATCGGCGAACGGCTCGGCGATATCCGCGTGTTCCGCTGGAGTCTGTCGCCGGACGGTCGCGACGTGCGCTACATCGACAACCGCGGCGAGCGCGACCTCGATCCACCGCCGCCGTACGACTTCGAGTGGATCCGCACCACCCGCGACGACGCGGTCGACGGCCGCCACCCGCACGTCAACATTCTCGACACCGTGTTCGTCGAGACGATCAACGGCGACCTGACCGTCAAGGTCGAAAACAACACCGAGGATGGCCTCGGCATCTACCGCGAGCCAGTCTCCGACCAGACCCAGTCGCTCGACGATGCGCGGATCGAGTACGCCCGGCTCGGCAGCCTGATCCTGCTGCGCGTGCTGCCGTACCGCGAGGAGCAGTGGCGGCATCTGGTATTCAACACGCTGACCCGGCAGGTGCAGCGGATCGATGCGATCGGCCAGGCCTGCGTGCAGTTGCCGGAAGACCACGGCATCGTCTATCCCGGCGGATACACGCTGCAGAACGGCGAATCGAAGGCGTTCGAGCGGACGATGCCCGGCATGGGCTTCCGTCGCATGATCCGGTCGCCGAACGGCGAGGACGTGCTGTACGTGTTCTACGAGCCGGAAGCCGGCCACTACGCGCTGTTCACCTACAACATGATCGAGCGGCGACTGCAGCCGCCGATCTTCGCCCACGGTTACGCCCGTTTCGACGACGGTCGGATCGTGATGTTCAGCGCCGACGGCGGCGAGCCGACCCGCGTGCACCCGATGCAGGTCTGGCGCACGCCGTTCGCGAGCGACGAGCATGCCGCCGCGCAAGCGACCGGCAGCGGCTTCCACGCCCGGGTCGGCAATGCCGAGCTGGTCCGCGGCATTTCCGACCTGCTGCATCTGACCCGCGAGATCGGCGCACCGGCCGTTTCGTCGACGCGCTTCGAGCAGTTGGTCGCCGGCAGCCGTCGACTGTTCGATCTGCATCACTGGCTGGCCGAGTCGCCGTGCGCCGACATTGCCGGCCTGTTGCACGAGGTCGCCGCGACCGCCGAAGCGGTGCTCGACGAATTCGAGAAGGTCGAGTCGATCCGCAGCCGCTCGGCGCGGGCGCTGCGCGAAGCGCAGACCCGCCAGCGCGAGCTGCTGGCCCGGCTCGATCCCGGCCGCTGGGAGCGCATCCAGGACCACGTCGACGGTCTGAACTCGGCCGCCGCCCAGCGCGGTCATCTGCTGACGCTGCGCGACTACCGCTACATCGACCGCGCCGCGCTCGACGTGCTGGAGGCGGAACTGCTCGGCGCGCACGAGCGCGCCGCCGAGGCGACCGCAGCCTTCCTGGCGTCGGAGCGCGCGCTGCAGCCGTTCGCCGAGCGGCTGGTCCAGATCGAGAAACCGCTCGCCGAAGGAGCGGCGCTCGCCAGCACCTCGGTGCTGCAGCCGATCATCGACACACTGGCGACGATGGCGGCGGACCTCGACATGCTGTCGACGTTGATGGCTTCGTTGCCGGTCGACGATGCCGAGCGCCGCACCCGGATCGTCGAGGCGATCTCGTCGATCTATGCGCGGCTGAACCAGGCCCGCGCGCGGGCCGAGCAGCGCCGCCGCGAGCTGGGCTCGGCCGAGGCGATGGCGCAGTTCGGCGCACAGTTCGCACTGTTCGGCCAGAGCGTGACCGGTGCACTGGCCTCATCGACCGATCCGGAAGCCTGCGACGAGCAGCTCGCCCGCGTGCTGATCCAGCTCGAGGAGCTTGAGAGCCGGTTCGGCGAGCACGAGCCGTTCCTCAACGACATCCTCGCCAGACGCGAGGAAGTGGTCGAGGCTTTCGAGGCGCGCAAGCAGGCGCTGCTCGACGATCGCCAGCGCAAGGCGCGTGCGGTCGCCGATGCCGCGCAGCGGATACTCGACGGATTGGCCCGGCGCACCGCGACGCTGGCCGATCTCGACGCACTGAACGCGTTCTTTGCCGGCGATCCGCTGATCGTCAAGCTGCGCGAGCTCGCGGCACGGCTGCGCCAGTTGCACGACAGCGTCAAGGCCGACGACGTCGAGGCGAAGCTGAAAGCCGTCCGCGATCAGGCGGTCCGCGGTCTGCGCGACAGGACCGAACTGTTCGAAGGCGGCGGTGAGCTGATCCGGCTCGGCCGGCACCGTTTCAGCGTCAACCGGCAGGAACTCGACCTGACGCTGATCCCGCACGGCGACGCGCTGTGCCTGCATCTGACCGGCACCGACTACCTGGAGCCGATCGACGACGACGGACTGGCCGCACTGCGCGACTACTGGCAGGTCGCGCTGGAGTCCGAATCGCCGTCGCTCTATCGCGGCGAGTATCTGGCGGCGGAACTGCTCGAGGCGGCGCGGCGCGGCGAGGACGGGCTGACGCCGGAGCGGCTGCGGCTCGAAGCCGTCACGCCGGCGACGCTCGAACGAACCGTCCGTGCATTTGCCGCGCCGCGCTATCGCGATGGCTACGAAAAGGGCATCCACGACCACGACGCCGCACGGATCCTGGCCGGCTGGCTGCCGTTGCGCGAGGCCGCCGGTCTGCTCGCCTTCGAGCCCGAGTCACGTGCGCTGGCATGGCTGGCCTGGACTGCGCTGGCCGAAGTCGATGGCCACGACTGGCCGCTGCGGGCACGGATCGCGCAGCAGCTCGCGACGCTGCTCGGCGACGATCGGGCACGCGCCGCGCTGGCCGGCGAGATCGCTGCGGCGATCGCACGCTGGCGCGAGCGCAGCGCGCTGGTCATCGACGGCGCCGACCCGCAGCGCGCGGCCGATTACCTGGTCCGCGAGCTGGCCGAGGAGCATCCGCGGTTCATCGTGTCGCGCCACGCGCAGCGCCTGCTGGCGGCGCTCGAGGCACGGCTGCGCGATGCGCATGGCTGGGATCGGCTGCACGATGCGTTGCGTACGCTGACCGGCGCGGCGGCGTGGGCGCTGGCGCTGGGTGCATTGCTGCCATTGTGTCGCGATGCGCTGGCCGACGAACGCGACCATGCCTGCGAGGCCGCAGCGCTGTTGCTGGTGGGCCACCTGCTGCCGCACCGGATCAGCCAGGCCGATCTGCGGATCGAGATCGACGGGCTGCTCGGCCAGCATCCGGCCATCGAGCAGGGCCGCCTGCTGCTCGCGGTCGACCGCTTCGAAGCGCGCCTGCAGCAGCACCGGGTTGGATTCGTCGCCGGCGTGCGCCAGTTTCAGGCTCTGCGCCAGCGTGTGCTGCAGCGCGAGCGTGCGGCGATGCGGCTGGACGAATTCCGCTCGCGGCCGCTCGCCTCGTTCGTCCGCAACCGGCTGATCGATCAGGTCTACCTGCCGATCATCGGCGACAACCTGGCCAAGCAGATCGGCACTGCCGGCGAAGGCAAGCGCAGCGACCTGATGGGTCTGCTGCTGCTGATCTCGCCGCCCGGCTACGGCAAGACCACGCTGATGGAGTATGTCGCCGACCGGCTCGGGCTGATCTTCATGAAGATCAACGGCCCGGCGCTCGGTCACGAGGTGCGTTCGCTCGATCCGGCCCAGGCGCCGGATGCAACCTCGGCGCGCGAGCTCGAGAAGCTGAACCTCGCGCTCGAGATGGGCAACAACGTGATGCTGTACGTCGACGACATCCAGCACACCCATCCGGAATTCCTGCAGAAGTTCATCTCGCTGTGCGACGGCACCCGCCGCATCGAAGGCGTCCGCCGCGGACGGACGAAGACCTTCGACCTGCGCGGCAAGAAGTTCTGCGTCGTGATGGCCGGCAACCCGTACACCGAGTCGGGCGAGCTGTTCCGGATTCCCGACATGCTGGCCAACCGTGCCGACGTCTACAACCTCGGCGACGTGCTCGGCGGCATGGAAGACGTGTTCCTGACCAGCTACCTCGAAAACTGCCTGACCTCGAACCCGGTGCTGGCGCCGCTGGCGACCCGCGACATGGGCAACTTCTACCGGCTGCTCGACAAGGCGGAAGGCCGCGACTTCTCCGCCGGCGATCTCAGCCACGACTACAGCGGCGCCGAGATCGGCGAGATCGTCGGCGTGCTGCAACGACTGATCGAAGTGCGCGATGTGGTCTACCGGGTCAATCAGCAATACATCGCCAGCGCCGCCCAGGCCGACAGCTACCGTACCGAGCCGGCGTTCAAGTTGCAGGGCAGCTATCGCAACATGAACAAGCTGGCCGAAAAAATTGCTCCGGTCACCAATGCCGCCGAACTGCAGCAGATCATCGACGACCACTACCTCGGCGAATCGCAGTTGCTGACCAGCGGCGCCGAGGAGAACCTGCTCAAGCTCGCCGAGCTGCGCGATCGCATGGACGGCGCGCAGCGCGAACGCTGGCAGGCGATCTGTCGCGAGTTCCAGCGCGCGAAGGCGATCGGCGGCGCCGACGCCGACGTCGGCACACGCGTGGTCGCGCAGTTGCATGACCTGGTCGATGGCGTGCGCGGGCTCGCGGCGCGGACATCGAACGAAACCACCGAGGGAGCGCCGTGGCCGGCGCTGGTGGAACTGCTCGAGCGGATTGCCAGCGAACAAACGATGGCGCGAGCGTTCGGTCGCGACAGCGCAACGGACAGCGCGATGTGGCTCGGCGGCCTGCGTTCGGCGCTGGAGATCAGCTTCAAGCCGCTGATCGCCGCGCTGCAGGCGCAGGGCGAAGCGAGTGCGTCGCATCGCGAGGTGCTGGCGCAGTTGGTCGATGGGTTGCAGCGGCTGGCGGCGCAGGCACCCGGCGCGCCGGCGCAGCCGCGCAGCGGCCACCGTACCGGGCAAGGCGCCGTGGCAGGCACGAAACCACCCGTGGCGCCGTCGCCGCGAAGCGAAAAACCGTGAGATGCCGCCGCGCCAGTGGAGCGCGCCCGGCGTCAGCGGCCGTGAACAGGCGAACGTCAGACGAGCAGCCGTCCGCTCCAGGCCACAACAACAAGGACCTGTGCCACTGCGCGAACCGCGTGACTTTTCGAACTGTCGCTTCGCTCGATCCAGTGCTTCGCCGACGACGGCCGGCTCGATGCCGACGAACTGCGCAAGCTGGTCGCGATCGCCGAGCGCGACGGCGTGATCGATGCCAACGAGATCCGCGTACTGCGGCATCATCGGCCGCATCCAGCCGCACGAGGTCGACGCCGCGCGGCAGGCCGAGCTGAAGGCGCTGGCCGACAAGCTGGCGAAGGCGGCAGCAGAGCCTACGACCTGATGGGTCTGTTCGTTCTGCTGCAGCGGTTTACCTGCGGCCGGCAGCGATCGTCATGCGCGCGCGTTGCTCGGACCGCGCGGTCGGGGCTGAAGCCCCTCCTACAGGAGCGCTGGATCCGGGCGCTGTGTAGGAGTCGGGGCTGAAGCCCCTCCTGCAGGAGCGCTGGATCCGGGCGCTGCGGCGCCGCTCCCTGTAGACACTCTGTTCCCCGTCAAGCGGTTTCGAGGGTTGCGAACAGCTTGCTTCCGTCGTACTGCGCCGGGTTTCGGACCAGTGCCCAGGCAGCG
>JAWLBY010000032.1:0-19560 GCA_041687455.1 Lysobacteraceae bacterium | reverse complement strand
TCTGGAAGTGAGTTGGCGCTCAGGGGTTTAACCCCGAACTCCAGACATCGCAACACTTTCGTGAGGCGCGCGCGGATTTTCCCCGGACAGCAGTGGGCGAAAGCCGGGATCCCGGGTGCTCTTGCTGCAGGCTCTTTGGCTTGTGAAGCGAAGTCAAGAATGGATCCCGGCGTTGATCCACAATTTTCCGCGGAAAACCGCGCTCGCCTTCAGGCATGGGCGCCAGCACTGAACTCCGAAGCCCATGGACATTGCCGTCGGCTCGGATAGGGCCGTCGACTCGAGTTCGCGACGCACGTGCTCGTCATCCCGGCGAAAGCCGGGATCCAGTGTGCTCTTGCTGCAAGTCCCTGGCTTGTGAAGCGACATCGAAATGGATCACGACTTTGGCCCACCGCTGTCCGGGGAAATTGGCCGGTGCCGAATCTCGCGACCCCGTCATCCCACCCTTCGACAGGCTCAGCACTGGCCGGCCTTCGGCCGCGGTGCGATCCATCCTGATTCCGCGGAGCAAGCCACTGCGCGAAAAGCAACATGGATCCCGGCGTTCGCCGGGATGACGAGCACGTGAGTCGCGCGATCGGGTCGCCGGGATGACGAGCACGTGAGTCGCGCGATCGGGTCGCCGGGATGACGAGCACGTGAGTCGCGCGATCGGGTCGCCGGGATGACGAGCATGTGAGTCGCGTGATCGAGTCGCCGGGATGACGAGCACGTGAGTCGCGTGATCGAGTCGCCGGAATGACGAGCACATGAGCCGCCTGATCGAGTCGCCGGAATGACGAGCACGTGAATCGCGCGATCGAGTCGCCGGAATGACGAGCACATGAGTCGCGTGATCGAGTCGCCGGAATGACGAGCACGTGAGTCGCGCGATCGAGTCGCCGGGACGACGAGCACGTGAGTCGCGCGATCGGGTCGCCGGGATGACGGGCAACGGCGGCGAGCAGTGCAGCGACGCCCGCGCCGGCGCGCTATCGTCGTTCAGTTCTCGAGAACGGTCCTGGTCGCATCGATGGATGCTCGATCGGGATCGATCACGACCGAACCACCGCCAGTTGCCGTGCGTCATCGCGCCAGCGCGGCGTGGCGCGGATCGCGTCGACGACTTCGTCGGCGGCATCGACCAGTTGCCACATCGCTTCGTGTTCGGGATTCATGAAGCGCTGCTCGATGACCTGCCGCATGAACCCCGCCAGCGGCCGGTAGAAGTCGTTGGTGTTCAGCAGCACGATCGGGTTGAAGTAGATGCCGAGCCGCTTCAGCGTGATCGCCTCGAACAGTTCCTCGAGCGTGCCGCAGCCGCCGGGCAGCGCGACGACCGCGTCGGAGCCGGTCAGCAGCCGGTGCTTGCGCTCGCGCATGTCCTCGACCAGCTCGAGCCGGGTCAGGCCCGGATGGCCCCATTCGAGATCGGCCATGAATTTCGGCAGGATGCCGATCACCTCGCCGCCGGCCTCGAGCGCGCCGTCGGCGACCGCGCCCATCGATCCCATCGAGCCGCCGCCGTAGACGATGCTGCAGCCGGCGCCGGCCAGCACCTGGCCGAGCCGGCGGGCGGCGGCGTGGTACAGCGGATCGCAATGGCTGCTCGATGCAGCATAGACACAGACACGCATCGTCTCGGACTCCGGCGGCGGGCCGCAGAGCTTAGCCCGGACCCTTCACGAATTGCTCGTGCCCTGCCAGCCGACCACCGGTCGCCGCGACGCCGAATCACTGCATCCGCCGCAGCTCGTGCGGCGCGACCACCGCCGGCACCGCGAGCGCGACGTGGCGCGCCTGCGGGCCCAGCGCGCGCAGCACGTCGACCAGCGAATGGAAGGCTTCGACCAGCTTCGCCAGCAGCGATGCCTCGGCTCGTCGGGTCCGCTCGGCGGCGCCGGCGTAGGCGCCACGCCCCAGCCGCACGAAGTACTCGTCGTCGACCCGGCGCCGTTGCGCCAGTTGCGGGAACAACCCGGCCACCAGCAGGCAACGGTCGCCGACTTCGCGCAATGCATCGGCGCCGCCCTGCGCCGGCACTTCGGCGGCGCGCAGCCAGTCGAGCGCGAGGATGCGACTGGCGAGCGTCGGATCGGCCAGATGGCGCATCAGCGCGAATACCAGATAGCTCTCGAGTTCCTCGCCGAGCGCGAGATTGCGCTTCTGCTCCCCCTCGAGCACCAGGCCATGCCACAACTCGGTCGGGGTGCCGTGTCGAAACGTCGTCATGCTGCCTCCCTCGCGTACCAGCGCATCCGGGGCAGGCGGCGGGCTTCGATGCAGCCTGCCCTTGATGACGATAACGGCGAGCGGCGCACGCGCTTGAGCGCCATCCGTCGGCTCGCCCGGCGATGTCCGGCATCGCCTGTTTCCGATCCTAGGCACGCGCCGCCGACGATTCGGTGAACACGTCGGCACAACGCGACGCTCACGTCGTTGTCCGCCGGCTGAACGACGCTGGCCGGCGGCTCGGGAAAAGATTGCGGCTCGGCTATGCTGCGCCCGCTGTTCAGCTCGGGGATGACGCATGAAACGATGGTGGGCCGCCGGCGCGCTGCTGGCGACGGGAGCGGCGTTTGCGCAGCCGCCGGTGATGCTGGTGCTCGATGCCTCCGGCTCGATGTGGGGCCAGATCGGCGGTCGGACCAAGGTCGAGATCGCGCGCGACGCGGTCGGGCGGCTGGTCGGTCCGTGGAATCCGGACGTGCCGCTCGGGCTGGTCGCCTATGGCCATCGGCAGAAGGGTGACTGCGGCGACATCGAAACGCTGGTCGCGCCCGGCCCGCTGGACCCGGCCGGCTACCTGGGCACCGTTCGCGGCCTCAATGCCAAGGGCATGACGCCGCTGTCGGCGGCGGTGATCGAGGCGGCAAAGGTGCTGCGGTCGACCGAGCAGAAGGCGACCGTGATCCTGGTCTCGGACGGCGAGGAGACCTGCAACCTCGACCCGTGCCAGGTCGGCCGCGATCTGGAAGCTGCCGGCGTCGACTTCACCGCCCACGTGATCGGCTTCGACGTGCCGAATCCGCAGCACCAGGCACAGTTGCGCTGTCTCGCCGAGACCACCGGCGGGCGCTACTTCAACGCCCGCAGTGCCGACGAGCTGGCCGGTACGCTGTCGACGCTGGCCAAGGTCAGCAGCGAGCCGCCGTTGCCGCCGGCCAGCGCCGTGCTGCAGGCGCCGGACACGGTGCCGGCGGCGAGCCGGGTCGACGTCGCGATCGTCGAAGGTCCGCTCGACCACGGCGACTACATCGCGCTGGTCGATCCGGCACAGCCGACCATCGAACTGACCTACGCGATGCCGACATCGGACCAGCGCCGGGTCGATCTCACGTTGCCGTCGAAAGCCGGCCGCTACGAATTGCACTACGTCAGTCCGCGCCGCGCCGAGCCGGTGCTCGGCAAGCGGCCGATCGTGGCCAGCGAGGTCGAAGGCGCGATCGACGCACCGGCGACCGCCGAGGCCGGTTCGATGCTGCTCGTGCGGGCGCGCGGCCCGGTGTCGGAGCATCACTGGATCGGCTTCGCGCCGACCGGCAGCGCGTCCGACGCGTTCCTCGACTACGCACGGCCGACCGGGCCCGACAGCGAAGTCCGCCTGCGCGTGCCGACCGAACCGGGCCGATACGAATTGCGCTACGTGCTCAACGAACACGAGCGGGTGCTGGTCAGCCGCCCGATCGAGGTCACCACGGCGGGGGCCAGCGTGCGCGGCCCGGCCGAGGCCGCCGGTGGCGACGTGATCGAGATCGACGTGCAGGCACCGGCCGGCAACGGCAACTGGGTCGGCTTCGCGCCGGCCGGCAGCAATGCCGACGCCTACCTCGACTACCGCGACCTGGAAGACGGCCAGCAGCACTACTCGCTCGATGTACCGATCGAGCCGGGTGACTACGAATTGCGGGTCGTGATGACCGACCCGAGCACGGTGCTGGCCTCGCAGCCGATCCGGATCACCGCTCCGAAGGCGTCGATCAGCGCACCGGCCCACGCCGCGGCCGGCTCACAGGTAACGATCCGCGCACGCGGCCCGATCGCGACCGGTAGCTGGGCCGGCTTCGCGCCGGCCGGCAGCCCGGACGACGCCTACCTCGATTTCCGCTACATCGAGCCCGGCGTCGAGGAGTACACGCTCACCGCGCCGGACGAAGCCGGCGACTACGAGCTGCGCTACATCGCCCGCGAGACCGCGGTGGTCGCCCGGCAGCCGATCCGGATCGACTGAACTGCCCACGGAGCCGGACGCGGTCCGGCTCCGTCGCGGTCGTTCGGCAATGGCGTCTCTCGGGCAGGTGACCGGCGCGTTTCGGCGATTTCGGCGCCACCCGGCAAGACCCACGGGCTCCGCCCGCAGGCTGCCCCATCGGTCAGTCACTCGATCTGATCGGCAGTGCGGATCGGACAGCGGTGGTCGGCCGCCACGGTTCATGTCGAAATTGCATCCGAATTTCGACATGAGCGATGGGTCATGTCGATCGTGTCGACATGCCGACGCCGGCGGCATGCCCGAGCCCGGCCCGCCTGACTTCGATCACCGCCAGCTTGCGGCCGCGGTAGCTGAGTACGTAGTCGGCCAATCGGCCACTGTGCCGCGCCGGCCACCGGCGAGGATGCGACCCGGGCAGATCAGTTGGCGGTGGAAGTGTGCGCCGTCGATCACACTGCAGCCGGCGGCGCGCAGCAGCGGATCGATGCGGTTGGCGCGAGTGTCGGCCTCGGTTTCGCCCATCGTCTCGATCATGGACGTGCGCAGCCCCCCTCGCGCTGGGCACGGATCGCCAGCACCAGCGCAGTGTCGAGCACCGGCAGGTAGCGATACAGCGCCACGTAGCCGTGCGCGCCGCGGCCGATCAGCAGCTCGCGCCGGTCATCGCCGGCCGGACGGCCGATCAGCGGGTTGTCGTTCAGCACGTCCAGCGCGCTGATGATGCCGGCGCCCCGGGCCTCAGCCGCCTCGACTTCGTGCTGCCGCAGGTGCTCGACGATGCGGTCGAGATCGTCGATGACGCCGGGTGCCAGCCGGACGTCCGCCACGTTACCGCTCCGGCTTCCTGGCCGCCGGTCGCTTCGCGCGCTGCCCTGCCAGCCGCTGCTTCAGATACGTGCGCGCCTCGTCCCACGGAATGCTTTCGCCGGACTCCAGGAACTCGGCATAGCGCTGGTCCGCCACTGCGAGGAAGGCGGCCCGCTGCTCGGCCTGCTCGGCCTTCTCGGCGATCGCCTCGAGGATGAAGTTGTGCGACGTGGTGCCGGCCGCCTTCGCCGCCCGGGCGATGCGGGCCTTCAGCTCGTCGGGCAGGCGGATGGTCGTGGTGCTCATGCGGGGCTTCCGGCCGCTGCGTCCGGGGCAATGTAGCACAGGTGTGACACAGGCGCCCCAAGCCGATGGGCTCAGCTCAACTGGCCGGGTCAGAGTGGGGACACCATTTCGCGGCCGCCGTCAGAGTGTGGGTCACCATTTCGCCGCCGCCGTCAAGAGGCGCGAGAAAAATTCTCCCGGTGCGACCCAGGCGCCGGTATCGAACACGCTCAAGCTGACTCCGACCGACGCCGGTGGTGTTTCTAGCCGGCGCGGGATGGCCGCGCCAGTCACCGTTCTGGACCAAGGCGCAAAGCGCCCCCTGGCAAGAAGCCCCAAACACTTATCGGTGGCCGCCGACGCGTCCATGTGTCCGATTGGTCGGATGCACAGAAGCATGGTTCGAGGTGATGACACCTCGACCAACCCTCGCTGGTCGCTCGGCGGGCGGTCATCGACAACGTGAGCGCCGGCGGCATGCGGTCATTCAGAGATCACTGGCTGGTCGCCAACCCCATTTCGGACTCGCATGCCGTCGGCAAGCTGAATCAGCCAAATGCACGCTTCGCGTCGAACACGCCTCCGTCGCGCATCAGGTAGTAACTGGATCTGGCGAGCTTGTGCGCAACAGCCTTGATCGCGATGACGCGTAGCTTGCTCTTGGCCACCTTGATCGCACCAGCGGCGCGCTCAGCTGGCGGAAGCGATTGGCGCTGAGTCCGGTACCGGTTCGACGGGACCATGCACACTGTACCGATTGCATGCGTGCGGTCGCTTGGCGGACCAGGTGGAATCGCCGGCGCAACAGATCGCGTAGCGCCCGCTTCGACTGTGGATAGATGTAGCCCTCTGGCAAAATGCAGCAGCAGATGTGCCAGATGGCGGGCATCCGACTGGTCGTTGCCGTGCTTGAGACCGTCGTACTTCGGCACTGCGGCGGTGTTCACCAGTCGAGCGCGATAGCCGTGATCCATCAGGCCATCGACCAGCCAATACCAGTTGTACGTCGACTCGGCCGCAATGGCGGTCAGGTCGTCACGAAATGGCTCGAGCGCGTGCAGTACCGCGGGAAGCTCGTTCGGCAGCCGCCGCTCGAAGCGAACGGCATCGTGCTCATCGATGATCGAGAGCACGCCGTTGTTGGAATGAAGGTCGATCGCTGCGTAAAGTGTCATCAGGCGTGGTGCCTTGACGGTACCGCCAAACGCAGGAGGCGGCGATATGAGTCTTCAGAGTGGGGTCACCATTTCGCCGCTTTCCGAATGTCCGCCTTTGGGGTGATGACCGCTAGTGACGGGCAAGGCAGGCGATCAGCTCTCGTCTGATCGCGTGCCATGCGGCGAAATCCGGACCTTTGGTCCCGAGCGGAATTCGTCTCGAAGGCGCGCAGTGAGCTTGGACTAATCGCAAGTTGAGGCCTAGGCTTCCAGTGATCCCCTACTGAAGGTTGGCAACCTTGAAACGAACATGGACGAGCCAGTTCGTCTGGTACAACGAAGGGCAAGGCATCCTCGAACTCGGTCCTCCTCAGGGAGTTCGAGTCGCGTGGACTGCCGCTCAGAGCGTGGCAGGGAAAACCTTTATCGCGGTGCGACCTCTTCCAGAGGAACCTCTAGGCGGCGATCTCGGTATCATCCTCGAGTTCGCCCGAAGTCCTACGATTGTCGGGATGGACATTGCGGGACGCACGCTTCGCGCCAGTACGAACGGTCGAACTAACCCAGTCGACGCCGCTGACCCGGACGAGGGCTGGATCACGTTTCGCGTCCAAGAGATCGAATGCAGCGCTCCCGCTCCCGCTCCCGCTCCCGCGATCGCGTCGTTCAGGTTCGCTCTGAGCAACATCAGCCAGGAGGCGCCACCTGACGCATCGTGGATGGCCGAAGGCGTCGTTCTCACCGTTAGCCCTGCGTGCGCATACGAAGATGTGGTGTCAACGCTCGCCACGCGAGACCGCTTCGGTCATACGGCGTACCTATCAGTCGACACGAACGATCGCGCGTGCGCCGTTCGACTCGCGGAGACCACGTGTGCGCTACTCAGCCTCATCACCGGCTGCCGCGTGTCCTGGCTCCATCTTGAGGGTTTGGATGCCTCCGGAGCCGTGACGGATGCGTGGGTTTCCAACGCCATCACGGGTCCGTTCCTCAGCCTGCCGGTGATCGAAGAGGCCCGACGGTGGGGCGTCGTCGCAGAACACTGGCAGCGATTCGCGGACTTCTATGCAGCGCACCGTCTCCATGCGCGTCGACTGATTGGCTTGCTCCTCAACGCTACGGCCGACGATGACTTCCTCGAGGTGAGAGGCGCCAAACTCGCAACCACCGTTGAGGCACTGACGACGGTGGTCGTCGGCAACCCGGTCCCCACGGGCTTTGCGACACAAGCCGATCGAAGGGCGTTTCGCAACGCGGTGCAAACGCACGTTGAAGCGGAGGCCAAAGCGTGGCTGGTCGACGACACGCCAGGTACTCCTGGCGTCAAGGAGCAGCGCATCGATGAACTGAAGCAGAAAGTGAACAACTTATTTCACCCAACCTTTCGGCAGCAGATCGCGGAAATGCATCGTGTACTCCAGTTGGATATGGATGCTGACCAGGTCCGACGATTCGTCACGTCACGCAACGAGCTAGTCCATGAAGTCCGGTTCGTTTGTCAGCGTGATACGCCGCCTGACGACTGGCCGCACAGGAGTCCTGCCGCCGAGTACTTCGCAATGCTGCTTCTTGTCGACCGCCTTCTGCTGCGGACAATCGGGTACCGCGGACCGTTTGTTGATCGAGCCGCCCGCGATGGAACACTGGCGCCCGCAGAACCTCTACTCGATGTCGATCGCGTGCCGGCGTAGGACCCCGAACCTCCGCTTCCCTTCGCACTCGGCCGCTAACGCCCCGGCCGCGACGCCGGCTGCCGAGCGCTCGGCTCGGAAACCGGCACAGCCAGGCCCCGCTCCGGGCAAGTCGCCGACGATCCGGCTCGATTGCGTGCGGAACCGACCGCCGCTGCATGACGCCTCTGTTCGACTACGACTGCATTTAACCGACCAGAACACCTCTCTGGATACAGCAACGTGCCAGCACGGCGTTCGGTGCTACTCGTGCTGCCGAGTGCCAAGCCCGAGCCTTCACTAACTGGCGTCCTGCAACTGGTCACTGCGGCCTTCCCGGCGCCGCGACACCACGCGCTGCTGCAATAGGGATGGGGTCAGTAGGAACGGGGCACAAGTGCCTTCTGAACGGCCGCTTCGGGCGGATCAGCGTCACGAGCAGGGTGGCCGATCCGTCGAGCAGTGCCTCGATTGGGCGCCATTTGGCAAGAAGAGGTCGTCTGACGTGCCTCCGCAATCGATGAGAAGATCTAGAGCTTGACTAACAACAGCTCCACTTCGAGCGCCTCATTCGGCCCGATCCGTGGCATCCCGGCGACGCCGTGCGCGAGATCCGACGGGATCCATGCGCGAACATGCGAGCCGACGCGCGACAGGCGAATCAGTTCCTGCAATCCGCGGATCAAGTCGCCTACCCGCCAGCGAACCGGCTCGCCCTTGTCGTACGACGACGACAACTTGCGTCCGTGTGCCACCCGCGCCGTGAAGTGCAGCGACACCCATTTTGCGTCCGCTGCGACGGGACCCGCGCCTTCGACGACAATTTCATACTGCAGCCCGCTCGCCGTCGTCTGCACACCCGGGCGCTGCGCGTTCCATTCCAGAAATGACTGCTGCTTCGACTGGTTCTCGAGAGCGGCGATCTCTGCGAAGGCCGCCGCGCCGCTCTCGGCGAAATTCTTGAACTCTCGCTTGGTGAAGCGCTCGCTCTTGGAAACCATGTCGATGATTCCCTGCTTGAACATCGCCACGTCCAAGTGGCGTAGGACCGCCGCGTACTCGTATCCGAACTGCACGCCCGCGGCATACCCCATTCGCACTTCCGGGCTGTGCGGCGCAATTGACGCCGGCCCATGCGGCGACCAGAGAAAGGCCTTCGGGCGCTTGCGTCGCACCTCAGCAAGCTCGGCGACCGCCTGCTGCAGCACGTGCGTCGGCACGCGTAACTTGCCGTTGAAGAGCCCGTCCTCGAGGCCGGCCATGAAGGCCGGGCCATCGAGCGTCCAGGCGATTCGCTCGATGTTGATGCCGACCATTACTCCTGAGCCGTAGCTCAGCGGATCCTCATGCGGGGCTCTCGCGATGACGGTCGATGTCCAGCAGAAGATGCCGATCAACAGCAGTCGGGTGATGCGCATGCGGTATCCCTGCGAAAGAGCGGTCAGCGGTAGGTAGCGTGAACCTGCGGCAGCGTCGCCTGCCGTATCCAGGCTTGGGCCTGCGGAGGCAATTCCGAGACCGGGAACGTCAAATGTTCGCCGAAACGGCCACGTGCGAGCTGCCGCTCACTGAGCGGCAGGTCGAGCACGAACTGCGTCTGCTCGCGTGTTCCAACATACAGCCGACCCGCCGGCGCGGCACCGCTGCCGGCGGTGAGAAACGTCACCCGCAGCATCACGACCTCGGTGCCGTCCTCCCAACCCACCTTCATCTCGGTGACGGTCGGGTTCACCCAGCGCTCCTCCGTCGCGATCGACAGGTTCGCATGCATCGGTTGCGCGGCTGGCAACGGTGCCGCGCTAGATGGCGCGGTCGCAGCTGGCGTGGTGACCGGCTGACCGGGAGCGGCGGCCGATGCGGCCGGCGCCGGCGTGTATTCGTTTGCGGTCGGAGCCGGGACGGACGCTTGGTGGCCGGGTGGCGGCGCAGCGCGCTCGGGCACGGTGACCACCCGTGCATGACGCTGCTGGACCATGCTGATTTGCGCGTGGGACGGCTGCCCGTCAACGAATGCAACAAACGCGTGGCGATCGTTGCTGGCGTTGACGTAAACCGTTACCGGCTGTGGCTCGCGCGCAGACCGAGGAAGATCTATCTGCAGGCGACCCGCATGGCGTTCGCCCGGCGCAATGGTCTGCGTCCTCAGGATCTCCGAGCTCAGCGCTTCCTGCCTCGCCTGACGCTCGCGCTCGATCCGGTCGGCGAGCGCCTTCGTCTGCTCGATCGCGTCGGCATGTGCTCGATGCGCGGCGGCCGCATCATAGGTTGTCACGGTGCCCGAGTAGTTCCCGCGTGCGTAGCCGCCACTGCCGTAAGCCGACACTGTGCCCGAGTAATACGATGTGCTGCGGCCAGCCTGCCCCGCCGAGTAGCCCTGCGCGGCCGCGGCCAGCCCGAGTCCGACGTTCTCCCAGAACCGCCTCCTCTTCTCCCGCTTGGCGAGTGCTTCATAGGCGTGCACTCTCAGATGCGCTCCCGAGGATTCCTCCGCGGTTACGCCACCGTCGTAGATCGTGATTGGACGGTCGCCCTCGTTGATTACCGTGATGACGATCCATGCGTGCTTGCGTTCGATTTCGACGGGTGAGAGTGCGACTGTGGTGGAGCCGAGCCGAGAGACGGTGAACGGCACGCCGGATTCCCAGACGACCTCTTGGCCGGCGAGCGGCACTGGTGTCAGCGAGCGAGCGGCGGCCGCGGGCGCGGCGAGCAGCGCTGAGAGAGTCAGGTACGTGGCGATCCGATTGAGCACGAGTCCCCCCTTCATGCGCTCAGTTCTACCATGCGCGCCCGGGCGCGTCTGTCGGGCAGCCTGACAGGCGTGTCAGGAAAGTCCGATTGGACACCGCGTCGATGAACTCCATCGGGGGGCGCGTCCAGTGGCAACCCCGGCGTCCACTGTGGGTCCGCACTCGGCCGGTCCCGCCCCGGCCGCGACGCCGGCTGCCTGGCGTTCGACTCGGCCAACCGGCACGGGAAGTCCGCCCCACCGGCATGTCGGCGGCGATCCGGCGCGATTGCCGTGCGGCACCGATTGCCCCCTGCACACGCATTGCTCGACCACGACTACATTCGACAGCCAGGAACACTGTTGTCCTGAACCAGCAGCGTACCCGCCCGGCGTTCCGTGCTACTCCACCGTCACCGATTTTGCCAGGTTGCGCGGCTGGTCGACGTCGGTGCCGCGCAGCACGGCGACGTGGTAGGCGAGCAGTTGCAGCGGGATGGTGAACAGGATCGGGGCGGCGATCTCGCCGGCGGCCGGCAGTTCGAGCACGCGGTCGTGGTCGAGGCCGTGGCGGATGGTGCTGTCGGCGAACACGTACAGCCGGCCGCCGCGGGCGCGCACTTCCTCCATGTTCGACTTCAGCTTGTCGAGCAGGTGGTCGTTCGGTGCGACCGCGATCACCGGCATGTTCTCGTCGACCAGCGCTAGCGGGCCGTGCTTGAGCTCGCCGGCCGGGTAGCCTTCGGCGTGGATGTAGGAGATTTCCTTCAGCTTCAACGCGCCCTCGAGCGCGATCGGGTAGTGCGTGCCGCGGCCGAGGAACAGCGCGTGGTCGCAGTGCACGAACTGCTCGGCCAGCTCGCGGATGGCGTCGTCGAGCGTCAGCGCCTCGGCGATCAGGCCGGGCACCTGTTCGAGCTGCCGCACGGCGTCTTCGCGACGCTCGCGCGAGAGTCCGTGGGCGTCGGCCAGGTGCAGCGTGAGCAGCGCCAGCGCGGCGAGCTGGGTCGTGAAGGCCTTGGTCGACGCGACGCCGATCTCGGGGCCGGCGCGCGTCATCAGCACCAGCGACGACTCGCGGACCAGCGACGCTTCCGGCACGTTGCAGACCGCCAGCGTCGCCAGATAGCCGCGCTCGCTGGCCATCCGCAGCGCGGCCAGCGTGTCGGCCGTTTCGCCTGACTGCGAAATCGTCACGAACAGCGTGTTGGGCCGCACCACCGGTTGCCGGTAACGGTACTCGCTGGCGATCTCGGTCGTGCACGGAATGCCGGCCAGCGACTCGATCCAGTAACGGGCGACGACGCCGGCGTGGAAGCTGGTGCCGCAGGCGACGATGTGCACTGCGTCGGCCTTGGCCAGCAGCTCGGCAGCGCCGACGCCGAAGATTTCCGGCAGCACGCGGCCACCGGCAATGCGGCCCTCCAGCGTGTCGGCGATCGCCTGCGGCTGCTCGTGGATTTCCTTCAGCATGTAGTGGCGGTATTCGCCACGCTGCACCGCGTCGAGGTTGAACTGCGATTCCTTGATCGGCCGCTCGACCGCCGCGCCGCTGCTGTCGAAGATCCGCACCTGGTCGTGGCGCAGCTCGACGACATCGCCTTCGAGCAAGTAGCTGAAGCGCCGCGTCAGCGGCAGCAGCGCGTGGATGTCGGAGGCGAGATAGTTCTCGCCGTCGCCGTAGCCGAGCACCAGCGGCGAGCCGCTGCGTGCGCCGACCAGCACGCCCGGTTCGCGCTTCGACAGCAGCACGATCGCGTAGGCGCCGTGCAGGCGGCCGATCGCCTTGCGGCCGGCCTCGAGCAGCGACAGCCCTTCGCGCTGGTACTGCTCGACCAGATGCGCGATGACCTCGGTGTCGGTTTCCGAATCGAACTCGAAGCCGTGCGCACGCAGCGCGCTGCGCAGCTCGGCGTGGTTCTCGATGATGCCGTTGTGGACCACCGTGACCATCCCGCTCGAAACGTGCGGATGGGCGTTGATCTCGTTCGGCGCGCCGTGGGTGGCCCAGCGCGTATGCGCGATGCCACTGGTGCCGACGATCGGGGTCGCCTGCTGGCGCGCTTCGAGATCGCGCACCTTGCCCTTGGCGCGCAAGCGCACGATGCCGTCGTCGCCGAGTACGGCCATGCCGGCCGAGTCGTAGCCGCGGTATTCGAGGGCCTTCAGGCCCGCAATCAGATCCTGGGTGACGTCGCGCTCCGCGCTGATGCCAACGATGCCGCACATGTGTTCGCTTCCGTGTGCTCGAGGTCGCCAATTCTGTCACGCGCCCCGGGCGGACGTCCGAACGGACGCTGTCCGGCCGTCCGGACACTCGGACCGTTCGAACAAAGTTCCGCAAAAACAATGGGGTAGGGCGGTATGTCCGGATGGCACGGCGGCTGCATGAGCCGACTCGTCTCCATCGAAGTCGACACCGCCATGATCCGCGACACTTCCGCCCAAGACCGTCCGATCGCCGCACCGCGGGCTGCCTGGCGCCGGTTCCTGCTGCCGGCCGTGATCACCGCCGGCGTGTTGCTGCTGGCCGGCGTCGCGGTGGCGCGCTTCGCCGCCAGCGACCGATCGGCCGATTCCGCCCGGCTGCGGCTGGCCGCGGTCGAGCTCGGCACGTTCGTCCGCGACGCCGCGGTGACCGGCCGGGTGGTCGCCGCCAACAGTCCGACCCTGTACGCGCCGTACGCCGGCACCGTTGCGCTGAAGATCGCCGCCGGCGAGCGGGTGGACCGCGGCCAACTGCTGGCACAGATCGATTCGCCCGAACTCGCCAACGAATACGACCGCGAGCGGGCGATGCTGGAACAGCTCGAAGTCGAGGTCGCGCGGCAGCGGATCGTGGCCGACAAGCAGAAGCTGCTGGCGCGCCGCACCGCCGACGAGGCGGCGCTGCAGTTGACCGCCGCCGAGCGCGAGCTGGAACGGACCGAACGCGCCTACAAGCTCGGTGCGTTGTCCGAGGTCGAGTGGCTGCGTGCGCAGGACACCCGCACCAGCGCCGACATCCTCAGCAAGCACGCCGCGGCCGATGCGCTGCTGGAAACGCAGTCGGTCGAATTCGACCTGCAGACCCGCGAGAAGGCGCTAGAACGGCAGCGGCTGCTGGTCGCCAACCTCGAACGGCGGGTCGACGAACTGGCGGTGCGCGCACCGGTCGACGGCGTGATCGGCACGCTGTCGGTCAACGACCGCGCGCTGGTCGCCGCGAACACCGCGCTGCTGACCGTGGTCGATCTGTCCGAACTGGAAGTCGAACTCGAAGTGCCGGAAAGCTATGCCGAGGATCTCGGCATCGGCATGCCGGCCGAGGTCCAGATCGGCAGCACGCGGGCGATCGGCCGGCTGTCGGCGATCTCGCCGGAAGTGGTCGGCAACGAAGTGCTGGCGCGGGTCCGCTTCGACGGCGAGCAGCCGCCGGGCCTGCGGCAGAACCAGCGCGTCAACGCCCGGGTGCTGATCGAGGAACGCAACGACGTGCTGATGGTGTCGCGCGGTCCGTTCATCGAGGCGCACGGCGGCCGGATCGCCTACGTGGTCGGCGCCAACGGCATCGCCGAGCGACGCCCGATCCGGCTCGGCGCCACCAGCGTGTCGGCGGTCGAGATCATCGAAGGTGTCGCGCCCGGCGAGCGCATCGTCATCGCCGGCAGCGACGGTTTCGAAAACGCCGAACGGGTGGCGATCAACTGAGAGCCGGGATTGGGGAGCCGGGATTGGGGATTCGTCGAAGCGCGTCCGCCTCTCCCGACCACCTCGCACCGCCTCCAGCCTGCGCAACTCCGCTCTTGCGAATCCCGAATACCCAACCCCCAATCCCGAATCCCGGTCCGAAGGACAAGCGCCATGCTCAAGATGATCCAGCTCAGCAAGGTCTACCGCACGCACATGATCGAGACGCATGCGCTGCGTGGCCTCGACCTGCATGTCCGCGAAGGCGAGTTCGTCGCGGTGACCGGGCCGTCCGGCTCCGGCAAGACGACGTTCCTGAACATCGCCGGCCTGCTAGAGGAATTCACCGGTGGCGAATACTGGCTCGACGGTGTCGACGTGCGCGGGCTCGATGATCGCGCGCGCTCGAAGCTGCGCAACGAGAAGCTCGGCTTCATCTTCCAGGGCTTCAACCTGATTCCCGACCTGAACCTGTTCGACAACGTCGACGTGCCGTTGCGCTATCGCGGCTTCAACGCCGCCGAACGCAAGCGGCGGATCGAGAGCGCGCTGTCGCGGGTCGGGCTGGCCTCGCGCATGAAGCACTATCCGAACGAACTGTCCGGCGGTCAGCAGCAGCGTGTCGCGATTGCCCGCGCACTGGCCGGCGAGCCGCGCGTGCTGCTGGCCGACGAACCGACCGGCAACCTCGACTCGATGATGGCGCGCGGCGTCATGGAGCTGCTCGAGGACATCAATGCGCAGGGCACTACGATCGTGATGGTCACCCACGATCCGGAACTCGCCGCCCGCGCGCAGCGCAACATCCACATCATCGACGGCCAGGTCACCGCCGTGCAGGCCGAACCGGCCCTGCGCGCGTCTATCGCCGCGGTCGGCTGACGGAGGCCCGCAATGTTCGGCTATTACCTGAGACTCGGTCTGCTCAACCTGCGCCGCAGCCCGGTGCTGACTGCGCTGATGGTCGCGACGCTGGCGATCGGCGTCGCCGCCAGCATGTCGACGCTGGTCGTGCTGCATGCGATGTCCGGCAACCCGATCCCGCACAAGAGCGAGCGGCTGGTCACGCCGCTGCTCGACAACTACGCCGACGGCGAGCGCGCTCCCGGTTCCGGTCCGAGGCAGTTGACCTACCGTGATGCCGCGCAGCTCGTCAGCGATGCGCGCGCCGCGCGACAGACGATGCTGCTCGGCATCCAGCCGGCGATCGAATCCGAGCGAGCCGATCTGCCGCCGTTCCAGACCGCCGGCGTCGCCGTCAATGCGGATTTCTTCGCGATGTTCGATGTGCCGTTCATCGCCGGCGGCGCGTGGAGTGCCGAGCAGGATCGGCGCGGCGAGCAGGTCGTGGTGATCGCGCGACAGTTGGCCGAACGGCTGTTCGGCGACGAGTCCGCGATCGGCCGCAGCCTGACGATCGGATCCGAGCGCTTCAGCGTGGTCGGCGTGACCGATCGCTGGCAGCCGGTGCCGAAGTTCTACCGGCTGGTCGGCAGCGAGTCGTTCGCCGATTACGAGCAGGTATTCGTGCCGATGCAGACCGCGGTCAGGTCCGAGATGGATCCGTCGGGCAGCGTCAACTGTTCGAGCAATGCGAACCTGCAGCCCGGCTTCGAAGGCCTGAAGAACTCCGAATGCGGTTGGATCCAGTACTGGGCCGAGCTGGCGTCGGTGTCGGACCGCGGTGCCTACCTCGACTACCTCGGTGGCTACGTCGCGGAACAGCGTCGGCTCGGCCGCTTCCCGCGCCAGGGTGACGATGTGGTGCAACTGTTCGACGTGATGGAATGGCTGCAGGAGCGCCAGGTGGTCGGCAACGACAGTCGCGTGCAGACCTGGCTGGCCTTCCTGTTCCTGCTGGTCTGCCTGATCAACACGGTCGGACTGCTGCTGGCCAAGTTCTCCGCCCGCAGCAGCGAGATCGGCGTGCGGCGCGCGCTCGGTGCACCGAAAGCCGAACTGTTCAAGCAATACCTGACCGAGTCGGCGGTGGTCGGCCTGGTCGGTGGACTGACCGGCCTGGTCCTGACGCTCGCCGCGCTGTGGGTGCTGGCACAGCAGTCGCCGGAGATGGCGACGCTGGCGCGGATGGATCCGCTGATGCTGACGGTCACGTTCGCGCTGTCGATCGGTGCCGCCCTGCTCGCCGGCCTGTTGCCGACCTGGCGCGCCTGCCAGGTGCTGCCGGCCGTGCAGCTCAAGACCCAATGATCTTCGGAAGCCCAGTCATGGAAATTCGTCCGATTCTCTCGACCCTGCTGCGCAACCGTACCGGTGCGCTGCTGATCGCCGCCCAGGTCGCATTGACGCTGGCCGTGCTGAGCAACGCGCTGTACGTGGTCAACGAGCGGATGGCGCGGATGTCGCGTCCGTCCGGCGCCGACGAGCCGAACGTGTTCGAGCTCAGCTACAGCGGCTTCCGCGATGTTCCCGACATCGCCGCGATGCAGCGTCGTGACCTGGAGGCGTTGCGGGCGGTGCCGGGTGTCGTGTCGGCGGCGTGGACCAACCAGATCCCGATGACCCAGAACGGCTGGGGGCTCGGGCTCAGCGTCGATCCAGCCAATCCCGACAGCGGCATCGGCGCAGCCACCTACTTCACGCCGAACAGCCTGGTCGACGCGCTGGAACTCACGCTGGTCGAAGGCCGCGACTTCACCGAGGCCGACGTCGTAGAGATCGACCCGGACACGGCCCGGCTCGCGGCCGACGTCGTCATCATCACCCGCCAGCTCGGCAGCCGGCTGTTCCCGGATGCCGGCAGCTACGTCGGCAGGACGGTTCACCTCGGCGTCGGGCCGACGGCAACGCCGATGCGCATCATCGGCGTCGTCGACCGGTTGATGTCGCCGTTCGCGCAGAACTCCGACAACGCCTACAGCAGCTTCATGCTGCCGGTCCGCTATCTGGCGACCGACTCGACCTACGCGGTCCGCGCCGCCCCGGGCGAGCTCGCCCGCGTGATGCGCGATGCCGAGGCCGCCCTGACCGCGCTGCGCAACGACCGCGTACTGACCAACAACCGCACGCTCGAGGAAATCCGCGCAGCCCGTTACAGCAATGAACGGCAGGTTGCGTGGATGCTGCTGGCGGTGACTGGCGGGCTGCTGCTGGTGACGGCAAGCGGGATCGTCGGCATGGCCAGCCTGTGGGTTGCCCAGCGGCGCCGGCAGATCGGCACGCGGCGTGCGCTCGGTGCCACCCGCGCCGACATCCTGCGCTACTTCGTGACCGAGAACGTGATGATCACCGGTGCCGGAGTCGTGGTCGGCGCGCTGCTCGCAATCGCGCTGAACCTGTTCCTGGTCCAGCAGGTCGCCTTGCCGCGATTGCCGTGGGAGTACATCGCAGCCGGCGTCGTTGCCCTGCTGCTGCTCGGCGTCGGCGCCGTGCTCGGCCCGGCCACCCGCGCCGCGTCGGTGCCGCCGGCAGTCGCGACCCGCGGCGCATGAGCCCCGCCTGAAGGTCCGGCAGCCCATCCCCTGTAGGAGGGGCTTCAGCCCCGACCGTAAACCCGGGCGAAGCCGGCACGGACCAGGCTGGCGGTCGCTGTCGATTCCAACGTGATGGCGCCCCGCCCGCGGCTCCGGCCGCGGCCGCGTGGCGGGTGGCGAGCGCGCGGTCGGGGCTGAAGCCCCTCCTACAGGGCTGTGTTGGACGCTGCCCGGCCACCGGGCCGCGTCGGTGCCGTCGGCGGTCGCGACCCGCGGCGCATGAGCCCGCTTGAAGGTCCGGCAGCCCATCCCCTGTAGGAGGGGCTTCAGCCCCGACCGTAAAACCAGGCGAAGCCGGCGCAGACCGGGCTGGCGGTCGCTGTCGATTCCAACGTGATGGCGCCCCGCCCGCGGCTCCGGCCGCGGCCGCGTGGCGGATGCCGAGCTCGCGGTCGGGGCTGAAGCCCCTCCTACAGGGGCAGGCTGCGTTGGACTCGGCCCGGCCACCCGGGCCGTGTCGGTGTGCCGCCGACGGTCGCGACACGCGGCGCATGAGCCCCGCCTGAAGGTCCGGCAGCCCATCCCCCTGTAGGAGGGGCTTCAGCCCCGACCGTAAACCCGGGCGAAGCCGGCGCAGACCGGGCTGGCGGTCGCTGTCGATTCCAACGTGATGGCGCCCCGCCCGCGGCTCCGGCCGCGGCCGCGTGGCGGGTGGCGAGCGCGCGGTCGGGGCTGAAGCCCCTCCTACAGGGCTGTGTTGGACGCTGCCCGGCCACCGGGCCGCGTCGGTGCCGTCGGCGGTCGCGACCCGCGGCGCATGAGCCCGCTTGAAGGTCCGGCAGCCCATCCCCTGTAGGAGGGGCTTCAGCCCCGACCGTAAAACCAGGCGAAGCCGGCGCAGACCGGGCTGGCGGTCGCTGTCGATTCCAACGTGATGGCGCCCCGCCCGCGGCTCCGGCCGCGGCCGCGTGGCGGATGCCGAGCTCGCGGTCGGGGCTGAAGCCCCTCCTACAGGGGCAGGCTGCGTTGGACTCGGCCCGGCCACCCGGGCCGTGTCGGTGTGCCGCCGACGGTCGCGACACGCGGCGCATGAGCCCCGCCTGAAGGTCCGGCAGCCCATCCCCTGTAGGAGGGGCTTCAGCCCCGACCGTAAAACCAGGCGAAACCGGCGCGGACCGGGCTGGCGGTCGCTGTCGATTCCAACCTGATGGCGCCCCGCCCGCGGCTCCGGCCGCGGCCGCGTGGCGAGCGCGCGGTCGGGGCTGAAGCCCCTCCTACAGGGCTGTGTTGGACGCTGCCCGGCCACCGGGCCGCGTCGGTGCCGTCGGCGGTCGCGACACGCGGCGCATGAGCCCCGCCTGAAGGTTCGGCAGCCCATCCCCTGTAGGAGGGGCTTCAGCCCCGACCGTAAAACCGGGCGAGGCCGGCGCGGACCGGGCTGGCGGTCGCTGTCGATTCCAACGTGATGGCGCCCCGCCCGCGGCTCCGGCCGCGGCCGCGTGGCGGGTGGCGAGCCCGCGGTCGGGGCTGAAGCCCCTCCTTGTACCTTGGGTTTGGCATCAGATTCGGCTATACGGCCGATCGATTTCCGGGGAAGCCGTTCGCTCCTTGGGGC
>JAWLBY010000031.1:0-37781 GCA_041687455.1 Lysobacteraceae bacterium | reverse complement strand
GGGACCGACGCTCGCTCTGCCGGAATCCCGAAGCGTCCCGAGAATGTCCGGAACGTGTTTTCCGGGGAGTGGGGAGACAAGTCCGACAGGCTGCTAGCCGCCCTGCAACCACTCCCGCGCCGCCGCGACGATCGCCCGCCGCCGCAGCAACAGATCCCAGTAGCTGCCGCCGAGCTGCCGCCACAGCACCGCCGAGCGCACCGCGGCGAGCAGCACGGCGCGGATCTGCGCGACGACGGTGGCCTGCGACAGATGCATCGGATTGCCCTGCACCAGCACCCGTGGCGTCAGTCGGCTGACGGTTTCGGCATACAGCTCGCCGAGCCGTCCGAGCACGGTGCTGTGCACCGGTCCGAGGTGACTGCGCTGGCGGTCGATGTCGGACAGGCCGCTGCCGATCGCCTGCAGCAGGTCCGACCGCCGGGCCAGCTTGCGCTCGACCTGCAGCACGGACAGCGCGATCCTCGCACCGATGCGGTTGCCGTGCTGTCCTCCCTCGAGCCACGCGACCAGGCTGCGCAAGCCGTTGCGCATCGCTGACGCACTGCCGAACACTGCCTCGGGCGTCTCGGCGTCTAGCCGGAACACGCTGTCGATGCTGGCCTGCAGCGGCTCCGGATCGGCGCTGCCGTGATTGGCGATCTTCGTAACCAGTTCCACCGCCTGGACCAGCCCGGCGAGCGCGAGCGCGCGATCCTTCACGCAACCTCCTGCAGTCGTTGTTCGAGCGGCGCGTCGGTCTGCTGGATCACCGCGCCGCCGAGGCATTCGGCATCGCGGTAGAACACGACCGACTGGCCGGGTGTGACCGCGCGCTGCGGAACGGAAAACCGCACCGTCAGCCGTCCATTGTCGCCCACCGAGACCTCGCATGGCTCATCCTGTTGCCGGTAGCGGGTCTTTGCAGTGCAGGCGAACTCGCGGGCGGGCGGGGCGCCGGCGGTCCAGGTGATCTCGGCGGCCTGCAGCATCGTCGACTGCAGGTAGCGGCTGTCGTGGCCCTGGTCGACATACAGCACGTTGCGCGGCACGTCCTTGCCGACCACGTACCACGGCGCCTGCGGCCGGCCACGCACGCCACCGAGGTTCAGTCCCTCGCGCTGGCCGAGCGTGTAGTAGAAGACGCCGGCATGTTCGCCGAGCACGACGCCGTCCGGATCGTGGATCTCACCTGGCCGGGCCGGCAGCCAGGTGGCCAGGAACCGGCGGAAATCGCGTTCGCCGATGAAACAGATGCCGGTCGAATCCTTCTTCGCGTGCACCGGCAGTCCGGCCGCTTCGGCCAGCGCGCGGACCGCCGGCTTGTGCAGTTCGCCGACCGGGAACAGCGTCGACGACAGCGCTTCCTGGCCGAGCGTATACAGGAAGTAGCTCTGGTCCTTGTTGCGATCGATCCCGCGCAGCAGCCGGAAGCGGCCGTCGCACTGGTCGATCCGCGCGTAATGGCCGGTCGCGATCCGCCGCGCGCCGAGCGCGCGGGCGTGATCGAGAAAGCTGCGGAACTTGATCTCGCGGTTGCACAGGATGTCGGGGTTCGGCGTGCGTCCGGCCCGGTATTCGGACAGGAAGTGCTCGAACACGCTGTCCCAGTACTCGCGGCTGAAGTTGGCATGGTGGAACGGGATGCCGAGTCGGGCGCAGACCTGCAGTGCATCGCGGCGGTCGTGCTCGGCCCGGCACTGTCCGCTGCCGTCGTCTTCCCAGTTCTTCATGAACAGGCCGGCGACCGCGTGGCCCTGCTGCTGCAGCAGCAGCGCCGCCACCGCGGAATCGACCCCGCCGGATATTCCGACGATGACGTCCGCGCTCATCCGATCCAGCGCACCGCGCTCAGCGGAACGCGGGTTCCGGCCAGATAGTCCTCGACTGCGGTCAGCACCAGCGGGCTGCGCAGGTCGGCGCGCCGCTCGCGCAGTTCGTCGAGTGTCAGCCACATCGCGGCGACGATGCCGTTGTCCAGCGGGCGGTCCGGGTGATGGCGCAACGCGCGGGCGCAGAACGCGAAGCGCAGGAAGTCGGTGCCGTCCGGCGCAGTCCACTGGTAGGTGCCGACCAGCGCTTCCGGCTCGACTTCCCAGGCGGACTCCTCGAGCGTTTCGCGGATCGCGGCCTCGACCAATGTCTCGCCGCGTTCGAGGTGGCCGGCCGGCTGGTTCAGCACCCGTCGGCCGCGGACCTGTTCCTCGATCAGCAGGAAGCGGCCGCAGCCGTCGGCGATCACCGACGCGACCGTGACATCCGGGCGGAACACCGCCCGGCGACCGGCGACGGTCGTGCTCGCTTCGGCCGGGCGCAGGCCGGCAGTGGTCTTGGGATGCAGCATGGCCGAATGGTACACGAGCCCGGCTGGCCGCTTGGACCGGCCGATGGCGGCGCTATGATGGCCCCATGAGCCAACGAAACCCCGAACACGAGCACGAACACGAACATGGCATAGCGGTCGAACCGGCACGACCGGCGGTCGAACGGCCTCCGCTGTTTCAGGTCATTCTGCTGAACGACGACTACACACCGATGGATTTCGTCGTTGAGGTGCTGCAGATCTTCTTCTCGATGAATCGTGAACGCGCGACCCAGATCATGCTCCACGTTCACACCCGAGGCCGGGGAATTTGCGGCGTATTCACACGCGAAGTGGCAGAAACGAAGGTAGCCCAGGTCAACGATTTCTCGCGGCACCACCAGCACCCGCTGATGTGCACTATGGAACCTGCCTGAGCGCCCACATATCGGGAGTCGACACCACTGCAATCACACCTTCCACGGGACCTGCGAACGTACGCATCAGCCCGTTGCCCTTTCGGCGCTTGCCGGGCCCACCGGCACCGCCCTGTCAGTTGAGGCTCCGACATGTTCAGCAAGGATCTCGAGTACAGCATCGGTCAGTGCTACAAGCAGGCCCGGGAGGCCCGCCACGAGTTCATGACCGTCGAGCATCTGCTGCTCGCGTTGTTGGATAACCCCTCGGCACTGGCGGTGCTTCGCGCCTGCCGCTGCGATGTCGCGCGGTTGTCGGTGGACCTGCGCGGCATCATTGCCGAGACCGTTCCGGTGCTTCCGGCCGACGACACCCGCGACACGCAGCCGACGCTGGGCTTCCAGCGCGTGCTGCAGCGGGCCGTGTACCACGTGCAGTCGTCGGGCAAGAAGGAAGTGACCGGTGCCAACGTGCTGGTGGCAATCTTCGGTGAAAAGGACTCACACGCGGTCTATTTCCTGAATCAGCAGGAAATCACCCGGCTCGACGTCGTCAACTACATCTCGCATGGCGTGGCCAAGCTCGGCGGCGAGCCGCAGCGGGTCGAAGGCGAGGTCAGCCGCGATCCGGAGGCCGAGGAAGGCAAGAGCGGCAACCCGCTGACCGAATACGCGGCCAACCTGAACGTGCTCGCGGCGGAAGGCAAGATCGATCCGTTGATCGGCCGCAGCGAGGAGATCGAACGCACGATCCAGGTGCTGTGCCGCCGGCGCAAGAACAATCCGCTGTACGTCGGCGAGGCCGGCGTCGGCAAGACCGCGCTGGCCGAAGGGCTGGCCAAGCGGATCGTCGACCGGCAGGTGCCGAAGGTGCTCGAGGACTGCGTGATCTACGCGCTCGATCTCGGCGCACTGGTGGCCGGCACCAAGTACCGCGGCGATTTCGAGAAGCGCCTGAAGGCGGTGATCGGCCAGCTCAAGAAGCAGCCGAACGCGATCCTGTTCATCGACGAGATCCACACCATCATCGGCGCCGGCTCGGCCTCGGGCGGCACGATGGATGCGTCGAACCTGATCAAGCCGGTGCTGGCGTCCGGCGAGCTGCGCTGCATCGGCTCGACGACCTTCCAGGAATACCGCGGCGTGTTCGAGAAGGATCGCGCGCTGGCACGGCGCTTCCAGAAGATCGACGTCGTCGAGCCGTCGATCGCCGAGACAATCGAGATCCTGAACGGTCTGAAGACGCGCTTCGAGCAGCACCACCAGGTCGAGTACGCCGCCGATGCGCTGAAGGCGGCGGTCGATCTGTCGGTCAAGCACATCGCCGACCGGTTGCTGCCGGACAAGGCGATCGACGTCATCGACGAGGCCGGTGCGCGGCAGCGGCTGCTACCGGAAGACCAGCGCAAGCAGATTGTCGACGTATCGGAGATCGAATACATCGTCGCCCGGATGGCGCGCATCCCGCCGAAGCAGGTGTCGGCCTCCGACCGCGACGTGCTGCGCAACCTCGACCGCAACCTGAAGATGGTCGTGTTCGGCCAGGACGAGGCGATCGACTCGCTGGCCGCGGCGATCAAGATGGCGCGTTCCGGGCTCGCCAATCCGGACAAGCCGATCGGCAACTTCCTGTTCGCCGGCCCGACCGGCGTCGGCAAGACCGAAGTGACCCGGCAGCTCGCGATGCAGCTCGGCATCGAGCTGATCCGCTTCGACATGTCCGAGTACATGGAGCCGCATTCGGTGTCGCGCCTGATCGGCGCACCGCCGGGCTACGTCGGCTTCGACCAGGGCGGCCTGCTGACCGAGAAGATCGTCAAGACGCCGCACGCGGTGCTGCTGCTCGACGAGATCGAGAAGGCGCATCCGGACGTGTTCAACATCCTGCTGCAGGTGATGGACCGTGGCGTGCTGACCGACACCAACGGCCGCGAGGCGAATTTCCGCAACGTGGTGCTGGTCATGACGACCAACGCCGGTGCGGCGCAGGCGGCGCGGCGCTCGATCGGCTTCACGATGCAGGATCATTCGACCGATGCGATGGAGGTGATCCGCAAGACCTTCACGCCGGAGTTCCGCAACCGGCTGGACGCGGTGATCCAGTTCCACGCGCTCGATTTCGATCACATCCTGCGGGTGGTCGACAAGTTCGTGATCGAGCTCGAGAGCCAGTTGCACGAGAAGCACGTGGCGCTGAACGTCGATTCCGAGGCGCGGCGCTGGCTGGCCGAGCACGGTTTCGACCCGGCAATGGGCGCGCGGCCGATGGCCCGCGTGATCCAGGAGCAGATCAAGCGCAAGCTCGCCGACGAACTGCTGTTCGGTGCGCTGGCCGAAGGCGGTCGGGTCGACGTTTCGGTGCGCGACGCGCAACTGCACGTCGAGGCACAGTCCGAGCGCGAACGTCTGCTGCCGGCGACCGTCGAGTAGCGAATGCGCGGCGGCGCCGGCGATCGTTCGCCGGTGCCGCGGATGTGGTCCGGGGCTGTCGCGGCCGTGGTTCGCCGGTTCGGACGCGCTCGGCCGCACCCTCAGCGTGAGCAACTGACTGTCGAACGCCGCCGCGAGATCGGTTCTTCGGCAACGCGCACTGCGCGCCATGCCGGGTCGGATCGGCGCAGTTCCCGCCTAATGTCGTGCGAGCGTCGAAGCAGGCGGATGAACCTGCCTCCGCTCAGCCGCCCTGCGCGTCGATCTCCTGACGCTTGCGTTGCGAATCCTGCTGCAGTTGCCGTTCGACGTCGCGCGCCTTCTGTTGCGGCTGCTCGATGGCCCGCTGCAGCGCCTTGTCCTGCTCGGTCGCCGGCCGTTTCGGTGCATCGCAGCCGGCACCGAGCAGCGTCACTGCAAGCAGCAGTGGCAGGATCGCTTTCATCGGAGTTCCTCGTCAGTTGCGCGGAGCAGGGGACAGGTCGGCCAGCGGGCCGCGCGTGCCGCGATGGATGACCACGGTTCGCGCCAGTTTGTCATGCCAGCCCTGCTTGCGCGGATCGATGCCGACCCAGATGAAGCCGAGCCCGAGCGGCAGCAGCGAAACGAAATAGCCGAGGTAGCGCACGGCCCATTGCCACGGGCGAGGCCGCGCGCCGGTCGTCGCATCGACGATGATGCCGCCGAACAGCATCTTGCCGGGCGTGGCCTGCCAGGCGACCCAGAATGCCAGCACGAACACGATCGGCAGCACGTAGGTCAGCAGCAGGTCGACCGGTCCCTGCACCGGTTCCGGGTTCAGCAGATAGTCCATGCCGTAGGTTGCGAGCGTCAACGGCACGATCACGACCAATAGAAGCAGGTTGTCGAGCAGGCTGGCGATCAGGCGATCCCAGAATCCCATGTAGCGCCACGTCGCTGGCTTCGCCGATTCGCTGTTCATCACGGCCCTCTGCTGGATCGATCCAGTCACTATCGCATCTTCCGGACGGCCGATCGAAGCCTCGATCGCACCGAGTCTCGGCCGCGTCGTGACAGTCGGGTCGATCAGGCCGGATGGGCCTTCTGCACCGGCAGCGAATCTCCCTCACTCATGATCACCGGCACCTGTGGCAGCAGGCAGCGGCGGTCGAGCTGGCGGTAGATGCGGCGGAACTCGCCGCGGCGGGCAGTTTCGATCGAGGGCATCGGTGCGCGTCCGGCGAGGGTGCCGGCAGCCTACCGCTTCGACGGAACGGTGCAGCGACCCGCCGGCCGTGCGGTCGGCACCGCTTCAGGTCGTCTGCATCGCCGAGTTCAGCTCTTGCGGCCGCTGACCAGCAGCACCAGTCCGCCGACCGCGATGGCGCCGATCGCGAGCCAGCGCGGCAGTTCGACGCGCTCTTTCTCCTGCACCGCGAACTCGAACGGACCAAGCTTGGCGCTGTGCGTTTCGCGGGTGAACGAGAATCCGCCGTAGGCGAGCGCGACGGCGCCGGCGATGATCAGCACGAAGGCAAGGATGCGCAGCAGGCTCATCGGATCTCCTGGGTGGACGGCACCGCGCTATCGTGCCGCAAATCGTCCGGAGTCCGAAGCCGTCGCGGACGCCGGGTCCGCGGCGGGTGGTTACGCCCGTTGGCTCAGAACGCGACGCGCAGGCCGACGAAGGTCGACAGCGGACGTCCCGGCCGGGCGCCGCTCGGACGACGCGACACGATGTATTCCTCGTCGGTCAGGTTCTCGATCCGCGCGAATACTTCGGCGCTGTCGTTCAGCCGATAGGCGCCGGCCAGGTCAAGCACCCAGGCCTGCTCGGTACGCAGTCCGTCGGCGACGTCGCCCTGGCTCGCCCTGGTGCGCATGTCGTCGATGTAGTTGACCCCGAGGTTCATGCGCCAGCGCTCGCCGCCGACGCCGGCCGACAGGTGCAGCGTGTGCTCGGGCAGGTAGGGCAGCCGATCGCCGTCGGCGACCGTGCCCCATTCGCCGAAGCTGCTGGTGAAGCTGCTGTCGAAGCGGGCGTCGGTGTAGGTGTAGGCCAGTTGCAGCGGCACCGACAGGCTCCAGCCGCGCGTCTGACCGAGGTCGTACGAGGCGCTGGCCTCGATGCCGCGGACGGTCGCTTCGCCACCGTCGAACTGGTCGCCGATGGTGCAGTCACCACCGGTCGAGGCGGTGCAGGTGCCGACCAGGTTCGAGTAGTCGTTCCAGAAGCCGACCAGTTCGGAGTCGAACGCGCCGCTCGCGTAGCGAACGCCGAACTCGGTGTTGACGCTGCGTTCCGGATCGGCGTTCGAGCCCGGGCCCGGCGGGTTGAAGCCGCGATGCATGCTGGCGAACACGTTCAGTGCATCGCTGAGCAGCCAGGTCACGCCGATGCCGGGCATCCAGGCGTCGACCGAGCTGTCGCGGACGCGGGTCGGGCCGTCGGCGCGGCTGCCCGGCGTCAGTGCGTAGTCGAACCTGCGCAGGTCGATCGTTTCGTAGCGCAGGCCCGGCGTGATCAACCACCGTCCGAGCCGCATCTCGTCCTGGATATGGAAGGCCCAGGCTTCCGCCTCGCCGATCCGGTTCTCCTGCGTGCCCGGCAGGCCGGCGCTGGTCAGCAGCAGGCGGCCGTCCTGCATCCGGTAGCGGTCGTCGTTCTGGAACCGGTCTTCCTCGTCACGATGCCAGCGCAGGCCGGCCTCGAGCGAATGGATGCCCGCGTGCCAGGCCAGTACGCTCTGCACGCCTTCGGCCTGGTAGCTGCGGTTGTTGTTGCGCACGCGCAGCGCATCGTCGGAACTGGTCTGCCCGGTCAGCCAGCCGTAGCGTTCCGCCTGCGCGACCGGGTCGGCGAGGATCGCCGCCAGACTGATCCCCTGCACGTCGTTGAGCTTGTACCAGGCGCGCTCGAACTCGTGGCGGTAGAACACCGTGGTCAGGTCGAGTGCCGGCGTGAACTCGATCTGGTGACGCAGTTCGTACTGCTTGTGCTCGGTCGTGATGTTGTCGAGTTGCGACGCGGCGTAGCGCCGGTTCGGGTGCAGTGCGAAGTCGCTGTCGCTCAGGCCGAGATAGGTTTCGTCGGAATCCTGTTCGGTGTGCACGAGCTTGAGCTCGAGCTCCTGGTACAGCTCCGAGTTCGGATCGGACGTGATCCGGAACTTCGCCAGGTAATCCTCCAGCCGGTAGCCGGTGTCGCCGCCGCCGTCGAGGCGCTTGAAGCCATCCGACGACTGCTGCACGGTTTCGACCAGCCAGCCGCTGCGCTGGCCGGCGCCACCGGCCCAGGCGTGGCCGAGGAAGGTCGCGTCGCTGCCCCAGGCGAGTTCCGCCTTGCCGGACAGTTCGTTCGGGATCGGCGTCGACAACAGGTTGATCGCGCCACCGGTCGTGCGCGGACCGGTCTTGATTGCCGAGGACCCCTTGCGGATCTCGACCGCGCTCATCCGGGCCATGGTCGGGAAGAAGTACGCGGCCGGCGCCGCGTAGGCCGCAGGTGCGATCAGCACGCCGTCTTCCATCACCGTGATGCGGCTGTTGCGATCTGTGCCGGAACCGCGGATGCCGATGTTCGGGCGCAGGCCGAAACCCTCCTCGTCGACCAGATAGACGCCCGGCACTGCGCGCAGCGCGCGATGGATGTCGGCGTAGTCGAACTGTTCGAGCGCCTGTTCGTCGAGGTAGTGCGCCGAGCCGGCCGCTTCGTTCGCCTTCTCGATGCTGCCGACGACGCTCAGCCGATCGAGTTTGGTCGCGAGGCTCGCGCGGTCGCCGGCATCGTCGGCGACCGCCGCCGGCGCGGCGAGGGCGCAGCAGATCGCGAGGCAGAGCAGGGAAAAGCGGTAGTGGGTCGTCGGGCAGGACATGACAGTCGGGCGGGGCTGTGATGGGGCGGTGCGAAGCGTAATAGAAAATGCGAACGATTCGCAACACCAGTTGTTGACCTGAGTCTGCGTGTTCTCGACACGTTGCGGCGAACGGGAGCCGCAGCAGTCGAACACTTCGACCGACAGCCCGAGGTCGACGCACCCGTCGAGCTCGCGCCGAGCGTTCGCCGGGACCGGTTACGGCTCGCGCGGAAAGACCACGACGTGTTCGAGATCGAGCCGGATGCCGATCCGCTGGCCGATCGCGTGGTCGTGATGCGACGGCACCAGCGACAGCAGCCGGCGGCCGTCCTCGAGTGCCAGCGTGTAGAGAAAGTCGGCGCCACGGAAGGTGCGGTCGACGACGGTGGCCTGACGCGGGCTGGCGTCGTCGTGGACCAGGTCGTCCGGTCGCAGCAGCACGTCGACCGGCTGGCCCGGGCGCAACTCGCCGTTGCGTGCCTGCAGTACCGCAAGGGCGGTGTCGATGCGGCCGTCGGCGCGAACCACGCCGTCGAGCCAGGCGCGCTCGCCGATGAAATTGGCCACTGCGCGGCAGCCCGGCCGGTGGTAGAGCTCGTACGGCGTGCCCCACTGGCGCAGGCGACCGTCGCTGAGCACGCCGACCTGGTCGGCCATCGCGAATGCCTCGGTCTGCGAATGGGTTACCAGCAGCGCGGTGCTGCCCTGCGCCTTCAGGATCCGGCGGACCTCGATCGACAGTTTCTCGCGACGGTCCGGATCGAGGCTCGAGAACGGCTCGTCGAGCAGCAGCAGCCGCGGCTGCGGCGCCAGTGCGCGGGCCAGCGCGACACGCTGCTGCATGCCGCCGGACAGCTCGTGCGGGAAGCGTCGTGCATGATCTTCGAGCCCCACAACTTCGAGCAGCGCATCGACCCGCCGCCGGCGCTCGTCGCTGCCGAGTCGGAACAGACCGAAGGCGATGTTGTCGCGGCAGTTCAGATGCGGCAGCAGCGCGAAATCCTGGAACACCAGCCCGATGCCGCGCTGCTCCGGAGGTACCGTGCAATGCGGCATCGCCAGCGCCCGGCCATCGCCGACGATGCACCCGCCGCGAATCGGCTCGAAGCCGGCGATCGCACGCAATATGGTGGTCTTGCCGGAGCCTGACGGGCCGAGCAGACAGGCAATTTCGCCCGGTTCGATGACGAAGCTGACATCGCTGGCCACGGCGTTGTCGCCGTAGCCGACGTCGACCTGCTGCAGCTCAAGTCGCATCCTGCATCCTCCGCTCCAGAAGCAGCACCGGCAGCACGCCGACCACGACGATCAGCAGCGCCGGGATCGCCGCCTGCGCCCACTGGCCTTCGTTGCTGTGCTCGAAGATCCGCGTCGCCAGCGTGTCCCAGCCGAACGGCCGCGTCATCAGCGTGATCGGCATCTCCTTCATGATGTCGACCATCAGCAGCAGCATCGCGGTCAGCACGCCGCCACGCAGCAGCGGCATATGCACGAGCCGGATCCGGCGGCCGAGCCCGACGCCGAGGCTGCGCGCGGACTCCAGCGTGGTCGGCCGGATCCGTTGCCAGGCGCTGTCGATCGGTGCGTGGCCGACCGCGCTGAACCGCACCGCATAGGCCGTCAGCAGCAGCGCCAGACCACCCTGCGCGACGCCGTCCCAGTCGAATGCATCGGCCAGACGGTTGAGCGCCAGTGTCACCGGCACGTACAGGCCGACCGCCAGCAGCGCGCCCGGCAGGCCGTAGCCGAGCGTCGCGATACGGACCGCGAGCCGGGTCCACCAGCGCGGATGGGCCTGCGTCATCGCCGCCAGCAGCCCGGCGACCGTCACCGTCAGCAAGGCCCCGAAGACTGCCAGCAGCAGCGAATTGCCGGCGGTGCGCCAGACCGCATCGCCGAGCGAGGCCAGGTGCGGCCAGCCGATCCACAGCAGCCGCGCGACCGGCACCACGAACGCCAGCAGCAGCACGCCGGCGCAGGCTGCGGCGGCGATCCAGCCGAGCCGTCCGAGCGGCAACCGGACCGCGGCCGCGCGGCCGCTGCGGTGGAAGCGCTGCGCACGCCGGGTCCAGCGCTCGATCGCGATCAGCAGCACGACCAGCAGCAACAGGCAACCGGCCACCGCGAGTGCGGCATCGATCGAGAACATCGCGAACCACGCCTTGTAGATCGCCGTCGTGAAGGTGTCGTAGTTGAACGCCGCGACGGTGCCGAAGTCGGCCAGTGTTTCCATGATCACCAGCAGCAGGCCGGCCGCGATCCACGGCCGGGCCATCGGCAGCGCCGCACGTGCGAAAGCCCGCCACGGCGACATGCCGAGTGCGCGCGCCGCCTCGATCGCATGTCCGCCCTGACTCGCGAAAGCGCCGCGTGCGAGCAGGTACACGTACGGATACAGGCTCAGGCTCATCGTCAGGGTCAGCCCGCCGAGCGAGCGGAACTCCGGCCACGCCTGCCAGCCGAGTTCGCGCAAGGTCGACGCCAGCGGGCCGCTGTAGTCGAACAGGCCGATCAGCGCGACGGCCGTGACGTAGGCCGGCATCGCCAGCGGCAGCACCAGCAGCCAGCCGAACCAGCGACGGCCGGGAAACTCGGTCAGCGCAACCAGCGCTGCCAGTACGGTGCCGAGCACGCCGCACAGCAACGCGACGGCGCCGACCAGCGCGAGCGTGTTGCCGCCGACGGTTGGCAGCACGTGCGCGAACAGATGCTGCAGCACGTCCGGTTCGGCGCGCCAGGCGCCGACCAGCACTGCGCCGATCGGCAGCAGGGTCGGCAGCGCGACCAGTGCCGCGACGATCGCCCAGAGCGCGCCGCCGGCCCGGGCCGGCCGCAACGTGGACGACACGCTCGGCTCAGCGATAGCCGGCGCGGTCCATCAGGCGGACCGCCTCGGCCTGCAACCGACCGCTCTCGGCGATCTCCATCCGGCTCGCGCGAAACGTCCCCCAGGCCTGTACTTCGGGCGCCGCCTCGATCCGCGGATTGGCCGGAAACTCGAGATTCAGCGATGCGAACATCGCCTGCGCGTCGCCGTCCGACAGCCATTCGAGGAAGCGGCGCGCCGCTTCCGGATGCTTGGCGTGGCGCGTCATACCGGCACCCGACACGTTGACGTGCACGCCGTCCTGGCCGTCGGCCTGGTCGGGCCAGAACAGCGCGACCGGAAGCTCCGGCTGGCTGCGCTTGAGGCGGCCGAAGTAGTACGTGTTGACGATACCGACCGCGCAACGCCCACTGGCGACTGCGAGGATCACCTCGTCGTCACTGGCGAACGGTTCGGCAGCGAGGTTGGCGACCCAGCCGCGCACCATCGCTTCGGTCGCCTCGACGCCATGCTGGCGGACTGCTGCCGCGACCAGCGACTGGTTGTAGACCTTCTTCGAGGTGCGCAGGCACAGCTTGCCGTGCCATTGCGGCTCGGCCAGCGCGGCATAGGTCGACAACTGCGCCGGCTCGACCTGCGTGGTGTTGTGGATGATGGTGCGCGCCCGCAGCGAGAAGCCGAACCAGTGGCCGTCGGGATCGCGCAGATGGGCCGGGATGTTGCGCGTCAGCCGTTCCGACGCGAGCGGTGCGAGCACGCCTTCGCGGGTCGCCTGCCACAGGTTGCCGGCATCGACTGTCATCAGTATGTCGGCTGGCGTGCGCGCGCCTTCGGCCTTCAGCCGCGCGAGCAGCGGCGCTTCCTTGTCGGTCAGGTAACGCACCTCGATGCCGGTGTCGGCGGTGAAGCGTTCGAACACCGGCTTGATCAGTTGTTCGTTGCGGGCGCTGTAGACGACCAGCGGGTCGGCCGCCATCGCTGGCAGCGACGACAGCGACAGCAGCAGGGACATCAGGACGAAGCGCATGCCGGCATCCGTTAATGCGAATGGTTCGCATGATACGCGCAGTGCCGACGGATTCCGAGCCGCGGGCCTTGACGCTGCGCAAGCGCGATGCGGATTCGCGCCGCGCGCGCTTAGACTGTCGCGCCTGATCTGCGACGAGCCTGCCATGCCGGAACCGATCCGCTGCAGTTGGTGCAGCAGCGACCCGCTGTACCAGCGCTACCACGACGAAGAATGGGGGCGGCCGCTGCACGATGACCGCGCGCTGTTCGAGCTGCTGTGCCTCGAGGGCCAGCAGGCCGGTCTGTCGTGGATCACGGTGTTGAAGAAACGCGAACGCTACCGCGAACGCTTCGCCGGCTTCGATCCGCAGCGGGTCGCTGCGATGACCGACGCCGAGCTCGAGTCGATCCTGCAGGATCCCGGCGTGGTGCGGAACCGGCTGAAGATCCATGGCATTCGCCGCAACGCCGCCGCCTGCCTGCAGGTGATCGCGACGCAGGGTGCGTTCGGTCCGTTCCTGTGGTCGTTCGCCGGCCCGGACCCGCAGCGGTCGCGGCCGGCCACGCTGCGCGACGTGCCGGTCAGCACGCCGGCCTCCGATGCGATGTCGAAGGCGCTGAAGAAACTCGGCTTCACCTTCGTCGGCAGCACGATCTGCTACGCCTTCATGCAGGCCAGCGGCATGGTCGACGACCACACCGCCGACTGCTGGCGGGCGAACGGGCACGGCATCGCGAAGGCCCGCTGACGGCATCGTTTTCGCGGCGAAACCAGCCATTCGGGCGCCGGATTCGGGCTCCGGAACCGCATGCGGTGCACGAAACCGCCGATTTCCGCAGAATTTTCCCTCCGGACGCTTGGCGCGGGCGGCAGAAATCGCCTAAATTCGCAGCGCCGAAGCCCCGGCGTAATTCTCAAGAGCGAATCCCAATGGCGACAAAGAAAACTGCGAAGACCAAGACCGCAGCCAAGAGCGCTGGCAAGGCCGCCGCGAAGCCGGCCGCTCCGAAGCCGATCAAGGAAGTGATGGGCAAGTCCGGCCTGGTGGCCCACCTGTCCGAGTCGACCGGCGTTGCGCCGAAGGACGTCCGCGCGATCATGGGCGCACTGGAAGGCGCGGTGATGGCATCGATCAGCAAGAAGGGCGCTGGCGCCTTCACGCTGCCGGGCCTGCTGAAGATCACCGCAGTCAAGGTGCCGGCCAAGCCGCGTCGCAAGGGCATCAACCCGTTCACCAAGGAAGAGCAGTGGTTCGCCGCCAAGCCGGCCACCACCAAGCTCAAGGTGCGTCCGCTGAAGAAGCTGAAAGACGCTGCGCAGTAACGGCGTTCGGTGCAGCAATGCACGAGACGGGGGCGGCTTCGGCCGCCCTCGTCGTTTTGCGCGCAATGACGCGAGCGACAGCGGGTCCGCCGGCGCAGGCGAGCGTCGTGGTCGGCAATGGGCGCGGAGCGGTCATCCGCGATCGCGGTGCGACGTGCCTGTAGGAGCGGCTTCAGCCGCGACCGGCGACGCCGCGGTTCCACCCTTGGGCGAGCAGCTCCTTTCGTTTCATCCAGCCTTCGCCTGGTCGTCGCTTGACAGCCGCAACAGCAATAACGGCCAGAGCGTTTCGGACAGCCCTGCGGGCCGCCCGAGCTACTTTCTCTTGCTTGCCCAAGAGAAAGTAGCCAAAGAGAAGGGCACCCGGCGTCCGCGCCGGTTGCGCTGCCGGCTTCAAGACAAGCAGCCATCCATGGAGCGACAACCTGCCCGCACTTCCATGTGCGGGCGTTCGGCGGGTTGTTCCTGCGGAACAACGATTCCCGCCTCACCCTGCGCTACTCGGAAGCGGCCGGCCGGCGCGAACTCGGCCATCCATGGCCTCGAACATGCGCGCCTTTCCCCGTCCGCTTCCTGCGTTGCTCGGCGCGTGACACGGGATATTCCGCGGGGACACCTCGTCGCAACATGAAGCCTGCGCCCCGCGAACCAGTGTTCGGAGCGTCATCCCTGTAGAGCGGCTTCAGCCGCTCCTACAGGGGCGGCGCGCTGCATCGCGAACGACCGCTCCGCGCCCTCGACGGACCCGCGCGCCGATTCCGACTTCCAGCTCGTGCCGGCCGCTCGCCTCAGTCTTTCAGCACCAGCGCGATCAGGTCATCGGGCGGCATCGGTCGGCCGAACAGGTAGCCCTGGGCGTCGTCGCAGCCCATCGCCTGCAGTCGCTCCTGCTGTTCGGTCGTTTCGACGCCCTCGGCGATCACGCGCAGGCCGAGCAGGTGGCCCATGTTGATGATCATCGCGGCGATCACCTGGTCTTCGGAGCGCTCGGTCAATCCGGTGATGAACGCGCGGTCGATCTTGAGCCGGTCGATCGGCAGCCGCTGCAGGTGCGACAGCGACGAATAACCGGTGCCGAAGTCGTCGATCGCGACGCGGATGCCGGCCTGGCGCAGGTCCTGCAGCACGTCGATCATGCCGGCGGCATCGTCCATCATCATGCTCTCGGTGACCTCGAGCTCGAGCAGGTTCGGGTCGATCGACATCGCCTGCACGGTCTGCTTGACCATCGCCGCGAAGTCCGGCGCCTTGAGCTGGCGCATCGACACGTTGACGGCCATGCCGAGCCTGCGGCCGTGGCGCTGCTCCCACTCCTGCTGCTGACGGCAGGCCTCGTGCAGGATCCATTCGCCCATCGCGACGATCTGGCCGGAATCCTCGGCGGCCGGGATGAAGCGTTGCGGAGCGAGCAGCTCCTTGCCGTCACGCAGCCAGCGGACCAGCGCCTCGACGCCGAAGATCGATTTGTCGTGCAGGCGAATCTGCGGCTGGTACAGCAGTCTGAGGCTATTGCGTTCGATTGAGTAGCGCAGCTCACGGATCGTCTGCAGTCGCGATTGCAGGTCCTGTTCGAAGCGCTGGTCGAAATACTGGTATGACGATCGCGCGACCCGCTTGGCCTGCTTCAGCGCGATGCCGGCGTTCTGGAAGATCTCGTTGGCGTTGCTGCCGTGCTCGGGAAAACGGGCGACGCCGAGCGACATCGTCAGCGGGATGTCGTTGCCTTCGATCTCGATGTTGTATTCGAGCCGCTTGGCCAGCGCGCGCAGCGCCTCGTCGACGTCATGCAGGTCGATGTTGTGCAGGATCAGCGCGAAGCTGTCGGCCGACGAGCGGGCGATGAAGGTGTCGCGGCCGAATACCTCGGCGAGGATCGTCGCGCTGGCCTGCAGCGTGCGATCGCCGATATCGTGGCCAAGGCCGTCGTTGACCGCCTGGAAGTTGTCGATGTCGGCAATCACGACCGCCAGCTCGCCGCCCTGACGGATCCGGCGTTGCAGCTCGCGCTCGAGCGCCGGACGGTTCCACAGACCGGTCAGCCGGTCGTGGAAGGCCAGTACTTCCAGTTCCTCGAACAGGTGCGCGTTGTCGAAGCCGACCGCGATGTTTATCGAGAAGATCTCGAGCAGCTTGCGATCGAGCTCGGTCAACTTGCCGTGCGTCGCGACGTGCACGACCAGTTCCTCGTTGCGCGGCGAGCGGATGTACAGCACGGCGTAGTCTTCGCCGAAGTCGCTGCGCCGGACCTCCATCGTGTTGCGGACCCTGTCCAGCAGGATGGTGCTGCCGATCGAGGCGAGCGGCTGGCCGAAATGGTCGGTGTAGCGGCCGGACGCCGCCAGCACGTGCAGCTCGCAGCGTTCTTCGCCCTGGTAGTGCGCGCAGACCACGCCGTCGGCATCGATCTGCAGCATGCTGCAGATCTGCATCAGCACGCCCTCGGCGAAGGTCTTGATCGCCTTGACCGCCATCAGGCTCGAGGCGGCGTTCAGGATCACCTCGAGCCCTTCGCGGCTGGCCTCGATCGTGCGGATCTGCTGGAACGAGCGCAGTGCCGCGGTCATCGTCGTCAGCAGCCGGTGGCTGGTCAGCTCCGACTTGCAGCGGTAGTCGTTGATGTCGTACTTCTGGATGATCTCGACTTCCGGCGCATAGCCGGGCTGGCCGGTACGCAGCACGATGCGCACTGCCGGGTCCTCGAACCGTTCGCGGATCTCGCCGACCAGCTTCAGACCGGCATCCTCGGTCTCCATCACGACGTCGAGCAGGATGCAGGCATAGCGGGTTTCGGCCAGCCGCTGGCGCGCTTCGGCGGCAGAATATGCACTGTCGAAGTGCAGCGGCCGGCCGAGCACGATCGCGCCCTGCAATGCGAAACGGGTGACCTGGTGGACCTGCGCTTCGTCGTCGACGATCAGGACGCGCCAGGGTTCGGCAGCGCTGGTCCCGGCCGTCGCGCCGGAGACTTCCTCGTCGAACTGCAGCAGATCGTCTTCGTTACGTGACATGGACCGCCTCCGGTGTCGGTGCGTCGGTTGGCGCACAGAGCGGAATGTCGATGATGACGCGCGTGCCGGCCCCCGGCGCACTGCGTACGTCGATCCGCCCCCCGAGCAGACCGGTGACGATAGTGTAGACGAGGTTCATGCCGAGTCCGCTGCCCCCCTGGCCCATCTTGGTGGTGAAGAACGGGTCGAAGATCCGGCCCAGATGTTCGCCCGGAATGCCGCGACCGGAATCGGCGACCGTGACGATGACACGGCGGTCACCGAGCGGCTCGGCCGATATGCGCAGGGTGCCTGATTCGACGCCGTCGAAACCGTGCATCAGTGCATTGGTGAAGCAGTTGACGATGACCTGCCCGAGCGGACCGGGGAAGCTGTCCAGCTCGATGCCGGGCGGGATCGCCAGCTCCAGCGTGTGGCGGGTCCGGCGCAACTGCGGACGCAGCGTCGACAGCACCTCGTCGACGGTCTCGGCGAGGTCGAATCGACGCCGCTGCGAGCTGGTCTGGTCGACCGCGACCTGCTTGAACTTCTGGATCTGCTCGGCCGCGGCACGCAGCGCGCGGTGCAGGATCCGGCAGGCCTCGTCGGACTCGCGCAGGAACTCGATCATCGTCGAGCGCTTCAGGTCGCCGCGCTCGAACGCCTGCTGCAGCGCCTCGACGCGCTCGGACAGCGCGGTCGCCACCGTGATGCTGTTGCCGACCGGCGTATTGATCTCGTGCGCGATGCCGGCCACCAGGCTGCCGAGCGAGGCGAGCTTCTCGGCCTGGACCAGGCTGCGCTGGGCCTGCCGGAGATCGTGCAGCGCCCGCTCGGTGTCGGCCATCGCTTCGCGCAGTGCGTGTTCGTCGGCGATCCGCTTGCTGATGTCCTGCAGGACAAGCACGTGGCCGCGAACGGCGCCGTCCGGTCCGAGCCATGGCGATGCGCCGAGCAGGAAGGTGCGCCCGGCCAGCGGTCCGGCCGGCGGCGTCAGCTCTTCGCCATGCACGCCGCCGGCGGGCAGCCGGTGAATCGCACCCCAGTCGACGCCGGGCAGCAGCGCCGACAGCGGCGGCAGCCGCGCGCCCGGATCGATGCCAAAAAGCTGGTGGAAGGCCGGGTTGGCATCGAACACCTGCCACTCGCGATCGACATAGGCGAACGGCGTCGGCAGCGTGTTGCGCAGCGCCATCTGGAAATTGAGCTGCTCCTGCAGGCCGCGCTCGGCCAGTTCCTGGCGCTGCAGGCCGTCGTTGTATTCGCGGATGAACTCGCCGAGTTCGTCGGCCGAATCCCAGTCCACTGCCGCGCGCTCGCCACGATGGCGGTAGTCGCGGATCGACCGCGCCACGCGCTCCAGCGGGGTCAGGATGGTCCAGCGGAACGCCAGCAGCACGCAGCCGGTCAGCACCGCGACCATCAGCAGCGACAGGTAGGCGAGCGGCAACAGCGACTGCAGCAGCCGTTCGCGGTCGACCGAGGTGTCGACCAGATATTCGAGCATGCCGATCTGCTGCACGCCGCTGCCGTCGCTGTAGTCGATCGGCCGCTCGATCCGTTCCAGCGGCTCGCCGAGCTCGCCGCAGTCGCCGGCGGTGGTGTGTTCGACGATGCCGACCGCGCCGTACAGCCGGACGCAGCGGATCCGCTCGGCGGCGACGAGCTGTTCGAGGATCGAGCGGGTGGTGGGCGGATCGACGTTCCAGACCGGATAGCGCAGCAGGTCGACGCCGCGTTCGAGCTGCTGTTCGGCCAGCGTGCGGTTCAGCCGCTGCAGTTCGCGCGACTGCAGCAGGCCGAGGATCGCGACGAACACCAGCGACGCCAGCACGATGGCCGGCACGGCCAGCAGCAGGAATTTGGTCGAAAGCCGGCGGAGGCGAGGCAGACCTGGCATCGACAGCGGCGTGGCGCGCAAACGGCAGTTGGGTCCGATACTACGCCGAAGCCGGCGGGCTGGCATCGGTTCAGCCAGCCGCTGCGACGCCGGTCGCGACCGCCGGTGCCCGACCGGACCGGCGCGGCTGCCGGGCGTGCCGGCCGGGAGCTGTCCGGGATCAGTTTCCGGCGCGATTTCCGGGGTGTCGCGCTGGCCGCCCACCGCTGCCGGCGCTAGACTTCGCACCCTCTCAACCCCCGGCCGAATGCGCCCGACATGAACGCTGTCCCCGCTGCCTCCAGCACTCCCTTCGACGCTGTCCTGACGGCCCTGAAGAGCCGCCTTCCCGCGCCCCGCCACAAGGATGCGCAGGCGCTGGCCGACGCGTTCTGCCGCCGGATTCCGGACGAGGACTACGCGAGCCGCAGTCCGGACGTGTGGGCGATGCTGCTGGCCGATTTCTCGGAGTTCATGCGCGATCGGCGCGCCGACACGCCGAAGGTGCGGCTGTTCAACCCGACCGTGGACGAGCACGGCTGGGAGTCGCCGCACACGGTGATCCAGGTCGTCAATGACGACATGCCGTTCCTGGTCGACTCGGTCACGATGGCGATCGGCCAGCACGACGTACTTGCGCATGCGCTGATCCATCCGGTGGTCGATGTCCGGCGCGACCCGTCCGGCCATCTGCTCGGCTTCGGCGGCGGCCAGCCGGAATCGCTGATGCATGTCGAGATCGATCGCCAGGCCGAGCCCGAAGTGCTGCGGCGGATCGAACAGGCGATCCTGGCGGCGCTGGTCGACGTCCGGCTGTGCGTGCGCGACTGGCAGCCGATGCAGCAGAAGATGCGCGAGACGGCCGACGACCTGGGCAACCGGTCGCTGCCGATTCCGGATGCGGCCCGCGCCGAGGCGCAGGAATTCCTGCGCTGGGTGGCCAGCGACCACTTCACGCTGCTCGGCTACCGCGAATACGACGTCGTCGACGGCGGCGGCGAGGAACTGCTGCAGGCGCGCGAATCGAGCGGGCTCGGCCTGCTGCGCGCCAGCGTGCGCGGTTCGGCGCCGCGTTCGGTCAAGAGCCTCGGTGCGCCGGGGCAGTCCGGCGGCAGCATCGGCGACGTGCTGATCCTGACCAAGACCAATGCCCGCTCCAGCGTGCACCGTCCGGGCTACATGGACTACATCGGCATCCTGCGCTTCGACGAAAACGGCAAGCCGGTCGCCGAACAGCGCTTCATCGGCCTGTACACGTCGAGCGCGTACAACCGCCGGCCGTGGGACATCCCGCTGGTCCGGCAGCGTTTCGAGCACGTGATGCAGCGCTCCGAGCTGGCGCCGAACAGCCACAGCGGCAAGGCGCTGCGACACATCCTCGAATCGCTGCCGCGCGACGAACTGTTCCAGTCTTCGGAAGAAGAGCTGTACCGCACCGCGATCGGCATCCTCGGCCTGCAGGAGCGCGCACGTACCCGGCTGTTCCTGCGCCGCGATCGTTACGGTCGATTCTTCTCGGCGCTGGTGTACATCCCGCGCGACCGCTTCAACACCGAGGTCCGGCGGCGGATCGAGGCACTGCTGCGTGATGCGCTGCACGGCGAGCGGATCGACACCACGATCCAGGTCGGTGAATCGCTGCTGGCGCAGTTGCACATCCTGGTCCGACCGCACCCGGGCGCCACGGTCGACGTCGATCGGGACGTGCTCGAGGCCGGCTTGGCGCAGATCGTCCGCAACTGGCAGGACGAACTGCGCGAGACGCTGATCCGCCAGCACGGCGAGGACAAGGGCCTGCGGCTGGCGAACCGCTATGCACGCGCGCTGCCGGCCGGCTACATCGAACAGGTCAGCCCGGAAATCGCCGCGACCGATGTCGAGCAGGCCGCGTCGCTGCGCGGCGACGACGACCTGCGGATCCGGCTGTACCGCTCGCACGACAACGACCTGCGGCTGAAATTGTTCCGGCTCGGCAGCGACATCGCGCTGTCCGACGTGCTGCCGATGATGGAGAACATGGGCCTGCGCGTGCTGGCCGAGCATCCGTACACGCTGGAGGTGGCCGGCGACGAGATCTTCATCCAGGACTTCGAGATCGCCGCCCCGGCCGGCATGGAGGTCGACGTCGAAGCCGTGCGCGATCCGTTCGCGCAGGCCTTCGCGCAGATCTGGCGCGGGCTGGCCGAGAGCGACGGCTTCAACCGGCTGATCCTGCTCGCCGGCCTCGACTGGCGCCAGGTCGCGATGCTGCGCGGCTACTGCAAGTACCTGCTGCAGGCCGGCCTTACCTTCTCGCAGGCCTACATGGAAGAGACGCTGGCGCACTATCCGCTGCTGGCGCGTTTGCTGGTCGAACTGTTCGAGGCCAAGTTCCACCCGGCCACCGGCAGCGAGAGCAGCACCGAGATCGAGGCCGGGCAGCAGCGATTCGCGGCGCAACTGCGTTCGCTGGCCGATGGCAACGAGGCCGCATCGGCGATCATCGAGCCGCTGGTCGCCTCGCGCGCCGACAGCCGGACCGACCAGTTGCAGGTCGTCGGCATGGCGATCCACGCGTTGATGGATACCGTCGGCAGCCTCGACGAGGACCGCATCCTGCGCAGCTTCCAGATGGCGATCAAGGCCACGCTGCGGACCAGTTTCTACCAGACCGTCGACGGCGGCCGCTGGCCGGAATACATCGCCTACAAGTTCGATCCGTCCAGACTGCCGGAGCTGCCGAAGCCGCGTCCGTATCGCGAGATCTTCGTCTACGGCCCGCGTGTCGAGGGCGTGCACCTGCGCTTCGGGCCGGTCGCGCGCGGCGGCCTGCGCTGGTCCGACCGGCGCGAGGATTTCCGCACCGAGGTGCTCGGCCTGGTCAAGGCGCAGATGGTCAAGAACACCGTCATCGTGCCGGTCGGCGCGAAGGGCGGCTTCTTCGTCAAGCGGCCGCCGGTCGGCGGCGACCGTGATGCGCAGCTCGCCGAAGGCATCGGCTGCTACCGGATGTTCATCAACGGCCTGCTCGACATCACCGACAACCTGGTCGAGGGCGAGATCGTGCCGCCGAAGCAGGTCGTCCGCCACGACGGCGACGATCCGTACCTGGTCGTCGCCGCCGACAAGGGCACCGCGACGTTCTCCGACATCGCCAACTCGATCTCGGAAGAGCACGGCTTCTGGCTCGGCGATGCGTTCGCGTCGGGCGGGTCGGTCGGCTACGACCACAAGGGCATGGGCATTACCGCGAAGGGTGCCTGGGAATCGGTCAGGCGCCATTTCCGCTCGCTCGGCCGCGACACCCAGAACGAGGACTTCACCGTCGTCGGTATCGGCGACATGTCCGGAGACGTGTTCGGCAACGGCATGCTGCTGTCGAAGCACATCCGGCTGGTCGCCGCGTTCGATCACCGGCACATCTTCATCGACCCGAACCCGGAGGCGGCGCGCAGCTACGCCGAGCGCGAGCGGATGTTCCGTCTGCCGCGGTCGAGCTGGGACGATTACGACCGGTCACTGATCTCCGAGGGCGGCGGCATCCATCCGCGCAGCGCCAAGAGCATCACGCTGTCGGCGCAGGCGCGCCAGGTGCTGGGCATCGCCGACGACGCGCCGGTGCAGTTGTCGCCGACCGAGGTCATGAGCGCGATCCTGCGTGCACCGGTCGACCTGCTCTGGAACGGCGGCATCGGCACCTACGTCAAGGCCTCAGGCGAATCGCACGTCGATGTCGGCGACCGCGCCAACAACGGCTTGCGCATCGACGGCGCCGAGCTGCGCTGCAAGGTGGTCGGCGAGGGCGGCAACCTGGGCCTGACCCAGCGCGGCCGGATCGAGGCGGCGCAGCACGGCGTGCTGCTCAACACCGATTTCATCGACAACTCGGCCGGCGTCGACACCTCCGACCACGAGGTCAACATCAAGATCCTGCTCAACGACGCGGTGCACCGCGGCGAGATGAGCGTCGAGGAACGCAACGCGCTGCTGGCGCAGATGACGGCGGAGGTCGAGCAGCTCGTCCTGTTCGACAACTACCGGCAGAACCAGGCGATCAGCGTGATGGAGCGGATGAGCGTGGCGCGGCTCGGCTCCAAGCAGCATTTCATCCGCACGCTCGAGGCGCAGGGCCTGCTCGACCGCGCGCTCGAGTACCTGCCCTCGGACGCCGAGTTCTCCGAGCGCCGCGCGCGCGGCCAGGGCCTGACCCGGCCCGAACTGTCGATCCTGCTCTCCTACGCCAAGATCGTGATCTTCCAGCAGTTGCTCGAGTCCGACGTGCCGGAAGATCCGTACCTGTCGAAGGAACTGGCGCGCTATTTCCCGGAGCCGCTGCGCGAGCGTTTCCACGAGCACATGGAGCGGCACCGGCTGCGGCGCGAGATCATCGCCACCGCAGTCACCAACTCGACCGTCAACCGGATGGGTGCGACCTTCATGCTGCGCATGCAGGAAGACACCGGCGAGAACCCGGCCGAGGTCGCCAAGGCGTTCACGATCGCCCGCGAAGTGCTCGATGCGCGCTCGGCCTGGGCCGACATCGACGGACTCGACCTGAAGGTGCCGGAGACCGCACAACTCGATGCGCTGATGTCGATCTGGCATGTGCTGCGCAACATGACCCGCTGGCTGCTGCAGCGGCCGGGCGAGCGGCGCGACATCGCCGGTGCGGTGGCCCGTTACCTGCCGGGCATGATCACGTTGCGGGCCGGGCTGGCGCGGATCCTGTCCGGTGATGACCACTCCCAGTTTGCCGAGGAACGCGCCCACTGGCTCGACATGGGCTTCCCGCAGAATCTCGCCGAGCGGCTGTCGCTGCTGCCGTATCTCGGCCAGGCGCTGGAAGTGATCGAGGTCGCGCTGCAACTCGACCGGCCGGTGCTCGATGTTGCCCGGGTCTATTCCGATCTCGGCCAGGCCCTGCACCTGCGCTGGCTGCTGCAGCGGATCGAGGAGCTGCCGGTCGAAGGCCGTTGGCACGCGCATGCGCGCGGCGTGCTGCGCGACGAACTGCAGCAGCAGCAGGGCGCGCTGGTTGCGCAACTGCTGTCCGGCAACGAGCTGCCGGCCGACCGGATCGTGCCGCAGTGGATCGAGCGCGACGATCCGGCGCTGCGCTTCACGCTGAACATGTTCGGCGACATCCGCAGCCAGCGCGGCACCGACTATCCGACCGTATCGGTGGCGGTGCGGCGGCTCGCGCAACTGGTCTCGGCTGGCGCGCGATAGTCCGATCGACGGCTGACCCCGGCGCGCATCGCGCCGGGGTTGGCCGCTGCCGATGCATGACGGTTGATCGCGGCCGCCATCGCCGCGACACTTCGGACGTCACCGCGCTCGAGGAATCCGATGGCCACTCCCCCGCGTCTCGCCTTCGTTGCCAGCCGTGCCCCGGAAGCACAGGGCGTGCTGGCCGGCTACAAGGCGCGTTACGGCGACGTGCCGATCGACGAGGCCGACGTGATCGTCGCGCTCGGCGGCGACGGTTTCATGCTGCAGACGCTGCATCGGCACATGGCGCGCGGTACGCCGGTCTACGGCATGAAGGCCGGTACGGTCGGCTTCCTGATGAACCAGTTGCGCCCCGACGATCTGATCGAGCGGATCAGCCGCTCCGAGCCGACCGTGCTGACGCCGCTCGAGATGTTCGCGACCTCGGAAGCCGGCAGCACCGTGCATGCGCTGGCGTTCAACGAGGTGTCGCTGCTGCGGCAGACCAAGCAGGCGGCGCATCTTCGGATCAGCATCAACGGAGCGGTCCGCTTGCCGGAGCTGATCTGCGACGGCGTGCTGGTCTGCACGCCGGCCGGCAGTTCGGCCTACAACCTGTCGGCACACGGACCGATCCTGCCGCTCGACAGCCGCGTGCTGGCGATGACGCCGATCAGCCCGTTCCGGCCACGGCGCTGGCGCGGTGCGATCCTCGGCGCCGACACCGTGGTCCGGATCGAAGTGCTCGACCCGTACAAGCGACCGGTCTCGGCGACCGCCGATTCATCGGAAGTGCGCGACATCGCCGAGGTGACGATCCGCGAATCCGAGGACCGCACCGTCACGCTGCTGTTCGATCCCGAACACAACCTGCAGGAGCGGCTGCTGTCGGAGCAGTTCACGACTTGATTCGGGAAACGGGAATTTTCGGGATTCGGGATTCGGGATTCGGGAAACGGGAAACGGGAAACGCTGGACACATGAACGCCGCTGCCGCTCAGCCTGAACCGTTCGTCATTGCGATCTCGTCGCGGGCGCTGTTCGACCTGGTCGACAGCCATGCGCTGTTCGAGCGCGACGGGCTCGAGGCCTATGCGGAATTCCAGCGGGCGCATGAGGACGACGTGCTGGCACCCGGCATCGCATTTCCGCTGGTGCGCAAGCTGCTGGCGCTGAACGAGCACGGCAAGCCGGAGATTCCGCCGGTCGAGGTGATCCTGCTGTCACGCAATTCGTCCGATACCGGCCTGCGCATCTTCAACTCGATCGAGCACCACCGGCTCGGCATCGTGCGCGCGGCATTCACCAATGGCGCGCCACCATTTCCGTACATCCGACCGTTCGGCGCGCACCTGTTCCTGTCGGCGCACTCGGACGACGTCGCCCGCGCGCTCGATGCCGGCGTCGCGGCCGCGACGATCCTGCCGTCGAAGGCACCGAGCCGGGCCAGCGACCAGTTGCGGATCGCGTTCGACGGCGATGCGGTGATCTTCGGTCCCGAATCCGAGCTGATATCGAAGCAGCAGGGCATGGAGGCGTTCGCCCGCAACGAGACCGAAAGGGTCAACGAACCGCTGGCAGTCGGACCGTTTCGTGGCGTTCTGATGGCGCTGCATCGGATCCAGGCCGCGTTTCCGCCCGACTGCGCGCCGATCCGCACCGCGCTGGTCACCGCGCGTTCGGCGCCGGCGCACAAGCGGGTGATCCTGACCCTGCGCGAGTGGGGTGTGCGGATCGACGAGGCGCTGTTCCTCGGTGGTCGCGACAAGGGACCGTTCCTCGACGCATTCGGCGCCGACATCTTCTTCGACGACTCGCAGGCCAACGTCGACTCGGCCCGTCAGCACGTTGCGACCGGCCATGTGCCGAGCTGTCCGTGGCCGGTCGACGAACGCTGACGGCGGCGGCACGCACTCGGGAGTAGCGACTTCATTCCGCCGCGATCGCGCGCCGCGATTCGCGGCAGCGCGCTGCGGGGATGTCGGTCCTGCGACCGGATCGGGGCCGGATCATCGGCCGCCGATCCCGGTTGGCGATCAGTCCGCCCGGCCGGAGAACTCGCCGGTACTGGTACTGACCAGCACCCGTTCGCCGGTCCGGATGTATTCCGGCACCTGGATCTCGATGCCGGTGTTCAGCCGGGCCGGCTTCGGCCGCTTGGTCGCGGTCGCGCCCTTCAGTTCCGGTGCGGTGTCGACCACTTCCAGCACGACGTTCGGCGGCAACTGCAGCGCGACCGGCTGGTCGTCCATCAACTGCACGTAGCAGCCATCGAGCCCTTCGGTGATGAAGCCGGCATCGTCGCCGACCAGTTCCGGGTCGAGCGCGTACGGCGTGTAGTCCTCGGCATCGAGGAACACGAACGCGTCGCCGTCCTTGTACGAGAACGTCGCCTGTCGCCGGCTCAGCTCGATTTCCTTGATGTCGTCGTCGGCACGCAGGCTCAGGTCGAGCTTGTTGCCGGACGGAATGCCGTACAGCGTGAAGCGGAACGTGACATTGCCGCCGCGCGCGGTCGGCGAGCTGCGTTCGATGTCGCGCACCTGCCAGATGCTGTTGTTGTGTTCGACCACATTGCCGCGTTTGACGTCGGAGGCTTTCATGTCGGGAAGGGATTCGGGATTGGGGATTCGGGATTCGTCAAGCGGGGTGCGTGGACGCGTCGAGCTGTGCCGGAATGGAGTCGTTCGGGATCAGGCGAGCATGCAGCCGCTTTCACGAATCCCGAATCTCGAATCCCCAATCCCGGCCTCGCCTCACTTCGGCGCCAACCGGATCGCGCCGTCGACGCGGATCGTGCTGCCGTTCATGTAGCGGTTCTGCAGGATGAAGGCGACCGTGTCGGCGAATTCTTCCGGGCGGCCGAGTCGCGACGGGTAGGGCACCTGCGCGCACAGCGACTGGTAGACCTGTTCCGGCATGCCATCGACCATCGGGGTATGGAACACGCCCGGCGCGACGGTCATCACGCGGACGCCGATGCGGGCGAACTCGCGGGCGATCGGCAGCGTCATGCCGACCACGCCGCCCTTCGACGCCGAATAGGCGGCCTGGCCGATCTGGCCTTCGAAAGCGGCGATCGACGCCGTGTTGATGATCACGCCGCGCTCGCCGTCCTCGCCCGGCGCGTTGTGCTGCATCCGCTCGGCGGCGGCCTTGGCGATGTTGAAGCTGCCGATCAGGTTGACCCGGACGGTGGCCTCGAACTGCGACAGCGGCATCGGGCCGTCCTTGCCGAGCACGCGGCCGGCGCCGAGGATGCCGGCGCAACTGATCGCGGCATTGAGTCCGCCCATTGCGTCGGCGGCAGCGGCGATGTTGGCCCGGACGCCATCCTCGCTGGAGACGTCGGCCGCGAAGAAGCGCGCGCGCGCGCCGAGTTCGGCGACTGCGGCGTTGCCGCGTTCGGCATTGACGTCGAACAGTGCGACCTGCGCGCCGGCGCCGACCAGATGGCGGGCGACCGCCAGGCCGAGACCGGAGGCGCCGCCGGTGACGACGGCACGAACATCGGAAAGCTGCATCGCGAACTCCTGCAAGGCGTGAGGGCGCGGATTGTACCGGCTCGCGCCGCCGGCGTTTCAGAAGGCCGGGCGGCATGCGTTCGCGCCGGCCGGCCGCGGCTCGGTGTCCGCCGCTACAGTTCGCGGATGAAGAACGAATCGCAGCCGAAATGGCCGGTACTGCCGATCGGCTGTTCGATCGGCTCGAAACCGGCCGCGCGGTACAGCCGCTGCGCGGCGTGCATGCTGTCGAGGGTTTCCAGATAGCAGCGGCGGAAGCCGAACGCACGGGCCTGCTGCAGGCAGCGCGTGATCAGCTCGCGGCCGGCGCCGCGTCCGCGCAATGCCGGCAGGAAATACATCTTGCGCAGCTCGCAGGTGTCTGCGTCGCCGCCGGCCAGCGGCGCGACGCCGCCGGCACCGGCGATCGCGCCATCGAGTTCGACCACCCAGTAGGCCGAGCGCGGCGCCGAATAGGCGGCCGTCATCGCGTCGACTTCCGGATCGACGATCGCAAAGCCGGGCCCGCAGGCACCGAATTCCGGCATCACGGTGCGGATCAACTGCGCGACGGCGGCGTCGTCCTGGTGGCGGATCGGGCGGATCAGGTAGTCCATGCAGTGCGGCTATCGAAGGAAAACGGAACAGGGAGCAGGCGTCGCACGCCGCATTGCGGCGAACCGGGCCGGCGGTCGGTGCGGCATCGGCGCGTCACCAGCCGGGCGGCCGGTACATCGGCAGCGCGTCCGGCAGCAGCGGCTTGCTGAACAGGTAGCCCTGGGCGAGGTCGGCTGCCTGCACACGCAGGAACTCGCGCTGCTGGGCCGTTTCGACGCCTTCGCCGATCACGGTCAGGCCGAGGCTCTTGGCGATGTGCACGATCGAGCGGCAGATCACCGCATCGGTCTCGTTGCCGGGCACGCCCGTCATGAAACCGTGGCTGATCTTGACCGCGTCGATCGGCAATCGGCGCAGATAGTTCAGCGCGCTGTAGCCTTCGCCGAAGTCGTCGATCGTGATCATGACGCCGTGCGCCTTCAGCTCGCGCAAGGTGCGCAGCGTGTCGGTGACGTCCTCGATCAGCACCCGCTCGGTGATCTCGAGTTCCAGCGAGTTGCCCGGCAGGCCGAACTCGGCCAGCGCGCTGAGCACGGTCTCGTCGAAGTCCTCGCTGAGAAACTGCCGGAAGCTGACGTTGACCGCGACCCGCTCCAGCGCCAGCCCGTCGGCGCGCCAGGCACTGAGCTGCCGGCAGGCCTCACGAATGACCCAGGCGCCGATCCGGACTATGTCGCCGGTCGTTTCGGCATACGGGATGAACACATCGGGCGCCATCGGCCCGAGCACCCGGTTGTTCCAGCGCAGCAGCGCCTCGACCGCGTGCATCTCGCCGCGGGCCAGCTCGACCTGCGGCTGGTAGACCAGGTGGAATTCGCGGTTCTCCAGCGCGCGCCGCAGTTGCGTCTCGATGACCAGCCGTTCGGACATCTGCCGGGCCAGCGCCGGATCGAACGCCTGCCACGTGTTGCGGCCGCGGCGCTTGGCCTCGATCATCGCCGCGTCGGCGCTCTGCAGCAGTTGCTGCACGGTCGCGCCATCGGTCGGGTAGCAGCCGATTCCGACCGAGCTGGTGATCGAGAACTCTTCGCCGGCATACCTGAACGGCGCATCGAAGGCGGCGGTGATCCGCTCGGCGACCGCACAGGCGCGGTCGCTGCCGCCGCTCGGACACAGCACCAGGAATTCGTCGCCGCCGAACCGGCCGGCGCTGCCGTCGTCGGCCACCGCGGCGACCAGCCGTTCGCCGGCCGAGCGCAGCAGCGCGTCGCCGCCCTGGTGGCCGAGCAGGTCGTTGACGACCTTGAAGCGATCGAGGTCGATGTGCAGCACGGCCGGGCCGGCGTCGATGTCGGCGCCGTCGAGGGCCGCGCCGATCCGCTCGACCATCGCGTCGCGGTTGGCGAGGCCGGTCAACGGATCGGTCAGCGCCTGCTGCCGCAGGGTGTCCTCGATCAGCTTGTCCTTGGTGATGTCCTGCACGGTTCCGACCACCCGGAACACTTCGCCTGCGCGATGCTGCGCGTCGCCGAGCAGCCGCACCCAGCGTCGGCGACCGCGCGGGCTGCGGATCCGGCATTCGAGGTCGAAGCCGCTGCCATGCTGCTCGGCACGAGCCAGTGCGCGTGCGACGTCGGGTCGCTCGTTGTCGTGGACCAGTTCGAGCAGCGTCGACAGCGACACCGGCGCGTCGGTCGGCACATCGAGCAGCCGATACAACGGCACGGTGAAGTACATCCGCTGCGCGACCGGATCCCATTCCCAGCCGCCGATCCGGGCCAGATCCTGGGTGCGCAGGAACAGCTCGCTGTCGCGTTTCAGGTCGGTGACGTCGCTGAAGGTCGAGATCACCGAGAACGGTGTCGATTCGCCGTCACGGAACAGCGGTGTCGCGGTGACCGCGATCCAGATGTAGCGCCGCTCGCGCAGATCGAGCAGGCCGAGCGTGACGCTGTCGATCGTGCGCCGCTCGCGCAGCGCGCGGGCGGCCGGCAACTGCGATGCCGACAGCGGCCGCCCCTGCTCGTCGACGAACTCCCATTCGCCGACCTGCGGCCGCGGATTGATCAGCTCCTGCTCGCTGCGGCGCAGGATCCGGCACGCGCTCGGGTTGACCGACAGCACGCGGACATGGCGGTCCTGCACCATCACGCCCTTGTCCATTGCCTGCAGCAGTTGCCGATAGCGCGATTCGGACGCTCGCAGTTCGGCCTGCGCGCCGACATGCTGGCTGATGTCGCGGGCGACCGCCATCACGTGCGGCCGACCGTCCTGCATGAACACCTGCGAATGCACTTCGACCGGGAACATGCTGCCGTTGGCGCGGGCATTGGTGGTCTGGTGCACGAACGGCACGCCGTCGGCGTGTTCGCTGATCACCTCGCGCAGACGGTCGCGGGCAAGCTCCGGGTTCAGGTCGTAGACGGACAGGCCGAGCAGGCGCTCGCGCGGGCGTCCGAAGATCTGGCAGGCACTGGCGTTGGCCTCGACGATCCGGCCGTCGACGTCCAGCACGGTGACTGCATCCGGCACCGCATCGAACAACGACTGGAACCGTCGCTGCAGCGCTTCCTTGTCGCGGTGCGCGGCGACCAGCCCGGCCAGCGCCTGGCTCAGGGTGTCGCGCAGCGGATCGTTCGCCGGCAGCTCGGCGAGCGCGCGCTCGATCCGGCCGGTGCTCGCCGCGTCGGCACGCTCACCGGTGTTCTGCTCACCTGTTGCAGGCGGGGTCAGGCTGCTGTGCGCCATTCGAATGCCGGTCCCGTCGGACACCGGGTCCGGGCAGCATACACCGGCGGCGCTGCTGCCCATGCTGCGCTGCTTCAATCCTCGCGCCCGGAGGCCGCGACCGGCAGCCCGGCGCGGCCGACCCTGGAGCCGTTCCGGCGGCCGAGCGTCTCGCTGATCCAGCGGCCGCAGTCGATCAGCGCGGCGAGGTCGATGCCGGTCCGGCAGCCGTCGCCGTGCAGCATGTAGACGAGGTCCTCGCTGGCGACGTTGCCGCTGGCGCCGGCCGCGTATGGGCAGCCGCCGAGACCGGCCACCGACGCGTCGACGACCCGCACGCCGGCCTCGAGACAGGCATGGACGTTGGCGAGCGCCTGCCCGCGGGTGTCGTGGAAATGCACCGCGAGCCGTTCCAGCGGAATCTCGGCCGCGACCGCCTCAAGCATCCGCCGTGCCTGCTTCGGCGTGCCAACCCCGATCGTGTCGCCGAGCGAGATCTCGTAGCAGCCCATCGCGTGCAGTGCGGTCGCGACGCGGACGACGTCGGCCAGCGGCACTGCGCCCTGGTACGGGCAGCCGAGTACGGTCGAGACATAACCGCGCACACTCACGCCGTCGGCGAGTGCGCGCGCGACCACCGGCCGGAACCGTTCGAGGCTTTCGGCAATCGACGCATTGATGTTCCTGCGGCTGAACGCTTCCGATGCGGCGCCGAACACCGCGATCTCGTCGACGCCGACCGCGCGGGCGCGTTGGTAGCCGGCCTCGTTCGGCACCAGCACCGGGAAGCGCACGCCGGGCCGCTTGCTGATGCCGGCGTAGACCTCGGCCGCATCGGCCATCTGCGGCACCCACTTCGGGCTGACGAAGCTGGTCGCCTCGACGGTCGACACGCCGGCCGCGACCAGCCGCCCGATCAGTTCGATCTTGGTCGCGGTCGGTATCTGGGCCTGCTCGTTCTGCAGCCCGTCGCGCGGGCCGACCTCGACGAGGCGGACGAAATCGTTCATGCGAATCTGCAAGCGGAAAGGCGCCGATTATCGCACACGCCGGCGGCGCAGCTTTCCTGCGGGAGCGGCTTCAGCCGCGACCGGGAGCACGTTCCAGACGATGCAACCCGCTGCGCTTCGGCGGCGATCGCGGCTGAAGGCGCTCCTGCAGGATTGCGGCACTTTGTTGCATCATCGCGGACCCGTACCGCCCCTGGCCTGGCCCGCCGATGCCGACCATCGAACAACAGATCCGCTCGTTGCGGCAGCAGATCGACGACGCCAACTACCGTTACTTCGTGCTCGACGATCCGTCGATTCCCGATGCCGAATACGACCGGCTGCTGCGCGAGCTGCAGGCGCTGGAGGCGGCCCATCCCGAATTCGCCAGTGCCGATTCGCCGACCGGACGGGTCGGTGCGCGCGGTGCCGGCGCATTTCCGAGCGTGCGCCACGAGCAGCCGATGCTGTCGCTGGCCAACGCATTCAGCGCCGACGAGGTGGCCGATTTCGTGCGCCGGATCGGCGAGGAAACCGGCGAATCGCAGCCGCGGTTCTCGGTCGAGCCGAAGATCGACGGGCTGGCGATCAGCCTGCGTTACGAACATGGCGTGCTGGTGCACGGCGCGACCCGCGGTGACGGCAGCGTCGGCGAGGATGTGACCCCGAACGTGCGCACGCTGCGCGCGATTCCGCTCAGGCTGCGCGGCGCGGCGGCGCCGGCAGTGCTCGAGGTGCGTGGCGAGGTCTACATGCCGCGCGAGGCGTTCAACCGCTACAACGAACAGGCGTTGGCGCGTGGCGAGCGCACGCTTGCCAACCCGCGCAACGGCGCGGCCGGCTCGCTGCGCCAGCTCGACCCACGCGTCACCGCGTCGCGGCCGCTGTCGTTCTATGCCTACGCGCTCGGCGTCGTCGACGGCTGGACGCCGCCGTCGTGCCACTCGGCCACGCTTGCCGCGCTGCGCGAGTTCGGTTTTCCGGTCAGCCCGGAAGCGGACGTCGCGACCGGCCTCGACGGGCTGCTCGCCTACTACGATCGGATCGGTGCCCGGCGCGATGCGCTGGCCTACGACATCGACGGCGTCGTCTACAAGCTGGACCGGTTCGACCAGCAGCGCGCGATGGGCTTCGTTTCGCGCGCGCCGCGCTGGGCCATCGCGCACAAGTTTCCGGCGCAGGAACAGGCAACCTTGCTGGAGGCGATCGAGGTCTCGGTCGGTCGCACCGGCGCGATCACGCCGGTCGCGAAACTCAGGCCGGTGCAGGTCGGCGGTGTCGTCGTGACCAACGCCGGCCTGCACAACGCCGACCAGATCGCGCGGCTCGACGTGCGTCCCGGCGATACCGTGATCGTGCGCCGGGCCGGTGACGTGATCCCGGAAGTCGTCCGGATGATTCCGGAACGGCGCCCGCTGGCTGCCGATGGCACGCCGCTGCATCCGCCGTTCGTGATGCCGACGGTGTGCCCGGCCTGTGGCTCGGCGGTGCGGCGCGAGGAGGGCGAAGTCGTCGCCCGCTGCACCGGCGAACTGTTCTGTCCGGCCCAGCGCAAGCAGGCATTGCTGCATTTCTCGGCGCGTCGGGCGATGGACATCGACGGCCTCGGCGAACGCTTCATCGAGGCACTGGTCGATTTCGACTACGTGCGGACGATCGCCGACCTGTACCGCCTGCGGCTCGAGGATTTCCTCGACATGAAACGACGCGCCGACGAGCGCGACGGCGTGGTGCCGGAAACGGTCAAGGCCGGCCGGATCGCGACCCGCTGGGCCGAGAAGCTGGTCGCCGCGATCGATGCCAGCCGCGCGACCACGCTCGATCGGCTGCTGTTCGCGCTCGGCATCCGCGACGTCGGCGAATCGACGGCAAAGACACTGGCTCGGCATTTCGGTTCGCTCGATGCGTTGATGGCGGCCGATGAAGCGGCGCTGCTCGAGGTGCCGGACGTCGGTCCGATCGTTGCCGGCCGGATCGCCGCATTCTTCTCGGAGCCGCACAACCGACAGGTCATCAACGAGCTGCGCGCGGCCGGCGTGCACTGGCCGGAAGGCTCACCGCAGCGCGCCGCCGATGGCCCGCTGGCCGGCAAGACCGTCGTGCTGACCGGTGCGTTGTCGTCGCTGACCCGCGACGAGGCCGGTGCGCGGCTCGAAGCCCTGGGCGCCAAGGTCGCTGGCAGTGTGTCGAAGAAGACTTCGTTCGTCGTCGCCGGCGAGGCGGCCGGATCGAAGCTGGAAAAGGCGCAGGCGCTCGGCGTCGAGATCTGGGACGAAGCGAAGCTGCTCTCGTTCCTGGCCGAGCACGGCTGAGCATCGACCAGTTCTCCAGAACGGACCTCGCGCCGCTGCAAGACGGGCTTCAGCAGGTTTCAGCCCCGGCCGACGCGCCGTAATTCCACCACAGGCTGCCGCCCGATCATGACGGTCCGGCGGAAGCCGCTCCCACGAAGAACACGCAGCAGACATGTCGATCGACTGGACTCCCACCGCAACCCGCGAGACGCTCGAACTGCGTGCAAGGACGAACGCCGCGATCCGGGCGTTCTTCGCCGAGCGCGGGGTGCTCGAAGTCGAGACCCCGGTGCTGTCGGCGGCTGGCGTGACCGACCCGCACATCGAGAGTTTCTCGCTCGAGTTCAGCGGCCCGGTCGCCGGCGGCGCGCGGCGTCGCTGGTTGCGGACGTCGCCGGAATTCGCGCTGAAGCGCCTGCTCGCCGCCGGCATCGGTGACTGCTACGAGCTCGGTCGGGTGTTCCGCAACGGCGAGGCCGGCGGTCGCCACAATCCGGAATTCACGATGCTCGAGTGGTATCGGGTCGGCTGGGATCACGTCCGCCTGATGGACGAGGTCGCGGCACTGGTCACGACCGCGCTGGCGCTGGTCGGCCGGCGTGTCGAGGTGGTCCGTTGCAGCTACCGGCAGTTGTTCATCGATGCGCTCGGCGTCGATCCGCTGCGGGCCGACCTGGCGTCGTTGCAGGCGCCGCTGGCCGACATCCGGATCGACCCGGATGGCCTGGATCGCGACGACTGGCTCGATCTGCTGCTGAGCCACCGGATCCAGCCGCAGTTCCAACCCGATCGGCTGCTGCTGCTGCACGACTACCCGGCCTCGCAGTGCGCGCTGGCTCGGCTGCGTGGCAACGGCGACGAGGCGGTGGCGGAGCGCTTCGAGGCCTTCCTTGGCCCGCTCGAACTCGCCAACGGCTATCACGAGCTGACCGATGCGAACGAGCAGCGGCTGCGGTTCGAACGCGATGCCGCCCGGCGCGCCGCGCGCGGCATCGCCACGCCGGCGCTCGACCAGCGCCTGCTCGCCGCACTGGCCTTCGGCATGCCGGCCTGCGCCGGGGTCGCGCTCGGCATCGACCGGCTGCTGGCGGCGATGCTCGGCACGCAGAAGATCGCCGACGTCATCGCGTTCCCGTTCGATCGCGCCTGAGCGCGGCGCGGCGTCCGGGGCGCCGAACAGCCGAACTGCCGAAGAACTGCCGAACTGCCGAACTGCCGAACTGCCGAACTGCCGAACTGCCGAACTGCCGAACTGCCGAACTGCCGAACTGCCGAACTGCGTGGCGGATCAGGCGGCGGTTTCGGCCAGCCCCGGCACGACGATATCCTGGCCGTGCCGCTGCAGCCAGCCGTCGAAGTCGAGCAGGCCCGGATGCAGCGCACGTGTCGCATCGACTGCGCGCGAGGCGCAGAAGATGTCGTTGAAGTCGTGCTTGAACTGGAACATGTTGGCCAGGTCCACTGAGCCCGGGAATCCGAGCGCGGCGTACTGCGGTGGCGGCATGTCGACATGCCGGACCGGCTCGCCCAGCGTTCGCGACAGCGCATCGGCCATCTGCTGGCCGGTCAGGTGCTCGCCGGCGATGCCGATGTTGCGGCCGATCATCGATGCGCCCTGCGCGAATACGCCGAATGCGCACGGCCCGATGTCGGCGGCGGCGATCCCCGGCAGCGGGCGCCGGCCCATCGGCAGCACGAAGAACAGCGAGCCGTCCTCCCAGCGCTTCGGTCCCATGCCGAAATGGATCAGGTTGTCCCAGAAGAACGACGTGTTGAGGAACGTCGTCGGCACCCCGTAGCGACGGAACCATCCGTTGGCCTCGCCCTTGGCGTCGAAGTGCGGAACCTTGTAGCGCTCCATCAGCGTCGGCATCCGCGGGTCGTCGAGCGGCACGCGCAGGCGGGTGTCCTCGAGCGTCGACCAGACCAGATGGGCAACGCCGGCCTCGCGTGCCGCGACGGCGATGTTCTCGGCCTGCTGCAGCTCGGTCTCGGGGGAGAAGTGCTCCCAGAAGTTGGTCACCGCGAACACGCCGTGCACGCCGGTGAACGCGGCGACCAGCGAGTCGACATCGTCGAGGTCGGCGGCGACGACGTCGGCACCGGCGGCAGCCAGGCGGCGTGCACGCGATCCGGTCGGCTGGCGGGTCAGGGCGCGGGCCGCGAAACGTGCCTGCGGGTCGGCCAGCAGCGCGCGGACGAGACCACCGCCCTGCGCGCCGGTGGCGCCCAGAACGGCAATGACGGGTCGGGAATTCATCGGTTGTCAGTTCTCGAAAGCCGGGCGGCCCCCCGGGCAACGTCAGAAACAACGCAAGTTGGCGGCGATTCGCGTCAGCGACCGCAGCTTTGCATTCAGTCGACAGTCAGTTTCGTCGCCCGTTTCGATCGCGGTTGCGGGCCGTGGCCGGCCGCAAGCGCGCTCACCTGAAGCCGCCGCTGCTCCAGTTCGATTCCGGGCGCGGGCCGCGAGCCTGCGGCGGTGGAGCTGTCGGCGCGTGTGGCGGAAGTCACATCGCACGCTGGAGCGAACGGCCCGGACGGCGAGCCGAAGCGCTCGGCGCCTTGGCCGAGCCACGCATGGATGCAGGCATGTTGCCGGCCGAAGCGGCAGGTCGATCCGGAGCCTCGAAAAAGATAAGGCGATTCACTTCTGCTCCCGCCATCCTGAGGTCGGTCTCGCCGGAGTCGTCGCCATGCTGGTACAACTTTCGATCGTCGCGCTGGTATTCGTTGTTTCCTATCTCGGCCTGCACGCCATCGGCCTGCCATTGGCGGGCCCGGTCACGGTTGCGGTGTGCGGCCTGCTGGCGGCAGCGCTGGTGCGCCGCAACGGCGAGTCGTGGACGGCCGCCGGAATCCGCCGCCCGCGTTCGACATCCTCGCTGCTGCTGACCGGTTTCGGCTATGCGGTGCTCGGCTACGCGACGGCCATCGCGGCGACGCTGCTGGCGACGCAACTTTTCGGATGGCCGCCGATGCGGACGGCGCGATTCGACGGCCTGGCCGGCAACCTGCCGATGTTGTTCGGTCTGTTGGCAGTGGTCTGGACCGCCGCCGCGCTCGGCGAGGAGTGGTTGTTCCGCGGCTTCCTGCAGTCGCGGCTGCGGCGGCTGTTCGATGGCCGGCGCGGCGCAGCGGTGATGGCGGTTGCGCTGCAGGCGCTGCTGTTCGCGCTGGCCCACGCCTATCAGGGTCCGACCGGCATGCTGGTGACCGGCTGTCTGGGGTTGGTGTTCGGTGCGCTGATCGTGCGCGGCGGTTCACTGTGGCCGCTGGTGGTCGCGCACGGACTGATCGACACGGTCAGCCTGCTCGGTCTGTACGCAGGAATGCGGCCGGGCTGATCGCGCGCCGCGGCCGCTTCGACGGCCAGGCCCTGCCAATGGTGTGAGCGTTCGTGCCATGCCGGCGATCGTCGACTGGGTCCGGACGCTTCCGGAACGGCTCCAGTGGACTGTAACGGATGAAGCGGAAGTGGGATCGCGACGGGATGGGCGTGGTGGACGCCGCTCCGGAGCGAGGCCGATAGCCGAAGCTATCGGTCGAG
>JAWLBY010000030.1:20582-38386 GCA_041687455.1 Lysobacteraceae bacterium | reverse complement strand
TCTGGAAGTGAGTTGGCGCTCAGGGGTTTAACCCCGAACTCCAGACACCGCAACACTTTCGTGAGGCGCGCGCGGATTTTCCCCGGACAGCAGTGGGCGGAAGCCGGGATCCAGTTTGCTCTTGCTGCGAGTCCTCGGCTTGTGAAGCGAAGCCAAAATGGTTCCCGGCTTTCGCCGGGATGACGGTATCGCAAGATTCGGCGCCCGCCACTTCCCCGGACAGCAGTGGGCGAGCGCCGGGATCCACTGCAGTTCGATCAGGACCAGGATGGATCCCGGCGCGGTCGGAGGCCGGCAGCCTGTCGAAGGGCCGGGATGACAAAGCCGAGCCCGCGCTCCCGCGGGCGGCGTCAGTCGGTTTGGCCTCCACGATCAGTCGGCGCGGTTTCGTCGCCGCGCCGACTGACTCAGCTCATTTTTCGCTGGTGGGAGGGTACGGGTTCTTCGGCGCGTACGTCATGCTGACGGAAGTGATGTGCCATCCGAGCACGCCGTTCCGGGTGCCCCACTCATACGTCACCGTGTAGGACCAGCCACCATCCCAGAACGTGTTGGTGACGGTGCCGCCGCCGTTGGGAGCACCCGTTGGCGGGTTCGGATCGGGGACGCTCGGTGCGCCGTCGCCGGATGCACTCGCGGCCGGCGAGCCATCCGAAAGCGTTGCCACCTGCCCCACGGACTCGGCATTGCTTTCGACGAGATGCCAGGCCGGGCGGCCATTGACTGCTTTCCAGGTGAACTTCGCCTCGATGTGCCAACCGTCGCGGCTGGCTGCCGCGGTGGCAGAGACGGAACCGTTGGCCGGGCCGCTGGGCACCCAGGTTGGCGCCAGAGCGTAAGACGCTTCGGTGATGTCAATGGCGTGTGCTGTCGGCGAAACGTTGACCCCCGCAATCGCCAGCGCGGCACATGCGAGGAGATTCTTCCAGCGTTTGTCGCTGAATCCGTGACTCATTTCTTGTTCTCCATTGTCGAGTTGGGCCCAGCCCGATCCTAGGCTTGTCCAGTCTATGCAGTTCGTTGGGGGGGGCAACCCAGGACCGGCCGACGGCTGCGTTGGAGTCCGCATGGTGAGCATGCCGTCTGCGACGTCCATCACCTGATGGCTTCGAGCTTCGCGTACGCGACCACCATCCACTTCGACCCGGCGCTGTCGAAATTGACCTGCACCCGCGCATGCGCGCCGCTGCCTTCGGCGTCGGTGATAACGCCTTCGCCGAAGTTCATGTGGCGCACGCGCTGGCCGAGCTTCAGGCCATGGCCCGGGTCTTCCTGCAGCGACGATGCACCGCGTGGGCCGCCCGAATATCCCATCGGTCGCGCCACCTGCACCCGCGGACGGAGTTCATTCAGCAGTGGCGCCGGGATCTCGCGGACGAAACGCGACGGCGTGCCGTACAGGTCGACGCCGTGGATCCGTCGCGCTTCGGCGTAGCACAGCACCAGTTTCTCGCGTGCGCGGGTGATGCCGACGTAGGCGAGCCGGCGTTCCTCGTCGAGCCGGCCGGATTCCTCCAGTGCCCTGCGACTCGGGAAGATGCCTTCCTCCATGCCGGCCAGGAACACCAGCGGGAACTCGAGGCCCTTCGCTGCGTGCAGGCTCATCAACTGGACGCCGTCCTCCCACGCCTCGGCCTGGCCTTCGCCGGCTTCGAGCGATGCGAAGGCGAGGAATGCGACCAGCTCCGGCAGATCCTGTTCCTCGATGTCGGCGGCATGGAAGCGGCTGGCGACGGTGACCAGTTCGTCGAGGTTGTCGGTGCGGGAATCGAGCGACCCGCGCGACTCGGCGGCGTAATAGGCCCGCAGGCCCGAACGCAGCAGCACCCGGTCGATCTGCTCGGCCAGCACCAGCTCGCGGCATTCGCCGGCCAGTTGCTCGATCAGCTCGGCGAACCCGCGCAGCGCGTTGCGCGCGCGGCCCGACAACCGGCTGTCGACGATTTCGCCGAGCATCGCTTCCCACATCGGCGCGTTATCGGCGCGGGCGCTGGCTCGGACCTGGTCCAGCGTGCGCTCGCCGATGCCGCGGGTCGGCGTGTTGACCGCCCGCTCGAAGGCGGCGTCGTCGGCGCGATTCGCGATCAGCCGCAGGTAGGCGAGCGTGTCACGGATCTCGGCGCGCTCGAAGAAACGCAGGCCGCCGTACACGCGATACGGCATGCCGGCCTGCATCAATGCATCCTCGAACGCACGCGACTGTGCGTTCGAGCGGTACAGCACCGCGCAGTCGCTGGCGGTTCCGCCGTGCGCGATCCATTGCTGCACGCGCTCGACGACGAAGCGCGCCTCGTCGTTCTCGTTGTAGGCCGCAAACAGTTCGATCGGTTCGCCGTCGGCGCCGTCGGTCCACAGCCGCTTGCCGAGTCGCTCCGGGTTGTTCGCGATCACCGCATTGGCGGCGGCCAGGATGGTGCCGGTCGAGCGGTAGTTCTGCTCCAGCCGCAGTGTCTGCGCGTCAGGGAAATCACGCAGGAAATGCTGCACGTGTTCGACCCGCGCGCCGCGCCAGCCGTAGATCGCCTGGTCGTCGTCGCCGACCACCAGCACGCAGCCAGTCTCGCCGGCAAGCAGCCGGACGAATGCGTACTGGATCGCGTTGGTGTCCTGGAACTCGTCGACCAGGATCTGCGTGAAGCGCTGCCGGTAGTGCGCAAGCAGCCCCGGGTTGTCGCGCAGCAGCTCGTGCGTGCGCAGCAGCAGTTCGGCGAAGTCGACCAGCCCGGAACGCTCGCAGGCGGCCTCGTAGGCGGCATAGATGTCGCGCAGCACGCCGCTCTGGTAGTCGGTGACCTGCAGGTGCTTGCTGCGCTTGCCCTCGTCCTTGCACTGATTGACGAACCAGCTTGCGAGCCGCGGCGGGAACTGTTTTTCGTCGAGGCCGAGGTCGACGATCGTGCGCTTGAGCAGCCGCAACTGATCGTCCGAATCGAGCACCTGGAAGGTGTCCGGCAGCCCGGCGTCGCGCGCGTGCAGCCGCAGCAGCCGGTGGGCGATGCCGTGGAAGGTGCCGACCCACATGCCGCTGCGACCCGACGGGCCACTGCCCTCGACCAGCGCCGACACGCGCTGGCGCATCTCGCCGGCGGCCTTGTTGGTGAAGGTGACGGCGAGGATCGAATACGGCCGCACGCCGAGCACTTCGGTCAGCCAGCCGATCCGGTGCACCAGCACGCGGGTCTTGCCGGAGCCGGCGCCGGCCAGCACGAGATGATGGCCGGGTTCGGCAGTGACGGCCTGGCGCTGCGCCGGGTTCAGGCCTTCGAGCAGATGGGAAACGTCCATTGCGTGCATTGTAATGGCCGGGCTGCAGCGGCTCGCTTGCTGCGTGCTGCGCGTTTCCTGTGGGAGCGGCTTCAGCCGGGATCTGTTGATTGCGGCTGCACTCGCGCGTCGCGCAGAGAAACAGCGTTTCGGACAGGCCTGCGGCCTGCCCGAGTTACTTCTCTTTGCGTGCCCAAAGAGAAGTAACCAAGAGAAAGGGCACCCCGCGTTGCGCGGGCCCTCCGCGCATTCGCGCTCCGGGTCGTCGTGCTGGCGGGGTCCACCGACAGCACATCCTGTGCTGACGGTGGACGCACGCGCATCCATGCGCGTGCCCCTGCGGGCGTTTTCCGCCAGCCCGCCGTCGCTCCACGAGGGGACCCAAGAGCGTGCGCCCCGAGCTTGCTGCAGCATGCGAGGGATACTGCAGTTCCGAGCTGCTGCAAGGCTGCGGCACAAGATCGCGGCTGAAGCCGTTTCCATTCAAAGCGTTGTGGTGGATCTCAATCGGCGACGTGCTTCGCCTCCGCGACGCCCAGCGCCTCCGGCGTCGTCACCCGTCGCGGCCGGCTGATCAGCGGGTGCAGCAGCACCGCAGCGAGGATGACCGCGACGCCGGCATAGAACGTCGGCGTCAGCTCGTGCTGCTCGCCGAGCAGCAGCATCGCCAGCACGATCGCGTAGACCGGTTCGAGATTCACCGCGAGCTGGGCCGAGAACGCCGACAACCGCCGCAGCGCCACCAGCGACAACGCAAACGGCAGCAGCGTGCAGCCGAGCGCGAGCGTGACCAGCAATGCGGCATCGTCGAATCCGGGGAGCGTCCACGGCAGCGAAGTCTCGCCCGGCAGCAGCAGTGGCACGATCGGCGTCAGCATGGTCAGCGTCGCGACGCCGGCGCCGAGTTCGACCGTCGTGACGGTCAACGGATCGCCGTGTTCGACGAAGCGCTTGTTCAGCGCTCCGAACACCGCGACCAGCGCCGCCGAAACCGCACCGACCGCGACGCCGGTTCGCATCGCGACGTCGATGCCGCCGACCACCAATGCGACACCCGGCAACACCGCGATCCCGAGCAGCAGTTCGCGCGGCTGGAACCGGCGCCCGGTCAGCCACGGCTCGACGATCGCGAGGAACACCGGGCCGAGCGCGATGCAGGTCGCCGCGACCGAGGCATTCGACAGCTTGATCGCAGCGTAGAAGGTCAGCCAGTGCAGCGCCACCAGCGCACCGATGCCGGCGTAGACCGCCAGCAGTCGCGGCGACATCCGCCGCAGCCCGCGCCATACGGTCGGGATCAGCAGCGACACGCCAACCACGATCAGCATCCGCCACCAGACCAGCGGCAACGCGGCCAGCGTGATCAGCTTGCCGAGGATCGCGGTGAAGCCCCACAGCAGCACGCAGGAATGGATTTGCAGGTAGGCGCGGCTCATCGACAGATCACGAATGGAGATACCAGCGACCGTGCGGGGCATGCATGTGGGACAGTCAGAAGATCGCGGCTGAAGCCTGTCCTGAGCCGGTCGAAGGACCGCCCCACCGAGCGTGGCACGCGATCAATCGAGCCGCACGCCGGGCAGCGACAGCACGTACTCGGCACCCATCAGCATCGACGGCGTGTAGTAGCCACCTTCGGCCGGGGCATCGTGCAGCAGTCGTTCGACGATGCCGAGCGATGCGGATACGGTCAGCGCATAGCCGTTCGGCGTGCGCAGCCGCATCCGCTGCTGGCGGCCGTGGGCGTCGGTGACTTCGCCCCAGACCACGCAGCCGGTCCGGTCGCGGGTCGTCGCGCTCGGTCCGCGGACCTTCTTCCCGACCTGCGCCTTCAGCAGCCCTTGCACCCATCGCAGGCCGAGCAGCGGACCGAGCATCCGCAGCCGGCGCACGCGCCGGATCGTTGCCGGCGGCACCGCCATGTAGACCTCGACGTCCGGAATGCCGGTCGACACGAACGCGGTGTAGACGTCGCCCCACGGGATCGTCATCGCGACGCGCTGCTCGCCGTCGCGCTCGAAGAATCGCACCTTCCACGCCAGCGGCACGCGTTCGACGATGCCGCGGATTCGCGCCCGACCGCCCTTGCCGAGACCTTCGACGCTGGTCTTCGCGGTGCCCGGGCTCGGTCCGCCGCCTGCCTCGAACGCCAGCACGAGGCGCTCGGCGTCGGGCTGCCGCGCCTTCAGCAGCGCGGCGACGCAGTCGGTCGGCACGACATCGAAGCCGCTGCCCGGCAGCAGTACGACACCCGCCTGCCGCGCATCGGCATCCTTCGAATGGCCGAGCGCGAACACGTCGATCTCGCCGGTGATGTCGAGATAGTGGCAGCCGCTGGCGATGCAGGCGTCGATCATCGGCGCCGCGGTCTGCGAGAACGGCCCGGCGCAATGCAGCACGAGGCCGATGCCGGACAGCGCTTCCCGCAGCGCCGACCGATCATCGAGTGCGAACACCCGCGCCGGCAGCGATAGTTCCTTTCCGAGCCGTTCCAGCGCGTCGCGGTTGCGGCCGGCAAGCACCGGCTGCAGGCCGCGCCGGGCCGCCTCGCGCGCGATCAGTTCACCGGTGTAGCCGTTGGCGCCGTAGATCATCCATTGCATCGGCATGACTCCGTTCGGGGCAGGTGCGCAGGGGCTCAGTCGGTGGGCTGCAGCGTCCGCTGGAACAGTTCGAACACGCGGCGGTACTGGTCGTACCAGCTCTCCGGTTGCTGGTAGGCATGCCGTTCGAGCGGATAGCTCGCCAGCTCCCACTTGTCCTTGCGAAGCTCGATCAGTCGCTGCGCGAGGCGGACCGAGTCCTGGTAGAACACGTTGTCGTCGATCATGCCGTGGCTGATCAGCAGGTGGCCCTGCAGGTTTGCGGCGTACTCGATCGGTGACGACTTGCCGAATGCTTCCGGATCGATCGTCGGGGTGTTCAGGATGTTCGACGTGTATTCGTGGTTGTAGTGCGCCCAGTCGGCCACCGGCCGCAGCGCGGCACCGGCGACGAACCGCTCCGGCGCGCGGAACATCGCCATGAAGGTCATGAAGCCGCCGTAGCTGCCGCCATAGATGCCGACCCGCTCGCGGTCGCCCTGCTGCTGCTCGACCAACCAGTCGATGCCGTCGAGGTAGTCGTCGAGTTCCGGATGACCCATCTGCCGGTAGATCGCGGTGCGCCAGTCGCGGCCGTAGCCGGCCGAGGCCCGGTAGTCGAGATCGAGCACCAGGTAGCCGTGCTCGACCAGCAGGTGATGGAACAGTTGCTCGCGGAAGTACACCGGCCAGCGCGCGTGCACGTTCTGCAGGTAGCCCGCGCCATGCACGAACAACACGATCGGATAGCGCTTGCCGGGCTGCAGTTCGGCCGGGCGGTAGAACTTGCCGTGGATCGAGCCGGCGCCGTGACTGGACGGAATCTGCACGAACTGCGGTGCCGGCCACTGTCGCGCGCGATAGGCGTCGCTGCGGGTATCGGTCAGCGGCCGACTGCGGCCGTCGGCGAGATCGACGACGTGCAACTGCGGCGGCGTGTGGCTGCTCGACGCCCGCAGCGCGAGGCGCTGGCCGTCGGGCGACAGCACGAAGTCGTCGACGCCGTCGAGCGCGGTCACTTCGCGTACGCTGCCGCTTTCACGATCGGCGGCGCAGACCTCGTAGTCGCCCGGCCATGCGCGGTTGCAGAGGAAATAGGCGGTGCGGCCGTCCGGCGACCAGTGCACGTCGTCGGCCTCCCAGCGGCCCTCGCCGAGCGCGCGCGGCTTGCCGCCGAGCGGCAGTGTGTACAGCTTCGACCAACCGCTGTGCTCCGACAACAGCCACAGCGTGTCGGTGGTGCCCGGCACCCAGCCGAAGCCGTTGAAGCTCCAGTTGATCCAGGCCGGATCGGTCAGTCGATGCCGGCTGACCAGTTGCCTGTCGCCGAACTCGACGGTCGCGATCCAGCGGTCCTTGTTGTCGACCGCGCGCAGCATCAGCGCGACCTGGCTGCCGTCGCGGTTCCATTCGATGCCGTCGACGCGCACCGCGCGCTGGCCCTCCAATGCCGGCTGCTCGTTGCGCTTGCGCAGTTCGGCGAGCGGATCGTCGGCGATGCCGGGCAGCGGGTCGAACGCCAGCGAGTGGACGCTGCCGTCGTTGAGATCGACCAGCTTCACCTGCTGGCCGATCGGCGCGTTGCGGCCGACCCGGGTGCGGACGTCCTCGACCTCCTCGTAGCCGCTCTCGGTCACGTATTTCGGCATCGTGCCGTCGCGGCCGGTGTCGGCATCCTTGGCCTCGGTCACCAGCAGCACCCAGCGGCGGTCGGGCGACAGCGCGCTGTCGGCCAGCGTCAGCGCGTCGCCGAGGTACACCGGCGAGATCGGCCGGGTCGGGTCGGCGCGTCGCAGTTCGCGATCGCGTTCGCGCAGCGCGTCGCGATCCTGCTTGCCGCGCTGCAGTGTTTCGAACAGCCGCAACTGCATGTCGCGCAGCGGGTCGGCATCCGGCTCGGCCTGCGGGTCCTTCTCGGTGCGCAGGTCGGTCAACTGGATCGACAGTCCGCGCTCGAAATCGAAACCCCACCAGTCGCTGCCGATCCGCCACAGCGCCGCCGAACCGTCGGACGAGAACATCGGCCGCGACTCGTCCTTCGGCGTGCGCGACAGTTGCCGCAGTTCGCCGCTGGCGAGGTCGCGCAGGAACACGTCGCCGCCGCGGACGAACAGCGCTCGCCGCCGCTCGGCATCGAACACCGGATCGGCGGCGTCGAGCGTCGCGCGCTCGGCGTCGTCGACGCGGCTCGGGGTGCCGTCCAGCGGCGCCCGCCAGAGGTCGCGCACCGGACTGCCTTCGCGTTTGAGCGAGTAGTGGATCGCACGGCCGTCGAGCGCCCAGTACGGTTGCTCGACCGGCGGCCCGATCCAGTCCGGATGAGCCATGATCCGTTCCAGTTCGAGCTGCCAGTCGGGCCGCTCGGCGAACGCCGGCAGCACGGCCGACAGCGCGAGGGTCAGGGCCAGCACGGGACGCAAACGCAGCATCGCAAGCTCCAGCAGATAGCGAGCGGGCGAGGGTAGCAGAGCAGGCACGGCCGCAACGTCGCGGCGTGCGCGGTTCGCCTGCAGCGTCGGTGGGCCGCTCGTGCCGCAACGTCGCGGCCGGTACGGCTCGTCGCGCTGAGTCCGGGCGAAGCCGATGCGCCCGGTCGCGCGCTTTTCGCGCCGAGGCGAGCGCGATCCCGGCCCGCCGGCCGCGGTTCCGGCCCTTCCGGCACAGGACGGCCGCAACCGGCCGGCTAGAATCGGTCGCGACCGACCATTCGAGGATGTCCGATGCGACCGTTGTACCCATTGCTTCTTGCGCTGGCGACCCACACCGCGCTGGCCGACAGTCCGACCAGGCTGCTGCGCTTCCCGGACATCCACAATGATCGCGTCGTGTTCGTCTACGGCGGCGACATCTACACCGCGCCGCTGGTCGGCGGCACCGCATCGCGGCTGACATCGCATGCCGGGCAGGAGCTGTATCCGAAGTTCAGTCCGGACGGCAGCCAGATTGCGTTCTCGGCCGAGTACAACGGCACCCGGCAGGTGTTCGTGATGCCGGCGGCCGGCGGCGAGCCGCGCCAGTTGACCTGGTACAACGACGTCGGTCCGATGCCGCCGCGCGGCGGCACCGACAACCGCGTGCTCGACTGGACGCCGGACGGTCGCCACATCGTGGTCAGGATGAATCGCGTCGGCACCGGCGAGCGCGACGGCCGGCCGTACCTGGTGCCGGTAGCCGGTGGGCTCGAGCAGCCGATGCCGGTGCCGGAATCCGGCGGCGGCAGCATGAGCCCGGACGGCACCCGCTTCGTCTACACGCCGATCGACCGTGATTTCCGCAACTTCAAGCGTTATCGCGGCGGCCGCGCGCAGGACATCTGGACCTTCGACCTGCGCGACAACAGCGCGCAGCGGCTGACCGACCACCGCGCCACCGACCACCAGCCGATGTGGCTCGGCGATACGATCTACTTCGTGTCCGACCGCGAGCGCACGTTGAATCTGTACGCGATGCCGGAAGCCGGCGGCGAGCCGCGCCGGCTGACCGATTTCAGCGAGTTCGACGTGCTGTGGCCGAGCGCCGGCCCGGGCGGCATCGTGTTCGAGAATGGCGGATCGATCTGGCATTACGATCCGGCCACCGCACAGCGACGCGAAATCGAGATCCGGGTCGCCAACGACTTGCCGGAAACGATGCCGAAGTACATCGCGGCACAGAAGTTCGTCGAATCGTTCGACATCGCGCCGGGCGGCGAACGGATCGTCGTCGGCGCCCGCGGCGAAATCTTCAGCGTGCCGGCCAAACATGGCGAGGTGCGCAACCTGTCGATGACGCCGGCTGCGCGCGAGATGAACGTGACCTGGTCGCCGGACGGCCGCTGGATCGCCTACCTGTCGGATGCGTCGGGCGAGTACGAGCTGTACGTTCGTGCGCAGGACGGCAGCAGCGCGCCGCGCCGGATCACCACCGACGGCGACATCTGGCGGCTGGCGCCGGTCTGGTCGCCGGATTCGAGCCGGATCGCGATCTCCGACAAGCACAACCGCTTGCAGATCGTCGACGTTGCCAGCGGCGCGGTCACTGATGTCGATACCGCGACGATTTCGCCGATCGGCGAATACACCTGGTCGCCGGACAGCCGCTGGCTGGCCTATGCGAAGTCCGGTGCCAACGGCAATGATTCGATCTGGCTCTACAGTGTCGACAGCCGGACCACGCGGCAGTTGACCCAGGACGAGACCAGCGAATCCTCGCCGGCCTTCGATCCGCAGGGCCGCTACCTGTATTTCCTGTCGAACCGCGACTACAACCTCGCGTTCTCCGCCTACGAGTTCAACTACCTGTACCAGAACGCGACGCGTGTCTACGCCGCGACGCTGGCGGCCGACGGCCCGGCGCTGCTGCGGCCGAAATCGGACGAAGTCGACGCCGCCAGCGGCGGCGCCGACGGCAACGGCAAGAACGGCAAGAACGGCAAGGCCGACGCGTCCGCGGCGCGACTGCGCGTCGATCTGCCCGGCTTCGACCGTCGCGTCATCGCATTGAATGCGCCGGCCGGCAACTACGCCGGGCTGTCGGCCAATGCCGACGGCGTGTTCTTCGTCTCGATGCCGTCCGGTGGCGGCCGCGGCGAGCTGCAGTACCTCGGCCTCGACGCCGACAAGCCGGAAGCGGTCGCTGCGGTGACCGGCTACGCGTTGTCGAACAACGGCAAGAAGCTGCTGCTGCGGCGTGGCGAGGATTTCGCGATCGTCGACGCCAAGCCGAAGGCCGACTTCGATGCCGGCAAGCTCAAGCTCGATGGCCTGCAGTTGCGGATCGAGCCGCGCCAGGAATGGCAGCAGATGTTCGTCGACGGCTGGCGCACACTGCGCGACTGGTTCTACGAGCCGGGCATGCACGGCCAGGACTGGAACGCCATCCGTGCCCGCTACGAGCCGCTGGTCGCGCATGTCGCGACGCGCGCCGATCTCGACTACCTGCTGCATGAAATCGGCGGCGAGGTTAATTCCGGCCACGTCTACGTCGAGGCCGGCGACCAGACCCGCGTCGAACGCCGCGCCGGCGGCCTGCTCGGAGCCGACCTGCAGCCCGATGCCAGTGGCTACTGGCGCGTCGCCCGGATCATGCCGGGCGAGAACTGGGATCCGCAGCGGCGCTCGCCGCTGACCGAGCCCGGTGTCGATGTCGCCGAGGGCGAACTGCTGCTCGCGATCGACGGCGTCAGCACGCGCGGCGTCGACAACATCTACCGGCTGCTCGAGAACAAGGCCGACAAGGTTGTCGCGTTGAGCGTCGCCGCGCGCCCCGACCCGGCCGCGGCGCGCAGCGTGCGGGTCAGGACGATCGGCACGGAGCGGCATCTGCGCTACCTCGACTGGGTGCAGGCCCGGCGGCGCCGGGTCGAGGAACTGTCCGGCGGCCGGATCGGCTACCTGCATGTGCCGAACACCGCGATCGAAGGCAATCGAGAACTGTTCGCCGGCATGGTTGCGTACAACGCCCGCGAGGCACTGATCGTCGACGACCGTTACAACGGCGGCGGTTTCATTCCGGACCGGATGATCGAACTGCTGGCGCGCACGCCGCTGAGCTACTGGAAGTACCGCGGCGTCGAGCCGCGCGCGACCCCGCTGCTGTCGCATCTCGGCCCGAAGGTGATGCTGACCAACGGTACGTCGAGTTCCGGCGGCGACGCGCTGCCGTTCTACTTCCGCAAGCTCGGCCTCGGCACGCTGATCGGCACCCGGACCTGGGGCGGCCTGATCGGCATCTCGGCCAATCCGCGGCTGGCCGATGGCGGCGCGCTGCTGGCGGCCAGCTTCCGCTTCATGGACACCGACGGTCGCTGGGCGGTCGAGAACGAAGGCGTGATGCCCGACATCGAGGTGATCGACCGGCCGGACCAGCTCGCTGCCGGCATCGATCCGAGCCTCGAGGCCGCCGTGGCCCACCTGCTGGCCGAGCTCGAGAAGAACCCGCCACGGCATCCGCAGGCGCCGCCGGCGCCGACGGTGTTCCCGCCGGAGACCTGAGCCCGCTCCACACCACGGCACGCGGCCTGCTCCGTGTGCCGGTCCGCGGGGGGTTTCCGCCACGCTTGCCCGGGCCGCCGAGTCGATCGGCGGCCCCGGCACCGACAGCGCCATCGCCGTCGGGTCGGGATCCGGCAACGCCGTGCTAACCGCAAGCTGCCGCGCAGCCGCTATCCTTGCCGCTTCGCATCAGCCCCCAGACCCATGCGTTGCTACGTCTACCGTTGCGCGCGCCGGCCGGAGACCTATGTCTACCTCGCCGAGCGTGACGCTTTCGAGCGCGTCCCGTCGCCGCTGCGCAGTCAGCTCGGTGGCTTCGTGCTGGTGCTCGAACTCGACCTGCATCCGGAGCGCCGGCTGGCCCGTGCCGACCCGGCAGTGGTCCGGGCCAATCTGGCCGAACACGGGTTCCACGTGCAGTTTCCGCCGAACGAGTCGCTGATCCTGCATGGCACCGACTGAGCCTTTGCGACCGCCGCACGGCCGCGGTGCCGCGTTGGCCGGCTTTTCGTCGGCGGTGCTGCTGGGGCTGCTGCCGCTCGGGTTGCCGGCTTCGCCGTGGTTGCTTGCCGCGACGCTGCCGGCGCTGGCGGCGGCGCTGTTCGGTGCCGCGTTCGCGCTGCAGCACCGGCCCGAGCAGCGGGTCGGCCCGACCCTGCGGCGGCGGATGCCGGCCGTGCTGTGGCTGCTGTTGCTCGGCAGCGCCGGAATGCTCGGCCTGGCCGGCTGGCCGGCCCATGCACTGCTGACCGACGGCGCGCTGTGGGCGGTGCTGCTGCTCAGCGCGGCATTGGCGTTGACCGGGGTCGGGCTGGCGCGGGTCTGGCCGGCGCCTGGGCTGCCCCTGATCGATGCGCCGCGCTGCGGTGGCAGCGTCGCGCTGGCGCGTCGCAGCCTGCAGCAGGCCGGCGAGCTGGTCGCTGCCGACCCGTCGGCGAGTCGTTCGGTGCTGGGCTCGCTGGCCTGGCTGCTGCTGCTCGGCGGCGCGCTGCTGGTCGGCCTGGCCGGCGGCCTGCTCGAGCCGGCGCTGCGGCTGGCGCTGACGATCGGCTGGGCAGTCCTGCTGCCGTTCCTCGCCTTCGTGCTGCTGGCTCTGATCGAGCCGGCGCGACTGGCCTCGGCCCAGACACCGATTCCGGAATTGCCGAAGCCGCCGGCGCGCGAGCCGGTGCCGGAGAGCAGCGGAATGCCGACCGCGGCGGCCGTGCCGATGCCGCCGACTGCGGCGTTGTACCGCGCCGCCCGCAGCGGTCGCATCGACGTCGCACTGGCGCAGCTCGAAGCCGGTGCCGACCCGCATGCATTGCCGGCCGCTGGCGAGCGCGACCAGCGCAGCCTGCCGATGCTCGCCGCGCTGCTCGGCGACACCCGGCTGCTGCGGGCACTGATCGAGCGCGGCGTCGACGTCAATCGTCGGCATGCCGGGCTGACGCCGCTGCTGGCCGCGACCCGCGACAGCCTGCGCGGACGTACCGACGCGGTGACGACCCTGCTCGCGAATGGCGCTGACCCGCGTGCGACCGATGCCGACGGCCGCACCGCGCTGCATTTCGCCGCGTTGACCGGCGAACCCGACATTGCCGCCTTGCTGCTAGACGCCGGCGCGCCGCTCGAGGCACTGAATCGCGACGGCTTCTCGCCGCTCGGGGTCGCCTGCGGCGCCGGCAACTGGCGGCTGGCCCGCTTCCTGCTCGAACGCAAGGCACGCCCGGATCCGGCCGGGGGCCAGCCGGTGCTGCTTGCCGCGGCGGCCGGCGACGACGATCCGGCCGGCGTGCAATTGCTGCTCAAGCACAAGGCCAAGGTCGATGCCCGTGGCCGGCTCGGCCGCACCGCGCTGATGAATGCCTGCCTGGCCGGCAACCTGCAGATCGTCGATGCGTTGCTGGCGGCCGGTGCCGAGGCCGGCGCCGCCGATGAGCACGGTGTCACGCCGCTGCACGAGGCGGCCCGGGCCGGCGCCAATCCGGTGCTGCGGCGACTCGTCGCCGCACGACCCGACCCGCGCGCAGTCGACGGCAACGGTCGCAGCGCGCTGCTGGTTGCCTGCCAGTCGAGCTCGGCCGATGCCGAAACGGTGGCGCTCTTGCTCGAACTCGGTGCCGATCCGACGCAGCCGGCGCTGGACGGGCGCAGCGCGCTCGACTGCGCGATCGCGGCCGGCCGCTGGCCACTGGTCGCGGTGCTCGATCCGGACCGGCCGCTGCCGGCCAGCCTGTTCGACCACCTGCCCGGTGCCGAGCTGACGATCTCGCCGGACGACGCCGCGCACTGGCCGGAGCGACTGGCCGACGCGCTGGCCGATGCCGATCTCGGCCGGCTCGACGCGCTGCTGCGGGTGCCGCCGGCCGACGGTCCGGAGCGCCTGCTGGCCGCGTTCGAGCAATTGCCCGACGCGCGACCGGCCGCGCTGCGGCAGCGCCTCGCCGCCGCGATCGCCGCGCAGGCCGACCCGCATGCGATCGCTGCCTTGCAGCAGCGGTTGCTCGCACGGCCGGCGCTCGGCGCGTTGCAGGCGCTGCTCGAACGCGGGTTGCCGATCGCCGGTTCCGGCACGCTGGCGCGACTGCTGCACGCCAGCACACGCAGCGGCGGCGACTCGGCTGCGGCCGAGCGGTTCGCGCTGACGCTGCTCGAACAGGGCGCCGATCCATTTGGCGCCGAGCAGGGCGAGCGGCCGCTGTTGCTCGCGGTCCGGCTCGGCTGGAGCCGGCTGCTGGCCGCGCTGCTGGCGCGCGGCGTCGATCCGGAAACCACCGACCGCCGTGGCCGCAGTGCGTTGCATCTGGCTTGCATGCAGCGCGAACCGGCGCTGATCCGCCCGTTACTCGCCGCCGGCGCGCAGCCCGACCGCCGCGATGCCAGCGGCACCACGCCGCTCGGACTGGCGCTGGCCGCCAGCGACCATGCACTGGCCGAGTGGCTGGACTGGAGCGGTCCCTGGCCGTTGCCGCGGCGCCCGCTGCGCGACGCCGACCTGGTCGCTGCCGCGGCGGTCGGCGATGTTGCCGCGGTCGAGCGGTTGCTGGCGCTCGGCCTGCCGCTCGACGCCCGCGACGGGCAGGGCGCGACTGCGCTGCTGCGTGCCTGCGGCAACGGCCAACAGGCGGTGGTCGACCGGCTGCTGACCGCCGGCGCCGACCCGCTGCTGCCGGCGCTGTCCGGCGCCACCTGTCTCAGTGCGGCGGTCAGCACCCGGCAGACCGCGATCGTCGAGCGGTTGATCGCGGCCGGAGTGCCGGTCGACCAGCCGCTGCCGGGCGGCATCACGCCGCTGATGGTCGCTGCCGGGCTCGGCTGGCCGGAACCGATGCAGCGTTTGATCGGGGCCGGCGCCGACGTCGGCCATGTCGACGATCAGGGCCAGGCGGCGACCCACATGCTCGCGCAGTGGGGCGCGACCGCGCAGGACCGCAGTCGCGCCAGCCTGTTGTGGCAGGTGTTGCTCGGCGCCGGCGCCGACCCCGATCTGCGCAGCGCGGCCGGGCTGTCGCCACTCGCGCTGTTGCTCGGCGCGCGTTGCGAGCCCGGCAGCCTGCGCGACGAAGACACGCTGGCCGCGCAGCTCGAACTGCTGCTGGCGCGTCAGCTCGATCTCGATGTTCGCGACGGCCGCGGCTTCACGCCGCTGCATCTGGCGGCACTGCACGGCCAGGTCCGGGCGGTCCGGCGGCTGCTGGTGGCCGGTGCCGACCGCGAGGCGCGCGATCAGCTCAACCGCCGGCCGCAGGACATCGCGGTCATGCGCGGGTTCGTCGACATCGCCGCGGAACTCGAAACCCGCAGCGAACCGACCCCGTCACTGGCGCGGTTCCTGCGCGAGCCGCGTTGACGGCGTCAGCGGGCGTCGCGGCCCGGGTTGGATGACGGCGCGGCGCACGCCCGCGGATCGCGCAGCGGAGCGCGACGCCGGAGGTGTCGGCCGTGCCGGCGATCAGGCCGGTTCGGCGGCGAGCAGATCCTCGGCCATCTTGCGCCAGGCCGGCAGCTTGTCGAGCACACCGACCGAGGCGAGATAGGTCTCGTCGATCGGCTGTTCGGCGATCAGTGCGCGGGCGACATGCACGGCACCGCCGATCCAGAAGCCGCGCGCCTTGGCGCGGCGCGGCTGGTGGTGGCTGGCGACCGCCTCGACGATCGGCATCGGCAGGCCCCACATGCCGAGCAGGTAGGCGCCGGCCTCGGCGTAGTGCGGACCGTCGCCGCTCGTGTTGCCGTGCTCATCCGGCAGTTCGATGCCCGGCAACAGCAGGCCCACTTCGGCCAGCAGCGCCGACGTCGATGCGAGTTCGGCGCTGGAGGAGCCGATCAGCTTGCCGGCCAGTTGCGACGACAGCATCGCGCGCTTGCGCATCGCATCGCGGTCGACGCCGCTGGTGCCGGCGTCGGAGAACACTTCGGTCGCCAGCACCATCCGCCGCAGCACCTGCTGGCCGAGCCGGATCACCGCGGTGCGGACATCGGAAATGGTCCGACCGCCGGAGAAATACGCCGAATTGCACAGCCGCAGCACCTTCGCCGCCATCGCCGGATCCTGCTGGATCAGGTCGGCCAGCGAGGCCGGCGACACATCCGGATCGTCCAGCGCCCGGGTCAGCGCGAGGTAGAGCTTGGGCGGCGGCGGCAGCTTGTCGATCCTGCCGACCGCGGCCTGCAGCGCCGGCGACGTCAGCAGTTCACGCAGTTCGACGATGCCCTCGACCGCTTCGAGCAGTTCCTCTGCCCGCAGCGGCTTGTTCAGCAACCGGTGCGCGGTACCGAGCGCGCGCATCGCCTGCGATTCCTCGTTCTCGTCGAGCAGCAGGATCCGCGCCGCTTCCGGATGATGGCTGCGGATCCGCTCCAGCAGCGCGGTCCCCTCCATCCCGATCGGACGCAGTTCACACACCGCGACATCGACCGGGTTGGACTGCGCATGCGCCAGCGCGCTGGTCGCATCGGCGACGCAGGTGATCGTCCAGTCGACCCCGAGATCCGCCAGCGCCTGCTCGACGCCACCGTCCAGACCGGCATCGCGACCTATGATCAGAACGAACACGTTTCCACCCCCGGATCGTCACTCAGGCGGCCACGCCGCCGTGCGGCGGGCGCTTCAGTGCGCCCGCTCGCTAGCCTAGCTCAGCGGGCGCGGCACGGGTAACCCCCGATCGGCCCACACCGACGGCTGTCAGAAGTTCGGCTTGCTCGGCGCCTGTTCGTAGCGCTCGACCGACTGCTGCAGGATCGTGCGCGCTTCATCGGCGCCGCCCCAGCCTTCCAGCTTGACCCACTTGCCCTTCTCGAGATCCTTGTAGTGCTCGAAGAAGTGGCCGATCCGTTCCAGCCAGTGGCCGGACACCTGCCCGATGTCCTGGATGTGGCCGTAGCCGGCGAACACCTTGTCGACCGGCACCGCCAGCAGCTTCTCGTCGGAACCGGCCTCGTCGCTCATGCGCAGCACACCGACCGGCCGGCAGCGGATCACCGAGCCCGGGATCAGCGGCAGCGGCAGGATCACCAGCACGTCGACCGGATCGCCGTCACCGCACAGCGTGTGCGGCACGTAGCCGTAGTTGCACGGATAGCGCATCGGCGTCGACAGGATGCGATCGACGAAGATCGCCCCGGTCGCCTTGTCGACCTCGTACTTGACCGGCTCGGCATCCTTCGGGATTTCGATGATGACGTTGATTTCATTCGGCAGATCGCGGCCGGCGGGGACGAGGTCGAGGCCCATCGAGCAAATTCCTTGTTGCAGCGCAAAAATCGGGGCGCGGAGCATACCGCAGCGCGGTAGAGCCTGCATTCGGCGGGGCCCCCGTTTACCGCACCGGCAAACGATCGCTCCGAGCCCCTCTCCCCTCGTGGGAGAGGGGTTGGGGAGAGGGGGCGAGCGAAGCGACATCACACACGATCCCGCGATCGTTGTGCCCCAGGATCTGCGTCCCGCAACGCCATGCCCGCTGGGCACCGCAACGCCGTTCGTCGAGCGGAGACGGGCTTCGGA
>JAWLBY010000030.1:0-20482 GCA_041687455.1 Lysobacteraceae bacterium | reverse complement strand
GTGCCCCAGGATCTGCGTCCCGCAACGCCATGCCCGCTGGGCACCGCAACGCCGTTCGTCGAGCGGAGACGGGCTTCGGATCGGACCCCCGTCTACCTCACCGGCAAACGATCGCTCCGAGCCCATCTCCCCTCGTGGGAGAGGGGTTGGGAGTGATCGCGGCGTCGCCGGTAAGCGCGTTGCCCCTCTCCCCTCGCGGGAGAGGGTTGGGGGTGAACGCAGCGTCGCCGGCAAGCGCGTTGCCCCTCTCCCCTCGCGGGAGAGGGGTTGGGGAGAGGGGGCGAGCGAAGCGACATCGCACACGATCCCGCGATCGTCGTGCCCCAGGACCTGCGCTCGAGCGATCCGCCCCAGCCCGACCCGACGCGATCGGGCAGCAAGCCGTACGCCGCTACTGCAGCGCCTCGTCGAGCAGCTCGATCGCGCTGTCGGAGCCGCCGTGCGCGAGCCAGAACCACGCCTTGGCGCGCACCTGGCCCCGCGGGCTGCGGTGGCCGCGCTGTGCGCGGATGAGCCGAGCGCCGTGCCGGGTCGTCTATGCTTCGGCCGGGACCGACACGGAAGCTGCCGCATGCCGCTGAGCTGGAACGAGATCAAGGACCGCGCACTGCGGTTTTCCCGCGAGTGGGCCGACGAGGCATCCGAGCACGCCGAGGCGAAATCGTTCTGGGATGGCTTCTTCGACGTGTTCGGCATCAGCCGCCGGCGGGTCGCCAACTTCGAACGCAAGGTCAAGACGCTCGACGGCCGTTCCGGCTACATCGACCTGTTGTGGAAAGGCGTGCTGCTGATCGAGCACAAGTCGCGCGGCCGCGACCTCGAGCGCGCGCACGCGCAGGCCCGCGACTACTTCAACGGCCTGACCGACGCCGAGCTGCCGCGCTACCTGCTGGTCTCCGACTTCGCCCGCTTCCGGCTCTACGACCTCGAAGGCGCTGCGACGCCGTTCGAGTTCGCCCTCGCCGACCTGCACCGGCACGTTCGCCGGTTCGGCTTCATCGCCGGCTACCAGGCGCGCAGCTTCAAGGAAGAAGACCCGGTCAACATCGTCGCCGCCGAGCGCATGGGCCGGCTGCACGATGCCCTGAAGGCCGCCGGCTACAGCGGCCATGCGCTGGAAGTGCTGCTGGTGCGGCTGTTGTTCTGCCTGTTCGCCGACGACACCGGCATCTTCCCGCGGCAGGCCTTCGACGAACTGATCGGCCAGCGCACCGCGCCCGACGGCAGCGACCTCGGCCCGTGGCTCGCGCAACTGTTCCAGACCCTCGACACGGCGCCCGACCGCCGCCAGAAGACGCTCGACGCGCAACTCGCCGAGTTCCCCTACGTCAACGGCCGGCTGTTCGCCGAGCCGCTGCCGCTGGCCGCGTTCGACGCGACGATGCGGCAACTGCTGATCGAGGCCTCGGCGCTCGACTGGAGCCGGATCAGCCCGGCGATCTTCGGCTCGATGTTCCAGTCGGTGATGGACGCCAAAGCCCGCCGCAACCTCGGCGCGCACTACACCAGCGAGAAGAACATCCTGAAGCTGATCGGCCCGCTGTTCCTCGACGAGCTGCGCGCCGAACTCGATCGCATCGGCCACAACGAGGGCAAGCTCAAGGCATTCCACGTCCGGCTCGCCAACCTGCGCTTCCTCGATCCGGCCTGCGGCTGCGGCAACTTCCTCGTCATCGCCTACCGCGAACTGCGCCTGCTCGAACTGGAACTGCTCGACCGGCTGTACGCGCGGCAGGCCAGCGTGTTCACCCGCGTCGCCGAACACGTCGCGGTCGACGTCGACCAGTTCTACGGCATCGAGATCGAGGAATTCCCGGCGCAGATCGCGCAGGTCGCGCTGTGGCTGATGGACCACCAGATGAACCTGCGGGTCGCCGAACGCTTCGGCGAGTACTTCGCCCGGCTGCCGCTGGTCAAGGCGCCGACGATCGTGCACGGCAATGCGCTCAGGATCGACTGGAACGACGTGGTGCCGGCGGCGCAGTTGAACTACATCCTCGGCAATCCGCCGTTCATCGGTCACCATCTGCAAACCGCGGAACAGAAAGCCGACATGCTCGCCGCGATCGGCGACGCCAAGGCCGCTGGCGTACTTGACTTCGTCTCGGCGTGGTACGTAAAGGCGGCGACGGTGATGGCCGCGAACCCGGCAATCCGGAGTGCTTTCGTGTCCACCAACTCCATCGCCCAAGGTGAGCAAGTCGGCATCCTGTGGCGTGCACTGGCCCGCTATCCGGCGCTCAGGATTGACTTTGCCCATCGCACCTTCAGGTGGAGCAACGAGGCGCGGGGCAAGGCGGCGGTCTACTGCATTATTGTCGGGTTTTCCAGCACCTCGGTGCGGCCGAGAACCATCTACGAGTACGACACCCCACAAGGCGAGCCGCATGCCGTCGAAGCGGGGACCATCAACCCGTACCTCGTGGATGCGCCGTGGCTGACGCTGCAGAATCGCGTCACGAACCTGTGCGGCGTGCCGGAAATGATGTACGGCAGCAAGCCGACCGACGGCGGCCACTTCCTGTTCACCGACGACGAGAAGAACGCATTGCTACGGGCAGAACCTGGCGCTGCTCGCTTTATCAAGCCATTCCTCAGCGCGCACGAGTTCCTGCACGGCGAGAAGCGATGGGTGCTCTGGCTCGTGGATGCCAGCCCCGCCGCGATCAACGCATTGCCGAACGTCCGCGAGCGAGTAGATGCGGTCGCCCGATTCCGCAAGGCCAGCAAAGCCGCAAGCACGCGGAACTATCCGCATCCGAGTCTGTTCCGGCAGGTCACCCAGCCGAAGTCCGACTACATCCTGGTGCCGCGTCATACTTCGGAGAACCGCGCGTACATTCCTTTCGGGTTTTTCAGTAGAGACGACATCGTCGGTGACAGCGCATTCGCCATTCCGGATGCGGCGCCGTTGCATTTCGGGGTGCTGAGCTCCCGAATGCACATGGCGTGGGTCCGTTTCACTTGCGGAAGGCTGAAGAGCGATTTCCGTTATTCGAAGGACATCGTCTACAACAACTTCCCGTGGCCCGATCCGCTCGAAGACAAACACCGCGCCGCGATCGAGGCCGCCGCGCAGGGCGTGCTCGATGCCCGCGCGCAGTTCCCGGACAGCACGCTGGCCGATCTGTACGATCCGCTGACGATGCCGCCGGCGCTGGTCCGCGCCCACCAGGCGCTCGACCGCGCCGTCGACGCCGCCTATGGCGCCGCCGAGAAGGCGGCCGGCCGCAAGCCGCCGAAGCTCGGCAGCGACGCCGAGCGGGTGGCGTTCCTGTTCGAGCGCTACCAGGCGCTGACCTCGCTGCTGCCGGCGGCGAAGCCGGCGAAGCGGTCGCGCAGGCAACGTGCGCCGGCCTGAGCGGCGAACGCCGCCGACCGGTCAGCGACCCAAGCGGGCAGCGAGGTCCGGCTCGGCGAAGAACACGAACGCCTTGCCTTCCTTGTGTTGGCGCAACAGGCCGGTTGCCACCAGGCGCAACAGATCGGAGCGTGCCGTTTCGTACACGACGTCGTGCGCCTGGCGGTGGCCGGCCACCGTGAACGCTTTTCCCGGATGCTTCAGCGCGTTCAGCAGCAGGGCGCGCTGGCGATGGTTCAACTGTCGGGCCAGTGCGCTGCCGGGTCGCAGCAGGGTTTCGGCCTCGAGCTGCGCCTGCTGCTTGCGCGCGATGTACCGGTGGACGCCTTCGATCGCCTTCAGCAATGCATCGAGCTGGTGTGCCACGAAGTAGCTGGTGTCGCCGTCGTCGGATTCGGTTTGGAGGTAGGCGCGGACGTACTGCGCGGGCGCACGCCTGAGTACGCTCGAGATCGACAGGTATTCCGTCATCCAGAACCCCGATCGCAGCATCGACCAGTAGAACAGCGCGCGCGCCGTGCGGCCGTTGCCGTCGACGAACGGGTGGTCGTAGCCGATCATGAAATGCAGCAGGATCGCGCGCATCACCGGATGGATGAACGGTTCGTCCTGGTCGGTACGGTTGGCGAAATCGCACAAGGCCTGCAGGCGCTCGGGAAGTTCGCGAGCCGGTGGCGGCAGGTGCAGGATGCGGCCCTGCGGGTCCTGCACGGCGACCTCCTCCGTGGCGTTTCGAAAGCGTCCGGCGGCACCCGGAATGTCCAGCGTGCCGTCGGTCAGCACGCGGTGCAGTTCGAAGACCGTGTCCGGCGTCAACGGTCGATCACGCCACCGCTTCAACTCGCGCATCGCGACAAAGTTGTTGTAGATCATCTGCTCGCTGTGGTCCCGCGGGGCGCGACCCGAGCGGAGCATTTCCTTGGCGACCGGAGTTGTCGTCACAGCGCCTTCGAGCTGCGACGACGTCATCGCCTCCTCCATCAGCGACCTGATCAGGTAGTGGTCCTGCATGGCATCGCCGGGGACGGCCGAGGCGCCCTGCAACGCGCCGGCGGCGTCACGCGCAACCACGAACAGCCGACGCTGGATGCTGTCGCTCAGCGCTACCGTGAGCGGTACGCCGCCCTTCTGCCGCAGCGGCAGGTCCTTGCCGAGCCCGCGACGCGCGAGCTTGATTCCGAGCCACCACTGCTCGGCGGACAGGCCTTCTGGCGGCGTCAGGTGCCGCAAGTGATCCCAATGCTCGTATCCGCCCTCGACATCGGCGTCCAGTCGGCGGCGCACGATCTCGTTCAGTCGCGCCCGGTTGGCAATCAGCAGGGCTTCCCACGGAGGCGGACGGACAGGTAGCTTCATCTGTGTCTCCACCAAAGTGCTACTAAAACCTACTCCTATTGGTAGGACATTGGTAGCAGATGCGGTGGCCCGGGCACGGCTGTCCGCCCTGCTGTTGGCTTTCGATCGGTGCCGAAACGACAAGCCCCGCGCGCGGCGGGGCTTGTCGGTGTTCCTCGGAAGGTGCGGCTTACAGCAACGGAACCAGCAGCAGCGCGACGATGTTGATGATCTTGATCAGCGGATTGACCGCCGGGCCGGCGGTGTCCTTGTACGGATCGCCGACGGTGTCGCCGGTCACCGCGGCCTTGTGTGCCTCGGAGCCCTTGCCGCCGAAGTGACCGTCTTCGATGTACTTCTTGGCGTTGTCCCAGGCGCCGCCGCCGGTGGTCATCGAGATCGCGACGAACAGGCCGGTGACGATGGTGCCGATCAGCAGGCCGCCGAGCGCGCGGACGCCGGCGCCCGGGCCCATCAGCCAGTTCATGCCGAACGCGACCACCACCGGCACCAGCACCGGCAACAGCGACGGGATCACCATCTCCTTGATCGCCGCGCGGGTCAGCATGTCGACCGCACGCGAGTAGTCCGGCTTGGAGGTGCCCTCCATGATGCCGGGGATCTCGCGGAACTGCCGCCGCACTTCGATCACCACGCTGCCGGCCGCGCGGCCGACGGCTTCCATCGCCATCGCGCCGAACAGGTACGGGATCAGGCCGCCGATGAACAGGCCGATGATCACCGCCGGATCGGACAGCTCGAAGCTGGCCGACTTGCCGACCGCGTCGAGGTTGTGGGTGAAGTCGGCGAACAGCACCAGCGCGGCGAGACCGGCCGAGCCGATCGCGTAGCCCTTGGTGACCGCCTTGGTGGTGTTGCCGACCGCGTCGAGCGGATCGGTGACCGCGCGCACTTCCGGCGGCAGTTCGCTCATCTCGGCGATGCCGCCGGCGTTGTCGGTGATCGGGCCGTAGGCGTCGAGCGCGACGATCATGCCGGCCATCGACAGCATCGAGGTCGCGGCGATCGCGATGCCGTACAGGCCGCCGAGTTCGTAGCAGCTCCAGATCGCCGCGCAGACCGCCAGCACCGGTGCCGCGGTCGCCTTCATCGAGATGCCGAGGCCGGCAATGATGTTGGTGCCATGGCCGGTGGTGCTCGCCTCGGCGATGTGCCGGACCGGCTTGAACTCGGTGCCGGTGTAGTACTCGGTGATCCAGACGATCGCGCCGGTCAGCACGAGGCCGATCAGAGTGCACCAGAACAGGTTCATCGCGCCGACCGCGGCGCCACCCATCAGGCTCATCGTGATCGGGTAGAACGCGATCGCGGCCAGCACGGCCGATGCGATGACGCCCTTGTACAGCGCGCCCATGATCGATCCACCGCCGACCCGGACGAAGAACGTGCCGATGATCGACGCGACGATCGAGGCGCCGCCGAGCACCAGCGGGTACAGCACCGCGTTGCCGCCGAGGTCGTCGGCCATCAGCAGGCCGAGCAGCATCGTCGCAATGACGGTGACGGCATAGGTTTCGAACAGGTCGGCGGCCATGCCGGCGCAGTCGCCGACGTTGTCACCGACGTTGTCGGCGATCACTGCCGGGTTGCGCGGGTCGTCTTCCGGAATCCCGGCCTCGACCTTGCCGACCAGGTCGGCACCGACATCGGCGCCCTTGGTGAAGATGCCGCCGCCGAGTCGGGCGAAGATCGAGATCAGCGACGAACCGAACGCGAGGCCGACCAGTGCATGCAGCGCCGTGCCGTCGTCGAACCCCATTCCCCGCAGCACGGCGTAGTAGCCGGCGGTGCCGGCCAGGCCGAGGCCGACCACCAGCAGGCCGGTGATCGCGCCGCCCTTGAACGACACCGCCAGCGCCGCGGCCAGGCCGTGGCGGGCCGCCTCCGCGGTGCGCACGTTGGCGCGAACCGACACGTTCATGCCGATGTAGCCGGCGGCACCGGACAGCACCGCACCGATCAGGAAGCCGATCGCCGTGGCCCAGCTCAGAAACAGCCCCATCAGCACGAACAGCGAGACGCCGGCGACCGAGATCGTCGTGTACTGGCGGTTCAGATATGCCTGTGCGCCCTGCTGGATCGCCCCCGCGATCTGCTGCATCCGCTCGTTGCCGGCCGGTTGCGCCAGCACCCAGCGGGTCGAGACTGCGCCGTAGATGATCGCCAGCACGGCACAGCCGATCGCGATCCAAAGCCCGTGTTGCTCCAGCATGAACCCCTCCAAATCGTGGATGAACGGTTGCTAAAGGCAAAGCGAGCCCGAGTATATGCGAAGCGCGCCCGCCGTCACGGCGGCATGCCCCGGCCGCAGAAAAAACAAACCCGGCCGAAGCCGGGTCTGTTGTTGCGGGTGGCGGCGACGGGCGCCGTCGCGAGGCCGGTCAGTCGAGCTTGAGCGCGCCGCGGCTGCTGTCGCGCCGCTTGGCTTCCTTGGCGTCGTATTCGCGCAGGCAGCGGTCCTGCTTGACCATCGCGCACTCGAGGTAATCGGTCACCTCGACCAGCGCGGCGCGGATCGCCTTGCCGGCCGGCGTGTTGTTTTCCTGCGCCAGGTTGCCGCCGAAGCCGCCCTTGTACAGGCCGACGCTGACGCCGCTGCTCTTGCTGCGGCCCTCGACCGTGCGGACGAAGTCGACTTCACCGGTTTCGGTGTTGACCACGCGGATGTCGATCGCCAGATAGGCTTCGCTGGACTTGCCTCCGAGCGACACGCCGCGGAACGACAGCCCGCCGCCGGTGCTCTTGCTGCCTTCCTCATAGGAGGTCACGGTGCCGGTGACCAGATACTGCGCGCCGGTCAGCTTGCCGATCTGGGGGCCGCTGCCGGAGCGGACGCGACCGGACGCGGCCAGGTCCTGTTCCTCGAGCACGTTCTCGAGCTTGCTGCGCTCGACGACCCGGAACGCGCCGGTCGCCGACAGTTCGTTAGTCAGCATGCCGGCCATCTCGCGGCCGACGCCGCCACGGAACCAGCTCGCACCGGTTTCGTTGCGGAACTCGATCACGCCGAGGACCGGTTTCTCTGCGGCGGCTGCCAGACCCGGCAACGCTGCCGCTGCGGCCAGCAACAGGCCGACGATCGCTTTGTTCATCGCTAGCTCCTGATTCCCCGTTAATGGACCGGCGGGCGCCGGTTGCCGGCATTCTAGCGCGGCACTTTGTGAAGGTAGTGTCCGCTGACGGCCGCCGCCGGGCCGGCCGGTCGCCGCCGGCGCCGGTACGGCGCAGGGACGCGACTGTCGGCCGCAGGCGTCCGGCTACGGGACCGCGGCTCAGCGGTCGACGATCGCGTAGTCCGGCAGCTTCCGCGCGACCAGGACGTTCTTCAGCGTCACGTAGGTCGGCAGGCCGTCCTTGCCGTACGGCGGCGGCGCCTCGCCACGGATCAGCGGGTCGAGATAGCGGCGGCAGGCGTCGGTGATGCCATAGCCGTCGCGACGGATGTAGCTCTTCGGCATCTTCTTCTCGTGGTTGGCGATCTTCGCCAGTGGTGCCGGTTCGATCTTCCAGCGGTACGGCACGTCGCTGCTGCGGCGGATGATCGGCATCACCGCATTGCGGCCGGCCAGCGCGTATTCGACCGCCGCCTCGCCGACCGCCCAGGCCTGCGCGTCGTCGGTCGCCGACGCCAGGTGCCGCGCCGAGCGCTGCAGGTAGTCCGGCACCGCCCAGTGCACCTTCAGTCCGAGCTGGTCCTTGACCAGCGCCGCGATCGCCGGGCCGACCCCGCCGAGCTGCGAGTGGCCGAACGCATCCTTGCCGCCGGCCTCGGCGACGAATCCGCCGTCCGGCCGTTTCAGTCCTTCCGAAACCACCACCGTGCACCAGCCGACCCGGGCGACGGTTGCCTTGACGCGCGCCAGGAAGCCGGTCTCGTCGAATGGGATTTCCGGGAACAGGATCAGGTGCGGCGCCTGGTCCGGCCCGCGCTGGGCGAGGCCCGCGGCGGCGGCGATCCAGCCGGCATGGCGACCCATCACCTCCATCACGAACACCTTGGTCGATGACTCCGACATCGAGGCGACGTCGAGACTCGCCTCCAGCACCGATACCGCCGTGTACTTGGCAACCGAGCCGAAGCCGGGGCAGTTGTCGGTCAGCGCCAGATCGTTGTCGACCGTCTTGGGCACGCCGATGCAGCTCAGCGGGTAACCAAACTCGCGGCTGATCTGCGACAGCTTGGCCGCGGTGTCGGCGGAATCGTTGCCGCCGTTGTAGAGGAACCAGCGGATGTCGTGGGCGCGGAACACGTCGATCAGCCGGGCGAAGCGGTCACGGTCCGCCTCCAGCGATTTCAGCTTGAAGCGGCAGGAGCCGAACGCCCCGCCGGGGGTGTAACGAAGGCCGCGGATCGCCGCGATCGACTCCTTGCTGGTGTCGATCAGTTCCTCGCGCAGCGCGCCGACGATGCCGTTCTTCGCGGCATACACCTTGACCTTGTGGCGGCGGGCGGTTTCGATCACCGCCGCAGCGGTCGTGTTGATGACGGCGGTGACCCCGCCGGACTGCGCGTACAGCAGCTTTCCCTGGCTCATCCTGATGCCTCCTGGGGCCGCCGGCAGGTGCCCGCGGCGCGGTTTGACTTGACCCCGACCTGCAGTTAGCGTGTGCCGCTTCCGCACTGCGTTTCCGGGCCGAGTGTACGGAATCCGCCCCGCGACCTGAACGCGACTCCGATGCGAACGTTCAGCCGTGGCCGGGATACCTGGTCGGCCACGCAGGCCCACTGCTTTTCCGTTGTCAGGGTTGATCAAGCGCATGCGACTGGTACTTCTTGGAGCGCCCGGATCGGGCAAGGGCACGCAGGCGAGCCGGCTGAAGACCGAACTGGGTGTGCCGCATATCTCGACCGGCGACCTGCTGCGCTCGGCCGTCGCTGCCGGTACCCCGCTCGGACAGAAGGCCAAGGAGGTCATGGAGCGCGGCGAGCTGGTCTCCGACGACCTGATGCTCGGCATGCTCGAAGAGCGCCTGTCGCAGTCCGACGTGGCCGGCGGCTTCATCCTCGACGGCTATCCGCGCAACCTGGCGCAGGCCAATGCGCTCGACCAACTGCTCGGCCGGATCCGCCAGCCGGTCGACCTCGCGGTACAGCTCGACGTCGGCACCGAACTGCTGATCCAGCGGCTCGCCGGCCGGGCGCAGGCTGAAGGCCGTTCCGACGACACGCCGGAAGCGGTGCGCAATCGGTTGCGGGTCTATTCCGACCAGACCGCCCCGGTGATCGACTTCTACCGCGGCCAGAACAAGCTGGTCTGCGTGTACGGCGTCGGCAGCCTCGACGAAGTATCGCAACGCGTGCTGGCGGCGATCCGGGACGGCGCAGCGGCCCAGGCCTGATCCGCTGCGGAGGGCGGCATGTCCGTGCTGCGTCCGCTGTTCGAACTGATCCTGCTGCGGCGCGGCCCGCAGGATCTGCCGTACTCGTCGCAGTTGACGCTGACGCTGGTCGGCGCGCTGCTTGCGGCGGAACTGCTCTACACCGCGCTGCTCGATATCCCGATGCCGGCCGCGCGACTGCTGCTGTCACTGGCGTTGCTGCTCGGCTGGCCGTGGCTGCTGCTGACGCTGCGGAACCGGCGTCCGCGCTTCACCCAGACCGTGGCCGCGTTGTCCGGCAGCGCGCTGCTGTTCACGCTGGCGTTCCTGCCGCTGGCATTGCTGGCCAGCGCGCAGCCGGCGATCGAGCCGGACTCGACCCCTGCGCCGGGCCAGTTGCTGCTCGGCTGGCTGATCCTGTTCCTGCTCGGCTGGAAGTTGATGGTCGAAGGCCATATCTATCGGCATGCGCTCGACTGGCCGCGGTTTCCCGCCCTGCTGCTGGCGCTGGCGTTGTTCATGATCGAATTCGGCCTGTTCCGCAGCGCTGCTGCCGGTGCCGTCGCCATGAGGCCGGAGCGGTCCGCGGTCGCCGCCGCCATCCCTGTTCCTGCCGGACCCGCAACGTAATGAACCTGCATATCCTCGGCATCTGCGGCACCTTCATGGGCGGCGTCGCGGCGCTGGCGCGCGAACGCGGCGACCGGGTCAGTGGTGCCGACCAGAACGTCTATCCGCCGATGTCGACCCAGCTCGAAGCGCTCGGCATCGAACTGACCCGCGGCTACGACGTGCCGCTGCCATCGGGGATCGACGAGTTCGTGGTCGGCAATGCGCTGTCGCGCGGCAACCCGGCGGTCGAGGCGCTGCTCGACAGCGGCGAGCGCTACGTGTCCGGCGCGCAATGGCTGGCCGAACGGGTGCTGCCGGGGCGCACCGTGCTGGCGGTCGCCGGCACCCACGGCAAGACCACCACGAGTTCGCTGCTGGCCTGGTTGGTCGAGTCGGCCGGCGGCGAGCCGGGATTCCTGATCGGCGGCGTACCGCAGAATTTCGGCGTCTCGGCACGCATCGGCGGCGGCGCGAGTTTCGTCGTCGAGGCCGACGAGTACGACACCGCGTTCTTCGACAAGCGCTCGAAGTTCGTCCATTACCGGCCGACCATCGCGGTGCTGAACAACCTCGAGTACGACCACGCCGACATCTTTCCGGACCTGGCCGCGATCCAGCGCCAGTTCCATCATCTGGTGCGCACCGTGCCGCGACGCGGCCGGCTGATCGTCAACGGCGAGGACGCCGCGCTCGCCGAGGTGCTGGCGATGGGCTGCTGGACGCCGGTCGAGCGCTTCGCGATCGACGGCGAGGCCGACTGGCGGGCGGTCGAGCTGGCGGCGGACGGCTCGGCCTTCACGGTGGTGCGGCGCGGCGTGCCGATCGGTCGGGTCGAATGGTCGATGCTCGGCCGGCACAGCGTCATGAACGCGCTGGCCGCGCTCGCGGCGGCCGAGGCGGCCGGATTCGACGCGGCCGGTCTGCTGCCGGCGCTGGCCGGATTCCAGGGGCCGCGCCGACGGCTGGAACTGCTGGCCGAGCACGATGGCATCCGGGTCTACGACGACTTCGCGCACCATCCGACCGCGATCGCGACGACGCTGGCCGGGATCCGCGCCCATGCCGGCAGCGGGCGGGTCGTCGCGGTGCTCGAACCGCGCAGCAATTCGATGCGGATGGGCGCGCATGCCGCGCAGTTGGCGCCGTCGCTGGCCGACGCCGACGTCGTGCTGTTCCTGGCGCGACCGGAGCTGGCCTGGGATGCACAGCGGGTCATCGACGCGCTGCGCGGCGAAGGCCAGGCGCTGCCGAGCGTCGACGCGCTGCTCGCCGCACTGGCCGCGCGCGTGCGTCCCGGTGACCAGGTCGTGTTCATGTCGAACGGCGGCTTCGAAGGCGCGCCGGGCCGCTTCGCGGCAGCGCTGTCGTCCCGCTGATCGTCGCCGCCGGCGGGCGCCCGCACGGCAGGCTAGCCCGGATATTTCATGAGGGGGTGCGGATGATCGCGCCGGGCTTTGCGGCGAGCGCAAGGCGCGACGACCCCGAGTGGCAGGCCCCTGGGGGAGGAGCAACGCAGCGATCGCCGCGAAGAACAAGCGAGGGCCGCGCCAGCGGAGAATCGCGGCAGACCAGTGTGTACCTCGCGGGTTCTTCCGGCGCAGTGAGCAAATCCCCGCGAAATCCGTGGCGATTCTCCGCGACCTCGTGAAATATCCGGGCTAGACTGAACCCGTGCGCGCGGACGAACTGCCGCTGTTTCCACTGCACTCGGTGCTGTTTCCGGGCGGCCTGCTGCGCTTGCGGGTCTTCGAGCCGCGCTACACCGACGTGATCCGCTGGTGCGCGCGCGAGCAGCGTCCGTTCGGCGTCTGCCTGATCCTGGCCAGTGCCGGCGCCGGTGAACCGGCGGTGCCGGCCGCGATCGGCACCGAGGCACGAATCACCGATTTCTACACGTTGCCGAACGGCCTGCTCGGGATCAGCGCCACCGGCGGCGCGCGCTTCCATGTTCGCCGCACCAAGGTCCGTGACAACGGCCTGATCGTTGGCGAGGTCGAGCCGGCCACGTCGCCGACCGAGCCGGTGCGACCCGAGCACGCGTTGCTGGTGGTGTTGCTCGAACACCTGCTCGATCAGGTCGGAGGCCCGCATGCCGACCCGCCACGGATCTGCTTCGACCAAGCCGACTGGGTCGGTTACCGGCTGGCCGAACTGTTGCCGTTCACGGCCAGCGAGCGGCAGGGATTGCTGCAATGCAGTGACTCGCATGCCCGACTCGACCGGATCGTCCGTCGCTTGCCCGAATTCGGCAGCGACAGCGGCTGATTCGACGCCGCTGCGGGCTCAGCGTTCGCCCACCAGCAGCAGGTCGGCCGCGCCGGGCCGCTGCAATCGCCGCGTCGGCAGGCCGACGGTCGCCGCAGCCAACCGATCCAGCGCCGCCGTCGATACTTCGATGGTCGTCCACCAGGCAATGCCCCAGCGGCGTTCGAAGCGAACCGTCGTCACCGCACCCTGCCAGAGCGGCACGCCGCCCGGCATCGTGCGCAGCGCGGATGGCCACAGATGCACGACATGGCGCTGCTCCGGTGTGTCGCCGGCGCGGCTCAGCAGCAGCACGTCGGCCTGGCCCTGGTGGCTTGCCGCGAGCAGCGGCAGGGTCTGTGCCGTCGCTTCACTGTCCAGGCTGCGCAGCAGGGTCGCCCAGCCTGCCGTCGGCGGGCGGCTCCAGCCGTCCGCCTCGAGCCGCTGCGCAAGCGCCGACAGGCTGCCGGCATACTGCAGGTTGATTGGCCAGGCGGCCGGATCGAGCGCATCGTTGCGGCGCGCTGGCAGCCGCGACCAGTCGGATTGCCACCAATCAGTCCGCGATACCGCGGTGTGATGGACCAGGGGGCGATAGCGTTCGAGCAGCGCCGCGCTGTCGCGGAGTGCATGCCAGATGCCGGCCGCGGCGACGGCGGCGAAGAACACGGTCGCGATCGGCCGCACCCAGAACGAGCGGACCACCCGCCGCCGGTAGGCGATGCCGAGCACGGCGATCCAGCACAGCCCGAGGGCCAGCCCGGCGAGCACGTCGCTGAACCAGTGCGCGCCGAGGTACAGGCGCGCGAAGCCGACCAGGCCGACCAGCAAGCCCGCCAGCACATACGGCCACGCGCGCCGGCGGCCCGGCAATTCGCGCGCGATCAGCACCGCGAAGAAGCCGTAGACCGCAGTCGACAGCATCACCGGGCCGGACGGAAAGCTGAAATCCGGCACCGCCAGTGCGGTCGGTGGACGCGGCACATCGAGGCTGCTGCCGAGCACCTGCACCAGCAGCAGCCCGAAGCCGGGCGCCAGCAGCCAATGCCAGGCAGCGATGCGCCGGCGTCGCCACAGCAGCCAGCCGAACACCAGCAGCGTCGCCGGAGCGAGCACTTCGGTGTCGCCGAGTACCGCGAACATCGCCAGCAGGTGATCGGCGAGCGGCGAACGCAGCTCGAAGAACGCCCGGTGCACGGCCATGTCGAGCGACAGCGGTTCGCCTCCGCCGGCAACCGCCACCAGCAGCCAGAGCAGTGCCACCGCGGCAGCGGTCAGCAGCAGCGCGAGCAACACCAGCGACGGCGACTCCGGCCGGTTCGGATCGATCAGTGCAGCCGAGTAGCGGCCGAGCCACGGGTGCCGACGCGACCAGGCCAGCACGCGTTCGAGCGCGCTGTTCGCATGTGGTGAAAGGCGCCGGTACAGCCCGCCGACCAGCCAGTAGATCGCGGCCAGCAGCGCGAACAGGATGCCGAGGACGATCGCCAGCCGGCCGGCCACCGCCACCAGCAGCTCGAGCGAGGCGCCGAGCAGCCAGCCGGGACCGATGAACAGCAAGGCCCAGCTCACCGCTGCGAACAGACTGGCCGGCACGAACCGGCGCAGCGGCATCCGCAGCATGCCGGCGATTGCCGGCACGAACGGCCGTACCGCCCCGACGTAGCGGGCGATCACGATGCCCTTGGCGCCATGCCGTCGGAACAGCGACTCGCCGCGCTGCAGCCAGTGCGGATAGCGCGAGAACGGCCACATGCCGCGCATCCGCTGGCCGTAGTGATGGCCGAACAGGAAGCTCGCGCCATCGCCGAGCAGCGCGCCGAGTGCGGCGCAGCCGATGATGTATGGCGCATCGAGTGCGCCGAGACCGATCAGTGCGCCGACCGCGATCAGAATCGGCCCGGACGGCATCAGCAGGCCGATCGCGACCAGCGCATCCAGAAACGCGACCACGAACACGGCCGCGCCGGCCGCCATCGGATGAGCGCCGATCCACGCAATCACGGCATCGACGCTGATCTCCTGCATGGCGGCGGATTATAGGCACCGGCATCGCGCGCGCGGCTGCATCCTGCCCCGGGCTTCGCGCACACTAGCCGCTGGCCAGCTCCGGCGGAGACGATGATGGGCGACACATTGCGTGGCAAGACCCTGTTCATCACTGGTGCCTCGCGCGGCATCGGCCTGGCGATCGCGCTGCGCGCCGCGCGCGACGGCGCCAACGTCGCGATCGCGGCCAAGTCGGCGGTGGCCAATCCGAAACTGCCGGGCACGATCCACAGCGCGGCGGCCGAGGTCGAAGCGGCCGGTGGCCAGGCGTTGCCGCTGCGCTGCGACATCCGCGACGAAGCCGATGTCCAGGCAGCAGTCGCTGCGACCGTCGAGCGTTTCGGCGGCATCGACATCCTGGTCAACAACGCCAGCGCGATCTGGTTGCGTGGACTGGCGGAGACGCCACTCAAGCGCTTCGACCTGATGCAGCAGGTAAACGTCCGCGGCAGCTTCATCTGCGCGCAGGCCTGCCTGCCGCATCTCGAACGCGCCGCGAATCCGCACGTGCTGACGCTGGCGCCGCCGCCGACCCTGGCCGAGCGCTGGTGGGCACCGCATGTCGGCTACACGCTGGCCAAGATGGGGATGAGCTTCCTGACCCTCGGCCTGGCCGGCGAACTGCGCTCGCGCGGCATCGCAGTCAATGCGCTGTGGCCCCGCACCGTGATCGCGACCGACGCGCTGAACATGATCCCCGGTGTCGATCCGCGCCGCTGCCGCAGGCCGGAAATCGTCGCCGACGCCGCACATGCGCTGCTGACCTCGCCGGCCGACGCATTCACCGGCCGTTTCTTCATCGACGAAGACATTCTGCGCCAGCGCGGCTTCGACGACCTCGACCGCTATGCCGTCGAACCCGGCCAACCGCTGTTGACCGACCTGTTTCTCGACTGAGAGCCCCGACAAATCCGTCATCCCGGCCGGCGCGCGTTGTCGGCGCAGCGGCGCAAGCTCTGTCCGCACGGCACCGGCTTTCGCCGGGATGACGCCATCCCCAGCACGCGAACGGCGTGCCGCGCTCGTTCAGGGCGGCCGTTGCTATGCTCCGAACCGAATACCTGGCGACTCCGGAGAACGAACGATGCGCTACCTGCATGCAATGGTCCGCGTCCGCGACCTCGATGCGTCGCTGCGCTTCTATCGCGACGGCCTGGGCCTGCGCGAAACGCGCCGGCGCGACTATCCGGACGGGCGCTTCACGCTGGTCTATCTGGCCGCCCCGGACAATCCGCAGGCCGAGATCGAACTGACCTGGAACTACGACGCCGAAGACTACGGTAGCGCGCGCAATTTCGGCCATCTCGCATTCGCGGTCGACGACATCTACGTGCTGTGCGAACACCTGCAGGGAATGGGTGTCTCGATCAACCGCCCACCGCGCGACGGCCACATGGCTTTCGTCCGCTCGCCCGACGCGATATCGATCGAGCTGCTGCAGCGCGGCGACCCGCTGCCACCGCGCGAACCGTGGGCATCGATGCCGAATACCGGCAGTTGGTGAGCGAGCGCCGAATCCGCCGGAGCGATCGGCCCAGCAATCGCCCGGATCAGCCGGCAGCCACCTGCCGGAACGCCTCGCGCGCGGCGTCGATCGTCGCATCGATGTCGGCGTCGCTGTGCGCCGACGACAGGAAGCCGGCTTCGAATGCCGACGGCGCCAGATACACGCCGCGCTCCAGCATGGCGTGGAAGAAGCGGCGAAAAGCACCGACGTCACAGGCGGTTGCCTGGGTGAACGTCTCGACCTTCTGGTCGGTGAAGAACAGACCGAACATCGCGCAACTGCGATTGGTCGTCACGGCGACGCCGGCCGCTCGCGCGGCCGCCTCGAGGCCGTCGCAGAGCCGATGCGTGGCGGCTTCGAGCGCGTCGTGGAATCCCGGTGCCTGGATCAGCTCCAGTGTCGCCAGGCCAGCGGCCATCGCCACCGGATTGCCGGACAGCGTGCCCGCCTGGTAGATCGGTCCGGCCGGGGCGATCTGCTGCATCAGGTCGCGGCGGCCGCCGTAGGCGCCGACCGGCATGCCACCGCCGATGATCTTGCCGAACGTGCTGAGATCCGGTGTCACGCCATAGCGCGCCTGCGCACCACCGAGCGCGACGCGGAAACCGGTCATGACCTCGTCGAAGATCAGCACCGTGCCGTGGCGCGTGCACAGCTCGCGCAAATGCTGCAGGTAGCCGTCGCGCGGCAGGATGCAGTTGGCATTGCCGACGATCGGCTCGACGATCAGACCGGCGATCTCGTCGCCGCAGCGCTCGAACAACGCGGTCGCGGCGTCGAAATCGTTGTACGGCAGCGTCAGCGTCAGGTCGGCCAGCGGTTTCGGCACGCCGGGCGAGTCCGGCACGCCGAAGGTCAGCGCGCCGGAACCGGCCTTGACCAGAAACGAATCGCCGTGGCCGTGATAGCAGCCCTCGAACTTGACGATCCGCATTCGGCCGGTGGCGCCGCGTGCCAGCCGGATCGCCGACAGCGTCGCTTCGGTTCCGGAATTGACCATCCGCACCATCTCGCAGCTCGGCACCAGCCGGGTGAGCTCCTCGGCCATCGTCACTTCGAGCGGATTCGGCACGCCGAACGACAGACCGTCGCGCGCCACACGGGTGACCGCCTCGATCACCGCCGGATGGGCGTGGCCGGCGATCATCGGTCCCCACGAGCCGATGTAATCGATGTAGCGCTTGTCTTCGACGTCCCACAGATAGGCGCCTGCGGCACGCCGGGCGAAGAACGGCTCGCCGCCGACCGAGCGGAACGCCCGCACCGGCGAATTGACTCCGCCGGGCATCAGCAACGACGCGGCAGCGAACAGCGAATGGTTGTCCATGGGAAACATCACGGCTGGAAAGTCGCGCATTATCCGCGCCGACGTCGCCGCGCGCGAATGCCGGGTGCAGGACCGGTCGTTCAGTCGGCCCGTGACGCTGGTCGACTGTCGAACAGGGCAGCGAACGCTGCGGCCGCTGCGCCGGTGGCGTCGTGATCGAACAGATCACCGATCACCGCCAGCATCAGGACTCCGGTCGCCAGCACATCGGCCGCGTTGTGACGATCGATGCCACCGATCGCGCAGACTGGCACCGGCAGCTCGGCGGCGGCGCGGGTCAGCAGCGCCGGCGTCGCGCGCGCTGCGTCCGGCTTGCGGCCGGTGGCGAACACGCTGCCGAACGCGACGTAGTCGGCCCCGGCCCGTACCGCATCGCACGCCAGGTCGAATCGGTCGTAACAGGAGACTCCGATGATGGCGCGCGGACCGAGCAGCCGGCGCGCAGCGGCGGCATCGCCGTCGTCGCGGCCGAGATGTACGCCGTCGGCGCCGATGAGCGAGGCCAGCGCGGCATCGTCGTTGACGATCAGCGGCACGCCGTAGCGGCGGCACAGCGTCAGCAACGAAGCGGCCTCATCCGCGCGCTGCGCCTGCGGCGTCGACTTGCGCCGGTACTGCAGCAGCCGAGCCCCGCCGGCAAGTGCGGCCTCGACCTGCGACCGCATGGTCTCGCGTGGATGTTCCGGTGTGATCGCGTACAACCCGCGCAATGGATGATTGTTCTGCATTCGCCCTCGCTTGGAGTGCGGCCGGTGCAATGGGACAATGCGCGCCCGTGCCGTCCGCGAAAGGATTCGAATCATGCCAGCCGATGCCAATCCGCCGTACCGCAAATGGATGTGCGTGGTCTGCGGATTCATCTATGACGAGCAGGCCGGCCTGCCCGAGGACGGCATCGCACCGGGGACCCGCTGGGAGGACGTGCCGGACAGTTGGACCTGTCCGGACTGCGGCGTCACCAAGGATGACTTCGAGCTGATCGAAACGGACTGAGCCGCACATCGCCGGCGCACGGCCCTGCTTGCCGTACGCCGGACCGCCTGCCCAGCGGGCGGCGCCCGCAGCGCGCGGTACATCGCAATCAGTGCAACTTCTGCGGCCGGCCGGATGCTTCGATCAGCGCACTGCGAACCGTCTCCGCATCCTCGCACTGCGGTTTCCGCATCAGGTATGTTGCCAGATCCTCGCGTGCAGCCGTCCGGTGCCCCAGTTTGAGGTAGAACATCCCGCGGTCGCGCTGCTCGTCGGCCTGCTGCGGATCGAGTCGCAGCAGCCGATCGGCGCAGCGCACGGCCTTGTCCCACTGCTCGCGTTCGACATAGGCGCCTTTCAGGTTGCGCAGCATCCGCGACAGGATCGCCCGATGGCTGGCGGGCTCGAGCATCGTCAGCAAGTCGCCGTCATCGATGTCGTGTCCGCCCAGATGCGGTTTGGCGCGCTGCTTCAGTTCGTCGACGCCGATCGACCGGCCCTGATGGAACGGGTCCATGACGACCAGTCCGCCGTCGAGCGGCATCCGCACCAGGAAATGGCCCGGGAACGAAACGCCCTCCAACGGTACGCCGACCCGTCGAGCCAGCTCGATCTGCACCACTGCGAGGGTGATCGGAATCCCCAGCTTTCGGTCGAGGACGTCGTTGATATAGCAGTTGCGGGGATCGTAGTAGTCGCCCTGGTTACCGCTGAACCCCTGCTCGAAGAAAACGTAGTGGTTCAGCTCGCTGAGCTGCAGGTGAGGCTCGCGCATTGCGCCGATGCGCCGGGCGAGCGCATCGGCGTGCCACGCTATCGATCGCTCGTACTCGGCGATGTCGAGGTCCGGATACTCGTCCTGCGCAATCAGCAACGCCGTACCGAGTAGCGGAAGCGTCTCGTCGCTGGTGCTCGCAAGTCGGCTCCAGAGTTCGTTTGTGTTGCGGCTGCTCATCGTCTGCATATGGCTCCTCCGCAAGCGTCAATCAAGTGTTGCCGTGGCACCTCCGTCGTCCTCGATCGTCAGTCGGGCGCCGGCGACGAGCCCGAGCCGGCGCGCTTCACCCGCGTTGAGTTCCAGCACGAATCGTGCCGGCCGCTCGCTCGGGTAGGGCGGACAGTAGGCCGACCGGCACGGCTGTGCCTCGGCCACCGACACCAGCCGCAGTTGCTGGTCGAAATACAGAATATCGAGCGCAATTCGCGTGTTCTTCATCCAGAACGCCAGAGGCTGTTCGTGAGCGAACACGAACAGCATCCCCTCATCGGCGCCGAGCGAATCGCGGAACATCAGTCCACGCATGCGGCTGCGATCGTCCGCCGCAACCTCGACCCGGTAGCGCTCGCCACCCAGTTGGACCGTCGTGCGCGCCAGCTCATCCGCCGATGCATGGCGAGGAGCAAGGGCGAGCAGCAATGCGGCCGACGCAAGAAACGATTTCAAGAGTTCGGCACCCGGAAACACCTGGCCCAACGATAGCTCAAGCTCGCCGCCGTCGACACACCGGGGCTTCCAATTCCAGAAAAAGGCGCTATAGTGCGCGGCCCTCGTAGCGGCGGCTGAAGGTCGGCACGACGAGGGGAGCGCGGAAAGCGAGTTGAACGATTGAAGCTGCAGGTTCTGGCGAAAGCGAATAGGGCTTGCGGAAATCGAAACGGCTCACTAAACTGCGCGGCCCTTCGAGAGCGAGCTGAAAGGCGGCTGACGAAGGGGGAGATGAAAAGCGGAATTCGG
>JAWLBY010000029.1:3296-41837 GCA_041687455.1 Lysobacteraceae bacterium | reverse complement strand
GCTCGTGGTCGACCAGGTAGTTCAGCGCATGCTCGAAGCTGCCGGGAAGCAGTTGCCGTTCGAGATCCACGGCGAGGAACCGCGGGCTGGTATCGATATACCGGAAGCGAGCCATCGAAGCGTCATGTTGGAGCGATGACGCATCTTGCTGAGATTGCCGGCGACGGGCAAGATCCGGGGATGGGGATTTTTCTACAGCCTCGTTGGGCCACACGTTGCAAGTCCATGCACACTGAAAGACTGCTAATCCGCCCCTTCACAGTCGACGATGCCGATGCGTACCTTCCGCTGGTGTCAGATCCAGACGTGATTCGATACACCGGCGATGTGCCGCAATCTTCTGTAGACGGCGCTCGGGAGATTCTCATCACGCGGCCGTTGCGCGACTATGCTGTTCACGGTTTTGGCCGCATGGCGTGCATCGAGAAGTCCTCTGGGCGCCTCGTCGGCTTCAGCGGCCTTAAGTTTCTTGAAGACCTCGGCGAGGTCGATATCGGCTATCGTTTCTTGCCCGATTGCTGGGGCAAGGGTTACGCCACCGAAAGTGCTCGCGCTCTCATGCAGCACGGTGTTCGCGAGCTTGGCCTTAAGCGGGTCATTGGCTTAGTGCTGCGCGAGAACACAGCATCGGCAAAGGTTCTTTGCAAGCTCGGCCTCACCTTTGAGCGCTTCATTGCTCTTGACGGCCTCGACCTAGACCTCCACGCGACGCCGCGTGTGGCCTAACTAATCGTGTATGGACTCCCCCGTCAACCAGATCCGATAACTTGCTTTTCGCGGCATAGCGAGTGCGGTTGCAGTCGTGTATTCGGCCTTGGGGTGAGCGTCGTGCGCTCGGGCCATCATGGAATCCGCGGGACAGAGCCATTCGTTCAAGCGGCCAGTGGCGGCCAGCAGAGTTATCGGCTTTGGTGTCCCGGGGACCGACGCGCTTGCCATGAAGTGAAGTTCTCGGCGCAACCTCAGGTAGGTGAACGGTTCATCAGGTGGATCGATATCAGCCCGCAGTTGGGCGCACGCTGACGTGCTCGGGATCAAAGCGCGTGCCGTGGTGTTCGGCGGCCCACAGCCGTCGCGCGAGTTTGTTGGCCAGTGCAACCGTGGCCTTGTTGCTGCCGACGCGATCGGAGAGTTCGATCGCCCATTGCCGCAGTCGATCGAGCGACTGGCCTTTTCTACGTGCGCGGCGTGCGCTGTTCAGCAGCGAGCGCGCACCGTGGGTCAGCAGCATGCGCAGGTACACGTCGCCCTGCTTGCTGATCCGTCCGAGCTGTCGCTTGCCGCCACTCGAGTGTTCGCGCGGCCCTATGCCGAGACAACTGGCGAAGGGCCGCGACTCGCCGGGTATCCGCGCCGAGCAGCATCGCTGGGCAGCGCGGTTGATGTCTGGCCAGTTCTCCAAGACCCCGTGGTGAGCCATACTTCCGGCAGCTCCTGGCAGCGAATCCGGCATCCCGTGCAAATCGATATAGACAAGCTGAGTGAAGAGGAGCTCGTCGAGCTCAACCATCGCGTGGTGGAGCGCATCAAGTTCATCCGGCAAGCCCGGGCTCATCATGCGATGCTGCAGTTCCGCATTGGCGAGCTTGTTTCGTTCGAGGTCGAGGGGCGTGGGCGAATACGCGGCGTCATCACTCGCTACAACAGGAAGTCCGTGTCCGTACTCACGCCTGACGGGCAGCAGTGGCGGGTGTCTCCCGGTTTACTCCGCAAGGAGGTGGAGCCCGAGCATCCCCCGTCTTCCGGTGCCGGAAACGTCGTCCAGCTCCCCATAAAGTGAAGCAGCGGTGCTCCCCAGTTCAAGCAGACCATCGGGAGAGACTGCACCATGCGCGCATGGACACCCGCCGCAGGCAGTTCCGCGCGCATCTGATCCTGGCGTGGTGAAATCGGATGCCACCGTGATTTCACCGTTGCGGTGAATTGCGTGGTTCAGCCTCATTGGGTCCGCGATGCTCGCGCCATTCGTGTTGCACGGATTCGTCCGTGGAACTGAATCGGACCATGTTTCGGAGTGAGCAATGCTTGAAGGTTCGTGTCTTTGCGGGGCGGTGAAGTTTCGGATCACCGGCTCGGTCAGCCCGATCGAAGTCTGTCATTGCGTCCAGTGTCGAAAGTGGACCGGACATTTCTTTGCCAACATCGAGGTTGCCCGGGACGGCCTCGAGGTGGACGGCGATGATTGCATCACCTGGCACCGTTCGTCGGAGAAGGTTCGGCGCGGCTTCTGCTCGACCTGCGGTTCCACACTGTTCTTCGATCCGATCGACAAGGCCAAGCACAACTGGGTCGGCGTGGCGATGGGCGCGCTCGATACCTCCACCGGTTCGCGGATCGCGCTGCACATTTTCACCACGGAGAAGGGCGACTACTACGAGATCCCTGCCGACGAGCAGCAGCATCGGCATTGAAGCCTGTCGCGGGGCGGCCGCGGATACGCGACGTCCCACACACAACACTTCCATCGCCAGGCGGTGCTGCGAGCGCCATCTTCTGATCCGTTTCGAGTCTTGAATCATGACACTGTCGTTCGTCGTCGCTCATCGGGTAGTCGCGGCATTGTGGCTCGCGTCGTTCGGTTCGGCAGCGCTGGCCGAGCAGTACGACTGCGTGCCTGCTGCTCGCTGCGGCTGCCTGCTGGTGATCGACGGTCGGCAATGCGCGACACCGGGCGGCGCGCATTTCTTCCATGATCTGGTCGACGGCGCCGCGCTCGAGTTCCGACCTGCCGGCGAGCCGCGGACCGCACTGTCACGCCGCGCGCGGACGAACTCGTTCACGCCCGAGCCGGGATCGCATTGGACGGAGACATTCGATTCTCCCGACGCCGTGATCGAGATCCGATACTCGCCGGGCGAGTCGACCTGTCCGAAGATCGGCGAGGACTGCGAGTATTTCGATGTCCGCGCGCGCATTGTCGTTCGGCCGGAGCGCGGCGAGCCGGTGGAGTTTCCGGCGACGGGAACCTGCGGCTGCTGATCGCGGTCGCATCGCACTCGCCTGGTGATACCCGGACCGCCATGAGCCACGACCTGATTCGCACCGTCGCCGCGGTGATCCATGATGACGCCGGCCGCGTGTTGCTGGTACGCAAGCGTGGTTCGAGGTTCTTCATCCAGCCGGGTGGCAAGCGCGAGCCGGGCGAGCCGTCGCTGGTGACGCTCGAGCGCGAGCTCGACGAGGAACTCGGCGTCGCGCTGCGGCCCGGCAGCGCGTCGCGGCTCGGCGAGTTCGAGGAAGCGGCCGTCAACGAGGCCGGACGCCGGGTCCGTGCCGAGGTGTACGTCGTCGAGGTGCTCGGCCAGCCCGGGCCGCGCGCCGAGATCGACGAGTTGCACTGGGTCGATCCGCTGCGCCCTTTCGCGGTGGCAGTGGCGCCATTGAGTGCGCGGCACGTGCTGCCCGCGTTCGTTGCTTGGCAATCCGGCATGCGCGCGCGACCGCTCGCCTGAGGCGACGCTCGGCCTGCTGTCGCGTCCGCTCGGCCCGATTCGCGTCGCCGGTCGTTTTCCCTGCCGTCACGCAGACCGTGCGAACGCTGCTACCCTTTGCCGGGCAGTGGCTTCGGCAGTGTCGAAGCAGCCTTCGAATGGAGATCTCAGATGAACCGGTTCGGAATCCTCTTCTCGGCCGCCGTGGTCGTGCTGCTGTCGTCGACGCAAGCGCTGGCCGCCAATGGCGAGATCAAGCTACGGCAGGGCGCGCTTTGCGCGCGCAGTGATGCGCCGGGCGAAATTGCCAGCGAAACGCATCATTGCTACTTCGCGACGCGGAAGTTCGGCAAGAACGACTTCTCGGTCGGCAACCACCGCGCGCAGTACGCATTCACGAAACTCGGCGACACCTGCGACGAGATCGAGATCCTGGCCGACCAGCCGTACGAGGCACCGGACGGCGGCGAGCCGTTGCGGCGGATGAGCCTGGCCTGCACCGAATAGGCCTGCTGCGCGCCGCATGCCGGCGCCGCCGATCGTGATCCACGCGCTGCACCGGCGCCCGCCGCGGCGCTCGGTGTCGGTGCGACTATTGCCCCGACGGAACACCGACGCTGCTGTCGAACGGATCGGGCTGGCGTGCCGCCCTGCCCGAGCGTCGCGTCTTTCCGTGACCTGATTAGCGTCGATCCTCAGCTGAGGTAATTGGTGGCTTGGCGCAGGAGCGGTTCTGCGCATGGCTTACAAGCGATCGTGGCAACGAGCAGTCGGGGCAACAGTTTGGGCAGATCGAAGCGGCGGTTGAAACGGTAGGCCGCCTCAGCCAGGTAGCGACGGGCGTATTTGCCTTGCTTGATGGCGTGGTACGTACCATCCATCGACCGCTTCAGGTTGGAAAGAACGATATTGACCCAGCGAGCTCGGGGATCATCGAGCGCCGCGCGTGAGCCACTGGTCGCCTGAGCATGATGGGTGTGGCCGACATCGCGGAAGCGGCGAAAAGCCCACAGGCCATCACTGTAGACCGTGCTGTTCGGCGCCAAGCGTCGGGCTGACCAGTCCAAGATTGCGGAGTTGTCGAAGTGCCTGACCGGCTCGAAGACGACATGGCGCGGGTATTCGAGGTCTTCTCCCACCTCGACTGCAGCCAGGAACGCCTGCTTGTTCTCCGAGCCGCGCCCGCCCTTGCCGCCGTTGCGTTCGCCGCCCAGATAGGCATCGTCTATCTGCACGACGCCCGACAACTGGCGAGATTCTTCCCGGGTTGCCATGGCCTGCATGACCTTGTGCTTCATCCGCCATGCGGTCCGGTAGCTAACGCCGAGGTGGCGGGTGAGTTCGAGCGCCGCCATGTTCGTCTTCGTCGAGGTAAGCAAGTACAAAGCGAGAAACCACGTCGTGAGCGGCAGCTTGGTCGCCGAGAACAGCGTGCCGGAGACCAGCGAGGCCTGATGTCGACAGGCCCGGCACTGATAGTAGGCCTGCCCGCCGCGCTCGAAGCACGAATGGTCCCGCCCTGCGCAGCGGGGGCACTGGTATCCCGACGGCCAGCGTGCCCGGAACATGGCCTGCCGACACTTATTCTCACTGCCGTACAGCCGAAGAAACTCAGGCAAGGACAGGCCCGGCTGAAACTGCACTGCGTTCATCGCCATGACACACCTCCGCAACCGTCGGTACGCCCAGCGTTGTCTGCGGGCGTCGCAAGGGGTGAGAGGCCAGCTGAGGATCAGCGCTAATCAGATTCCGTGATGAGACGCGAACGAAGCCGCAGCGATGCGCGCGGCCAGTCCGTGCGCCGGGAGCAAACGCGCGTCTCGAGGACCGATGCCGGACGCCTGCCGCGCCGCGCACTGCACGAGATCCGCGGCGCCTGATGCGTCGGACCACCGCGGATGTCGGCGCCACGCCGCCGCTGGCGTTCGAGAACGCTCGCGGCGGATGGACGGATTCGGATCCGTTCAGTCCAGGTGCTTGTGCAGCCAGGCGTTGACGGTGTCGTGCCACTGGACCGAGTTCTGCGGCTTCAGGACCCAGTGGTTCTCGTCCGGGAAGTACAGGAACTGGCTGTCGATGCCGCGACGTTGCAGCGCAGTGAACGCAGCCAGGCCCTGCTCGACCGGGATGCGGAAGTCGAGCTGGCCATGGATGACCAGCATCGGCACGCGCCACTGGCCTACCTTGTTGATCGGATTGAACTGCTCGTAGTTCTGCGGCACGTCCCACGGCGTACCGCGGTTTTCCCACTCGGTGAACCACAGCTCCTCGGTCGAGTAACCCATCATGCGGGTGTCGAACACGCCGGAATGGTTGACCAGGCAATCCCACGGCTCGTTCCAGGCGCCGGCGATCCAGTTGACCATGTAGCCGCCGTAGCTCGCACCGAGCGCGCAGGCGCGCTCGCCGTCGAGGAAATCGAACGTGGCAAGCGCATGGTTCCAGCCCTTCTGCAGGTCGACCAGCGGCTTGCCGCCCCAGTCGCCCGAGATCGAGTCGGTGAAGGCCTGACCGTAGCCGGCCGAGCCGTGGAAATCGATGAACACGACCGCGAAGCCCTGCGCGGCGTAGGTCTGCGGATTCCAGCGGTAGTGGAAGCTGTTGCCCATCGAGCCCTGCGGGCCGCCATGGATGATGAACGCGACCGGGTATTTCTGGCCGCGGCGGTAGTTCCACGGCCGGACCACGTAGCCGTGCACCGGTTCGTCGCCCCAGCCGGCGAACTGGAACTGCTGGTATTCGCCCATCCGGACCTCGGCGAGCCGCTCGGCATTGAAGCGGGTCAGTTGCCGCGGCGTCTTGCCGTGCGGGTCCGCCGCGAACAACTGTGCCGGCGAGACCAGCGAATCGCGTGCGAACACCAGCCGGTCGCCGGCCAGGTCGAACGCCGAGATCGAGCCGTCGGCGGCGATCCGGGCGGCCTGGCCGGTACCGATGTCGATCGAGAAGAGCGCGTGCTGGCCGGCGTCGTAGGCGGTGGTCAGGATGCGCCGGCCGTCCGCGGACAGCACGATCGTGTCGGCCGAGCGATCCCAGTCGGCGGCGATCTCGCGCCGGCTGCCGCTGCCGAGGGTCAGCTCGATCAGTGCGTAGCGGTCGGCTTCGAAACCGGCCCGGCGCATCGCGCGGTAGTACAGCGTGCGGCCGTCGGCCGAGAACACCGGGCCGGTGTCGGTGGCCGGGTTGTCGGCGGTCAGGTTGCGCGGCTCGGCGCTGCCGTCGAAGCGGACCTGATACAGGTCGAAATTGGTCGACCACGGTTCGTCCGCGGACGACAGCCGGGCCGAGAACACCAGCGACTGGCCGTCCGGCGCCCAGACATAATCGCCCTCGTCGCCGAACGGCTTCGACGGCACGTCGGCGAGCACGCCGCGGCTGACCCGGATCGGCTCGCCGGTGACGCGTCCGGCGCCGTCGAAGCGGCTGACGAACAACTGGTTCAGCCGGCCGCTGCTCCAGTTGTCCCAATGGCGGACGAACAGCCGGTCGTGCAGCACGCCGCTGGCCTTGCTGGCGCTGCGCGCGGCGAGCCGTTCGCTGCTGCAGGCCAGATCCGGGCAGTCCGGATACACCTCGAGCGAGAACGCCAGCGCGTGGCCGTCCGGCGACAGCCGGAAGCTGCCGACGTCGAACGGATAGTCGGTGACCTGGGTCGCGTCGCCGCCGTCCAAAGCGAGCCGCCAGACCTGCATCGACCCCGAGCGCGACGAAAGGAAGTACAGCGAACGGCCGTCCGGCGCCCACTGCGGGCTACCGGCGCTGCTGCCCTGCGCGGTCAGCCGGCGCGCTGCACCGCCGTCCCACGGCTGCAGCCAGATCGAGGTCTGGCCGCGGTTGTTGTCGTAGTCGGTCTGCCGCAGCACGAAGGCGAGCTGCTGGCCATCCGGCGACAGCGTCGGCGCGGATACCCGTTCGAGATTGACCAGGTCGTGCGCAGTCAGGCCGCGCGGCGCGGCGTGGGCGTGCGTCGCCAGGCCGGCGGCGACGGCGAGGCAGAGAACGGCGGTGCGGATCATCGGCGCTCCGGGAGGCGTGGGAATCGCCGCATGGTATGTCGATCGCGCGGAGGCTGCGAGATCCGCGGTGTCGCGGGCGCCGTCGCAGCGGCGCCCGATTGCGGTGACCGGCCGCATCGACGGCTCCCGATGGCGACCGGCGCCGGCATCCGACGGGGCGCGGCTATACTCGCGAACCCGATCGATTCAAGGACAGTTCAGCGTGGCAGAAGCCGTGATTTCTCCAGGCGTGGAACCGCGCCTCGGCCGCGACGAGTTCCTCGGTCATCCGAAGGGGCTGTACGTCTGCTTCTTCACCGAGATGTGGGAGCGCTTTTCGTTCTACGGAATGAAGGCGCTGCTGTTCCTGTACCTGACCAAGTACCACCTGTTCGGCGACGACGCCGGCTATGACGTGATCGGCGCCTACGGCGGCCTGGTCTATGCGATCCCGGTGATCGGCGGCCTGCTCGCCGACCGCTATCTCGGCATGCGCAAGGCGGTCATCTTCGGCGGCATCCTGCTCGTGCTCGGCCATCTCGGCATGGCCTTCGAGGGCCACGAGGCGGCCCGCGACGGTGCTGCGGTCGTCCGCGACGAAGCGGCGCTGACGGTGTTCTACACGTCGCTCGCGCTGATCATCGCCGGCGTCGGCTTCCTGAAGCCGAATATCTCGACGATCGTCGGCCGGCTGTACGCCGAAGACGACCCGCGCCGCGATTCGGGCTTCTCGCTGTTCTATGCGGGCATCAATCTCGGCGCGCTGTTCGCGTCGCTGATCTGCGGTTTCCTCGGCGAGACCTACGGCTGGAAGTACGGTTTCGGCGCTGCCGGCATCGGCATGCTGCTCGGCCTCGGCATGTTCCTGTGGGGCCAGAAGTACCTGCACGGCCGCGCCGAGCCGCCGGATCCAGCCTGGCTGCGCGTGCGCAGCATGATCGGCGTCAGCCGCGAGGTCGCGGTCTACATCGGCGCGGTGCTCGCGGTGCCGGTGCTGGCCGGCCTGATGTGGGCGGTCGCCAACGGCGCATTCACGCTCGGCGAGCACATCTCGCTGGCGATGCTGCTGATGCTGCTGATGATGGGCGGCGTGATCGTCTGGTTCATCCAGTTCATCCTGCGCCAGTGCTCGCCGGTCGAGCGCGACCGGATGCTGGCGCTGATGGCGCTGATCTTCCTCGCGCTGATCTTCTTCACGCTGTACGAGCAGACCTACGGCTCGTGGGTCGCATTCACCGACCGGCTGCTGACCAAGGAGCTGTTCCCGAGCTTCGTGATCCGCGACGGCACCCCGGTGCCGTGGTCGATCGCATCGCTGCTGCTGGCGCCGGCGGCATTCGTGATCTCGGCCCGGCTGTCCGACCGCAATCCGGAGTCGCGCGCGCCGCGCCTCGTGTTCGGCGGCATCTTCGCACTGGTGCTGGTGCTGCTGGTGCGCGATCTGCTGGTGCTGCCGCAGACGGCCGGCTCGCTGACCTTCCTCGGCGCGATGTTCATCGTGCTGTTGGCGCCGGTGTTCACCGGCCTGTGGGGCTGGCTCGACCGCTACCGCCTGAATCCGACCAAGCCGACCAAGTCGGCGATCGGCCTGCTGTTCGCCGGCCTCGCGTTCGTGCCACTGGCGATGGCGGCCGAACATGTCGGCACGACCGGCCAGATGGCCAGCGTCTGGTGGCTGGTGCTCGCCTACTTCATCCTCGAGCTCGGCGAGATGTGCCTGTCGCCGGTCGGCCTGTCGGCTGTGACCCAGTTGTCGGTGCCGCGGGTAGCCGGACTGATGATGGGCACCTGGTTCCTCGCCACCGCATTCTCGGAAGTGCTGGCGGCGCTGTTCGGCAAGCTGGCCTCGATCGAGATTCCGGAGGATGCGGCGATCGACCTGGTCGAGGCCGCCGGCAAGTACGCGGACCTGTTCTGGCTGCTGACCTGGGTCGGTCTCGGCAGCGGCGTGCTGGCGCTGCTCGCATCGCCGCTGTTGCGGCGGATGATGCACGGCGTCCGCTGAGCGATGGCGCGCGGCTTCGACATCGATGTCGCGGCGCGCGAACTGGCGCGCCGCGATCGCGCGTTGGCGAAGCGGATGCGCCAGATCGGCGATGTCGCGCCGCGAACGCGCTGGCGACAGTCGTTCGATACCGTCGATGCGCTGGCGCGATCGATCATGTACCAGCAATTGTCCGGCAAGGCGGCGGCGACGATCGTCGGGCGGGTCGAGGCGGCATTGGGCGGATCGCGGATCGATCCGGCGGCGGTGATGGCCACCGACGACGCGACGTTGCGCGGTTGCGGATTGAGCCAGAACAAGCTGCTCGCGCTGCGCGACCTGTCGCGGCGCTGGCTCGACGGCGAGCTGCCGAGCCCGCGGCAGATGGGGCGGATGGACAACGAGGCGATCGTCACCGCGCTGACCGCGGTGCGCGGCATCGGTCGCTGGACGGTGGAGATGCTGTTGATCTTCCGGCTCGGGCGACCCGACGTGCTGCCGCTCGATGACCTCGGCCTGCGCCGTGGCGCGCAGTTGCTCGACGGGCTGGAGTCGATGCCGGATGCGAAGCAGCTCGCCGCCCGCGGCGAGCCGTGGGGGCCGTGGCGGAGTCTCGCCAGTCTGTACCTGTGGCGGATCGCCGATCAGTAGGCGAGCCGCGAGGCTGACCATTCTGTGGCGGCGGCTCTAACCGCGACCTCCAGGTGTCGGCATGCCGAGGCATTTCAACCAATCACGGCTGAAGCCGTTCGGCTGCTTTGCGGACACGGCTTCGCTACGCTCGATTCCACATGGGCAGCCTCCCTGTAGGAGCGGCTTCAGCCGCGACCGGCAACGCGCTACGAAGCGGGTGAACGGTCGCGGCTGAAGCCGCTCCTACAGGGGAGAGCGCTTCGACGAATCACCAATCACCAATCACCAATCACCAATCACGAATCACGAATCACGAATCACGAACCACGAACCACGAACCACGAACCACGAATCACGAATCACGAACCACGAACCACGAATCACGAATCACGAATCCCGAATCCCGAATCCCGAATCCCGAACCACGAATCACGAATCACGAATCCCGAACCACCAATCACGAATCCCGAACCACCAATCACCAATCACGTCTTCTCCGTCCGCCCGTAGACATCCTCTAGCCGGACGATGTCGTCCTCGCCGAAGTAGTCGCCGCACTGCACCTCGATCAGATGCAGGTTCTGGTCGGTCGGATTTTCGAGCCGATGCAGGGTGTCGGTCGGGATGTAGGTCGACTGGTTGCACTGCAACAGCGTTTCCTGGTCGCCGACGCGGACCTTGGCGGTGCCGGAGACGACCGTCCAGTGCTCGCTGCGCCGGTAGTGCTTCTGCAGCGACAGCACGCCGCCGGGCTTGACGGTCAGCCGCTTGACCTTGCAGTCGGCGCCGTCCTCGAGCACGGTGAAGCTGCCCCATGGACGGTGCACGGTCAGGTGGTGCTTGGCGGCGTCGTGATCGTCGCGGCGCAGCCGGTCGACGACGTGGCGGACGTCCTGCGAGGCTTCGCGGTCGGCGACCAGCAGCGCGTCGCCGGTGTCGACGATGACCAGGTCGCGGACGCCGACCGCGGCGACCATCCGGCCGCCGGCATCGACGTAGCAGTTCTGCGAGTCGACGATGATCGCGTTGCCGCGCACGCGGTTGCCGTCGTCGTCGGCATGGCCGAGCTGCGCGACCGCCTTCCACGAACCGATGTCGTTCCAGTCGAAGCTGGCCGGCACGACTGCGCGCAGCGGCGCCTTCTCCATCACCGCGTAGTCGATCGAGATGTCCGGCTGGGCGACGAATGCGTCGCGATCGAAGCGGCACGGTTCGGCGGCGACGTCGCTTGCTTCGATGCAGCGCTGTGCGGCCTCGAGCACGTCCGGGCAGGCCTGTGCGGCAGCGCCCAGCAGGGCCTCGGCCGAAAAGCAGAACATGCCGGCGTTCCAGAAATAGTTGCCGGCCGACAGATACGCCTCGGCCGTCACACGGTCGGGCTTCTCGACGAAGGCCTCGATCCGCTGGCCGCCACGTTCGGGAATCGACGCGCCGGCGCGGATGTAGCCGAACCCGGTTTCCGGATGGGTCGGACGGATGCCGAAGGTGACCAGCAGGCCGTCGTCGGCCAGTGCCGATGCTGCCGCGACGTCGCGCGCGAACGCTTCGACGTCGTGGATCAGATGGTCGGCCGGCAGCACCAGTAGTTTCGCCTGTGCGCCGTGCCGACGGGCGATGTCGAGCGCGGCCAGCACGATCGCCGGCGCGGTATTGCGGCCGGCCGGTTCGAGCAGGAAGCGCAGGTGCACGCGATGGGCGTCGGCGTGCCGGCTGTATTCGTCGCGAGTCAGGAAGTGGTAGTCGGCGCTGGTGACGGTCAGCACTTCGGCGCCACTGGCGACCGCGAGCGCGCGGTCGAGCGTGTGGACGAGCAGCGAGCGGCCGTCCGGCAACTGCATGAACGGCTTCGGGTAGCCGCGGCGCGACACCGGCCACAGCCGGGTGCCGGCACCGCCGGAAAGGATCACGGGAATCAGCATGTTCGTTCGGTCTCGCGGTTTCGCTCGATGGTGCATCAGCCCGCCGCGCAGGTCACGCCTGCAACGCGAACGTACACAGCGGTGGTTCAGCGCTCGGCCAGCTCGGCGATCACCTGCCGCACGCCATCGCGCCAGTCGGGCAGGCGCAGCGCATGGACCGCGGCGAGCCGGTCGGTCGCGAGCACCGACCAGGCCGGCCGTGCGGCCGGGGTCGGATAGTCGCTGCTCGCAATCGGCACCACGCGCGGGGCGCGCGGCAATAGTCCGGCCTGCACGGCGTCGGTGAAGATCGCCTCGGCGAAACCGTGCCAGCTCGTCTCGCCGGACGCGACCATGTGGAACGTGCCGAGTGCGTCGTCGCGCTGCCGGATAGGCCCGGCCAGCACGGCGGTGGTCGCGGCGGCGAGCCAGCGCGCCGGAGTCGGTGCGCCACGCTGGTCGGCGACCACGCGCAGTTCGTCGCGCTCGGCGCCGAGGCGCAGCATCGTGCGCAGGAAATTGTGTCCGCGCGCCGCGTAGACCCAGGCGGTGCGGAAGATCAGATGGCGGCAGCCGCTGGCCCGGATCGCCTGTTCGCCGGCCAGCTTGCTGCGACCGTAGACGCCGAGCGGCGCGCTCGGGTCGTCCTCGCGCCACGGCCGCTCGCTGCGGCCGTCGAACACGTAGTCGGTCGAATAGTGCACCAGCAGCGCGTCGTTCGCGGCACACCAGCGGGCCAGCGCGTCCGGCGCATCGGCGTTCGCCAGCCGGGCCGCGTCCGGCTCGCTCTCGGCGCGATCGACCGCGGTGTAGGCGGCGGCGTTGACAACGATCCGCGGCGCGATCCGGTCGAGCAGCGCCGGCAGTTCCGCCGGCCGCGACAGATCGGCGCAGGTGCCGGCCGCGCCGCCCGGCAGCACGCCAGTGCGGGTCGCGGCGACCAGCTCGCCGAGCGCGACCAGACTGCGGTGCAGCTCGAAGCCGACCTGCCCGTTCGCGCCGAGCAGCAGGATCCGGCTCACCGGCCGGCCTCGCGATCGAACGACGGCAGGCGATCGGCCGGCAGTTCGTGCAGGAACGGCGCGCGCTCGTCCTTCGGCGACAACGACGGCGCCGCGATCGGCCAGTCGATCGCCAGTTCGGCATCGTTCCAGCGCAGGTTGGCGTCGGCCTCGGCGTCGTACGGCGCCGTGCACAGGTAATGGAACACGGCACGCTCGGACAGCACGACGAAGCCGTGCGCGAAGCCTTCCGGAATCCACAACTGTCGCTTGTTGTCACTGCTCAGGATCGCCGCGGTCCAGCGGCCGAAATTCGGCGAGCCGCGACGGATGTCGACGGCGACGTCCCAGACCTCGCCGTCGAGCACGCTGACCAGCTTGCCCTGCGGATTCGGCCACTGGTAATGCAGCCCGCGCAGCACACCATGGTTCGAAGCCGAAACGTTGCTCTGCACGAACTGCAGGTCCAGCCCGGCGTCGCGGAAACGCCGCGCATTCCATTGCTCGAAGAAGTAGCCACGCTCGTCGCCGAATACGCGCGGTTCGAGCAACAGGCAGCCGGGGAGATCGGTTTCTCGTATGTTCATCGGGGTGGCGGACTCGGCGCTGCGGGCGGTGCCACTGGCGCCCGGCCCGGGAATCGGAAGCCGGGCAGCTTAGCCGAAGCGGGGAGTGGATGCCCGCGACGGGCCGCAGCGGCGTGCACTGACAGATGCGGCCGGGCCGCCCTCAGGTTCTCCTGCAAACCGAATGAAAGATCGCGGCTGAAGCCGCTCCCACACAGCCGGCAGCGCATCATGCAGCTCAGTCGAGCGGACCCTCGGGGCCCCTCGTGGAGCGACGGCGCGCCGGCGGAAATCGCCCGCAGGGGCACGCGCATGGATGCGCGTGCGTCCACCGTCAGCACAGGATGTGCTGTCGGTGGACCCCGCCGGCGCACCGACCCGGAGCGCGCACGCGCGGAGGGTTCGCGCAACGTGCAGCCCTTTCTCTTGCCTACTTCTCTTTGGGCACGCAAAGAGAAGTAGGTCGGGCAGGCGGTAGCAGGCCTGTCCGAAACGTTGTGCGCTTCGGTAGAAGCACGAGATCGCGGCTGAAGCCGCTCCCACAGGGGCACCTACGGTCGTTGCAGCCCGCCTCAGGCCTCCGGCGCCGCGGCGAAATCACCCGCCAGCGCCTTGTACACCGCCGCCAGTGCGGTGGCCTGGCGGACCCGCGCGTCGAGCGCCTGCACCTGCAGGTCGAGCTGGCTGCGTTGGGCGTCGAGCACGTCGAGGTATGGGCTGGCGCCGGCCTCGAAGCGCAGCCGGGCCAGGCGCAGCGCCTCGTTCGATGCATCGAGCGCGGCCTGCAACTCGACCGTGGTGCGATTCGCCGCGCGCAGACCGGCCAGCGCGTTCTCGGTTTCCTCGAGCGCGCGCAGCACGGTTTCCTGCCACGCCGCTTCGGCCGCATCGGCACGCGCCTCGGCAGCGCGGACGTTCTGCCGCACGCGGCCGAAATCGAGGAAGCGCCAGGTCAACGACGGACCGAAGCTCCAGCGCTGGTTGGCCGAGTCGCCGAGCCCGCCGAACGTCTGCGCGGTCCAGCCGAAGTCGCCGAGCAGGTTCAGGATCGGGAAGTACTGCGCCTGCTCGTAGCCGATGTCGGCATAGGCGGCCGCGAGCCGCCGTTCGGCGGCGCGGATGTCCGGGCGCCGTTGCAGCCAGGCCTGCGGCGTGCCGAGCGTCGCCAGCACCGGGGTCGCCGGCAGCAGCGGTTGCGCGTCGAGATTCGAGCGCAGCGTCGCGACCGGCCACGCGGTCAGCACCGCGAGGCGCTGCTCGTGGCGAACCACCTCGGCTTCGGCCTGCGGCAGTTGCGCCGCGACGGTCTGCAACTGGGTCCGCGCGCGGGCGAGATCGAGTCCGTTGGCGCGGCCGGCGTCGAACATCGCCTGCACCATCGCCAGGTTCTGTTCGAGGTTGCCGACCTGCTCGCGGCGAAGCTGCAACTGCAACTGCGCGCCGCGCAATGCGAACCAGGCCTGCGCGGTTTCGGCGACGATCGCGAGCTGTGCATCGGCCAGCGCGGCTTCGTCCGCTTCGACGCGACGTTCGATCGCGTGCCGCTGGTTGCGCAGGCTGCCGAACAGGTCGATCTCCCAGCGTGCATCGAAGCCGGCGCGGTAGCGATCGGTGCGACCGTTCTCCGGTGGTGCGAACGGATCATCGCCACTCGCTTCGCTGCGTTCGGCGCCCGCATCGGAGGTCACGGTCGGGAACAGGCTGAACCGCGACAGGCCCGACAGCGCCCGTGTCTCGGCGAGCCCCGCGGCGGCCTGCGCGATGCTGGTGTTGGCCTCCAGCGCACGCGCGATCAGCGCATCGAGTTCGACGCTGGCGAAACTCGCCCACAGACGGCTCGGCGTGCCGGCCTGCTGGCTGGCGTCGGCCTGGTCGAACTGGGTCGGCACCGGCGCATCGGGACGGACGTACTGCGGCCCGACGGTGCAGGCGGCGAGCAGCGCCGCGGCCGCGGCGGCGAACAGGTGCTTCGAGCGGAGGCTTCCATCTCTGGCACGCCTGCTCCCCTCTCCCATCGGGAGAGGGGCCGGGGGTGAGGGTTCGGTCGGAGCGGGCGGGGTCGAGACTTGCCCATCACTCGACCACTGCGCGGCGGGACCATGCGAGGCGCGCGAATCAGCGTCTCGGGGAGCCGGACCCTCACCCCAACCCCTCTCCCGGGGGGAGAGGGGCTTCAAGAAGCGGAGGGGTTTGCCACGACGTCGGGCGATGTCACTGCGCATGCTGCACCTCCATTTCCAGCCGCGCCGCGCGCCGTGCCTCACGCCGCAGCACCGACTTGCGGATCACGACGTAGAACACCGGCGTGAAGAACAGGCCGAAGAAGGTCACGCCGAGCATGCCGCAGAACACCGTCACGCCCATCACGTGCCGCACTTCGGCACCGGCACCGCTGGCGAACACCAGCGGCACGACGCCGGCGATGAAGGCGAAGCTGGTCATCAGGATCGGCCGCAGGCGCAGCCGGCAGGCCTCGATCGCAGCGTCGACGACCGACTTGCCCTGCTCTTCCAGATCGCGCGCGAACTCGACGATCAGGATCGCGTTCTTGCAGGCGAGGCCCATCAGCACGACCAGGCCGATCTGGGTGAAGATGTTGTTGTCGAGGAAGGTGGGCGGAAACATCGGCGGACTGACCGCGAGCCACAGGCCGTGCGCCATGTTGATCAGCCAGATGCCGCCGATCGCCGACAGCAGGCACATCGGCACGATCAGGATCACCGCGAGCGGCAGCGACCAGCTCTCGTACAACGCGGCGAGCACCAGATAGACGAGCAGCACGCAGAGCGGGAACACCAGCAGTGCGGCGCTGCCCTGGCTGACCTGCTGGTAGGTCAGATTGGTCCATTCGATCGCCATGCCCCGCTGCAACACGCCGCCGGCGGTCTGCGAGACCAGCTCGAGCGCCTCGTTCGATGACAGCAGCGCCGGATTCAGGCCGGCCGAAACATCAGCCGCCGGATAGCCGTTGTAGCGGATCACCGGGTCCGGGCCGTAGCTCGACCGCACGTCGATGACGCTGCCGAGCGGCACCATTTCGCCGGACGCATTGCGGACCTTGAGGTTGCCGATGTCGTCGACGTCGTCGCGGAACGCCCGATCGGCCTGCGCGTAGACGCTGTAGGTGCGACCGAACAGGTTGAAGTCGTTGACGTAGGCCGAACCGAGATAGACCTGCAGCGTCGCGAAGATGTCGGTCAGCGTCAGGCCGAGCAGCTTGGCCCGGGTCCGGTCGACTTCGGCCTCGAGCTGCGGCACGTTCGGCTGGAACGAACTGAACGTGCCCATCGGATCGAAGCCCGGCGTCTGCCGCAGCGCGCCGAGCAGCGCCTGGGTCTGCTCGTTCAGCACGCCGGGGCCGACCGCGGCGCGGTCCTGCACATAGAACTCGAGACCGGTCGCATTGCCGAGGCCCAGCACCGGCGGCGGCATCAGCGCGAACGCGAGGCCGTCCTGGATCTGGCCGAACTGCATGTTCAGCCGCATCGCGATCTCGGCCGCGTCGATGTCGCGCTCGGCCTGCGGCGTGATGCCGACGAACATCGTGCCGATGTTCGGCGTGTTGACGAAGTGGATCGCATTGAGGCCGGGGAACTGCACGACGTTCTGCACGCCCGGCGTGGCCAGCGCGATCTCGCCCATCCGCCGCATCACCGCGTCGGTGCGGTCGATCGTCGCGCCTTCCGGCAACTGCAGCACCGCGAACAGGAACTGCTTGTCCTGGGTCGGGATGAATCCCCCCGGCACGGCGCGGAAACCGAGCACGGTGACGATCAGCAGCAGACCGTAGATCGCCAGCAGTCGCGGGCCGCGCGCGACGGTGCGGCCAATCCGCCCCGAATAGCGCTCGGAGCCACGCTTGAACACGCGGTTGAAGCGCTCGAAGAAGCCGCCGAACGCGCGATGGATGGTGCGTCCGAGCCAGTCGCGGCGCGCGCCGCGCGGTTGCAACAGCAGCGCCGACAGGGCCGGCGACAGCGTCAGCGAGTTGAATGCCGAGATCAGCACCGATACCGCGATCGTGACCGCGAACTGCTGGTAGAACTTGCCGGTCACGCCGGGCAGGAACGCCATCGGCACGAACACCGCGGCGAGCACCAGCGAGATCGCGACGATCGGGCCGGACACTTCCTCCATCGCCCGGTGCGCCGCCGCGAGCGGCCGCATGCCTTCCTCGATGTGTCGCTCGACGTTCTCGACCACGACGATCGCATCGTCGACGACGATGCCGATCGCCAGCACCAGGCCGAACAGCGTCAGCACGTTGATCGAGAAGCCGAGCAGCCACAGCACCGCGAACGTGCCGACGATCGACACCGGCACCGCGAGCAGCGGAATCAGCGACGCACGCCAGGTCTGCAGGAACACGACGACCACCAGCACGACCAGCGCGATCGCCTCCAGCAGGGTCATGATCACGGCGTCGATCGACTGCCTGACGAACACGGTCGGGTCGTACTCGACCGACCACTCGACGCCTTCCGGGAAGCCCGGGGCGAGCTGCGCCATCTTGTCGCGAACCGCTTCCGACAACGCGATCGAATTGGCGCCGGGCGCCTCGAAGATGACGATCGCCGCGGCGTCCTCGTTGCCGAGCAGCGAGCGCAGCGAATAGGTCTGTGCGCCGAGTTCGATCCGGGCGACGTCGCGCAGCCGGGTCAGCCCGCCCTGGTCGCTCTTCAGCACGATCTCGCCGAACGCCTCCGGCGAATCGAGCCGGCCCTGCGCATTGACCGACAACTGCAGCACGCTGCGCTGGTCGGACGGCGGCGCGCCGATGCTGCCGGCCGACACCTGCACGTTCTGTTCGCGGATCGCCGCGATCACGTCGGTGGCGGTCAGCCCGCGCGCGGCGACCTGCTCCGGATCGAGCCAGACCCGCATCGCGTAGTTGCCGGCGCCGAACGCCAGCGCCTGGCCGACGCCTTCGAGCCGCGCAAGCTCGTCGCGCACGCGCAGGTTGGCGAAGTTGGTCAGGTACAGGCCGTCGTAGCGGCGATCAGGCGACTTCAGGTGCACGACCATGGTCAACGTCGGTGACGACTTGACCGTCGTGACGCCGAGCTGGCGCACCGTCTCCGGCAGCCGCGGCAGCGCCTGGGCGACACGGTTCTGCACCTGCACCGCGGCGAGGTCGATGTCGGTGCCGCCGCGGAACGTGACCGTCAACGCCATCACGCCGTCCGAGCTGGCGGTCGACTTCATGTAGATCATGCCTTCGACGCCGTTGATCGCTTCCTCCAGCGGTGCGGCGACGGTGTCGGCGATCGTGCTCGGATTGGCGCCCGGATAGGTCGCGGTGACCTGCACTGACGGCGGCACGACGTCCGGGTACTCGCTGACCGGCAGGTTCGGCAGCGCGATCAGGCCGGCGACCAGGATCATCACCGACAGCACGGTGGCGAGGATCGGCCGGTCGATGAAGACCTTCGATATGTCGACGTGGGCCATGGTCGATCAGCCTTCGGTCGCGGCGACCGGCGCATCGCTCGGCGCAGGCTGCGCCGGCTGCGCGTTCGGATCGTCCATCGGCACCTCGACCGGGGCGATCGGCTGGCCGGGGAAGAAGATCTTGCGGGTGCCGTTGACGATCACCCGATCGCCCGGCTGCAGACCGCTCTCGACGATCCGCAGGCCATCGACGATCGGACCGAGCACGAGGTCGCGACGTTCGGCGGCGTTGTTGGCGCCGACCACGTAGACGTAGCGGCGGTCCTGATCGGTCAGCAGGGCCTGCTCGTGGATCAGCAATGCGCGCTCACGCTGCTGCCCGCGCAACTGCACGCGGGCAAACAGTCCCGGCGTGAACGTGCCGTCGGGATTGGCCAGCTCGGCGCGGACGCGGATGGTGCCGGTGGCCGGATTCAGCGTGTTGTCGACGAACGCCATCCGGCCGCGGTGCGGATAGCCGTCCTCGTTCGACAGCCCGACCCGCACCGGATGCGGCTCGTCGGCCGGGTGCCGGCCGTTGCGGGCCAGCGCCTGCTGGCGCAGGAACGCCTGCTCGTCGCTGTCGAACACGACGTAGACCGGATCGAGCGAGACGACCGTGGTCAGCAGCGACTGGTTCGGCGCGACCAGGTTGCCGGGCTTGACCAGCGCCGCGCCGGCACGGCCAGCAATCGGCGCGCGGATCTCGGTGAAACCGAGCGTCAATTCGGCCTGCTCGACGCGCGCCTGCGCCGCCTGCCGGTCGGCCTCGGCCTGCGCCAGCTCGGCGCGCCGGATCTGCAGTTCTTCCTCCGACACCGCCTTGGCGACGACCAGCCGCTCGCTGCGCTGCAGCTCCTGCTGCGCCAGCTCCAGCCTCGAATCGGCGCGGGCGCGGTCGGCACGCGCGCTGGCGAGCGCCGCGCGGTACTCGCGGTCATCGATCCGGAACAGCAGGTCGCCCTTGGCCACCAGCGCGCCCTCGACGTAGTTCACCGAGCCGAGGTAGCCGGCCACCCGCGGCCGGATCTCGACCCGGTCGACCGCCTCGACCCGTCCCTCGTAACTGTCCCACTCGCTGACCGGCTTCTCGATCGGCGTGGCGACGTTGACCTGCGGCGGCGGAAACGCCGGCGGTTCGCCCTGCGCGCCGCAGGCCGCGAGGCACAGCGCAACGAGCGGGAACACGGCGGCCCGGGCCGCACGGGCGGCCGGTGAGATGTGCGGAGTTGTCATCGGATCAGTCCCTGGTTTTTCTTGTAATCGTTTCGGTGCCGGCCGGATCGACAGTCCACTCGCGCGCCAGTCGCTCGAGCAACGCGACCAGTTCGGCGCGCGCGGCCGGCGGCACCGGGTGCATGTCGAACAGCTCTTCCCAGAACAGCCCGGAAGCGGCCAGCCGCAGCAAATGCAGCCGCAGCGTCGGCTCGTCCCAGCACAGGCCGGCGTAGCGCTGCCGCACCTCGGTCCGGCAGCTTTCGAGCAGCTCGGGCTGGTGCACCGCCGCACTGAGCATGCCGGCATAGAAGCGCTGCCGGCCTTCGTCCTGGCTGGTGTGCGATCGGATGTGGGCCAGCAGCTCGCTCTGCGGCGAACAGTCGGCATCGCACGGCGTGGCTGCCGCCTCGCAGCGCTTCCATTGCTGCATGTCGTGGTCGAGCAGCCCGCGCAGCAAGGCGTCCTTGGTCGGAAAGTGATACGTGATTCCGCCGCGGGTCACGCCACTGACACGGGACAGTTCGTCGTAGGTCAGCGCGCCGGCACCGCTCTCGGCGACGATCGCGCGGGCGGCCTCGAGGATGCGGGCACGGGCCTTGGGCTGGCGGGTCATCGGGTTTCTGTACAGAACGTTCTGTGCAGAAATGCTAGCCGCGGTCGAGGCCGCCTGCAAGGGTGAAATCGGTCAACGGGCCGGTGGAAACGGCCGGCTGAATCGCGCCGGGGCTGCGCGGGTCGGCCGTCCGCTCGACGCACTGGCCGACATCTGCGAACGGCACGGGCTATGGCTGCACGGCGATGGTGCCTGCGGCGGCATCGCGCGATGCCGCCGGCGACCCGCAGGCACGCCAGGCAATCGACCTGCTGAACCTGCCGATTGCCGAGCGGGTCCAATTGAGCGGATGGCGTCGCTGATGAGGTCGCGACTCGCCGGCAAGGTCGTATTGCGATTCTCGATCTGTTCGCACCGGGTCACGCAGCACGACATCGAGTCGACTTTCGAGACGGTGCGGATGATCTCCGCGACACTCGCCACCGATTGAACGCTTGGCGGCATGCGCTGCCGGGCCGGCAACCGCCGCCCGGCCGCTGCGCGCCGGTCAGAACGGGATGTCGTCGTCGCTGAAGTCGTCGGCCGGCGGCGCCTGCCGCGACGGCGCCGGTCCGCCACGGCTCTCGCCGCGACCCTCACCGCCGCCGCGCCGGCCGTAGTCGCCGCCACCGCCGCCGCGCGATCCTTGCTCGCCGCCGCCACGCTGGCCGCCGCCCTCGCCGCCACCGGTGCCGCCGAGCATCTGCATCTCGTTGGCGATGATGTCGGTCGTGTAACGCGTGTTGCCGTCCTTGTCGGTGTACTTGTCGGTCCGCAGCGAACCCTCGATGTAGACCTGGCGGCCCTTGCGCAGGTATTCACCGGCGATCTCGGCCAGCCGGCCGAAGAACTTGACCCGGTGCCACTCGGTGCGTTCCTGCATCTCGCCGGACTGCTTGTCCTTCCACGACTCCGACGTCGCGACGCTGATCGTCGTGATCGCGCCGCCGTTGGCGGTGTAGCGGGTTTCCGGATCGTTGCCGAGATTGCCGACCAGGATGACTTTGTTGACGCCGCGTGCCATGTGCGATTCCTGTCTGACGTGTGCCGCCGGGCCGGCGGTGAAAGCAGGCTAGTATACCGGCGCCCTGCCGGACCATCCGATTTCGCCGGCGCTGCGGGTCGGAGATTTCCGATCGGGCAAGCCGGGCCGGCAAGCAGGCGGCCGCGTATAATCCGCCGCCGATGAACACCCTGCCCGCCCGCCGTGCCGATGCGCCGGCCGCCCTGCCGTTCGCCGATGTGCTGGCGCTGATCCACGACGACATGCAGGCGGTCAACGGCCTGATCCGCCGTCGGCTCGCCTCCGACGTGCTGCTGATCAACCAGATCGGCGAGCACATCATCGCCGCTGGCGGCAAGCGGCTGCGCCCGGCCCTGCTGCTGATCGCCGCGAAGGCGCTCGGCTACGACGGCCGCGATCACCACCAGCTCGCAGCGGTGGTCGAGTTCATCCACACCGCGACGCTGCTGCACGACGACGTCGTCGACGAGTCCGACCTGCGCCGCGGCCGCAAGACCGCCAATGCGCTGTGGGGCAATGCCGCCAGCGTGCTGGTGGGTGACTTCCTCTATTCACGCAGCTTCCAGTTGATGGTCGAACTGGACCGGATCGCGGTGATGCGGATCCTCGCCGACACCACCAATGCGATCGCCGAAGGCGAAGTGCTGCAGTTGTTGCACGTGCACAACCCCGACACCGACGAAGCCGCCTACCTGCGCGTGATCGAGCGCAAGACGGCGGTGCTGTTCGCCGCCGCGACCCGGCTCGGCGCGGTGCTCGCCGGGGCCGATGCGACGACCGAACGCGCCCTGCACGACTACGGCATCGCGCTCGGCTATGCGTTCCAGATCGCCGACGACGTGCTCGACTACGACGGCGACGCCGCGGCACTCGGCAAGAATCTCGGCGACGACCTGGCCGAAGGCAAGGCCACGCTGCCGCTGATCCATGCAATCGCACACGGCGACCCGGCCACCCGGGCGCGACTGCGCGCGATCGTCGAGCATGGCGAGGCCGACGCCTTCAGCGAAGTGCTGGACGCGATCCGTGCCAGCGGCGGATTGCAGTACTCGGCCAGCCGCGCCCGCGAATATGCCGCCGCGGCTGAGGCGGCGCTCGACGGCCTGCCGGACAACGACTGGACTGCCGCACTGCGCGGACTGGCCCGTTACGCGATCGAGCGCGGGCACTGAGACACAGCGCCTGCGGCGCGTCGCGCCGTGCGAGATCGGCGGTCAGGACTCGGTTGGCGAGCGCCTGCCGCGGAAATCCGTGCCCTGGCTCGCGGCGGCAGCCGGGTTCGACAGCCCGACGCGATCGCGCCGTGCGCGCGCCAGCGACCCGCGGCGGTGCGGGGTGCGCGCCGCGCACCCCGCCCGCTTGCGAATCAGAACCGGTGCGCCAGCCGCGCGAACCATGAGGCGCCGTTCAGGCCGAACTGCACGCTCTCGAACACGTGGCCGTTGTCGGTCTCGTCCGGGTCCTGCCGGGTCGGGAAGGTGTCGAACACGTTCGCCGCACCGAGCGTCAGCCGGGTGTTGTCGCTGAACGCATAGCTGACGCTGACGTCGGCCGAGGCCTTGGCGTTGTAACGCTGGTTCGGCGCCGGCGGGCCGGAGAAGGTACCGAGCGTCTGGCTGCCGAAGTAGATCAGCTTGAGGTCGGCGTTCCACGGACCGGTCGTGTAGTCGAAGCCGAGCACGGCCTTCGAACGCGGCGCGCCCTGCTCGATGAACAGCCGCTCGCGCTCGGACAGCAGTACGTCCTCGCGACCGATCAGCGAGGCCGGGGCGTGGATGTCCTGAACTTCGGTGCGGTTGTAGTTGTAGGCGAGCATGGTCTGCAACGTGCCGCCGGCGACGTCGGCCTCGTGCGACGCGGTCAGGTCGACGCCCCAAGTGCGGGTATCGACCGAATTGACGAAGAACTGCGCTTGGCCGACCTGCAGCGACTCCAGGATCGCACCGATGTTCGGATCGCTGGTGTCGAAGCGACCCGACAGCACGATGCGATCGTCGATCTCGATCCGGTACGCATCCACGGTGAACGACAACGACGCGCTCGGACGCCAGGTCGCCCCGATCGTGTAGCTGACCGAGGTCTCTTCCGTCAGGTCCGGGATGCCGGCGGCGACCGCCACCGCGCCGCCGTTGGGCGCCAGCAGCACGTCGACCGGCTCGCCGGAGATGAAATCGGTGAAGGTCGACGAGAACAGCCGCTGCTGCAGCGACGGCGCACGGAAGCCGGTGCTGACTGAGCCGCGCAGCACGAAGTCGTCGGTGGCGTGCCAGGCCAGCGCGAGCTTGCCGTCCAGCGTGCTGCCGAAGTCGCTGAAGTCCTCCATGCGCAGCGCGAACTGCGTGGTCAGGCGCTCGTTGACCAGCAGCTCGATGTCACCGTACAGCGCCTTGCTGTGGCGCGAAGTGTCGGTCTCGTCGCCCGGCTGGAAGCCCGGGAAGCCCTGACTGCCGGCATTGCCGCCGCCGGCGCCGTCGGCATCGATGTACGAGCCCGGCTCACCGGCGACGATCTCGTAGTTCTCGCGCCGGTACTCGGCACCGAACGCGAGGTTCATGCCGAACAGGATCTGGTCGTAGAAGCGCGAGAAATCGATGTTGGTCGTGTACTGGTCGAACAGCAGGCCGCCGGCATCGAACCGGGTCGGACTGATGCCGGCGCCACCGGACAGCAGGTCGAGGTTGGCGATCGACGCATTGAGCGTGTTGTCGATCGTGTAGAACAGCTCGTTGTGGCCGTAGGTCTGCGAGAAATCGGCATGCCAGTCGCCGATGTAGCCGCGCGCGCCGAGCGTGGCGTAGCGGTCTTCCAGATCGCCGTTGATGAACGGCACGAAGCCGTCGGGGTACATCGCCAGCGAATTGCGCGACGGGACGTCCTCGTCGGCATCGCGCGCGAACGCGGCCGACGACGCCCGGCGGTCCTGGAAGCCGGCGGTGAAATAGCCGGTGAAGTCGGCGCCGATCGGGTTGTCGCCGTTGATGTAGAGCGTGCGGTTCTCGACCTTGGAGTCGCCGATCGTGCGCGGGTTGTCGCGCGGCTCGGAGCGGTCGGAGCGATCGCGGTCACTGTACTCGGCGGTGATCGCCAGCACGCCGTCGCTGCCGAGGCCGAAACCGCAGTAGGCGGTACCGAGCAGGTTCTCGCCGTCGCCGCGGGTGTATTCGCCATAACCGAACACGGTCTGGCAGCCGGTGCTGCGCTTGAGCGCGATGTTCATGACGCCGGCGATCGCGTCGGAGCCGTATTGCGCAGCCGCGCCGTCACGCAGGATCTCGACCCGCTCGATCGCCAGCAGCGGGATCGAGTTGAGGTCGGTGCCGGTGTTGCCTCGGTTGCGCGCGCCGAACAGGTTGACCAGCGCGACGCTGTGCCGCCGCTTGCCGTTCATCAGCACCAGGGTCTGGTCGGAACCGAGGCCACGCAGCGAAGCGGAATCGATCAGGTCGGCACCGTCGGCGCCGGTCTGGCGGGTCGATGTGAACGACGGCGCGGTGTATTGCAGCGTCTGCGCGAGGTCGAACTGCGGCCCCTGGGTCGCCGCCTTGTCGATCGGGATGATGTCGACCGGCACCGGCGTCTCGGTATCGGAACGGTCGACGCGGCGCGAGCCGACCACGCTGACGACCTCGAGCGAGCGGACCTGTTCGGCGGGTTCCGCGGCCGTCGTTGCATCCTGTGCCGCCGCGTTCGGCGCAACGCCGCCGGCCAGCGCCATCGAAATCGCCCAGTACAACCGATTCATCGTCGCCGCCTCTCGAGCTGAATGGAGCGGCAAGATTAACGGTTTGATCACGCTTCGTTAACAGGCCCGACGGCAGCACAAAACTCGACAATGTCAGCCACCCCGACTGAATGGGCGCTGTGACCTGCCGACCGCGATGGCTTGTCGGCGGGCGCCGCGTCGGCGCAGGCTGGAACCGTGCTGCAGCGACCGCTGCGGCGCGCCGGATCGTCAGCCACGGGGAGAACGTCATGGTGCTTTCGTTGCATCGCTTCCGCGACCATCCGCAACCTGTGCGGATCATCGGCCTCGGCCTCGCGCTGGCCTTGAACCTGACCGTGCTGCTGCTGATGTCGCTGCCCGGCGATCGCCGGTTCGAGTGGCCGGCACCGGCGCCGGAACCGAAGCCGATGGAAGCCGAGATCGTCCGCGCGCAGCTCGTCCAGACCGAACCGGTCCCACCGATGCCGACAGCGCCCGCGCATACGCTGCCGCAGACGCCGCCGTCACCGGCGCCGGTGCCGCCGGTGACGGTCGAGAGCACCGCGCTGCCGGTGCCATTCGAGCCGCTGCCGCCGGTGGCCGCGCCAACCATTCCCGGCCCGGTCGAGGTCGCGATCGGCACGCCGGCCACGCAGGTCGGCATCCGCCGCGGTCCGCCACCGCGCTATCCGGGCGCCGCCTTGCGCCGCGGACTCGAAGGGTTGGTGCTGCTGCGGGTGCACGTCGGCTCCGACGGTATGCCGCGCACGGTCGAGATCGCCGAGGGCAGCGGCCACGTGCTGCTCGATCGCGAGGCACGCGAGCACGTGCTGCAGCGCTGGCAGTTCCATCCGGCGCAGGTCGACGGCCGGGCGGTCGAGGCCTGGGTCGAGATCCCGATCGAGTTCTCGCTGCGGCGCTGACCGCACGGCGCAGGCCGCCGGTCCCGAGCGCGGGCCGGCGGCAGGTGCGCGGGGTCAGCGCGCGGCGCGCTGGCTGATCGCGACCGAACCGAGGATCAGCAATGCCGCGAGCGCCATCTGCAGGCTCGGCGTCTCGCCGAGCAGCCACCACGACCAGCCGACCCCGAACAGCGGAATCAGGTAGGTGACGGTGACCGCGCGGGCGGCGCCGATCCGCTTCAGCAGGCGGAAATAGAACGCGTAGGCGAGCCCGGTGCACAGCACGCCGAGCAGCAGCCCGCTGGTCCAGCCGGCAGTCGTGATCGGTGTCTGCGGCCAGGTGGCGATCGCAGCCGGTGCGGTCAGCAGCGCCGCTCCAGCCAGCGTCGCCGCGGCGACCGCCACCGGCGGCAGGTCGGTCAGGTGGCGGCGGATCACGTTCGCGGCGACGCCGTATGACAGCGACGCGAGGCTGCCGGCAATCGCGGCGCCGGTCACATTGGCGCCGTCGACCTTGCCGCTGGCCAGCACGACGACGCCGGCGAAGCCGCCGGCCAGCGCGACGCCGCGCCACCAGCCGATCCGCTCGCGAAACATCAGGAACGCGACCAACGCCGCGAACGGCACGGTCAGGCTGTTGCTGATCGCGCCGACGCCGGCCGGCGCACGCTCGGCACCCCAGGCGAACAGTGCGAACGGGATCGCCGAGTTGATCAGACCGATCGCGGCGAGCAGCGCGATCCGGCGGCCGGTGAACAGGTGCCGGACCGGCCACAGGAACGGCAGCAGGATCAGCGCGCCGAACACCAGCCGGATCTCGACCAGCGGCAAGGCGCCGAACTGCGGCGCGGCGACCCGCATGAACAGGAACGACGCACCCCAGATCGCGCCAAGCGCGCCGAGTTCGAGCGGCGTGCGCCAGTCACGCCGGGCCAGCAGCGGATCGGAGCCGAGCGCCATCGCAGGGCTGGACATCGTCGTTGCCTCAGTATCGGTTTGGGTGGCGCCCATTCTTGATGGTTTGGCAATCCGCACAAGCGCATACTTTCAGCGCCAGACACAAAAATCGCTTATGGATCCGACGCGAACGAGCAGCATCGGCAAGCGGTCGCAATGGTTGCCGGCGCTGGGCGCGTTCGCCAGCGCCGCCCGTCACCTCAGCTTCGCCCGCGCGGCCGACGAACTGCACCTGACCGCCGCCGCGGTCAGCCACCACGTACGCAAGCTCGAGGCGGCGCTCGGCGTGACGCTGTTCCAGCGCCAGCCGCGCGGCGTGGCGCTGACCGCCGAGGGCCGGCGACTGGCCGACGCCGCGCACAGCGCACTCGGCGAGCTCGACGACGCCGTCGCGCTGCTGCGGCAGGCGCGCACGGTGCCGCGGGTGCGGGTCAGCGTGCTGCCGTCGCTGGCTTCGAGCTGGCTGGTGCCGCGACTGCCGCGGTTTTTCGCCCTGCATCCGGAGATCCGCCTCAGCATCGACAGCGACCGCGGGCTGACCCGGTTCGAAACCGGCGGTACCGACCTGGCGCTGCGCTACGGCCCGGGCCAGTGGCCCGGACTCGCCGCCGTGCCGCTGATGGGCGACGAGCTGTTCGCGGTCGCATCACCGCGGCTGCCGGGCGTCGAGCAGGTCCAATGCGCGGCCGATGTCGCGCGGCTGCCGCTGATCGCCGACCTGTCGCCGCAAAGCTGGCCGGACTGGTTCCGCGCCGCCGGTGTCCGGCGCGTGCGCCTGTCCGAAATGCACAGCTTCAGCGACACGACCGATGCGGTGCAGGCGGCGGTCGCCGGGGTCGGCGCGGTGCTGGCGCGCCGCGTGCTGGCCCGCGACGCGATGTCGGACGGCCGCCTGCTGCGACTGCCCGGCCCGGTGGTGGCGGCACGCTTCGGCTATTTCGTCGTGCATCCGGCCGAGCGCCCGCCGAGCGAGCCGGCCGCACGTTTCATCGGCTGGCTGCAGCAGGAAGCGCAGGCGGATGACGCCGTGCCGTGCACTCCGGCCGGCAAAAACAGGTAGATTGCGCAGCGCGGCCCGGCCGCACCATCCCACCTGGAGTCGACGACCGATGAGAACCGGAAACCCGGCGCTGTCTGCCAACACCTTCCTCGATGTCGCCAGCGGCCAGATGACCGGCGGCGAAGTCATGACGCTGAACGGCACCGTCAACAAGACCGCGATGCTGCTCGCGATGCTGCTGATCACGGCGACCTGGAGCTGGAGCCAGTACAGCGGTCCGGAAAGTGTGGCGGCGCTGTACCCGCTGATCCTGGTCGGCGCGATCGGCGGCCTGGTGGTCGCACTGGTCACCGTGTTCAAGAAGACCTGGGCGCCGGTCACCGCGCCGATCTACGCCCTGCTCGAAGGTCTGTTCCTCGGCGCGGTGTCGGCGATGTTCGAAGCGCGCTTCCCCGGCATCGTGATGCAGGCAGTCGGACTGACCTTCGGCACGCTGGCGGCACTGCTGCTGGCCTACCGCAGCGGCCTGATCCGGGCCACCGAGAACTTCAAGCTCGGCGTGTTCGCGGCCACCGGTGGCATCTTCCTGCTGTACCTGGTCAATTTCGTGATGGGCTTCTTCGGCGCCTCGATCGGCTTCATCCACGAGAGCGGATTGCTCGGCATCGGCTTCAGCGTGTTCGTCGTCGTGATCGCCGCACTGAACCTGGTGCTCGACTTCGATTTCATCGAGAACGGCGTTGACGCCGGCGCGCCGAAGTACATGGAGTGGTACGCCGGATTCGGCCTGCTGGTCACGCTGGTCTGGCTGTACCTGGAAATCCTGCGCCTGCTGGCCAAGCTGCAGTCGCGCGACTGATCCGGCCGTACTGCGGAATCAACGGAAACGGCGGCGCCGGCAGGCGTCGCCGTTTTTCGTTGCGGCGTCCGGTCGCCACGTCGCCGGTGCAGCGGCAGCGAGCATCGGCAGGCTTGCGCCGCATCGTCGGCAGCGGCGGCTCGCGCCGACCGTCGCCCGGCGCCGGATCGTGCAATCATCCGACCCCGCGTGTATCATGCCCGCCCCATTCATCCCTTCATCCAGATAAAAGGATATCGCCGCGATGAGCAGCTTCCTTTTCACCTCCGAGTCGGTGTCCGAAGGCCATCCGGACAAGGTCGCCGACCAGATTTCCGATGCCGTGCTCGACGCGATCCTGGCGCAGGATCCGCGCGCCCGCGTGGCATGTGAAACGCTGGTGAAAACCGGTGTCGCGATCGTCGCCGGCGAGATCACGACCGAAGCCTGGGTCGACCTCGAATCGCTGACCCGCAAGGTGATCCTCGACATCGGCTACGACAGCTCCGACGTCGGTTTCGACGGCGCGACCTGCGGCGTGCTGAACCTGATCGGCAAGCAGTCGCCCGACATCAACCAGGGCGTCGACCGCAAGCACCCGGAAGAACAGGGCGCCGGCGACCAGGGCCTGATGTTCGGCTACGCGACCAATGAAACGAAGGACATGATGCCGGCCGCGATCTACTACTCGCACCGGCTGGTCGAGCGGCAGGCCAAGGTCCGCAAGGCGAAGAAGTCGCCGTTGCCGTGGCTGCGTCCGGATGCCAAGAGCCAGGTCACGCTGCGTTACGAAAACGGCAAGGCGGTCGCGATCGATGCCGTCGTGCTGTCGACCCAGCATGATCCGGGCGTCAAGTACAAGGAGCTCAAGGAAGGCGTGATGGAGGAAATCATCAAGCCTGTCCTGCCGGCCAAGTGGCTGCACAAGGGCACCAAGTTCCACATCAATCCGACCGGCAAGTTCGTGATCGGCGGCCCGGTCGGCGACGCCGGCCTGACCGGCCGCAAGATCATCGTCGACACCTACGGCGGCTGGGCGCGCCACGGTGGCGGCGCGTTCTCCGGCAAGGATCCGTCGAAGGTCGACCGCTCGGCCGCCTACGCGGCACGCTACGTCGCCAAGAACGTCGTCGCCGCCGGCCTCGCCGACCGCTGCGAGATCCAGCTCAGTTACGCGATCGGCGTCGCCGAGCCGACCTCGATCTCGGTCACGACCTTCGGCACCGGCAAGGTCGCCGACGACAAGATCGAGAAACTGATCCGGCGCCATTTCGACCTGCGCCCGTACGGCATCATCAAGATGCTCGACCTGATCCACCCGATGTACCAGGCGACCGCCGCCTACGGCCACTTCGGCCGTGCGCCGGTCGAGGTCAAGGGCAAGGACGGCGGCTACACGACGTTCAGTTGGGAAAAGACCGACCGTGCCGCCGCGCTGCGCGCGGATGCCGGCCTGAAGTAAGCCCCGGCGCAGCGCCGTCCCGCGACGGCGCTGCGACCTGCATCATGGTCGCCGCAGCGTCGCGGTCGGCCGCTGGCCGGAGTCAGCCGGCGAGATAGACCGCGCCGTCGATCAGCTCGACGGCGACTTCGCGCAGCCGGTTGCCGCGGCACGGCCCGCTCAGGCAGTTGCCGCCCGGGATCGCGAATCCGGCGCCATGCGCGGCGCAGACCACCATCCCCTGCTCGACCAGAAACCGGCCCGGCGCCCAGTTCAGCGGCCGGCCGGCATGCGGACAGATGTTCAGGAAGCCGCGGACGACCTCGCCGGCGCGCAGCAACAGCAACGATTCGCGTTCGCCGGCAAGCTCGGCGTGGGCTTCGAACGCGCCGCCGTCTTCGATCTGGTCGATCCGGCATAACGGTTCTCGAACATGGAGCTCGGTCACTTGTGACACCATCGGCGCGTCAGGATACTGCGCGGCCGGTGACCGTCTGGTCCACCGTGCGCGACGCGCATTCTGCCAGAGGACTTCAGGACTTCCGATCGATGCGTCACGCCGCCTTCTTCCGTTTCGCCCCGCCCCGTCATCCGCTCGCCCGCGCCGGCCTGGCCCTGCTCGGTCTCTCGATCCTCGGCCTGCTGTCGGCACTCGGGCTCGCTTTCGCCGCGGTCGTGATCGGCGCGCTGGCGCTGCGTGCGGTCTGGCGCCGTTTGACCGGGCCGGCGGTGGCGCATGCGCCGCGCGCGGCGCGCCCGGAGATCATCGAAGGCGAGTTCCGGGTCGTCGAGCACAACCCGCAGCGCCTCTATTCCCGATGACTTCGCCGATCTGGGCGGTGCCGGCAGCGACGCTGCCGTCGGTCAGCGTGCGCGGCAGCGACGCGCGCTTTCCGGTCCACCGGATCTACTGCGTCGGCCGCAACTTCGCCGAGCACGCCCGGGAGATGGGCGCCGAGGTCGAGCGCGGCGCGCCGACCTTCTTCATGAAGCCGGCCGACGCGGTGGTGCCGGACGGCGGTGCGGTGCCGTATCCGCCCGCGACTCGCGATCTGCATCACGAGGTCGAGCTGGTCGTCGCGCTCGGCCGTGACGCCGACGGCGTGGTCTCCAGCGCCACTGCGCCGGCGCTGGTGTTCGGTTATGCGGTCGGCCTCGACCTTACCCGCCGTGACCTGCAGGCGCAGGCCAAGGACAAGCGGCTGCCATGGGACGTGGCCAAGGGTTTCGATGCCTCGGCGCCGGTCAGCGCGCTGGTGCCGGCCGCCGGGCACGGCCATCCGGACAACGAACGGCTGTGGCTCGAGATCAACGGCGAGCTGCGGCAACAGGCGCCGTTGTCGGAGCTGGTCTGGGACGTGCCGTCGATCATCCACGAGCTGTCGAAGCTGTTCCGGCTGCGCGCCGGCGACCTGATCTTCATGGGCACGCCGGCCGGCGTCGCGGCGCTGCGGCCCGGCGACCGGTTCCGCGCCGGGCTGGACGGCTGGGTCGAATTTTCCGGCGAGATCGTCGGCGGCTGAAAGCGCGCCGGCGGTGGCCCGCGGTTGTCGTTGCGGTGCGGTGGCGCCTGCTAGAGTGCGCCACGGTCCGACACGGAGCCGACCGATGAGCATGCTGTCCGAGTTCAAGACCTTCGCGATGCGCGGCAATGTCGTCGACCTCGCGGTCGGCGTGGTGATCGGCGCAGCGTTCGGCAAGGTCACCGGCGCACTGGTCGACGGCGTGCTGATGCCGCCGATCGGGCTGCTGGTCGGTGGCGTCGATTTCGAGCGACTGGCGATCACGCTGCGTGAAGCGAGTCTGGCGGCGGATGGCAGCGTCATCGAACCGGCGGTGCTGCTCAGGTACGGCCTGCTGATCCAGACGTTGGTGCACTTCATCATCATCGCGTTCGCGGTGTTCCTGCTGGTCAAGCTGATGAACCGGCTCAAGCGCAAGGAAGAGGAGAAGCCCGCCGAACAGGCGGTGCTGAGCACCGAGGCGAAGCTGCTGACCGAGATTCGCGACACATTGCAGCAACCGCGCGCCGAACCGAGCACGTCGCGCGTCGAATAGTTGCTCCGATCACGGCGCGTCCGGCCGGCGCGGTGGCACACTCGGCGGCTTGGCCGAATCATGGACCCGCCGATGCGTTCCTGCCTGCTTGCCCTGACCCTGTCGCCACTGCTGGCCTGGGCCGCACCGCCGACGCTGCCCGACAGCGCGATCGGCAGCGCCGAACGACTGCGCGACGAGGCACTGACCGGCAGCCGCGCCTGGTCGCTGGTCGAATCGCTGACGACCGAGGTCGGGCCGCGGATGGCCGGCACCGAAGCCGATCCGCGTGCGGTCGCCTGGGCGGTCGACACGATGAAGTCGCTCGGTTACGATCGGGTCTGGACCGAGCCGGTCGAGTTCCCGCTGTGGCGCCGCGGGCATGAGCGGGCACAGGTGCTCGGCGCCCACGCTCAGCCGCTGCTGATCACCACGCTCGGCGGCAGCGTCGGCACTGATGGCCGCGTGCTCGAGGCCGAAGTAGTCGAATTCGCAACGCTCGACGCGCTGAAGGCCCAGCCGCCGGGCAGCCTGGACGGCAAGATCGCCTACGTGTCGTACCGGATGGAACGCTTCCGTGACGGCAGTGGCTACGGGCCGGCGGTCGGCGCCCGCAGCGACGGTGCGTCGGAGGCGGCGCGGCGCGGCGCGGTCGCGCTGCTGATCCGCTCGATCGGTACCGACAGCCATCGTTTCCCGCACACCGGCAACATGCGCTATGCCGATGACGCGCCGCAGATCCCGGCCGCCGCGCTGTCGAATCCGGACGCCGACCAGTTGTCGCGACTGCTCGCGCGCGGGTCGGTGCGACTGGCGCTCGACATCGATGCCGGCACGGTCGGCAGCTACGTCGGCCACAACGTGATCGGCGAAGTGCGCGGCAGCGAAGCGCCGGACGAGGTCGTCGTGATCGGCGCGCACCTCGATTCGTGGGATCTCGGCACCGGCGCGATCGACGACGGCGCCGGCATCGCGATCACGATGGCGGCCGGCGCGGCGATCGCGGCGCTGCCGCAGCGGCCGCGCCGCAGCGTGCGGGTGATCGCATTCGCCAACGAGGAACAGGGCCTGCTCGGTGCCAAGGCCTACGCCGCCGACAACGCAGCCCTGCTCGATCATCACGTGATCGGTGCAGAAAGCGATTTCGGCGCCGGCCGGATCTACGCACTGCGGACCGGCATCGGTGCCGATGGCTGGCCGGTCATGCAGAAGATCGCCACCGTGCTCACGCCGCTCGGCATCGAGCTGCAACACGAGGGCGGCGGCCCCGGCCCGGACATCATCCCGATGGACCGAGCCGGCATGCCGTGGGCGCAGCTCGCCCAGGACGGCACCGACTATTTCGATTTCCACCACACTGCCGACGACACGCTGGACCGAATCGATCCAAAGGCGCTCGACCAGCAGGTCGCCGCCTATGCGGTGTTCGCGTGGATGATGGCCAGCACAACCGGCGATTTCCGCAAGCCGGCGGCAGAGACGGCGGCACCGTAGCCGGAGCCCCCCCTTGTAGGGGGGGCTTCAAGCCCCGACCGGCGGCCATCCGTGATCCAGCGCCGCGCGTTCGTGCCTCGCTGTCGGGGCTGAAGCCCCTCCTGCAGGGTGAAGCGCTTTCGCGACTCTGGGACGCTACTGCTCCACCGCGGTCCGGATGTGCAGCTCCTTCAACTGCGACTCGCCAACCGCCGACGGTGCGTCGGTCAGCAGGCACTGTGCCGAGGCCGTCTTCGGGAACGCGATCACGTCGCGGATCGAATCGGTGCCGGCCATCAGCGCGGCGATCCGGTCGATGCCGAACGCGATGCCACCGTGCGGCGGCGCGCCCATTTTCAGCGCATCGAGCAGGAAGCCGAACTTGGCCCGCGCCTCGTCGGCCTCGATGCCGAGCAGGTCGAACACCGCGCTCTGCATGTCGGGCCGATGGATGCGGATCGATCCGCCGCCGATCTCGTTGCCGTTCAGCACCATGTCGTAGCCACGGCTGACCGCGGTCCGCGCGTTCGCGCGCAGGTCGGCGATGTCGTCGACCGACGGCGCCGTGAACGGATGATGCAGCGCGACGAAACGCAGCTCGTCGGCATCCCATTCGAACATCGGGAAATCGGTGACCCACAGCGGTCGCCACGCGTTCTCGACCCGGCCGAGGTCGCGGCCCATCTTCAGCCGCAACGCGCCCATGAAGTCGCAGACGGTCTTGTACGGACCGGCGCCGAACAGCAGTAGATCGCCGCTATCGGCACCCACCTTGTCGAGCACGACAGCGAGCGTCGCATCATCGAGGAACTTCGCGATCGGCGAGTTGATGCCGTCACGCCCCTTGGCGCGGTCGTCGATGCGCATCCACGCCAGGCCCTTGGCGCCGTACCTGCCGGCGTAAGCCGCCGCCTCGTCGATCTGCTTGCGGCTCAGCGTGCCGCCGCCCGGCAGCCGCAGCGCGGCGACCCGGCCATCGACGTTGTTCGCCCACTCGCTGAACACCTTGAACTCGCACGCCTTGACCTGCTCGGCGATGTCGACCAGCTCGAGGTCGATGCGCAGGTCGGGCTTGTCGGAACCATAACGGCGCATCGCCTCGGCATAGGTCATGCGCGGGAACGGATCGGCCAGCTCGACGTCCTGCACGGTGCGAAACACGAAGCGGATCATCTGCTCGACGAAATCCTGCACGTCGCTCTCGGAGACGAACGCGAACTCCATGTCGAGCTGGGTGAACTCCGGCTGGCGGTCGGCCCGCAGGTCCTCGTCGCGGAAGCAGCGCGCGATCTGGTAGTAGCGGTCGAAGCCGGCCATCATCAGCAACTGCTTGAACAACTGCGGCGACTGCGGCAGCGCAAAGAATTCGCCCGGATGCACGCGCGACGGCACCAGGTAGTCGCGGGCGCCTTCCGGCGTCGCCTTGGTCAGGATCGGCGTTTCGATGTCCTGGAAGCCGGCCTCGTCGAGGTAGCGGCGCAGCGCGCGGACCAGCGCGGTCCGCTTGCGCATCGTGCGCTGCATTTCCGGCCGGCGCAGGTCGAGGTAGCGGTAGCGCAGGCGCAGGTCCTCGCCCGGATTCTCGTGGAAGTGGTACGGCAGGCCGTCGGCGCGATTCAGGATCTCGATCGATTCGGCCAGCACTTCGACCCGACCGCTGCGGATCCGATCGTTGACGCTGTGCCGTGCGCGGACCGTGCCGGTGACCGCGACGCAGAACTCGTAGCCGAGTTCGGCGGCCACCGGATAGGCCGGGTTTTCCGGCTCGGCGACGATCTGCACGATGCCCTCGTGGTCGCGCAGGTCGATGAAGCAGACGCCGCCGAGGTTGCGGGCGACATCGACCCAACCGCACAGGGTGACGGACTGGCCGATCAGGGTCTCGTCGACGAGACCGCAGAAATGGGTACGCATGAACGCTCCGGGCAGGGATCGGCCGGTGGCCGACAAAGCCGGCAATTCTACGAAGCGCAGTGGCCCCGCGGCAAAAAAGCCGATGCGGGCTGAACGGCAACCGGGTGGCACGGATTGCCCGTTCAGTTTTCCCGGGTATGCTCGGGCCGAGTCAGCCACAGGAAAGCGATCGATGACCAGGGTCCTGCGTTTTGCGTTGTTCTGCCTCAGCCTCGTGATGTTCGCCGGCATCGCCCATGCGCAGGTCGGCGCCAAGGCGTACGCCCCGGAAGACCTGCGCCGGCTCGAAGTCCGCGATCGGGTCCGCGTGATCGAGCGCGAGTACTCCGAGCAGTCCGGCGGCCGACGCATTCCCGACGACCAGCTCGAGTTCTATCTGGACCAGATCGATTCGGGCTGGAGTTTCAGCCGGATCAAGCAGGACATTGCCGAGTCGCTCGGCGGCGGTGGCCGCGGCCGACCGTGGGCACCGCCGGTGGCCGACTGGCGTGCCCGCGAGGTGATCTGTTCGAGCGTCAACGAACGCTACAACGAATGTCCGAAGCCGTTCCGCGGCGCGGCGGTGCTCAGCGAACAGTTCTCGGCGGTGCGCTGCATCGAGGGTTCGACCTGGGGCCAGAGGCGCGACGTGATCTGGGTCGACCGCGGTTGCCGCGGACGCTTCCGCGAGGACGTCCGTGCCCGGCCGGTCGCCTCCGACGTGGTCGTCTGCGAAAGCCGCGAAGGGCGCCGGCGCCGTTGCGCGCTGCCGTTTGACGGCCCGGTCCAGATCGTCGAGCAGTATTCCAACGCGCCCTGCATCGAAGGCCAGACCTGGGGCTGGCGGCCGGGCGAAGTCTGGGTCAACCGCGGCTGCCGTGCGGCGTTCGCGGTGGTACCCGGTCGCGGCGTGCCGCCGGGCCGCGGCCTGCCGACAACAGGTCGGCCCGGCTTCGACTACAGCGTGACCTGCGCCAGCGAGGACGGCCGCTATCGGACCTGCGCCTGGGACGATCGGGCCGGCCGGCCCTACCTGATCGAACAGTTTTCCAGCTCGCCGTGCATCGAGGGCCGGAGCTGGGGCTACACGCGGGAAGGGCTGTGGGTCGATCGCGGCTGCCGCGGGCGGTTCGGCGCACGCTGAGCCCTTCCCGTCAGGCTTGACGAAGCGCCGGCCCGTGCCGGCGCTTTCGTTCGGGCATTCGACCGCCGCTGCGGTCTATTCGTGTCCCCACGGCGCCGGCGGCGGTTCGACCGGCGCGCTCAGATCGAACGCGACCCGGAACAGTCGGCCGCCCGGCCGCGACAGTTCGTAGACGAACTGCTGGCCCGAATCGATCTCGATCGCCCAGGTGTTGCTGACCGACGCGCTCAGCCCTTCGCGTTCGAACATCGCGATCGACTCGGCGTCGACCGGGAACGCCTGGCGGTGCGCCGTGCCGGCGTCGACGCTGTCACCGCCGTACATCGTGACGGCGTCGCTGCTGCCGTCCTCGTGCCGGTGATCGTGCTTGAGCCGCAGGCCGTCGGGCTGCCGGGTCAGCACCCAGGTGCGCGAGCGGTCATCGCCGACATGGAACGGGATCTTCAGCTCGTCGGCGCCGCATTCGCGGACATGCATGACCAGCGGCTTGCCGGCGAAGGCGTCGGGGCCGGTCGGCGGCGGCTCATCGGCGACGATCCGACCGGCGAAGGCCTGACCGCAGTGGCCGGCGATCGCCACCATGAAGGCATCGGCCGGCGACGGATCGACCGCAGCCGGTGCTGTCGGCGCGGACGGTGCCGGCGACATCGGAGGGGCCGGCGGCTGGCAGCCGGCAAGGAGCAGCGGAATGAGGCACAGCAGGGATCGGTTCATACGGCCGACCCTAGCGCCGTCCGCCGCCGCGGCGCAAGCGCGCCGGGCGGACGGGAACGATCGGACGCGATCAGGTCGCCGCGGCCGTGGCCGGCTTGCTGTCCGGCTTGGCCGGTGCGGCCTCGGGCTTGCTGTCGCTGCCGGCCGGCTTGCTGTCACCGCCGCCGTCGACCAGGTTGCGCTTCTTGTCGCCGTCCTTCTTGAAATCGGTCTCGTACCAGCCGCTGCCGGCCAGACGGAACGCCGGCGCGGTGATCTGCCGGCGCAGCGCCTCGGTGGCGCACGAGGGGCAGGTCGTCGGGTCGGGATCGGACAGTTTCTGCAGGCGGTCGAAGCTGTGGCCGCAGTGGGTGCATTCGAAGGCGTAGATCGGCATGGCGGCTACCGGTGATGCGTTGGACTAGCGCAGTTTGGGGGCGCAGCGGGCGAATTCAAGAGTACGGGTGATGGGCGGTGCGCTGCGCGGTATCGGGAAGCACTCGGACGCCGGTGGGCTGCCGGTCGGGGCTGAAGCCCCTCCTACAGGGCCGCGCTCCTGTAGGAGGGGCTTCAGCCCCGACCGCAGGCTCGCAGGCTCGCAGGCTCGCAGGCTCGCAGGCTCGCAGGCTCGCAGGCTCGCAGGCTCGCAGGCTCGCAGGCTCGCAGGCTCGCAGGCTCGCAGGCTCGC
>JAWLBY010000029.1:0-3196 GCA_041687455.1 Lysobacteraceae bacterium | reverse complement strand
AGGCTGCGACGATGGTGACAACAGCGCGTGCGTCTACGACGCCGCCCCCGCCGCCTCGATCGCTTCGTACAGTTCCAGCCATTCGAACTCGAGCGTCTCCTTCTCGCCGCGCAGCACGCCCTGTCGCTGCGCGAGCTTCGCCGCTTCGGCGGCGGATTCCTCGTACAGTGCAGGATCGGCCAGCCGCTGCTCGATCCCGGCCAATTCCGCGTCGAGCTTCGCCATCGCCTGCTCGATGACCTTCAGCCGGTTGCGCAGCGGCCGCTCGCGCTCGCGCTGCTCGGCGGCCTGCCGGCGGCGGTCCTTCGCCGATGCCGAATCGCTGACCGACGTCGCGGTCCCGCCGGCAGCCGGTGCGGCACCCGCGACCTCGCTGCGATCGCGGCGCCGCAGCCACGCGGCGTATTCGTCGAGATCGCCGTCGAACGATTGCACGACGCCGTCGGCAACGCGCCAGAAGCGATCGCAGACCATGCCGATCAGGTGGCGGTCGTGGCTGACCAGCACCAACGCGCCGTCGAACTCCGCCAGCGCTTCGGCCAGCGCTTCGCGCATGTCCATGTCGAGGTGGTTGGTCGGCTCATCGAGCAACAGCAGGTTCGGCTCGGTCCAGGCGATCAGCGCCAGCGCGAGCCGCGCGCGCTCACCGCCGGAGAAACCGTCGACCGGCTCGAACGCGCGGTCGCCGGGAAAGTTCCAGCGACCGAGGAAGTTGCGCAACACCTGCTCGGACGTCTTCGGCGCGATCTGAACCAGGTGCTCGATGGGCGAATGGCCGGCCTGCAGCGCTTCGACGGTGTGCTGGGCGAAGTAGCCGATCTTCGCGTCCGGATGCAGCATGCGCTCGCCGGCGAGCAGCGGCAGCTCGCCGACGATCGTCTTGACCAACGTCGACTTGCCGGCGCCGTTCGGGCCGAGCAGCGCGACGCGGTCGCCGGGTTCCAGCCCGAACTTGACCCCGCGCAGCACCACGGTAGGAGGGGCTTCAGCCCCGACCGGCGATTCGGCCAATGCGATGGCATCCGGATTCTCGACATCGACAGCCTGTCCGACCGAACCGATGCGGGCCGGATCGGCGTCATCGCGTCGCAGGTCGCCGCTGAAGCGGCTCCTACAGGGGCGGTACCCAGCATCGACGCCGTCGAGCCGCAGCAGCGGGCTCGGCAGGTGCTCGGCGGTCGGAAACGCGAACCGAAACGGCGACTCGGCCCGCACCGCCTCGGTGCCGGCCAGCTTCTCCAGCCGCTTCATCCGCGACTGCGCCTGTTTCGCCTTGCTGGCCTTGGCACGGAAGCGGTCGATGAACTTCTGCAGGTGTTCGCGCTCGACCTGCTCCTTCTCGTGCGCGATCTGCTGCTGCCTGAGCTGCTCGGCGCGCTGGCGCTCGAAGCTCGTGTAGTCGCCGGCGTACAGCTTCGCGCGGCCGTCGTGCAGATGCACGATGTGGCTGCAGACGCCGTCGAGGAATTCGCGGTCGTGCGAGATCAGCAGCAGCATGCCCGGATAGCGCAGCAGCCACTGCTCGAGCCACAGCACCGCATCGAGGTCGAGATGGTTGGTCGGCTCGTCGAGCAGCAGCAGGTCGGACGGCGCCATCAGCGCGCGGGCCAGGTTCAAGCGCACGCGCCAGCCGCCGGAGAAGCTCGCGACCGGCCGCTCGTGGGTCGATGCGGCGAAACCGAGGCCGTGCAGCAGCCGCCCGGCGCGGGCGCGGCCGTCGTAGCCGTTCAACGCCTCGATGCGCTGGTGCGCGACCGCGGCGGCTTCGTGGTCGCCGCGCGCAGTCGCGTCACTCTCGGCCTGCAACGCCGCCGCGAGCTCGACATCGCCGCCGAGCACGTAGTCGATCGCCGCGTCGGGCAGAGCCGGCGTTTCCTGCGCGACGCTGGCGATGCGCAGGCCGGCCGGCCGGTCGAGATCGCCGGCATCGGGTTCCAGCTCGCCCATCAGCACGGCGAACAGCGAGGACTTGCCGCAGCCGTTGCGGCCGACCACGCCGATCCGCCATCCGTCGTGCAGGGCGAGGTCGACGTTCGACAGCAGCAACCGCTCGCCGCGGCGCAGGGCGAAGTTCTTCAGCGTGATCATGGGGCGCGAAGTGTACGCGTTCGGCGGCGTTGCAGTGGGGCCTTCGGCGCTGCGGTATCGTGTGCGCCCGACCGCCTGTCCCCGTCGACCTGCCGAGACCGCCGATGAACGATGCCACGCCCTTCCCGCAGCTCGATCCGATCGAAGCCCGTGTACTCGCCAGCCTGGTCGAGAAGGAGGCGACGACACCGGAACAGTACCCGCTGACCGAGAACGCGCTGCTGCTCGCCTGCAACCAGAAGACCAGCCGCGAACCGGTCATGAACGTGTCGCTCGGCGAGGTCGGCCATGCACTGCGCGGCATGGAGCATCGCCACCTGGTACGCAGCCAGCACGGCGCCCGCGCGCAGCGCTGGGAACACCGGATGGCCGACGCCTTCAGCCTCACCCGGCAACAGCAGGCGGCGCTGACCGTGCTGATGCTGCGCGGACCGCAGACCGCCAGCGAAATCCTGTCGCGTACCGACCGGCTGGCGAAGTTCACCGACATCGACGACCTGAAGCACTGCCTCGACCGGCTGATAGAACGCGACGCGCCGCTCGCGGTGCGCATTCCGAAGGGCGCCGGCCAGCGCGAGGATCGCTACATGCATCTGCTGTCGGGTCCGGTCGATGTCGCGGCGCTGCAGGCGCAGCGTGGCGAGACTGCGGCGGCCGGTGGCGCTGGCGGACTGGCTGCGCGAGTCGATGAACTGGAGGCACGGGTGGCGGCGCTGGAAGAGGTGCTCCGGCAGTTGGCGGGCTGAGTCACCCCGGAGATTCCGGCAGGCCGGGCCTCCCCTGTATTAGGGGCTTCAGCCCCGACCGGCAGCCAACATTCAGCCGCGCGGAACAACCATGCCGCGCGGTCGGGGCTGAAGCCCCTCCTACCTGGCCCGCTGGCGCACCCCTACCGTGCTGCCGGCCCCGCCGATCTTCGAGCCACACCGCATTCCAGAACGGCCAGTCGCCGATCTGCTCGACGAGCTGCATGCATCGCGCACTCTGCGAGCTGCATGCATCCCGCACTCTGTAGACACTCTGTTCCCCGTCAAGCGGTTTCGAGGGTTGCGAACAGCTTGCTTCCGTCGTACTGCGCCGGGTTTCGGACCAGTGCCCAGGCAGCGGT
>JAWLBY010000028.1:0-44138 GCA_041687455.1 Lysobacteraceae bacterium | reverse complement strand
AGCGAGGCCGATAGCCGAAGCTATCGGTCGAGTGAGGAGCAAGTACAACGCGGCCAGACCGAGCGAGCTACTTTCGATTTGTCCGTTACAGCCCACTAGCTTCCGATCCGCGCGCTCAGCCGCGCGCCGAGCGCCGCCAGCAACGCCGCGGTGGCGAATACCGCGACGAACGCGAGCACCGGTCGCGCCGCATGCAGGGCGCCGAACAGCGCGCCGCATCCGGCCAGCACGAGCGTGCTGCACAACGCATCGCTGAGCTGCAGTGACGATGCGTTCGCGCCCTGCTGGTCGGCCGGCGACAGCGCCAGCAGCAGGACCGACAAGGTCGAGAACGAAACGCCGATGCCGAAACCGGCGAGCGACCAGCCGAGCAGCGCCCAGCCCGGATGGCGATCGGACCAGACCGTCAACCCGACCAGTCCGATGCCGCCCGCGACCAGCCACAGGCCAGCGCGCACCAGCGCGATCCGCCGTGTCGGCGTGCTGACCCGCGACTGCCACCAGGAGCCGACGCTCCAGAGGCCTGCGCCGGCACTGAGCGCGATGCCGGCGGCGGCGATCGACCAGCCATGCCGGCTGGTCAGCCACAGCGGCATGAACACTTCGGCGGCCAGGAACGACGAGGCCAGCAGGCCGCGCAACGCGACCACGGTCGGCAGGCCACGGCGGCCCTGCAGGGTGCCGGCTGGCAGCAGTTTCGCCGCGGCCAGCAGCACGATCGGCAGCGCCGGCAGCAGCCAGCCACGCGGCAGCGCAGCGGCCGGGCCGCTGGCCAGATTCAGCAGCAGCGCGCCGGCCGCCGCGAGCAGCGCGAACCACAGGCGACGATCGGCCGCCGGTTGTGGTCCGCCCGGCGTGCTGCCGATCGGCGTCAATGGCATCAGCAGCGTGACCGGCAGCAACAGCACCAGCACGCCGAGAAACACCGAACGCCAACCCAGCGTGTCGACCAGCAGCCCGGCCAGTGCCGGGCCGGCCAGCGCCGGCACAACCCAGGCAGCGGCGAGCAGGGCGAACATCCGCGGGCGTTCGGTATCGGGGAAGTGGCGGGCGACCACGACATAGATCGCGACACCGAGCAGGCCGCTGCCGAATCCCTGCAGCACCCGGCCGACTGCCAGGCCGCCCATGTCGCCGGCGACGCCGGCGGCGAGCAGGCCGGCCGCGAACAAGGCCGAACCGAACTGCAGGCAGCGCCGCGGGCCGTGCCGGTCACAGATATCGCCGGCCAGCACCATGCCGACCACGGCTGCCGCCAGCATCGCCCCGAAGGCGAGCGGATAGCGATCGAGACCATCGAGCGCGGCAGCGACTGCCGGCATCGCGGCAGTGGCGCCGATCTGCTCGAACGCGAGCATTGCGGTCAGGCCGATGACCACGATCGTGATTCGGCGGCGGGTCGCTGCGTCGGGCGACGGCTGAACGAATGCGTGCATGCTTGTCCGGAAGGGCGGGGCGGGCGCAGCATAGAACCTCGAGTCAACTTGAGGTCAAGCATGTCGACGCGCAGTTCGACCCACGCACGGCTGGTGCGGACACCGCTGGCGATCGGCGAGCTCGCCGCGCGCAGCGGCGTTGCAGTCAGTGCGTTGCGTTTCTACGAGCAGCAGGGCCTGATCCACGCCGAGCGGAGCGCCGGCAACCAGCGTCGCTACGGCCGCGAAACGCTGCGGCGGGTGGCGTTCGTGCGGGTCGCGCAGCAGGTCGGCATTCCGTTGCAGCAGATCCGTGCCGCGCTGGATTCGCTGCCGGCCGGACGCACGCCGACCCGCAGTGACTGGCGCCGGCTGGCGCAGCCGTGGCGCGGCATGCTCGACCAGCGGATCGCCGAGTTGCAGGCGCTGCGCGACGAGCTGGATGGCTGCATCGGTTGCGGTTGCCTGTCGTTGAAAGTGTGCCGGCTGTACAACCGCGACGACGCACTCGGCGCGCAGGGACCTGGACCGCGCCGGATCGGCCGCTGAGCGGGTCGGCGCCGCGGGCGCGGATGTGCGGGCGGCGGACCATCCGGGCCGACGCGATCGGCCGCAGCGGCGGATGCGATCAGTGATGCAAGTCAGGCCGTCAGGCGCAGAGCCACTGCCGCGGTTGCTGGTCGGCTGACCGGCCCTGATGGCCGTTTCGGCAGTGGCGCGCAGCGTGCTCGGGTTGTTGCTTTCCGATGCGCCGCACAACAGGCGTCATTCGGGGTGACGCCGCCCGGCCGACTGGCTGGTCTGGCGTCGATCGCCGCGGGTGACGCGCGGATCGTGTCCTTGCATGCCAACGATTGGCGCGCCTCGCCTCGCGGTGGACGGTGCCGGGGCGCTGCGCGGATGCCCGCATCGGCGCACGCTTCCGCAGCGCGATGAGCGTTGGCTGCGTTACCTGCGGTTGCCTCGGCCGAGACCGACCAGGCCCGGCAGCATCTGCATCAGCACGCCGCGGAACGGTTTCAGCGCGACGGCGACGGCATCGGCGGTCCACGAGTACAGCTTGGCCTGGTCGATGCCGGACAGGCTGCGCAGCAGGTCGCTGAGGTCGCGCGCGCCGGTGCCGGGCAGTCTGCACAGCGCCTGCGCACGCTTGCCGACCGCGTAGGTGCTGGCGACTGCCGCGGCGACTTCGGTCGCTACCGAGGCCAGCGGCAGCACACGCGCGACCAGCGGCCGGTACAGCCGTCCGCTGAGTTGCTCGATCAGCGCTTCGACATCGGTCTTGGATATCTGCTGTGCGCCGATGTTGACCGCGGTCGCGAGCAGCACGACGCCTTGTTCCTCGGCATCGGACAGTTCGACGTGGTACAGCTCGATGATGTCGTGGACGAGCTGTTGCCGGATCTTCTCCAGCACCAGCGTTTCGCCGACCGAGCCGAGCACGACCGGTGCCAGCCGGCCGAGCACCGGCACCGTCGCACTGATCGTGTTGATCGCGGCCGCGGTGCCGGCCTTCAGGCAGGCGGTCTGCACGAGCAGATTGAAGCGACGTTCGCGCGCGCTGCCGGTCAGCCGTTTCGGTTCCACCGGTTCCGCCGCCGGCGGCGGCGCGGCCTGGCCGGCCTTGCGTCTGCCGGCGGCCGACGCGCGCTTCTTCGCCGGCGTCTTGCGCGGTGCGCGCCTGCCCGGTTCGGCGGGGCGGCGTTCGGTGGTATCGGCCGACGCCGGCTTGCCGCGCGGGCGCGGCGCAGCCGTGCGGTCGTCGGCCGAGCTTGCCGGGCGGGCGCGTTTCTTCGCGGCGGGCTTGCGCGTGGCCATGCCGCGCAGCATAGCCGATCGGCCGGGCAGGTCGGTCGGCGCAGCGGCGTCGTGGCGGCGCCACCGGCATTCGGTTCCGGTCCGATCGGGTATCCTGCGGCGCCCGGATTCACCAGCCGCCGCCATGATCGATTACGACCGCTACGACCGCGTCCGTGCCGTGCAGTGGCATGGCGATCATCTGCGCCTGCTCGATCAGCGCGTGCTGCCATTCGAGGAACGTTTCGTCGAGTGCCGGACCAGTCTCGACGTTGGCAATGCGATCCGCGACCTGGTCGTCCGCGGCGCGCCGGCGATCGGCATCGCGGCCGCCTGGGGCGTCGTGCTGGCAGCCGATGCGGTTGCCGCCGGCAGCGGTGACGCCGCGCTGAAGGAACTGCAGCCGGCGATCGACGAGCTGAATGCAGCGCGGCCGACCGCGGTCAATCTGGCCTGGGCGCTGCGGCGGATGCGCGCGGTGCTGCCGGGTGCCGGCAGCGACTGGCTCGTGCGACTGCGCGCCGAGGCCGAGGCCATCGAGCGCGAGGATCTGGCGGCGAACCGTCGAATGGGGGCGCTGGGCGCGGCGCTGATCGAGCCCGGCAGCGGGGTGCTGACCCATTGCAACACCGGATCGCTGGCGACGTCCGGCTTCGGCACCGCACTCGGCGTGATCCGCGCCGGTGTTGCCGAGCAGCGCATCGCCGACGTGTTCGCCGGCGAGACGCGACCGTGGTTGCAGGGCGCGCGGCTGACCGTCTGGGAGCTGCTGCAGGACCGCATCCCGGCCACGCTGATCGCCGATTCGGCGGCGTCACACCTGTTCCGCAGCGGCAAGGTGCGCTGGGTCATCGTCGGCGCCGACCGGATCGCAGCCAATGGCGACACCGCCAACAAGATCGGCACCTACCAGCTCGCGATCGCGGCGAAATACCACGGTCTGAAGTTCATGGTGGTGGCACCGTCGTCGACGGTCGACATGGAAACGCCGGACGGCGACGCGATCGAGATCGAACTGCGCGATCCGGTCGAACTGCTCGCGTATGGCAACCAGCGCACGGTCGCCGAAGGCGTGGCCGCGTGGAATCCGGTGTTCGACGTCACGCCGCATGAGCTGATCGATGCGATCGTCACCGAGCGCGGCGTCGTGCTGGACCCGGATGCCGACAAGATGCGGGCGCTGTTCGCGAGCTGACATCGATGCGGCAATTCGCCTGGTTCTGCGTATCCGGCACGTTGGCCTTCCTGGTCGACGCCGGCGTACTGCAACTGCTGTTGCTGTTGCCGGAAGCCGACCCGTACACGGCGCGGGTCGTGTCGTTTCTGTGCGCGGTGACGACGACCTGGCTGTTCAACCGGACGATCACGTTCCGCGGTGGCAGCGGCCTGCCTCTGCATCGCGAATGGATGCTGTACCTGAGCGCGCAGATGTTCGGCTTCGCGTTCAACTACGGCACCTATGCCGCGCTGGTGTTCTTCGTCGACATCGTGCGCGAGTACCCGGTGCTGGGCGTCGCAGCCGGCGCGATCGTCGGGTTGACGATCAACTTCACCAGCGCCAGGCGGGTGGTGTTTCGCAAGCGTTCTTCCCTGTAGGAGCCGCTTCAGCGGCGACCGGATCGCCGTCATTTTGCGACACCACGGTCGCCGCTGAAGCGGCTCCTGCGGGGGGCAGGTTCGGGTTGTTCGGCAGGTGCGGGGCCTTCCTGGCATCGCGCGCCCGGCGCCGTTGGGCGGGTGGTGCTTCGCGAGCGTTCCTCCCTGCAGGAGCCGCTTCAGCGGCGACCGGATCGCCGCTGCGTTCGCGACACCACGGTCCGCCGCTGAAGCGGCTCCTGCGGGGAAAGGGGCGGGGCGTAGAGCCCCGCCCGGGGCGATCAGCCCAGTGCCTTCTCTGCCGGCACGTAGTCGTAGCCGAGGTCGCGGGCGACGGCTTCGTAGGTGATCCTGCCGGCGTGCACGTTGAGGCCGTTCAGCAGGTGCTGGTCGTCCAGCATCGCTCGCTTGGCGCCCTTGTTCGCGAGCTGCACCGCGAACGGCAGCGTCGCGTTGGTCAGCGCGAAGGTCGAGGTGCGGGCGACGCCGCCCGGCATGTTCGCGACGCAGTAGTGGATGATGCCGTCGACCTCGTAGGTCGGGTTCTGGTGTGTGGTGGCCTTCGAGGTCTCGAAGCAGCCGCCCTGGTCGATCGCGACGTCGACCAGCACCGAGCCCGGCCGCATCAGCGACAGTTGCTCGCGCGAAATGAGCTTCGGTGCGGCGGCACCCGGAATCAGCACGGCGCCGATCACGAGGTCGACGCTGGACAGTCGCTCTTCGATCGCATCGCGGGTCGAGTAGATCGTCGTCAGCTTGTCGCCATACAGCTCGTCCAGATACTTCAGCCGGTCCAGCGAGCGGTCGAGGATGGTGACCTCGGCGTTCATGCCCATCGCCATCCGCGCCGCGTTGATGCCGACCACGCCGCCGCCGATCACCAGCACTTCGGCCGGCTTGACGCCCGGCACGCCGCCGAGCAGCACGCCGGAGCCGCCCTGCGCCTTTTCCAGCGCATGCGCGCCAGCCTGGATCGACATCCGCCCGGCCACCTCCGACATCGGTGCCAGCAGCGGCAGGCCGCCCTTGCGGTCGGTGACGGTTTCGTAGGCGATTGCGGTCGCGCCCGACTTGATCAGCGCCGCGGTCTGCTGCGGATCCGGGGCCAGATGCAGGTAGGTGTACAGCACCTGGCCTTCACGCAGCATCGCGCACTCGTTCGGCTGCGGCTCCTTGACCTTGATGATCATGTCGGCGCGGGCAAAGATCTCCTCGGCCGTGTCGACGATCTGCGCGCCCGCCTTCTCGTACATCTCGTCGGTCAGCCCGATCGCGGTGCCGCCGTTCTTCTGCACCATGACCTGATGGCCATGCGCGATCAGCTCGCGCGCGCCGGCCGGGGTCAGGCCGATGCGGTACTCGTGATTCTTGATTTCCTTCGGTACGCCGATAAGCATGGGTGCCCTCCCGGGGCGTTGCAGTGCAGTGCGATGTCGATCCGGCGTGCACGGCCCGTTCGCTCGTCGCCCCCGCGAAGGCGGGGGCCCAGTGCCTCTCCGGCGTGGGCGCCTTGAAGTCGCTGGGTCCCCGCCTGCGCGGGGACGACGGTATCCGGTAGCCGGCTACTCGGTGGCGCGAATGATATCGGCCAGCGTGGAGAAAATCTGGTCCATCTGCGCCGGTTCGATGGTCAACGGCGGCGACAGCGCGATCGTGTCGCCGGTGACCCGGATCAGCAGGTCATGCTGATGGAACGCGCGGGTGAACACCTCGTAGGCGCGGGCGCCGAACGCGCCGGGCCGCGAGGCCAGCTCGATCGCGCCGACCAGGCCGAAGTTGCGGATATCGATCACGTGCGGCAGCCCACGCAGTCCGTGCAGGCCGTCCTCCCACAGCGGGCCGTGGCTGATCGCCCGCTCGAACAGCCCCTCGTCGCGGTAGACGTCCTGGGTTGCCAGTGCCGCGGCGCAGGCCAGCGGGTGGCCGGAGTAGGTGTAGCCGTGGAACAGCTCGATCAGCCCTTCGGGGCCGGTCATGAAGGTGTCGTGGATCTGGCTCGATGCAAACACCGCGCCCATCGGCACGCAGCCGTTCGACAGCCCCTTGGCGGTCGTGATCATGTCCGGCGTGACGCCGAAGCGGGTCGCCGCGAACGGCGTGCCGACCCGGCCGAACCCGGTGATCACTTCGTCGAAGATCAGCAGGATGCCATGCCGCGTGCAGATCTCGCGCAGCCGCTCGAGGTAGCCCACGGGCGGCAGGATCACGCCGGCCGAGCCCGCGATCGGCTCGACGATCACCGCTGCGATCGTCGACGCATCGTGCAGTTGCACCAGCCGCTCGAGGTCGTCGGCCAGCTCGGCGCCGTGTCGCGGCAGGCCGCGCGAGAACGCGTTGCGCTCGATGTCGAGCGTATGCCGCAGATGGTCGACCCCGGGCAGCATCGTGCCGAAGAACTTGCGGTTGTTGGCGAGCCCGCCGACTGCGATGCCGCCGAAGCCGACGCCGTGGTAGCCCTTCTCGCGGCCGATCAGTCGTGTCCGGCTGCCTTCGCCGCGCGCGCGGTGATAGGCCAGCGCGATCTTCAGCGCGGTGTCGACCGACTCCGAACCGGAGTTCGTATAGAACACGTGCTTGAGCGGGTCAGGTGCGATTTCGGCCAGCCGCTCGGCCAGTTCGAACGCGATCGGATGCCCCATCTGGAAGCTTGGCGCGTAGTCGAGCGTCGCGATCTGGCGCTGCACTGCCTCGACGATCTTCGGGTGCGCGTGGCCGGCATTGACGCACCAGAGGCCGGCCGTGGCATCCAGCACCTGCCGGCCGTCGGCCGACGTGTAGTGCATGCCGGCCGCGGCGGTCAGCAGCCGCGGTGTCTTCTTGAACTGGCGGTTGGCCGTGAACGGCATCCAGTAGGCGTCGGTCCGCAACGCGGCGGGGTCGGTCACGCTCATCGCAAGTCCTCGGCTGGGAACCGGAGCACGCTAGCAGTGTTGAAAAAACTTTACAAATGCTGCTGCCAAGGGCCGACAAGTGGCCGGTTTGATTGACCGTCAGGGGCGCGGCTGTTAAACATTCCGGCACAACCGGCGGGTTTTGCCCAGCCGGGGCGACGGCGCAGCCGGCCGCCGGCCGCGCCTGCGACTGATCGGCTCGCTGCGGGTGCTCGGAACCGCGATCGCCGGCGGCCCGGGGCAGCCGCGTCCGCTCGGCGCAACACGACACGGAGACCCGATGGACATCGGTGCAAGGCTCGCCACCGTCCGCAAGAGCAAGGGCCTCTCGCAGCGCGAACTGGCCAAGCGGGTGGGTGTGACCAACAGCACGATTTCGCTGATCGAGCAGAACAAGGTCAGCCCGTCGGTCAGCTCGCTGAAGAAGGTCCTCGACGGCATCCCGATTTCGCTGGCCGACTTCTTCGCCGTCGATGATGCCGACGGCGACGTCGACGGCGTGTTCTACACCGCCGGCGAGATGCCTGACCTCGGCGCCGACACGATCCACTACTACCTGGTCGGTCGCCGCCGCCCGCACCGCAGGATGTGCATCCTGCGCGAGGTGATGCCGCCCGGTTCCGACACCGGCGATGCGATGCTCGAACACGACGGCGAGGAGGGTGGGGTGATCGTGCAGGGTGCCGTCGAGATCACCGTCGGCGACACCGTCCGCGTGCTCGGTCCGGGCGATGCGTATTATTTCGACAGCCGCGTGCCACACCGTTTCCGCAATGTAGGCGACGAGCCGGCGGTGCTGGTCAGCGCCAGCACGCCACCGACGTTCTGATCACTCCCCCTTCTGTGGGAGCAACCTCAGCCGCGATCGCTTCATCCCGGATGACCGCCAGCAACGATCACGGCTGAAGTCGCTCCCACAGAAAATGGAAACGCAGAGAGGAAGCCATGACCACACCGACCACCCGCGCCGAATGGGAATCCCGTGCCGCCGGGCTTCGGCTGCGCACGCAGGCCTACATCGACGGCAAGTACGTCGATGCCGCGGCGGGCAAGACCTTCGATTGCATCAGCCCGATCGACGGTCGGACGATCGCGCAGGTCGCCGAATGCGAGTTCGCCGACGTGCAGCACGCGGTGACGGCGGCACGCCGGGCGTTCGACAGCGGTGTCTGGTCGGACAAGCGGCCGGCGGTACGCAAGAAGATCCTGCTGCGACTCGCCGAGCTGGTCGATCGGCACAAGGAGGAACTCGCGCTGCTCGAATCGCTCGACATGGGCAAGCCGGTGCAGGACGCGCTGGCGATCGACCTGCCGGCCACCGTCCGCTGCCTGTCGTGGACCGCCGAGGCGATCGACAAGGTCTACGGCGAAATCGCGTCGACCGGCCCGCATGAGCTCGGCCTGATCACGCGCGAGCCGCTCGGCGTGGTCGCCGCGATCGTGCCGTGGAATTTCCCGTTGCTGATGGCGGCGTGGAAGATCGCGCCGGCGCTGGCGACCGGCAATTCGGTGATCCTGAAGCCGTCGGAAAAGTCGCCGCTGTCTGCTTTGCGACTGGCCGAGCTGGCCGCCGAAGCCGGCATTCCGGACGGCGTGTTCAACGTGCTGCCCGGGTTCGGCCGCGGCGCCGGCGAAGCGCTCGCGTTGCACATGGACGTCGACGGATTGGTCTTCACCGGTTCGACCGCGGTCGGCAAACATCTGCTCGAGTGCTCCGGCCGGTCGAACATGAAGCGCACCTGGCTCGAATGCGGCGGCAAGAGTCCGAATATCGTGTTCGCTGACGCGCCCGACCTGCAGGCCGCGGCCGAGGCGGCGGCGACCGGCATCTTCTTCAACCAGGGCGAAGTCTGCACCGCGGCGTCGCGGCTGCTGGTCGAGCGCTCGATCAGGGACGAGTTCGTCGAGCGCGTGGTCGAGGCCGGCCGCCGCATGCAGCCGCGTCATCCATTCGAACCGGACGCATCGATGGGTGCGATCGTCGACGACGCACAGATGCAGCGCGTGCTGGGTTACATCGCACGCGGCTGCAGCGAAGGCGCGCAATTGCGGCTCGGCGGCGCGCGCGCGCTCGGCGACAGCGGCGGCTACTACATCGAGCCGACCGTTTTCGATGCGGTCGATCCGTCGATGGCGATCGCGCGTGAGGAAATCTTCGGCCCGGTGCTGTCGACAATCGTGTTCGACGACGAGGACACCGCGGTGCGGATCGCCAACGACACGCCGTACGGTCTCGCCGCCGGCGTCTGGACCAGCCAGATCGGTCGCGCGCATCGGGTCGCACGGCGGCTGCGCGCCGGCAGCGTCTGGGTCAACTACTGGGACGCCGGCGACATGACCGCACCGTTCGGTGGCTTCAAGCAGTCCGGCAACGGCCGCGACAAGTCGCTGCACGCGTTCGACAAGTACACCGAGCTGAAGGCGACCTGGATCAATCTGGTCTGATTCGGGATTCGGGATTCGGGATTCGGGATTCGGGATTCGGGAGTCGGGAGTCGGGAGTCGGGAGTCGGGAGTCGGGAGTCGGGAGTCGTTCCGCGGGGCCCGATGCATGCGACCGATCAGTCCGATCCATCGCGCCGGGCCGCATGAACGATTCCCGATGGCCCGTTCCCCGTTCCCGGCTCTTTCATCGCCCGCGGAGTAGCGTGAGGGTTCGCGACAACCCCAACAGTGGAGTGCGAACCATGGCGAGCAAGGTCAAGGACATCATGACGTCGGACCCGGCGTGCTGTACCCCGCAGACGCCGCTTCGCGACGTCGCGAAGATGATGAAGGACAACGATTGCGGCGAGATCCCGGTGATCTCGAGTTCGTCCGACCGCCGGCCGATCGGTGTCGTGACCGATCGCGATATCGTGGTCCGGGCGATCGCGGCCGGCATCAATCCGATGGACCAGACCGCCGAGCACTGCATGTCGCAGCCGGTCGTGACGGTGAAACCGGAGGGCAAGCTCGACGAGGTCTGCGACCTGATGGAGGAACACCAGATCCGGCGCGTGCCGGTGGTCGACGACCGCGGTCAGTTGATCGGCATCGTGTCGCAGGCCGACGTCGCGCTCGCGGCCGGACGCCGGGCAACCGGCGAAGTCGTGCAGGAAGTGTCGCAGCCCGGGCACAGTCGCCACTGACGAACACACAGACACGCACGGAGCGCACGGAGCGCACGGGCGCGGTCCGTGCATCGTCGTGCGTCGCAATCAGTGCAACTGCGCGCTGCGCTCGCACGGGCGCATCGCGCGGCCTGATCTGCTAGGCTCGCCGCATGCATGCGGAGTCCATCATTTCCGGCTGCAGTCCGTCCGTGTCGCTCGATCGCTATGCGAGGATTCGTGCGCGCACGCTGCATCTGGTCGCACCGCTCGCGCCGGAAGACACCGTCGTGCAGTCGATGCCGGATGCCAGTCCGGCCAAATGGCACCTGGCACACACGACCTGGTTCTTCGAGCAGTTCGTGCTCGCCGCGCAGCCGGGCTACCGGCCGTGGCGTGGCGAATGGGCGTACCTGTTCAATTCATACTACGAAGCGGTCGGTCCGCGGCATGCGCGGCCCGAGCGCGGGCTGCTGACACGGCCGACGCTCGACGAGGTGATCGAATACCGCGAGCAGATCGATGCCAGGATGCAGGCATGGTTCACGCGCGAACCATTGCCGGAGCAGCTCACGGTGGTCGAGCTCGGGCTGCAGCACGAGCAGCAGCACCAGGAGTTGGTCCTGACCGACCTGAAGCATCTGCTGTCGCGCAATCCGCTGCGGCCTGTCTATCGCGACGATCTGGCGATGCCACGGCGCCCGGCGCCGGTGCCGCTGCACTTCATCGATGGTCCGGACGGTATCGCATCGATCGGCCATCGCGGCGATGGATTCGCGTTCGACTGCGAAACGCCACGACACCAGGTGCTGCTGCAGCCGCACGCGCTCGCCAATCGGCCGGTCAGCAACGGCGAATTCCGTGAGTTCGTCCGCGATGGCGGCTACCGGACGCCGGGGCTGTGGTTGTCGGAAGGCTGGGCCACGGTGCAGCGCGAAGGCTGGACCGGTCCGGCCTACTGGCTCGATGACGGCGAGTCCGAGTTCACGCTCGGTGGCGCACGCGAGCTGGATCCGCTCGCACCGGTCTGCCACGTCAGCCACTACGAAGCCGATGCGTTCGCGCGCTGGGCCGGCGCACGGCTGCCGACCGAGGCCGAGTGGGAAACGTCGGCGGCGAATCTGCCGTCCCGCGCGATCGACGCGGCGAACCTCGCCGATGACGAGCTGCTGCAGCCGCAGGCGCCGGTGGCCGCTGGTGGCGCGCTGCAGATGTACGGCGATGTCTGGGAGTGGACTGCAAGCCCCTACGTGCCTTACCCGCGGTTCAAGCCACTGCCGGGTGCGCTCGGCGAGTACAACGGCAAGTTCATGAGCGGCCAGTGGGTGTTGCGCGGTGGTTCCTGCGCGACCCCGGCCGGGCACCTGCGGGCGACCTACCGCAATTTCTTCTACCCGAAGGACCGCTGGCAGTTCAGCGGTTTCCGGCTGGCGCAGGATCGCTGAAACCCGAAGGATTGCCGATGGCCACTGCATACGAACGTACACGACGCATCGTCGATCGCAACGCTGCCGAACACGGCGCCGGATCGCGGATCGGCGCCGCGCCGGAGTCCGTCGATTTCGAGCATGACGTGATCGCCGGGCTGTCTTCGCGCCCGAAGCGGCTGGCGTCGAAGTATTTCTACGACGCCGACGGATCGGCGCTGTTCGAACGGATCTGCGACCAGCCCGAGTACTACCTGACGCGGGTCGAGCTCGCGATCATGCGCGAGCACGTCGCCGAGATGGCCGATGCGCTGGGAGCACAACTGCGACTGGTCGAATTCGGCAGTGGCGCCGGCAGCAAGACGCGGCTGTTGCTCGCCGCGCTGGAGCGGCCGGCTGTCTACATGCCGGTCGAAATATCGCCCAGCGCGCTGCAGCTCAGCCTGACGACCTTGGGACAGGAATTGCCGACGGTCGACGTCGAGCCGCTGTGCCGCGATTTCACTGCGCCGTTCGCGTTGCCGCGGACACCGCACGCACGCCGCACCGCGGTCTATTTTCCCGGCTCGACGCTCGGCAACTTCGACAGCGCCGATGCCTTGCGACTGCTGCAGCAGATGCGGCGGATGATCGGATCGGACGGTGCGGTGCTGATCGGTCTCGACCTGAAGAAGGATCCCGCCGTACTGGAGGCCGCCTACAACGATGCGGCCGGCGTCACCGCCGCGTTCACGCTGAACCTGCTGGCCCGGATCAACCGCGAGCTCGGCGGCGACTTCGATCTCGCACGCTTCCGGCACCGGGCCCGCTACAACACATTGGCCGGGCGAATCGAGACGCAGATCGTCAGTCGCGTCGAGCAGAGCGTCGTGGTGGCCGGTCGCCGCTTCATGTTCGCGGCCGACGAGCCGATCCAGGTCGAGATCAGTTGCAAGTATTCGCTGGACGATGTGCGCCGGCTGGCCGCGCGTGCCGGGTTGGTGCTGCAGCGGCAATGGCTGGACGACGAGTGCCGCTTCGGCGTGTTCCTGCTCGACGCGGTTTAGCTGGCTGTCTGTGCGACAACGCCCGGCGTGGGCGTGTTTCGCGTCGCGAATCCGGCGCCGGTCCGGGCTCGCCCACGGTGTCGACACGGCACCGGACCAGACGCATTTCGCGCGCTCACCAGCGCCCCTCCAGCGTGACCGCATAGTTGCGCCCCGGCGCGGTGAAGAACCCGATCGGCGGCGTGCTGGCGGCCGGCTGGTTGACGATCTGGCCCCATTCCCAGTGACGGCGGTCGGCCAGGTTGTAGATGCCGGCAGTCAGTCGCCAGTGCTCGCCGAACACCCAGTCGGCGAGCAGGTCGGCGACCGCGTAACCCGGTGCCTCGAACAGCGCCGGACCGCTGCGATCGAAGCGGTCGCGGCGGTCGGCCGCGGTGAGCAGCAGCTCGAGCGTCGGTTGCAGGCCGTCGGCATGCCGGCGGACACCGAACACGGCGCGCGCCGGCGGCACGCTGGTCAGCGGCTGGTCGCGGCGCAGATCATCGCCGCGTAGCGCGGCCAGTGCCGCATGCAGTTCCCAGCGCGAATCGATCCGGTAGTCGAACGCCAGTTCGACGCCGCGGATCCGGGCCGATTCGCGATTGACCGACTGGAACACGATCGCATCGCTGTCGGGGTCGACGCCGAGATTGGCGCGGCTCTCGATCAGGTCACGATAGCGGTTCTCGAACAGTGCAACCCGCAGCATGCTGTGGTCGGTCTGCCAGTCGAGCCCGAGTTCGAGGCCGCGGCTGCGTTCCGGGCGAAGCTCCGGATTCGGTCGCACTTCGTAGTTGAACTGCGGCAGCGACAGCGCGATGTTGACGTCGCTGTACGGCGGGGCGCGGAAGCCCTCGGCCCACAACGCATACAGCGACAGTCCGCCGGCTGGCTCCCAGCGCAGGCCGAGCCGCGGCGTGGTCTGCGAACGGCTGATGTCGCTCGGCTCGAAGGCGAAGTCGTCGGCGAACAGAGGATCGCTGTCGGCATCGAGACGATAGCGCTCGTGGCGGAGGCCCCAGACCAGGCTGAACGGCGATGCGCCGAGTGCCATGTCGTCCTGCAGGTACAGCGCCATCCGCGTCGTCGTCGAGTTCGGGAAGTCGCGCACCGGCAGGCGCTCGCCGAGGATCACGTTGCTCGACTCGCCAGTGTCGAGCCGCACCTGCAGGCCGTCGCGGAATTGCTCGACCTGCTGCCGTCGCAGCGACAGGCCGTAGACCAGGTCGTGCGCGACCGCGCCGGTGTCGAAGCGGCTGTGCAGCGTCAACTCTGCGCCGTCGACCCGCTGCTCGATCGCGAACAGGCGGTCGCGGAAGTAGGCCGGACTGCGCGGCGGCACCGCGGCGATCGTCTGCAGGCTGCGCTGCGTGGTCTCGCTGCTCTGGCGATACAGCCGCAACTGCCAGTCGGCGACAGCGCCGCCGGGCGTGCCGTCGAAACCGAACTGCACACGCTCGCGGTCGGAGCGGTCCTCGGCCAGCAGCGCGGTGGTGGTCGCGAACCGTCCCGGGCCACGCACCAGCGACTGCACGTCGACATCGCTGTCGAAGCGGGTCCGGTCGAGCAGCGCGGAGGCCCGCCAGTCGCCGGCATCGAACACGTACTTGAGCATGCCGCTGCGACGCTCGCGCTCGGCCGGATTGGCATCCGGCGCGGCGCCGTCCGGGTGGTTGCGTGTTTCGTTCGCGCGACGCTCGCTGGCCAGCGCGAGCAGTCCGTGCGGGCCGTCGGCCCAGGCGCCGAGCGCCGACAGCCGCCAGCCGTCGTCGCGCGAGCTGTAGCTGCTGCGGACCCGATATGGTTGGCCACTGTCGACCAGCGCCTGCGGATCGCGGGTGACGAACGCGATCACGCCGGCCAGCGCGTCGCTGCCGTACAGTGTCGACGCCGGGCCGCGCAGGTACTCGACCCGCGCCAGCGCCTCGACGTCGATCGCATCGCGCCCGGAGAAGGCCAGGTCGCCGACCTTGAAGCTGTCGGCCAGCGGCACGCCGTCGAGCTCGACGGCGACCCGGTTGCCGTCGAGGCCGCGCACGTTGAAGCCGGACGTGCCGAAGCGGTTGGCATCGGACGGTACCGCGATTGCCGGCTCGTAGCGGAACAGGTCGGCGACGTCCTGCGCCTGGATTCGCTCGATCCGATCGCGGTCGACCTGGCCGACCGCATTGACGACTTTCGCCTGCGTCTGCGGGATCCGCGCACCGATCACGTAGATCCTGTCGAGCTCGGCAGCACTCGGGGCGTCCCCGGCCGTCGTCGCGAGCGAGGTCGTGACCCACGGCAAGCTCAGCAGCGACAGTGACAGCGACAGTGAAGTTCGGATGCGGCGCGACATGGAAGTGCTCTGTGGCGGTTCTGGTCAGCGTCGGCGAACGCGAGCTGCCGGATCATGATGCGGATCATGATCGCTTCGGCAAGTCGGCGGAAGCGAGTGACGTCGTTGATGCAGGTCATGCGGCGGTACAGGCGTCGGCGCCGACGGACCGCCCGCCAACGATTCCAGCACGGCGAGTTGCCTGGGGGCATCGCTCTACCATGCGCGACCACGACGTTCCGCTTGCGGGATCATGCGCCGTGGCGAATGATCCTTTCGGCCAGCGAGGGCGCGAAACGATTGACGAGAGCGAGCAGCTTGGTCTTGCCGGTCAGCATCTCGTAGCGATCCGACCGGAAACCATCCCAGAATTCGTCGGCAACCCGAGCAGGAGATATCTTTCCCTTGCCACGGCCAGCGGTCATGGACGTGTCGACGAGTGGCGGAACCACCTCGAACACGCGAACATTGGTTTGCTCCAGTTGCCAGCGCAGTGCCCTCGAGAAGCTGTGCAGTGCCGCCTTCGATGCGCAGTACATCGCCGCAACTTCCTTGGGAACGAGGGCCAGCCCGGAGGTCACGTTGACGATCGCAGCCGATGGCTGATTGATGAGCTGGGGAAGGAAGGCGCGGACAAGCAGCGCCGGTGCCAGGAAGTTGATGCTGAGTTCGTGCTCGAGTTCAGCAGCCGAACACTCGACAATCGGTTTGTTGATCTGGATGCCGGCATTGTTGATGAGCACGGTGATGTCGCCGAACCGCTCGAGCAGCCGTTCCCTGTGCTCGGCAACAGAAACGTCCGCGACGAACGTGTCGGCGCCGTGCAGGGTCGCAGCGGCTTTGGCAAGCGTCGCCTCGGACCGGCCGACCAGGATGACGTGGTTTCCCGCGGCATGAAATCTTTCGGCCAGGGCGAAGCCGATTCCGGTGGCTCCGCCGGTGACGAGAACGCGATGGGGTGCTGGGTTCATTGTGTCTTGGATCCGATGCCAGGCTGAGACAAGCGGGTTTCAGGGGAACGCGGTCACGGGGCGGAGTGCCACGATTGATGCGATGGCCATCGCAACGAATCGGCGCTCGTGGATGCTGGTGCGCACGTCACGAATGCAAGCGACTGCGACATGCCGCGTTCGCCTGCGAGCTGGATGATTGGCGATGCCGCACTTCTCGCGGCTTCAGGCTTGCCTCGGCATGAATCTTTCCTCGATCAGCCGTACTGCAGTAGCTACCCCGTCTTCTCCGTGCATTGCTGTTGCCAGCACGCGGGCTGCCGCCTTGATCTCCGACGAACCGATGGCCTGCTCTATTCGCCTCGCGAGTCGATCGGGCGTCAGTCTCCCCCTGGGAATCGGCCCGGTCGAGACGCCGAGCCTCGCAAGCTCACGGCCCCAGAATGCTTGCTCCGAGGTATGTGCCACCACGACCGAAGGTTTTCCCGCGAGAAGGCATGGAATGAAGCAGTTGGAGAGACGTGCAGGAGTCCGTTCGCGCGCCTGCACTCGGCAGGCCGTGACCGTCTGCGCGTCGATGCGGGATTGACACGATCAATCGCGCGGCCGGACTGCCAGGTTGCGCGATCCGTTTGAATTGTACTTGTAATCTGCGTTCACCCGGCATTCGTCGTCATACATGAACGGGTCAAGAGTGGCTTCGAAACTGCCATGCCATTTCCCGCCATGGGCCGTGTAGTAGAAGCGGCGACCGGGATAGATGCGTGGGGAATATCCCTGCTGGCCACGCTGCATGAAGATCGTCAACTCGGGTTCGTATCCAGCCAGTGGTGCCTCATTGAGATAGACGTCGGTGGTTTCCTGGATGCCACCATCGATCGGCCTGAAGGTGATGGCCCAACTTCCCTGTTGCTGACGCCAGTGCTTTCCCTGTTCCTTCGGATCGCGCTTGCAGCTCACCACCAGTCCCCTCAGCTCCGAAGGTTCTCCATTCGGGATGGGATAGAACCCTCCTGATCCGAATTCGACCTGTTCGAATCTCTCACTCCGCCATACGTTCAGGACGAACGGTCTTTCAGGCCTGTCGTAGGTTCTCCAGCTATGCGCCTCGCCGAAATGGCTGACAGCCGTGAGAAGCTTTCCCTCGTCACGTTTTCCATCGCTCGGGTGAAGGGTGAGATAGGCGGTGACATTCGGGTGCTCGACGCGCGCAATCTGAATCTGATCGCCCTTGCCCTTTATCAGGAACCTGCCGTCCGCATCGGTGACGAACCAGGTCCGGCCGGTACCCGGCGCCATCTCTCCTCCGCCCGCTATGATCATATGCACCTTGGCACCTTCCACCGGCTTGCCGTGTTGGTCGATGACCCTGCCGTACATCGTTATGGGCATATTGCGGGACCTCGCCAGTTCCAGCATTCGCCAGGCGCGGCTGACTCTCGGTTCGGTCATTTGCCGCTGGTTGTCGGCCTGCGTCTCGGATCCCTCATCGGTTTTCGCAACTGGCGGACCCATTGCGACAAGAGCGATCCCGAAGAACACGACCTGAAGCTTTTTCCTGTTCATCGTCCATCCCTTTCACATGGGCAATGCGCCGAAGCCGGAAGGAATGCCTGACTATCCCTGATTCAGTCCATCCATCGGACTCGGGCAGGTGGCGGCGCTCAGCGAGTCGACGAATTGGGATCCCGCAAGCACCGCGGAGTAGACCTGTCGGTCCACATTGCCGCCGGAGAGTATCGCTGCGAGCTTTCGTCCCTTCATGGCTCGCGCATCCTTGGCAACTGCTGCAACCGCTGCCGCGCCGGCGCCTTCGGCGCAGTTGTGTGTGCACTCGAACAGGGTCCGCATCGCTTCGGCGACCTCGAGGTCGGTCACTTCGACGATCCGATCGACGTTGTGCAGGATGATCTCCAGCGCGTCGGGCTGTGTGGTGCGGCAGGCCATTCCGTCGGCGAGCCAGGTATTCACCGGCGCCTCGACTGGCCGGCCGGCCGCGAACGACAACGCGTACGCCCGGGCGCCTGCCGAAACGACGCCAACAATCCTCGTTCCGGGGCTCAGCGCGTTGCGCGCAGCGGCAACTCCGCAAATTCCCGAACCCAGGCCAATCGGCACGTAGACATCGGTCAGGTCATGCACGCTGCGAAACAATTCCACGGCATAAGTGGCCACGCCCTGGATCAGGCGCGGATGAAATGCCGGTACCAGATGCATGCCTGCTTCCGAGGCGATACGCAGGGCTTCGTCCCGGGCCGCCTGGAAATCCGCGCCATGCTCGATCAGTGTTCCGCCAAGCGCGCGCATGGCAGCATTCTTCTCGCAGGCATTCCCGAACGGGACCACGATCCTGGCGGACAGGCCGCATCGCCCTGCACTCAAGGCTACTGACTGGCCGTGGTTTCCGCGGGTGGCTGTGACCACCTCCCTGACTGTCGGGTCGCGGGCCAGATCGGAGAAATACACCAGCCCGCCACGCACCTTGAAAGCCCCGGTGGGCGCGTGGTTCTCGTGCTTCAGCCAAATTTCGACACCCAGACGCCGGCTCAGCAGCGGCCAGCAATACTGCGGCGTCGGCGCCATGAATGAATAGACGATGTCGGCGGCGGACTCGATTTCACGGAGAGAAGGCAGCATGGATGGAGATGGGCCTGGTCCGGAGGGAATTGATCGGCAAGATGGCGCTTTGTTCAGGCACCTGTCGTGCGGTCTCCGGTGACGACAGTACAGCCGACCACGCAGCCGCAGTCTTGGCGTAAGCGGCATTCGCGAGGTGATGCCCGCGCCGTGAGCGATGCTCCGCCTCCGGTCGCAGTCAATGGACGCGAGCTGTCACAGTGCGCAACTGCCGTGCCGACGTCAGACAACATCGATGGCCTGTGGTTCCGGTTGCGGTGTCGCAATGCGAATCGGCGCGGTGTCTGCGCCGCTTGCAAGCGCCCGGGATCGACGACGAGGAGGTGGGTTCGGTCGCTGCCGGCGACACCGCAGGCAGCCTGACCATGCTGGCGGCGGTCATGTCGCAGCCAGTGGCTGTGCATGCAATCCGGGTTCCATCGCGCCAGCCGGCAAGGTCCACCACCGCATGATCAAACCCGATGCGGGCGTACCTGTCGGCTTGATGGTTGGCGTCGATCTGCTTGGCGCCGCACGGGCAGGAAGCAGAAAGGGCCGGAAGGCCCGGCCCATTCTGATGCCGACGGCCCGGACGGTCGATGTCCGGGACGGGCCTTGTTGCTGTCAGTAGACGTCGTTGACGGTGTTGTGGACGTTGAACTTGCCGGTCGGCGTGATCAGCTTCGGGTCCTTGATCACCGCCTTGAGCTTGCGCGTCTTGTCGTCGACGACCACCAGTGCGGAACGCTGGTCCTTGCCGTTCCAGACCGAGAACCAGACTTCGTCGCCGGCCTTGTTGTACTCCGGCTGCACGACCCGCTTCGGGCCTTCGCCAAGGTCGGCCCATTCGGCGATCGGCAGCACCTCGTAGCCGCCATCGAGTCGGGTCGTGTCGAACACGGCCACGCTCTGCGCCACGGCGGCGTCCGGGTTCAGCGGCGTGTCGACCCACAGGTTCTTCGACTTCGGATGCGTCTTGACGAACAGCGAGCCGCCGCCCTGGCCCTTCAGCACCTGCACCGCCTTCCATGCATGCTGCGGGTGTTTCTCCGGGTCGGTCGCGATCAGTGTGATCTTCTCGTTGCCGAGTGCCGAGGTCGCCCAGACCGGACCGAACTGCGGATGCATGAAGTTCGCGCCGCGGCCCGGATGCGGGATCTTGTCGACGTCGATCAGGCCGACCATCTTCTGGTCCTGCGAGTCGACCACGGCGATCTTGTCGCTCTGGTTCGCCGCGGTCAGGAAGTAGCGCTTGCTCATGTCCCAGCCGCCGTCGTGCAGGAAGCGCGCGGCGTCGAGCGTGGTGACCTTCAGGTTGTCCAGGTCGCTGTAGTTGACCAGCAGGATCCGGCCGGTCTCCTTGACGTTGACGATGAACTCGGGGTGCTTGTGGCTGCCGACGATCGCGGCGACGCGCGGTTCCGGGTGGTACTCCTGGGTATCGACCGTCATGCCGCGGGTCGAGACGATCTTCTTCGGTTCGAGCGTCGGCCCATCCATCAGCACGTACTGCGGTGGCCAGTAGGCGCCGGCGATCGCCAGCTTGTCCTCGAAGCCGGGGAACTTCGACGTCTCGACCGAACGCGCTTCGAGGCCGATCTTGATTTCGGCGACGCGCTCGGGCACTTCCATCCACAGGTCGATCAGATCGATCTTGCCGTCGCGTCCGATCGTGTAGATGTAGCGGCCGGAATGCGACACGCGCGAGATGTGCACTGCGTAGCCGGTCTTGATGATGTTGATGATCTTCTTGCTGTCGCCGTCGATCAGCGCGACTTCGCCGGAGTCGCGCAGCGTCACCGCGAACACGTTGTCGAGGTTCCACTTGTTCATCTGCCTGCTCGGCCGCTTGTCGAGCGGCACCAGCAGTTTCCAGCTATCGCGCATTTCCGCCATGCCCCACTCGGGCGGATTCGGCGGCGAGTGCTGCAGGAACCTCGCCATCAGCTCGACCTGTGCCGCGGTCAGTTCGCCACCGGTACCGAAGTTCGGCATGCCGGCCGGCGACCCGAACGTGATCAGTGCCTTCAGGTAGTCGGTGCCCTTGGCCTGGGTCAGGTCCGGCGTCAGCGGCTTGCCGGTCGCGCCCTTGCGCAGTACGCCGTGGCAGCCGGCGCAGCGCTGGAAGAAGATGCCGGAGGCCTGCGCGAACTCGGTTTCGGTCATGTCCGGTGCGCCCGGCGTGCGGACCTGCTTGACCGTTGCGCCCTGCGTCGCCAGCGGCGCGCCCTCATAGGCGACGTTGGCCTGCGACGTGCTCGGATGCGCTTCGCCCTGGGCCGGGTCTTTCGATGTGCCGGTCGCCTCGCGCACTTCGGCGACCTGCGCGGCGGTGACGGTCCGCGCCGCGTTGCCGAAGTTCGTGTAGACGTGGGTCAGGATCGCGGCGACGTCCTGATCGGACAGATGGCTCATCGCCGGCATCGCGCTGTTGTAGGTGTCGCCGTTGACGGTGACCGGTCCGGTCAGGCCCTTCAGCACGATCTCGATCGCAGTCGACAGCGGCTGCTCGGCAAGCCAGCTCGATTGCGCCAGTGGCGGGAACGCGCCCTTGAGGCCCTTGCCGTCGGGCTGATGACAAGCTGCACAGTTGGCGAGATAGGCGGCCTGGCCGGCCTCGCTGCCCAGTTTCGGCGGGCGTTCATTGGTGGTGTCGCTGGCGAATGCACTGCTGCCGGCCAGCGCCAGCGCGATCGCGATCGCGCCGTGGCCGAGGATTCTCTGCTTGCCATTCATGGCTGTGCTCCGTGGGGAAGAAGACCGCTGTTCACTTCGTACCGGCGGCATTGCGCACCGCGGCTACCTGCGCCGGAGTCACGGTCTGCGCCTGGTTGCCGAAGTTGCTGTAGACATGGGTCAGGATGGCGGCGATGTCGGCGTCGGAAAGATGGGCCACCGGCGGCATCACGCTGTTGTAGGTGTCGCCATTGACCTGCACCGGACCGCTGAGGCCCTTCAGCAGGATGCCGATCGCATCGTCGACCGAGTGCTCGGCAAGCCAGCTCGACTGCGCCAGCGGCGGAAAGGCGCCTTTCAGGCCCTTGCCGTCGGGCTGGTGGCAGGCCGCGCAATTGGCGAGGTAGGCGGCCTGGCCGTCCGCGGCCGACGCGACGGACGTCGCTGCGAACAGCAACGCACCTGCAAGCGCCATCGGGTGAAAGAGTGACTTCGCGTTCATCGCAGTGCTCCGTTTGCTGTTGTGGACAGTGTCGCCCGGCATCCTGTGCAATCACATGACGCCGGTCAACTGCATTCGATGAACTGAGCCGGTTGCGTCGTCAGAGTCACCCGGCAAACATCCCGAGCGGATGGTGTGCGCGTGCGACCGATACGATGAACGCATAGACGCCGAGTGCGGCGATGAAGAACATGGCCCGGCCGGAGCGCGTGCCGGCCCGCTTCAGCGCGAAGCTGCCGAGCACGATGTAGAGGACGAGCAGCAGCACCTTTACGGTCAGCCAGCCGTGCACGAAGGGCACCTGGTGCAGGATCGTCGCCAGCATCAGTGCCGCCGTCAGCAACGTGGTATCGATCGTGTACGACAGGAATCGCAGCGGTGCCCACATGGCGATCCGGTGTTGCCCGGAGAGCACGAGCAGGCCACGCAGCGCGAACACGGTGACGCTCGCAAACACTGCCGCGACATGCACCCATTTGATCTGCGGGTAGAACTCGATCATTTCGAGATTCAGGATTCAGGATTCAGGATTCGGGATTCGGTGATGCGTGAGTCGTGAGTCGTGATGGCTGGTTCGAGAGTCCACGTCGACACGGGCGCTGCAACGGGATCCTGTTGGGTCTCGAAAGACACAGGGGCGACCGAAGTCGCCCCTGTGATCCACTCATGACGGCCGAAGATCAACCGCGCACCTTGACCGCGCCCGCTGCCGGCTCGACCCCCGCCTGCTTCGGAGCGATCCACAGCCGCAGCACGAACCAGCCGAGCAGCAGTGCGCCGACACTGAAGAGCGTGTCGCCCGGTACCCGCATCCAGACCAGCAACTGGATGATCGGCTGCTGCATCAGCTCGGCCGAGCGGGCGTACCAGTAGCCGTGCTCGATCGCGGCGGTCAACTGGATGATGCCCATCGGCAGCAGGGTCAGCAGCGCCATGCCGGAAAGGCCGATGTTCAGGCACCAGAACGCGGTCTTCAGCGTGCCCTCGTTCCACAGCGCGGTCGGCTTGATGCCGCGCAGGCAGAACAGCATCAGCCCGATGCCGAGGAAGCCGTACACACCGAACAGCGCGGTGTGGCCGTGCAGCGGAGTCAGGTTCAGGCCCTGCATGTAGTACAGCGGCAGCGGTGGGTTGATCAGGAAGCCGAACAGACCGGCGCCGACCAGGTTCCAGAACGCGACCGCGGTGAAGAACATGATCGGCCAGCGGTAGCGCGCCATCCACGGCGTGGCGTGTCCCAGCTTGAACGTGTGGTAGGCCTCGAAGCCGATGAAGGCCAGCGGCACCACCTCGAGCGCCGAGAAGCTCGCACCGAGCGCGATGACCGCGGTCGGCGTGCCGGTGAAGTACAGATGATGCAGCGTGCCGAGTACGCCGCCGGACATGAACACGATGGTCGCGAACAGTACCGCCACGGTGGCGGTGGCCGGGCGCAGCAGGCCGAGCCGGGTGAACAGGAACGCGATCACCGCAGTCGCGAACACTTCGAAGAATCCCTCGACCCACAGGTGCACGACCCACCAGCGCCAGTACTCGACCATCGAAATGTGGGTGTGTTCGCCCCACATCAGGCCGGCGCCGTAGAACAGGCCGATCGCGATCGTCGACAGGAACAGCAGCACGGTGATCGACTTGAACTCGCCGCCTTTCTGGATCGCCGGCCACAGCGCGCGGCCGACCAGGGTCAGCCACAGGCCCAGGCCGATGAACAGGAACCACTGCCAGAAGCGGCCGATGTCGACGTATTCCCAGCCCTGGTGACCGAACCAGAAGTTGTGCGCCAGGCCGAGCTTCTGCATTACCGCAAACCACTGTCCGGCGAATGCGCCGACAACGATGATCAGCAGGCAGACGAACAGGATGTTGACGCCGAGCCGCTGGAACTTCGGCTCATGACCCGAAATCGCCGGGCCGATGTACAGCCCGGTGCCGAGCCACGCGGTCGCGATCCACAGCACCGCGAGCTGCGTGTGCCAGGTCCGGGTCAGCGAGTAGGGCAGGATCTCCGACAGCGCGATGCCGTAGAAGTCATGGCCTTCGACCTGGTAGTGCGCGGTCAGCGCGCCGAGCAGGATCTGGGTCAGGAACAGCGCGATGACGATCCAGAAATACTTCGCGGTCGCCTTCATCGACGGCGTGACGGTGATCGCCGCCAGCGGATCGATCGACGGCAGCTTGACCGGTTCGTCGTCCTTGTGGGTCGCGTGGTACCAGCCGAGCAGGCCGATGCCGGCGAGCAGGAACAGCACCGAGAACACGGTCCACATGAACAGGTTGGACGGCGGCGTGTTGCCGACCAGTTCGTCGTGCGGCCAGTTGTTGGTGTAGCTGACGTTGCTGCCCGGCCGCTCGGTGACGGCGGCCCAGGCCGACCACCAGATGAAGGCGGTCAGCGCCTCGCGGTGCTCGGCGGTCGCGACGGTGCCGTTCTTCATCGCATAGGCGCGACGCAGTTCGAGCATCTGCGGGTCGTCGCCGAACAGTGCGACGTAGTGCTCACGGACTGCCGCGATCGCGTTGGCGCGGTCGTCGCTGATCGTGATCGTGCCGGTGTCGGCCGCGTAGGTGTTGCTGCGCACGCCCGGCCGCGCCCGCGCCGCGAACGAAGCCTGTACCGGAGCATCGAGCTCGGCGTAGCGGGCACCGGTCTCGCGGGTGGCATCGATGTCGAGCAGGGCCAGCGCCTCGCGATGCAGCCAGTCGGCGGTCCAGTCCGGTGCGACGTAGCTGCCGTGGCCCCAGATCGAGCCGAGCTGGTGGCCACCGATGCTCTGCCAGACCTGCCGTCCGGTTTCGATGTCGGCCCTGGTGTAGACGATGCGGCCATCGCTGGCGACGACCTGTTCGGGGATCGGCGGCATCACCCGATGGATCTCGGTGCCGACCCACAGCAGCACACCGAACGAGATCGCCAGCAGCGCGATCAGTCCGGCCCATAGCTTGCGTTGCGAGCGCATGGACGTTCTCCGTGGAAGTTGCGCTCATGCTGTGGCCGTCTCGCGAGGGCGGCCCTGATCCGGATCAAGCAGGACCGATATGGTCCTGAAAGGCGACCGAAGACGCGCTTCAGGATTCCGTGCGGCCGCCGGGCGGGCGTCGATACGGTCGCTTCTTGCTGCCCGCGCCGGCGCGCTAGAGTGTGTCCGCCCGCGGTCGGCGCGGCCTGCCCGGAGACCTGCGATGCGTCAGTGGAGCGTATTGGTGTTCGGTGCGCTGGCCGGTTCGGCCGCCGCGCAATCGGTGCAGTTCCCTGTCACGGCGGTCTGGCATCAGGACATCTCCGGTGCGCCGGCGCATGTCGATTCGACCGCGATGCTGTCGCGGCTGCAGTTGCTCGGCGGCTGGGGCAACGGTGACCGGCTGCAGATCGACTTCTCGTTCCATGTGTCCCGCGTGGCGTCCGGCCAGCCCGTCAGCCTGCTGCCGGTCGTGCCGCACGCGACCGACGACGAGTACTACCTGCCGGATTGCGAGCCGCTCGGCAGCACGGTGCCGGTGCCGGCCGATGCCGCGTTCGAAGGGCAGGCAGGGCTGAGCTGCGACAACTCTGCCGGCGACTGCCATCTGCTGGTGGTCGATGCCGGCCTGCTGTACGAGGTCTACAACGGCAACATCGACGGCGGGCAGATCGACGCACGCTGTCTCGCGGTCTGGGACCTGACGCAGGTCTATCCGGACGAGGGCCGCGGCGAGCACTGCACCAGCGCCGACGCGGCCGGTTTCCCGATCGCGCCGTTGCTGCCGAACGCCGATGCTGTCGCCGCGGCGATGACCGATCCGGACGGCGACCTCGGTCATGCGATCCGCTTCATCCTGCCGAACGAGCGGATGGCCAGCGACCTGTCGCTGGGCGGTGTCGGCGGTCGACTTTACGTACGCCCGGCCAGCCATGCCGGCGGGCCGAGCGGTCCGGCCGACAGCGTGCCGTACGGTGCCCGGTTACGGCTGCGGGCCGACTTCCCGATGACCGGTTACAACGCTGCGGCGCAGGTTATCCTGCGCACGATGCAGCGCTACGGCCTCGTGCTGTCCGACGGCGGCAACATCGCGCTGACGTTCGAAAGCGACCGCAACGCCGAAGCGCGCTGGTTCGATGGCGACGACGCGCTCGGCATCACGCCGCAGATCTTCTGGAACGGCAGCGACGGCAACCGCACCCCGGTCCGGGTCGGCGATTTCGAAGTCATCGATACCGGCCCGCGCATCGCCGAGACCTGGGACTGCGTACGCACGGCAGTCACGCCGCGCGGCACGCGGGTTTTCAGGAACGGCTTCGAAGGCTGACGTTTCCCTTCGGAGTGTGAGACTGCGTCATAGACAGCCGGCCGCGAGCGCGGCGCCCGCTGCCGTGCTCGGGCCCGGATATGGGGGCGATTCAACGGCGGCGGCCGACCATGGCCCGTCGCGCAGGGCCGACTCCTGCGCCCGAGGTCGCGGCGGGCCGGGCCCGCTGTGCGTTCCACCCCGTCGTGGAGGAATCCCATGTTTGCCCACAACAAGCGCCTGCAATACTCCGTGCACGTCAAAGAATCCAATCCGGCCCTCGCCAACCTGATGCTCGAACAGTTCGGCGGTCCGCAGGGCGAACTCGCCGCCGCGATGCGCTATTTCACGCAGGCGCTGGCCGAGGACGACCCCGGCCGCAAGGACATGCTGCTCGACATCGCAACCGAGGAGCTCAGCCATCTCGAGGTGATCGGTTCGATCGTCGCGATGCTCAACAAGGGCGCAAAGGGCGAGCTCGCCGAGGCGGTCGAATCCGAGGCCGAGCTGTTCCGCAAGCTGCAGGGCGCCGGCAACGATTCGCACGTGACCCAGGTGCTGTACGGCGGCGGTCCGTCGTTGACCAACTCGGCCGGGCAACTGTTCTCGGGCGGGTTCGTCGACAGCATCGGCGAGCCCACCGCCGACCTGCGCTCGAACATCGCTGCCGAAGCGCGCGCGAAGATCATCTACGAGCGGCTGATCAACCTGACCGATGATCCCGGCGTGCGCGATGCGCTCGGCTTCCTGATGACGCGCGAGATCGCCCACCAGAAGTCGTTCGAGAACGCGCTGTACACGATCGAGGCCCATTTCCCGCCCGGCAAGCGGCCCGGCATCGCCGAGTTCGCCGACCTGTACGTCAACACGTCGCAGGGGGATGGCGACCTGCGCGGCCCGTGGAACAGCGACGACAACTTCAACTATGTCAGCGATCGCGAATCGCAGGTTGCCGTGGACGGTGGCGACGGCCTGCCTTCGGTCGAGCTTGGCGCGCATCAGCGCAAGGTCGTCCAGCAGATGGCGGTGCGGACACGCTCGAAGCCCGATATCGGTCCGGTCGCCGGTGGATCGCCGGGCAGTGGCGGCGGGCGCGCGAGCAGGCGCCACTGACGCTGCGCTCATCGATCGCCCCGCAGTGCGGGGCGACGATGGCGGCGCGGCGTTCGTGGTTCGACCTGCCCACGAACGGCGCGCCGTGTACTGCTACGCCCGCGGCGCCTTGCCGGCCGCAATGAAGCGGTCGATGTTGGATTCCAGCACTTCGAGCGGGACTGCGCCGTAGCGCAACACCTCGGCATGAAACGCGCGCGGGTCGAAGCTGTCGCCGAGTTCGCGCTCGGCCCGGGCACGCAGTTCCTTGATCTTGAGCTCGCCGATCTTGTAGGCCAGCGCCTGGCCCGGCCATGCGATGTAGCGCTCGGCTTCCGACACTGCTTCGGTATTGGTCGTGGCCGAATTGCCGAGCATGTATTCGATCACCTGTTCGCGGGTCCAGCCCTTCGCGTGCAGGCCGGTGTCGACGACCAGCCGGATCGCCCGCCACAGCTCGGCCTGCAGGCGGCCGAAATACTGATACGGATCGGTATAGACGCCGATCTCCTTGCCGAGCGATTCGGAATACAGGCCCCAGCCCTCGGCGAACGCCGTCTCGCCACCGAAGCGGCGGAAAGCCGGCAGGTCCTCGAGCTCCTGCTGCAGCGCGATCTGGAAGTGGTGGCCCGGGATCGCCTCGTGCAGGTACAGCGATTCCATGTCCCAGGTCTTGCGGGCCGGCAGGTCGTGCGTGTTGACGTAGAAGATGCCCGGCCGCGAGCCGTCCTCGCTCGGCGGCATGTAGCTGCCACCGGCGGCTGACGCGGCGCGGAACTCCTCGACCGGACGGATCTCGAACGGCGCCTTCGGAATCAGCGAGAACAACGCCGGAACGCCGGCATCGACCCGTTCGCGCAGCGAGTTGTAGGCATCGAGCAGTGCCTGTTCGCTGTCGAACTGGAACGTCGGGTCGGTGGTCATGTGCTTGAAGAACGCCTGCAGGTCGCCCTCGAAGCCGACCTGGCGCATCACCTCGTGCATCTCGCCGTGGATGCGCGCAACCTCGTCCAGGCCGATCTGGTGGATCTGCTCCGGGGTCAGGTTGGTGCTGGTCGAGCTGCGGACGTTGAAGGCATACCAGGCCTCGCCATCCGGCAGTGCCGACAGTGCGACGGTGTCGCGGGTGGCGGGGATGTATTCGTCGCGGATGAAGTCGCGCAGACGCACATAGGCCGGGAGCAGCCCCTTGCCGATCATCGCTTCGTAGTCTGCCGTCAGGCGTGCCTTGTCCTCGGCCGGGATGGACTCCGGCATCATCGTGATCGGGCCCCAGAACAGGCTCTTCTGCGGCTCGTCGACGATCAGCGCGTCGAGCTGCGGCAGCACCTTCTGCATCAGCACCTTCGGCTGCACGACGCCGGCCTGCATGCCCTGGCGCATGTTCGCGATCGCGGTATCGAAGATCGCGACCGCGGCATGGCCGCGCTTGAGCCAGTTGTCGTAGTCCTCGACCGTCTTGAACGGCTGCGCACCGCGGCCCGATGCCAGTTGCGGCAGGAAGCTCGCGAAGCTGAAGAACTGGTTGACCGGCTGCATCCAGCCCGGAAAGCGCTCGCCCTCGAGCTGCATCCGCGTCTCGCGCACGAATATGTCGTACGACAGCCGGTCCTGGCCGGTCAGCGCGCTGGCGTCGATCGCCGATACGGTGTCGTGCCAGCGCTGCATGAACTCGAGCGCCTGCTGACGGAACTCGGCCGACAGGAAGTCCGGCAGCCGGTCGTTGTAGCGCGGGTCGCCGACGAAGGTGGCCTGAATCGGGTTCAGTTCCAGCGCTTCTTCCCAGAACTGGGCATACAGGCCGTCGAGTCGGGCGGCGATGGCCTTCGGGTCCTGCGTGGCGGCGGTCGCTGCGCTCGATGCTGCGTCGCCTCCGGCGGGTGCGACGGTGGCGTCGTTGCAGCCGGCGAGCGCGACGGCGAGGGCGAGGGTCAAGACGTGCAGGCGCATGGAGAGATCCCGATCCGGTGGTGTGGGGCCTGCAGGCTAGCCGGTCCGGCGGCGGCCGAAATGGGCCGAAAGGCCTACTTGGCGCCGACCGGAGCCGGTCGTCGTCGGGTCGCCGCGAGGCGCCTTGCACCGATGCGCCCGTCCGCTTGCCAGAACCGCGCCTGAACCGGCCCGGCCGACCGGCGACGGATCGTGATCTCCGCGGCGTTCAAGCATCGGGCCTGCAACATGCCCGTCCTTCGGAGATCACGATGAAACACGCCCTCATTGTCGCCATCGCCCTGGCTGTCGCTGCGCCCGCCATCCACGCCGCCGAGCGCGACCGCGGTGGCGACGGTGCCGCCCAGGCCAAGCATCAGCGCGACCAGCGCCACGACAACGATCGCCGGCACGACCGCCGCGACGATCGCAGGAGCGATCAGTGGCGCAACGACCCGCGTCGCCACGACGGCGGCTGGACCGGCCAGGACCGCCGCGATGAGCGTCGCTACGACAGCCGCTACGACCGTCGCTACGACAGCCGATACGACACGCGCTATGACACCCGCTACGACAGCCGCTACGATCATCGATACAGCTCGCGCTACGACTATCGCACCCCGGTCATCGTGCAACGGCCGTACAGCCAGCGCTACCACTCGATCCGCTATGCCCCGCCGCGCGACTACAGCCAGCGCTACTGGCGTGCCGGCGACTACCTGCCGCCGTCGTATCGCGCACCGCACTACGTGCTCGACTACCGCCACTACCGGCTGCCGCCGCCGCCGCGCGGCTACTACTACGTCCGCGTCGACGACCACGCCGTGCTCGCCGCGGTCGCCAGCGGCCTGATCGCCGACATCGTGTTCGATCTGTTCTATCGCTGACGGCGGGGGAGGGGCATGCCGGACCACGGCCGGTCCGGCATGCTGCCGCGGCGTCGCTGTCCGGTCCGGCGCCGGCAGGCGCTCGCGCGTGTGTCGCACGGCCTGCGCCGCGCAGGCGCAAGCGAGCGGCGCTCAGGCCGGCAACGGCAGCGTCATGAACGCACTGTTCGGATCTTCGGTGTAATCGCCGAATGGCCCGCAAAAGCGGAAGCCGACACTTTGATACAACCGCTGCGCAGGTTGGAATGCCTCGGCGGTGCCGGTCTCGAGACTCAATTGCCGATATCCGCGTGCGCTTGCCTCCTGCAGGATATGCAGCAGGATCGCGCGGCCGGCACCGCGCCCGCGCAACGCGGCCGGCGTGCGCATCGACTTGATCTCGCCATGTGTCGGATCGAGTTCCTTCAGTGCGCCGCAGCCGAGCAGCAGCGGGCCGTCCCAGGCCGACCAGAACGTGATCCCGGGTGCGCGCAGCCGATCGAGGTCGAGCGCATGGACGCTCTCCGGTGGCGACAGCGCATGCATGTTCTGCAGATGTTCGTTCAGCAGCGCGTGGATCTCGGGGCGGGAAAGATCGTCGGTTTCGATTCTCATCGGCGTGGCTCGGGTGGGCCCGGACCGCAGCGGCCGCGGGGCCGAATGGTCGGAATGACCAGGCCGGTCCAGTCTATCGACGGCCCTGATCGACTTACCGTGCCGGTCGTCATCCGTCGGGCGTCGCGAGCGGTCACGCTGTCGGCCTCGAGCGTTGAGTTCGACCACCCACACATCGACGAACGTGGATTCGGGTTGCCGGCGTAGGGCGGGTCTTGACCCGCCGCCCCAGACGCCGACAGACGCCGCCCCACACGCCGACAGACGCCGAATCTCCGCAACGCAAGCTGCAGCGTCGTCGACACGGCGCCAAGGTTTGCGCAACGCGGCACCGCCGATCGGTCGCCGAGCAATCGCCGACTCATCACAACGCAACGTGCCCATCGTCGACACTGCTGGCCGGCGGCGGCTGCCAGCCCCTCGCCCCGACCTGCCCGCATTTCGCCACCTTCCGCGCTGACGATCGATCCCGGGCGATCCGCCTGTCGGACCGGGAGCATCCGATGACCTGCCTGACGTCGTTGCGGTGCTTGTCGCTGTTGCGTCAATGCGGGTGGCTTGCGGTGTCGATCGGCCGCTTTCGCGGCGGCGGCGCTATGCTGCGCCGGTTCGCGGGTATGCGCGGGCGGGGCTGCCGGAGCCGCACGGCGGATCGGCGTCACATTCCTCACGGAGGCGAGATGATGATGCGTCGTTGGCTGTGGTCGGTCGGGCTGGCCGGAGTGCTGTTGGGGGCGTTGGCCGCATGCAGTCGGCCGGAGGTCACGGCGCCGCCGACGCCGCCTGCGTTGTCGCCGAATGCCGCGCAATGGGCGCAGTACATTGCCGAACACAGTGCCGGGCTGGTGTCGCGCAGTGCGCCGGTGCGGCTCCGCTTCGTCGACGACGTGGTGTCGGCGGCGGAGGTCGGCAAGCCGATGCCGGGCCTGATCGAGGTCGAGCCGTCGATCGCGGCGTCGGCGGTGTTCAACAATCCGCGCGAGCTGGTGCTGGTGCCGGGCGAGCCGCTGCGCTCGGGCCAGCGCTACCAGATCGTGCTGAAGGCGGCCGCGCTGCCGGGCCTGCCGGCGTCGCTCGGCGATTACCGCTTCGCGGTCGACGTGATTGCGCAGGGCATCGACGTCGCATTCGAAGGGGTCGATCTCGATCCGTCGCAGGTGCAGCATCTGGTGGTCCGGGGTGTCGTGACCACGGCCGATGTAGCCGAAGCCGACGCGGTCGAGAAGACATTGCTGGCGCGCCACGGCGACGCCGACGTCGCGCTGCACTGGCAGCACAGCGGCGACGGTCGGCGCCATGCGTTCCGGACCGCGGGCCTGCCGCGCGGTGCCGAGGCGGCGCTGGTGACGTTCCGCTGGGACGGCACGCCGGTCGCCGGCAGCGGAGCCGGCGAGCATGCGATCGAGCTGCCGCCGATCGGTGCGTTCGACGTGACCCGGGTCGGCTTCGGTACCGGTGAGCAGCGCGCGCTGCTGATCGATTTCTCCGACCGGCTCGATCCGAAGCAGAACCTGGCCGGTCTCGTCACGCTCGGAAGCGGTGAATTCACGCACCGGATCGACGGCAACACGCTGACGCTGTTCCCGGCCACGATCGGTGCCGACAGCGAGATCCGCCTGACCCTGCACGCCGGGTTGCGCAGCGCAGATGGCCGCCGGCTCGGGCGGCAGGTCGAACAGACGCTGCGCTTCCAGACGCTGCAGCCGGGCGTACGCTTCGTCGGCCGCGGCAGCATCCTGCCGGCCGGCGAGCGGCTGACGATTCCGTTTGAGGCGATCAATGTCGCCGCCGTGCAGGTCACGGCGATGCGCGTGTACGACAACAACCTCGGTCAGTTCCTGCAGGTCAATCCGATCGGCGGCAACCGCGAACTGAAGCGGGTCGGCCGCTACCTGTGGAAGAAGTCGATCACGCTCGGCAATGGCCACATGAACGAGTGGCGGCGGTTCGCCTTCGACGTCAGCGAGCTGTACGAGAAGGAACCGGGTGCGCTGTACCGCTTCACGCTGTCGATCCATCGCGGCAACAGCCTGTACACCTGTTCGGAGGCCGAGCGCGCGGTGCCGCTGCCGGACGACCCGATGCCGGCCAACGGCGAGGACTACGACGAGTGGGATTCGTCCGGCTGGGATTTCGTCGACGAATACTGGGGCATGTCCGGCGCCGCCGGCGATCCGAACAATCCGTGTACCGATGCGTACTACCGCTACAACTCCCAGACCAGGAGCAGCCGCAATTTCATCGCCGCGAACATCGGCCTGATCGCCAAGGCCGGCAGCGACGGCGTGCTGCATGTGATCGCCAACGACATCCGCAGCGGCGCGCCGATCGGCGACGTGAAGCTGACGTTGTTCAACTACCAGAACCAGCCGATCGGCGAAACCCGCACCGATCCGCTCGGCATGGCGACGATCGCACCGGAGATCAAGCCGTTCTACCTCGCCGCCGAGACCGCGAACGCGCGCGGCTACCTGAAGCTGACCGATGGGCTGGCGCTGCCGGTCAGCCATTTCGATGTCGGTGGTGTGGCGGTCGAGCGCGGCATCAAGGGCACGATCTACGGCGAGCGCGGCGTCTGGCGGCCCGGCGACACGCTGTACCTGACCTTCGTGCTGCAGGATCCGCAGGATGCGATACCGGACGGCCATCCGGCCACGCTGGAACTGATCAATCCGCAAGGCCAGACCGTGCACACGCAGACCAGCACGCAGCCGGTCGGCGACTTCCACGGCTTCGCGGTGCAGACCCGCGACAGCGACCCGACCGGTACCTGGCGCGCGCGGGTCAGGCTCGGCGGGCGGCAGTTCGAACGACCGGTCAAGATCGAGACGGTGATGCCGAACCGGCTGAAGATCGAGCTCGATACCGGCGACGTGCTGAAGAAGAGCGAGAGCGCCGACATCGCGCTGTTCAGCCAGTGGCTGCACGGCGCCAGCGCCGCCGGCCTGAAGGCCGACGTCGCGGTGCGGCTGAAACCGCGGCCGACCGCGTTCACTCGCAATGCCGATTTCGTGTTCGACGATCCGACCCGGCAGTACCGCGGTGAGGCGCAGACCGTGTGGGAAGGTCGACTCGATGCCGACGGCCGGGCGCGGGTCGATGCCGAGATCGTCGCCGACGATGCCGCGTCGGGTTTCCTGACCGCCGACTTCACCACCCGCGTGTTCGAGCCGGGCGGTGCGTTCAGCATCGCAAGCAGCAGCGTGCCGTTCCATCCGTACACGCACTACGTCGGCATCAAGCTGCCCAAGGGCGACCTGACCCGCAACATGCTGCTGACCGACACCGCGCATCCGGTCGAGATCGCGACGCTCGATGCCGACGGGCAACCGGTGTCGCTGCGCAACGTCGAGGTCACGCTGCACAAGATCGAGTGGCGCTGGTGGTGGGAGCAGAACGGCGACGGTCTCGCCAGCTTCGAGAACAGCAACGCGCACGTCCGGCTGCAGCAGGACACGGTCGCCAGCGAAAACGGCAAGGCGGTCTGGAATTTCGAGGTCAGGTATCCGGACTGGGGCCGCTACCTGGTACGCGCCTGCGATCGCGACGGCGGCCATTGCGCGGCGCAGGTCGTCTACATCGACTGGCCCGGCTGGGCCGGACGTGCCGCCGAGCAGAACGGTCCCGGCGCGAATGCATTGACCCTCGGCAGCGACAAGCCGCGCTACCAGGTCGGCGACCAGGCGGTGATCCAGTTGCCGCCGGCGAGCAGCGGTCGGGCACTGCTGTCGATCGAGAACGGCAGCGGCATCCTGTCGCAGCAGTGGCTCGAACTCGACGGTCGACGCGAGACCTTCACGCTGCCGGTCACCGCGGCGATGGCGCCGAACGTCTATGTCAGCGTCACGCTGCTGCAGCCGCACGAGGGCAAGCAGAACGATCGTCCGATCCGTCTGTACGGCGTGCTGCCGCTGCTGGTCGCCGACCCGGCGACCCACCTGCAGCCGACCCTGCAGGTCGCCGACGAGGTGCGGCCGGAATCGAACCTGCGCGTCGCGGTGGCCGAGCAGCAGGGCCGGGCGATGACCTACACGCTGGCGGTGGTCGACGAGGGTCTGCTCGGCCTGACCGGTTTCAGGACGCCGAACCTGCACGGCGAGTTCTATCGCCGCGAGGCGCTCGGCGTGCGCAGTTGGGACATCTACGACGACGTCGTCGGTGCCTACGGCGGCGCGCTCGAACGGCTGCTCGCGCTCGGCGGCTCCGACGACGGCATCAACCCCGATGCGAGCAAGGATCGCAAGCGTTTCCCGCCGGTGGTGCGCTTCGTCGGTCCGTTCCGGCTGCCGGCCGGGCAGGGCGCGACGCACGACATCGCGCTGCCGCCGTATGTCGGCGCGGTGCGGGTCATGCTGGTGGCGGGTGAGCGCGGTGCCTACGGCAGTGCGGACAAGTCGGTGACGGTGCGCCAGCCGGTGATGGTGCAGGCGACGCTGCCGCGCGTGCTCGGCCCCGGCGAGGAACTGCGCGTGCCGGTGTCGGTGTTCGCGCTCGACGACGCGATCCGCAACGTCACGCTGCAGGCCGAGGTTGACGCACCGCTGTCGATCGTCGGCAGCGACAGTGTCGATCTGGCGTTCGAACGCAGTGGCGACCAGCTCGGCTTCGTCACCGTCAAGGTCGGCGATCGGCTCGGCATGACCCGGCTGCGCTTCGTCGCGCGAGCCGGCCGCGAATCGGCCGAACAGACCATCGACGTCGAGGTGCGTGCGCCCAATCCGCTCAGCCGCCGGGTGCAGACGCAGGTGCTCGGCCCCGGCACCGAATGGCGCACCACGATCGAGCCGCACGGGCTGCCGGGCACCAACACGACCATGCTGGAAGTGTCGGGCGTACCGCCGCTGAACCTGGGCCACCGGCTGCAGTATCTGGTGCAGTATCCGCACGGCTGCGTCGAGCAGACCACGTCGGCGGTATTCCCGCAGTTGTATCTGAATGCACTGCTGCAGCTCGATCCGGGCGAACAGCAACGCGTGCAACGCAATGTCGAGGCCGGCATCGACCGGCTGCGGCAGTACCAATTGCCTGGCGGTGCGTTCGGCTACTGGCCCGGTGCCAACGACTGGAACAGTTGGAGCACCAGCTACGTCGGCCATTTCCTGCTGGAGGCGCAGCGGCTCGGTTACGTCGTGCCGGCCGACCTGATCGCCGGCTGGAAGCGCTTCCAGAAGTCGCGTGCGCAGGTCTGGGTGGCCGGCAACCAGGCCGATGCGCTCGACCAGTCGTATCGGCTGTACACGCTGGCGCTGGCCGGCGAGCCCGAGCTCGGCGCGATGAACCGGCTGCGCGAACAGCCGAACCTGCCCGACATCGCGCGCTGGCAACTGGCGGCAGCGTACCGGCAGGCCGGTCTGGGCGATGTCGCGCAGCAGTTGATCCTCGACCGCGGCATGACGATCGCGAGCTATCCGCGCGAAGGCATGACGTTCGGTTCGGCGCTGCGCGACCGGGCGATCCTGCTCGATGCGATGCTCGGGATCGGCGATGTGCAGCACGCGCGCGACCTGGCCGAAGCGATCGCCGGCGAACTGGCCGGCCAGCACTGGCACAGCACGCAGACGGTGTCGTGGTCGCTGCTGGCGCTGGCTCGCTTCGCCGGCAACGGTGCCGGCGGCCCGCTGCTGTTCGACCACGCGCTCGACGGCGGCGACTGGCAGCGCCAGCAGTCCGACAAGCCGGTGGCACAGGTGGCACTCGCGGCCGCCGACGCACCGCGTGCGCTGCGGCTGATGAACCGCGGCCGCGGGCCGCTGTACGTCACGGTCGTCAGCCAGGGCATCGCAGCGGCCGGCGACGAACGGCCGGAGCACGACTCGCTGACGCTGGCGGTCGAGTTCACCGATGCGGACGGCAAGTCGATCGATCCGTCGCGACTGGCGCAGGGCAGTGACTTCCGCGCCAGGCTGACGATCCGCAACACGTCGACGCTGCCGTTCGACAACCTCGCGCTGACCCAGGTGGTGCCGAGCGGCTGGGAAATCATCAACACCCGGATCGCAACCGCCGCCGACACCGCGACCGAATCGGCATACGACTACCGCGACATTCGCGACGACCGCGTACATACCTATTTCCGCCTGAACAGCGGCGAATCGCGCAGCTACGTGCTGCAGTTCAATGCTGCCTACCCGGGCCGTTACTACCTGCCGGCATGGAACGTCGAGGCGATGTATGACGCCCGCCGCTTCGCCCGCAACGCCGGTCGCTGGATCGAGGTGGTGCAGGGTGGTCGGTGACGATGGATGCGAGGCCGGCAGCGGCTGAGTTGGCGGCGCGCAGCGGCGGCCGCCGCCGGCGCCGCCGCGGCCTCGCGCTGGTGCTGCTGGCGGCGTTCGTGCCGGTGGCGCTGTGGTTCTGGTTCGCGCTGCCCGACCCGTTGTTCCGGGCACCGATGTCGCCGGTGCTGTTCGCCGCCAATGGCGAACTGCTCGGTGCGCGGCTCGCGGGCGATCGGCAGTGGCGGTTTCCGGCCCGCGGCGACGTGCCGGAGCGATTCGCCCGCGCGCTGATCCGCTACGAGGACCGGCGCTTCGCCTACCATCCCGGCGTCGATCCGCTGGCGCTGGTGCGGGCGGCCTGGCTCAACCTGCGCGCCGGTCGCGTGGTCAGCGGCGGCAGCACGCTCGGCATGCAGACGATCCGCGTCGCGTCCGGCAATCCGCCGCGGACGCTGCTGCAGAAACTGCGCGAGATGGCGCTGGCGCTGCGGCTCGGGCTGTCCCACGAGCGCGACGAAATTCTCGCGCTGTACGCGCAGCATGCGCCGTTCGGCGGCAACATCGTCGGCCTCGAGACGGCAGCGTGGCGCTACTTCGGGCGCGCCGCGAAGGATCTGAGCTGGGCCGAAGCCGCGACACTCGCGGTGTTGCCGAACAGTCCGGCACTGGTCCACCCGGGCCGCAGCCGCGAGCGACTGCGCGACAAGCGCAACCGCCTGCTGCGGGCGCTGCATGCCGATGGCGCACTCGACCATCTCGACCTGCGGCTGGCGCTGGCCGAGCCATTGCCCGAGGCGCCGCGGCCGCTGCCGCGCTGGGCGCCGCACCTGCTCGACACACTGGCCGACACCGGGATCGAGCGGAGCGGCGATCCGGCGTTCCACAGCACGCTCGATGCCGAACTGCAGCGCGGACTGGTCGAGGTCATGCAGCGGGAGTCGCAGCGGCTGGCGTCCGGCGGCGTGCACAATGCCGCGGCGCTGGTGATCGATCATCGCGATCTTTCGGTGCTCGCCTGGCTCGGCAACAGCCGCACCGACGACACCGCCGAGCGCGGCTACGCGATCGACCTGGTGCTGCGGCCACGCAGCAGCGGCAGCATCCTGAAGCCGCTGCTGTATGCACTGATGCTGCAGGACGGACAGATCCTGCCGCAGACGCTGGTGCCCGACGTGCCGACCCAGATCAACGGCTACGCGCCGGAGAACTTCGATCGAAGTTACCGCGGCGCGGTGCCGGCCAGCGAGGCGCTGGCGCTGTCGCTGAACATCCCGGCGGTACGGCTGCTGCGACAGTACGGCCTGCCGCGCTTCCACGCGGCGTTGCGTCAGATGGGCATGCAGACGCTGACCCGGCCGGCCGATCACTACGGCCTGACGTTGATCCTCGGTGGTGCCGAAACGAGGCTGTGGGATGTCGCCCAGGCCTACGCCAATCTCGCCGTGATCGCGCAGTTGCCGGAGCGGGAGGCGCCACGCTATCGGCGGCCGCGACTGCTGCAATCGCAGTCGCCACAACCTCCGCAGTCTCCGGCGGAGGCCGATTACGGTGCCGGCGCGGCATGGCTGACGCTGCAGGCGATGGCGGAGGTCAATCGGCCCGGCATCGACAGTCACTGGCGCACGTTCTCAAGCAGCCGGCCGGTGGCCTGGAAGACCGGCACCAGCTTCGGGCTGCGCGATGCCTGGGCGGTCGGCAGCACGCCGCGGCACACGGTCGCGGTATGGGCCGGCAATGCCAGCGGTGAAGGCGTCGCCGGACTGTCCGGCACCCAGACCGCGGCGCCGCTGCTGTTCGCGATCCTCGACCGCTTGCCGGACAGTGGCTGGTTCGTCGAACCGCTGCACGACCTGAAATCGGTCGAAGCCTGCCAGGTCGATGGCCACCTGCCGCGCGAAGGCTGCGTGACCGCGGTGCAGCGCGCGCCGCTGGCGAGTCACTTCGATCGCGCGTCGCCGTATCACCGCCGGGTGCATCTCGATCCGCAGGCGCCGCTGCGGGTGCATTCGGACTGCGCTGCAGTGGCCGACATGCGCAGCACCGGGTGGTTCGTGTTGCCGCCGGCGATCGAACATTTCTATCGTCGCCACCATCCGGAGTACCGGCCGTTGCCGCCGTGGCGGCCCGGCTGCGCCGCGCTCGCCGCTGGCGACGATGCGCCGATCGGGCTGCTGTATCCGCAGCAAGGCAGCCACGTCTACATTCCGGCCGAGCTCGACGGTCGTCGCGGCCGGCTGGTGTTCGAAGCGGTACACCGGCAACGCGATGCGGTGCTGCACTGGCATCTCGACGAGCAGTTCCTCGGCAGCACGCGCGATTACCACCAGTTCGAGCTGCTGACCACGCCGGGCGAGCACCGGCTGACACTGGTCGATGCGCAGGGCCATCGACTGAGCCGGCGCTTCACGGTGCTGAGCAAGTACCGGCGCTGAGCAACGAGGCTGTGCTCAGCGGACCGGATCGGTGTCGCGCTCGTCGCGCAGCAGCCCGACCAGCAGCCCGATCGCGCCGGCCAGATAGCTGAGGCCGCCGACCAGCAGCATCAGCAGTCCGCCGGCCTGCTGGTCCTGCAGCGTGGTCAGGCCAGACAACGCGGCGCTGCCGTGCGCATACAGCGGCCGCTCGGCCAGCGCCAGCAGCGCGCCGAGCACGGTCATGTGCATCGAGGTCAGCAGCAGACCGGCGATGCCGGCGGCGGCGCGCGGTCGGCGCCGTCGCGGATCGCCGCCGAACGCGGCCAGCCAGACCAGCAGCCCGACCAGCAGGAAACTGCCCTGTTCGACCACCAGCAGCCGCGGATCGTGCCGCGAGGCGTGGTGCAGCAGCGGCGCATGCCAGCTCCAGATCACGACCATCTCGATCACCGACGCCGGCACCGGCGCGAACAGTCGCGGCCAGCGCCGGGCCGGATCGAACCGCGAGCCGGCCAGCCCGAGCGCGAGTGCCGGCGCGGCCAGCGCCACCACCAGCACGTGCATGCCCATGTGCGCACTGAACGACTGGCCGACCGCGGCCGGCAACGGCCCGAGCCAGGCAGCGGCGAGTGCCAGCAGCCCGAGCGTCAGCGCAGCGCCGCGCAGCGGCAACTCCTGGCTTGGTGTCCCGTGTGGCATCGGCCTCATTCCGGATCGGAAACCAGCCCGAGCATAGAAGCCGCCGCATGACAGGCAGGCAAACCGCCGCCCGTCAGTGCATCGGCGTGCTTGCCGCGCCGATGCCGCCGGGATGCCCGATCAGCGCAGCAGCAACACCGGAATCGGGCAACTGCGCAGTACCTGGGTGGTCGTGCTGCCGACGATCATGCTGCGGATCCGCGAGTGACCGTAGGCGCCCATCACCAGCAGGTCGATCGAACGGTCGGCGACCTTCTGCGCGATCACGCTCTCGGCCGTGCCCGGCATCAGCAGCATCTGCGGTTCGAAGCCGGCCGCGGCCAGCCGTGCCTGTGCCCAGGCCATCTGCTCGGCATGCGCCGGCGTGGCATCTCCGACCATCAGCACGTCGCACTGCAGGCCTTTCAGCAGCGGGCTTTCGCTGACCATCTCGATGCACTTGCGGGTCGTCGCGCTGCCGTCGAACGCGATCATGAAGCGCTCGATCGGCCGGAACGCACGCGCCGCAACCAGTACCGGCCGGTGCACCGAGCGCATCACCCGCTCGAGGTTGCTGCCGAGGTGGCCGCGGGCGAAGTCGGCGTGTTCGCCGCGCTTGCCGATCACGAACAGCCGGACGCCGTGCTCCAGCTCGAGCAGCGTGTCGACCAGGCCGCCGTGGCGCTGGCGTACCGTGACGTCGAGCGCCGATGAGTCGGTGATGCGCGCCTTCGCCTCATCGAGCAGGCGCCGGCCGTGTTCCTGCGCGAGCCGGCCGCGTTGTTCGTCGAGCGCGGCCAGCGACGCCAGCAGCTCCTCGCGGTTGCCGAGCGTCAGGTTGCCGCTCAGGTCGCCGGCCGGTGCCGCCGGCATCCGCTCGATCGCGTGCAGCAGCTCGATCGGCGCGCCGATCCGGATCGCCGCCCAGGCCGCGTGGTCGGCAACGCTCGCGGCATACAGCGACGGGTCGATCGCGGCCAACACGCCGCCGTCGGCATGGATCAGGGTGGATGTCATGTCGTGCTCCTCAGTGTCCGGCCATCAGGCGTTCGGCATCCGGCTTGTCGTGCACGCCGAGCCGGTCGACCAGCGTCGCGCTGGCCTGGTTCATGCCGACCACGTCGACGACGGTACCTTCGCGGCGGAATTTCAGCACGATCTTGTCCAGCGCGCCGACTGCCGAAAGATCCCAGAAATGTGCGTGCGACACGTCGATCCGGACGTGGTCGAGCACCTCGCGGGTATCGAAGCCGTTGACGAACGTCTCCGCCGACGCGAAGAACACCTGGCCGGTCACCGTGTAGCAGCGGCCGCTGCCGCCGTTGATCGACTCCGACCCGATGTGCAGCACGCGGCCGACCTTGCGGGCGAAGAACAGCGCCGACAGCAGCACGCCGGTCAGCACGCCCTTGGCCAGGTCGTGGCTGAACACGGTCACGATCACGGTGCCGAGCATCACGATGTTGGAACTGGTCGGGTAGGTGCGAAGGTGCAGGATCGAACTCCAACTGAAGGTGCCGATCGACACCATGATCATGACCGCGACCAGCGCCGCCATCGGGATCTGGCTGACCCACGGCCCGGCGAACACGACCAGCACCAGCAGCACGACGCCGGCGACCAGCGTCGACAACCGCCCGCGGCCGCCCGATTTCACGTTGATGACCGACTGCCCGATCATCGCGCAGCCGGCCATGCCGCCGACGAAGCCAGCCGCGATGTTGGCCACACCCTGGCCGACGCACTCGCGATTCTTGCCGCTCGGCGTGTCGGTCAGATCGTCGACGATCTGCGCGGTCAGCAGCGATTCGAGCAGGCCGACCACCGCCAGCGTCGCCGAGACCGGCAGGATGATGCGCAGCGTATCGAGCGTCAGCGGCACGTCCGGCAGCAGGAATACCGGCAGGCTGTCGGGCAGCGCACCCATGTCGCCGACCGTCCTGACATCGAGATCGAGCCAGATCGCGACCGCCGTCAGCACGACGATCGTCACCAGCGGCGACGGCAGCGCGCGGGTCAGTCGCGGCAACAGGTAGATGATCGCGAGGCCGGCGGCAGTCAGCGTATGGACCTGCCAGCTCACGCCGATCAGCTCCGGCAACTGGGCGAGGAAGATCAGGATCGCCAGCGCGTTGACGAACCCGGTGATCACCGAACGCGAAACGAAGCGCATCAGCGTGCCGAGTTTCAGCAGACCGGCAGCGATCTGCAGCACGCCGGTCAACACCGTCGCGGCGAGCAGGTACTGCAGGCCGTGATCCTTGACCAGTCCGACCATCAGCAGCGCCATCGCGCCGGTGGCGGCCGAGATCATGCCGGGCCGGCCGCCGGTGAAGGCGATCACGACCGCGATGCAGAACGACGCATACAGGCCGACCTTGGGATCGACGCCGGCGATGATCGAGAACGCGATCGCCTCCGGAATCAGCGCCAGCGCGACCACCAGGCCAGCCAGCACATCGCCGCGAACATTGCCGAACCAGTCGCGGCGGATACGAGCAGACAGATCCATCAAAAACAGTTTCCCGAGCGCGACCGGCATGGCGATCGCGCGTTGTTGTCGGATACAGATGACGGCCGACGGCCGTACGGACGCGGGGCGACGAAGGTCTGGCGCTACGGTGGCGTCTGCACGGAAACGGGAATTCTCGGCCGGTGCAGCCGGGGAGGGCCGCGTGAGGGGCGCGTATGGTAGTCGATCCCGCAGGCCACCGACAGCGTGCCGGGCGGGTCAGCGAGGATGCCGGCGATGATCGTTCGCTGCGAAGGGCCGGGTGCTGGCATGTGGCGGAACGCCCATTCGAGGCCCGTCAGCAGACGATGCCCTGCAAGCAGGCAAACAGCACGCTCTTGAGCGGCACGCCGCACGGAACTACCTGCGCTACGCGGTTGGCGTCGTCGCAGCCGGCTTCGAGCGTCAAGAAGTCGAGCGCGTGACGAGAAGGTGATTCAGCGCATGCTCGGGGCACCGATGCTCGATCGACCGGCCCGACCCCGCCGATATTGTCCACCTCGCCCCGCCGTGCGACGATCCCACTGCCCGCCACGAACACCGAAGATTGCGTCGGGATTAGGCGTCGAGATTACACGTCACGATCAAGGTAAACCGATGATGCGCGTACGAATTTTCCTGCATCGACGTGTTCTCTGGCGGTGTTACACGTCAGGATTACGCGTCAGTGCTGACGTCGAATAGTAGTTGGGCGGCATAGTGCGATCCCGGCACGCCATTGCAATCGCCTGCTTCGCAGTCGCGCTCGCGTTCTATTTCGCAGCCTGGAAGCCAGGTGCGTATGGGCTGGCCGCGCTCGGAATGTTGTTTGAGCTTGGTGCGTGGATCTCGTTGTTTTCGGGCCGCGATGCCGCAAAGGGTGAGGAACCATGAGGCGAGCCGGTCGCGCTTGTTGGGGTATGCGCCGCTCGCTCATGCTGGCTCTTGCGCTCCTCATGCTTGGCGCTTCAGCATCATCAGCAGTAGTGTTCTTTGCCTCGGTAGCGGGCCATCCGCCGACCACCCGATTCGGCGCTATGATCGTTCCTGCATCACTAGCCGCGGCGCTCTGCTTCCTTGTTGTCGCAGGTGTAGCCACAGTTCTGAGTGCGCGTCGGTGAGCGTCAGTTCGGTCCGGCGCTGCCGCCCAACTATGCGTTCAAGCGGACAGGGAGCCTAACCCGGTTTTGTTGACACCCTCATCTAACGATGGAGGTGTCATGGCAAGACCCAATACCCGGCGCCGAGTGGGGCGCTACAGCGAGGAG
>JAWLBY010000027.1:0-48390 GCA_041687455.1 Lysobacteraceae bacterium | reverse complement strand
CGCCGCGACTGTGGAAAGAGCACTTTGCGGCGAACCCGCTGCGCTCGCTCCTGCATGGAGCGTGGCGGTAGGGAAGTACGGTGCGGAGTTACCGCTTACGATGTTCTTACCGTGGCCGATGGGGAAAGGTCAGGATTCGTTCTTTCGAGGCATCCTCTGAAGGGTCACCTTCTCAGGGCAATACCCGACGAGAACGTCACTTTCGAACGAATCGAAGGAAGTGGGTCCGCGATCATCATGCGCAGACCTCAGTACCGGCTCCACAAGACGTTAGGCGCTGTCGAGAGAAACTTGATCAAGATATTTCCCTTGGTGGATGAGGGCTTTCAGATACACGTCATCCGCGGTGGCGAGTCGGTTACGATCAAGGAGTTTGACCGGAAGGTCATGGGTGAGCTCTGCGCGCTGGTAACGCTTGGAGAGGAGTTCTCGTCTCTCTGTGACTACGTGCCCGATTTGTTCCCCGACCGGCGCAGTGATCTGGTCAGCGCCCGGGGAAGAAAGAGCATTTCGCTGACAATGAAGGCCAATGATGGCGTCGATCGTGAATACCAGTTGGAGGTTGCCGGGTGGATTGGGGCCTACAAAACGACCCGCGGCCGCAAGGCCGAACTTACAGATTTCCCTGACAACTTTCTTTCACTTTATGCCAACGGAAAGTTGGGTGAGTTCAACATTCTTCCTGTGGTTGGACAGAACAAGCTCAATGAAGTTTATGTCGTTGGCCAGTTGCATGTCGACCTGTTCGAGCTCACCGAGTTGCCTGATATGGCGCTGAGCAACCGGCAGGGGTATAAGTCTGATGATCCTCGATACGAAGTGGTTCGCAACTTTGTGCGTGACGGACTCCTAGCAGAGATTCTTAAGAAGCGTGAGCAATACGCTGACCTGTCAAACGCCGAGAAGAGGCGGCAGAAGCAAGCGGCCCAGCAGGAGGGTGAAGCGCGATTGAAGGCCTCTGTGGACGAGTTTCGCAGGAACGTAACCCTAGACGCTGCCACCACGTTGGCCAGCCTAGGTGTGCGCCTTCCAAGGGAGACTGTCGAGAGAGCAATCTCCAGTTCGCTCAACGCAAATAGCCCTGATCTCGGCCTCAAGGCAGTTGTTGATTCACAGAAGAAGAAGGTGCTCATCAGTCAGACCTATGCTGACAAGGCGTTCGCAGACATCGTATATCAGATGCTGCTGTTCAATGGCATTCCGCCAGAGGAAATTCTGTACACGAATTGTGACGATGAGTCTTGTCGCGTCCCTGAGGGTCGCGCGGTGTACGACTATCTGCGCGAGTTCTTCGTTGAAAGCTACTCGGCGCAAAAGATCTTTGTGCTGTTCGTAACCAGTGAGCACACCAAGAAATCGTGGGGTGCGATAACGGAAGTTGGCGCATCTTGGATCACCAAGGTGGACCACAAGATATTCAACATCCATCCTTTTAGGCCGGAACACCCTCTCAATGACGAAATGCAATGGCAGAGTACGAACCGTCAGGACCCGGGAGGAGAATTGTGGATGGTCAAACTCAATGCGGATATCTTCTGTCAGAAGATCGAAACCGTCTGCGAGGCGTTGGGGTTTGGAAAGCGTGACCGCAAGGACAACATGCGACACTTGGCGACGTTGGTGTCGATAGTGCATGCATAGAGAGAGTGCTCGCGCCATCCGCGGACCCTTCCTTACTGTGGGGCGGTCCTATGCTGCGAGAGTTCGTGTAGAAAAAACTGGCGAAACGTAATGACACTTGATGTCTGATAGTCAGTTTCCTTGCTGCGCTTGAGGGACTCAGGCACGAGAAGGGTGATCCCGATATCGGCCAGTTCCGCTATTGTCGAGCGAGGCACGCGATCGTCGACCGTTGCCAAGAAAACGGCGCAGTGAAGCCCCTCGCTCGCAACCTGCTTCCACCGCTCACGTAGCGTGGTCTTTGCGGCGACTACGATCGCTGCGTCCCATTCCCGCCCGGTGCCGAGCTTCAATGTCCTGACGTCCGGCATCACGAAGTCGGGGCGACGCCCTCCGGTGACTGCCTGCTCCTCGAACCGGATCCTTCCAGCGGTCAGCGCGGCGGAAATTTGGTGCTCGAACGAGCGCCCGGCGCGCGTCTTGCGCTGTTGGCTCGCGCTCAGGAATACCGCGTCGAGTTCCGGAAACCCGCGGACAGCCGCGATGACGGGATCAGGATACTTTGCGATGATTCGAACGACTTCGGCTGCACGCCGCCGCACCTCGTGCCGGCGGAAGATCCGATACTCGATGTCGCGACTGATCTCCATGATCGCGTCGCCTGGCGCGGCCAGTTGATACGGATCGAAGGATGTCAGCCCCCGGGCACGCAGCCATTCCTCCCTCGCCTGCCGCGCGATTTCGGCCGGATCCGGCAGGCGAGCGAAGCGTTGCACGATCGCGTCGAGCGTGCCCGCCGCGCGTGCATCGTGCAGCAGCCGAATCAGGATTTCCGCTTCGTCCCGCACGAGATCGGCGTGCGCGCGGATCGCCTCCGGGTCGAACAGGTCGTGCCTGAATGTTGCGGGTACATCGAGGACGGTTTCGAGAACTTCGGAAGTCTCGCCGGCCGAGTCGAGTATCACGATCCAGTGGGATGCGCCGGCCTCGGGTCGAATGAAGCGACCGCAGACGAGCAGGGAGGCCGGGCTGAGTCCGCGGAACAGATCCCTCGGCACTATCGTGAAGTGGGTTTCCGGGCCCTTGTTCGTGTAGTGGCTCAGCGTCGAGCGAGTGAACTGCCCGGTCTGGGGCCACAGCGTTTCAACCGAGGCCCGATGGATATGCTCCTTGCCTTCGCAGGGGCTCAGTTCCGGAAAGAACCGCGCTTCGCGGATCTCGCGAGGGACATAGAAGCCCGCCTGGTGCTTGCCGGAATCGTCGGCCCAGGAGGTATCGTTCCTCGACAGCTTCTTGACGAAGAGGCTACTACTCCTCGCCGCGAGGTCCTCGACCGAGCTCCATAGCGGTTGACCGCCTGCAGCCGGGATATCGAGGTCGCGGTCTTCGACAAACAGTTTCGACTGCTTCGGAAGCATTGTCAGGTTCTCCGGCTGCGAGTCGCAGGCTGCGCTGTGCGTTGCTCCGTCGAGCTCGAAGGCTGCGACATGATCGCTTCGACAAGCGCCAATAGCCGTTCCTCGCCGAGTTCGCACGCCCAGACAACGAACACGGTCCAACCCAGATCCGAGAGCTTCTGCTCCACGCGGCGATCGCGTTCGACGTTCTCCTGGAACTTGCGCTGCCAGAAGTCCGGGTTGGTCGCCGGATTGGTCGTGTAGCGACAGCCGGAATGACGATGCCAGAAACAGCCGTGCACGAAAACCACGGAGCGATACTTCGGCAGCACGATGTCGGGTCTGCCGGGCAGGCCACGACGTGAAAGGCGAAAGCGCAGGCCGGCGCGATGCAGGAAACTGCGGACCGCGCGCTCGGGTCGCGTATCCCTACCCCGGATGCCGGACATCATCCGGCTCCGGGTGCGGGTGTCGACGATGTCGGCCATCTGTGTGGCCGAGTCAGCGAAGCGGAAGCCCCGGCTGCGCGTGCTCGCGCGCGATCAGCTCGGCGATACGCGGCTTCATCGTACGCGCGACAGCCTCGATCGCGGGAACGATGACGCTGTTGCCGAACTGCTTGTACGCCTGCGTGTCGCTCACCGGGATGATGAAGTTGTCCGGGAATCCCATCAGTCGTGCGCATTCGCGGGGCGTGAGGCGTCGCGGAGGCTTGCGTGACCCTTGGTCGACGAGAATCTCCGAGCCATCCTTGAAGTAACGCGCTGAAAGCGTGCGCGCGACCTTGCTTCCGTCGACAAGGCCGTAGCCGAATCCATTCCCGGCGGCGCGGTGCTTGGCTGCATAGGCCTGCAGGTAGGCCCATAACTTGGGTGTCAAGGTGTACTTGTCGCTGACCTTCCCGCGAGCGCCTTCCGTAAATGGCGGCAGCGCTGGTTCACTTCCGTCCTGCGGATGCAGGATCGAGGACAACTTCGGCCCGTGTTTCGGAAGTCGCAGGTCATCCCAGCTGAACCCACAGGGCTCGCGGAACCCGACGATCAGGATGCGCTCTCGGTGTTGCGGAACGAAGTGCTGGCCATCGATCACCTTGTAGTGGATTTCGTAGCCGAGTTCGTCGGTGAGCACCTGGCGGATCGTCGCGAACGTGCGGCCCTTGTCGTGGGACAGCAGGTTCTTCACGTTCTCGAGCAGGAATGCCTTCGGTCGTCGCGTCTCGATGATTCGAGCCACGTCGTAGAACAGCGTCCCTTGCGTGTTGCATGAAAAGCCGTGGGGACGTCCGAGCGCGTTCTTCTTCGAAACGCCGGCGATGCTGAAAGGCTGACACGGAAATCCGGCGAGCAGAACGTCGTGTTCGGGGATGTCCTCGGCGTCGACCTTGGTGATGTCTCCCTCCAGGATGTGGCCTTCCTCGTGAGGGAAGTTCGCGACATAGGTCTTCTGCGCGTAGGGGTTCCACTCGCTGGTGAAGACGCATCGCCCCCCCGCGCGCTCGAACCCGAGTCTGATGCCGCCAATGCCGGCGAACAGGTCGATGAAGATGAAGTCCCGGTCCGGATCGCTGGGGGCGGTTATCAGCGGAAGAATGCGCTGCCGGATGGCATCGATACGGTATGCGGGGACGTCCTCCCGAACCTCCCAGCGGCGAAAGGTGCTCTCGTTGACGTCGAGGAGCGCGGCCAGTTCTCGCTGGGAGAAGCGGGCGCGGGCTTGGCGCAGGGTCAGAAGCGCGGTTTCGGGGGTCACGGTGGCGCATCGCTGGGACGGATACCGTGCATCATGCGCGGCATCCGTCCCATTTGGAAGACTTGCGGAGCCTAGGCGGGGCCTGTTACGAGGTGTGGCACGGACGGGCGCACCAATTGCAGCCGTTCGCCGTCCTGTAGTGGAGGCGGGCGGCCGCAACCGCCGTCGCACACGAGAAATGGCGTCCGAGTTCGATGAAGCTGGAAGGGAAGAGGCGGCAGCCCTCCTGGTGGACCTCGTGATCCCCCCTGTTGTCGGGTCTCGTACTAACGACATAGCGGTCCATGAGCGTTCTCCGTCGGCAGCCGAATTGCTGCGGGGCGAGGAACTCATGAACCCGTCTCAGGAGTTGAGAATTGCGGTCCTGTGGTTGGAAAAGGGGTCGGAAAAGGGGGCAGAGTCAGGGTCAGAGTCGTTTTCCTCAGTTTCAGAGCCCCGGCACCCCCGCCCCCTCCAACAACCGATACGCCGGATCATAGAACGCCGGCGTCCGCGTCGGATCATCACGACCCCCTTCCGGCACCACAATCACCATCCCCTGCCGCGCCCGCGTCAGCAGCACGCGATACGCATTGAGCAGATAGCGCTGCCGGTCGTCCTTGATCACGCGCTTCCAGCGGTCGCCGACGAAACCGAAGTAGCGCCAGCCGTCGTCATCGAGGCGCAGATCGCCGTCCCAGACCACGCAGGTCCAGTCGAGCTCGAGGCCCTGCACCTGGAACTCGGTGGCGACGTCCTCCAGGTAGTACGACGAGCGCACGTCGTCCTTGCCGTGCAGGAACCAGTGGATCGGGTCGATCGGGGTGCGCACGTCGATCGCGTGCGGCTTCAGGCGCTGCGCCTGTGACGAGACGACGATGCCGTAACGCTCGCTGCCGCGCGCCTGTTGGCGCAGCCAGCGTTTGGCGGCCGACAGGTCGCGGGTGAGGCGGATCGGGAACTGCGGCAGCACGTCGCGCAGCGTGTTGGCGGCGGCGGCGCGGTCGAGCGCGAGCAACTGGTTGACGAATGCAGAGACCTTCTCGGAGCGGAACGAGCGCACCGAGGTGGCGAGGTGCAGCGCGACGTCGTGCGTGACCTGTTCGCTGGTCGCAATTGCCGCAAGCGGTTCGGCGGCGCGTGGTTCGATCTGTGCGAGCTGCGGGGGCAGGTGCACGCGCCAGTGCGGGAAGCGCGTGCGCACGGCGTCCAGCCACGCGCTGATGCCGGCCTCGCCGGTGTTGATCTCCTGTCCGCTGCCGACCAGGCAGACGATCACCGCCCAGTCCGGGTGGCGATCCATGCAGGAGATCAGGAACTCGGGCTCGGAATCGGCGAAGTCCGGCCGGCCGCGCTTGCGGCGCATGAAGTCGGCGGTCTTGGCGTGGTCCCAGGTGCGCTGGGCTTCGTCGAACAGGGCGACGCGTTCGGTCGGCGGCTGGTCGTCGTGCAGGCCGTCGTCGCGGAAGTGGTGGATCGCCTGGATGAACTGCTTGACCGCGCTGCGCGCCTCGCCGATGCGCTCGCGCTCGCCGCGTTCGGCGGCACGGCGCACCTTGTCTCGCGCCAGTGCTTCGATCAGCACCCGCACCAGCGGGCCGTTGCCGGACAGGAACACGCTGTAGAGGGCGTCGTCCTTCGAGCGGTGCCGGTTGGCGATGTCGAGGCCGACGAGGGTCTTGCCGGCGCCGGGCACGCCGGTGACGAAGCAGATCACTTTGCGATGGTTGCGCTTCGCGTCTTCGATGATGGCGCTGACGCGGTTGGCGGTGAGCGCGAGGTTCTGCGCGCCGGCGTCGTTGCGCGAGATGTCTTCGACCGCATGGCCGGCGTACAGCGCGGCGGCGGCCTCGACGATCGTCGGCGTCGGCAGGTAGCGGCCTTGTTGCCAGTGCTGCCAGTCGATCGGCGGGCCGTCGAGCGTGCGCGCGGCGTGTTCGATGATGCTGGCGAGGGTGGCCGCATTGGCGTGCAGCGGTTGCAGCAGTGCGTCGTGCCGGGGCGACATCTGCAGCGCGATTGCGACGTCCGGCGCGTGGGTGGCGACCAGGATTGGTACCACCGGCAGCGGATGCGTGGGTTCGTGGAAGTTCTTCAGGTCGAGCGCGTAGTCCCACACCTGGTCGCGCGCCGCGGCGGTGTAGTGGCGTTCGCCGGCCTTGAACTCGAGCACGTACAGCATGTGGTCGAGGATCAGCACCACGTCGATGCGCTTGCCGAGGCGCGGGATGGCGTATTCGAAGTACAGCGCGCCGCGGCCGGCGCGGTGCGCGAGAGCGGCGCGCAGCACGTCGATCTGTTGCAGCCACGCCTGCTTCTGCGTCTCGTCGACGGCGAAGTCGCACATCTCGGTGAGCGCGCCGAGGATGGCGTAGGGGGCGTCGGCGAGGAATCGCTCGATCGGTGCGGCGTAGCCCCAGCGCTGCCAGCTCAGTGTTCCCATCGGGTAGTGGTGCGTGTGAGGTCGTTGCCAGGATAGCGCGGGAGGGCAAGGGTTCCCTGGCGATGGGGCGGCGTTGCGGGCTCCCGTCGTGCGTGGCTCCCCTCTCCCCTGGCAGGAGAGGGGCCGGGGGAGAGGGGGCGAAGCATGGATGTGCGGCATGGTTGGAGCCGCGTTGGGTGGCCGCCCCCTCTCCCCAACCCCTCTCCCGCGAGGGGAGAGGGGCTTTGTGCGCGGTGCGGCTGGGTTCGTGGCTTGGATTGGGCTGCTGTGCGGCCGCATGTGCGGCACGGTCGGAGCTGGGTTGGGTGGCAGCCCCCCTCTCCCTTAACCCCTCTCCCGCGAGGGGAGAGGAGCTTTGTGCGCGGTGCGGCTCGGGTTCGCGGCTTGGATTGGGCTGCTGTGCGGCGGCATGTGCGGCATGGTTGGAGCTGGGTTGGGTGCCGCCCGCTCTCCCCAACCCCTCTCCCGCGAGGGGAGAGGGGCTTTGTGCGCGGTGCGGCTCGGGTTCGCGGCTTGGATCGGGCTGCTGTGCGGCGGCATGTGCGGCACGGTCGGAGCTGGGTTGGGTGGCCGCCCGCTCTCCCCAACCCCTCTCCCGCGAGGGGAGAGGGGCTTTGTGCGCGGTGCGGCGCGGGTTCGCGGCTTGGATCGGGCTGCTGTGCGGCGGCATGTACGGCACGGTCGGAGCTGGGTTGGGTGGCCGCCCGCTCTCCCCAACCCCTCTCCCGCGAGGGGAGAGGAGCTTTGTGCGCGGTGCGGCGCGGGTTCGCGGCTTGGATTGGGCTGCTGTGCGGCCGCGTGTGCGGCACGGTCGGAGCTGGGTTGGGTGGCCGCCCGCTCTCCCCAACCCCTCTCCCGCGAGGGGAGAGGGGCTTTGTGCGCGGTGCGGCGCGGGTTCGCGGCTTGGATCGGGCTGCTGTGCGGCGGCATGTGCGGCACGGTCGGAGCTGGGTTGGGTGGCCGCCCCCTCTCCCCAACCCCTCTCCCGCGAGGGGAGAAGGGCTTTGTGCGCGGTGCGGCTCGGGTTCGCGGCTTGGATCGGGCTGCTGTGTGGCCGCATGTGCGGCACGGTCGGAGTTGGGTTGGGTGGCCGCCCGCTCTCCCCAACCCCTCTCCCGCGAGGGGAGAGGAGCTTTGTGCGCGGTGCGGCTCGGGTTCGCGGCTTGGATCGGGCTGCTGTGCGGCGGCATGTACGGCACGGTCGGAGCTGGGTTGGGTGGCAGCCCGCTCTCCCCAACCCCTCTCCCGCGAGGGGAGAGGGGCTTTGTTCGCGGTGCGGCTCGGGTTCGCGACTTGGATTGGGCTGCTGTGCGGCCGCATGTGCGGCACGGTCGGAGCTGGGTTGGGTGGCCGCCCGCTCTCCCCAACCCCTCTCCCGCGAGGGGAGAGGGGCTTTGTGCGCGGTGCGGCTCGGGTTCGTGGCTTGGATCGGGCTGCTGTGCGGCCGGGGTCCGCGGCGTGGGGTCCGGCTGCCGTTTGGCGTAATAACATTCGTTATACTGGTGGCTGCGTCCACTTCAGGCCACGCCCATGACCCGCAAGCTCAAGCTCACCGCGATCGGCAATTCGACCGGCGTGATCCTGCCGAAGGAGTTGCTGGAGAAGCTGCGCGTGGAGCGCGGCGATGAGTTGATGGTGCTGGAGACGCCCGACGGCATCACGCTGACGCCGTTCGATGCGGTATTTGCGGCGCAGATGGATGTGGCCGAGCGGATCATGCGCGAGGATCGGGATCTGCTGCGCAAGCTCGCCGAATGATCGGCAACGAGCCGGTCTGGATCTCGCTTGAGCTGGCGGAGGCGATCCACCTGCGGCAGCTCAGCGAGCATGGCGGCGGCAGCGGCGTGCGCGAGGCCGGCTTGTTGCAGTCGGCGCTGGCCCGTGCCGAGCAATTGATGGCGTACGGCGGAGGTGAAGTAGACCTGGCTGCGCTGGCCGCCGCCTATGCCTTCGGCATCGCCCGCAACCATCCATTCGTCGACGGCAACAAGCGCACCGCTTACGTGGTCTGCCGTACGTTCCTGGTGCTGAACGGCTGGGATCTGGTCGGGCCGCTGGCGGAGCGCTATCCGGTCTTTCTCGGCTTGGCCGAAGGCAGCGTGAGCGAAGCCGAATTGACCGACTGGCTGCGCGCGCATGTGCGGCCGAAGCAGGTCAGTGAGTCGCGGGCGGGTTACGCGCGTCGCGGCTGAATCCGACCGGCCGGCGCGATCGGTCTCAGGGAGGGCGTCGGCGCTTGCCGGCGCCAGGCCACCGCATCCCCGCCTCGGCGCGGTCAGGCTCGCGGGCTTGCGTTCGATGCGGGTGGGCAGCATGCGGTGCGCTTGGCTTGCCGCATCCTGCGGCGGTAGCGGGCTGCCGCTACGGCAGCGTCCGCCTTGCGGGTGTTGCGCCAGTTCGGGGCAATGGACGAGGCGGTCGAGGACGCCGGCCGCCGGTTCGGCGGTGATCGGCATGGCCCTGCGATCGCCGGCGGCGGCGCTATGATCGATACCGACGAGCAGCGTGTCGGAATGGCGGACGCCATCCAGCGCCCGCTTCGGCCAAGGCGTCGAGCGTGCCTGATCCGAGGTAGGGATCGGTCGTCTCTCAACCTGCCATTGCCATCACTCGATTTGCTTGTCTGCTGGGCTGGCCGAAAGCTGACGAGCCTTGTCGTACAGCGCCGTCGCCTTCTCTGCATCTCCCCTGGCCGTGTAGGCCTCGGCCAGACTGTCCCAGGCGTTGGCCGAATCCGGAAACAGGACGGCAAGGCTTTCGGCAGGTCGCGGGGAGATGGGTGATGCTGCGCTTCGACGATTTCCGACTGGATCCGGGCACCCTGCACGTCTTCCGGAACGGCGCCCAACTCGATGCCCCGCCCCAAGTTGTGGAGGTACTGGCCTACCTGATCGGGCACGGCGAGCGGATCGTTTCCCGGCAGGAATTGCTCGACCGCTTCTGGCCGCGCGCCGGCACGGGTGGGGACGCCGCCATCAACACCTGCATCCGCCGGATTCGCACCCTGCTGGATGACGATGCCGAAGCGCCGCGCTACATCCAGACACGGCCCCGGGCGGGCTACCGCTTCATCGGCACGCTGGCCGGCGACGCGGCAGCGTCGAGCTCACTGTCACCGCAGCGCCGTTGGGTGCGATTTGCCTTTGGCGGCGGTCTGTTCACCATCCTGATACTCGGCGCCGCCGCTTGGGCATCGGGTGCGCTGTCTTCCCGTCAGCGCATTGCCATCGAGCCGGTTCAGGGCTTGTGTGAGTATGTGCTGTTCCCCAACTTCAGCGCAGGCCTGCGGGAAAGCCTGGTGGCTCAGGTCAGCCATAGCCTGCCTGCTGGATACCGCATGGTCACAGATGGCGAGGGGGCCGACCTGAGCGCACGCATCAGTATCCGACAGACGCCGCAACAGACCGTCGTCGTGCTGACTTTGGTTGACCGTGTGGATGGGCATCTCGTCTGGTCCGACGAGTTTTCCGAAGCGACCGACATGGATGACTATGTGCCGCTGCAACGCTCATTGGCCGAGCGCATGGCCACGAGCCTGATGCGTGTCCTTTGAGGCATTCATGAAATGAACTCGGCAGAACGTCTCTTCCCCGCTGCGTTCGGCGGATGGAAGGGAACACAGGGTGGTTGGCTCTCAACTCTCTGTGGCAAATGTGTGATTCAGCGCCAGCACGCGTGGCTGCCGCACGAATCATCGACGCGCCAGCGCTCCAGGATCGCCGCCACGCGAGTGCCGACGAGACCATGCCGCGCTGGTCGCGGAGATCCCCTTTCGCTCGCAACCGGCTCAACGCAAGTCCTCCTCGAAACCATCGGCGAAGACCGCATCGTCGGACCGGAGGGGTGGCGCACTGCCGGACCAGAAACATCCGATGATGGAATCCTTGCCGATGGAGGGCTGAAGCGGATCAGCATCGATCTGGCCGATGCTGCCCCGGATCACAAATGCACCGCCTGGGTGAAGCAACTGCGCAACAAAGGGTGACACCCTGTCGCCCGGTCAAACCAGGAACCACGTGACCGTGCGGTTTATCGAATAGCCTCCCGCGATCAGGAAGGCGAACAGCACCGTGGCGAGCAGGAGCGGTCTCGCGCCCGCCTGACGGATGGCGCCCGCATGGGTCCGCAGCCCGAGCGCGGCCATCGCGATGGCCAGCAGCACGGTGTCGATTTCGATCAGCGCATCGATGAGCGCGGCCGGCAGCACATGCAACGAGTTCATCGCGCTCGCGGCGATGAAGAGCACGGCAAACCATGGGATCGTGACGCGCGCGCCACCCGCGTGGGCCTCGTCCTTGCCGCGCCAGGTGACTGACAGGAACAACAGGAACGGCGCGAGCAGCATCACCCGGATCATCTTCTTGATGACAGCCGTGGCTGCCGCGGCTTCTCCCACGCTACGCCCCGCCACCACGACTTGCGCCACTTCGTGGATGGTCGATCCCGCAAACACGCCGAACTCATGCTCCGACAGGCCCAGATGCGGGTAGAGCCAGGGATAGGCGAACATCGCCAGCGTGCCGAACACCACTACCGTAGCCACCGCCACCGACACCTTGTGCGCCTGCCCGCGTACCACTGGCTCGACGGCCATCACCGCCGCGGCGCCGCAGATGGCACTGCCTGCACCGATCAGCACGGCGGACTGCCGGTCGAGCTTCAGGATGCGCGTTCCTACCAGAACGGACAGGAGGAACGTCGAGGCGACCATCACCACGGCAATCGTCACGCCTGCCCAGCCCACGTCGGCAATCTGCTGGAACGTGATGCGGAACCCGTACAGCACGATGCCGGCGCGCAACAGCATGGCCTTCGAGAAGTCCACGCCCGTCGATACGCGGGCGGCGACTGCCGGGAAGACTGTGTTGCCCACCCCGATGCCGAGGACGATCGCCAGGGTCAGCGCACTCAGCCCCAGGGACTGCGCCCAACTCGATTGAGCCAGAGCAACGGCTGCGGCGGCCACCGTACCGGCCAGAGCGAGCCCGAGCCACCAGGACGTGTCCTTCAAGGACCGGACAGGGGCCACAAGCGCGGCACGCAGGTGTTGACGCATGACCAGAATTTCCTTGGACCCATCCGTGCCCGGGGCAAGCACAAACGCTAGGCTCGCCTGTAACATGAGTCCAATACATTCTTCTCACGAATGCATGATTTTTGGTTATGCATATCAACCTGCATCTGCTACGCATCTTCTTCATGGTCGCTGACCATCGCAGCTTCTCGCGGGCCGCCGAAGCCCTGCACGTCAGCCAGCCCGCGGTTTCCAAAGCGGTGCGCGAACTGGAACACCAACTGGACCTGCCCCTGATCGAGCGTGGATCCGGCGGCGCCAGAGGCGCAAAGGGAGTGCGATTGACCGACAGCGGACGCGCCCTGTACGAACATGCGCGCGGCATTTTCGCCCTGGAGCGAGCGGCGTTGGAGGACATCCGCGCCCGCATCGGCAACCAACGGGGGCGCCTGGTGGTCGGCGCCAGCACGACCATTGCCGGATACTGGCTACCGCCGTACCTGGCGGCACTGTCGACCGGGTTGCCTTCGATCGACGTCAGGGTGGTCGTCGGGAACACGCAGGCCACCGCACAGGCGCTGATCGATTGCGAGCTGGATATGGCGCTGGTGGAAGGTGCCGTGGACGACCCGCGCATCGTGGCCACGCACTGGCGGGACGATCCGTTGCGGCTCATCGCCCACCCTGCGGCCACCGTGGCCCGCAGGCGGAAGCTCAGTGCCGGCGAACTGAACGAACAGCCGTGGCTGATGCGCGAGTCCGGATCGGGAACCCGCCTGGTGACCGAAGAGATCATGCAGACAGCCGGCATCGTGCCGAATCGGTGGATGGAACTGGGCAGCAACGAGGGCATCGCGCGCGCCGTCGCCGCCGGGCTGGGCGTGGCGATCCTCCCCGAATGCGTCGTCCACGAACTGGCTCAGCTTGGCCAGCTCAAGTACCTGCGCCATCCTGCATCCGGCCGGATGCGGCCTCTGTATCTGCTCCAGCTCAGGGAGCGCCCGCCCTCCCCTCTCGTGCGCGCGTTCACGGCGATACTGGCAGAACGCCACTGATGATCCGGCAAGGTGAAGTGATCTTCGACTGGCTGTGCTCAAGCCATTGCTGGCAGAGATTGGATCGAGACTCACCATGACGCTACTGCAGTCGGCGGTGGTGCTCTTGGCCACGCGGCGACCGTGATGCCGTTCGGCAGCGCGTTGGTAGCTCACCAGAGACAGGCCATCGCTTCCCAGCGCGATCCCGGGTGCGCCGCCCGCAACATCCGAATCGCCCAGCGCACTGCCCGAGTACCCCGCGCAGGCGCAAACGATCGCCCGTGATTGCGGGTGGTGGCCTGCTTGGGAGCGGACGGTGCTGTCCACCTGCGGAATGTAGCCCGGCCGCCGTGTTGCGTCTGTCACGAGTGTTGCAGTGGGCAGTTCAGGACTCCCAGCCGGGTCGGGCGTGCTCCCCTCTCCCGGTGGAGGAGGACCTTTGATCGGGCCCCGTCACTGGGCTATGGTCCCGCCTGGACAGGACGCCCTACCCCGCATGAAAAACACACAACGCTCGTGGCTCGCCCATGTTTCAGCCGGACTTGGCCTGTCAGCCCTGCTGGGCGTGCTCTGCTTCCACTTCCCCGAGTTGCTGACGAGCCGGGATTTCCGCGCGGTCTACACCGAGCAGTTCGCCCGCCAGTTGCTGTTGGTCGGCCTGGTCGCAGCATTCCTGCTGGGGACTGTGTCGATCCTGCGCAACCGCAATAAACGGGTAGCGATGGTGGGGGTCGGCGCGGCGGTGGTGTCGGTCCTGCTGGGCGGCGCCACGGTGCAATTCGACCGCATCGACTCGACGCCGTTTTCGCTGGGTCTGGACTGGTTCGTGATCTCGCTGTTCTTTTCGGCCCTCGTGTTCATCCCGATCGAGCGCATGGTTGCCGTGCAGCCCATGTCCCCGCTGCGACGTGAATGGCGCACCGACCTGGCCTACTTCTTCATGAGCCACGTGCTGGTGCAGTTCGTGCTGATCGCGGTCACCGCTTCCACCACGACGGTAGCGGCCTTCGCCACATTCCCTGCCGTCAAGCAGGCGATCCAGGCAATGCCGGTATGGATGCAGTTCCTGATGGCGCTGTTCATGGCCGATTTCGCCCAGGCGCTGCTGCATCGGCTATACCACAACCTACCGTGGCTCTGGCGCTTCCATGCCGTGCATCATTCCAGCCGCAAGATGGACTGGCTCGCCGGTTCGCGCGTGCACCTGGTGGAGATACTGCTGACGCGCAGTGCGGTGCTGATGCCCCTGGTGGTCCTGGGATTTTCCTCCGATGCGATCAATGCGTATGTCGTGCTCGTCGGCGTGCAGGCGGTACTCGCCCATGCCAACCTGGGGCTCGATTTCGGCTGGCTCGAATACGTACTGGTGACGCCGCGCTACCACCACTGGCACCACGCGCGGCAGGCCGAATACATCGATGCCAACTACGCGATCCATCTGCCGCTGGTGGACATGCTCATGGGCACCTTCAAGCGCCCGCCACGCGGCGAATGGCCAGCCGAGTACGGCGTGATGAAGCTGGAAACGGTGCCTCGCGGGTTCTGGGCACAGGCGTGGATGCCCGTGGCGCCGCAAAAGGTCTATGAGGATTTCGTGGGCCGCAACGATCCTGCGACGTAGTACCCCACGCACCCTCGCCAGGCAATGGCATTGCGCATTGATTCGCCACTGGGGCGGGATCAACCCGCCCCGGTCAGGCCCCACGCGATCGTCAGGCGGCGCTGGCGGCTTCGGGCTCGCGCTTCTTCAGCCAGCCGAACCTCCACGCCAGGATCAGTCCGATGATCGGAGCGACCACCAGCGCAAAGATCAACAGCCGCAGCAGAGACGCTGTTCCAGTTGCAGCGTCACTCCGATCATCATGCGACGCCGCGGCGCCGCCATCAGGCGCTGCGGCACCACGACGACAGCCCGCGACTGCCGGCCGGTTACGCGACGATGTTCGTGCTGGCGCTGCTGCCGCCGCCGTGGCGACGGGTGATGGGCCGGCGCGTGATGGCATTCCGGGCCCGCGGCGCGCGCGCCGCCTGAGCCGTGCAGCGGCGGCTTCGGCCGCTCAGTAGCTGCACTGGAAGTAGACGACGTCCTGCTGGTTCGCGGTGACGGTCTGGCCGAGGCTGATCGTGCCGGACTTGCGCAGATGGATCTCGTCGCGGTGCACGCGCAGCTCGTCGTCTTCGCCGAGCTTGACGTAGGTCGCGTTGGTGCTGCGGTCGGACAGGATGAAGTAACCCTTCTTGAACTCGACCAGCGCGTGGTTGCGGCTGACCCATTCGGTCTCGATGACCAGCGAGTTGCCGGCATCGCGACCGATCGAGAACGGATCGGAGCTCTCGTTCAGCTCGATGACCTGACCGCGGAAGCGCAGCGTCAGCTTGACGTCGGTGGTTCCGCCGTCGTCGATCCGGATCGCACGCTGCACGGTCGTGATGTTCGACGTGTCTTCCTGCCAGATCACGTCGACGATCTCGATCGGCAGCAGCTTGCCGGAGACCCGGGCGCGGCCGAGGCTGCGGGTGCGGATGTTGCCGGCGGTGGTCAGGCCCTTCAGCGTCGACGCAGTGGTGACGATCTGCTCGCGCTTGGCGAGCGAGGCCATCCGCGCGGCGGTATTAACCGAATCGCCGAACACGTCGCCGTCCTCAATCAGCGCGTCGCCGTGATGCAGGCCGACCCGGATGCCGAGGTTGTCGCGGACGAACTCCATCGAATGCGCGACCCGCCGCTGCATGTCGACCGCGGCCAGGATGCCCTGCAGCGCGCCAGGGAAGGTGCACATGATCTCGTCGCCGATCGTCTTGATCACGCGGCCGCCGTGGCGCTGGACCACCTCGGTCAGCGCGGCAAGCACGTTGGCGATGATCCGGCGTGCCTCGACGTCGCCGCGCTGCTCGAACAGCTTGGTGCTGCCGGAGACGTCGGCGAAAACGGTGGTGAGCTGCTGGGCCTGGCTCATAGGGGCTCGATGATAGGGCAATACGGTGGCGGCCGTCATCGGGAGCGCGTCGCCCCCTCTCCCCAACCCCTCTCCCGCGAGGGGAGAGGGGCTTCGATCCGATGCTGCCGGGAGTGTCCGCGCTCGATCATGTGCTGCGCCGCATGATCGGGGCCGAGCGCAGTCGCGCGCATCTCGGCGAGGTTGCAGCGGCAGGCTTCGGCCGCCCCCCTCTCCCCAACCCCTCTCCCACGAGGGGAGAGGGGCTTCATGCTGCACGCTTTGCTCCCCTCTCCCCGTGGGAGAGGGGCCGGGGGTGAGGGTTCGGTATCGCGTGGTGGTCAGCGCTTGCCGCGGGCAGCAACGAGCGCCGAGTGAAAACTTGCAGCGGATCGCTCCGGCCGCCCCCTCTCCCCAACCCCTCTCCCGCGAGGGGAGAGGGGCTTCGAGCTGCACGCTCTTGCTCCCCTCTCCCCTCGGGAGAGGGGCCGGGGGTGAGGGTTCGGTATCGCGCGGCGGTCAGCGCTTGCCGCGGGCAGCAACGTGCGCCGAGTGAAAACTTGCAGCGGATCGCTCCGGCCGGACCCTCACCCCAACCCCTCTCCCGCAAGGGGAGAGGGGCTTCGAGCTGCACGCTCTGCTCCCCTCTCCCCGTGGGAGAGGGGCCGGGGGTGAGGGTTCGGTATCGCGTGGCGGTCAGCGCTTGCCGCGGGCAGCAACGAGCGCCGAGTGAAAACTTGCAGCGGATCGCTCCGGCCGCCCCCTCACCCCAACCCCTCTCCCGAGGGGAGAGGGGCTTCGAGCTGCACGCTTTGCTCCCCTCTCCACGCAGGAGAGGGCTTCGAGCTGCACGCTCTGCTCCCCTCTCCACGCGGGAGAGGGCTTCAAGCTGGACGCTCTGCTCCCCTCTCCCCGTGGGAGAGGGGCCGGGGGTGAGGGTTCGGTATCGCGCGGCGGTCAGCGCTTGCCGCGGGCAGCAACGAGCGCCGAGTGAAAATTTGCAGCGGATCGCTCCGGCCGCCCCCTCTCCCCAACCCCTCTCCCGCGAGGGGAGAGGGGCTTCGAGCTGCACGCTCTTGCTCCCCTCTCCCCGTGGGAGAGGGGCCGGGGGTGAGGGTTCGGTATCGCGTGGCGGTCAGCGCTTGCCGCGGGCAGCAACGAGCGCCGAGTGAAAACTTGCAGCGGATCGCTCCGGCCGGACCCTCACCCCAACCCCTCTCCCGAGGGGAGAGGGGCTTCAAGCTGCACGCTCTTGCTCCCCTCTCCCCGTGGGAGAGGGGCCGGGGGTGAGGGTTCGGTATCGCGCGGCGGTCAGCGCTTGCCGCGGGCAGCAACGAGCGCCGAGTGAAAATTTGCAGCGGATCGCTCCGGCCGGACCCTCACCCCAACCCCTCTCCCCGAGGGGAGAGGGGCTTCGAGATCGCTCACGCCAGCGCCTTGGCGGCCTCGACGATGTCGTTCTCGCCCGGCAGCACCAGGAACGCGGCACCGGCCAGCGGCGTGTAGGTGTCGACGCCGACGACGCGCTTCAGCGGCTTGTCGCTCTGCCCGCCTTCGACCAGCGCGGTGATGATGCCCTCGCCGACACCGGCCGAGCGCCGACCTTCGTCGACCACCAGCACGCGACGTGCCGACGCAGCCTGCTCGACGATGAAGGCCTCGTTCAACGGCGCCAGCCAGCGCAGGTCGACGACGCGAACCTTCCAGCCGAGCTGCTGCTCGATCTGCCGGGCGGCTTTCAGGCTCATCGGCACGCCGTTGCCGAAGGTGAACACGACCACGTCGTCGCCGTCACCATACACCCGGCCCTCGCCGAGCGGGATCGCCTGGTCGGGCGCCGGATAGCGGGTCAGCCAGCCGCCGTCGCCCGGCTCGTAGAGGTCCTTGGTCATGTACAGAGCGATCGGCTCGAGGAACGCGCAGACCCGGCCGTCGACCCTGGCCAGCGCGGCCAGCGTGCGCAGCATCATCGCCGCGTCGTCGCCACGGCTCGGACAGCCGACCACGAGGCCCGGGATGTCGCGCAGCGCGGTGATCGAGTTGTCGTTGTGGAAATGGCCGCCGAAACCGCGCTGGTAGCCCAGCGACGCGACCCGCATCACCATCGGGTTGCGGTACTGGTTGTTGGAGAAGAACTGCAGCGAGCAGGCCTCGCCGCGGATCTGGTCGCAGGCGTTGTGGAAGTACGCCAGGTACTGGATCTCCGGGAACGGCAGCATGCCCATGTTGGCGTAGCCTTGGGCGAGGCCGAGGATGATCGTCTCGTCGAGCAGCGTGTTGAACACGCGGCGGCCGGAGAACGCCTTGAACAGGCCCTTGGTGACCGTGTACACGCCGCCCTTCTGTGCGACGTCCTCGCCGAACAGCAGCGCTTCGGGGTATTTCGCGAACAGGTCGTGCAGCGCCTGGTTGATCTGGATCGCGAGGTGCCGCGGCGGCTGGTACTCGGGCAGCTTCGCCTCGCCGCCGAACACCTGCAGCCGCTGCTCGGCGTAGTCGGCCCGAGCCGCCTCGGCGGCGACCTTGTCCGGCGTGTATGGCGCCAGCGGGCGGACGACTTCTTCCAGCGTCTCGATCTTCGGCCGGCGATCGGCCTCGTCGGCAGCCGCGAAGCACTTCTTGCGCGTGTCCTCGTACAGCGCCAGCACCTCGTCCTTCGTCATCAGTCCGGATTCGAGCGCGATCGCCGCCGATCGCAACAACGGGTCGGTCGCTTCGACCGCGCACAGCTCCTCGATCGAACGCCACTCGATCTCGAAGTCGGTACCGGCATGGCCCATGATCCGGGTCGTGCGCAGGTGCAGGAAGGTCGGCCGGCGGCTCCGCCGGCAATGGTCGACCGCCGCCTGCACCTGGCCGTAGCCCTCTGCCAGATCGAGGCCGTCGGCGTAGAAGTAGTCGAGGTCGGCGCGATTGCGGTAGTTGTGCGCCACCCAGCCGTTCGGCGTCTTGACCGAAATGCCGATGCCGTTGTCTTCGCAGACGAACAGCACCGGCGCCGGCAGCTTCTGGTATGCGGTCCAGCCGGCAGCGTTGAACGCGGTCTGCGCGGTGGCGTGGTTCGACGAGGCGTCGCCGAACGAGCAGATTGCGATCGAATCGTCCGGAATCGGCAGCGCATGGCCGATCCGCCGGGCCTGTTCGATCGCAATCGCCGTGCCGAGTGCCTTCGGCAGATGCGAGGCGATCGTCGAGGTTTGCGGCAACACCCACAGTGGCTTGCTGCCCCAGACCTTGTGCCGGCCGCCGGAGGCCGGATCGTCCATGCTGGCCGCAAAAGACAGCGCCGAATCCATGATCGGATCCATGCCCGGCAGTTTGCGGAAGCGCTCGGCCATGAAGCCGCCGGAGCGGTAGTGCAGGAAGGCCGGATCGGTGTGCCGGGTCAGCCGCGCGACCATCGCGTTGCCTTCGTGGCCGGACGAGCCGATCGTGTAGAACACCTTGTTCTGCACCCTTAGCACGCGCGCCATCAGGTCGAGGTGGCGGCTGATCAACTGCGACTCGAACAGCTTGATGAAGTCGTCGGCGGTGCAGTGGCTGCCGGGCAGGATTTCCTCGTCCGGCGCGGGTGCCGGGTGCACGTCACCGATCCAGTTCTGCACGAACTCGATGAAGTTCTGGTCGCAGATTTCGGCGCGGTTCAAGCCCTTCATGCGGGCGGGAATCGGATACGGGATCGAAGCCATGATTTAGGAGGATGCCGGAGGATTCAGGTCAGCGGGATTGAGTTGCGAGTTCAACGGCGATGGCGTCGGCACCGGCATTGACGAAGATCGCCAGCCGATCGTTGCCGAGAAATCGCACCATTTGTTCGCGCAGGATGTCCTTGGCGGCGTCATCGAGCTGTGCTCTACCCTGCGCCAGCTCGGCCACCGTATCTCGATAGGCGTGCAGATAGGCGGCCTGAGCGCGGCACATCGCGCTCAGGCCGCCGGCTTCACCGTGGCCGGTGAAGGCGCGGGTGATGTGGCCCAGCTCGCTGTCCAGCCGCGCCAGCGTCTCCAGCCAGGCGCCGCTGTGGCCGTCGTTCATGAAGGCGTGCACGCCGTTGAAGCACAGGTCGCCGATGAAAGCGGTGTCGTCGCCGAGCAGCCACACGGTGTCGCAATGGGATTCACCCGCGCCGTACTCGCGCGCAGTCCACGTCATGCCGCCCAGCTCGAAGCTTTCGCCCGGCTGCACCAGGCGGTCGGGCTGCGGACGCACATCCGGCCAATCCGCGCCGAAGCGTGGCTGCCAGCGCGCAGCCTTGGCATCGTCATCGCGCGCGATGTTGGCGGCGACACCAGCCGTGGCCAGGATCGGAGCGCCGCTGTCGCTGACGATATCGGCAGCACCAACGTAGTGATCGGGGTGACCGTGGGTGATGATCAGACCACGCAGCGGTTTGCCGATAGCCGCAACCAGCTCGCGCACGCGCCGGGCCTCCGAACGCACCATCATCGCGTCGACCACCACCACCGCGTCGTCGGACTCGACCACGAATGCATTGGTGAGGAACGTCGCCTCGCCCGAAGTGATGGTGTGCACGACCGTCATGCGTATCGCCTCAATGCCAGGCAGTCGCGGTCAGCCGGCCCGCCGCGTGCGCCACTGCTCGCGCGTCTGGCCCCACATGCGTGCGTCGAAACCATCAAGCGGCGGCGGCAATCTGGTCGGGCCTCGATAAGTCGAACCGAGGCGTTCGGCGACGCGCTGCGACGGAATGTTCTCCGGCAGAATGGTATGGATGACCTCGGTCCAGCCGAGCACGTCGAAAGCCCAATCGATTGCCGCGGCCGACGCTTCGACAGCGTAGCCCTTTCCCCATGCGTCGCGAACCAGCGACCAGCCGACCTCGGTGCCGGGCCAGCCGTCCGGGCACCAAGGTCCGATCCGGCCGATCCAGCGTCCGCTCGCCTTCTCGATCACCGAGAACATCGCGAAGCCATCGAGCGTCCATGCCCCGGCCATCGCCATGAAGCCGCGCCAGGCCGTCGCCCGTGGCTGCAGGCCGCCGATGAAGCGCGCGACTTCCTCGTCGGCCATCATCGCGGCCCACGGCTCGAAGTCCTCACGCGCAGTCGGGCGCAGGATCAGGCGTTCGGTTTCCAGCGTCGGACCAGGGGCTTGCATGGTGTCTCCTCGGGGCCCGCCAGCTGCTCGTCATCCCGGCGAAAGCCGGGATCCATTTCGCAGTTGCCCCAGGCGCTTCCGGAGAAGCAGGGTCAAAATGGATTCCGGCTTTCGCCGGAATGACGGCAGGGGCAGATCAGACGGCAGGGGCAGATCAGAACGCGTTGATACCGGTCAGCTCGCGACCGACCACCAACTGGTGCACGGTCTCGGTGCCTTCGTAGGTGATGACCGATTCGAGGTTCAGCGCGTGGCGGATCGGGCAGTACTCGGTGGTGATGCCGGCGCCGCCGAGGATGTCGCGTGCCTCGCGGGCGATGTCGAGCGCCATCCGGACGTTGTTCCACTTCGCGAGCGAAACCTGCGTCGGCTGCATGTGACCGGCGTCCTTCAACCGACCGAGCTGCAGCGACAGCAATTGCGCCAGTGTGATCCGCCGCGCCATGTCGGCCAGCTTCAACTGCACCGCCTGGGTGCCGGCGATCGGCCGATTGAACAGCACGCGCGTCTTCGAGTACTCGACTGCTTCGCGCAGGCAGGCGATCGCGGCGCCGATCGGGCCCCAGGTGATGCCGTAGCGGGCCTGGGTCAGGCAGCCCAGCGGGCCCTTCAGGCCGCGCACGTTCGGCAGCCGGTTGGCGTCCGGCACGCGGACGTTGTCGAAGAACAGGCCCGACGTCACCGATGCGCGCAGGCTCATCTTGTGGTGGACTTCCTGCGCGGCGAACCCCGGCGTGTCGGTCGGCACGATGAAGCCCTGGATGCCGTCCTCGGTCTGCGCCCAGACGATCGCGAGCTTCGCGATGTTGCCGTTGGTGATCCACATCTTGGCGCCGTTGATGACCCAGTCGCCGCCGTCGCGCCGGGCGTGGGTCTTCATGTTGGCCGGGTCGGAGCCGCCGTGCGGCTCGGTCAGGCCGAAGCAGCCGATGATCTCGCCGCTCGCCATCCGCGGCAGCCACTCGCGGCGCTGTTCTTCCGAGCCGTAGGCGTAGATCGGATACATGCACAGCGACGACTGCACCGACACGAAGCTGCGGATGCCGGAGTCGCCGCGCTCGAGTTCCTGGCAGATCAGGCCGTAGGAGACCGAATTGAGACCGGCGCAGCCGTAGTCCTCCGGCAGCGACGAGCCGAGCAGACCCATGCCGGCGATCTCCTCGATCAGCTCCTTCGGGAACCGGCCCTGGTCGAACGCATCACCGATGATCGGCAGCACGCGCTCGTCGGTGAAACGGGCAACGGAATCCTGTACCGCCCGCTCCTCGTCGCTGAGCATGGAGCGGATGTCGTACAGGTCGTAGGGATTCAGCGCGGCGGCCATGGCGTTACCAAAGGGTCTGGGCGGAAAAGCCGCGCATTTTAGCCGGAATCGGTCCCGCATTCCTGCCGGGGGGCGGCACGAACGGCAGGTCCGGATGCGGCGATCACCTGCCGCGCCGCGCGAGGCGGCACGGCGTCGAACGCTGTCCCCAGCCCTGCCCGGTCGGCCCCGATTGCATCGACCTTGCGTACCATCGTCGCCATGCCGAACCTGCTCGCGACACCGCTGCTCGCCTGGGCCCGCCGGCTCAGGTTTCCGAAACTGCTGGCGCTGACCTCGGCGCTGTTCGTCGCGACGCTACTGGTGCCGGACCCGCTGCCGTTCGCCGACGAGCTGCTGCTCGGCCTCGGCACGCTGCTGCTCGCGAGCTGGAAGGACCGACGCCGCAATGCCCGGGGCTGATGCGCCGCTGATCGACAGCCACAGTCATCTCGATGTCGACGCGTTCGACGCCGACCGCGACGCGGTGCTGGCGCGTGCCGCGGCGGCCGGCGTCGTCGCCCATGTGATCGCCGGCATCGACGCGGCGAACTGGCCGCGGATCGCGCGCCTGTGCGACGAGCGCACCGGGTTGTGGCCGAGCTACGGACTGCATCCGCTGTTCGTCGACCGGCACCGGCCGGAGCAGCTCGATCACCTGGTCGACTGGCTGCAGCGGCCCGGCGTCGTCGCGGTCGGCGAGTGCGGCCTCGACCATTTCGTCGACGGCCTCGATCGCCAACGCCAGCAGCACTACTTCGAGGCGCAGTTGCGGCTGGCCCGGCGCTTCGATCTGCCAGTGATCCTGCACGCCCGCCGCGCGGTCGAGGAGGTCACGCTGGCGCTGCGCCGGATCGGCGACCTGCGCGGCGTGGTGCACAGTTTCTCCGGCAGCGAGGAGCAGGCGCGCCAGTTGTTCGAACTCGGTTTCCACATCGGCATCGGCGGCCCGGTCACCTACCCGCGGGCGAAACGGATTCGCCGGCTGGTCGCGACGATGCCGATCGAGTACCTGCTGCTCGAAACCGACGCACCCGACCAGCCCTGCGCCGGACATCAGGGCGAACGCAACGAGCCGGCGATGATCGCCGAGGTGCGCGACGCCGTCGCGGCATTGCGCGGTTGCAGCGGCGACGAGATAGCCGCGGCGACCAGCGCCAATGCGGTTCGATTGTTCCGGCGGGCGCCGGCCTGAGCGGCAAGCGCTTGGCGCAGACCGCGTCAGCGACTACTGTCTCAGCCCCCGAACGCCACCCCGTCGCACCGTGCCCCAGTCCCCGACCCCATTCCTGCCCGCGCCGCCGGAGCCGGCACCGATCCCCGACTGGCTGCAGGCGCTGCCCGCGCTCGGACGGGAAGCGATCGAGCTGGCATCGGTGTTCAACGACGATGTCGCGCTGTCGGCGCTGGCCGAGTGCCTGAACGCGACCGACCCCGACCGTCGTGCCCGGCGGATCGAGCCGCGCCATCTGCGCGATGCGCTGACCCATCTGCCCGATGGCGTCGAACTGGTGCGCGGCGGCATCCTGCAGTGGAACGGGTCGCCCCACCGTCTCGACGCGCTGCGTGCACTGCACGGCAGTCGCGCCGCCGCCTGGCTGCGGCAGGCACCGGCCGTGGCGCGGGCACTGCTGCGTGTCGGCGGCTACCGCTGGACCGAAGCCAGCGTCGCGTTGTTGCGGGTCGCCATGGTGGCCGGCGCCGACGAGGTCACGCTGGAACGCAGCTTCGGACCGCAGCTTTCGATCGATCCGGGCGAACTGCAGCACAGCGCGACCGACCTGCTGGTCGGTGGCGCCGATCCCGGCTGGCTCGATCCGGCGCTGCGCGGCATCGCGCTGCTGACGGTGCTGAACTCGCTGGCCTGCTATCCGCAACCCGCCACCGGGCACTGGCTCCAGCTCGCCGCCGGCTGCGTCGACGCCGTTCCTCCGCTGCGCTCACTGCTCGCCGATCACGCCTTGCTGCGCGATGCCCCACTCGGCGACGAGGATGGCGCATCCGCCGTGGCGCAGGCGAGCCGGATCGCCTTCACGAGCGACGACCCGGCACGGGTCGTCGCCGCGATCGATGCCGAGCTGGAGCGGCTGCCGCGCGAACGCGGCAAGCGTCGGCCGCTGCCGGTCGGCATTCCCGGCCTGCTCTACGCGCTGGCGCTCGCCGCACGCGACCGCGATGCGCCGCGGCTCAAGCAGATGCTGCGGCAGGCCGAAAAATATCCGGGCGAGATGACCAGCGCCGCCCTCACGGTGCTGGCCGACTGGCGCGCGGCCGAACACGAGGGCCGCCGCTGGAACGGCGCGCCGCTGCACCGCCACGATGCGCTGTCGCTGTGGACCCAGGCACTGTTGCTGCAATGGGCCGACCTGCCGGCCGAGGGGCCGGCTGCGGCGTCGCTGCAGAAGGTAGCCGAAGCGATGCAGTCGGCCGGCTGGACCCGGATGCACGGCGACATCGCCCACCGGCTCTCCGGTACCGAACCGGCCATCGGACCGGCCCGTTGGCGGCGCCCGACGCCGGCCTGGCAGCAACTGTTGAGCAGCCTGGAACAGTTGGCCGAAAGCGACACCAGCACGTCGGCGCCGGCCGGCTCACGGCTCAAGGTCGTGCTCGGCCGTCCCGACAGCGAAGGCGTGCGGATCGAGCTGTTCGAGCAGCGCACGGCCGCCAAGGGCGGCTGGACCGCAGGCCGTGCGCTGTACGGCGACGCCTCCGCGGTGTTCGAGCGCCTGCCGGACGATGCCGAACACGATCGCCGGCTGCTGTCCGCCTGGCAGAGTGCCGCGCGCAGCAGCTACGGTCGCCATTTCCCGCCCGACTCGCCGCTGCTGGCAGCGCTCGAGGGCCATCCGAACGTCTGGCTCGACGCCGGGCCGACGCCAATGCAGTTGCAGGTGGCCCGGCGACTGCCGACGCTGCAGGTCGAACGGCTGCCGGATGGCCGGCTGCGGCTCGCGCTGGACCCGCCGGCGCCGGCGCACCATCGGCGGCTGCTGCGGTTCGACGCCGGCCGCCTGACGCTGATCGATTTCGACGAGCAGGTCCGGCGGCTGCACAACCTGCTGCGCACGCAGGCCGAACTGCCGGCCGACGCATTGCCGGCGCTGCTCAAGGTCGCGCCGCAACTGGCCGGCCGGGTCGAGCTGTCGACCGATCTCGGTGCCACCTCGACCGTGACCGAACTCGACACCCGGATCCACGTACTGATCGAGCCGCTCGGCGACGGCCTGAAGTTCTCGCTGCGGGTCCGCCCGCTCGGCACGGCCGGGGTCTACCTGGTGCCCGGCCAGGGCAGCCGCGAGTTGCTCGGCATGCGCGACGGCCTGCCGGTGCGCGGCGAACGGGTGTTCGATCGCGAGCACGCCGCGCTGCAGCAGGTTCTGGATGCCTGTCCGCTGCTGGCCGGCGGCGAACACGGCGAGCCGATCGAACTCGGCGAGCCGGATTCCGCGCTGGAACTGCTGCAGATGCTTACCGAACTCGGCGATGCGGTCGAGCTGGCCTGGCCGGCCAGCCGGCCGCGACGGGTCAGCCGAACCAGCGGGCTGCAGCAACTGACGCTGCGGCTGAGCACGCAGCGCGAATGGTTCACTGCCGATGGCGGCCTCGCACTGGACGACGGCAGCGTCGTGCAACTGTCGACGCTGCTCGAGCACCTGCCGTCGTCGCAGAGCCGCTTCGTCCGACTGGCCGACGACCGGGTGGTCGCGCTGAGCCAGGATCTGGCCCGCCAGTTGCGCCTGCTGCGCGCGCTCGGCGAATCCGATCGCAAGGGCCTGAAGCTGGCGCCGCAGGCGACCGTGCTGCTCGAGCCGTTGCTCGACCAGGTCGCCGAGGCCGAGCTCGATCGCGGCTTCCGCCAGCAGTTGCGGCGGATCGCCACGGCCGCCGATCGCGACGCGCCGCTGCCGGCCGATTTCGCCGCCGATCTGCGTGACTACCAGCGCGACGGTTATCGCTGGCTGATGCGGCTGGCCGGCTGGGGCGCCGGCGCATTGCTGGCCGACGACATGGGCCTCGGCAAGACCGTGCAGGCGCTGGCAATGCTGGCCGCGCGTGCCGGCGAAGGTCCGGCACTGGTGGTCGCGCCGACCTCGGTGATCGGCAACTGGCGCGGCGAGGCGATCCGCTTCGCGCCGGCCCTCGAAGTGCAGGTCTACGGCGACGGCGACCGCGAGGCGCAACTCGAATCGCTCGCTGCCGGCAGCCTGCTGCTGGTCAGTTACGGCCTGCTGGCCGCCAATGCCGATGCGTTCGCCGAGCGCCGTTTCGCGACGCTGGTGCTCGACGAAGCGCAGGCGATCAAGAACCCCAGCACCCAGCGCGCGCAGGCCGCGCGGCGGGTGCAGGCCGATTTCCGGCTGGCGATGACCGGCACCCCGATCGAGAACCACCTCGGCGAGCTGTGGAGCCTGATGCGGGTGTTGAACCCGGGCCTGCTCGGCAGTCGCGAGCGTTTCCAGCAGCGCTTCGTCAGCCCGATCGAGCGCGAGCCGCGGGCGCCGGAACGCGACCTGCTGCGGCGCCTGATCGGGCCGTTCCTGCTGCGCCGGCTGAAATCGCAGGTGCTCGACGAACTGCCACCGCGAACCGAGATCGTGCTGCGGATCGAGCCCGGCCCTGGCGAGGCCCGGCTGCTCGCCGCGCTGCGCCGGCAGGCGCTGGACCGGCTGGCGGCCGACGCGACGCCGAGCGAGACCAAGCGCTTCCACGTGCTGGCCGAACTGACCCGGCTGCGCCGTGCGGCCTGCCATCCGCAGCTCGTCGCACCGGAACTCGAACTGACCAGCAGCAAGCTGAACCAACTGGTCGAGCTGGTCCAGGAACTGCGCGACAACCGCCACCGGGCGCTGGTGTTCAGCCAGTTCACCGACTATCTGGCGCTGGTCCGCGAACGCTTCGACGCCGACGGCATCGGCTACCAGTACCTCGACGGCAGCACGCCGGCAGCCGCCCGCGACGCTGCGGTGCGTGCATTCCAGCGCGGCGATGGCGACGTGTTCCTGCTCAGCCTGAAGGCCGGTGGCGTCGGCCTGAACCTGACCGCGGCCGACTACGTGATCCATCTCGATCCGTGGTGGAACCCGGCGGTCGAACAGCAGGCGACCGACCGCGCGCACCGGATCGGCCAGACCCGGCCGGTCACGGTCTACAAGCTGGTCGTCGCCGGCAGCATCGAGGAACAGATCCTGGCGATGCACGGTGACAAGCGCGAACTGGTCGACGCGGTGCTGGAGGACCGCGCGCAGCCGGGGCGGCTCGACGTCGACGAGCTGGTCGCGCTGCTGGCCGAGAACGCCTGAGCGATCGTCGACAGCGCGACCAGCGTGGCCGCGCTCGCTAAGATCGGAGCACCTTCGCCGGAGCCGCCACCGTGCTGATCCTGCCGCTGCACCGCCCGCTGAACCGCCAGACCTTTCCGCTGCTGACCGCGGCGCTGGTGCTGGTCAACCTGTTCGTGTTCGCGTTCCTGCAGTCGGGCGATCGCAGCGCGCTGGCGCGGGCGACACAGTATTACGACGACAGCGGGCTGGCCACGCTCGAAGCGCCGCCGTTCGAGCGCTATCTGGCCGAGCCGTCGGGCGCCGACCTGCGCGAACAACTCGAACGGTTCCCGAGCGAACTGCGTGCCGACCTCGCCGCAGCAATCCGCCTGCAAGATCGCGGTTTCCGTGCCCGGCTCGCCGACGGCGAGCTGTTCGACGACGCGGCCGCGCACGCCGCCTGGAAATCATCGGCAACGCGTTACGACGAACTGCGTGCGCGGGTGTTCACCGAGCGCTGGGCGTTCGATGCGCAGCGCCCCGAGATCGGTCCACTGATCGCATCGATGTTCCTGCACGGCGGCGTCGATCATCTGCTCGGCAACATGCTGTTCCTGATCGCGCTCGGCCTGCTGGTCGAGCGGCCGCTCGGCGCTGCACTGTTCGGCACGCTGTACCTGCTCGGCGGCATGGCGGCCGGACTGGCCTGGCTGGCACTGCACGGCGGCGGGCCCGGCAGCGTGATCGGCGCATCGGGCGCGATCGCCAGCCTGATGGGGGCATTCTGCGTGCTGTGGGGGCGCCGCCGCGTGCGGTTCTTCTACTGGTTCTTCGTCGTGTTCGATTACGTGCGCGCGCCGGCACTGCTGCTGCTGCCGCTGTGGCTCGGCTGGGAACTGCTGCAGATGGTGCTCTCCGGCGGCAGCCGGGTCGCCTATTCGGCGCATGCCGGCGGCATCGTTGCTGGGGCCGCGCTGGCGTTCGTCGTGACCCGCGCAGGCTGGCACGACGCGCAATGGCTCGATGCCGACGATAACGCTGCAGCCGGCATCGACGGCCGGCTGCAGCAGGCCCTGCAGCATCTCGGCCGAATGGAACTCGACGCCTGCGAGCGGTTGCTGGCATCGCTGGCCGCCGAGGCAGCAGAGCGCGCCGACATCGTGCTGGCCCGGCTGCGTTGCGCGCGCTACCGCGGGGATCGTGCGCAGGTCGTCGCGCAGTTGCGGCGGCTGATCGAACATCGCGGCCTGGCAGCGGCCGAACTGCACGAACTGGCGACGCTGCTCGGCGAACTCGAGCCGAGCCAGTGGCACGCCGTGGCGGCTGCGGCGCGCTGCGAGACAGCCCTGCGGCTGGCCGCGATCGGCGCCAGCGAAGCGGCCTTCATGCTGTCGCAACCGGGCACCGGCGATGCCGATCGCGGCGCGACATGGCCGCAGCACTGGCTGCGACTGGCGTTCCGCAGCCGCGATGGCGGTCACATGGCGGCGATGCGTGACGCGCTGCAGCAGCTCGTCGAACGCTACCCGGACAGCACCGAAGCCGACAAGGCGCGCTTCCTGCTGCGCGAGGAAGGCGAAGCGGCGCGGTCGTGACCGCGCGTCGGTTCGGTCAGGCCGGCAACGCCGCGAGCTGGGCGTCGAGCCGCGACGCCAGCGCTTCGTCGTCGCAGCGCTCGCGGGCCTGTTCGAGCAACTGCCGCGCCCGCGCCTCGGTGCCGGGCTGACGCAGCAGCATGTCGACCGCGCGCAAGGTCCACTCCGGCATCTGCGCGTGCCGCGGGTGGCGGCCGATCGCCGCCAGCAGCAGGTCGACGGCGAGCTTGCTCTGGCCGGCCATCGTCGCGCGCTGGGCCAGATGCGCGCTGTCCTCGGGCTGCAGCGCGCAGAAGCCGGCATCGTCGTCGAGACACTCGCGGGCCAGCGCGAGCGCGCGCCGCTCCTGCTTCTCGATCAGCAGCAGATGCAGGAACAGCGGCCCGTGCTCGGCCAGCGCGGCAGAGTCGCCGGCCTGCCGCAGCAGCCGCCGATACAGGTCGTGAACCTCGATCGACACCGCACGCGACTTCAGCTCGGCACGGATCAGCGCCACTGCGTTCTGCGGCTCGCCCTGCCGGATCTGCTCGCCGGCCGAGTCGAGCAGCTCGCGATCGCGATTGAACGGCATCGCTGCGGCATCGCTGATCGATTTCGGCTCCAGCCCGAGCACCTCGTGGTACTGCCACAGCAGATACCCCATCAGGTGGAAGGTCGCGAAAAGCGCCCACAACGAAAACAGCAGCGCCGCCGGCTCGGCCAGCAGCCACGGCAGCACCATCGTCAGCAGACCGTCGGCGTTGGCCGCGCTGAGTTGCATCACGATCATCAACCCGATCAGCGCCAGGTACGGCCAGCCGATCCGGCCGACCAGCTCGAGCCAGTAGCCGGGGTTCAGCGCCGCGCGCAGGCTCTGCGTCATCGCCAGCGTCATGATCGCGGCCGGTTGCGCCAGCGCGAGCAGCAGGTATAGAAGCACGCCGACCCAGCCGCCCAACATCAGTCCGACCACGACCGGCACCACGACCGCGAGTATCTGCAGCGCCAGATAGCGCCAGACCACCGAGTTGTCGAATCCGAACACCACTTCGGGCGGATCGAGCCGACCATCGGCGGTGTTGCGAAGCGCTTCGAACGCGTACTTGAAGGCCGCGACCCAGCCGAGCAGGACCAGCAGCCGGCCGCCCCCCGGGATCATGCCGCCGACGAAGATGAAGACCGTCAGCACGCCGACGCTGTAGGCCGCCGCACCGCGAAACGGATAACCGGCGATCGCACGCAGGCGTTGCCAGAACGGAATGATCTCGGTTGTCGTGCTCATGGTAGTGGTCGCCTGTGCATGCGCGACCGGTGCAGTCGCACGCATTGGGAATCGGCCCGACGCGCTCGCCGAGCTCGGCCGCAACAATATCACCGGCAAGCATCAAACCGTGATCAGTCGCACCGTTTCAGCAGCAGTTCGAGCGCCTTGCCGACCGCCGCGAATGCAAACGCACCGGTCACGTGGGTGGCCGCGCCGAGGCCGCCACCGCAATCGAGCTTGAAGCCGGCTTCACCGCCGTTCGCCGGCCGCAGTCCGCAGACGCTGCCGTCGGGCTGCGGATAGCGGACGTTCTGCAGCGAGTAGACGGCCGGAATGCCGAAATAGCGGTCGGGATTGCGCGGAAAGCCGAATTCGCCACGGAGCTTCTTGCGGATCAGCGCCAGCATCGCGTCGTGCTCGGTGCGCGACAGGTCGCGCACCCGCACCATGGTCGGATCGGTGCGACCGCCGGCCGAGCCGATCACGATCATCGGCTGCTTGCGGCGTCGGCACCAGGCGATCGCCTCGACCTTGCTGCGGAAGCTGTCGCAGGCATCGATGACCAGATCGACGCCGTCGAGATGGCGGTCGAGCGTGGCCGCAGTCATGAACTCTGCCACCGGCTCGACCGCGCAGCCCGGCTGGATCAACTGCACCCGCTCGGCCATCGCCTCGACCTTGACCCGGCCGTACTGCCCGGCCAGCGCCGGCAACTGCCGGTTGGTGTTGCTGACGCACAGATCATCGGCGTCGATCAGCCGCAGGCTGCCGATCGCGCTGCGCGCCAGCGCCTCGACGATCCACGAGCCGACCCCGCCAACCCCGATCACCGCGACGCGACGCGCGGAAAGCGTCGCGATGCTGCCGGCGCCGTACAGGCGATCGATGCCGGAAAAACGGTCGAGCAACGGGGAATCGGTCATCGCGACGTTCGGGGTGGTCGTGCGGCGGGCGATGTTACGGCATCCTTGTCGGCCACGCGCGGCGCGGCCGTGCGACCCCGATGGATCAATGGAGAACTGAAAGATGCGTGTGATCGGATTGCTCGTGCTCGGCCTGCTGATCGGCGTATTCGCGACTGCCGCGGCCATGAATGCGTTGCGGGCGAAGACCGCCTTCCCGCACGGCGTGATGGCAGTCACCGGCTACCACATGGGCCAGTTGCGCGATGCCGCGACCGCCGCCCCGTGCCGCGCCGAGGTGGCCCGACCGCACGTCGATGCGCTGGCGATGCTGGCGGCCGACATCGTCCCGGCGTTCCTGCCGGACGGCCAGCAGGACCCGACCTTCAGCCAGTACGCCGAGCAGCACCACGCGACGCTGTCGCGCGTGCTGGAGCAATGGCCGCCGGCCGATTGCCCGGCGCTGACCCAGGCGCTCGGCGAGATCGGCGACGGCTGCAAGGCCTGCCATCGCGACTACAAGTAGCGGCCGCTGGCGCCGTTCGCCGCGCTCCTCGCGCGGCTGAACGGCGCTGCGACCGATGTCGGCATGCGTTCATTGCCGCCGTCATAGCGTGCAGTCATCGACCCGGTGGGAAGGGAGATGGATCATGAAACTGCGCATATTGCTTTGTTTGCTTGCCGTGCTGATGCTCGGCGCCTGTGCGACCGATAGCGGCTACTACCGCAACGGCTACGGCTATGATCGTGGCTACGATCGCAGCTACAGCGGCGGCTACGCGAACTGCTACGACTGCGGCGTCGTCGAGCGTATCGAGACCCTGTACGGTGCGGACCGGCCGAGCGGCGCCGGCGCAGTGCTCGGCGGCGTGGTCGGTGGCGCCCTCGGCAGCCAGGTCGGCAGCGGTTCCGGACGGACCGCCGCAACGGTGGCAGGTGCAGTGGCCGGCGGTGTCGCCGGACACGAGATCGAACGTCGCCAGCGGACCGGGCCGATCTATGAGGTGCATGTCCGGATGGACAACGGCCGGATGATCGTGGTCGACCAGCGCAATCTCGGCGGCGTGCGGCCGGGTGCGCGGGTACGGATCATCAACGGCGAAGCGCGGCTGCTCTGATCGGCAACGACGCGGCCCGACTCGACGCCCACCGTCGCCGTGAGGCGGATACGAAAAGCCCCGGGGCATCCCCGGGGCTTTTTCGATGATGGGTGATCCTTGCGCGACTTACAGCTTCAGGACCTCATCGGCCTGCAGGCCCTTCTGGCCCGGCACGACCTTGAAGCTGACCTGCTGGCCTTCCTGCAGCGTGCGGAAGCCGTTGCCCTGGATCGCGCGGAAGTGCACGAACACATCGTCACCGCTTTCGCGGCTGATGAAGCCGAAGCCCTTGGCGTCATTGAACCACTTTACGGTGCCGATCTCACGGTCCGACATTTTGCATGCTCCCTTGAAACAATAGCGTTTTGAAACGCCCGCCGAGGCAGGCTTATTTACTGTATTGCAAGAAGCTCTGGACGGTGATCGCTCGATGTCGTGGAAACCGATTCCGCGCCATCGGGTCCCGAATAATCGCGACCCCAGCAATGACAGCGCGACCGAGTCTACCCAAACTTTTTTTTGAAATCGACGCGCTCTGCAGCCGGCCTTGTAATCTTTTCACACGCTCACGCGAGGTCATGCAGGACGCATAGAACCTCGCCTGACATGCCTGTCAGCCTTGTAATGCACGCAGCGTTCCGGCCGGTGGCGCCGACACCACCCGACGGGTTGCGAGCAGCCCGGCGACGGTGACCGCGGCCACGCCGATCGCGGCACCGACTACCGCCAGCCGCCAGTCGGGCCGCCACGGCAGGTCGAAGACTTCGCGTGCGATCAGCCCCGAGACGATCGTCGCCGCCAGCGCGGCGGTCAGTCCGGACAGCAGCCCGATCGCGATGAATTCGGACAACTGCGCCAGTCGCAACTGCCGTCGGCTGGCGCCGAACACGCGCATCACGCTGCCCTCCAGCAGGCGCTCGTCCTGGGTCGCGCTGACCGCCGCGAGCAGCACCAGCACGCCGGCGGCCAGCGTGAAATAGAACACGTACTCGACCGCCTGCGCGACCTGGTCGGCAGTGCGCCGAACCTGCGACAGGATCGCCTCGATATCGATCACCGAGATGTTCGGGAACTGCCGCACCAGCGCTTCGGTGACGCCGGCCGCCTCGGCCGGCACATAGATCGCGCCGATGTGGCTGGTCGGAAAATCGGCCAGTGCGCCCGGCGACAACAGCACGAAGAAATTCGGCTTGAAGCTTTCCCAGTCGACCTTGCGCAGGCTGGTGATCCGCCCTTCGACGCGGGTTCCGGCGATGTCGAAGGCGATGCGGTCGCCGAGCGACCAGCCCAGTGTCAGTGCGAAATTCTGTTCGACCGACAATTCCGTTTCACCGCTGTGGTCGGGCGCCCAGAAGCGACCAGCGACGATCCGGTTGTCGTCGTCGCGGATCCGCTCCGCCCACGACAGGTTGAATTCGCGTTCGGCCAGTCGCTGCGCACGTTCGCCGCGCTCGGCATAGCTGTCGCCGCTGACCGGTTCGTCATTACGCGCGATCAGCCGCGCGCGCACCAGCGGATACAGGGTCGGATCGGCGACGCCGGCCGCCGCCAGTTGCCCGCGGACCGGCCCGAGCTGGTCGGGCTGCACGTTGATCAGGAACCGGTTCGGGGCATCGTCCGGAAGCGACTGCTGCCAGCGCTCGATCAGGTCGGTGCGAACCAGCGTCAGCAGCAGGATCGCCATCAGGCCGAGACCCAGCGCACTGACCTGCACGACGCTCGACCGCGCCCGGCGACTGACGTTGGCGAGCCCGTAACGCCACGGGCCGCGCAGCCGATGGCGCACCCGCCGCACGACCCAGACCAGCAGCAGCGCCAGCAGCGCCAGCACCGCCAGCGTGCCGACGATGCCGCCGAGCACGACACTGCCGAGCACCGCGCCACCGGCCCGCCACCACAGCAATGCCGCGAGACCTCCGAGTCCGAGCAACGCGCTGACGATCGCGCTCGGCTCGGCGCGACCGAGATCGCGGCGCAGCACCCGCACCGCCGGCACCCGGCGCAGGCCGAGCAGCGGCGGCAACGCGAACGCGACCAGCACCAGCAGCCCGACCGCGGCGCCCTGCACGGCCGGGAGCGGCCCGGCCGGCGGAATCGCGAGCCCCATCGACGCCGCGAGGTAGTGGCCGATCGCCAGTTGCAGCACGAACGCGAGCAGCACGCCGCCGAGCGCGCCGAACACGCCGATCCAGGCCAGCTCGCCGACCTGGATCAGCAGCACGGTGCGCTGCGAGGCGCCGAGGCAGCGCATCACCGCGCAGCCGTCGAGATGATGGTCGGCATGCCGGCGTGCCGCCATCGCGATCGCGATGCCGGCCAGCACGACCGCGATCAGCGCGGCGAGCCCGAGGAAACGGTCGGCGCGTTCGAGCGCCGAGCGCAGTTCCGGCCGCGCGTCGGCGGCGGTCTCGATGCGCTGGCCGCGCTGCAGCGTCGCCTCGGCGGCGGCGACCCAGCGTTCGACCGCGCGACCGTCGCCGGCGACGAACAGTCGGTAGGCGAGACGGCTGCCGAACTGCACCAGACCGGTCGAGTCGACATCATCGGCATGGAAGAACGCACGCGGCGCGACGTTGAAGAAATCCAGCGCGACGTCCGGCTCGCCGACCACCAGCGCGGCGAGCGTCAGCTCGCGTTCGCCGAGCCCGACCGGATCGCCGATCCGCGCGCCGAGCGCCTCGGCGCCGGCGCGGGTCAGCCAGATCGTGCCCGGCGCCGGCGGCGCCTGCGCCGGTTCGGCAGCGCTGCCGGGTGTGCGTTGCAGCTCGAACGATCCGCGCAACGGATAGCCCGGACCGAGTGCCCGGATATCACCGAGCCGGGCCGCACTGCCGACCCGCAGCATGCTCGGAAAGCTCAGCGTTTCGGCCGTCTGCAGGCCGAGTTCGGCCGCCTGGGTCCGCAACGCGGCGTCGATCGGCCGGTCCGAGCGCAACACCGCGTCGCCGCCGAGCAGTCGGTTCGCCTCGAGATCGAGCGCACGCTGCGCCCGGTCGGTCAGGAAGCCGACACTGGCGACCGCGCAGACCGCCAGCACCAGCGCCGCCAGCAGCACGCGCACTTCGCCGGCGGCCAGGTCGCGCCGCAGCAGGCGCCAGCCGAGCGTCAGGCCGATCATGCGACGAGCCGGCCGGAGTCCAGCCGCAGTTGCCGGCTGCAGCGCGCCGCCAGCCGTTCGTCGTGGGTCACCAGCACCAGCGTCGTGCCGTGCTGCGCGTTCAGCTCGAACAGCAGGTCGGCGATCGCGGCGCCGGTCGCACTGTCGAGATTGCCGGTCGGCTCATCGGCGAACAGAAGTTCCGGTTCGGTCACGAATGCCCTGGCCAAAGCGACGCGCTGCTGCTCGCCGCCGGACAACTGGCGCGGATAGTGACCGAGCCGTTCGGCCAGCCCGACCCGGGACAGGATCGCGCGCGCCGGGCCTTCGGCATCGCCACGACCGGCCAGTTCGAGCGGCAGCATCACGTTCTCGAGTGCGGTCAGCGACGGCAGCAGGTGAAACGACTGGAACACGAAGCCGACCCGCGCCGCGCGGACCCGCGCCCGGCCGTCCTCGTCGAGCGAGGACAGCGGCTCGCCGGCCAGCCGGACCCGACCGTCGCTCGGCACATCGAGCCCGGCAAGCAGCGCCAGCAGCGTCGACTTGCCGGAACCCGAGGCGCCGACGATCGCGACCGCCTCGCCTGGCGCGATCGCGAAACTCACGTCTTCGAGTATGGTCAGTTGACCGGTCGGGATCGGCACCCGCTTGGCGAGCCGTTCGGCCGCCAGCATCGGCTCGGTCGATGGAATGCGCTGATCGTCTGGCATCGGAATCCTTGGAACTGAACGTAATGAAACGACGGAATTTCTCACGTTGCCGCAGCGCGGCTGAACATGTCGTCATGATCGGCCTGCTGTGGCTGGCGATGATCGGCTACGCCGCCGCGGCTGAACGCGTGCTGCTGGTCATGGGTGATTCGCTGTCGGCAGCCTACGGCCTGCGCGCCGAGCAGGGCTGGGTGGCGCTGCTCGATCGGCGCCTGCAGGGCAATGGCCACGCCTGGCGGGTCGTCAACGCCAGCGTCAGCGGCGAGACCACCGCCGGCGGCGCCAGCCGGGTCCGTAGCGAACTCGAGCGGCACCGGCCAGCGGCGCTGGTGATCGAGCTCGGCGCCAACGACGGCCTGCGCGGGCTGCCGGTCGAACTGGCCGAGCGCAACCTGCAGTCGATGATCGACGCCGCCCGCGCGCAGGATGCCGAGGTGCTGCTGATCGGCATGCGGATGCCGCCGAACTACGGGCCCGACTACACCCGCAGTTTCGAGGCGATGTACGCCGGCCTCGCCGAACGCAACGACGTGGCGTTGCTGCCGTTTCTGCTCGAACCGATCGCGAGCGACCGCGACGCGTTCCAGGCCGACAACCTGCATCCGACCGCCGACGCCCAGCCGCAGTTGCTCGAACACATCTGGCCGACGCTGCTGCCGCTGCTCGGCATCGTGCACTGAACGGCCGCAGCCCTGCCCTCGACCCGAGCCGATCCATGCCCCGAAACTTCGCATCGCCGCTGTGGCGGCCCGCCGCGCTGTCCCTCGCGCTCGCACTGCCGGGCCTGGCTGCCGGTCACGCCGCAGCCGCCGAGCACTCGCCGGCGGCCTGCGTCGCGATCCAGTCCGACGCCGAGCGGCTGGCCTGCTACGACCGCGCGCTCGGCCGCGACGCGCCGGCACCGGCGCCGCAAGCCGGAGGCGATCCGACACTGGCCGCCAGCGACCTGTATCCGGCCGAGGCCGGTGCCGAACGGCTCAAGCGGCGCTCGTTGCTCGACGGCCGCTGGGAGCTGTCGCCGCAGGCCAAGCTCGGCACGTTCAACATGCGGGCGCACCGACCGGTCTACGTGCTGCCGCTGTTCTGGAGCAGCCGGACCAACCGGCAACCGGACAGCCCGAATCCGCTGAACACGGTCGGCGCGCCACTCGCCATCGACGCGCTCGAAAACAAGTTCCAGGTCAGCTTCAAGAACAAGCTGCTGCAAGGCATCTTCGACGGCCACGGCGACCTGTGGTTCGGCTTTACCCAGACCTCGCGCTGGCAGCTCTACAACGACGACGACTCGCGGCCGTTTCGCGAAACCAACTACGAGCCGGAGATGCTGCTGGTGTTCGGCACCGACATCGGCCTGCCCGGCGACTGGCGGCTGCGCATGCTCGGCGCCGGCTTCGCGCACCAGTCCAACGGCCGGGCGCTGCCGTTCTCGCGAAGCTGGGACCGGATGCTGGTCGACGTCGGCATCGAACGCGACGACTGGGTGGTGCAGATCCGGCCGTGGTGGCGGATCCCGGAATCCGACCACGACGACGACAACCCCGACATCTCCGACTACATGGGCCGCGGCGAACTACGGGTCGTGCACCAGCGCGGCGCGCAGGAGTTCGCACTCGGCCTGCGCCACAGCCTGCACGGCGGCGATCGCTCGCATGGATCACTGCAGTTCGACTGGAGCTTTCCGCTGCACCGCTACCTGCGCGGCCACCTGCAACTGTTCGACGGCTACGGCGAGAGCATGATCGACTACAACCATCGCGCGACCTACTTCGGCGTCGGCGTCTCGCTGCTGCGCTGGTACTGACCGGGACGCCGCTCAGCGGGTGGCGGGATGCAGACCGCCGAACACCCGGCCGAGCGTGCGTGCGAGCCAGCCGCCGTGCTGCGCGACATCGGCATGCGTGTGTGCCTTGACCGCCCCGACGTAAGCCGCATCGTCGTTCTTGATGTGTCCGACCAGCCAGCGCATCAGCAGCGCATGCAGTTCGGCCGAGATGTCCTCGCCGGCCCGGTAGCGCAACTGGTATTCGCCGACCCGCTTGGTGAACACCTCGTGCACGCGCTTGTGCGGCCGCGAGAACGGATAGCCGGCCTCCTCCATCAGTTCCTCTTCGAACGCGAAGTGCGACAGCGTGTAGTCGATCAGCTCGTTGATGACCTCGCCGATCGCTTCGCGGTCGCCAGTCTGCCGGGCATCGTGCAGGTGATTGATGTAATCGACAATCTGCCGATGCTGGCCATCGATCACTTCGATGCCGGTATCGAGCTCGTCGTTCCAGATCAGATGAGCCATGTTGCGTCCTCGGTGACTATTGAGAGAATCGGGTTGCCGCGGTGTCGGCATTGCTGATGTGTTCGAACAGCCAGCGGCTCAGGCTGCCGCCGAGCTCGCGCGCATCCAGTCGTCCGGCGTTGAACTGCTGCTTCATCTGCTGCAAGTCGCCGGCGAAGCCGGCATGCACGCGCCGGTGCGCCTCGAGATGCGGATAGCCGCGGGTCTCGAGCAGGCACTCCTCGAAAGCGAAGTGGTACAGCGTGTAGTCGATCGCCGACTCCAGCACGTCGCCGACCGTTTCCGGCAACGATCCTGTGTCCGCCGCGGCCAGCTCGTTGATGTAGTCGACCAGCCGGCGATGCTGGTCATCGATCTCGCGGATGCCGGTTTCGAACGCACGTGTCCAGACGACGACCGTCATGGCCTGCCTCCATTGCGGCCGCACCGGGCGCCCGCTTGGATAAGACACTACGAATGAACGACAATGACGATGTTGATTCCGCTCAACTCCAGCCGCGACCGGCTGGCGGCCAGTGCACGGCGCCGCGTAGCGTCAGCGGAACGGTTCGAAGCGGTAGGCGATCTTCAGCAGGATCTGATCGTTGTCGCGCAGCGAGAACGTGTCGCCGAGCGTGTCGCCGAGCCCCCCGCGCGAGTCGTCGACCGCGTACCCGCCGCGGCTGTAGACGGCGTAGAAGTCACTGAGCTTGCCGAGCTTGTAGCGGTAGCGAAGCTGGAAGCCGAGATTGCGCAGCCGGAAGTCCTCGAGCGGCGCGTCGCTGTCGGCCATGCGACCGTCCGGCAGCAGCCGACGGGCCTGCAGCGCGCGTGCGTCGATCGCGATCGCCTGCAGCTTGACGCGCAACTCGTTCCGCTCGCCGATGAACCAGTTCAGGTTCGAGAACAATTCGGCACGATCGGCCGCGAAACTGCCGAACTCCCGACCGCCCTGCCACAGCAGCCAGTCGGACTGGTGCCGTCGGTACAGGCCGAGGTCGACGTCGAAATGGTCGTTGACGTGCCAGCGCGGCCGCACGCCGGCCAGCACGCTGCGGCCGGCGATCGCGTTCGGAAACGACTCGATGTACCAGGCCCAACCCAGCCGGCCGTCGCCATTGCGCGGCTGGACATGCTCGAACCACGCCGCCGGTCCGCCCTGCGTGTGCAGCGCGCCGTTGCCGCGCGACAGCAGGTCATCGAACGCCGGCCGGTTCCAGCGCAGTCCGGCAAACTGCGAGCTGCCGTTGCGACGGCTCGACGAGCGATACAGCGACGCGCTCTGCAGCAGCCGCAGTCCGGCGGTGTTCTCGCGGTGCAGCAACTCGAACTCCCAATCGTGGCTGCTGTAGGCCGACGCCGCCGGCAGCTCGACGCGGCGGTAGCCGGTTTCCCATTCGAACTGGCGGAAATCGTTGCGTGCCTGATAACCGAGGTCATTGAGCTGCAGGTCGGCATCCGACCACAGCGCGAAATACTGCTGCCGCCACGGACCCGGCAGATCCCAGTCGGCCACCACGCCGCCGCCGTGGCCGCGGCGGCGCTGCCCGGCCTGTTCGATCTCGCTGTGCACGAACAGCGGTCGCACCAGCCAGCTCGCACTCGGGCGCCACAGCGCGTCGACCGCGCTGACCTGCGCCTGGCGGTCGTGAACCGGCCGCTCGGTCACGCCATGGGTGAAACCGAGGTTGAGCTGCTCGCTGCCGTGGGTCGCCCGCAACAGGTGGAAGTCGCGGCCGCCCTCGCCCGCCTCGCTGGCCGAAAACACCCCGTAACCGAACCGGCCGATGCTGCCGTTGCCCTTGATCGCGTAGTCGATGGCCGCAGCACCGGAACCGTCGTCGGCGACGCCGCCGACCCTGCGGGTGTAGAACAGCTCGGCGAGCGGATGCGACACCGCGAATGCGCTGTGGTTCTCGGTGAAGAACGGGCGCTTGTCGGTGAAGAAGGTCTCCACCGCACTGAAATCGACGACGAGCTGGTCGCTCTCGACCTGGCCGAAATCCGGATTGATCGTCAATGCAAACTGGTGGTCGCCGGTCGGCTTCCAGAACAGGTCGCCGCCGGACTTGTAGCGCGTGTCGCCGCCGATGCTGTCGTGCAGCGCAACCGCATATGGCGTCACCGCGAACGACTGCTGGCGGAACTGCGGGACCTCGATCCGCGCGAAGTCGCTGACGAAGCGCGCACGCTGGTAGCTGGCATCCGGGTATGCGAACCGTTCGCCGGTCGCGGCGATCACGCGGTCGAAGTAGACCGCAATCGTGCGGGTTGGCGCCGACGAGCCGGCCATCGGCGCGATCGACCACGGAATCAGCAGCTCGACCGCGTAGCCGCCGTCGAAATCGGCCACCGCGTGTTGCCAGACGCCGTCCCAGTCGGACTTGAAGCTGTTCTCGTTGCTGATCACCTCGTCCATCACGTCGCCGGCGGTGGTGACGGTGAAGTCGTAGCCGGTACGGCCGTCGCCGTTGAAGTCGACCATGAAGTTGAAGCGATCGACCTGCTCGCCGGCGTCGCGCCGCATCCGCGCGCGGGTCTGCGGCAGCGACGCCGGATGCCAGGCGCGAATCGCCACCGCGATACCATCCGGCGTCGACAGCAGCAGCGCTTCGGCGCGGCGATCGGCCGGCGCTTCGGTGCCGGTCAGCGGCTGCACCGAGACGAAGCGGTCGAAGCGTTGCGCCTGTTGCCACTCGGCCTCGTCGATGCGGCCGTCGATCACGAGTGCCGCATCAGCCAGCACCGGCAGCAGCAGCAGGACAAACAGGAAACTCCGCATCGTGCTCGGGACCGCTGATTCGGGGGCCGGCAAGCTTACGCGGCGCAGCCGATGGCGGCACCCTGCCGGTCGTCATCAGCGATCGGCGGTCGCCACGCCGATGCGTTTTCTCGCTCGCGCTGGACGCTCCCGCCCGTCAGCCCGATACGGTCTGCACAACGAACCGCTGCACCGCGTCGACCACCCGATCGAGCGCCACCTCGCCAAGCTCCGGATACAGCGGCAGCGACAGGCAGCGCCCCGCGACCTGTTCGGCGACCGGCAGATCGCAATCGTGGTAGCGATCCTGCAGCGCCGGCTGCCGATGCGCCGGTCGCGGATAGTGCACCGCGGTTTCGATGCCTTCGGCGCGCAGCGCGGCGGCGCAGCCGTCGCGGTCGTCGAGCAGCACCGTGTACTGCTGGTAGACATGCTCCACGCCCGCGCGCCGACGCGGGATCACGACGCCGGGCATGTCGGCGAGCCGCGCGTCGTAGCGGCGCGCAAGCCGCTGCCGTGCGGCGATGCACGGGCCGATCCGCCGCAGCCGTGCGCGCAGCACGACCGCCTGCAGTTCGTCCAGCCGGCTGTTGAGGCCGACCCGCCGATGGATGTTGCGCTCGCGGCTGCCGTGATTGCCGAGCTCACGCACGATCGCTGCGACCGCGTCGTCGTCGGTGACGACCATTCCACCGTCACCGAAGCCGCCGAGCGTCTTGCTCGGGTAGAAACTGAACGCTGCGGCGTCACCGAGCGCGCCGACCGGTTTCGCACCGCTGCGGGCACCGAACGCCTGTGCAGCGTCCTCGATCAGCCGCAGTCGATGGCGCTGCGCGATCGCAATCAGTGCGTCGGCGTCGAACGGCTGCCCGAACAGATGCACCGCGACGATCGCCCGTGTCGCCGGGCCGACCACGGCCTCGACGCCGGCCGGATCGAGATTGAACGTGGCCGGATCGATGTCGACGAACACCGGCCGCGCACCGCAATGGACGATCGCTTCGATCGTCGCGAAGAACGTGAACGGCGTCGTGATCACTTCGTCGCCGACACCGATACCGCAGCCGCGCAGGATGAGCTGCAGCGCATCGGTACCGGACGCGCAGCCGATCGCATGCCGCAGCCCGAGACGATCGGCCAGCTCGCGCTCGAACGCGGCCAACTGCGGACCATGCACGAAGCGTCCGCTGCGGCAGACCTCGGCGAGCGCCGGTTCAACTTCGCCGCGCAATGCGTCCCATGCCGCCGCCGGGTCGGCCATCGGCACCGGCGCGTCGCGTGTCATGACGGCCGCGCGGTCCAGCGCGTGATGTGCCGGCCGATCTCGAGCGCGGTCGCCACCGCGCGCATCCCGTCGCTGGCGCTGACCTGCGGGGCGTCGCCGCGACTGACCGAGCCGACGAACGCACGGATCTCGTCGGCCAGCGGATCGCGGTCGGCGAAGACGATCCTCTGCTCGACCACCGACTCGCGACCGCCGATGTCGGCCTGCTTGCGACGCACGCTCAGTGCATGGCCACCGAGGTCGGCCGAGAAGTACGCATCGTCCTGGAACAGCCGCAGCCGGCGCTCGCGCCGATCGGCGATCCGGCTCGCATTCAGGGTCGCGACGCAGCCGTCGGCGAAGCGCAGCCAGGCCTGCGCGATGTCGCAGTGCGGCGTCAGCACCGCAAGGCCGTGCGCATCGATGCCGACGATCGGCGAACGCACGAGCTGCAGCAGCAGGTCGATGTCGTGGATCATCAGGTCGAGCACGACGTCGGTATCGGTGCCGCGCGGATTGAACGGCGCCACCCGCTGGCATTCGATGAACAACGGTCGCCCGACCCGCTCGAGCAGGTCACGGACGACCGGATTGAAGCGCTCGATGTGACCGACCTGCAGCACCCGGCCACAGCGCGCCGAGCGATCGACCAGGTCACGGCCTTCGTCGACCGAGGCGGCCAACGGCTTCTCGACCAGCACGTGGATGCCGGCGTCGAGCAGGTCGCGCACAATCGGGTAATGCGCCGAGGTCGGCACTGCGACGCTGGCGACATCGACCCGTTCGGCCAGCGCGCGGTGGTCGGTCAGCACCTGCGCACCGCTGGCGCCGGCCACCTGCCGCGCCCGCGCCGGATCGACGTCGACGATCGCGGCCAGTCGCACGTCGGGCAGTCCGGCGTATTTTTCCGCGTGGAACCGGCCGAGATGACCGGCACCGACCACGGCCGCACGCAAAGGCATCATCGGGGCGCTCGCTCGGCGAGCCGCCAGCAGGCCAGCCGACGGCTTACACCGGCATGAACCGGATGCCGCGCCCGCTGCCGCGTCGCGACGCAGCGGCGGCCGCGGGTGTGTGTTCTGCCCGGTCGGTGCCCTTCAGATACGCCGCGGAATATCCGATCGCCGCACACCGACACCGGCTGCGGCCAAGCGATCGTCACGGTGCCGCCGGAATGGGTCACACGGAGCTGCACGTGCCCGTCGGCCGCCTGCGCGGTCCAGTCGGCCTGCCACGGCGGCTCGCCGCGTCGTTACCTCTATGCTGAACAAGCTACAAGCCAGTGACGGGGGACTTGACGAGCGATGAGCACGGCGGTCCACCCGTCGGATCCCAAAATTCGATCATCCGTGAAATCTGATACGGTGTGCTGCGCGGCAGCCGTGATGAAAGATCGTTGGGGGGACAGTGACGCAGCAGACTGGACAGACGGCATTTGCCACTCGGTCCGGCGAACCCGCCGCTTTGGCTGACGGCACCGCTGGCGACATCGACCTTGACCAGCTCGAGTACCTGTTCCACAAAGGCTCGGAAATTCCCGAGGAACAACGGCATGCCTGGCTCTCGGCCCTCGACGCTCCGAGCGGCATCCGCGGGCGACTGTCAGCGCTGCTGGAGGCTGACACCTCGAACACTCGAGGATGGCTGACTTCAAGACTTGGCGTCACGGCCGCGCCAGCCGAGCATTCGCTGTTGCACGAGCGCCTGGGGCCATATCGCCTGGCCAGAGAGATCGGGCGCGGAGGGACCGGAGTTGTGTACCTCGGCGAGCGAGAGAGCGACGAGTTCCAACAGCAGGTTGCCATCAAGGTAATGAGCACGCTCGCAACCCCTGCTGCCGAGCGCCAGTTGAGAAGAGAGCGCCAGTTGTTGGCGAGTCTGGAGCATCCCGGCATCGCTCACCTGTACGGAGGAGGAGATACCGATCAGGGACAACCATACATCGTGATGGAGTACGTCCGCGGCGCTCCGATTACCCACGCCTGCCGAGAGCGCGAAATCCCGCTGCGAACACGAATCAAGATGCTTGCCGATGTTGCCCGCGCGACCCATTTCGCGCACCAGCGTCTGGTGATCCACAGGGACATCAAGCCCGCCAATGTTCTGTTGCGCGAGGACGGTCGGCCGGTTCTGCTCGATTTCAGTGTTGCGATGCACACCGAAGATCGCGACGAACAGATACAGCCATGGTTCACTCCAGCCTACGCGAGTCCCGAGCAGCGTCGTGGCGAATCGGTTTCGACGGCAACCGACATCTATTCCCTCGGCTTGCTGCTCTTTGAACTGCTGACCGACCGTGCACCGCCGCCGCTTGATTCTGCCAACAAGCTCCCGCACCCGAGCCGTACGGTCACCGGTCGTCGAGCACGCATTTTTCGCGGCGATCTCGACCTGATCGTGGCACGGGCAACCTCACCGAACCCTTCGTCCCGCTATCCTTCCGCAGAGGCGCTGGCCGATGATCTTGAGCGCTACCTGGCCAACCGGCCCGTGCTCGCTGCACCGGAGAATATTCCGTATCGACTGCGAAAGTTCGCTGCGCGCAACCCCTTCGCCGCGGGTGCGGCCCTCGTCGTCGTGGCGATTGCTTCGTTGGCCGGATGGCGGCTAGCCGTCGAGAGAGACCGCGCACTTGCTGCCGAGGCGACCGCCCTCCACGAAGCTCGATCAGCCGAGGCCGCCACGACGTTTCTGGTGGATCTGTTCGGCGAAGCCGATCCCTCAACTGGGCGGGGCGCCAACATCTCACCGTTGGAACTGGTAGGTCGAGGGGTCCAGCGCTTGCGCAAAGCCGCACTCAGCGATCGCGAACGGACCCGCATGCTGACGACACTCGCAAGGCTGTACAACAAGCTCGGACAACCGACAGAGGCGGCCGAACTCCTGCAAGCCGACATCCGACTTGCAGCGTCGTCCACCGTCACAGCGCGCGAGAGAGTCGAACTTCTCCGTGAACTCGCGGTGGCATTGGACCGAAAAGGCGACTTCAAACACTCGGAGGCGGCCGCGCGCCAAGCGCTCCGGATTTCCGAAAGCGCAGGCTTGCGGCAAGCAACAGCGATCACGCGGGCACAACTCGGTCTGACGCTATCTCGTCAGGGAAACATAAGCAACGCTGAGAATGTCTTGCGTCAAGCAGTCGATGAACACACCGAAGTCTTCGGGGCGAAATCAGCAGAAACTGCAAGTGCCAAGGGTTACCTGGCCGATCTGTTGAGAAGCGCCGGTCGATTGGCCGAAGCCGGGCCACTCATGGCAGACGCAGTCGCCAGCATGCGCCGCGCTCTGCCCCCGGAAGATCAGAAACTGATATCGCTACTCGGATTTCACGCCCAGTTGCTGCGTGAACTCGGAGACCGCACCGGCGCAGAGCAGGTGTTGCAGGAAATGCTGGCTCATCGCAAGGCATCGCTTGACCCGAATAGCGATCTGATTGCAAGTGTGCACAACGAACTCGGCATGCTGTATCACCAAGATGGACGAACGCGTGATGCTATCAACCAGCTAACCAAAGCATTGCATATCTCAGAGGCGACACTCGCAGCAGACGATCCGGCATTGGCGATCTCATACAACAACATAGCTTCGCTGAGCGAAGAGATCGGAGACTACAGATCCGCGGAACGTTTCTTTCGCAAAGCACTTGGCATCGTCGAGCAGCAACGGGAAGCACATCCTCCGGTGATCGCAATGTTCCGCCAGAACCTCGGGCGACTGCTGATGCTGGCGGGCCGGGCAGACGAGTCGAAACATTATCTCGAATCGCCCGTTCCACCAGGAGAGACGACCGAACTCACGGACACCAGGATCCGTCAAAGCATCCATCTCGCCGAATGGCATCGACGGTACGGCGACCCAGCCGAAGCAGTACGATGGCTCGATGACGCCGAGTCGCTCGTTGCCCAGCACGGCCGGAAGAACTCGACGAGACATGCCGCAGCTCTCCGCATCCGAGGACTGCTGGAAAAAAGCGCGGGAAATGTCGAGGTCGCTCACACCCTTCTGATCGAGGCGTACGAGCAGCTTGTCATCGCCCGAGGACAGCGTTACATCGGCACCGCCGAAATTGCCCTTGAGCTGGCCGAGCTAGAACTGGCATCAAACAGCATCGAGGAGGCCTCGCGTTGGTTAGCGGAGGCGGCGACCATCATCCCCTCGGTTGTCTCCCCCAACTCACCGCTGGCGATCAAACTGGCTGAAATACAAGCTCGATTGCCGCTGCCTCGCAATGGATGATGTCTTTTTTGGCGCATCACCGGATCGAGTGGGTTACCTCGCTTGAACCCCGGCCGGATACAGCCGCAGACCACCGAGGTGGAAGTAAATTGCATTGCGGAACCGCTCGCGTTTCCTGAAGCCGCAGGCGCGATGCTTTATGCGCTGGATTCGGCTGTTCATGCTCTCGGCGTGGCCGTTGTGAAGGTTGAGCACGATGGCATTCAAGATTCCCCAGAGCTGACGCTTGATCGTCTTCGGTGCGCGTCAAGATAGTTGTCGCCTCCGTCACGCAGCTTTTCGCTTACTCCACTCCTGAGTTCGATCCTCCGCCCAGGTCTTGCTCCGGTAGTGCCAAAGCTGCATCGCCATTTCCTTGATCGCCCACGCCCGGGCGGTCTTCAGCGTGCTATCGCGCAGCGCAACGAAGCGTGCCCGCTGCGCTGCGGACATGTTCTCGGGGTTCGTCAGCCACGTGTACTTGCTGCCCTTCAGAAGATCGACGCCATCGCCTGACAACGCCTTGTGCTCCTGCCGCCGAACCTTGTCGACCGCATCCCCGAGCAGCTTGGCGACGTGGAACCTGTCGAAGCCGATCTTGCTGTCAGCGTCCGGAATATGGCGGCGTGTCGCAGTGATGAAGGCCGGCCACATGTCCATCGATACGCCGCGTATGGCGGCCTTCTGCGTCTCATCGAGCCCGGCGTAGAACTGCTCGAGGCTCTCAGTCTTGCGATCGTCGGCACCGTGCAACACATGCCCGGCGTCCGGGTCGGTGACGACGGTCACGTACTCGTGGCGCTTCTGGAATGAAGTCTCATCGATGCACAGCCGCTCGGGATTCAATGCTTCACGGCGCGCCAGGCCGCGCGCGACCGCTCGTGCCATGATCCGGTCGATCGCGCTCCAGCTCATCCGTAGCTGTCGAGCGACCGCCTTGATGCTGGCCTCGTGCAACCAATCGATCACGAGCGCCTCGAACAGGCTCGTAAAGCCCGAGCCAGGCTCGGCCCAAGGCACCGCGACAGTCACCACACCGTGCTCCGCGCACGGCAGCCGCGGCACGTTGGCCTCGAGAATGGTCGTGTACTGACAGGTGTCCAGGTGCCGCCACCGCCGAGTGCGCCGGTCGTAGCCGGGCGACGCCACTCCGCACCTCGGGCACGAAAACATGGCATCCGGCCGTGGCTCGACCTTGACGAGAACACTGCCCGCCGAACGATCCAGCTCCACCGACGTCACCGTCCAAGGGTCGCTGAGCCCGAGAATCTGCTTGCGTATTTCGGCGATCGTGACCGCTCGTTTCGGTCGATCGTGACCGATCAGTAGAGTCGGTTGTGCTGTGCTGAGATTGTAAACCCGTCGGTCACG
>JAWLBY010000026.1:0-53250 GCA_041687455.1 Lysobacteraceae bacterium | reverse complement strand
CTGGACTCGCTGGCCGCGACGCACGCGGAGGATCGAACTCAGGAGTGGAGTAAGCGAAAAGCTGCGTGACGGAGGCGACAACTATCTTGACGCGCACCGGCAGCGTCCCCTCACGGACGTAGCGGTGAAACGTCGAATACGGCCAGTCGCGCACGCGCCCGACCAGGCCGTGCCTGACAGGATTGAAGTGAACGTAATCGATGTGCGCGCGCAGGTCACGCTCGTCGCGCAGCAGTCGCTCCCAGAAGCGTCGCTGCCAGATGGCGCGCTCCTTCTTCGCCTGGCGCCGCTCGGCGATCGGGGGACTAAGTGGGTCAGAATTCAATCGGCGTTGACAGCTCGGTGCAAGGCAACCCGCGTGAGAACATCGTCTTGATGTGCCGCCAGCGCGTGGCGTTGTCGGCATCGCCCTCCGGCAACCGCCAGATGCAATGCAGATGATCGGGCAGCACGACCATCGCCACCATGTCGAACGGGCGTGCCGCTCGCACCGCTCGAAACGCAGCCCGCAGTCCATCGACGTGATCGACCAGCAACGCCCGATCGCGCTCCAGCAGATTCACCGTGAAGAAATACGTCCCGCCCGGCACCCACACACGTCGATAATTCGCCATCGCCGCAGCATGCCACGTTGATCACACGCTGCCCGTCAGCCAATCACGCACCACCGCATAGGAAAATGGCGGCTGGCGTAGGGCGGGTCTCGACCCGCCAATCAGATACCGCACAAGCCCCAAGATCGGCGGGTCGAGACCCGCCCTACGACCCGTCGTACCGCGGTGGTCTTTGCGTGCCTTATCAATACTACAATCTGGAGACCGCTCCGCCAGAGGTAGTGAAGAACCTCATGCCCGATGAAATCGGAGAGTACGCTTTTCCTTATCTCCGGTTGATGCTCAGCTCGCGCCATTCGCTTGAGCTCGCCAATGAGCAGTTGGCCGGCTGCGCCGGTGCGTAAGCTAACTACGGGAACATGTTACGCTCAAGTCAATCACTGTCGGCCGCAGGCCCAGTTTGCACGGCGTTAAGTGGCAAATGAAAAACGACACCTATTACTTCCCGCCCAATGCGTGGACCTTCAGCGAGGTCAGACAGAGGTACGAGCGCCTAGCGAAATCGTTCAAGGTCAAGGACCCGCTTCTGTTGGAGTATCCATACGAATCGGAACTAATCAAACTCAAACACGCATTATGGGAAATTTCCAGAGGCATCAAGAAGCAAGATGGCGCAGCCATAGAAATAGCAATTGAGTTTGTCTTGTCAGGCGTTTTCTTCCACTACTCCGGATACATTCGGGCAACGATGGCCAGGCGGTTAAAGAGTGCCGGTCTGTCAGAAACAGCGAAAGAACGCTTGCGACGGGGCCTCTTCAAGCTCTTCTCGTCCGATACCTTCGGCCCAGAACACAAGGAATTTGCGCGCCTCCTACGTAACATTGAGCTTGGCTCAATGAAAGAGGAATACAGAAAACTTCTTCTTGGTGGAGGCAAACAACAGATGGTGGCTAGAGAGATACTCAGCACCCACTTGACCGCGAAAAAAGGGGGCGGAGGAAATTAAGCCCCGCCGTCCTGTACAGGGCAAGACAACCGATCACACCGAAGGCCACGCCCGCTCGAGCAGTGTTGCGATCGGCAAGCCGGTCGCCGTTCCATAGGCGACTCCGGTCCCGCCGAGCCGGTTGCGACAGAACGCCGCGGCGATCTCCGGTTGTCCGGCCCGCAGCAGCACCGCCGCCTGCAGCGCCAGCGCGAGCCGCTCGGTCAACCGTCGGGCACCGGCCTCGTCGGCCTGCCGCAGTGCGGGCTCGAGCGCCGCCAGTTCGGCGTCGAATGCGGCGTCGATGCCGCGCGCGGCGACCAGCTCGGCCTGCAGTGCCGCCGCGGCATGCGGTTCGCGCGCCAGCGCGCGCAGCACGTCGAGGCACTGGATGTTGCCGCAGCCTTCCCAGATCGAATTCAGCGGCGCTTCGCGGTACAGCCGGGCGAGGATCGATTCCTCGACGTAGCCGGCGCCGCCGATGCATTCCTGCGCCTCGTTGACGAATCCGGGCGCACGCTTGCAGATCCGGAACTTGCCGATCGCGGTCGCGATCCGGGCCAATGCCGCCTCGTCCGGGTCGCGTGGCGCGGCGTCGACCGCGCGGGCGATCCGGAACGCCAGCGCGACCGATGCCTCGACTTCGAGCGCGAGATCGGCCAGCACCTCGCGCATCAGCGGTTGTGCGATCAGCGGTCGGCCGAACGCACTGCGGTGTTGCGCGTGGTGGATCGCTTCGATCAACGCGCGACGCATTTCGGCCGCGGACCCGAGCATGCAGTCGAGCCGGGTCAGCGCGACCATTTCGATGATCGTCGCGACACCGCGGCCCTCGTCGCCGATCCGCCACGCCAGCGCGCCTTCGAATTCGACTTCCGACGACGCATTGGCCCAGTTGCCGACCTTGTCCTTGAGCCGGTGCACCCGCAACGCGTTGCGGGTGCCGTCCGGCCGCCAGCGCGGCAGCAGCAAACAGGTAAGCCCGCCAGGCGCCTGCGCCAGCACCAGGAACGCATCGGACATCGGCGCCGAGAAGAACCATTTGTGGCCGACCAGCTCGTACAGGGTGCCGCCGACCGGATGCGCCTGCGTACTGTTGCCACGAACGTCGGAACCGCCCTGCTTCTCGGTCATGCCCATGCCGAGCGTCAGCCCGGGCTTGTCGAGCGGCGGCCGATTGCTGCCGTCGTAATCGCGCGACAGCACCCGCGGCAGCCAGTCGTGCGCCAGCTCGGTCGATTGCCGCAGCACCGGCACCGCGGCGTGGGTCATCGTCAACGGACAGCTCGTGCCGGCCTCGGCCTGGTGATGCAGATACGACAGCGCGGCACGGACCCCGTGCGCGCCGGGCGCGTCGTCGGTCCAGCTCCACGCATGCACGCCGGCGGAGATCGCCGCCTGCATCAACTGGTGATAGGCCGGATGGAACTCGACTTCGTCGACCCGATGGCCGTAACGATCGAAGGTTTTCAGTTGCGGGCGGAAGCGATTGGCGTCGAAGCCGAGCCGCAGCAGATCGCCGCCGACGCGTGCGCCGTACGCCGACAGATGCGCCCGCGCCGCGAGCCCGCCGTCGCGCGCCAGCGCATCGAGCAGCGGCTGGTCGGAGTCGAAGGCGTTGAAGTCGACCAGCGGCGGCGGCTGATTCTCGACGACATGGGTCGCAAAACGTTCCGTTCGCTCGCTCATGCTGGGCTCCGTTGGGCGGGCCTCGACCCACCATCGTCGATCGCCATTATCCTGCCGGGAGCTGCAGTCGTGGTGCCGGATCGTCGGACGGATGGCGACCGGAGCCGGCCTGTGCCTTTCGGCAGTGACGGATGGGCGGGTCGAGGCCCGCCTTACGCCTGCAGCAGTTCGCGCAACAGCGATGGCAGCGCGGCGCTGGCGGCGGCAACGTTCGCCAGCACTTCGTCCATGGTGATCTCGCGATCGTCCGGATCGCAACCGGCGGCCCAGTTCGCGACCAGTGCCAGGCAGGCGTAGTCGAGTTTCAGCTCGCGGGCGAGGCCGGCTTCCGGCATGCCGGTCATGCCGACCAGGTCGCAGCCGTCGCGGCGCAGCCGGGCGATCTCGGCGCGGGTCTCGAGCCGCGGTCCCTGCGTCGCGCCGTAGCATCCGCCGTCGACCAGCGGCACTGCCAGCCGTTGCGCGGCGGCCAGCAGGCGCCGCCGCAGCGCCGGCGTGTAGGGGTCGGCGAAGTCGACATGCAGCACGTCGGTGCCGGGCTCGTCGCAGAACGTCGACACGCGTCCCCAGGTGTAGTCGATCAACTGGTCCGGCGCGCCGAGCGCGCATGGCGGGTAGCGTTCGGTGATGCCGCCGACCGTGTTCAGGGCCAGCACCTGGCGCGCGCCGAGCTGATGCAGCGCCCACAGGTTGGCGCGATAGTTGATCCGGTGCGGCGGCAGGCTGTGCGCCTCGCCGTGCCGGGCCAGGAAAGCGACCCGATGGCCATCGAGCCGGCCGACCCGGAGCGGTCCGGAGGTGGTGCCGTACGGCGTGTCCGGCACCCGGGTGTCGACGTCGTCGAGACCGGCCAGTGCGTACAGGCCGGTACCGCCGATGACGGCCAGTTCGATTGCTTGTTCGCTCATCCCAGGCCCTTCACTCGCAGGAGCCGCTCCAGCGGCGACCACAGCCCAATCGGTTCGCATTCGCCGCTGAGACCGCCGCACCTACAACGCATAGATGCCCGGCAGGTTGCGGCCCTGCTCGTAGTAGTCCATGCCGAAGCCGAACACGTAGCGGTCCGGTACCTGCACGCCCCAATACTCCGGTTCGGCCAGCACGCAGCGGTCGTGCTGCTTCCATGCCAGCGCGGCGACCCGGACATCGGCGGCGCCCTGCTCGCGGCACCAGCCCAGCACGTCGACCAGCGTATGACCTTCATCGACGATGTCGTCGATCAGCAACACGCGCTTGCCGGCCAGCGACACATGCGGCCGGTGCAGCCAGACCAGCCCGGCGCCCTGCGTCTCGCCGCGGTAGCGGGTCGCGTGCAGGTAGTCGAACTCGATGTCGATGCCGAGCTCGAGCTGCAGCAGCGCGCCGAACACCATGCCGCCGTTCATGACCGTCATGAATACCGGCCGCGAACCGGCATAGTCGTTGCGGATCGCGGTCGCCATGCGGCGGATCGCGGAATCGATCGCGTTGCGGTCGTGCAGCAGGTCGGCCGTGCGCAGCGCATCGGCCAGCAGGGGAGTCTTGTTCATTGAATCAGGCAATCCGAAGTCCGGGGTCGGCGAGCAGTTCCATCGCGCGAGCCCGCCGCGGGCTCGCTTGCAGTGAGTCCCAGCCGAGCCGCGCCCGGCCTGCCAGTCGTTCGATGCAGGCCGGATCGGCGACTGCATCGAACGCCATCGACGCCAGCGCTTCCGGCACCAGCGCCGGGGCGCAGACCAGCACGATGTCGCAACCGGCATCGAGATGCGCCTGCAGTCGCGCCGCGACGCCGCCAGCCGATTCGGCCGCGGCCATGCCGATGTCGTCGCTGATCGCGAGGCCGTCGAAACCCATCCGGTCGCGCAGGATGTCGTGGATCCAGCGCTGCGAGTAGCCGGCCGGCAGCGGGTCGACGTCCGGGTAGGCGACATGCGCGAGCATCACCGCCTCGGCGCCGGCGGCGATGCCGGCGCGGAACGGCAGCAGGTCTTCGGCCTCGATCTGCGCGAACGGCCGCAAATCGACCGCATGGTCGAAATGGGTGTCCTCGAGCACCGAGCCGTGGCCGGGAAAATGCTTCAGCGTCGCCGCCATGCCGGCATCGTGCATGCCCTGCACGTAGCGCTCGGCGAACGCGGCGACGCAGACCGGATCGTCCGAGAACGCCCGTTCGCCGATCGCCCGGTTACCGCGGCCGAGATCGATCACCGGCGCGAAGCTCAGATCGATATCGATCGCCCGCATTTCGCTGGCCATCAGCCAGGCGTGCTGCTCGGCCGCCTCCAGCACGCGCTCGCGTTCGACGCCGAACCGCCGGCCGAACTGCGCCAGCGGCGGAAACGGCGAGAAACCCTCGCGGAAACGCTGCACCGGGCCACCCTCCTGGTCGACCGTGACCAGGATCGGCCGGCCGGCCACCGCTCGGCACTGCAGGATCAGGTCGACGACCTGGGCGCGGCTGGCGAAGTTGCGCGTGAACAGGATCACGCCCGACACCGCCGGATGGCGCAGCCAGTCGTGTTCGTGTTCGGCGAGTTCGGTACCGGCGATTCCGATGATCAGCATTGTTGGCGAATGGCGATTGGGGAATGGGGACTGCGGATATGGGGAATCGTATACAGGCGTGACACGGTGGCGGCGCAGCGCAGTAGCTCGGTACGGCCGGCTCTACGATTCGCGATTCACGGTTCCCGACCTGCGCGGCCCCACAACGCATACGGCCGCTGCGCCAGCGCGATGTTGTAGTAGCGCTCGTCATCGGTGACTTCGGCACCGAGCCAGGCCGGCCGCTCGAACCGTTGCTCCGGCTGGTCGAGCTCGATCTCTGCCACGACCAGACCGGCATTGTCGCCGAGGAACTCGTCGATTTCCCACAGCATGCCGGCATGCCGGACATGGTGGCGGATCTTCTCGATCCGACCGGGCAGGCACAATTGCAGCAATTGCTCGGCGTCGGCGAGCGGCACTTCGTATTCGAATTCCTGGCGCTGCGCGCCGAGCTCGCGCGACTTGATGTTCAGGAATGCGTGACCGGCGCCGATCCGCACCCGCACCGAAGCACGCTCGGCATTGCCGAGATAGCCCTGCGCCAGCCGTTCCGATGCCGCGACTTCGGCACGCCAGGCATCCGAGGCCAGCAGGAACTTGCGCTCGATCTCGATCGCCATCGTTCAGCGCTCGAACAGCGCGATCGACTCGACGTGCGCGGTGTGCGGAAACATGTCCATCACGCCGGCCGCCACGAGCCGATAGCCATGGTCGCGGACCAGCATGCCGGCGTCGCGAGCCAGCGAGCCCGGGTGACACGAGACGTACAGCAGTCGTCGGATGCCGCGGGTGTCGAGCTGGCCGATCACGCCGTCGGCGCCGGTGCGCGGCGGATCGATCAGAGCCAGGTCGAACGCCTGCGCCATCCACGGCTCGCCACCGAGCGGCTTGCTCAGATCGGCGGTATGGAACGCGGCGTTGGCGATGCCGTTGCGCGCCGCGTTGTCGCGTGCGCGCTGGACCAGCCCGGCCTCGCCTTCGACGCCGACCACCTCGCGCGCCCGCCGTGCCAGCGGCAGGCTGAAATTGCCGAGGCCGCAGAACAGGTCGAGCACGCGGTCGGTCGGCTGCGGGTCGAGCAGGTCCAGCGCGCGAGCGATCATCTGCTGGTTCAGCCCGGCATTGATCTGCACGAAATCGAGCGGCCGGAATTCGAGCTCGACCGCCGCCGCCGGAATCGCGAAGTGCAGTCGCGCATCGTCCGGCCACAGCGCATGCACGCTGTCGTTGCCGCCCGGCTGCAGGAACACGGCGAAACCGTGCTCGCGAGCGAACGCGGCCAGCCGCTCCCGGTCGGCCGCCGACAGCGGATCGAGATGGCGGAACACCAGCGCGGTGCAGTCATCGCCGTGCGCGACCTCGATCTGCGGAATCCGCTCACGCGCATCGAGCGCCTCGATCATCCGCGCCAGCTCGCCGAGCTTGCGCCCGACCGCCGGCACCAGCACCTCGCAGGAATCGATGTCGGCGATGAACCGCGGATCCTTCGCTTCGCGGAACCCGACCAGCACGCGCTGCTTCTTCTTCACGTACTTGACGCCGAGCCGCGCCTTGCGGCGATAGCCCCACGGCGCATCGACCAGCGGCGCCAGCACCGACTCCGGCTGCACGTGACCGATCCGTTCGAAGTTCTCGAGCAGCACGCGCTGCTTGGCGAGGATCTGCGCCGCCGGATCGAGATGCTGCAGCGCGCAGCCGCCGCAGCGGCCGAAGTGCGGACAACGCGGCTCGACCCGATCCGGCGACGGCGTGACGATGGCGACCAGCTCCGCCTCGTCGAAGTTGCTCTTGCGCCGCGTCACCATCGCGTGGACGCGCTCGCCGGCCAGTGCGCCGGTCACGAATACGGTCTTGCCGTCGATGCGACCGACGCCGCGGCCGTCATGGGAGAGGTCGACGATGTCGAGTTCGATTTCGTTGCTCACTGCGCGCCGGGGTGCGGAAAAGGCGCGGATTGTCGCATGGAACGGCGCCAGCTCCGTGCCGGGAGCGACTTCAGCCGGAGGCGGTGTCAGCCGCGCTCCTGTCGCCCCCGGTTGCCGGGATCAGCCTTGAACCGTGTGTCCCGAGGAATCGAAGGACCAATCCTCGCCCGCAGGCCACTCGTCCTGATGCGGTGACGCACGAAGTGCCATCCGCTGGCGCCGGACCGAACTATTTCTGCTTCCAGCTCCCGTCAGCGTCCTGGTACCACCAGCCGCCCTTCGCGCTGGCGATCCACTGCCTGGCGAACACCTCGCGGATCTGGCCTTCCCATTCCGGGTGGCCGTTGGCGATCGCGATCTCGCGGTACACCGCGTTGCGGTCGCGGTTGTCCTCGGCAACCGCCTGGTTGACCGCCGCGCGGTCCTTCAGACCGAGCTTCGACGCGTCGCGGACGACGATCAGCCCGTCGCGGCCGAAGCCGAGCGCGCCGGCATCGAAGGCGGCCGACAGCGTGCCCTGGAAGCGTGATGCCATGCGGCCCTGAATCGCCTGGATCGCCGGCGTGCGGATCGTGATGTCGGCGTTCTGGGCGTAGGCGTCGGCGATGAAGAACGACAGCAGCGAGACGCCGGGCCGACCGCCGTCGTCATCGCCACGAGCCGGCGTACCCGGCCGCGCGGCGTCGTCGCCGATCACCTTGTCGACGAATTCGCGCGCCGCCTGTTCGGCCTCTGCAGCCGGAAAGTAGACGTTGATCGTCACGCAGGCGCTCAGCACGAGCATCGTCGTGAACACGGTGATGGCCAGCTTTCGCATCGATTCTTCTCCGTTGGTGAACGCTCATTGCAGGCGCACGGCGCCGGCGGCGGTGGCCGCTCGCAGCCGCGCGATCAGGACCGGCCAGTCGACCTGTCGTTGATGGCCGATCACGGTGATGCGCGGCAATCCGGCGCCGTCGACGATCAGGTAGCCGCCATTGTGCGGCTCGAGCCCCCCCATCCGGCAGACCTCGTTGCGCAGTGTGCAGGCCAGGCCGATCCTTGAATAGGCGAACGTGTCGAACATCTTCAGCATCTGTTTCTGCAGGCCGCCGACGATGCCGCCGCCACCGATACGGGTCAGGTCGTCGACCGCGCGTGCGCTGATCCGGCGCCGTTCGCCACCCCTCGGCGAACTCTGCAGCGCGGCGTCGAACGCGACCGGGCTCCAGTCGATCATCCGCAGGCCGGCGATCCGGCCGTCCAGCCGGCCGGTGATCTCGCCAAAACCGAACGCGGCAGTCATCGGCTGCAGATCGACCCGCTCGATCGCGATGTCGGCCTCGAGCCGCGGCGCGACGCCGAACGGTCGCTCGAGCCGCAGCGCCTGCACGTCGACGCGGCCGTCGAACACCGCGACCTGCAGTCCGCCGTCGAAGCTCAGCAGGCCGTCCTCGTAGCGCGCCGCCGGCATGTCGCCGGACAGTTCGCCGGTGAATGGCGGCCAGCCGAAGCGTTCGGCGAGCCGGGCCAGATCGAGCCGGCGCAGCGACAGCCCGAGATCGAGCTCGAGCGAACGCTCGCCCAGCGGCGGACGCCAGCCGAACCGGGGCAGCTCGACCTGTCCGCCGAGCGCCGCGAGCCGGATCGGCGCACTGCTGCGCAGCCAGCCGTCGTTGCTCGCCAGTGCCAGGTGCGCGTCGCCGATCGCGATGCCGTGCAGACTCGCTGCGGACCAGCGCAGATCACTGCTCTGCACTGCCGATTCGGTGGTCCAGCGCAGCCGGCCTTCGGCATCGGCCAGCGCGAAGCGGCCGCGCGCATCGTCGATCCCGAGCTGCTGCAGGGTGGCATCGATGCTCCAGCGGCCGCGCTGCGGGTGCTCGATCCGCAGCGCCAGGGCGCCACGCGGCGCGATGCCGCCACCGCCGAGGCTGCCGAGCAGCGCCTCGAGATAGCGCGCATGGGCGAGCGCGAGATCCGGCACGCGGGCATCGAACGACAGCGACTGCAGCAGCGATTCGGCCGCGGGGTCGACCGTCGCGCTGGCGGTCGCGACCAGCGCGGCCGGATCCGACCAATGCAGCCGCTCGATCCGCCACGGCGCGGCGTCGGACTGTGTCACCCGCAGCTCGAGCCCGACCGGCGACGACGGCAATGCGCTGTACAGCGGGCCGAGCAGCAGCTCGCCGCCGCGCAGCGTCGCCGTGGTGTCGATCGCGAACGTATCGGCGCGGCGACGGACGTCAAGCCGTGCCGCAAAGCCGAGCCCGGCAGTCGCGACCCGGCCGTCGTCGCTGTCCAGGCCGAACGCAGTCGATCCGAGCGTGCCGGCGATCCGCCAGCCGTCGTCGGCCGGGTCGAAGCGCAGCTCGCCGTCGAGCGGTCCGTCGAGCGCGGTCAGCGCCGGCCAGGCGCGATCGAGCAGCGGCAGCAGCCAGCCGGCCGGCAGGTGTTCGGCGGCGATCGGCCAGCGACCGTCGGCGTCGCGGCTCAGCCGCAGCGTGGCGCCGGCGTGCTGCAGACCGAGCTGCGGATCGCCGTTGCCGAGCCGCAGTGACAGCCGCGCTGCCGGCAGCCCGGCGGCACGCACCGGACCGTCGCAGCGCCAGCCATCGGCGTCGCGCTGCAACGGGCACTCCCAGTGCAGGCGGTCGAATGCGTAGCCGAGCTCGGGCGCGCGCAGCGCGCCGGCGTCCAGCCGCAACCGGCCCTGTGTCGCCGCGGCCGGCCAGTGCAGGTCGAGTTGCAGCGCCTCGACCTGCAGCGGCCCGGCCGCGATGCGCTCGGCCCGCAGACGCAGCACGCTCGCATCGACCGTGCCCGCCAGCAGCACGAGCAGGCCGAACATGAGCTTGCCGGGCACGACAGTTCTGCGCATGCTCGACAGCATAGTCCGTCGGACGTGAGCGATGCCCGAGCCGCTGCCGCTGTTGCTGGTCGAGGACGATCCGGTCAGTCGCGCCTTCCTGTTCGAGGTGCTGGCCGAACACTACCGGATCGATGCCTTCGCCGATGGCGCCGCCGCGCTGGCGGCCGCCCGCGGCCAGCGCTACGCCGCGCTGCTGCTTGATCTGAACCTGCCCGGCCTGCGCGGGCCGGACCTGCTCGCTGCGCTGCGGGCCGATCCTGACGCCTGCTCGCAGCGCGCGGCGGCGCTGGCCCTGACCGCCGACCACGACCCGGCGACCCGCATCGCGTTGCATGCGGCCGGCTTCGCGGCGGTACTCGGCAAGCCGCTCGGTGCCGCCCGGCTGCGCGCAGCGGTCGCCGCGCTGCTGGCCGATGCGGGCGCTGCTTCGCCGTCGATCAGCGACGGTATCGACGGCGGCTGCAGCAGCGCGTCGCCGCCGTCCGGACCCGGCACCGGCGACGACGCCATGCTGCCGGACTGGGACGATGCCGTCGCGCTGCGCGCGGCGAACCGCAACCCGGCGATCGTCGATGCGCTGCGCGGCCTGCTGCGCGGCGAACTGCCCGGGCAATGCGAGCGGCTGCGCCAGGCGGTCGACCGCGATGATCACGCGATGCTGCGGGCGGAATTGCACAAGCTGCGTGCCTCGGCCGGTTTCTGCGGTGCGGCCCGGCTGCTGGCAGCAATCGAACGGCTGTCGAACGCACGCGGCGGCCGCGCCGATGCGCTCGACGCGCTACTTGCGGCGGCAGAACGACTGACCGCAGCCGCAGCGCCCGAGACGATGCAGGGCTGAGCAAGCCGGCCGGATTCGGGATTCGAGCGTGGTGCCCGAAGGGCATCACTTGCGGCAGCGCTCAGCCCGGCACGCGGGCGCTGAATTCGGCGTCCGGCACCGGCCGGCCGAGCCAGAAGCCCTGTGCATAGTCGCAACCGCGATCGCGCAGCAGCGCGAACTGCTGCTCCGACTCGACGCCTTCGGCAACCACCGTGATGCCGAGCGAGTGGCCGAGCGCGATGATCGCCGTGGTCAGCGCCAGATCGTCGGGATCGCGCAGCAGGTCAGCGATGAAACTGCGATCGATCTTCAGTCCGTCGACCGGCACCCGCCGCAGATGGCTCAAGCCGGAGAAGCCGGTGCCGAAGTCGTCGAGCCAGATCTGCACGCCGAGCGCGCGCAGTCGGGTCAGCACATTGACGATCTGCGGCTGGTCGGCGAGCACCGCTGTCTCGGTCAGTTCGATGTGCAGCCGCGTCGCCGGCAGGCCGCTGTCGCGCAGCGCGTCCGACACGATCTGCGGCAGCTCGTTGCTGCGCAGTTGGCGCGGCGAAACATTGACCGCGACGAACGGCGGCAGCTCGGCGCCGGGCCAGCGGGTGGCCGCGGCGCAGGCCTCGAGCAGCACGCGGCGACCGATCTCGTCGATCAGGCTGGAGCGCTCGGCGATCTCGACGAAGGCGTCCGGTCCGACCTGGCCGAGTTCGGGATGCTGCCAGCGCAGCAGCGCTTCGGCACCGACCAGCCGGCGGTTGGCGAGGTCGTAGATCGGCTGGAACGACAGGCTCAGCTCTCCGCGATCCCAGGCACCACGCAACGCCTGCTCCAGCGCGACGCTGCGCCCGAGCGCCTGGTCCATCTCACGGTGGTAATAGCGCAGGCAGTTCTTGCCGGCGACCTTGGCCTGGTACATGGCGATGTCGCCGTTCTTGACCAGTTGGCTCGGCTCGCTGCCGTCGTCGGGCGCCACCGTGATGCCGATCGACGCGCCGAGGAATACCGGCTTGCCGAGCACGACCAGCGGCCGCTGCAGCTCGACCAGCACCGCCTCGCCGATCTGCCGCGCCAGCTCGCGGACGTCGTGGCCGCCGAACAGCAGCACGAATTCGTCGCCGCCGAAACGCGCGACCAGCCCGTCCGGATCGCCGGCCAGCGCCAGGCACTGCTGCATGCGCTGGGCGAACTGTTCGAGCGCCTCGTCGCCGGCGTCGTGGCCGGCGGAATCGTTGATCCGCTTGAAATCGTCGAGATCGATGAACACCAGCGCCAGCTCGCGGCCAGCCGAGCGCACGTCGAACAGCCGCCGTTCGAGCCGCTCGCGCAGCGCCAGTCGATTGGGCAGCCCGGTCAGCGCGTCGGTGTAGGCGATCCGGCGGATCTCTGCCTCGTGCAGCGCAACGGCCCGGCTCATCCGCGCGAAGGCGCCCTGCAGTTCGCCCAGCTCGTCATGCCGTCCGCTCGGCAGCTCGACTGCATAGTTGCCGGCCTCGATCTGTCGCGCCGCGTCGGCCAGCGCCCGGATCGGCCGCACCAGGCCGCGCGAAATCGCCCAGGACAGGCCGGCGCCGAGCAGCAGCAGGCCGCCGAGCAGCACGCCGAGGTACAGCATGCCGCGCCGGCTCGCGTCGGCGAGCTGCTGCCGGACCCGCCGGTCGACCTCGGCCTCGGCCTGCAGCGCCGGCGCCAGCGACAACGCGACGCGTACGCCACCGATCCGTTCGCGACCGATCCGGATCGGCATCGCGACTTCCACCCGATCGTCCGCCTGCCGCAATGCCAGCGAATCGGCCGCCACCGCTGCAGCGGCGAACGGATCGCTCATCGGTTGCCCGAACGCGGCGATGTCGGGCGAGCCGTCGTGGACGATCGCGCCGTGCGCATCGAACACGATGACCAACTCGACGTCCGGCTGCAGCAGCGCCGAGCCGGCCAGTTCGCCGATCCGGCTCAGGTCGAAGTAGTACAGCGGGTTGGCCAGCGCGTCGGCCAGCGTCTGCGCCAGCGCCTCGCCGCGCGTGCGGGTGCCGGTCAGCGCGAGGTCGCGCATCGCGGCATGGCCGAACTCGGCCATCTCGCGATGCGCCCGGCGCTGCTGCTGCCAGGCCAGCGCCAGCAGCAGCGCGGCGCCGAGCACGGTCACCGCGAGCAGGACCAGGAACCGGCCGCGCAGCCCCAGTCGCGGCGCGGCGTTCATTCGAGCGCAGCCCGCACTTGCTGCACCTCGCGCGCCAACTGCGCCAGCGACGCCTGCATCGGTGCATCGATCGGCAGGAAACGGCCGGTGCCGAAGAAGCGCAGCAACGGCTCGCGCGCGGTCGGGTCGTCGGCCGCCGCCAGCAGCACCGCGCGCAACCGCTCGCGACGCTCGCGGCCGAATCCGCCGCGGACCAGTTCGAGCGCGCGCGGATAGGCTCCGGAACGATGGATCGGCGTCAGTTCATCGCGGAAACCGTGCGGCAGCCGTTGCAGCGCGTCCCAGTCGATCTCGCTGACCGCGCCGGCATCGACCAGCCGCTTGTGCACCCAGGTGGCGATGTTGTGCTCGGAGCGGGCGAACAGGTAGCCGACCGCCGCCGGGCGCGGCAGGTCGTCCGGCGACAGCAGGATCTCGAGCGGCAGGCCCGCCTGCAGCAAGGCCGCGGCCGGCGCGAAGTAGGCACTGGTCGAATTGAGGTTCTGGAACGCGATGCTGCGCCCGCGCAGGTCAGCCAGGCTGCCGATGCCGCTGTCGCGACGGGTGAAGATCACGCTGCGGTACATCGACACGCCGTTGCGTTCGGTCGCCACCAGCACGCGGGCGCCGCTGCGCTCGGCCAGCAGCAGGCCGGTAGCGGCCGTTTCGGTGACCCAGTCGACCCGTCCGCGGCGCAGGTAGCTCACCATCTGCGCGGTGTCCGGCGCCATCAGCACGCGGCCTTCGCGAATGCCGAGATCCGCCATCCGCGCGACGACGTAGTCGAGCAACGGTCGCAACTGCTCCTGGTGCCGATTCGGATCGTCGCTGATCCGGCCGAGCACCAGCACCTGATCGCTGCCGTCGACGGCCGCCGCCGGCGCCGCGCCGAGCCCCAGCGTACCGACCATCAGCAGCGTGAACAGACGGGCGACGGCGGACGGCTTCACGGTGATCGCTACCGATCGGAGTGAGCCTCAGCGTAGCGCATCGCGATGACGTCGCATCGTTCCGCAGGCCGAAGCGAGTGGTCGCGACGCCGACCGCGGCGCGCTAGCCGCCGCGCTCGCGCGCCAGCCGCGCCATCCGCTGCGCCTCGGCCAGGATGCCGCGCAGGATGCGCAGCTCGCGTTCGTCCGGCGTCGCGCGCAGGAACAGCCGACGCAACCGCCGCATGACGGTCTCGGCGGCGCGGCCCTTGTGGAAATCGATATCGACCAGCGCCTGGTCGAGGTGCTCGAAGAAGCGCTCGAGCTGGGCCTGCGGGGCCGGGGGATCGGCCGCCTCGAGCGGCGCCGCCGCCGGTACTGCGGCGGCTTCGAGCAGCGCCAGCCGCAGTTCGTAGGCCAGCACCTGCACGGCGGCGGCGACATTCAGCGAACTGAAGCCGGGATCGGTCGGAATGTGCACCGCGGCATGGCAGCACTGCAGTTCCTCGTTGCTGAGCCCGGTCCGCTCGCGGCCGAACACGATCGCGACCGGCCCGTGTGCCGCGGCCGCGATCGCCCGTGCGGCCGCCTCGCGCGGGCTCAGCTCATCGAGCTGAACGTGCCGGCGGCGTGCCGTGCAGCCGAGCACGAACACGCAATCGGCCAGTGCCGCCGGCAGGTCCGGATGGCGCTCGGCGCGAGCGACCAGATCGTCGGCGCCGGCCGCCATCGCGATCGCGTCGGCAGCCTCCGGGTCGCATTCGGGCGCGGCCAGTCGCAGCCGGTCGAGCCCCATCGTCTTCAGCGCCCGCGCGGCGCTGCCGATGTTGCCCGGGTGCGAGGTGCCGACCAGCACGATCCACGGCGAGCGGCTCGGGTCGGACGGTGTGCGGTGGTCCATCTGCTAGAATTCCCGTCATCTTCGCGCGCCGGCTCCGGCGCGCCGTTCTTTTCCCACGACAAAACGAATCGGACTCCGCATGCAGAAGCCCGCGGTCAACGTCATGGTCAAGGTGGCCCGTCACGCCGGCAACCTGCTGCTGCGCAACATCAGCCGACTGGAGAGCCTCAACGTGTTTGAAAAGGCTCGTCAGGACTACGCCAGCGAGGTCGATTCGCAGGTCGAGACCGAAATCATACGCGAGCTGCGCCGGGCGTTCCCCGACCACGGCTTCCTCGGCGAGGAAACCGGCGTGCAGGGCAAGGGGCGTTACACGTTCGTGATCGACCCGCTCGACGGTACCAGCAACTACCTGCACGGGATCCCGCATTTCTGCGTGTCGATCGCGCTGGTCGAGCGCGGCGAGCCGTTGCACGGGGTGATCTACGACCCGATGCGCAACGAGATCTTCACCGCCAGCAAGGGCAGCGGCGCCTATCTGAACGACCGCCGCGTCCGCGTGTCGGGCCGCGCCGAGATGACCGGCGCGATGCTGATCACCGGCTTCCCGCCGCGCGAGCGCAAGCGGCTCGCGCCGCACCTGCTGACCGTGCAGGGCCTGCTCGGCGAGGCCGAGGACATCCGCCGCACCGGTTCGGCCGCGCTCGATCTGGCCTATGTCGCCTGCGGCCGCGCCGATGGCTATTTCGAAGCCGGCGTGAAACCGTGGGATATCGCCGCCGGCATGCTGCTGGTCCGCGAGGCCGGCGGCCGCGTCTGCGACTTCCGCGGCGGCAGCGACCGCCTGCTCGACCGCGGCCAGCTCGTCGCCGCGAACCTGAAGCTCAGCGAGGTGCTGCAGAAGTCGATCGTCGACAGCGGCTACGCCGCGGCGTTCGACTGACAGCGCCGGCGCCGGGCGCGGCGCGAGCGGCGCCCAGCCCGACCGGGCACGCCTGGCCCGGATATTTCACGAGGTCGCGGAGAATCGCCACGGATTTCGCGGGGATTGCTCACTGCGCCGGAAGAACGCGCGAGGTACACGCTGGTCTGCCGCGACTCTCCGCTGGCGCGGCCCTCGCTTGTTCTTTGCGGCGATCGCTGCGTTGCTCCTCCCCCAAGTGGGGCCTGCCACTCGGGGGCGTCGCGCCTTGCGCTCGCCGCAAAGCCCGGCGCGATCATCCGCACCCCCTCATGGAATATCCGGGCTAGTTGCCGATCCGCTCGCGGCGGAAGATCTGCCTCGGCCGCCCCTCGTGCAGGCCGAAGGCGACCCGCGCGCCCGGATCGTCGCGGACGCCGTCGCCGTCCCAGTCGAACTGCAGCCACGGCGCCAGCACGCCGATCTGCGCGGTCACGTCGACATTGCCGTCGGCGCTCGGCGCCAGCCGCACGCTGCCGTTGCCATTGACCAACGTGACCGCCTCGATCGTCGCCGGTCCGGACACGCTGAAATCGCTGTCGATCAGCACCGTGCAGGCGTCGTCAGCGTCGGTGATCCAGCCGAATGCGCCGCTGCCGTCGTCCTGCCAGCTCTCGACCCGCAGCGGCATGTCGACCGGCTGCAGGCCGCTGGCGACCACGTTGTCGAGCCGCAGCCGCCCGCTGCGCAGGTCGGTGCTGTCGTCGTGGCCGTCGGAGTCGACGCCATCGGCGTCGGTCGCGCGGATCGCCAGCATGCGCGGCAGTTGCGGTTCGGCCGGATCGACGTAGCTGACCGATTCTTCGCGTGCTGCGCCGAGCAGGAAGCCGGCGGCGACGATCACATTGCCGCTGAAGCCGGTCTCGTCGCCGGCCTCCGACAGCCGGGTTTCGCGCGCGAACGCGGCCGCGTAGTTCATCGTCAGCAGATCGCCGGCCGAGCGCGCCTCGACATCGACCGCGAACGGCTGCCGCGCGTAGCTCACGCCGCTCGCTGCACAGCCATCCTCGACGACGACGTTGAAGTGGTCCGGCACGAAGCGCCCGACCGGATCGCTGGCGGCACCGAGCACGGCGCCGGCGCCGAGGTAGTCGCCATCGGCGACGCTGCCGGCCAGCCGGACGATGCCGACCTCGTGCCAGGCCAGGTTCGACACCGTCGCGCTGCCGGCAGCGAACGCGGCGCCGTCGATGGTGTCGTTGTCGAGCGCCGGGTTGGCGCCGCCGACCGGCAGTTCCAGCGACGCGACCAGCCGCACGCCTTCCGGCGCCGTCTCGTTGCCGAAATTCGGCGCTGCCACGCCGGCCGATGTGATCGCGGTGACGGTCGCCGAGAACGGCTGGCCGGCGCCGATGAAGATCACGCCGGCCGGATCGGCAGCGCCTGGATTGGCAAACCCGTCGGCGCTGCGCTCGATCGCGCCGATCGCGAAGCCGGCCGGCCGCACGACGAAGCTGTTGCTGGCTCCGACCAGCACGGCGCCGGTGTCGACCGTGTGCCGCGCGTGCAGTTGCAGCCGGCCGACGTCGGCATGGTTCAGCGTGAACGACGCACTCGCCGCAGCGTCGAAGGTCAGCGTGACCGGCGTGTAGCCGAGCACCGCGGCGGCATCGTTGTTGGCGATCGACACCCCGGAGATGGCCGGGCTGACGCCGGCGCAGGCGACCGGATCGATGCACTCGGACGCCAGCTCGATCGCCTGCTCGCCGCTCAGCGCCGCGCTGCAGGCAGTGCCGTCGTCGGCGGTGGTCACCGCCCGCAGCGTGATCGTGGCCGATTCGGTGCCGGCGGTCTGGTGCGGAATCGGCGAGAAGATGAAACCGGTGTCGGCAAAGTCCAGCGCGCAGGTTGCGACCGCGCCGGCCCAGCACTGCGTGGCGTTGTTTGGTGCCGGCACCGAGCCCGCGGCGAGCGTGACGGTCTGCGGCGTAGCGACCGACAGCGTCACGACCGTCGTGCCGCTGAACACGACCGGGTTGCTGCTCCAGGTGCCGATCGGGCTCGACGCCAGCGTCACCGTGACCGGGTCCGGATAGGTCGCCGTGCAGGCGGCATCGGCGCAGGCGCGCAGCGTGATCGTGGCCGGCTCGCAGGTCACCGCGCTGCCCGGATGATCGATCCGGATATGGTCGAGTGCGTAGCTGGCCCCAGGGTTCAGCGCCAGCAGATGGGCGACGTAGGCCGACGATGTCGGGCCGAGCGTGGCCGTGCGGGTGCCGGTGGCGCCGGCGCTGGCCTGGCTCTCGTCGGCCGCGCCGATCGTCATTCCGTTCGGGCCGGCGCCGGCGCCGCCGCCGAACAAGGCCGACATTCCGGACGGCGCAGTGAACGTGTTGTTGCCGTTGGCGTTGGCGTAGAAGCCGACCAGCCGCGCGCCGTCGACCGTCGTCGTGATCGACGGCGCGACGATCGACGTGCCGCTGCCGGTCGCGCTGCCGCTGACGAGGATCGGGTCGCTGGCATCGACACCGCTGTAGGCGGCGATGCCGCCGGCCGCACGATCGCTGAAATTGAAGCTCCAGGTGTAGCTGGCCGGCTCGGCGGCGCCGGCGACCTTGTAGTAGATCGCCTGCGCCAGGCTGGTGCCGTTGTCGCGTCGCTCGACCAGTTGCCAGCCGGCCGGAGCGGTAATGACCATCCACGAGCCGAGTCGGGTCGCGACCTGCGCGAGCATCACATGCCCTTCGACGACGGCGATCGGGCGGGCGATCGTCAGCGAGCTCTCGGGGCTCGATATGCCGACCGTCTGCTCGCTGCCGACCAGCGCGATCTGCGCCTGCGCCGGGCTGGCCAGCAGACCGAGCAGCAACAGCAGCGCGCCGCCGACGCTGCGCGGAAATCGTCGGCTGACGCGCACCGGCGCTGCGGTGCGGTCGCGGGCCATCGGCGTGCTCATGGCGAGGTCACCACCGTCGCACGCTGCCGGCGCTGCGCATGGGCCGGACTGCCGAGCGTGCCGAACTGCGCCGTCGCATCGATCTGCCATACCGTGTAGCCGACTCCCAGTTCGGTGTAGCTGCCACTGCTCGTACAACTTACCGCGACATCGAAGGTGGCCGGCGCGCCGGCATCGACCGCCAGCGTCGTTGCGGTCGGACAGCCGCCGTTGACGGCCTGCCAGGCGCCCCACTGCAGGCCGCTGTGGGCCGCGTAATGGGCCCGCGCGCCCTGCACCGCCCACAGCGCCGTGTAGTGCTGCGTGCCCGACAGGCTCAGCATGTACAGCGCCAGCGCCGCCAGCACGACCAGCAGGAAAATGGCACTGATCAACGCGACGCCGCGCTGGCCGCTCATGGCAGGTTCTCCACGTGCACCTGCCGCATCAGCGTGACCGACTCGCCGGCGCTGTTGGCCAGCGTCAGCGACAGGCTGGCGACCGCGAAGCGGCTGGCGCTGCCGGCCGAGTAGCCGAAGCTGCAGGCGGTCACGCCGTCGACGACGGTGACGCCGTTGCGGGCCAGCGCGCCGCCGCTGCATTGGTAGCTGACCTGGCCGTCGGTCACGTAGACGCGCTGTTCCGGCGACTCCCAGCCGAACCGGAACGGCGGGTCGAGCGTGACCCGGTCGCCGGCGATGGTCAGCGTGCTGCCGACCGGCGAAATGACCGGCCGCAGCGCGCCGCTGCCTTCGTACAGATCGCTGCCGGCCGTGCCGAGGTTGTGGATGACCAGCCGGTGCGTGGTCGACGCCAGCGCCGCAAGGCCGGCGAAGCCACCGAGCACGTCGAAACTGCCGTCGTCGCGATCGAACTCGAGGATCGCGTCCGGATCGTTCGGTGGGGCCGCGGCGCGGTAGCGCGCGCCGCTGACCGCATTGAAGAAATCCAGTTGCGTGCCGCCGCTGACCCGCACGCTGTTCGGAACTGCCGCACGGATCTCGCGCGCCATCCGCCGCAGCGACAGTTCGGCATCGTCGACCAGCGCGACCCGCCGCGACTGGTCGACATAGGCACGCATCGGTTCGACCACGAACACCGCCGTGATGGTGCCGAGAATGCCGGTCAGCACGATCACCAGCACCAGCTCGACCAGCGTGAAGCCGGCGTGGCGGCCGCGTCCGGGCCGCGGCGGATCGACGACCGGGTGGCGAGCTCCTGAAGGAAGCACGTTCCGGACGCGAGCGGGCAACGGCCGCCACATCAGAAATCGATCCGATGGCCGCGCAGCGTGACGCTGCGGCCGGACGTGTGCGCGACCGTGACCTGCACGCCGGTCGCGCCGATGCCGAGGTCGCTGCCACCGATCGTGACGGCGACGGTGTAGGCACCGAGCCCGGCCAGCGCGGCACCGAACTGGTCGGTCGGCGGCTCGGACAGCCCGGCGTACTCGCCGACCGTCGCATAGGTTGCCCGGCCGCCGCCGCCGACCGGACCGGCCACCGGCTTGGCCAGGATCTCGTCCATGTACGCTTCGGCGATCGCGACCGCCTGCACATCGATCAGCGGATCGGCGCTGCGCGCGACCATCGTCGAATAGGCCATCAGCACGCCGGTCACGGCGATCGAGATGATCACGATCGAGATGACCAGCTCGACCAGGGTCAGGCCGCACTGCCGGCCCGCCGTGCGCTCAGTCGCCCGAGACATGGCCGGTGACCGCGACCGTGAACGAGTGGCCGCCGACCGTGACTGCACCGCCGCCGCTGGCGCCGTCCGGATGGAAGTCGATGTCGGCGCCGGCGATCGTCGTGCCATCCGGCGCAGTGCCGGCATAGTCGCCACCGCGGGCCGGATGGCTGGCCGCGCTCCATGCGCCGACCAGGCAGCCGGCGCGCTGCTGCAATGCGTAGCTGGATGCACTGATCGCCAGGCGCGTCTCGCAACCGCTGGCGACGGCCAGTTTCTGCGCGTGGCGCGCCGCGGTCTTCACTTCGTCGAAGAATCCGCGGGCCAGGAACGGCCGCGAATTGAAACTCGGCACCACGACCACCGCGAGAATGCCGAGCAGCACGATGATCATGACCAGCTCGATCATCGTGAAACCGCCATCGCGCCGCGGCCGTGGCCGCGCCTGCTGGCGCTGCTGGCTGACCGTCACACGCAGCATGGGCGACGCGCTGTCCCGAACGCGCCAGGCGACCGGCATCGGCCGCCCGGCCGGGGCTTTCCGTTTACGGGGTCGCCGGGACGGTGACGGCCTGGTTGTTGCCGCTGGCAGTCTGCGTGATGGTGCAGGTCGGCGTCGTGCCGGTGACGGTGTAGCCGGTCGGCACGCCGCCCTGCATCAGCGCGCCGACGCGGGTCGCGCAGTCGTCGCCGTTGGCAATCGCGACGCTGGCGGCGATGCCGGCCGAGCGTCCGGCGTAGTTGATCGCGATCGCCGACTGCACGCCGCCGACCACGCCCTGCAGCGCCGCGGCGCGCGCCTCGGTGCGCATGTCGAGGAACTGCGGCACCGCCACGACGGCCAGGATGCCGAGGATGACGATGACCATGACCAGTTCGATCAGGGTGAAACCGGACTGCTGAGCCTTCATGACGATCTCCATTTGCGTTGAGCACATCCCACGCCGCACGTCCCCCTGTGGGTAGCCGGCGCAACGGAACGAGCATAGTAGATGACTTCGCCCGATGTTTGGGCAACATTCACGAACGGCCGCGATTGCCCGGACACCCGGCTGCCGGACCGGATGTCGGCGAGGCCGCACTTTCCCCTGACGAAAATCGATGCGAAAACCGGTCATCCGGCCGCCGGGTCCGCATTGCACTGTTCCGCTCGCAGCCTGTCGCAACATGCGCGCGCCGAGCCATCAGCGGCCACCGCGGGGCTTGGGTCGATCAGCCGCTCAAGACGGCCCGGAACCAACAGCCGCTTCACCCAAGGCTCTGCTGTCGACTGCTGCTGGCATTCGCCCGGATCGCGGCACCTGCCACGCGTGTCGAGGCGTCGAAACACGAACGGCGCGGCGGCGCGTCGGTTCGCCCTTCGATACCTCAGCGAACGGCTCCGATGGGTACCGCTGCAAATGTCGAACTGCTACCGCCGCCCGTTGCCGCTCTAGTCGAATACCCACTCGGTCTCGGCAAGCGGCACCAGCAGCACGCCGCGGATCCGCTCCGCGGTCCGCTCGCCGTCCCGGTACTGCAGCTCGATCTTCCATTCGCCGCGCGGCGGATCGAGCAGGCTGCCGCGGAATTGATCGGAAAACCGCACGCGATAGACCAGCACGCCGCGCCCACGGTCGAACGCCCATTCGCCGGGCGCCAGCGCCGCGGCATCGACGCTGGCCATCGGCCCGCGGTAGCCGGCCGGCGGCCGGGACAGGAAATCGACCGGATTGGCGTTCTCGAACGCGAGCAGCGCATCGCTGCCACCGCGCAGTACCCGATCGGCCACTTCGCTGCCGAGCGAGGCCTGCATCGCACCGAGCGAACCGAGCACGGCGGCGCCCTCGGCCTGGCCGCGCAACGGCAGCAGGCGATCGATCGCGACCATGAACAGCAGCGCGACCAGGATCACCACCAGCACGAGCTCGAGCAGCAGCATGCCGCGCTGCCGGCGCCCGCCGGCAGGACACGTCGCCGGGCACGCCGCCAGCCGCCGGACGCTCGCGCCGCTCATCCGTGCAGCGCCAGCCGGAAGATGCCCCACATCGGCAGGAACACGCCGAGCGCGATCACCAGCACCATGCCGCCGAGCGCGACGATCAGCAGCGGCTCGATGATCGCGCTGATGTTGGCGACGTCGTAATCGACCTCGCGTTCGTAGTAGTCGCCGACCTCGTCGAGCATGTCGTCGACCGCACCGGTCTCCTCGCCGACCCGCAGCATCTGCAGCACCAGCGGCGTGAACAGACCGGCCGCCGCGGCGGTCGCCGACAGCGTCTCGCCGCGCTCGACGCCGTTGCGGATCTGCACCACCTTCTCGCCGAGGAACTCGTTGTCGACCGCACGAGAGACCAGCGTGAGTCCCTGTGACAGCGGCACGCCGGAGCGGTAGGTCATCGAGAACGCGCGGGCGAAGCGGGCCAGGCTCGCGCGCAGGATGATGTCGCCGACCAGCGGCAGCCGGAAGCGGGTGCGGTCCCACAGGTAACGCCCGCGGTCGGTGTTCTTCCAGAACACGAAACCGCCGCCGGCCGCCGCCAGGCCAAGCAGGATCACGAACCAGTAGCCACGGACGAAATCCGAGAACGCCATGATGATCCGGGTCGGCAGCGGCAACTGGCCGCCGAGCTGGTCGAAGATCTGGCTGAAGGCCGGGATCACGAAACCGGCCAGCACGCCCATCGCGATCGTGATCGCGATGATCACGGTCGTCGGGTAGCGCAGCGCCGACTTGATCTGCTGCCGCGTGTGCTTCTCGCGCTGCAGGTAGTCGTACATCAGGCTGAACGACTCCTCGAGCCGGCCGGAATTCTCGCCGACCCGGATCAGCGAGATGTACAGCGGCGGAAAGATGTTCGGATGGCGGGCGATCGCGACCGACAGCTCGCGACCCGATTCCAGCGTCTCGACGATCTCGCGCAGCGCCGCGATGAAGACCGGATTGCGCATCGATCCGGCCAGGCTGCGCAGTCCCGCGGTCAGCGGCACGCCGGCCTTGGTCAGCGCATACATCTGCCGGGTGAACAGGATCACCTCGTCGACCGCCGGCTTCTTCTGCAGCGAGAACGCCGGCAGCAGGTCGCGCGCTTCGGCCTGCGCCGGCGTGATGTCGATCGGCGTGACGCCGCTGTTGAACAACTGGCTCGCGACGGCTTCGGCCGACTCGGCGTCGATCCGCCCGCTGACCGCTTCGCCGCGGCTCGACCGGCCCCTGTACTGGAAACGTGGCATCAGTGCGGCCGTCGACGAGCGGAAACGGGACGGCGGACGCCGGGATCCATGGCGCTGTTCAAGCGGTGGGACTGTACGCAGAATATCTGCTCGTCATCCCGGCGAAGGTCGGGATCCATCTTGCTTCTCCCGCACCCGGTCGTCGCGAAAGCACAATCGAGGTGGATCCCGGCCTTCGCCGGGATGACGGCACCGGGACGATCGGCCGCCGGCAATTTCCCCGGCCAGCAGCGGGCTTGCGCCGGGATGACGAGGTCGGCAGACCCGACCCGCTGCAATCGATCCGGGCAGCCACGGGCCGACGTCGCACCCGTCCTCCGCGCAGTGGCCGCGCAAATCAGTCGCCCGCGTGCCCCGACTCGCCAACGAGCCGGTTCGCACCCAGCGGAACGTCGGGCGATCACGACCCGGCCTCCTGCTCTCCCTCGGCCTCGTCGACCGCCGCAGCGACCGCCTCGATCAGCACCTCTTCCTGCTCGAATTCCTCGCCGGCCAGCCGCAGCACCTCATCGAGGGTCGACACACCCTGCGCGGCGAAATCGACCGCGCAGCGGGCCAGCGGACGGTAGCCGGGCTGCCGCTCGGCGTGCCGGACGAAGCCCTCGATGTCGCTGCGGCGCAGCGCGTCGGCGAGCGCGGCATCGATCTCGACCATCTCGAACACGCCGATCCGGCCGCGGTGACCGGTGTGGCTGCAGTTGGCGCAGCCGCGGCCGCGCACGAAGCGCATCGTGTCGACATCGGCACCAAACTGCGCGCGCAGCCACGCGAGCTGGTGCACGTTCGGCGTCATCGGCTCGGCGCAGCTTTCGCAGACGCGGCGGATCAGCCGCTGCGCGATCACCGCATTCAGCGCGACAGCCACCATGTAGCCGGCCGCGCCCATGTCGATCAGCCGCTCGACGGTCGCGATCGCACTGTTGGTGTGCAGCGTCGACAGCACGAAGTGGCCGGTCATCGCCGCGCGCAGGCCGATTTCGGCAGTTTCCTGGTCGCGCATCTCGCCGACCATGATCACGTCCGGATCCTGCCGCAGCGCCGTGCGCAGCACGCGGGCGAAGGTCAGCCCGATCCTGGCATTGACCTGCACCTGGTTGATGCGCGGCAGCCGGTACTCGACCGGGTCCTCGACGGTGATGATCTTGGTCGACGGCTGGTTGATCCGGTTCAGCGCCGCGTACAGCGTGGTGGTCTTGCCGGAGCCGGTCGGGCCGGTCACCAGCACCATGCCCTGCGGCTTCTGCACCAGCCGCTCGAAGCGGTTCAGCAGCTTCGGCGGCATGCCGACCTCGCCGAGCGACAACTGTGCGCTGCCCTGGTCGAGCAGACGCAGCACCATCGATTCGCCGTACTGCACCGGCATCGTCGACAGGCGCACGTCGATGTTGCGGTTCTTGACCCGGATGCTGAAACGGCCGTCCTGCGGCAGCCGCTTCTCGGAGATGTCGAGCGCCGACATCAGCTTCAGGCGGGTGACCAGCGCGCCGGCGATCTTGCGGCCCTCGATGACCTGCTCGTGCAGGATGCCGTCGATGCGCTGGCGGATCCGGAGCTGCGATTCGTCCGGCTCGATGTGGATGTCGGACGCACCCATCTGCACCGCGTCCTCGAACATCGACTGCAGCAGCTTGATGACCGGCGCGTCGCTCTGCGCGGCCTCGACACCGAGCCGTTCGACGTCGTAGTCGCCGTCCTCCAGTTCCTCGCCGAGTTCCTCGGCCAGCGACAGGATTTCCTCGGTGCGCCGGTAGACCAGGTCGATCGCGCGCAGTAGCGCCGATTCCGAAACGATCGCGAGCTTGACCTGCTTCTTCAGCAGCCGCGACAGCTCGTCGAAGGCGAAGATGTCGGTCGGATCGGCCATGCCGACCAGCAGGTGGTCGCGATTGTCGGCCAGCACGACCGCGCGGTAGCGGCGGGCGAACGTCTCCGGCAGCAGTCGGACGATTTCCGGCTTGAACTGATAGTGCTTGAGGTCGACGACCTGGATCCCGAGCTGGCGCGCGAGCAGCCGCAGCAGCGTGTCCTCGTCGACGAAGCCCTGCTGCACCAGCACGCGACCGAGCTTGTGGCCGCTGCGTTTCTGCTCGGCCAGCGCCTGCTCGAGCTGCGCCTGCGACAGCACCTTGTTCTGCACCAGCACGTCGCCGATCCGGACGCGCTGCTTGACGGCGGTGTTCAATCGATTTTCCCCTGCTGATGCGCGCCTGCCGCAGCGGTCGCCGGCACCGGAACATGATCCGGCAGGTGACCGAGGCAGCGCGCAGTCCATTGTGCGCCGTTCGGGCGCACCCGATCCGGCTCCGGCGAGCTGGCCCGCCGCGGCGGGTTGGCGCCAACCCGGCGTCCGCCGCCACGCGGGCCGGAAACGACGTTCACTGCGCGCTCCCGAGCTGGCCGATCCGCTGTTCGATGTAGTGCCGCACGGAAGCCTCCAGACTGCGATCGAGCCGCGCGCGTTCGAACGCTGCCCGTGCCGCGGCGGGTTCGCCGAGTGCGTCCTCGGCCAGCGCCAGACCGAGCCACCAGGCGCCGTTGCGGCTATCGTGCGCGAGCAGTGCGCGGTAGGTCGCCGCCGCCTGCGCCGACTCGCCGGCCTGCTGCCAGGCCGCCGCGAGCAGCGCGTGATGCGCCGGTCGTTCGACCAGCGCCGGCGCCGCGCCGGCGAGCACCGCAGCGGCGCGGACCGGGTCGCCGGCCTCCAGCAGCAGCCGACCGAGCCATTCGGCCAGCTCGGCGGCGTGCGGATCGATCTGCAGGCCGTCGTCGAGCAGCCGGATCGCATCGGCGCGCCGCTGCCGTTCGAGCAGCAGCCGGGCCAGCGCCAGCCGTGACCGATGCTGCGCAGGCGCGCGAGCCAGCACCAGCCGCAGCAGACGCCCGGCCTCGTCGTCGCGACGCGCGGCGAGCGCGGCATCGGCCTGCCGGATCAGCCCGGCGAGCTCGACATCGTCGGCATCCGCGGCGGCGGTCCGGCGCCGGATCGACAGGCGCATCGGCTCGACCGCCGGCGTGGCGCCTTCCGGCCCGGCGCTGGCGAGCGGTGCGGTCGGATCGGCGCTGACGCGGCCGGCAGCGGCCGGCGCCGATGCCGCCTCGGCGGAGGCCGGCGCTCGCTGCTCGACTTCGATCGGCTCCGGCTGCCGCTGCACGGGGGGTGCGGCCGCGACGGCAGCGCCGGCATCCGGCGGCGAGCGGTCGCTCGCACGGTCCGCCGCGGCCGGCTGTCCGGCCCGATCGATCGGCGCGGCGGCGGCGCTGTCGGCGCTCGCCGACGGCAGCTCGATCGATGGCGTCGATGCGACCGCATCATCCGCACGATCGCTCGCCGGAGCCGACGCGACGACGTCGGCCGCCGGCTCGGATCGAGCCGCACTCGGCAGCCGCTGCAGCAGCCAGCCACCGATCAGCGGCAATGCGACCACCGCAACGACCAGCGTGGCGACCAGCCGATGCCGGCGCCGACGCGGTGGCGGCGCTGCAGCGACCGCCGGCAACGGCAGCGGGGCCGGCGCTCCGCGGCGATCGAGCTCGCGCAGCACGTCGTTGATCAGGCTCATGCCGGTGCTCCGCTCACGCCGGCCACACTCGCCGCGAGCAGCGCCAGCGACAGCAGCGCCGCGCCGATGGCGGTCGCGCGGCCGCGCAGTCGCTGCCACCAGCGCAGCGGTGACACCGCGTCGGTGTCGGCCGCCGCGGCACGTACGTCGGCCACGCCGACCCGCGGCCGGCCGCGGCTCCAGGCCAGCAGCAGTGCCTTGTGGGCGATGATGTTGATGAGCCGCGGCACGCCGTCGCTGCGCCGCGCCAGCATTCGCAATGCCGCCGGCTCGAACAGGTCGCCGCGGGGATGACCGGCGGCGCGCAGGCGGTGCGCGACATAACCGGCCACGGCATCGGCATCGAGCGGCCGCAGCGCGTGCGAGAACGTGATCCGCTGCCGCAACTGGCGCAGGCCGGGCCGGGCCAGCCGCTGATCCAGCTCCGGTTGGCCGAACAGCACCACCTGCAGCAGCTTGCGTCGTTCGGTTTCGAGGTTGGTCAGCAACCGGACCGCCTCCAGCGTCGGCGCCGGCAGCGCCTGCGCCTCGTCGATCAGCAGCACCGCGCGACGGCCGGCCGCGGCCAGTTCGAGCAGCCGTTCGGTGATCAGCCGCAGCACCCGCTCGGGGCCCGGGTTGTGCGGCAGATCGACGCCAAGCTCGCGCGCCAGCGAGGCACGCATCGATGCCGGCGTCTGGTCCGGGTTCGAAATCCACGCGGTGCAGTAGTCCTGGCCGAGCGCGCCGAGCAACGCACGGCACAGCATCGTCTTGCCGAGCCCGACCTCACCGCTGATCTTGACGAAGCCCTCGCCGTCGGCGAGCGCGACCAGCAGCACGTTCAGCGCCTCCTGCGCGGCGCTGCCGGGATGGAAGAACGCGGTGTCCGGGGTCAGCCGGAACGGTGCGTCCTGCAATCCGAAGTGCTGACGGTACATCGACCGGTCCGCATGCGCCGGCCGTCAGCGTGCGCCCGGCGCACCGAGCGCGCGCATCCGCTCCGACGCCGCCTCGGCTTCGCGGCGCCAGACGTCGCCGCCGTCGACCACCGTCGTGCGCAGCAGGATCACCAGTTCGCTCTTGCGCTCGCTCTGCTGCTGATGGCGGAACAGGTGGCCGAGCCCCGGCACGCGACCGAGCAGCGGCACCTGGTTCTGCCCGCCGGTCTCGCTGTCCTTCATCAGGCCACCGATGACAACCACCTGGCCGCTGCTGGCGCGGACGATGCTGTCGGCCTCGCGAACGGTCGAGAACGCCAGCGGCAGGCTCTCCGACAGGCCGCCGACGGTGAAGGTCTTGGTCTGGTCGACGACTTCGCTGACGGTCGGGTGGATGTGCAGGATCACCTCGCCGGCGGCGCTGATCTGCGGCGTCACGTCGAGCGCGATGCCGGAGAAGAACGGCGTCAGGATGATGTTGCGGTTGGTCGATGCGGCAGCGCCGCCGGTGGTGGTCTGGCTGGTCACGCCGGTGACGAAGAACTCGTCGGAACCGACCTTGATCACCGCCTTCTGGTTGTTGACGGTGGCGACCCGCGGCGACGACAGCACGCGAGTCCGGCCCTGGCTTTCGAGCAGTTCGATGAACGCCGCGAAGTCCTTGTAGCGCAACGCAGCGCTGAAGATGCCGCCGAACGGATTCGCGGCGAGGCCGGTGGCCGGATCGAATGGCGTGAAGGTGCCATCCGGATCGAACAGGCCATGCAGCGTGCTCGGCACTTCGCCGTCTTCCGGTGGGCGGCGCTGGCCGACCACGACCCCGCCTTCGGTCCAGTTCTGCAGCTTGGCCCAGTCGATGCCGGCCTGGAAGCCGTCGCGCAGTTCGACTTCGATGACCTTCGCCTCGAGGATCACCTGCCGCTGCGCGATCTGCTGCACCGCATGCAGATACTGCTGCACGTCGCGCAGCTCGGACGGCAATGCACGCACCACGACAACGCCGGTCATCGGATTGGCGACCACGCTGCGGCCGGCGCCGTCGCCGACCAGCGCCCGGATCGAGTCGGCCAGATCGTCCCAGAACGCCGCCTCGGATTCGGTCTCGATGCGGGTGCCGAACGACTGCTCGGCGATGTCGCGGTCGGTGAACGGCGCGCCCGGCACCATCGCGCTCTGCATCGACGGATCGTTGCTGCGCGTCTCGGTGGTCTGGCCCGAACTGACCCGCGTGCGCGAACTGCCGCTGCGCTTCAGGTTCAGGTAGTCGACTTCGAACAGTTGCGTGCGCAGGCTCGGCGCCTGCACGACCCAGGTGCTGCCCTGGCGGCGGAATTCGTATCCGAACGCCTCGCGGACCACTGCCATCGTCTCGGCCAGCGTCACGTTGCGCAATTGCAGCGTGATGCTGCCGTCGACGTCCGGCGCGACGACCATGTTGTAGTCGCTGTCGGCGACCAGCGACATGAAGAACGCGCGTGCCGGCACATGGTCGACCGCGACGTCGAAGCGCGGCTCGTCGTCGACCACGGCCGGGGCCAGCGGCGGCAACGGCGGCAGCAGCGCGGCGGCCACTTCCGGCGGCGGCGAAGGCGGCAGCACCGCTGCGGCCAGCTCGGCGTCGATCCGCTGACCGGTCGGCGTGGCGCCGGTGCCGGCACAGGCGCCGAGCACGAGGCTGGCCGCAAACACCAGCGACAGGCGCGGCAAACGTCGGATCTTCATGGGGTTCCTCGGGATTCTTCATCGGGGTCCGGCGCGGCGCCGAACAGATCCAGTGACACGCGGCGACCACCGACATCGAGTTCGGCGTGGCCATGCGAGATCGCGACGACACGGGCGCCATCGACGCGGTCGCCGATGCCGACCACGACGCCGTTGACGACTGCGATCCGCCGCTGCGGTCCGATCACGGTCGACTGCAGCGTCCAGACCCGTGCCTGCCCGGCCGCAAGGCGTTCGCGGCTCGGCAGCGCTGCGGTCGGATCGGACAGCGTCTGCGCGCCGGCAGTCGCGGCGACGCCGAGCGCGAACGCCAGCAGCCCGCCGCGGAGGAAACGGCGCAGGTCAGACACCGAGCCAGCCCTCGCGCAGGCTCAGCGTGTACAGCGTCAACCGCAGGCGGTTGTTGCGCGGATGTTCGCGGCGATCGATCACCAGCTCGCGCCAGATGAACTGCCACGGCAGCGCCTCGAGCGCCTGCACGAACTGCAGCAGCTCGGCGTAACTGCCGTCGACCTCGATCGTCATGCCGTGCCGGTACAGCGGCGCGATGCCGGTGGCGGCGCCGAGATCGACCGGCTCCGGCGCCAGGCTGCGCAGCGCATGCAGACGCACGCTCTGCTGGGCGAGGATCGATTCCAGCACCCGACCCATCTCGTGCGGCGCGATCAGCGCCGAGGTCGCCTGCGACAGGTGGCGATCGAGCTGGTCCTGCTGCGCGACCAGCGCGTCGAGCCGGCGCTGGGCGTCGGCGCGCGGATCGGCCGACGCCTCGCCGGCCAGCGATTGCACGGTCTGGTTCAGCGCAGCGATCTGCGTCCGCAGCGCATCGATCTGCTGCGCGTGCGCCTTGCGCCGCTCGCCGAGCGGCGCCATCAGCAACGTCTGCCACAGCGCCCACAGCAGCAACAGCACGATCGCGAGCAGCATGCCGCGCTCGCGCAGGCTCATCGCGTCGATCCGTTCGGCGAACCGCTGCAGCCGGGCGTTCATTGCGATGCCTCGTCGTCGAGCCGCTGCGACGACACCACGAAACCGACGTCGGGACGGTCGTCGACCCGCTCGAAGCGGACGGTGCGGAACTCGATGCCGGCCAGCGCCGCTTCGTCGCCGAGCCGGCGCAGGTAGCGAACCAGCTCGCCAGCCTCCCAGGTGCGGCCGTCGATCCGCAGGCTGCCGCCGGCGCCGATCTCGATCCGGTCGAGCTGCACGCCGGGACGGTGCTGGCGGGCAAGTGCAGCGACATGGCCGGCAAAGCCGCCGGTCTGTTCACCGCCCTGCTCGGCCAGCCAGCGCAGCAACTGCCGTTTCGATGCCAGCGCCTGCTCGGCCCGCCCGATCCGGTCGTTCAACGCAGCGACGTCGCGACGAGCGCCGAGATCGCGGCTCAGTTGCTCGACCTGCGCCTGTGCGGCGTCGCGCTGCGCGGTCAGCGTGGCGAGGTCGGCCCGCGCGCCGGCCGCCTGCCAGCGGCCGAAGCCGTACAGCGCCAGCAGCCCGATCGCGACCAGCGCGGCGAGCTGCGCCATCGTCGCCGCCGAGAACACCTTGCGCTGGCGGCGGAAGATCGGCTGGTAGAGGTTGACCTGCTGTTTCACAGCGCGGTGTCCTCCTGCCGCAGCGCGGCGCCGATCGCGAGCAGGCAGCGGGCCTGGGTCGCGGCATCGAGCGGCTCGGCGACTTCGATCAGTTCGTTCAGGTCGAGCCGACGCACCGGCAGGCCGAGCCGACGGTTCAACTGCGCGTCGAGCCAGTCGAGCCCCGGGCCGGCCGGCGCGATCATGACCGCCGCGAGCGGCGGCTGGGCGAAATGCCGGTCGTAGTAGTCGATCGAACGCTGGATCTCGAGCACGATCGCATCGATCAGGTCTGCCAGCGGACCGTAGTCCTCGCGGTCCGGCTCGCTGCTGTGCGAGGCAGCCTCGACCAGCGCGTCGGCGCCGGTATCGATCCGGCGCGCCAGGAACAGGTTCTGCTGGCGGGTCAGAGTCAGCAGGCCGCCACCGGCACCGAGCTGCAGCGTCACGACGCCGGCGGCATCGTCCGGCGTCAGCGCGGCAAGGTTGCGCAGCGCAAGCTCGGGGATGTCGACGACCTCGAGCCGCAGGTCGGCCGATTCGAGCAGATCGATCCGCCGCCGCACCCGCGCCGCCTGCGCGACCACCGCGTACATCATGACCTGGCCCTGCGCCCGCTGCTGCTGGCCGGGGATCTCGAACACGTCGATCACCGCATCGTCGATGTGGAAGTCGATCAGTTCCTTGACCCGCCAGCGCACCGCCGCGCGCAGCTCGGATGGCTCCACGCGCGGCGCCTCGACCAGCAGCAACTGGTAGTCGTCGCTGTCGAGCACGGTGCAGGTCCGCGAGCGACCGAGCCTGAGCCGCTGCCGCTCGGCCCGCAGCTCACGTTCGCCCGGCGCCGATTCGACCATGTTGCAGCCCCAGCCGAGCAGGCGCGGGCGCCCGTCGCGCGGTCGATCGACCACCGCGATCGCCAGCCCGTCGCCGAGCGTGACGCCAACCAGCCCTGCTCCCGCCTTGCTGCGTCCCCAACCGATGCGCAAGCTGCGCCCCCTGTGATGCGATGCGCATCGAACGTCGCGGCAGACCGCTCAGCGCAGCCGCCCGGGCCGACCCCGACACGCCAAAAAACGAGGGCAACTATGAACTGCGTCGCACGATGCGACAATCCCCACCGGCCGATCGCGACGATTGGACGGACCTGCGGTGGAGTCGGTGCCCGCCGGCACATGCCGACCGTGCGGCGCCGGAATCCCCTCCGGGCGGACATCCGGCGGTAGCCGACCGCGGTCCGGGGAAGTCGACCGCAGCGTCGCCGAGCCCCTGCCCTGCGCGCCGCCCACGCGAAGGCGGGGGTCCAGAATCGTGGTGCAATTTCAAGTCGCTGGGCCCCGCCTTCGCGGGGGCGACGGAAAGCGGATCATGGGCTTGCGTGATGCAGCGGCGCGCGGCGGATTCTCCCCGGACAGCAGTGCGTCTGCGCGGAGGCGACGACCGGCGGATCATCGGCTTGCATCGTTGACAAGCACCACCAACGAAAACGGCCGGACACAAGCCCGGCCGTCTCGGTCACCCGCAGCGGGCCGCGCTCACGGACGCCGCGCCAGCTCCGCCTCGTCGCGCGCCTTCGGCAGCAGATCCTGCTTGCTGATGTTCAGCGACAGCAGCACCGGGCAGGCGAAGAAGATCGACGACAGCGTGCCGATCACGATGCCGACGATCAGCGCCAGCGAGAAGCCCTGCAGCGTCGGGCCGCCGAACAGATACAGCGCGACGACCGTCAGCAGCGTCGTCAGCGAGGTCATGATCGTGCGCGCCAGGGTCTGGTTGACGGCGATGTTCAGGATCTCGATCGGCGTCGCCTTGCGGGCCGAGCGGAACAGCTCGCGGATGCGGTCGGCGATCACGATCTTGTCGTTGACCGAGTAGCCGTCGACGGCCAGGATCGCCGCCAGCACGGTCAGGTCGAAATCCATGCCGGTCAGCGAGAAGAACCCGACCGTCAGGATCACGTCGTGCAGTTCGCCGGCGACCACCGCGACCGAGAACTTCCATTCGAAACGCAGCGCGATGTAGATCATGATGCCGGTCAGCACGACCAGCACCGCGACCACGCCGTTGTAGGCCAGATCCTTGCCGACCTGCGGACCGACATAGTCCGGCGGCCCGACCTGCACGCGCTGTCCGCCGGCGGTCAGCGCGAGCTGCACGGCGTTGCCGATCCGGGCGCTGCGGTCGTCGATGCTGCTGTCGGCCGCACGCTCCTCGCCGCCGGCGATCTCGGCGACCGTTTCCGGCGACATCCGGATCGAGAAGTTGGTCGACGAGAAGCGCTGCACCTGCGCTCCGCGCACGCCGGCCTGTTCGAGTGCCTGCTCGATCGTGCTGCGCTCGACCGGCTCGGCGTAGGTCACCTCGACCAGCGTGCCGCCGGTGAAATCGAGCGCGAAGTTCAGACCACGGGTCGCGAGCGACGCGATCGCGATCAGCAGCAGGATGGCCGAGATGCCGACGCTGAAGCGCCGGACGCCCATGAAATTGATGTTGCTGTCAGCCTTGAAAATCTGCATGGGAAATCCTCAGACCGACACCCGGGCGATCTTGCGGCGCCCGCCGTAGAACAGGGTCGCCAGCGAACGGCTGACGGTCACCGATGTGAACATCGAGGTCAGCACGCCGAAGAACAGCACCACGGCGAAGCCGCGCACCGGTCCGGAGCCGAACGAGAACAGCGCCATCGACGCGATCAGCTTGGTCACGTTGGAGTCGAGAATGACCGTCCAGGCCCGCTCGTAGCCAGCCTTGATGCTGGCGACCGGCGTGTTGCCGGCTCGCAGCTCCTCGCGGATGCGCTCGCAGATCAGCACGTTGCCGTCGATCGCCATGCCGAGCGTCAGCACGATGCCGGCGATGCCGGGCATCGTCAGTGTCGCATCGATGAACGACAGCGCGGCGGCCAGCATCAGCAGGTTGGTGAACAGCGCGATCACCGAAATCACGCCGAACACCTTGTAGTAGACGATCATCAACGCGCAGACCGCGAGGAAGCCGATCACGATCGCGCGGCGGCCGGCATCGATGTTCTCCTGCCCGAGCGACGGGCCGATCACGCGCTGCTGGACGATGTCGACCGGCGCGGCCAGCGAACCGGCGCGCAGCAGCAGGGCCAGTTCGCTGGCTTCCTTCGGCGAATCGAGCCCGGTGGTCTGGAAGTTGCGGCCGAACACGCCCTGGATCGTCGCGACCGAGATCACCTCTTCGGTGACGCGCGTGGTCCGGACTTCCTTGCCGTCCACGATGCGGGTTTCCGGCGTGCGCTCGATGAACACGACCCCCATCTGCCGGCCGACGTTCTCGCTGGTGAAGTCGAACATGCGCTGGCCGCCGACGTTGTTCAGCTTGACCGACACCATCGGTGTGCCACTCTGCGGGTCGAAGCCGGCGTTGGCATCGACCAACTGGTCGCCGGAGGCGATGATCCGCTTCGACAGCAGCACCGGCATGCGCTGGCCGTCGAGGCCGGCATCGCGGCGGTAGTACAGCCGCGCATCCGGCGGCACCCGGCCGCTCTGCGCCGCCTCGAACGCCGCCGACATGCTGTCGCCGATCACCGCGCGGTACTCGAGCGTCGCGGTCGCGCCGAGGATCTTCTTCGCCTGCGCGGTGTCCTGCACGCCCGGCAACTGCACCACGATCCGGCTCGCACCCTGGCGCTGGATCACCGGCTCGGCGACACCGAGTTCGTTGATGCGATTGCCGAGCGTGCTGATGTTCTGCTCGATCGCGTTGTCGGCGATGGTCTTGATCTCGGTCTCGCTGACCCGCGCCAGCAGCGCGCTGTCGCTGGCGCCGTCGCTGATCAGCAACTGCGGCAGTTCGCGCGCGATCAGCGTGTAGGCCGCATCGCGGTCGGCGGCCGAACGCAACTGGATGTCGATGCCCTGCGGGGTCAGGTTGACCGCCGTGTAGCGGACCTTGTTGTCGCGCAGCAGGCCACGGATGTCTTCGACGTAACCGTTGCGGCGCTTTTCGAGCGCAGCCTGCTGGTCGACTTCCATCAGGAAGTGCACGCCGCCACGCAGGTCGAGGCCGAGCACCATCGGCGTCGCGTTGACTGCCAGCAGCCAGTCCGGCACGTTCGAGGCCAGGTTCACCGCCACCACGTAGCGATCACCGAGCGCATCGCGCAGCACGTCGGCGGCGAGCAACTGCGCCTCGGTATTCGGCAGCCGGACCAGCAGGCTGTCGTCGGCCAGCTCGACCCGCTCGATCGGCACCGAGCGCTGCTGCAGGGCCGCCTCGACCCGCTCGCGCAGCGCGGCGTCGACCGTGGTGGTGCGGGTCGCGCTGACCTGCACGGCGGGCGTCTGCGGATACAGGTTGGGCAGCGCATAGATCACGCTGGCGATCACCAGGATCACGACCAGCGCGTACTTCCAGCGGGGAAACTCGAGCATGCGAACGCATCCGGCGGCCGGTCGGCCGCAGTTCGGGGAAGCGGAGGGATCAGGACGCTTTCAGCGTGCCTTTCGGCAGCACGGCGGTGATCGCGTGTTTCTGCAGGCGGACCTTGACGCCGTCGGCGACTTCGACCGTCACGAAGGCATCGCCGAGTGCCTCGACCCGACCGACGATGCCGCCGGCAGTGACGACCTCATCGCCCTTCGACAGCGCCGACAGCATCGCCCGGTGCTCCTTCTGCCGCTTGCTCTGCGGCCGGATCACCAGGAAGTAGAACACCGCGAAGAACACGATCAGCATGATCGGCATCGCCCACGGCGAGCCTTGCGGTTGGCCGGCGGCCTGGGCGTAGGCCGGCGAAATCAACAGGTCGAGCAGGTCCATTGTTCTGTGCCTTGTTGGAATGGAGCAGCCGGGCCGGCCGCCGTCAAAGGGGGCGAATTATGCCACGTGGGGCCGCGACGGGCGGAAACAAGCGGTAGCGGGGACCCGAGCCCCTGGATTCGGGGCTTTGGATTGCGAACGGCGCACCAGACGCCATGCTGCCGGCAAGGGCGCGGAGCGGTCGCTCGCGGTCGCAGCGCGCCTTTCTGTAGGAGCGGCTTCAGCCGCGACCGGCTACGCCGCGGTCCCACCCGTGTGCGAGCAGCTCCATTCGCGATCACCCAGCCGTCGCCTGATCGTCGCTTGACAGCCGCAACAGCAACAACGGCAAGAGCGTTTCGGACAGGCCTGCGGCCCGCCCGAGCCACTTTCTCTTGCTTGCCCAAGAGAAAGTAGCCAAAGAGAAGGGCACCCGGCGTCCGCGCCGGTTGCGCTGCCGGCTTCAAGACAGGCAGCCATCCATGGAGCGACAACCTGCCCGCACTTCCATGTGCGGGCGTTCGGCGGGTTGTTCCTGCGGAACAACGATTCCCGCCTCACCCTGCGCTACTCGGAAGCGGCCGGCCGGCGCGAACTCGGCCATCCATGGCCTCGAACATGCGCGCCTTTCCCCGTCCGCTTCCTGCGTTGCTCGGCGCGTGACACGGGATGTTCCGCGGGGAACCACCGCTGCAAGCATCACGTTCACGCCCCGCGTACCGGCATTCGGAGCATCGTCCCTGTAGAGCGGCTTCAGCCGCGACCGGCTACGCCGCGGTCCCACCCGTGTGCGAGCAGCTCCATTCGCGATCACCCAGCCGTCGCCTGATCGTCGCTTGACAGCCGCAACAGCAACAACGGCAAGAGCGTTTCGGACAGGCCTGCGGCCCGCCCGAGCCACTTTCTCTTGCTTGCCCAAGAGAAAGTAGCCAAAGAGAAGGGCACCCGGCGTCCGCGCCGGTTGCGCTGCGCGCAACCGGTTCCCTGCGCTACTCGGAAGCGGCCGGCCGGCGCGAACTCGGCCATCCATGGCCTCGAACATGCGCGCCTTTCCCCGTCCGCTTCCTGCGTTGCTCGGCGCGTGACACGGGATGTTCCGCGGGGACGGTTCGTCGCAGCGTCATGCCCACGCTCCGCGGTTCTTGTTCGAAGTCGGTTCCCTGTAGGAGCCGCTTCAGCGGCGACCGGTCGCCACCCGTCGTCGGCGTTGTGTGTTCATGCCTCGCGGTCGCCGCTGAAGCGGCTCCTAACAGAAAGCGCGTGCGCGGAGCCGCCCACCATCAACTGCGACGAGATGGCTACGCGGCGATCCCGTGTCCCGCGCCAAGCATCGCAGCAGGCAACGACCAGGCGAAGGCTGGATGATCGCGAATGGTACTGCTCGCCCGAGGGTGGGGCCGCGGCGTCACCGGTCGCGGCTGAAGCCGCTCCTACAGAAAGGCGCGCTGCGACCGCGAGCGACCGCTCCGCGCCCTCACCCGCCACTGGCAACGGCCGTCCGCTCCGTGCTGTTGCGGGCGCCTTCGTCGATGCCCAGCGACATTGGGCGGACCTTGGCTGCTACGGCTGCCTCTGCCGGTAGAACTCGGCGACGAAATCGTCGAGCCGGCCGGCGGCGATTGCATCGCGCAGCCCGCGCATCAACTCCTGGTAGTAATGCAGGTTGTGGATCGTGCCGAGCACCGAGGCGAGGATCTCGTTGCAGCGGTCGAGGTGCCGCAGGTAGCCACGCGAGAAGCCACCGCTGCAGGCGTAGCAGGTGCACTCGGGGTCGATCGGCCGGCTGTCCTTCTCGAACTGCTTGTTGCGGATCCGCAGCGTGCCGAAGCGGGTGAAGTAATGGCCGTTGCGGGCATTGCGGGTCGGCATCACGCAGTCGAACATGTCGATGCCGCGGCGCACCGCCTCGACGATGTCCTCCGGACGGCCGACGCCCATCAGGTAGCGCGGCCGGTCGGCCGGCAGCATCGGCACGGTGTTATCGAGGGTCTGCTCGCGTTCGTGCTGCGGTTCGCCGACCGCCAGGCCGCCGACCGCATAGCCGTCGAAGCCGATCTCGATCAGCCCGCGTGCCGACTGCTCGCGAAGCTGCGGGTAGACCCCGCCCTGGACGATGCCGAACAGCGCCGCGTCGTTGCCGTCGTGCGCCTTCCTCGAGCGCTCGGCCCAGCGCAGCGACAACTGCATCGACTCGGCGGCCTGCCGTTCGGTGGCCGGATACGGCGTGCATTCGTCGAAGATCATGACGATGTCGGAATCGAGCACGCGCTGGATCCGCATGCTCTCCTCCGGCGACAGGAACACCCGCGCGCCGTCGACCGGCGACGCGAAACGCACGCCTTCCTCGGTGATCTTGCGCCGGTGCGCCAGCGAGAACACCTGAAATCCGCCGGAGTCGGTCAGGATCGGCCCGTCCCAGCCGATGAACCGGTGCAGCCCGCCGAACTCGCCGATGATGTCGAGGCCGGGGCGCAGGTAAAGATGAAAGGTGTTGCCGAGGATGATCTCGGCGCCGATCGCGCGCAGGTCGCGCGGCGTCATCGCCTTGACCGAGCCGTAGGTGCCGACCGGCATGAACGCCGGCGTCTCGACCGTGCCACGCGGGAAAGTCAGCCGGCCACGGCGCGCACGGCCGTCGGTGGCGAACAGGTCGAACTGCATGCGGCTCATGCGCACACCCTTGTAGGAGGGGCTTCAGCCCCGACCGTATCGTCCTGGCCTTGCCGCGTCGCTGGTACAGGCATCCCGGTCGGGGCTGAAGCCCCGCCTGCATGGGTCTTGCTCATTCGGACGACTCCGGAAACACCAGCATCGCATCGCCGTACGAGAAGAACCGGTAGCGCTGTTCGACCGCGTGTCGATAGGCCTCCATGGTCCGGTCGAAGCCGGCGAACGCCGAAACCAGCATCAGCAGCGTGCTCTCCGGCAGGTGGAAGTTGGTCAGCAGCGCATCGACCGTGCGGATGCGGTAGCCCGGGAAGATGAAGATCTCGGTCTCGCCCGCATGCGGCCGCAGCTCACCGGAAGCGGCGGCCGATTCCAGCGCCCGAACCACCGTCGTGCCGACCGCGATCACGCGCCGGCCGGCGTCGCGCGTGCGGCGGATCTGCTCGATCAGCTCGGCGCCGACATTGAGCCATTCACGATGCATCCGGTGTTCGTGCAGGTGGTCGGCGCGCATCGGCTGGAACGTGCCGGCGCCGACGTGCAGCGTGACATGGCCGAACTGCACGCCGCGTTCGCGCAGCGCGTCGAGCAGCGACGGATCGAAGTGCAGCCCGGCGGTCGGCGCCGCGACCGCGCCGGCATGGCGGGCGAACACGGTCTGGTAGCGCTCGCGATCGGACTCGTCCGGGTCGCGCTCGATGTACGGCGGCAGCGGCAATCGCCCGGCCCGCAGCAGCAGCCGTTCGAACGGCTCGCTGCCGAGCAGCCGCAACAGATAGAACTCGCCGTCGCGACCGAGCACTTCCAGCTCGCCGCCGGCATCGAGCTCGATTCGCCCGCCCGGCTTCGGCGACTTGCTGACGCCGAGCTGCGCCTTGGCCTCATGACTGCCGAGCAGCCGCTCGACCAGGATCTCGACCCGCCCGCCGCTGCCCTGCTTGCGGCCGAACAGCCGCGCCGGAATGACCCGGGTGTCGTTGAACACCAGCAGGTCGCCCGGCTGCAGCAGGCCGGGCAAGTCGCGGACCATGCGGTCCTCGAACGGCGCGGCAGCGGGCGGCACCAGCAGCAGCCGGCTGGCCGAGCGCTCGGGCAGTGGCGCCTGCGCGATCAGCTCGGTCGGCAGGTCAAAGCGAAAGTCGGAACGTTTCATCACGCATCAAATATGGGAGCCGCTTCAGCGGCGACCGGATCGCCGAATGCGCCGGGCCGGCGATTATCGCCAGCACGGCCATCAATGTCGCGTCTCCGCAGGGACCGAGCGCAGCGACCCCGCTGCGGGAGCGGCTTCAGCCGCGACCGTGTCTGGTCATCGGCCGCGATGAGCTGACCTGATCGGACACCCGCCGATCCGTGCTGTCCGAAGCCGCAGACCCCGCCGTGGGAGCGGCTTCAGCAGCTTCAGCGGCGATCTTGCCTGGTCATCGTCCCGACCGCGGCATCCACAGCTCGCCGCTGAAGCCGCTCCCACAGGGCGGCGGGCGCTCGCCGCCGGCCATCTGCCCCCGGACCTGCCGCTCCGGGCCGTCGCAGCGGGCCGGCGGCTGCCCCATGCTATCCTTGATCGCTTGATTTCCAAGATTGCCGCGTCCGCCAGCCGACGCGGCCCGGAGGGGTTGAGCATGAAATTGATCGAGAAACTGAACGAACTGCGCACCTACGGCGGCGCGATCCGTACCCGCGGACTCGACGACGCATCGATCGAACAGTTCGGTGCGACCCATCCGGAACTGGTCGAGGCAGTCGACGCCGCGCTCGAGATGCACCGCGGCCTGCGCGCCGACTTCGACGCGCTGCTGCGCGCCGACGAACAGGACCAGTTGCAGCAGGTGCAGCAGGATTTCGTCAATTTCTATGCCGAGGACGCGGTCAACCCGTACGTCGCGCTGACCGCGCGCGGGCCGTGGATCGTCACGCTGAAGGGCGCCGTGATCCACGACTCCGGCGGCTACGGCATGCTCGGTTTCGGCCATTCGCCGAAGTCCGTGCTCGACGCGATGGCGCGCCCGCAGGCGATGGCCAACATCATGACGCCAAACCTGTCGCAACTGCGGCTGGCGCAGGCACTGCGCGGCGAGATCGGCCACACCCGCGGCGCCTGCCCGTATTCGCGCTTCCTGTGCCTGAACTCGGGCTCGGAAGCGGTCACGCTGGCCGGTCGCATCGCCGACATCCATACCAAGGACCAGATCGAGGGCAGCGGCCGGCATGCCGGCAAGCAGGTCCGCCGGATCGCGGTCCGCGGCGCGTTCCACGGCCGCACCGAGCACCCGGCGCTGTACTCGGACTCGACCCGCAAGACCTATGCCCAGCACCTGGCCAGCCACAAGCTGCGCGCGCACGAACTGATCGTGATCGATCCGTATTCGGTCGAGCAGCTCCGCCAGGCCTTCGCCGATGCCGACGCCAACGGCTGGTACATCGAGGCGATGTTCCTCGAACCGGTGATGGGCGAAGGCGATCCGGGCCGACAGGTCACGCCCGAGTTCTACGCCGCCGCACGCGAGCTGACCAAGGCGCATGGCACGCTGCTGCTGGTCGACTCGATTCAGGCCGGCCTGCGCGCACATGGCGTGCTGTCGATCATCGACTATCCGGGTTTCGAAGGCCTCGAAGCGCCGGACATGGAAACCTATTCGAAGGCGCTCAATGCCGGCCAGTACCCACTGTCGGTGCTGGCGGTCAGCGAGCGTGCCGCAGCGATGTACCGCAAGGGCGTCTACGGCAACACGATGACCACCAACCCGCGCGCGATGGATGTCGCGGTCACCGTGCTGAACGGCCTGACCCCGGAAATCCGCCGCAACATCCGCGACAAGGGCAAGCTGTTCGTCGACCGGTTCGAGAAGCTGAAGTCCGAGCTCGGCGGCCTGATCACCAAGGTGCAGGGCACCGGCCTGCTGTTCTCGTGCGAACTGGCCGACGTGTTCAAGTGCTACGGCAGCGGATCGACCGAGGAATACATGCGCGAGCACGGCATCGGCGTGATCCACGGCGGCGCCAATTCGCTGCGCTTCACGCCGACCTTCACGATCACCGAGGCGGAAGTCGACCTGATCGTCGATGCGGTTCGCCACGCGCTGCTGAACGGCCCGCGCAAGCAGGCGGCGCAGGCCGCCTGACGCCGCGCGCCCTCGCGATCCACGAAAGCGCGGCGGAGCGATCCGCCGCGCTTTTTCTTTCTGCGCGACGCCGACGCACGATCGGCACCAGCCCCACCGCGGACAACGGCACCGCAGTCAGCGCTCAAGCTGGTCCGCGCGAAGCACGACAAACACCTGGACGGCCCCGCGCACGCCACTCACCGCGAGGCATCGAGCGGCGCCTCGCCTTGAGCCGTCGAAGGGCGAACCGCGCGCGGCTGCCGCCGTCCGTACTTCGATACGTCGGCACGAACGGATCATTGGGTTCGGCCAGCGTTTGCCGCGAATGGAGCGCGGGTTCGTCGGTGTGTCCGCAAACCGACGAAAGGTCCTGCGTCGCCGTATCGGCTCGGCATCTGCCGCGGGATGCCGGCTAAACTCGCCGCATCGCCCCGCCGCCGCCTGCCCATGTCGCTGCGCCACGAACTCGCCGAGTACGGCTTCGAATCGAACGAGGACTACGACTTCCAGTTGCGCTGCCTGTTCGAGGCCGAGCTGCCGCACCTGCGCGTGCTGCATGTCGACGGCCACGCCGGGCGGCGCAAGACCGCATTCGCCAACGCGTTGGCCCAGGCGATGGCGTTTCCGCACATCCTGTACCACGACTTCAGCCGGGCGGCGCCGCCGCAGACCCCGATCGTCGTGCCGCTCGATGACGGCGAAGGCGGCGACGTGATCGAAGCGCCACTGACGCCATTCGAGCGCTGCGTCACCGAGGCCTGTGCCTATTCCGAAGCCGCTCGCACGATCCTGATCCTCGACCAGTTGCAGGCGGCCGACTTCGCCGATCAGGTTCGCCTGTACCGGCTCGCCAGTGCGCTCGAATGGAGCGCCGGCAGCGCCACCGTGATGGCGAACCCGCGGCATCTGCTGATGCTGCTGGTCAGCGAGGAACCGCTGTACCACTCGCTGGCGCGGGTCAGTTACCGGATCTGGACCGATGCCGAACGCGCCTTCCTCGACTTCCGACCGGAGGAATTCGGCCTCGGCCGCGACGCGCAGCCGATGTTCGATGCGTTCACCGCATTGTTCGAGGCGCTGGCCGTGTCGCCGACGCCGACCGAGTTCCGCCGGATGCTCGGCGACGTGCTGTTGCGGGTGCGCAGCGAAGACCAATTGCGACACGCGCTGTTCGGCTGGAGCGAACGGATCGAACGGCCGCGGCTGTACGCGCACGAACTGCTGCCGCTGTTCCGCGCCGCAGTCGACGCGATCGGCCGCTACGTCGGGCTCGACCACATCGAGATGTAACGTTCGCGGGCTCCCGTGGCACCGGCCTCGCCGGCGGGCCAGGCGTCGCCGTGCCAGCGTCTCCCGCAGGAGCGGCTTCAGCCGCGATCTCTGCGCATCCGCGCCGAAGTTTTCGGCGATGGCGTAACGACGCTCACGCGGAGCGAAGGTCGGGCTCGAGAAACTCTGCGGCCGGTGCTGTTGCTGCGGCCGGCCACAGAGAAACCCGCGACGGAAGCCGTTCCTGCAGCGGGAGCAGCCTCAGCGCCGGCCGCTTGCCGGCACCGTCAGCCGCCGGCGTAACGATCGGTCGCGCGGATCAGCGCATCGGCATTGCCGGGCTCGAACGCCGAGTGTCCGGCATCCGGCACGATCACCAGCTCGGCCTTCGGCAGCACCTGTTTCAGATCCCAGCCGTTCTGCAGCGGGCAGACCACGTCGTAGCGGCCGTGCACGATGGTGGTCGGGATCGCGGCAATCCGCGGCGCGTCGCGCAGCAACTGGTCCTCGACCTCGAAGAACCCGCCGTGCACGAAGTAATGCGCTTCGATCCGCGCGAATGCCAGCGCGAAGTCGTCCTTGCGATGCGCGTCGATGAAGGCCTCGTCCTGCAACAGCAGGCTGGTCGCCGCTTCCCAGACCGACCAGGCGCGCGCGGCGGCCACGCGGACCGCCTCGTCGTCCGCGGTCAACCGGCGGTGGTAGGCCGAGATCAGGTCGCTGCGTTCGACTTCCGGAATCGGCGCCAGGTATTCCTGCCACGCGTCCGGGAACAACCGCGATGCGCCCTGCTGGTAGAACCATTCCAGCTCCCAGCGGCGCAGCATGAAGATGCCGCGCAACACCAGCTCGCTGACCTGCTGCGGGTGCAGCTCGGCATAGGCGAGCGCCAGCGTCGAGCCCCACGAACCGCCGAAAACCTGCCAGCGCTCGATGCCGAGATGCGTGCGCAGGCGTTCGATGTCGGACACCAGATGCCAGGTCGTGTTGTCGACCAGATCGGCATGCGGCGTCGAACGGCCGGAGCCGCGCTGGTCGAACAGCACGATCCGGTAGCGCTTCGGATCGTGGAAGCGACGCATCTTGGCATTGCACCCGCCACCCGGCCCGCCGTGCAGCATCACGACCGGCTTGCCGTCCGGATTGCCGCACTGTTCGTAATACAACCGATGTCGCTCGGACACCTGCAGGTAGCCGCTGTCGAACGGTTCGATCTCGGGATACAGCGTGCGGCGGTCGGTCATGTGGTTCTCCTGCAGCGGATGAACCCTGTGGGAGCCGCTTCAGCGGCGACCGCTACGTTGCAGCGCAGCGGCGACATCGGATACCGGGTCGCCGCTGAAGCGGCTCCTACAGGTGGGCAGTACGCAAGGCTGGATTACGCGAACGGGTCGTGCAGCACGATGTTGGCGTCGCGGTCCGGGCCGGTCGACACCATCGCGATCGGGCAGCCGACCAGCTCCTCCAGCGAGCGCAGGTACGCACGCGCGGCCGGCGGCAGCCTGGCGAAATCGGTGATGCCGTGGGTCGACTCCTGCCAGCCCGGGAACTCGAGGTAGACCGGCTCGCATTCGTTCCAGCCGGCAGCGTCGAGCGGCGCATATTCGGTTTCCTTGCCGCGATAGCGGTAGGCGATGCACATCTTCAGGCTCGACAGACCGTCCAGCACGTCGAGCTTGGTGATGCACAGGCCGTTGATGCCGTTGATCATGACCGCACGCTTGAGCGCGACCAGATCGATCCAGCCGCAGCGGCGCGGGCGCCCGGTGGTGGCGCCGAATTCCTGGCCGCGCTCGCGAATCTTCTCGCCGAGTTCGTCGTGCAGCTCGGTCGGGAACGGGCCACCGCCGACCCGCGTCGCATAGGCTTTGGCGATGCCGAGCACGTAGTCGATCGAGTCGGCGCCGACACCGGTGCCGGCCAGCGCGCCACCGGTGGTGGTGTTGCTCGAGGTCACGTACGGATAGGTGCCGTGATCGATGTCGAGCAGCGAACCCTGCGCGCCTTCGAACAGCACGCGCTGGCCGTCGCGGCGCAACTGGTGCAGCAGGCCGGCGACGTCGGTCTTCATCGGTTCGACGTACTCGCCGAACGCCAGCGCTTCGTCGAGCACTGCCTGGTAATCGACCGCTTCGGCGCCGAGATACTTGGTCAGCACGAAGTTGTGGTAGTCCATCACCGTGCGCAGCTTGTCGGCCAACTGGTCCGGATAGGACAGATCGGCGACGCGGACGCCACGGCGGGCGACCTTGTCCTCGTAGGCCGGGCCGATGCCGCGGCCGGTGGTGCCGATCGCCTGGCCGCCGGCCGCCTTCTCACGGGCCTGATCGAGCGCGATGTGGTACGGCATGATCAGCGGCGTGGCCGGGCTGATCTTCAGCCGCGAGCGGACATCGATGCCTTCCGACTCGAGCTGCGCGACTTCCTTCTGCAGCGCCGCCGGACTCAGCACGACACCGTTGCCGATCAGGCACAGCGTGTCCGGGCGCAGGATGCCGGACGGAATCAGGTGCAGCACGGTCTTCTTGCCGCCGATCACCAGCGTGTGACCGGCGTTGTGGCCGCCCTGGAAGCGGACGACCGCGCCGACGCGTTCGGTCAGCAGATCGACGATCTTGCCCTTGCCTTCGTCGCCCCACTGGGCGCCCAACACCACCACCGACTGACCCATCGACGCGCGCTCCGACTCGAGAACTGGTTCCGCAGACATGAGAAAAGCCGGGTCTCGGCCCGGCTTTGCGAGATTATCGCCGATTTGCCGCGGGGATGCGCGGGGGTGGTTCGGCTGGCTTCAGGTGGCGAGACCCGGACGCCGAAGCGCGGTGCCCCTGCAGGCGCCGCTTCAGCGGCGACCCGGCGGTTCGATTCGCAAGGACCGCAGCAGGCAACCTTCGTTATTCACCGGATCACCGGCCGCCGCTGAAGCGCTCCTACTGGAACGCTAAAACAGCTTCGGCCCCAGCAGCACGCTCCACACCAGCAGCACGTTCAGCATCAGCACGAACACCGCCGCCGAGCCCATGTCCTTGGCGCGGCCGGTGATCACGTGCAGTTCGTTGCCGTAGCGGTCGATGACCGCCTCGATCGACGAATTCAACAGTTCGGCCGACATGACCAGCAGCAGGCTGCCGATCAGCAGCACGCGTTCGATCGGCCCGTCGCCGAGCCACCAGCCGAGCGGCGCCAGCACGACGAACGCGACCACCTCGAGCCGGAACGACGACTCGAGCCGCCAGGCATCGCGCAGCCCGTGCAGCGACCACAGGGTGGCCCGCCAGACCCGCAACGGGCCACGCGGCAGAAAGCCGCCGTCGCTGTCGGCCACCGATCGCGCTCCGTCCGATCAGGCCGCCGGCTTGTAGACGACGTCGAGCTCGCGTACCGCCTTGACGTCATCGAGCCGACGCACCGGCAGCGTGTACGGCGCGCCGTGCATCCGCTCCGGATCCGTGCGGGACTGCTCCAGCAACTGCCCCATCACGTCGACGAACTCGTCGAGCGTTTCGCGCGACTCGGTCTCGGTCGGCTCGATCAGCAGGCACTCCGGCACCAGCAGCGGGAAATAGTTGGTCGGCGCGTGGATGCCGTAATCGAGCAGCGCCTTGGAGAAATCCAGCGCACTGATGCCGGTCGCCTTCTTCTGCGGCGCGACGGTGACGATGAACTCGTGGCTCGCGCGGCGGTTCGGATAGGCCAGCGTGAAACCCTTCTCGGCCAGCATCTTCGCCAGGTAGTTGGCATTCAGCGTGGCGTACTCGGCGACCCGCGTCATGCCGTCGCGACCGAGCATCCGGGCATACACGTAGGCGCGCAGCAGCACGCCCCAGTTGCCGCCGAACGCCGACAGCCGACCGATCGACTGCGGCCGGTCTTTCTTGCGCAGCCAGCGATACCAGACCTTGTCACCTGATCCGGCCGCGTTCCCCCTCTCCCTGCCCTCTCCCGCCTCGGGGAGAGGGGAAACGGTGTCGTCCGCGGTGCGGACGACTTTTTCTATGAGGGGGATCGGCAGGAACGGCCGCAGGCGCTCGGATACGCCGACCGCGCCGGCGCCCGGGCCGCCGCCGCCGTGCGGGGTCGAGAAGGTCTTGTGCAGATTCATGTGAATCGCATCGAAGCCCATGTCGCCCGGCCGCACCTTGCCAAGGATCGCGTTGAGGTTGGCGCCGTCGTAGTACAGCAGGCCGCCGGCCTCGTGCACGAGCTTCGCGATCTCGACGATCCGGCGTTCGAACACGCCGATCGTGCTCGGATTGGTCAGCATGATGCCGGCGGTCTTCGGGCCGAGCACCTTCTTCAGCGCTTCGACGTCGACGTCGCCGTCGGGCCCGGTCGGAATCTCGCGGACCGTGCAGCCGCACATCGCGGCGGTGGCCGGATTGGTGCCGTGCGCGGCGTCCGGCACGATGATCTCGGTGCGCTCGAGATCGTTGCGGCTGCGGTGGTACGCCATGATCATCGCGATGCCGGCGAATTCACCCTGCGCGCCGGCCATCGGCGCCAGCGACACACCGCCCTTCATGCCGGTGACTTCGGCGAGGATCTCCTGCAGCTCGTGCATGCAGCCGAGGAAGCCCTGCGACAGCGATTCCGGCGCATACGGATGACGCGCCAGGAAGCCGTCCAGCATCGCCAGCGAATTGCTGGCGCGCGGGTTGTACTTCATCGTGCACGACCCGAGCGGGTAGAAGTGCGTGTCGATCGAGAAGTTCTTGCGCGACAGGTTGGTGTAGTGCCGCACCGCCTGCAGTTCGGATACCTCGGGCAGGCCGACCGGCGTCTTGCGCAGGAAGCGTTCCGGCAGTCCCGGCGGCGTGGCGACCGCGCCCGGAAGTTGCGCGGCGGCCGTCCGGCCGGGCTTGGACTGCTCGAAAATCAACATGGTAGCTTCCAGCAGAAGAGGCTGAGGCGGGCGCGTATGATGCCAACCCGCCGGGTCGCCAACAAGCGAGACCCGGTCACGGCCAGCCGCCGGCCGCGTCGGATTAGCCGCAGGCGGCACCGGATCGTCGTCCGGCCCGCGCTGACCGCCGCCCGCCGGGCGGCCATCGCACCCGACGTTATCGCCAGGACAACGGAGCCCCCATGCATCAGTGGTACCTCAGCTACAACGGTGAACGCATCGGCCCGCTCGAACAGGCCGCAGCACAGGCCGCCGCGCAGCAGAACCCGCACGGTCACTGCTGGCGCGCCGGCTATGCCGAATGGATCCCGATCTCGAGCTGCGCGGAGCTTGCCGCGAGCGGCCAGCCGAACCCGGCCGTGCCGCCGCCGCCGAGCCGTCACACCGCCGACGAAATCGACTACACGATCTACGGCGAAGACATGCAGTTCGTCGAGATCGAACTCGACCCCGGCGAGAGCGCGGTCTCCGAAGCCGGCGCGCTGATGTACAAGGACGCCGTCGTGCAGATGGAAACGGTGTTCGGCGACGGCTCGCACAGCGGCGAAGGCGGCGGCTTCTTCGACAAGCTGGTCGGCGCCGGCAAGCGCGTGATCACCGGCGAGAGCCTGTTCACGACGATGTTTTCGCACGCCGGCACGAGCGGCAAGGCCAAGGTCGCGTTCGCTGCGCCGTATCCCGGCACGATCGTGCCGCTGACGCTGACCAATTTCGGCGGCCGGATCATCGCGCAGAAGGACAGCTTCCTGTGCGCCGCACGCGGCGTGTCGATCGGCATCCACTTCCAGAAGAAGGTGATGACCGCGCTGTTCGGCGGCGAAGGCTTCATCATGCAGAAGCTCGAAGGCGACGGCCTCGTGTTCGTGCACGCCGGCGGCACGATCATGGAGCGTGAACTCGCTGCCGGCGAGCGGATCGATGTCGACACCGGCTGCGTGGTCGCCTACACCCAGACGGTCGACATGGACGTGCGCCCGGTCGGCGGCATCAAGTCGATGCTGTTCGGCGGTGAAGGCGTGTTCCTCGCCACGCTGACCGGCCCCGGCCACGTCTGGCTGCAGAGTCTGCCGTTCTCGCGCATGGCCGGTCGGATGTTCGCCGCGGCCTACCAGCGCGGCGGCAATCGCGGCGAAGGCTCGGTGCTCGGCGGCCTCGGCGACCTGCTGTCGGGCGACCGCCGGTTCTGAGCCGCAGCGCCCGGTGAGCGATCCGAACCCGGCATCGCCCGCTCCACGGCCCGCACCGGCGTGGCGGCTGTTCGTCGCCGCCACACCGGATGCGTCCGAGCTTGCCGGCCTGGCCCGGCTGCAGGCCCGCCTGCGGCCGATGCTGTCGGATCGCTGGCGACCGATCGCCACCGACGACCTGCACCTGACGCTGCGCTTCCTCGGCCGCACACCCACCGCGCGCGTCGATGCGATCCGCGCCGCGCTCGACCGCGTCGCCGCCGAGCATCGCGGCGGCACACTCGCTGCTCGGCGCATCGCCGCCTGGCCGGCGCGGCTGTCGCGTGTGCTCGTCATCGAATACGCCGCCACCGACTGGCTCGACGCCCTGGCAGCGGCGCTCGAACAGTCGATGCAGTCACTCGGATTCGATGCCGAAACCCGCCGCTTCCGGCCGCACCTGACACTGGCCCGCGCACGCGTGCCGCAGCCACTGCGGCTGCCCGCCGATGTCGACCCGAGCGACGCATCGGCCGCGAGCCTGCGCACGCTGCAACTGTTCCGCAGCGACACCCTTCCGGAAGGCGCCCGCTACACGTTGCTGCACGAAGCGGCGCTGTGCCGCGCGCCAGTCGACCGGGACGGCTGAGGCCGGACCAGCGTTCACCCGACTCGCGACACGCCTCCACCGTTCGTGTTGAGGTATCGAAACACGATCGGCCGCGACGGCAAACGGGCTCGCCCGTCAATCCCCAGGGCGAATCCGGCATGCCGTGCGTCGACTGAAGCTCGACCGGCGGCTGACACGGGGACAGCGATCACCCGATTCGCGACATTGCCTCCACCGTTCGTGTTGATGTATCGAAACACGATCGGCCGCGACGGCGAACGGGCTCGCCCGTCGATACCCAGGGCGAATCTCCCGGCATACCGAGCGTCGAGCGAAGCTCGACCGGCGGCTGACACGGGGCCAGCGTTCACCCGATTCGCGACATTGCCTCCGCCGTTCGTGTTGAGGTATCGAAACACGAACGGCCGCGACGGCAAACGGGCTCGCCCGTCGATCCCCAGGGCGAATCCGCCGGCATGCCGTGCGTCGACTGAAGCTCGACCGGCGGCTGACACAAGGCCAGCGATCACCCGATTCGCGACATCGTCTCCACCGTTCGTGTTGAGGTATCGAAACACGATCGGCCGCGACGGCAAACGGGCTCGCCCGTCGATCCCCAGGGCGAATCCGCCGGCATGCCGTGCGTCGACTGAAGCTCGACCGGCGGCTGACACAAGGCCAGCGATCACCCGATTCGCGACATCGTCTCCACCGTTCGTGTTGAGGTATCGAAACACGATCGGCCGCGACGGCAAACGGGCTCGCCCGTCGATCCCCAGGGCGAATCCGCCGGCATGCCGTGCGTCGACTGAAGCTCGACCGGCGGCTGACACAAGGCCAGCGATCACCCGATTCGCGACATCGTCTCCACCGTTCGTGTTGAGGTATCGAAACACGATCGGCCGCGACGGCGAACGGGCTCGCCCGTCGATACCCAGGGCGAATCTCCCGGCATACCGAGCGTCGACCGAAGCTCGACCGGCGGCTGACACGGGGCCAGCGATCACCCGACGCGACATTGCCTCCACCGTTCGTGTTGAGGTATCGAAACACGAACGGCCGCGACCGCGAACGGGCTCGCCCGTCGATCCCCAGGGCGAATCCCCCGGCATGCCGAGCGTCGACTGAAGCTCGACCGGCGGCTGACACGGGGCCGGCGTTCATCCGATTCGCAACATTGCCTCCACCGTTCGTGTTGAGGTATCGAAACACGATCGGCCGCGACGGCAAACGGGCTCGCCCGTCGATACCGCAGGGTGAGCGGTTCCGATGTGCATCGCCGGACTGATCCAACCGCATGCCGGCGCCCCGGCAGCGCGAGAGCCCTGGCTGATCCAGGCGCCGCACAGATCAACCGCCCCGCCCCCGCGATCCGCTGTCGAGCGGACTGCGCACCGCGTGCGCCCCTCGGTTGAGCACATGCGTGTAGATCTGCGTGGTGGCGACATCGGTGTGCCCGAGCAACTCCTGCACGGTGCGGATGTCGTACCCGTCCTCGAGCAGATGGGTCGCGAACGAATGCCGCAGCGTATGGCAACTGGCCTGCTTGTCGATGCCGGCCGCCACCACCGCGCGCTTGACCGCACGCTGCAGCGACTGCTCGCCGGCATGATGGCGCCGCATCACGGCGTCGCGAGGGTCGACCGAACGCACCGCCGCCGGGAACACGTACTGCCAGCCCGGCTCGCGCGCAGCGCCGCGAAACTTGCGCTGCAGCGCGTCCGGCAGCCACACCTCGCCGAAGCCCGCCGCCAGGTCCTGCCGATGCAGCACACGCGCCGCGTCAAGCTGCCGTGCAAGTGGCTCACGCACGCCGAGCGGCAGCATCGTGCGCCGGTCCTTGCCGCCCTTGCCGCTGCGCACCGTGAGCTCGCCGAGTGCGAAGTCGACGTCGTGGATCCGCAACCGCAGGCACTCGAGCAGCCGCAGGCCACTGCCGTACAGCAAACTCGCCATCAACCAGTAGCCGCGATCGATGCATTCGAGCAACCGCGACACCTCGGCCCGCGCCAGCACCACCGGCAACCGCTGCGGCTTCTTCGCCCGACGTATCTCGTCCATCCACGGCAACTGCTGGCCGAGCACTTCGCGATACAGGAACAGCAATGCCGACAAGGCCTGGTTCTGCGTCGCCGCCGACACGTTGCCGCGTCCCGCCAGATGGCTCAGAAACGCCTCGACCTCGCGCGCGCCCATGTCACCCGGATGACGCCGGCCGAAATGCAGCACGAACCGCCTGATCCAGCCGACATACGCATCCTCGGTGCGCCGCGCCAACCCGAGCCGCCGCACCCGCATCCGCACCGCATCGAGCAGCCGCGGCCGTCCCACCCCGCCCCCCGTCCGTGCGTCCGCCACGCCCGACATTGTCCGCCCCGCCCCGCCGTGCGACGATCCCATTGCCCACCTCCCTCGCGCCGAACATTGCGTCGAGATTAGGCGTCGGGATTACACGTCACCATCAGGCTAAACCGATGATCCTTGTACGATTATTCCTACAACGACGCATTTTCGGGCGGTGTTACACGTCAGGATTACGCGTCAATGCTGACGTCTAATAGTAGTTGGGCGGCGAAAGTGCGCGCCGTGTGGCGTCCAGCATTTCCCGCGCTACGTTCGTCTGTTCGCGTGTCGCCGTTACCAGCGCGGCCGAGTTCTCCGTGTACCGCTGCAAGCGGTCCTCCACGCGCTCTAGGTGCGTCATGTAGCGGTCGTTTTCCTCCGCGGATCGCTTGCGGCCGATGCGAACAACCATCATCCCGCCGAGCACCATTCCGCCGATGAAGGTCAGCCCAAGTCCAAACGCATACAGGTAGTCGAGCATTTCGGTTCTCCGGGCGTCGCCGCCCAACTATGGAACCTCTGAATAATTCGCCCAGAGTGTGATCAAATTGGATCCATCGCTGCAAGGACCGCCCCGCATGCACCAGATGAGCTTCGGCGACGCGGAGTAC
>JAWLBY010000025.1:37730-56956 GCA_041687455.1 Lysobacteraceae bacterium | reverse complement strand
CCCCTCGTGATCCCGTGTCTGGAATGTTGAACCTTCAGTCTGGCTCATCGAAGCCGTTGGCGACACGGGGGGAGTCCATTCGATCATTCGAGCGGACTGGGGACAGGCCATCATGTTTCCTGACATTCTAGCGGCCCGCAGCCGCTTACAGTAACGCGGCGTTGAGGATGTAGAAGAAGTCTGACGGCCGTGAAATCGGGCATGGGAGCAGCGCTGTACGTGAATTCTGAGCAGCTAGCGGTCCGAAATGCATCCAGAATTCAACTGTGTCGAGCGGTTTTGGCCTGCCGTAACGGCCGCGCTTCGGACCGCGGACTTTTTCTACATCCTCGTTAGACATCGCCGGAAGCGCCCATGTCGCTGATCGCATCCAAAGCTGAAGCACTGCTTTCCTCGCTTCAGAGCAAGGGGATTGACCCTTCGCCAAACCTGAAGCGTGGCGCCTCCGATAGTGCGATCCGATCCTACGCGAAGCGGCTCGGATGCACCCTGCCACCCGCAGTCCAAGATCTATATCGGTGGAGGAACGGGAATGCCGATCCAGACGCCGAGTCAGAAAGGCTTTTGACGTTCAGAGATATGGCGTTCCTGAGCTTGGAGGATGGACTCCGGGAGAAGGAACAGATTGACGTGTTTCTTGCCACGATTTCAGGGGGTCGCGCCAGTCCGCTTGGCGAAGATGGTTACGTTCCCATTGGCGGATTTGAAGGTCAGTATTACGCGGTTCCATGCGGAGACCACGCTTTTCGAAGCCTGTCAGAGCATCCGGTTGTATCCGTTGGGGAGGGACTGGCAGTTCACTTTCTTTCGATCGAAGCGATGCTGGACACATGCAATGCATGGGTGGCAGATGCGTCGTACACACTAGACACCCTAGAGCCAGAAAATGAGCTGTCGGCATGGAACCGTTTCAATCCAGGCGTACATGACGAGAGTTCGATCGGATGGGCGTCGTCGGAAGCGGCGGAAGAGCCCGATGCACTCGACGTACATGATCTTTACGAGGCTGTCGCCGAAGGTGATGAGGCACGAGCGCTCTCTATCCTCGCGTCTGGGGTTCGCGTCGATGACACGGATGCCTTCGGGCGGACGCTCATGCACGATTCGATACGAAGAGGCATTACTGCTGCAAAGCTGGCTCTCACTCTGGGATGTGACATCAACGCAGAGTGCAGCAAGCATTGGACGCCCCTTTTTCATCTCCGAAAGTATGAGGATCCAACCGACAAGAACTTAACGGTCCACGCTTGGGCGGAGAGTTGCGGAGCGATCGCTAAGCCAGATCGTTTCGCAGAATCGTGGAAGGAGCGCACGTAGGCATGTCGGAGTGCGAAGCTTAGATTCACACATCAAGCGCAACACCCGCTAGGACCGACGATACACTTCCATCGGTGTTAGAAACCCGTGGCGCTTTCACGGGCTCAGTTGCGTCGGGTCATACCGCGGTGATACCATCGCGAAATGAAAGTCGCCGTCTCTATCCCCGATCCGGTGTTCGATGCTGCCGAAAGGCTGGCTGAACAGCTGCATGTCCCCCGCAGCAAGCTCTACGCCGAAGCTATCTCAGCGTTTCTTGAGAAGCACGGCGGCAGTTCCGTCACGGCAAAGCTCAACGCGGTCTATGCAGGGGCCCCGTCATCCGTAGACCCGCTTCTCGCCAGCGCCCAGTCGGCTTCGATAGCAGATGAAGCGTGGTGAGGTCTGGTGGGCGTCACTGCCCAATCCGCTGGGTTCCGGGCGGCGGCCAGTCCTGATCGTACAGTCCAATCCGTTCAACGAAAGTCGAATTTCCACGGTAATCGTTGCCGTCGTCACTTCGAACTTGGGGCTGGCTGAAGCACCGGGTAACGTGCGCCTTTCGAAATCGGAGTCGGGACTGTCCAAGCCGTCCGTGGTCAACGTTTCTCAGCTCATAACGCTCGATAGGCAGTTGCTCACGGAGCGTGTTGGTAGCGTGTCTGCTTCGTTGCTTGGTCGCGTTGACGAAGGTCTGCGTCTGGTTCTCGCAGTGTGAAAGACTCTTCGGCCTTGGGGTGAGCGTCGCGCGCTCGGGATCAAAGCGCGTGCCGTGGTGTTCAACGGCCCATCCATCACGCGAGCTTGTTGGCCAGCACGATTAGTGCTGCTGATGTCGACCTGCCGCTCGGCACATTGAGCGGCCGCGTGCTCGGCGATGTCGAGGCACCGACGGTGCCGGAAGCAGGGCTCTCGGTGGACGCGCCGTACTCGTGTTCGGCGGGCGCAGTCCCAGCCGCTGAACAGGCGTCGCACGGCCGGGAACGCTTGCATGCCTGTGCGCAGTTGGCGATCGTTGCAGCCGACGCAGCTTCGCGACTGCCACCGTGGCCGGCAACCCCCGAATGACCCCATCGACCCCGGCACCTGCCGACGCACCCCGAGCTTTCCTGCGCGGCGGCGGAAGCGCTGGCGCGCTGATGCGCGGTCTCGACTGGACGCAGACCGGCCTCGGCGCACCCGAGCGCTGGCCGGCGGCGCTGAAGACCGTCGTTGGTCTGATGCTCGGCTCGAAGTTCCCGATGTTCATCGCCTGGGGCCGCGAGCTGAACTTCCTGTACAACGACGCCTACATCGACGTGCTCGGCGCCAAGCACCCGTCCGCAATGGGCCGTCCGTTCGCGGCGGTCTGGGCCGAGATCTGGGACGAGGTCCGGCCGCTGATCGATCGTGCGCTGCAGGGCGACGCGACCTATCACGAGAACCTGCCGCTGCGCATGCGCCGCCGCGGCTACGACGAGCAGACCTGGTTCACGTTTTCGTATTCGCCGCTGCGCGACGACGCCGATCGGATTGTCGGGGTGTATTGCGCCTGCACCGAAACCACCGCGACAGTGCTCTCCGCGACCCACCGGGCGGAAGAACTCGAACGGCTGCGGCTGATGTTCGAACAGGCGCCGGGAATGATGGCCGTCGCGCGTGGGCCGGATCATGTGCTCGAGCTGGCCAACCGGGCCTACATGCAGATCATCGGGCATCGCAACGTGCTCGGACGCACCGTCCGCGACGCGCTGCCGGAGATCGTCGAGCAGGGCTTCGTCGAGCTGCTCGACCGCGTCTACCAGACCGGCGAGCCCTACATCGGCAGCGCCGTGCCGATCAGGCTGCAGAAGCGTCCCGGCGCGCCGCTCGAGGAGCATGTGGTCGACTTCATCTACCAGCCGATCCGCGATGCCTGCGGTACCGTGTCCGGCATCTTCCTCCAGGGCACCGACGTCACCGACCGCACGCGCGCGATGCGCGAACTGCAGGCGTCGGACCGGCGCAAGGACGAGTTCCTCGCGATGCTCGCCCACGAACTGCGCAATCCGCTGTCGCCGATTCGCAGCGCGGCCGAGCTGCTGCGCCATCACCGACTCGATGAAGCCGGCATCCGCCAGGCCAGCGACATCATCGTTCGCCAGGTCGCGCACATGACCGAGCTGGTCGATGACCTGCTCGACGTATCGCGGGTCACGCGCGGCACGATTTCGCTCGAGTTCGCGCCGCTCGACGTCGCCGCCGTGGTCGCCAACGCGATCGAACAGGTCCGCACGCAACTGCAGGCCCATCGTCACCGGCTCACCGTGCACAATCCGCGCAGCCCGGTCCATGTGCAGGGCGACCCGACCCGGCTCGTGCAGGTGCTCGGCAACCTGCTCGGCAACGCGATCAAGTACACGCCGGACGGCGGCGCGATCGAACTGGCGTTCGACCGCGATGGCGACGACGTCGTGATCAGCGTCCGCGACGACGGCATCGGCATCGACGCCGACCTGCTGCCACACGTGTTCGACCTGTTCACGCAGGCCGAACGCAAGGCCGATCGTTCGCAGGGCGGCCTCGGGCTCGGGCTGGCACTGGTCAAGCGACTGGTCGATCTGCACGGCGGGCAGGTCGCCGCACGCAGCGATGGGATCGGCCGCGGCAGCGAGTTCGTGGTCCGGCTGCCGCGGATCGAAGTCACCGACGAACCGGCGCCGCTCGCCGACGCCAGCGACCGGCGCGCACTTGCCGTGCACCGGATCCTGGTCGTCGATGACAACCGCGATGCCGCCGAGAGCCTCGGCCTGCTGCTGCAATTGCAGGGCCACGCCGTCACCCTCGCCCACGACGCCGCGACCGCGCTGCAGGCCGCCGGACGCGAGCATCCGGACGTGATGATCCTCGACATCGGGCTGCCCGACCTCGACGGCTATGCCCTCGCTCGGCAACTTCGCGCGCGGCCCGACACTGCCGGCGCCCGGCTGATCGCGCTGACCGGCTACGGCCGCGACGTCGACCACGAGAGCTCGCACGCGGCCGGGTTCGACCATCACCTGGTCAAGCCGCTCGATATCGATCGTCTGCTCGAGCTGCTCGACAAGCCCTGCTGAGCGCGACCGGTCTCCAGCCCTCGCCCGTGCGTGTCGCGGGGGCAACGGGAATGCCGGCGCCAGCGCCCGCGAGCAGGCTCGACCGGGCGGCGCGGAGCGGATCCGCGGCGGCGCCGGCCACCGCTGCACGCGAGTTCATCTGCAGCGGCGCGAACAGGCGCACAATCGGACCGACCCGGAGCGCTGCCTCCGCCGACGAGTCATGCCGTCCCGATGCGTCTGGCACATTTCATCGATGGCAACAGCACGGCGATCCTGGCCGATTGCGAACGCTTCGCTCTCGGGCTGTTCGACGCGACGCGACAGCTCGACCCGAACGATCTGCGCGACCATACGGCGGCAATCCTGGCCGCCATCGTCGACGACATGAAGTCGCCGCAGACGGTCGGCGAGAGCGCCGACAAGGCACTCGGGCTGCGCGACCGTGCCGCCGGTGCGGCACCGACCGCGGCCAGCATCCGCGGCTCGCTGAGAGCCATACTCGGCCTCGACGTCGAGCAGACGATCGCTGAATACCGGGTGCTTCGCGCGTCGGTGATCCGGCGCTGGCTGGAAAGCACGCCGACGCTCGGTATCGACGACGTCGCCGACCTGATTCGCTTCAACGAGGCGGTCGATCAGGCGATGAGCGAAACAGTGGCCGAGTTCGGATCGACCGCGAGCCGCAACCGGCTGCTGTTTCTCGGCGTGGTGAGCCACGAGCTGCGCACGCCGCTCGGATCGATCATGGCGTCGACCGACGCGCTGAGCGACCAGCGTGCCGATGCCGACCAGTGCGCCGCCGCCGTTGCGCGGATCGCACGGGCCGGTCTCCGGATGTCGGCGATCCTCGATGACCTGCTCGATTACGTCCGCGGCAGAACCGGCGGCGACATGCGAATCCAGCCGGCGCCGCTGGCGCTCGACGAGCTGTGCACGCGCGTCGCAACCGAACTGCGCGGTACGTTCCCGGCGGCGCCGATCGCGGTGCATCCGCGCGGCGACATGCGGGTCGAATGGGACGAGCAGCGCATTACGCAGGCAATCGCCAACCTGGCCGCCAACGCAATCAAGTACGGCCAGCCGGCAACCCCGGTCGACATCACGCTCGATGGCGAGCAGGCGCAGTCGGTCCGCATCGCTGTCCACAACTTCGGCCGCCCGATCAGCAAGGGACAGGTCGGTCGGCTGTTCGATCCGTTCGTGCGCGGCGATGGCGACGAGCACCGCGGCAGCAGCCTCGGCCTCGGGCTGTACCTGGTGCGCGAGGTGGCGGAAGCGCACGGCGGTTCGGTCACGGTCGAGTCGTCGGCCGAAGCCGGCACGACCTTCGTGATGACGCTGCCGCGCTCGAGTGCGGCGGCCGAACGCACCGCGCGCGTGCCGCACTGAGGGCATCCGGCCGGATTCGGGACGACAACACCGGGCGACGTTCCAGCGCCGACATTCCAGCGCCGGCGGTCCCACGCCGGGGACACGGTCGGGTAAACCGCCGATTCATGCCTGCAGCGTATCGTCGGTTGGCACGGGCGACCGCCGCGCCGTGGTCACTTCGCGTCGTCGAGGCCGGTCGTCGTCGGCACACCGTCGTGGAGGACGCCATGGAAAGCAGAGCCAAACTGCTCGGTCACCCGATCCACCCGATGCTGATCGTGTTTCCGCTCGGACTGCTGGCAACCGCGATCATTTTCGACATCGTCCATCTGGTCAACGGCGCGCCGATCATGGCCGAAGTCGCCTTCTGGCTGATCTCGGCCGGCATCATCGGCGGGTTGATCGCGGCGCCATTCGGCACCATCGACTGGCTGGCGATCCCGTCCGGCACGCGCGCCAAACGGGTCGGCGCGCTGCACGGAGGCGGCAACGTGCTGGTGCTGCTGCTGTTCGCAGTCAGTTGGTGGCTGCGTCGCGACGCGCCGGCACAACCGCCGATGGAGGCGCTGCTGGTGTCGTTCGTCGGTGCCAGCCTGGCGCTGGTGACGGCGTGGCTCGGCGGCGAGCTGGTCGATCGGCTCGGCATCGGTGTCTACGACGACGCCAACAGCAACGCGCCGAGTTCACTCGACCGCGGTCGATCGACCGAACGACCGAGCGCGCTGCACTGACCGTCGGCCGTCGCAGTCCGTTGCGACGGCCGAGGGCGTCGTCGGAGAACGGGTCAGTTCGGGAATTCGACCTGCAGCCGCGTCACGCCGCCGCTGTCGACGACTTCGATCGACTGCCCGCGCGGATCGAAGTCGAGCAACCGCTCGGGATCGTCGCTGGGGCTGCGGAACACGATGCCACCGGAGGTTGCATTGGCATTGCCGTTGCCGCGCGCGGTCACGTCGAAGCTGCCTTCCTGCTCGCCGCCAACGAACAGCGCGTAGCTGCCGGACGGTATCTGCCGCGCATCGACGCTGAACTCCGAGTAGCCGGGCCGCAGCTTGAACATCACCGTGCCGCCCGCGCCGGCGGCGCCTGTCGGCGAACGCAACTGCGCGGTCAGCGTGAGCGGTTCGGCATCCGCTGCGACCTCGTCGGCCATGCCGCCGGTGCAGGTGGTGGCGCCGATCTGGGTCAGCCGCTGCAGTTCGTAACGGCCGGTCTCGCCTGAATCGAGCATCTCGAACTCGGCGACCGCGGTGTTGCACGTGCCGAACTGCAGGCTCATTTCGGCCCAGTCCTGCAGGTCGTCGGCGGCGACCTGCTGCGGCGGCCGGGCACCGCCGAACGCCCGCATCATGGTCAGGTCGATCCGGTCGCGATCGGTCTGGCCGACGCCGACCGCCCAGACCGGCGCGCCATCGTCGTCGTAGGTGTACCAGTACACCGCCACCGTCCGTTCCGGACCGTTGCCGGCCTTGCCGAGTACCTCGATCGAGAAGCCCTGGCTGTCGAACGCCGGGTCGTACCAGCTTCCGCTGTGTGCCGGCGTCACCCGCACCGCGGCGGCCGGCAGCGACAGCGCGAGCAGCGCCGCGGCAGTAAGTGCGCGAAAAGTCATTCGATGCTCCGTTGCGTCAGGTCTGGCCCATACTCGTCAACTGACATCGCGCTTTCCGTGCGAGCGATCACAACCTCGCGCGCCGACGCGTTCGCTGCGCCGATGTTGGAAAACCGTTCACGGATCGGGCGGCCACGCGACTCAGTCGGCCGAGGCGGATGCGCGTCGCGGCTCCGGGCGCCGCCACAGCCAGATCGCGACGATCGCCATCGCCGTGCTGCCGGCGGCGGCCCAGGTCCAGCGCGGCGCCAGCGCGAACAGCACCACGGCGCAGAACAGCATGGTGCCGAGCGCGGCACGCTTGGCGCGCCGGCTGACCGCATGCTCGGCCTGCCAGTCGCGGATGATCGAACCGAACACCCGATGGGCGTGCAGCCGGTCGTGCAGCCGGCGTGACCCGCGCGAGGCCGCCCATGCAGCGACCAGCACGAACGGCGTGGTCGGCAGGCCGGGCAGGATCACGCCGAGCGCGGCAAGGCCGAGACTGAGCCACGCCAGCAGCAACCACGGCCAACGCCGCAACCCGGACGGATGCCCCGACGGATGCGGATGCGAAGGTTCGCCCACGTTCGATGCCCCGGCAGAAGTCGCGCCCATGATAGGCGCGATCGGTGCGCGTCCCGGCCCGGCGCCGCACGGCTGGCGGCCGCGCCGGTCGGCCCCGCACGATCGCGGCCGATGCCGGTGCCGCGCACAGGATCGGCAACATGTTCACCGGAGTGGAAATCGTCCTGTCCGAATCGTCGCGACAGCCGCGTCCGGTGTTGCAGCGATCCCGTCCGCTGCAACGCGCGGCAATACTGGCGATGCGCAGCCGAGTCCGCGTGCCGGCGGCGACTGGCACAGCGATTGCCACAGCGTCGATGCTGTCGTCGGACAGCGCTCGAACCGACACCGGAGAACGGAGATGGCGAACGAAAACCGCAACCAGGGCAGCAAGAGCCAGGGCCGGGGATTTGCCGGCATGGAGGACAAGAAGCAGCGCGAAACCGCCCGCAAGGGCGGCAAGGCCAGCCACGGCGGCAGCCAGGGCAGTCAGGGCAGCCAAAGCGGCAATCGCTGAGCCGCCCGCGGCGCGTCGCCAGGCCGGCGACGCGCCGGGACTGCATCGATTCGGATCACCGCCGCAGCGTCCGGCGCGGCCACCGCGCCTCGACCGTCAGCGCGCAAGCCGAGATGACGCACTGCAGCAGCCCGAGGCTGCGGAGCCGCCGCCGGGGACCGACGCTGGTCGGCGCCGGCGATACCGGGTAGCGTGGCAGACGAGCCACCGACCCGGCCGCCCGCTCGATGCGTTTCGAACCGATTCCGCGCGACAACCCGACGCTCGCACTGCGTCTTCGCCGACAACTGATCGGCCTGTCGTCGTATCTGATGTTCCTGTTTCCGCTGCTGTACTCGGTGCATCACGGCTGGATGCGCTTCGGTTACGGCGGACTGGCGCTGTTCTCGGCCGCCACACTGCTGCTCAATCTCGGATTCTTCATCGCGATCCGGACCGGCTTCAGCGAGCGCTTCGCCGATCCGGGACTGACCCTGCCGCAGATCGCCGTTGCGATCCTGATGGCGCTGGTGATGATCCACTTCGCCGACGAGGCCCGCAGCGTCCTGCTGATGCTGTTCTTCGCGTCGCTGTTCTTCGGCGTGTTCGGCCTGAGCAAGCGGCAGTTCCTCGGCCTGACCGCGACCGCTGTGGTCGGCTACCTGCTGCTGATCGGCCTCGAGTTCCGCGGCATTCCGGTCGACGATCCGCGACTGCGCTTCGAGCTGCTGAACTTCATGACGCTGGCGATCATCCTGCTGTGGATGTCGCTGATCGGCAGCTACGTCGCCGGCCTGCGCCGCCGGCTGGCGCGCAAGAAGGACGAACTGGCCGAGGCGATGGCGCGACTGCTCGAGCTGGTCAGCCACGACGAGCTGACCGGCGTGTTCAACCGCCGCCACCTGCTCGACATCCTCAGCCGCGAAAAGGATCGCGCCGACCGCTTCGGCCACAGTTTCACCGTCTGCATCATCGACCTCGACCATTTCAAGCGGATCAACGACAGCCACGGCCACGCGGTCGGCGACGACGTGCTGCGCGGATTCTCCGAGCGGATGCGGACCTGCGCGCGACGGATGGACTGGCTCGGGCGGCAGGAAGCCGACAGCACGTTCGGTCGTTACGGAGGCGAGGAATTCCTGCTGGTGCTGCCGCACACGCCGCTGGCCGGCGCGCTCACCTGCATCGAGCGGATCCGCCGCCGGGTGCTGGCCGAGCCGATGCCGACCTCGGCCGGACCGCTGTCGGTCACGTTCTCGGCTGGCCTCGCCGAGCATCGCAGCAACGAACCGGTCGCCGAAACGCTGAGCCGCGCCGACGAGGCGCTGTATCGCGCCAAGGCCAATGGCCGCAACCGAACCGAGCTGTCGCCATGACCGCAGCCCGGACCCGCCATCGGATGCTGCTGTTCGGGTGGCTGCTGTCGCTGGCCGTGCCGGCCGCCGCCACCGCGCTCGCCGAGCAACTGGTCGATGCGGCGGCGGCGCAGGTCGGCGTCACCACCGGCTACGATCCGAGCTACCGTCGGCTCGACTTCCCGGGCGGCGACGTGCCGCCGGACACCGGCGTCTGCACCGACGTCGTGATCCGCGCCTACCGCGCAGTCGGCATCGACCTGCAGGTCGACGTGCACGAGGACATGCGACGCGGCTGGGACGACTATCCGAAGCTGTGGGGCCTGACCGCCACCGATCGCAACATCGATCACCGCCGGGTGCCGAACCTGCAGCAGTTCTTCCGCCGCGCCGGGGCGTCGCTGCCGCTCGGTGCCGACGCCGATGCATACCAACCCGGCGACATCGTCACCTGGCGACTGCCGTCCGGCGTGCCGCACATCGGCGTCGTGTCGTCGCAGCGGGTCGACGGCCGGCCGGCGATCATCCACAACATCGGCGCCGGCGCGCAGATCGAGGACGTGCTGTTCGCGTGGCCGGTCACCGGCCACTATCGCTACCCGACGCGCTGATGATTCGGCCGCCCACGCGACGCCGCAGCGCGACTGCGGTCGCGCCTGCTATCGTCGACAGAACCTCACGACCCGCCGGAGACTCCGATGCGCCGCACCGCCCTGCTCGCCCTGTCGCTGCTGTGCGGCGCTGCCGCGGCCGAATCGCCGGCACACTGGAGCTACGCCGGTACGCACGGCCCCGAGCGGTGGGCGCAGATCGATGATGCCTTCGCGGCCTGCGCCGGCCGCAACCAGTCGCCGGTCGATCTCGGGCAACCGATCGATGCCGTCCTGCCGCCGCTGGATCTCGAATTCAGCGCCGGGCCGCAGCAGGTGATCGACAACGGACACACGGTGCAGGTCGACGCCGCCGGCGGCAGTCGGCTGCAGCTCGATCGACTGCGCTTCACGCTGCGCCAGTTCCATTTCCACGCGCCGAGCGAACACCGGATCGACGGCGTCGAGTTCCCGCTCGAGCTGCACCTGGTGCACGCCGATGACGACGGCCGGCTCGCCGTGCTCGGCGTGCTGTTCCGCGTCGGCGCAGCCCACCCGCGGCTCGATGCGCTGCTCGCCGCGCGACCGAGCTCGACCGCGCGGCCACTGCCGGCGCCGCTCGAGGTCGCCAGCCTGTTGCCGGAGCAGCGCGCGTACTACCGCTACAACGGCTCGCTGACGACGCCGCCGTGCACCGAAGGCGTGCGCTGGCTGGTGCTGCAGCAGCCGATCGAAGCCAGCGCCGGCCAGATCGACGCATTGGCGCGCGCGATGCGGCATGCGAACAACCGACCGCTGCAGCCGCTCAACGCGCGCGTCGTGCTCGAGTAGCCGCACGAGTCGCGGGTCGCGGCACGCGCGCAGCAGGCCGACGCGGCCGTACGCCGGTACGCGCACGGCCGCGTCGGGTCGGTCGCTCAGGCCGACGTGCGCGGCTCGATCGGCGGGCGACCGCGCAGCCGGGTCGACAGCCGCACCACGACGACGAAAAACACCGGGATGAAGAAAATCCCGAGGAAGGTTCCGGCCAGCATGCCGCCGATCACACCGGTGCCGATCGCGCGCTGCGCGCCGGAACCGGCGCCGCTGGCGACGAACAGCGGCAGCACGCCGAAGCCGAACGCGAGCGAGGTCATGATGATCGGCCGCAGGCGGTCGCGGATCGCGCGCAATACCGCCTGCACCGCGTCGAGTCCATCGCGCATGTAGTTCTTCGCGAACTCGACGATCATGATCGCGTTCTTGCTCGACAGGCCGACCGTGGTCAGCATCGCGACCTGGAAATAGACGTCGCGCTCGAGCCCGCGCGCCCAGGTCATCAGCACCGCGCCGAGGATGCCGAGCGGCGCCATCATCAGCACCGAGGTCGGGATCGACCAGCTCTCGTACAGCGCCGCCAGGCACAGGAACACGACCAGCAGCGACAGCGTGTACAGCATCGGCGTCTGCGTCCCGGCCTGGCGCTCTTCGTACGACTGCCCGGACCAGGCCGCCGCGAATCCGGCCGGCAATGTCGCGACGATCCGCTCGATCTCGGCCATCGCCTGTCCCGAACTGATGCCCGGTGCCGCCTCGCCCTGGATCTGCATCGACGATATGCCGTCGAAGCGTTCGAGCCGGCTCGGACCGTAACCCCAGCGATACGACGCAAACGCCGTGAACGGCACCATCTGCCCGTCGCGGTTGCGCACGTACCACTTGCCGAAATCCTCCGGCGTCATCCGGTGCGGCGCGTCGGCCTGCATCAGCACGCGCTTGATCCGGCCGCGATCGACGAAGTCGTCGATGTAGCTGCTGCCCCACGCGACCGACAATGTCTGGTTGATGTCGGCCACCGACACGCCGAGCGCACCGGCGCGTTCGGCATCGATGTCGAGCCGGAGCTGCGGCGTGTCCTCCTGGCCGCCCGGCCGCACGCTTCTGAGCAGCGGACTCGCGCCGGCAGCGCCGAGCAGGCCGTTGCGCGCGGCGAGCAGCGCGTCGTGGCCGGCGCCGGCGACATCCTGCAGATGCACGGTGAAGCCGCCGGCGATGCCGAGTTCGGGCACCGCAGGCGGCGAGAACGCGAACACCATCGCATCGCGGATCCGGGAAAACGCCGCCATCGCGCGGCCGGCGATCGCCTGCACGCTGCTGGTGTCCGTGCTGCGCTGATCCCAGTCGGCCAGGTTGACGAAGCCGATGCCGACGTTCTGGCCGATGCCGGTGAAGCTGAAGCCCTGCACCGTGAATATCGAGTCGGCGGTGTCGCGTTCGTTCTCGAGGAAGTGCTGTTCGACCTGCTCGATGACCTTCATCGTGCGGTGCTGGGTGGCGCCGACCGGCCCCTGCACCTGGGTGATCAGCACGCCCTGGTCCTCGGCCGGCAGGAACGCGGTCGGCAGCCGCATGAACACGAACAGCATCACCAGCGCCAGTCCGCCGTAGATCGCCATGACCCGGCCGGAACGCCGCAGCATCGTCGACACGACGCCGCGGTAACGCGCGTTGGTGCGATCGAAGCCGCGGTTGAAGCCGCCGAAGAAACCGCGCCGGGCGAGCCCGTGGCCTTTCTCGACCGGCTTCAGCATCGTCGCGCACAGCGCCGGCGTCAGCACGATCGCAACCAGCACCGACAACGCCATCGCCGACACGATCGTCAACGAGAACTGCCGGTAGATGACGCCGGTCGAACCGCCGAGGAAAGCCATCGGCACGAACACCGCGGACAGCACCAGGCCGATGCCGACCAGCGCGCCGGTGATCTGGTCCATCGACTTGCGGGTCGCCTCGAGCGGCGGCAGACCCTCCTCGCTCATCAGCCGTTCGACGTTCTCGACCACCACGATCGCATCGTCGACCAGCAGGCCGATCGCCAGCACCATCGCGAACATCGTCAGCATGTTGATCGACATGCCGAGCGCGGCGAGGATCGCGAAGGTGCCGAGCAGCACCACCGGCACCGCGATGGTCGGGATCAGCGTTGCACGGAAGTTCTGCAGGAACAGGAACATCACCAGGAACACCAGTGCGATCGCTTCGAACAGCGTTTCCACGACGCCGCGGATCGACACCTCGATGAACGGCGTGGTGTCGAACGGCACCACCGCCTTCAGGCCGGGAGGAAAGGTCGGCGCGAGCTGTTCGAGCGCGCGGCGCACGCCGGCGGCAGTCGACAACGCATTCGCATTGGTCGCCAGCGAGATCGCCAGACCCGCCGCCGGCTTGCCGTTGTAGCGGCTGATGAACGCGTAGCTCTCGGAGCCGATCTCGATGCGGGCGATGTCGCCGAGCTTCAGCACCGAGCCGTCGGAACCGCTGCGCAACACGATTTCGCGGAACTGCTCGGGCGTCTCCAGCCGACCCTGCGCGACGATCGTCGCATTGATCTCCTGGCCGTCGATGGCCGGCGGCTCACCGAGCTGGCCGACCGCGATCTGCGCGTTCTGCGCCCGCACCGCGGCGATCGCATCGGCCGGCGTCAGGCCGAAGGTCTGCAGCTTGTTCGGATCGAGCCAGATCCGCATCGCGTATTTCGATCCGAACACCTGGATGCTGCCGACGCCGGGCACCCGGCTCAGCGGATCGACCAGCGTGCTTCCGACAAAGTCGGAAATGTCGCCGCGATCCATCCGGCCGTCCTCGGAGACGAAACCGGCCACCATCAGGAATCCGCTCGACGCCTTGGTGACGCTGACGCCCTGCTGCTGCACGATCTGCGGCAGCAGCGGCGTGGCGAGCTGCAGCTTGTTCTGCACCTGCACCTGCGCGATGTCCGGGTCGGTGCCGCTGGCGAAGGTCAGCGTGATGCCGACGCGGCCGCTCGAATCGCTGGTCGAGGTCATGTACAGCAACCCGTCCAGCCCTTTCATGTTCTGCTCGATGACCTGGGTGACCGATTCCTCGACGGTCCGCGCCGATGCACCAGGATAGGTGGCCGCGATCGATACCGACGGCGGCGCGATGGTCGGATAGCGCGAGATCGGCAGGCCGGTCAGCGACAGCGCGCCGGCCAGCATCAGGATGATCGCGATGACCCAGGCGAAGATCGGGCGATCGATGAAGAAACGTGCCATGCGCGTGCCCCGGCCGGATCAGCGCGCGTCCGACGCGTCGGCGTCGGTCGCAGCTTCGGCCGGAGCAGCGTCGCCGGTTCCGGCCGCTTCCGGCGCAGCTTCGGCAGGCGCCGCCACGTCGGTTGCGTCGACCTGCATCCCCGGCCGCACCCGCTGCAGCCCCGACACGATCACCCGGTCGCCGGCCTGCAGGCCGGACTCGACCAGCCAGCGATCGCCGATCGCACGCGCGGTGACGATCCGGCGCTGCTCGACGGTGCCATCGGCGAGCACCACCAGCGCAGTCGCCTCGCCCTTCGGATCGCGCGCGATCGCCCGCTGCGGCGCCAGCACCGCGTCAGCGCGGATGCCGAGTTCGGCCACCGTGCGGACATACATGCCGGGCAGCAGCGTCTGTTCCGGATTCGGCACCACCACCCGCAAGGTGAAGCTGCCGGTGGCCGGATCGACGCTGAGGTCGGCCGCCTCGACCCGACCCTTGTGCGGATGGCGGCTGCCGTCCGGCAACACGATGTCGACCGGGATGCCTTCCGGCTGCGCACTGAAGCCGCTCTGCGCCGCATCGCGACGGAACTGCATCAGATCCTCGACCGGCGCGTTGATGTCGACATGCATCGGATCGAGCCGCTGCACGGTTGCCAGCGGCTGGCTCTGGTTGGCGGTGACCAGCGCGCCCTGCGTCACCGACGAGGTGCCGATCCGGCCGGCGATCGGCGACCGGATCCGCGCGTAATCGACGTCGAGCTGCACCCGCTGCAGCGCCGCCCGGGCGGCGGCAACGTCGGCCGCGGTCTGCTGCTGGTCGGCGATCGCGGTCTCGTTGTCCTGCGCGCTGATCGCGTTGATCCGGACCAGTTCGGCCGCCCGCCGCGCACGCAGCCGGGACGCCGCCAGCGTCGCCTCGGCACGCTGCAGCGCGGCCTGCGCACTGGCGAGGTCGGCGCGATAGGTCGCATCGTCGAGCTGGTACAGCGGCTGGCCTTCGTCGACCTGGCTGCCTTCCTCGAACAGCCGCGCCTTGACGATGCCACCGACCTGCGGTCGCACCTCGGCGATCTGCGATGCGGCCGCGCGACCCGGCAGTTCGCGGACCAGCGCGACCGGCTCGGCGCGCAGCGTGACGACGTCGACCGCCGGCACCGGCATCGAGGCCGGCGCATCGCCGCCTTCGCTGCAGGCGGCCAGCGCGAGCGAGCACAGCAATAAGAGCAGCAAGCGGCACGGGGCCGACAGTGGAGCGGCGGGCGAGCGGTTCACATCGGCGCCTTGCGAGGAAAAACGTCCATTCTGCAATCGAATCACCGCGTCCCGATCAAACCTCTGCTCGGCTGAACGCGCCGCCAGCACGCTCCGGCGCAGCGCCGGTTTCGCAAGGCGCGACACAGGGGGCCGCGACGGCTGAAGACAGGCCCCCAAGTGGCACGCACGCAGTGCGAGCACCGCCGGACCCAGCGCCCACTTCCTCCGGTCGGGCGGGCAACATGAACACCCGGTGAACCGCTATGCTGCCGATGGGCCCATCGGGACCGGCGCAGCCGGTCCGGGCGCGGTTGGGGAACCGCGCGGTCCGGCCGGGTCTTCGCCCGGCACATCGGCATCACCGGGGGATCATCTGGATGGCTGGATCGTTTCGCTTCATCAGTGCCTGGCTGGCGCCGGTGCTCGTGTTGGCTGGCGTCGACGCGAGCGGCGCCGAACTGCGCACGTCGCCGCCCATGACCGTCACCATTCCGCATGCCGATCAACGGCAGCACCTGGCGGAACGGGTCGGCCGGGCCAAGGCCGGCAGCGAGCTCAACGTCGTGATCGGCCTGTCGCTGCCGCAGCCATTCCGTCCGGAAGGCAAGCTGCCGCCGCAGGCCAGGGCGCAGCAGCGGGCGCGGATCGCGCAAGCGCAGGACGCAGTGCTGGCCGCGCTGACCGGCCACCATGCGCAGGCCTACGGCCGTTACGATGCGGTGCCGGCGCTGGCGCTGACCGTCGATGCCGATGCGCTCGAGCTGCTCAGCCGCTCACCACTGGTGGCGCACCTGCAGGAAGACGAGGCGGTGCCGCCGTCGCTCGCGAGCAGCACTGCCGTGATCGGCATGCCGTCGGTCTGGAGTCAGGGCTTCGACGGCAGCGGACAGACGGTGGTGATCCTCGACACCGGCATCGACGGCGACCACCCGTTCTTCGAAAACGGCGACGGCAACAGCCGGATCGTCGCCGAAGCCTGCTTCTCCAATGGGCTTGGCTCGGCCGGCAAGGTCAGCCTGTGCCCGGACGGCAGCGGCTCGCAGACCGGCGCCGGATCGGCCGAGGCCGAGATCGCCGCCTGTCTCGATGGCGCCACGCAGCTCTGCGACCACGGCAGCCACGTCGCCGGCATCGCAGCCGGCCTCGGCGCCAGCTACGACGGCGTCGCGCGCGGCGCCGACATCATCGCGATCCAGGTATTCACCCGCTTCAACGACGCCGGAAGCTGCAGCCCGAGCAGCGCGCCCTGCGTGATGAGCTACACCAGCGATCAGCTCGCGGCATTGAACCACGTCTACACCACCCTGCACCCGGCGCACACGATCGCATCGGTCAACATGAGCCTCGGCGGCGGCTCGAACACCACCAGTTGCGACGGCGACTCGCGCAAGAGCGCGGTCGACAACCTGCGCTCGGTCGACATCGCCACCGTGATCGCGACCGGCAACAACGGCTACACCGATGCGATCAGCACGCCGGCCTGCATCTCGACCGCGATCGCGGTGTCGTCGACCACCGACGCCGACGCGGTGTCGTCGTTCTCGAACGTGCACTCGCTGATGGACCTGTTCGCACCGGGTTCGGCGATCGATTCGTCGGTGCCCGGCGGCAGCTACTCGAATTTCAACGGCACCTCGATGGCAACACCGCATGTCGCCGGCGCCTGGGCGGTGCTGAAGCAGGTCATGCCCGATGCCAGCGTCGACGAGGTGCTCGCCGCGCTGACCGCCACCGGCGTCGACGTCGCCGACCAGCGCACCGGTGGCAGCCACAGCAAGCCGCGGATCCAGCTCGATGCGGCGGTCGCCGAGCTGAACCCGAACTACTGGCAAGGCAGTATCGACGGCGACTGGCACAGCGCCGGCAACTGGTCGAAAGGAGTCGTGCCGAATTGCGACGAGCAGGTCGTGATCGCCGCGCCGGCCAACGTGGCACTCGGCGCCGACGCCAGCGCCCGCAGCCTGACCATCGAAGATGGTGCGACCGTCGATCTCGGCGGACGCACGCTGAGCCTGTGCGGCAATCTCGACGTGCAGGGCAGCGCGCAACTGACGGTCAACGAAGGCACGCTGAAACTGATCGGCAGCAGCCCGGCCAGCCTGTCGCTGGCAGTCGACAGTCGGCAACTGCATCACCTGCAGATCGGCGACGGCATCGACAGCAAGCTGGTCACGCTCGGCAGCCCGATCACGCTCGGCGGCAACCTGACCATCAGCGACCTGGCGAGCCTCGACAGCAACGGCCAGACGCTGACCTTCAACGGCACGACGCAGGCGCTCGACCTGCTGGCGAGCGGGCAAGCCGTCTACAGCAGCGACCTGAGCAATCTGACCGGATGGACGGTGGCCGATGCGAACGGCGATGGCGTGCTCTGGGGCTCGTCGACGTTGACCAACGCGCCGAACAGCCCCGACACCGGCCAGCACGCCCGCTATTCGTGGAACCCGGACAACACGACGGCCGCCAACGACTGGCTGTTCTCGCCCGCCTTCGCGCTGCGCGCCGGCACCGTCTACCGGATCGGCTTCAACTACGGCGCCCGCGACGCGAGCTATCCCGAACGGCTCGCGGTGCATGTCGGCGGCACCAACAGCGTGGCCGCGATGACCACGCAACTGTTCGACAACGGCAACGTCGTCAACACGAGCTGGACCAGCGGCAGCGGCACCTTCGCGCCCGATACCAGCGCGAGCGCCACGGTGGGCTTCCACGCCTACAGTCTCGCCGACCGCTACCAGTTGGCGATCGATGACCTGTCCGTGCAGGTCGCCGGCACCCGGCTGTTCGGCATTCACGTCGAAGCGAGTTCGACACTGACGTTGAACGGCACGCTGCCGCTGGCGATCGGCGACGACCTGCAGGTCGACGGCATCCTCGACCTCAACGGTGTCTCGCTGTCGGTCGACGGCAGCGTGATCAACGGCGGCACACTGCGCGATACCCGCGACGTGCCGAACGCGACGACCACCACCTTCCTCGAGATCGCCAACCGCAGCGCCGACACCAACCGCTACCGCGGTGTCGAGATCACCCCGACCAGCGGCACGATGGGCGCGACCACGGTGTCGATCAGCGGCGGCCGCGACTGCACCAGCGAAAGCACCGACCCGCTGTTCCAGCGCTGCTTCGACATCGCGCCAACCACCGCGCAGAGCGCCGCAGTGCGGCTGTGGTTGACCGAAGCCGAGCGCAATGCCGGCGACGCCAGCAGCGCCAAGGCGCTGCACTGGGACGGTGCGGCCTGGGGCGACGCGTCGAGCACCAGCAGCTACGCGCGTTCGGCCGGCGGCGTCGCCTGCGACTCGGACGACACTACGCAATGCTGGGTCCAGGCAAACGCGGTCGTCGATTACTCGCCATTCGTGATCGGCAGCAGCGCCAGTGGCACGCCGCTCGGTGCGACATCGACCGTCACCCCGAGCGCCGGCGCCAACGGCAGCATCTCGCCGTCGACAGCGCAGACGATCAACTTCGGCGCCACCACCACGTTCACGGTCAGCGCCGACAGCAACTACAGCGCCAGCGTCGGCGGCACCTGCGGCGGCTCGCTGGTCGGCAGCACCTACACGACCAACCCGATCACCGCCGACTGCACGGTCAGTGCGAGCTT
>JAWLBY010000025.1:0-37630 GCA_041687455.1 Lysobacteraceae bacterium | reverse complement strand
GACGCCGCAGTCGGTCGATCACGGCGACACGACCACCTTCACGATCACCCCGGCCGCCGGCTACAGCGCCAGCGTCGGCGGCACCTGCGGCGGCTCGCTGGTCGGCAGCACCTACACGACCAACCCGATCACCGCCGACTGCACGGTCAGTGCGAGCTTCACGCTGAACAGCCACACGGTCACGCCGAGTGCCGGCGCCAACGGCAGCATTTCGCCGTCGACGCCGCAGTCGGTCGATCACGGCGACACGACCACCTTCACGATCACCCCGGCCGCCGGCTACAGCGCCAGCGTCGGCGGCACCTGCGGCGGCTCGCTAGTCGGCAGCACGTACACGACCAACCCGATCACCGCCGACTGCACGGTCTCGGCGAGCTTCACGCTCACTGTCGTGGCCTCGACCGCATCGCTGTCGGCCACCTCGACTGCGGCGCGTGCCGGTGCCAGCGTCGGCTTCACGGTCACGGTCAGCGGCGCCGATACGGCCCCTGCCGATGGCACGGTCGTGGTCGAAGCCGATACCGGTGAAAGCTGCAGTGACAGCACCGCGACAGTCGACGGCAGCAGTGCGGTGTTCTCGTGCCAGATCGCATTCGCGACGCTCGGACCGCGCACGCTCGGCGCGCGCTTCAGCAGTTCGTCGACGCATGACGACAGCAGCTCGACGACGCTGGCGCTGACGGTGGTCCGGCTGGCCGACGTGTCGGTCGCCGTTGCCGCGTCGGCAGGCGAGATGGTCGAGGGCGGAACGCTCGGCTATGCGATCGAGCTGCGCAACGCCGGACCCGACGCCGCGCCGCAGACCGCCATCTCGGTCGTGTCCGATCCCGCGCTCGACGGCGCAAGCTGGAGTTGTACCGCGGTCGGCGCCGCCGTCTGCACCGCAGCCAGCGGCAGCGGCGATATCGCGATGATTGCGGACCTGCCGGCCGGCGACGGCCTCGACTTCGTACTGCTCGGCGAAGTGCCGGCGCCGCTGCCGCGCAGCGTGACGATCGAGGCGGAAGCGACCGTCGACGGCGGCAGCCCGAGCTACGTACAGGATCCGCAGTCGGGCAACAACGTCGCGAGCGAGCTGTCGAGCCCGGCGCTGATCTTCCGCGACGGCTTCGAGAATCGGTAGCGCGGCAACGACCCGGCCTGCCGCCCCGCCATCATCGTGGCGCGGCGGCGGGGCGTGGCGGCGCGGTCGATCACTGGCGTTGGGTACGCGGGCATCACGTGGATCGATCCGGGAGCAACCCGTGCGCGCCTCGCCGGTCAGCTCGCGTCATCGACGCCGACGTAGCGCTTGAACATCCGCGCGAACTCGTCGGTGAAGCGGTCGATTCCGATGTTCGCCGGAATGCGCTCGAAGATGATTGCGGTCTGCATCGACTGCAGCGTTGCGAACAGCCCGAGCGACAGCGCAAGGCGCGGATCGGGATGACGAATCTCGTCGATGCATTCGGCGAGCCAGCCGTGCGCGGCCTGCAGCAGTTCGGCACTGCGGTTCTCGCTGTCGGCGCGCTCGGCCGATTGCCAGTGGCCGATCACCAGCGCCCGGATCAGGTGATGCCGCGCCTGCTGGCTGCGGGCGAACGCAAACAGCAACGCGTCGATGCGGCGGGCAAGCGAGACGTCGCGCAGCTCCGGATCCTCGAGCAGCGCGCGGATCCGCTGCGTCTGCTGCTCGTGCACCCGCTGCAGCAGTATCGGCAGCAGCGAACTCTTGCCGCGGAAGCGCTTGTAGAACGCGCCGACCGACACGTGGGCCCGCTCGGCGATCTGTTCGATCGTGACCTGTTCGAGGTCGCCATCCGCCAGCATCTGCTCGACCGCCGCCAGGATCCGCTCCAGCGTGCGCGCGCTGCGCGTCTGGTGCACGGGCAGCACCTTGGCGGTGAAACGCGACTCCGGCATCGCTGGTCCTCGGGGCAGTGGGTCCCTCCGCAGCAGAATAAGCCGGTTGGCGGTTGCCGGGTCAGCCGGCTCCGGCGAATCCGGGCGCGGATGCCGCGAGCGGCCGGGACGCTGGCTGGCCGTTGCGATCGACGAGCCAGCTCGATCACGGCGCGGGCGGTGCGCCACCAGTCGATCGCGCTTTGGCTGCCAGGCCGCTCCACGGCCCGGAGAACACGCTCCGCACCCAGCCGTTCATCCACCGATGTCCCCAGCACGAACGGCCGGCGGCTCGGCCCGAGCCCAACGCATCCGGTGCGTCGGATATTCATGCCGGGCAGCCGCCTGGTGGTCGGCTTCATCGACCGCGAGAGCGAGCTGGGACAGCACCACGGGGCCCAACTGAGGGGGCGCAAATGCGCGCCCCCTCAGTCGTCAGTTGCCCTCGAATCCGCCGAAGTAGATGAATCCGTTGGAGAGCACATCGATGTCGACGACGCCGCTGCCGAACGTCTCGCCGTCGACGCCGTCGGGCAGGCTGACGTCGACCGCCATCGGCAGGAAGTTCGTGCCCTCGTCGACCGAGCCTTCGAGCGTGATCTCGGCGACGTCGTCGAGGTCGAGATCGACCTCGGTCAGCACGTCACCGGTGCCGCTTTCGGGACGGCAGGCGCCCTGCGGCGAGCTGCAGGTCCATGACGTCGACAGCAGCTTGCCCGGTCGCTTCAGTGCGATCGTGACGCCTTGCAGATACGCCCCGCCAGCGTTGTGGACGCTGATCCGGTAGCTCAGCGGCACGGTCGTCAACGATGTCGCCTTGGCGCGGGCCACGGACGTCGCGACGCGCTCGAGCCCGACAAAGATCGCAGCCCGGGAGCCGACCACCACCACCGAGAGGTAAGGCTCTCCGCACGGTTCGCTGGCGCCCACCGCGATCTCCTCTTCCGTGCCGCCGCAGTCGCCGCCACAGTTGTACCGCGCCCAGCTCGAGAACATGCCGTTTAAGACACGGGCGGCCCAGTCCGTGCCCACCACCTCACACTTGGCTCGATCGCCGGCGCCGTCGTCCACCGGCCACACGATCAGCGTCTCGGCCCCGCCGCTGCTGCCGTTGAAATCGAAGCTCAAGGTGCCCGCTGCGTCGATCGCCGCGTTGCTGGCGGAAGGCGTGAGGAAATCATCGATCCGGTGCGACAGTGTCTGCGTGAAATCCTCGCCGGCGCCGACGCTGGACGCCATTACGTAGCTCGGCACGCTGTACGGACCTGCCGCCGCGTTCGCCGGCAGCCGGATCGTGCGGATGTAACCCGCCGATGGCTGAAGGTTCGAATCGGGCACGGTCACCGTGATCGGGCTGGTGCTGGCCGAGCGTCCGTCCGGGTCGGTGACCGTGTAGACGACGCTGGCGCTGCCGGACGCGCTGATCTGCGGCCGCAGCGACACAGCTGCGCGCGTGCCGTCGCGGTCGACCAGGAAACCACCACCGGTCAGGATGTCGGTGCTCGCCGGCAGCAGGTCCGGGTTGTCGGAGTCGACCGTGACGATCAGCGTGTCGGCGGCGTTGTCGGCGTCGGTGACCTCGAGCACCTGGTCGACCACGGCGCCGAGCCGGATCAGCCCACGGTTGTAGTTGGCCGGGAAGATCAGCCGCGGGCTACCGATGAACTGGATGGTCGGCGTGGCGCCGGGCTTCACCTGGTTCGACGCCGCCGACGCCGCGCCGAGCCCGATCGCGTTGCGTGCTCTCGCCGTGAACGTGTACAGCGTGCCGTTGCTGAGCCCGGTGACGGTGCACGGCGGTGCGGCGCAGACCGCGCTCGCCTGCCCTTCGGTGCTGCTGCGTGTGATCGTGTAGTCGAGGATGGCCGATCCGCCGTTGTCGCCCGGCGCGGTGAACGTCACCGTGGCCTGGCCGTTGCCGGCCGATGCGGAGATGCCGGTCGGGGCGCTCGGCGTGGTCGCCGGCGTCACCGCATTGGACGGGTCGGACGCGGTACCGGCGCCCAGCGCGTTGCCGGCGGTCACGGTGAACGTGTACGACTGCCCGTTGGTCAGGCCGGTGATCGTGCAGCCCAGTGGCGCCGAGCTCGTGCAACTGCTGCTGCCACCGGATGGGGTGCCGCTCGCGGTGTAGCCGGTGATCGGGCTGCCGCCGTCGTTGGCAGGCGCATCGAAGGTCAACGTGACGCTGGTGTCGCCGGCAGTCGCGACGACCGAGGTCGGCGGCCCGGGCGGGGTCGCCACCGCGGTCGACGTGAAGGTCACGGCCGTGGCGCCGATCGACAGCGTGGTCACCGCCGTCGCACCGGCCGAGGCGGCCGCCTGGTGGCGCACGCGGACGGTATCGCCATTGCCGACCGCGCCGATGCCCGACGAGTAGCTGCCCGAATTGATCGAGTACGCCGATTGCGCGGCGCCGCTGACCTTGATGCTTGCCGGCCCGGTCAGACCGCCCAGCGTTACCGGGTCGGACTCGACCAGCGTGCCGGCCGAGGCGTCCTTGCCGGCGAAGGTGAAGGCATCCGGCGTGGTGTCGGAGACCGGGCCGTGCGCGGCGAGGAAGTTGCCACCGCGGACCAGGCGCACCGCGGCGATATCGGTCTTGAACCTGGGCGTGGTGGCACCGAGGCTGGAGAAATACAGGCCAAGCGCGGTGTTTTCCGAACCGGGACGCGGGTCGCTGGTCGACGACCAGTACGCGCCGGTGCCGGTGCCGGGGAACGCCGTCGCGTCGATCGGGGCGCCGCTGCCGAACCAGAAGTAGTTGCGCTGGAAACCCAGCTCCATGATGTTCGGCAGGCGCCAATCGTCGTAACCGGCCCACGATTCGCTGGCCGCCGCTGTCAGCGCGCCCGACCAGGTCAGCGACGACGCCGCGCCGGTGCTGCAATCCGAACCCGACAGCCCCTGCGGGCAGGACTTCCACATCAGGCCGGTGTAGTTGTCGACGCTGACCGGTTCGCCGGCGACCGGTTCGCTGACCGTGTAGCGGGTGCCGGACAGGCCGAGGCTGCCGGACACCAGGCGCACATTGCTGGACGAGGTGGCGTTGTACGTGGCCACCCAACCGAACGAGAAATCGACGACCCAGATCGACGTGCCGGTGCCGTCCTCGGGATCGGGGAACGCGGTCCAGAAGTTCAGGTCCGGCAGTGTCGAGGACTGGTCGGGAAACAGTTGCCGGTCGATCAGGTTGCCGCTGCCTTCCGGGTCGGCATACGACAACAGCGATTCGAGTTCCTGGGTTGCCGGCAACCGCCAGTCGCTGCGGCCGCAGAAGCCGGTCGTGTTCATCGCCTCGACGTACGCGGCGCTGTTGCAGGTCGCCAGCGTTCCGCCGCAGGTGTCGCCTTCGTCGTTGCCCGACGTGTTCCACGAATGCCGCCAGTCGCGGTCGCGGAAGCTGCCGTCATCGAGGCGCATCGCCCAGACGAGACCGGTGACGTTGTCGCGCGTGCAGCCCCAGTCGCCGTCGCCGGAACCGAGCGTCGCGCTGTCCGACAGCTCGCTGCCGTCATTGCCGATTTTCGTGTAGTCCCGACCAGGGGTGCTCGAGCTGCCGATCTTGCCCTGCACGCCGACCGCGTCGGCGGCCGACGCGCCGAGCGAGCAGTCCTGGCCTTCGAAGCCCGCCGATTCCGGCGCAGCGTTGCCGGGTGCGACGGTGCCGGTCGATACCGTCGAGTCGTCGTAGCAGACGATTTGCCCGGTATCGTTCAGCGGAAAGGCAAGGGCACTGTGCGCCCACAGGCCAGCCAGCGTGGCAAAGGCCACGACGCGGACGAGAGCCATCGACATTCCCCGTGTGGTGGCAGGCCCTCCCCCTGCCTCGGTCTCGCCACTGTACCGAAAATGCGTGGCTGCGCATATCCAGAGGCCCACGGCCGCAAGCGGTCGCCGTCGGAGCATGCATCTGCCGCCATCGGTCGGCTGCTGACGACGCCAGCGTTTACGCCGGGAGGTGGGCAAGTCGTGAAATGGCTGACGTCCGAGCGACTGGCGCCGGCCCGGCAGTTGCTGAAGACGACGCAGCGGCTCGTCGAGCGCATCGCCACCGAACCCGGATCGGCACGGCGCTGACGCTGCGGCAGAACTTCACGCGAAGTTCGGGACGTCGCCGTCTGAGCATCGTCGCGCGTCTTGCACCCGGGGCTGGGTGGGTGACGGCGTGCGGCATTCAAGACTGACGCGCGGCCGTTCGCAGGGATTGCTTCGCCTCGGCGCGGGTGGAGGACGCCGTTCTGGCGCGTCTTGCCGTGTCGAAACCAAGGAAAACCCGCTACGGTTCCGCGTGACGGCGCAGCAGGTTGTAATAGGTCTTGTTGATCAATTCAATGGCACGAATCGCGCTCTCCTGCCCGCTCAACTGGGCACGCGCCTCGGACAGGTCATGCAGCAATTCGCGGATGGCAGAGTCACGCACCAGACTCTGTACCCAGCCCACGACCGCCAGACGTTCTCCCTGTTCGACCGGTCGAACGCGGTGCAATTGCCCGGTGGGATAGCAAATCGCCGAGCGGGCTGGCAGCTTGAAGGCGTTTTCAACGCTTCCGGTATCAAATGCGAGCTCGCCGCCTTGATAAGTATCGGGCTCGTTCAAGAACAGGGTGAAAGACACGTCGGTGCGAACGTAATTGGGCTCGCCCATGATCGGCGCATCGACGTGCAGTCCGTAGGCCATGCCCGGTTGATAGCGGCTGACCAGCATCCCGGCCAGCCGCCTGGGTTTCGCCGCACTCATGAAGGTATCGCAGCGCCCCAATGCCTGCATCACCAGACCCGAGATCTCTTTCATCACCGGATGATTCCACGGAATCTGCTGGTTGCTCTTGACCTTCTGCAGCAACTTGCTGGCCGTGGCCTTGCCGTCGGTGAACTCGACCCTGGAGACCAGTCGCTTGATCTGCGCAAGCTCATCGGGGGTGATCAATTCAGAAAGCGTAAGGATCATAATCGGGTCCGCTGTGCTCAAGCTGCCTGGGTCAGACGGATCGGATCTTGCACCACTGCCGAGAGGGTGGTGCGCAGGCTCGATCCCGGACCCGTGTTTTCCTTTTCGAAACTACCGACGTCAAGGACAGGAAGTCCAATGCACGGTCCGACGCATGGTACGACGCGCGCCGGCAGAGGCAAGGCTCCGACAAGGCTTCTCGTGTGCCGACGGAGGCCGGTTTCGACTGGTCGCGCGTATTGCCGCGCCTTGCAGCTCCGGAGTGTTCTGCTCGGACACCATGCCCGGCTACAGGGCGCAGCGCCGCCGACGCGGCGGCTCCACCGCTTCGAGGTGGCCGTGACTCGCGAACGACCGGGGCGGTGCATCTGAATGTCCTATTCGACACAAAGCTCGTTGATGGCAGCCGGCGAAACGGTCTTCGGGATTGCAAACGAGTCCTGGCGGGCCGACCAGCGAATGAGCTCACGGTCAATCAGCGCATGTGCCTGGTCGCGCACCTCTGGCGACAGATCAGCGATTACGGCGTCTCGCAACTCACCGATGTCGCGAGGCAGCGCGGCAATGCCGAGCGCTTCATACAGGCCGGTCAGGACGACGAATCGGAATGGATCAGGCCGCTGAATCCTCAGCGGAACAACTCGATTAACGGGGCTCGGCGCATGCGCCAATATCAGCCCCTCCAGTGCCAGAAGGTCCCGCTGCACAAGACCTTCTTCGAGAAACCGGTATGCATTGTCGGCATAGAACTGAGCCACGGGCCGGTTGCGCGCTCCCGCCAGCACAATCCCCGTGGGATTTTCGAGCCGGCTGAGCATTCCGTCTGGCGACATCAGCGCGTACAAGACGCGATGCCTCGGCCCACCCGACAATGCGGCATTGCGCGCACGCTCCTCTGGCTCATCTCTGGAAATTGTTCCGGCGCCCCTGCAAAGCTCAGCAACGTCGACAGTACGATCGAGCGTGTCCGAAACCACCTGGAGCGGCACCATGGATGTTTCGCCCGCCAGGCTCTCCATCAAGGAAAGGTTGTCATCGTCGAGCGACTTGCACAGCGTCAGTTCAAGTGCCAAGCGGCAACCGGCGACGGCATCACCGCGGTCTGCGAGCGCTGACAACGCGGAACGGCTTGCGGAGAGCGGCATGCCGGGAGGGACCGGCTCAACTGCGATGCTGCCGGCACTCAGGTGATCATCGTGCTCCACCTCAACAGGCCGAAATCTTGCGCTGAGATCGGCGACCTCGATTGCCACAGGATCGGGCGAACTTCTCTCGCTTGCAGGCTCGGGATGAACTGGAACGTCCCGCGTCTGGAGCAGCACATACGCTGCAATGGCGAGCGCCGCGACGGCCGAGATGCCGATCCATGGCTGACGACGAGGCAAACGATAGCTCCCAGAGCGGATCAGAGTCACGGACAGTGTACGTCGTTGCCGCGACGCATCCCCAGCCGACTCGGCCGCACCCGCAGCAACGATCCGCCTTGGTCGATCGCGCCCGCTTGCAGAGCGGCGGGGCCGCCCACGGCCAACGTTCAACGGAGCGATCGGGCTTATGCTAACAGCCCACATCGAGGCTCGAGGCGGCGTATGGCGCAGCGCACTCCACAGCTTGCCGAACAGCGACGGCTTGCCGTCCTCATCGACGCCGACAACGCTCAGGCAGCGTCCATCTCTGGCCTGCTCGCCGAAGTAGCGAAGTACGGCTCGGCCAGTGTCCGGCGCATCTACGGCGACTTCACGTCGCCGCGCCTGAACCGATGGAAGGAGACGCTCCTCGAGCATTCCATCCAGCCGATTCAGCAGTTCGCGTATACGAGCGGCAAGAACGCAACCGACAGCTCGATGATCATTGACGCCATGGACCTGTTGCATACCGGCCGGTTCGACGGCTTCTGCCTCGTCTCCAGCGATAGCGACTTCACTCGGCTCGCTCAGCGCATCCGCGAGGAAGGCGTTGTCGTCTACGGTTTCGGTGAGGAGAAGACGCCTGGTGCCTTCGTGCAGGCGTGCGACAAGTTCATCTACACCGAAGTGCTGCGGCGGCGCCCCGAGTCCGCCGCCCGAGCGAATGGCAGCGGGGCGCCACAAGCCGCCGCCTCGCAGACGCCTGGAAGCACCAAATCAACCCAAGGGCTGGATGATCTTCTTGCGCAAGCTGTCGAGGAGGCTTCGGACGACGATGGTTGGGCCCCGCTGTCAGCGGTCGGCTCCTACCTTTCAAAACTCCGTCCCGACTTTGATCCCCGCCTGTTCGGAAGCAAGAAACTGAGCGATCTCGTCCGTCAACAGGGACGGCTGCTTCAAGTTGAAGAACGCGGCAGCGGGTCGGCCCGCCACATCTATGTCAGGCTCCAGGCGTAGGCTCCGGCACGGCCAGATGCGGCTGGTCGCACGCCCGGTCGAGCTCGCAAACGCAGTGGCCAAGCCGGACATTGCTCCGTGAACTGGCACCCTCCGGTTGCCGCGTGGTCCCACCAGGTCAGTCAGCGTGCCGGCGTCGACCTGCCGTCGGCGTCGGCATCCGGGGCCAGCAGCACGCAGTCGCTGCTTTCGGCGCGGCAGCCGGCGTAGTGCGAACGCTGCCGGTTGGGCTGCTGGCGGGGCTGGCTCAGAAGCGGTAGGTCTCACCGTCTGCGGGCACTCGCGTACGCGCCGCGTCGAGCCCGTTGTCGGCGATGTAGTCGCGCAGCTCCTGCCGCGTTTGTCCGGAGTGGTTCACTGCTTCCATGTGACTGCCGATCACCACTGCTTCCGGAGCGAGACGGCGCGCGCGAGAGAGGTCTTCCTTGCCCATGATGATCGAGCCGTCGAAACCCGAAATGACGGCATAGCCCGTGTTGAGCACGATCACGTCGGGTTGATGCTGACGGATCGCCCCTTCGACTACGGGATTCCAGACAGTGTCGCCGGCGACATAGACGGTCTCGTGCCCGGGGCGCTGGAACACGACGCCCGATACCGTGCCGAGCGCGTCGCCGAGTGCGGCGATGATCCTGTCGTCACCGTGCTGGCCTCCCGTGCGGATCAGGCGCGTTCCGTTGAATTGCGTGTCGCTGCCGAGCACGCGCACGTCGGTGAAGCCATCGTTGCGGATCGACGCTGCGTCCTGCTCGTTCTGCACGAAGATTGGCAGGGTCTTCGGCAGTTGCCTTCGGGCGACATCGTCCCAGTGGTCCAGATGGGTGTGGGTGACGATGACGGCGTCAGCATCCATCACTCCGCTCAGTGGCATCGGCAATTCGACCAGCGGGTTTCGCAGGTGGCTGTTGAGTGTGCCTTCGAAACCCGGGTACGCACCCTTGTCGGCCAGCATCGGGTCGATCAGGAAGGTGGTTCCGGCGTAGTCGAGCTTGATCGTGGCGTTGCGTATCTGCTGGAAGGTGACGACACCGTCGGTGCCGGTGTCGCTCGCGGCCTCGGCGCCGATCGTGCTGCAGCCGGCGAGCGCGATTGCAAGGCAAGCGGCAACGAGCGCGCGCACGGGGGACGAAGTGTTCATGGTCGGGTCCTGTAGCGGAGGAGTGGCGAACGGGTTGGGCCGGTCGCTCGGGTCGACGAGATTGTCCCGACGCGCTCCACTCCTTACGACTGACCCGCGGGACATCCATCGATAGAATCGGGCCATTCCCCTGTGGTCCGCCTCGCCATGCAGCCGATTCGCGTCGCCGTCCTCGCCTTCGACGGCATCAACCTGTTCCATCTTTCGGTGCCCGGCCTGGTGTTCGGGGTCGAGTGCGCCCCGCAACGGCTTCCGCCGCATGCCGTCCGCTTCTGTGCGACAACGCCCGGCCCGGTTCGCACGTCGCAGGGCGTACTCATCGACGTGCCGGCCGGACTCGAGGTCATGGCCGACGCGGACATCGTCATCGTGCCGGCCTGGAACGACCCGGAGGCTGCCGCGCCACCGGTGGTCTCGGACGCCCTGCGCAAGGCTCACGGGCGCGGCGCCCAGGTTGTCGGCCTGTGCCTGGGCGCGTTCGTGCTGGGCGATGCCGGTTTGCTCGACGGTCGCCGTGCGACCACCCACTGGGCGGCGCGCGACGTGTTCGCGCGGCGCTTTCCGAACGCCAGTTTCTGTCCCGATGTGCTCTACGTCGACGACGGCGATGTGGTGACGTCGGCCGGCACCGTGGCGGCCATCGACTGCTGCCTCAATATCGTCCGCCAGCGGCACGGCGCCGATGTCGCCAATCAGGTGGCCCGACTGCTGGTGACGCCGCCGCACCGGCAAGGCGGACAGGCACAGTTCGTCGAGCAGCCGATGCCGGAACTGCCGAGCGAGAACCGCCTGCCCGGTGTTCTTGAATGGGCGCGCGAGCATCTGGCCGAGCCCCTGTTGCTCGATACGCTGGCCGAGGCGGCCCGCATGAGTCGACGCACCTTCACCCGCCGCTTCCGCGAAGCCACCGGCACGACGGTCTCGCGGTGGCTCGCGGCCCAGCGACTGGCGCGAGCACAGCAACTGCTGGAGACGACCGATCTCTCCATCGAACGCATCGCCAGCGACGTCGGCTTCGGCAGTGCGCTCACGCTTCGACAGCACTTCGTGGCGCAACTCGGCACGCCGCCCTCGTCCTATCGACGTACATTCAGCAGTGGAAAACGCGCGGCCTGAACCGCGGGGCCAGCGCATCCATGCGAACCCGCGACCGCGCTGGCGGAAAGCCCCGACGCGTCACCACCACGACGTTGCGTGCCCCCCGCACTCACCGCTCGCGCCTCGCAACCTCCGGATCGCGGTTTCCGCAAGTCGACGTCGTGCTGGTCTCGATCGACTTCGCTTCGAGGCCGGCCAGCGCGATCCGTGGCCAGCAGTGCGGCTCCAGCGTCAGTTCGCCGGCGCGGATCCGGGTGTACGGCAGTTCGCCCTTGTGCTCCCACCAGGTCAGCGTGCCGGCGTCGACCCACTGGCCGTTGCGGCGGGTCGACAGGTGGCAGTTGAGAACGTTGTCGCCGAGGTTGCACAGCAGGTGTTCGACCTGGCCGTCGCCGTCGGCATCCGGGGTCAGCAGCACGCAGTCGCTGGCCTCGGCCAGGCAGCCGGTGTGGTGCAGGCGTCGTCCGACCATCGCTTCGAGCCAGGCGTGGTCGGCGGGATCGGCTCCGGCGGCGAGTTGCAGCGAATCGCGCAGGCGGTCGACGTCGACGATCTTCCGGGCGTGCGGGTCGCCGAAGGCGTAGCGCTGGCTGCGGGCGAGCAGCTTGTCGATCCGCTCGGACCAGTCCGGGCGCGACTGCACGACGGCATCCGCTCGAACCTGCTGCAAGGCGAGCACGCCGCGGCGGCCGAGCTCCCAGCGCAGGTAGGCTTCGTCCAACGCCTGTTCCTTGCGATCGGCGGCTGCAGCCTCGAAGCGGGCGAGCTGGCTGGAGGCGGACAGCCGGTACGGATCGAGCAGTGGCGAATTGCCGAGCACCATCAGCGCGACGATCGCCAGCGATACGCCGATGTTGACCTGCGGCAGCAGACTCAGCCAGCGGCCGTCGCGGCGCAGGATCGCGAGTGCGTAGCCGAACGCGTAGGCGGTCAGCAGCGCGATCGCGACGACCGCCCAGAAGCGTTCGACCGACCAGCCGTACTGGCCGATGCGCAGCCACAGCGCGATCGCGGCCAGTACCGCGAACACCGGCGCGAACAGCAGGCCGATGCCGACGATGCGGCGCAGCCAGTGCGAATACGGCGGCGCGCCCTGGCCGTCCTGCACGACGGCGTTGAGCAGCAGCACGATGTAGGCGATCAGGCAGCCGAGGATGAAGCTGGCGTTGCGGGTCGCCCACAGCGGTTCGAGGCCGGTGAACGGCAGGCTGAGCAGGAACAGCAGCGAGAACAGCACGACCGCCGGCAGCAGGCCCTTGAACAGTGCGAACAGGATCTGCCGGGCGATCCGGACCGGCCTGTGCTGGGTGCGTCCGATCAGCAGGCCCAAGCCGAACAACAGGCCGGTGGCGAGGTAGACGAACGGATCCTGCTTGAACAGCGTGGCGAAGAATTCGATGCCGATCAGCTTGAACAGCGCGCCCCACAGTGCCAGCAGGCTCCAGCTCACACCGACGAACAGGCCGGCCAGCAGCAGCGTCAGCGCGTTCTGCCAGGCGCATTCGAACAGCAGCGGATACGGCGCGCACCAGCGGCCGCGTTCGAGCCGCACCTGCAGGTAGGGCAGCAGCACGAAGCTGCCGATCGCGAGCGTCGCGCCGAACGGCATCAGCACCGGAGCGGCAACGATCGCACCGGGCCCGGTGGCCGACCAGGTCGCCCATGCGGCGAGCGCGGTGTACAGCACGAGCGCGCCGAGCGCGTGCTGCCAGAAGCGCGGATCGCCGAGCCGGCGCAGCGACAGCAGCGACAGCGTCGGCACGGTCAGCACCAGCGTGTACCAGCAGATCCGTCCGCCGAGCTGGTTCAGCGGCCACCAGTCGTGTTCGTGTCCGTACTGCGCGATGTACAGCAACAGGCCCTGCAGCAACGCGACCAGCACGATGAACTGGCGTTCGCGGGTGGGCAGGTCGAACCCTGCGGCGGAGTCGGTCGCGCGCTGCTGCATGCCGGTGAACTCGTGGGGCCAGCGTGAAGCGTAGCGGGTTCGATCGGGCGGCGGGCGGGCGGGATGTGGCTCAGCGGTGGCGCGGTGCCGGTGCCGGCGCGTGCTGGCGGGGAGCGACCGCTCGCGAGCGGCCGGCAACGGCTAATCGCGTTTCAGCAGCGACTTCAGGTCGGCGAACGGATGGCTGGTCGCATCCGGGAGCTTGTCTTCGGCGGCCAGCGCGCTGCCGCCGGTGTGGTCGATGTAGCGGGCGTGTTCGTTGTCGTGGCAGTACACGCACAGCAGCTCCCAGTTGCTGCCGTCGGGCGGGTTGCAGTCGTGGTCGTGGTTGCGGTGGTGGACGGTCAGTTCCTGCACGTTGGCACGGGTGAATTCGCGACCGCAGCGGCCGCAGACCCACGGGTACATCCGCAGCGCGCGTTCGCGGTAGCCGCGGGCACGCTGTTCGGCGGCGCGGCGCGCTTCGGCGACGACGCGGTCGAGCGTGGCCGATGCATCGGGCTTGCCGGGCTTGTTCATCGCGGGCTCCTGTGCTGCATGCGACTGCCGGCAACCTCTGCGCGGGCCGGCCGTTGCCATCGAGCGTCGCATGCGCGAGTCACCTGGACAAGGCGCGCGGGACCGGCCGCCACGCTCGTGATTCACGCGCCTGCCTGCCGCTGCGGGCACGCCGCCGGCGTCACTCGCCCGCTGCGGCTGCACTCGCAGTGGTTGGCTGACGGCGACCGAGCGTGACCCGTTCGCGTTGCTCGAGGTCGGCCAGGCTGGCGACGTCGACGAAGCCGGCCGCAGTCAGCAGCGCACGCACCGCCGGCCCCTGCTGCCAGCCGTGCTCGATCAGCAGCCAGCCGCCCGGGACCAGGTGGGCCGGGGCATCGGTGGCGATCGTGCGGATCGCATCGAGTCCGTCGGCGCCACTGGCCAGCGCGCTGCGCGGTTCGAAGCGCAGGTCGCCACGCTGCAGGTGCGGGTCGTCGTCGGCGATGTATGGCGGGTTGCTCGCGATCAGCTCGAACATCATGTCAGCCAGCGGGACGAACCAGTCGCCGTGGCGGAATTCGACGTTGCCCAGCCGGTGACGCTCGGCGTTGCGGCGCGCGACGGCCAGCGCGTCGGCACTGGCGTCGGTCGCAACGACCTGCGCCTGCGGCCGCTCGCTGGCCAGCGCCAGCGCAATCGCGCCGCTGCCGGTGCCGAGATCGGCGATCCGCAGCGGCGTGCCGCTCGGCAGCCGGGCCAGCGCCGCTTCGACCAGCAGTTCGGTCTCCGGTCGCGGGATCAGCGTGGCGGGGCCGACTTCGAGATCGAGCGTCCAGAAGCCGCGGCGGCCGAGCAGGTGCGCCACCGGCACGCCGCGGCGACGCTGTTCGATCAGCGCGCGGTAGCGGGTGGCAGCGGCTTCGTCGAGCGGGTCGCCGCCGTGCGCGAACAGCCACGCGCGGCCGCGCTCGAGTGTCGCGCACAGCAACTGCTCGGCCTCGATCGCGGCCTCGTCGCCACCGAGCCGGGCCCGCGCTTCGCGCAGCACGGCGTCGATCCGGAGCGGCTCAGTCATGGCGATCGGCGGGCGGCGCGGCGGCGGGCGGCGCTGCAGCAGCGGCGCGCCGCGGCGGCCAGACGCCGCCGGCCGACAGGCTCTGCCAACCCCAGCGCAGCCAGCCGATCAGCGCGTTGGCGAGCCACAGCGCCCACAGCAGCAAAGCCAGCTTGTACAGCCACAGCGGCAGCGACAGCGCGACGACGGTCGGTACCGCGCCGGCGCTGCGGTCGAAGAACCACAACAGGCGCGAGGCGAACGAGCCGTTGCCGACGACATGCATGTCCGGCGTGCCGAGCAGGCCGTACGGGATCGCCGCGACCAGGCACAGCAGCGCGACCACGGTGAAGGCCAGCAGCGCGAGCTGCAGCAGCGCGAAGCCGATCCGCGGCAGGTGCCCGACGCGGGCGGCCGCCGCGGCGCGCGCACCGAGCGCGAGCAGCCAGCCACCGACGATCGCGGCGGCGAGCCACGACACGGTCGAGAAGCCGATCCCGAGCAGCAGCCAGTGGTGGAAGCGCAGCGGCGTCAGCGTCGTCCGCGACAGCCCCCAGGCAACCAGCAGCATCAGCAGCAGTTGCGGCCAGTACAGCACCGCCGGGCCGACCCCGCCGCCGAACGCGGCCAGCAGCCAGCGCCGCTGCGGCATCGTCAGCTCGATCGTGATGTTGGCGGCGTCGGCGCCGAGCTCGAGCGCCGGGGTGCGCAACACGGTCCGGCCGTCGCGCGGTTGCCGCCAGTCGATCGCGAACGACTGCTCGCCCGGCAGCAATGGCAGCGTCAGCCGGCCGTCGACCAGCCGCAGCGGCAACGACTCGCCGTCGCGTTGCACGCCGACCAGCTCGGCGTCGGCCGGCAGGCCGATCGGATGCGGACCGCCGCGGGTGCTGCGGATGGTCATTGCCAGGTTCGCATCGGCGATCCGCTCGCCGGGATGCCAGTTCAGCCGGGCGCGGTCGATCGCGATGCTGACACCGTCGATCGCGGCCGGCCGCGACACGCTCAGTTGCAGCGTCTCGCCGGGCAGCGGCTGGAACTGCAACGCACTGTCGTCGCCGGCATCGATTTCCGGCACGCCGGCGTGGGTCAGATGCCAGGTCGGACCCACCTGCACCTGCCAGCGCTCGGCGGCCCGTGCGAGCGGACCGGCACTCAATGCAAGCTGCGGTTCGATCGGCAACTGCGATCGCCAGCCGACCCGGTCCTGCCCGGCCGCAAACGCGACCCGCACCTCGCCGCCATCGACCACCAGGCTGTCGTCCAGCACCCGCTCACCGGCGATCAGCGGCAACGGCACGGTGAAGCCGGCCTGCGCCGGCGCAACGCGGCGGACTTCGGTCGTCACGTGCCAGTCGAGACCGAGCGTGATCCGCCGGGTGACCTGCACGAACGGCGGAAACTCGATCGCCGGTGCGCTCGGCTCGGCACCTTCGACCGCCGGCCCCTGCGCCTGGCGCAGCAACTGCAGCGTGTCGCCGAGCAGGCGGCCGTCCTGCAGGCCGCCGCTGTCCCAGCCGCTGGCGGCGATCGCAACGGCGGCCGGAACCAGCGGGAAGCGCAGGTCGACGGTATCGCCGCCGCCGAGCCGCCAATCCAGCTCGACCCGATGTACGCCGCGCGGCACGCGCAGCCAGGCGGCGTTGTCGCGCCGGGCCACCGCGCTGCGGTCGCCGTCCAGCCGGACCGTGTCGAGCGCGGCGGCGCGGCCGGGATCGGGCAGCGGCAGCGCAAGCTCGGCCTGGGCATGCAGTTCGAGCTGCACGCTCAGCCGCTCGCGATCGACCCGCACCGCGGCGCGCGCGACACTGGCGCAGTCGGGCGCGCAGCGCGGCGCTTCGAGCAGGCGCTCGCGCAGCGCGTCGAGCATCGGCTGCGGCGGATAGTCGGACGCCTCGGCCGATGGCCCCCAGCACAGCGTTGCAACGAGTAGCGCCGCCGCGGCATTGCCGGCCGGGCGCAGCGACGGCAGCCGCCACGCGCGGCCGGCGAACCCGCCCAGCACCGCCGCCAGCAACGCGACCAGCGCGATCCGCCACGCGCCGGTCAGCCACGGCGGCGACAGCCACAGCCGCAGCGACTGGTCGGCCGCGACCGGGCCGTCGATGCCGATCTCGGCACGCCGCCAGCTCCAGTCCGGCATGCCCGGCCCGGCCTGCACGATCGCATCGGACGGATAGGCATCGAGCGGCGGCGGCGGTGGTGCCGGCGGTGCTTGTGGCGGCGGCGGGGCAGCCGCTTCGGCAATCAGCCGACCGCGGTCCGTGACCGAGCGCGGCGCCGGCGCCGGCGCCGCAGCCTTCTCCATCATCGGCGCCTCGAACGCGACCTGCGGCATCGGTGTCGGCGCGCCGTCGAAGCCGCACGGATCGTCCCAGCGCCCGCCGACCCGATCGCATTCGAGCTGCGGGTACAGCGCGAGCTTGAGCTGGCCGGCCGCGAACGGCAGCGTCCACAGCAGCGCCAGCAGCAGCAGCGCGGTGCGCGCGGCGGCGACCACGCGCTGCAGGCGGCCGGCCGGCAGCAACCGCGCCAGCAGCGCGGCCAGCATCGCACCGATCACGGTCCACAGCGGCACGCCGGACTCGTGGTAGCCGAGCAGCAGGTAGCCGAGCACCAGCAGCGCGAACGGCAGGCCGAACAGCCGGAACGCGAGCAGCGTCGCCAGCGCCAGCAGGAACAGGTCGAGCAGCGTCCATTGCGCGAGCCAGGCCGCCGGTGCGCGATCGGCGCCGCCGACATGCAGCAGTCGCCAGCCGGGCGGCAACTGCACGGTCAGCGACATCGCGTCGAACGCGCCGGCCCAGCCGCTGCCGATCGGGCCGGACAGGTCGGCACGCCGCGCCAGCGTGGTCAGTGCGACATTGCGGCGGCGCAGCTCGACGCCGTTGGCGCCGTCGGACGTCGTGACCAGCAGCGGCTCGCCGTCGGCCTGCGCGTGGCGCAGCGCCCACGGTGCCCGCATGTCGAGCCGACCCGGCGCGGCGAGCCGGCCGTTGATCCGGTCGAGCGCGGTCAGGCCACCGCCGTCGTGGTCGATCCACAACGCGCGGTCCAGCGTCAGTCGATCCGGCCGCTCCGGGTCGAGCCCGCGCGAGCGCTGCTCGATCGCCAGCGTGTCGCCGGCGCCGAGCACGAAAGTCGGCAGCGACTCGCCCCACGGCGCACCGACCTGGTTCGGGTCGACCGGCCGCTCGCCGACCGCCTGCACGCTGCGCAGCGCCGCTGCCGCACGGAAGCTCCAGATTTCCTCTCGCGGCCACGGCGCCGGGTTGGCGCGCGGCGCGAAGCGGTCGGCCACGTCGAGCGCGCGGGCATCGAGTCGCAGCCGCCACGAGCCGGGCCGCAATTGCACCCGCAACACGCCGTCGGGCCCGATCGCGGCCGGTAACGGCGACTGCAGTGCCACCGGCGCGAATCCGTCCGGCAACGGCTGGCCGAGCGCGGCTTCGCGGGCGCGGCCGGAGACTTCGAGCTGCAGGTCGGTGCTCAGTCGCAGCGGCACGCCATCGGCGAGCAGCCGGTGCACACGCAGCGTCAGACTGTCCTGGCCGACCGTTTCGACCTGACTGCGACCGAGCCACAGATGACGCTCGTCGCGCTCCGGCAGCGCGACCGGCTGGCCGTCGACCGCCAAGGCGACCAGCCCGACAGCACTCGGCACTGCCAGCCGCTCCGGTCGCCGGGCCCATGCGAAGCGGCCCTCGATGCGATGACGGCCCGGCGCCAGCCGCAGCGTCGGCACGCCGCGTTGCAGCGCGACCGCGGCCGGTCGTCCGTCGACCTGCACGTCCAGCGGCCGCTGCCGCGCGTCTCCGGGCAGCGGCACCGGCTGTTCGATCAGCGCGGTCCAGTCGAGCGTGAAGCGCGCGCCGGTGGCATCGGCGCGCAGCTCGAGTGTGCCGGGCCAGGCGCAGATCCGCGCCGCCTCGGCCGATGGCTCGCTGTGGCCGAGCAGCCATGGGCAGCGCCGGTGCTCGTGACCGTGCAGCACCCAGTCGGTCCACGGCGCCAGTGGCGCCGGTATCGATGGCGCGGCGCGCACCGATGGTGCGGCGATCGCGACCAGGAGCAGCCAGGTGCAGGCCAGGATGATCCGCTGCATGTGACGCCTTCCGCGCTGGAGTGCGGCGAGCGTAGCGCATGCGGGGCGCGGATGAGGCCGGCGGGCGGCGAAAAGCGTTCCGCGCAAAGCGGCCGCATGCGGCGCACGCGCCGCTGCGGCCAGCGGGCGCGCCGCTCAGGACTCGACGACCGTCTCGACCTGGCGACGGGTCTCGGGGGTGATCTTCATGATCGAGTGGCGCAGTTCGCGCGACAGGATGATCTTGGCGTCCTTGGCCCAGCCATCGAGTCGTTCGTCGTAATCGAGCTTGCTGTTGCCGTCGAGCCAGACGATGCCGAGTTCGCGCAGCTTGCCGATGAAGCCGCGGAACAGCGCGCGGTCGAAGAATTCGGGCGCCGCCTTCGAGTACAGCAGCGACAGCCGCTGCGCGGTCAGGTGGCACAGGTTCTCGAGCTCGCCGGCCGACACCTGTCGCGGGCCGTTCTTCACCAGCACCGAAATCGCGATGTAGTAGCGCTCGAACGCCTGCTGCAGGCTGTGCGCGACGACCCGCAACTGGAACACCTCGTCGGTCTGCCCGGCGACCCGTTGCAGCATGCCGCTGTCGGCATCGAACTCGAACATGCCGCGGGCGACGAAGGCGTCGATCACGGCGCCGATCCGTTCGCCGAATTCGGTCTCGTTCCACGGCAGGAACAGCTCGGACTGGATGAACGGGTACAGCAGCCGGCCGAGCCGGACGACGCCGGCGCGACTCATCCGGCGGTTGTTCTGGAAGCAGCAGGCGACCCAGCTCGCGGCGGCGAACAGGTGCACGACGTTGTTGCGGTAATACGCCTGCAGCACGCCCATCTCGCCTTCGTAGCGCAGCACGTCGCCGAGCGGATGACGGACCCGCGTCAGCACACCGGACTGCTCGCCGTAGGCGACGATCTGCGCCGCCGGCAACTCGCTTACAGTGACGCGATCGGAATAACGGATCGCCCGCAGCAGGTCGCGGAACAGGTCGATCGCGCCGAGCAGATCCGACTCGGCCATCGAATGGGTCGGCGTCGACAGCAGCGCCAGCGCCAGCAGGTTGATCGGATTGACGTCGGCGGCGCGGTTGATGTTGATCTGGATCCGCTCGGCCAGCGCATCGACGGCGGAATTGAGCCAGTCCGGCTTCTGGTCCGGCGCGGCGCGCGCGGCACGCCAGTCCGGCGCGACCTCGTCGAGCAGCGCGTCGAGCAGGATCGGCTCGCCGAAATTGACCGCGACCTTGCCGTAGCGATGGCGCAGCACGCCGAACGCGCGCAGCAGGCCGAGCAGGCTCTCCTTCTGCTTCGGCTTGCCGGACAGCTCGGCCAGGTAGCTCTTGCCTTCCATCAACTGCTCGTAGCCGATGTAGACCGGGCAGAACACCACCGGCCGCCGGCTCTGGCGCAGGAATGCACGCAGCGTGATCGCCAGCATGCCGGCCTTCGGCGCCAGCAGCCGGCCGGTACGCGAACGGCCGCCCTCGATGAAGTACTCGATCGACACGCCGCGCTCGATCAGCCGCGCGACATACTCGGAGAACACCGCCGAATACAGCGGATTGGCGCGGAAGCTGCGGCGCAGGAAGAACGCACCGCCGCGGCGCAGGAGCGGCCCGACCAGCGGCAGGTTCAGGTTGACTCCGGCGGCGATGTGCGGCGGCACGATGCCGTTCGAGTACAGCAGGTAGGACAGCAGCAGGTAATCGATGTGGCTGCGGTGCGACGGCACGTAGATCACTTCGCGGCCGGGCGCGATCTTCTTCAGCGTGTCGAGGTGCTGCACGCGGACGCCGTCGTACAGCTTGTTCCAGAACGGCGTCAGCATGAACGACAGCGAGCGCACCACCGTGTGCGAATAGTCGGCGGCGACCTCCAGCGCGAGTCCGCGCGCCTTCGCGTAGGCCTGGCTGTAGCTGGTCGCGTCGCGCCGCGCCTGGTCGGCGATCGAGCGGCGCACCGGCTCGGCGTCGAGCACCGCGTCGACCAGCATTCGTCGATGCGACAGGTCGGGGCCGATCACGGCGGCGCGGATCCGCCGCAGATGCGCGCGCAGCACGCGCGACAGCTTGCGCACGGCGCGCTCCGGCGGCAGCTCGTCGGCCAGTGCCTCGCGCAGCGAGAACGGCGCCGAGAACTGCACCATCGTGTTGCGGCCGTTCAACAGCACCGACAGGAAACGGCGGAAGCGCCCGACCAGCGTCCAGTTCTCGGCGAACAGCACGCGGAACCAGCCGCTCTGCCGATCCGGCGCCCGGCCGACGAAGATCGACACCGGCACCAGTTGCACGTCGAGTTCGGGGTTGCTGCGCAACGCCTCGATCAGCCGGGCGAGGCCTTCGGAATGGGTCCGCGAACGCGGCCGGCGGAACAGGAAGCCCTGCCGGCGCGACAGCGCGACCATCGCGCGCTGTTTGCCGAGCAGGTCGCCGCCGGACATCGATTCGAGCGGCGACGGCAGGCCGGCCTCGCGGCAGGCCTGTTCGAGGATCAGCGCGTTGGACAGGCCGTAACGCTCGATGACGTAACAGACCGGCTGCCCGGCGGCAACGAATTCGGCCGGCAGCGTTTCCGGCTCGCGACGGATCGCGATCCACGGCTCGGCGAGCCGGCCGAGCAGGCCGAGCCAGAACGGCGTGCGTGAGCGGCTGGCGCGTCGTTGATCGTTCATCGGGCGGTGGTCGAGCGTGAACATCGGCGCGCGTCTTGCGGGCCGGCCCGGGCGTCCGGGCCGGCCGGGGGTCGATCAGTCCTCGACGTCGACCGCTTCTTCGTCTTCGTCGGTGGCGTCGGCTTCGTCAGCGTCCACATCGTCACCGGCGTCGTCGGCGTTGTGCCTGGCGCGCTCGAGCTCGGCGATCGCGTCCTTGCCGTACCAGCGGTCGTCGATCCGGACCATCTCGGTGTTCAGCGTCAGCGGCTGCGCCAGCACGGTGTAGGCCACCTTGACCTGCGCGTTGCCGTCCTGTTCCGACAGCAGTTCGGCGTCGACCGACTTCAGCGTGTCGTCGATCGTCAGGCCGTAGATCTGCATCACATCGAACAGGCCGCGCATCGCGATGCCGGCCTTCTGCATTGCCTGCTCGAACTCCATCGCCTCGATCTGGTCGAGCGTCTGGACGTCCAGCTCACGGGCGGTGGAGACGACCTCGGCGATCGCCCGCTTGGCCAGCTCGCGATCGAAGAAGTTGGCCGTCTGCAGCCAGTTGCCGACCGCGTCGACGAGCTGGCCGGCGTGCTGCTTCTGCTCGGCGGTCAATTGTTCGCTCTGCTGGATCGACTGCATCGCGAAACCGCGCCCCATGCCGACCATCAGCGGCATCTGCGCGGCCATCTCGCTTTCCATCTGCGCGAGCTGCGGCTCCAGTTCGGCATACAGCGCGGTCTCGGCGTCGGCCGCGGTCAGCTTCTGCATCGTCTCGGCGAAGCGGGCGCGCTCCTCGTCGGTCGGCGGGTCGCTGTGCATGCGCTCCTTCCATTCCGACTTGACGCGCTCGTAGTGCTCCGGCGGCAGCGCACTCTGCACCAGACCGAGCACGTCGCCCTGCTGCAACTGGGCGGCCGAGCGCTCGATCGTCTCGGCCGGCCCGACCGGCGCGGTCGCGGCGGCCTTGCTGGCCTCGTCGTCCTTCTGGCAGGCGGCCAGGCCAAAGCTGATCACGCCGGCCAGGGCCAGGGAGGCTAGACGCTGCATCATTGGAATCTCCTTCGGGTGGGGCCCGGCCGACACGGCGGACGGGCGCGGGGCCCGACGGGCGGAACGGGGCGCGACTGTAGCAGATCGGCCGTCAGACGCCGTTGTCGGTACCGCCGCGCGCACAGGCAGCGCGCCAAAAAAGAAAGGAGGCCTGAAGCCTCCTTTCGGGTTCCGGACTAGCCGGCGGGCTCTGAAGAGCCTCTGGTGGGCGCATCGCAGGGAATCGCCGAAATCGGCGAGCGGCGATCATACGAACCCGGCCCGATGCTGACAAGCGGCACAGGTTTGCATTGCAAGCCACTGTTATTCAAGAACGATTCAGTCTAGGCCAAAGCCATCTCGATCTCGGTACGGATCCGCTCCGCCGCGGCGCGCGGGTCGGGCGCATGGCGAATCGGTCGGCCGACCACGATGTGGTCGGCGCCATTGGCGAACGCACTGGCGACGTCGACCGTGCGCTTCTGGTCGTCGCCGCCGGCATCGGCGTTCGAACGAATGCCCGGGCAGACGATCAGGAACTCCGGGCCGAGTGCGGAGCGCAGCAGCGCCGCCTCGCGGCCGGACGCGATCACGCCGTCGCAGCCGGCCGCGCGCGCCAGCCGGGCTCGTTCCAGCACGGCCTGTTCGGCACTCTGGGTGATGCCCTGCTCGCGCAGGTCCTGTTCGTCCATCGAGGTCAGCACGGTGACCGCGAGCAGTTTCATGTCGCCGCGCTCGGCAGCCGCCGCGCGCAGCATGGTCGGATAGGCGTGCACGGTGCAGAAGCGGATCGGCCAGCGCGCCAGCCCGCGTACCGCGGCGGCGACGGTGGCCGGCACGTCGTGCAGTTTCAGGTCGGCGAACACCTGCTTGTCGCGTGCGGCGAGCCGGTCGAGCACGCGGAAGTAATCGCCGGAAGCCAGCAGTTCGAGGCCGATCTTGTAGAACGACACGCTGTCGCCGAGCCGGTCGACCCAGGCCAGCGCATCGTCGGCGCTCGCCACGTCGAGCGCGAAGATCAGTCGATGCTCGAGCGGAATGCCGGCCGCAGCGGTGCGCGGCGCGCTCATGGCCGCAGCGCCGCGCGCTTGCAGGCCAGCATGTCGCCGTTCAGCCCGGCCGCGCAGTCGTGGCGGATCGCCCGCTCCCACGAGCCGTAGCTCGGGTTCGGCAGCATGATCCAGCGCTCGCCCCACCACGGGCGATACTGCTCGACCAGCGCATCGCGACCGGCGATGCCGATGTTGAAGCCGTCGACGAAGTCGCCGAGGTTGTCGCCGAGCATCAGCAGCACGCGATAGCGCTGCGCGGCCCAGCGCCGCCGTTCGCCCTTCTCGTGCGCCGGCGCGCGGACATCGCCGGACAGCATCAGGTTGGAACGGTCGGCGGCGAGCGGGAAGCCGAGCGCGGCGAGGTTGTCGCCGGTGGCGGCCAGATCCTCCGGATCGCGGCGGTTGGTCACGAACAGGATCGTGACGCCACGCTCGGCGGCATGGCGGGCGAACTCGAGCGCGCCCGGCAGCGCGGTGGCGCGGCGGGCAGCGGTCCAGCGGGTCCAGCGCTCGTCGGTGAAGCCGGCGTTCTCGACCAGGCTTTCGACCTGGAACGGGCTGTTGTCGATCATCGTTTCGTCGGCATCGACGATCACCGCCGGCGCCAGCCCGGCCAGCGGCTGCCCGGCGCGCTCGGCCGGCGGCAGGGCATCCCAGCCCGGGTCGGCCAGCGCGGCGTCGAGCTGACGCTGCGCCAGGTTGAAGCTGCCGATCATCGCAGCCCGGTATTCGGCCGCGGTCTGCATCCACAGCACCGCATTCAGGTTTTCGTGGCTGGCCTGCGGCGCCACCGGCGCTTCCGGCGGCGTACCGGGCAGGCTGGCGCAGGCGGTCAGCAGCAGGACCGGCAACCAGCCACAACGACGCAGCGGACGAACGGTGAACGACACGGACATGCGGACTCCGGACAGGCGGGGCGAGCGCCCCGGACAGCCGGCGAGAATACCGGGCTTGCGTTGCTCGTGCTCGCTTCTTCAGCCGGCACGGCCAGCGCTGCCGCTATGCTCAGCGCCCCTGGTTCGCAATCGCCCGAATGCCGATGCCCCGACTCCCGCGACTGCTGCTGTGCCTGCTGTGCGTGCTGGCGTCGTCCGCGAGCGCACAGCAGGGCCTGCCGCCGAGCCAGACGACGGCGATTGCCGAGGCCCGCGCCGGGCTCGATGCGGCCGGACTCGACGAGTCGGCGCGCCGTGACGTCGAGGCGGCACTGGCCGCGGCCGACAGCGCGGAACGCAGCGCCGATGCGGCACTCGAAGCGACCCGCGCGCTGCGCGAGGCACGGACGATCGCCGAGCGCGAGCGCAGTTCGCTGCAGCAGCGACTGGCGCAGAAACCGGAGGCGGCGTTCCAGCAGTGGCAGAAGACGCTGCCGGCCAGCGACGACCCGGAGCGTTTCGAGGCCCTGCTGGCCGGCGAACGGTCCGAGCTGCAGCGGCTGCGGGCCGAATCGACCCAGGTCGGCACCGCGCTGGCCGAGCTGACTGCACCGCCGCCGGAAGCAAGCGCACAGGAAGCCGAGCTGCGACTGGCCGCCGACGATCTCGAACGCCGTCTGGCCAGTCTCGATAGCAGCGGCGTGACGGTGCCGGCCGTGCTCGATGCCCGCCGGCTGCGATTGGCCGCCGAGCTGCGCGCCGCGCGTGCCGAGCTGGCGCGGCGTGAAGTCGAACGCGACAGCGCAGCGCTGCGGCGCCAGCATCTGGAACTGCGCCAGCGGCTGCTGCAGCGCGAGCTGGCCGACCATCAGCAACGGCTCGAACTGCTGCAGCGGATGATCGCGGCCCGCTCCGACACGCGACTGGCCGAACTGGTCGAGCAGCTCGAAACCCAGCAACAGGCGGTCGAGGACATCGACCCGGCGGTGCGCGCCGAAACCGAACTGAACCTGCGCCTCGCGCGGCAACTGATCGCGGTGCAGCAGGCGCTGCTGGCACTGCGTGATGCGTCGCGCAGCGACGAGCAGCGTCGCGACGAGGTCGCCGCCGCGCTGCGCGACACCCGCGCCCGCGTCGCGCTCGATGCCGACAGCGAGGCGCTCGGCCTGATCCTGCTCGCCGAGCGGCGCCGGCTGGTGCCGGCGACCTCGCTGGCGCGACGGCTCGAACAGGTGCGCGCCGAGCTGGCCCAGGCGCGACTGCAGCAGATCGAGCTGGCCCGCCAGCGCAGCACGATCGACGATCCGGATTCCGCGGTACGGGCGGTGCTGGCCGGCGAGGACAGCGACCGGCCGGCCGAACAGGTCGCCACCGGCGAGCGCCTGTACCAGGTGCTGGCGCAGCGTGCCGATCTGGTGCCGCAGCTCGACACTGCGCTGCAGCGTTACGTCAGTGCGCTCGAACAGGCCGAACAGACCCTGCAGCAACTGTGGCTCGATACGGTCGCGCTGCGCGAACTGCTCGACCGGCAGTTGTTCTGGATTCCGAGCCACGCGCGGGTCGATCGCGACTGGCTGGCGCGGCAGCCGGCCGGCTGGGCCGACCTGCTGAAGCCATCGCGCTTCGCGACCAGCGCCCGGCTGCTGCAGGCGCGGCTGGTCGACTCGCCCGAGCTGCCGGCGGCATCACTGCTGCTGGCGCTGCTGCTGCTGTACTGGCGCCGCAGCGCCGCCGACCGGCTGTCCTCGCTGGCGCCTCCACTGCGTCGGGTGACCGGCGACAGCTACCGGCTCAGCGCCCAGGCGCTGCTGCTGACGCTGGTCGCCGCGCTGCCTTGGGCGCTGCTGATCGGCACGCTCGGCTGGACGCTGCAACGGGTCGGCGACCCGGGCAAGTACAGCCATTCGCTCGGCACCGCGCTGGTCGGCGTCGCCGGCAGCGTGCTGCTGCTCGACTTCCTGCGCTGGCTGGTGATCGATCGCGGCCTCGCCCACATGCATTTCCGCTGGACCCGCAGCCGGCGCGACAGCCTGCGCGCCGCGCTGCCGTGGCTGGCGCTGCTGCTGCTGCCGAGCCAACTGTTCGCGTCGCTGGCGTTCGCGCGCGGCGTCGAGATTGCGATCGACAGCGCCGCCCGGCTGAGCCTGCTGCTGTTCGCCGGCTTCTCGTCCGCGTTGCTGTGGCGGCTGCTCGCGCCCGGCCAACTGTGGACGCCGCGCGGCGGCGCGCCCGAGCCGCAGCGTTACCGGCAGGCGTTGCGGGTCGGCCTGCCGGCGCTGCTGCTGGCGATCGTGGTCGGGCTGCTGGTCGGATACGTCTACAGCGGCTGGGTGCTGATGACCTGCCTGTGGCAGACCGTCTGGGCGGTGGTCGCGGTGGCACTGGTGCACGGCATGCTCGGCCGCTGGTTCCTGCTCGGCGAGCGCCGACTGGCCCTGACCCGGCTGCAGGCGCAACGCGAGGCGGCCGGCAGCGACAGCGCCAGCACCAGCGCCAGCGACGGCGGCGACGTGCTGCGCGAACTCGGTTCCAGCGACCTGACCCTCGAGACGGTCAATGCACAGACCGGCCGGCTGCTGCGCGCGCTGACGCTGGCGCTGTGGCTGGCCGCGCTGGTCTGGATCTGGGCCGAGGTGCTGCCGGCGCTCGGCCGGCTCGACGAGATCGCGCTGTGGAGCGCGAAGTCGGTCGCCGACGACGGCAGCACCGTGCTCGAGCAGATCAGCCTGAAGCAGGTCGTGTTCGGCCTGGTACTGCTGGCGCTGACCTTTGTCGCCGCCCGCAACCTGCCCGGCCTGCTCGAGATCGGCCTGCTGTCGCGGATCAGCATCGACGCCTCGACCCGCTACGCGATCTCCAGCGTCAGTCGCTACCTGATCGTGATCGTCGGCAGCATCATCGGCCTCGGCCTGCTCGGATTGCGCTGGTCGCAACTGCAGTGGCTGGCCGCTGCGCTGACGGTCGGCCTCGGTTTTGGCCTGCAGGAGATCTTCGGCAACTTCGTGTCCGGCCTGATCCTGCTGTTCGAACGGCCGTTCCGGGTCGGTGACGTGATCACGATCGGCGAATTCTCCGGCACGGTCAGCCGGATCCGGACCCGCGCGACGACGCTGATCGACTTCGACAACAAGGAAGTCGTGGTGCCGAACAAGACCTTCATCACCGACCGGCTGATCAACTGGACACTGTCGGATACCCGGACCCGGATCACGATCAAGGTCGGGGTCGCCTACGGCAGCGACATCGGCCGCGTCCACGCGCTGCTGCGGCAGGCCGCCGCCGAACACCCGCTGGTGCTGCGCGAACCGGCGCCGAGCTCGTGGTTCCTGGCGTTCGGCGCCAGCTCTCTGGATTTCGAGCTGCGCGTGTTCGTCGATGCGCTCGGCGACCGGCTGCCGGTCACCAACGACCTGAACACCCGCATCGCCGAACTGTTCGCCGACGCCGGCATCGAGATCGCGTTCCCGCAGCTCGACCTGCATGTGAGGACGCTGCCCGGCACCGCGCCGCCGGCGCCGTCGGTCTGACGCGGTGGCGCTCGTTCAGAACGGAAACGGTACCGGCCAGCCGCTCGCAGCGGGATGTTCGAGAAACAGGAAGGCCGACACCAGCACCGTCAGCGACTGGCCTGCTCCAGTCGCGCCTGCAGTGCCGGCAGGTCGGGATTGCGCGGATCGAGCACGGCAGCAGTGTCGAGCGCGGTCCGGGCGCGATCGAGTTCGCCGGCGCCGAGCCGTTCGGCAGCATAGCCGAGCAGACTGCGGGCCAGCCGTCGCTTGATGTCGGGCAGCGCCGCATCGTCCGGCGCCAGCGTCTCCAGCGCTTCGACGTAGCCGCGCGCGCGGCTGAGCTGGCCGCTGCCGAGACTGTCCTCGAAGCGTTGCCGGGCGACTGCCGGCAGCGCGGCAACGCCGGCCAGCGCGCCGGCGTTGTCCGGGTCGACTGCCAGCACTGCCTTGTAGCGGTCGTAGGCGCTGTCGCCCGGCGGCGCCAGCAGCTCGCCGCGCCCGAGCGCGGCCGTCGCCGCCTGCAGGTCGAGCGCGATCCGTTGCTGCTGGGCGGCGTCGAGCGGCGCCGCCAGCCGACCGGCCTGGCCCTGTTCGAGCTCGGCGAGCCGTTGTTCGACGCGTCGCAGGCCGGCCGGATCGGCGCCGCTGGCGCGTGCTTCGGCAAGCAGCCGGCGGCAGCTGTCGAAATCGAAATCGGCCAGCGCGCGGTCGGCGGCGGCCAGCAGCGCGGTCGCCACCCGCCGCAGGCCTTCGGCGATCCGCGGCTCGTCCGGGTACTGCCGCTGCAGCGCACGGTAGGCATCGCGGGCGTTGTCGCCGGCCGGGGCGGTCAGCCGGCCACGGCGCAGCAGGGCCTCGACCGCATCGAGCTGCTGCTGCAGGCCGACCTGCCGCTGCTGGCGTGCCTCGGCCAGCGCGGCGCGCGCCGGAGCCAGTGCGAGATGGGCCGGGTCGATCGCGTGGACGGCCTCGATCTGCCGTTCGGCCGCGTCCAGTTCACCGGCCTGGATCTGCGCCCGCGCACGGTCGAGCAACTGCGCCAGCGTGTCGCGCAGGCCGGCCTTGGCCAGTTCGTTGTCGGGTGTGCCGGCCAGCGCCTGTCGATACAGCGCGACCGCATTGCGGTCGCCATCGTCGAGCCGGCCGGCGGCCAGCGCCTGCTGTGCATCGCGCAGCACGGTCTCGAGTTCGACGTCACGGTATTCGCGCTGGCGGATGTCCTGTTCGAGCGGATCGAGCACGCTGGCAGCGACACCGAGCTCGCGCGCGGCGGCCAGCGCATCGCGCGCATCGCGCAGTCGCTGCTCGGCGAGCGCGCCGCGCGCCCGCGCGACGAATGCATCGCCGAGCTGACGCAGCCCGGCCAGCGCGTGCTCGTCGTCCGGATCGAGCGCCAGCGCGCGGCTGTACAGTTCACGCGCGCCATTGCCGGCCGGATCGCTGAGGCGGCCTTCGCGCAGCGCCTGGTCGGCGCGATCGAGCAGCGCCTCGAAGCGGGTCTGCGGCAGCAGCGGCGCCAGCGTGTCGCGCAGCAGGAAGCCGGCGATGGTTGCCAGCGCGATCAGCCCGAACACCAGCCATGGCCAGCGCCGCGGCGGCAGGCGGCCGGCCGCCTGCCGGCGATGCCGCGGGGTCGGCGCTGCGAACACGTCGGACAGCGCGCCGAGACTCGGTTCGGCGGCGACCGGCGCGGCCGGCGCCTCGGCCGGGCGCGGACGCCGTCGCTTCGCCGGGCCGGCGCGCGCCTGCTCGACTTCCTCGATCGCGGCGACCAGCTCGGCCCCGCTCTGCACGCGCTGGTTCGGATCCTTGGCCAGCATCCGCTCGAGCAGCGGCTGCAGCCCGGCCAGCGCGTCCGGCAATTGCGGCACCGGCGCCGACATGTGCATCAGGCCGACCGCGACCCAGTCGTCGGCGTTGTACGGCACGCGGTCGGTCAGCAGCTCGAACAGCACGACACCGAGGCTGTACAGATCGGCGCGGCCGTCGATCGCCGCTCCCCTTGCCTGCTCGGGCGCCATGTAGTGCGGCGTGCCCATGATCATTCCGGCGATCGTCATTCGCGCCGAATCACTGGCCCGGGCGATGCCGAAATCGGTCAGCACCGCGGTGCCGTCCTCGCGCAGCAGGATGTTGTCCGGCTTGATGTCGCGGTGGACCACGCCGCGTACGTGGGCGTAGCCCAGCGCGCCGGCAATTTCGCGGGTGACCCGCAGCGCATGATCGACCCCGCGCGGCTCGCCGCGCCGCAGCACCGGGCCGCCGGCGAGGTATTCCATCGCGATGTAGTGCAGTTCGGCGGCCTTGCCGACGTCGTGGACCTGCACGACGTTCGGATGATGCAGCCGGGCCGCGATCCGCGCCTCGCGCAGGAACCGCTCGCCGAACTCGGCGCCGACCAGGGTCGGCGACATGACCTTCAACGCCACTTCGCGCTGCACCGATTCCTGCACCGCGAGGTAGACCGTGGCCATGCCGCCCTGGCCCAGCACGCGCTGGATGCGGTAACCCGGAATGTCGATCATGCCTCCCCTGCCGCCACCGCGGTCTCGGCGGCATTGTAGGGGCCTTGCTGCGCCAAGCGGGGAAACCGGCGGCGTCGGCCCAAAGATCCGGCGCCGCCGCGTCGGCTACGACCGCCCACCCCGATCAGCGGCCGCGGGCGTCGCGCTCGCGCAGCAGCCGCACGACCCGCCAGATCGAGTACAGCCAGCAGCCGACGGCCAGCATGCCGACCGCGAACACGCCCTGGCTGCCGAGCAGCGACAACGGCTTGTGCAGCCAGCCGAAGCTCAGGTCGCCGCCGCGGTAGATCACGGTGTCGATCGCGGCCTTGGCCTTGTAGCGCGATTCGCGGTCGACCCGGGTGTAGATCGTCTCGCGCGCGGGCTTGCCGAGCGAGAACTCGCCGGCGCGGGTCAGCACCTGCACGATCGCGACCAGCATCGGCAGCGGCGACGCGGCCAGCAGCGAGAACCCGAGCAGCACCGCGAAGCCCGGGATCAGCAGCAGCGGCGCGATGCCCCAGCGGGTCAGCAGCGGCCGCGTCAGCAGCACCTGCACGATCAGCGTCAGCCAGTTGATCGCCCGATCGATCCGCGAATAGAACAGCGTCGCCGACGCCGCGTCCGGCAGCGACGCGCGCACGATCGTCGCCTGCTCGAAGTACAGGATCGTGCCGACGCCGACGCCGAAGAACATCAACGCCGCCAGCCAGCGCAGCAGCGGATCGGCAGCGATCAGTCGCAGCCCGGCCCATGCGGTGCCGCCGATCGCCTCGTCGTGCGCGCGGCCGCCACGCAACTGCTCCTCGCGTCGCGCGGCCGGGATCAGCGCGACGATGCAGGCCAGGCTCGCGAGCAGGAAGCCGGCCGACACCAGCAACAGGTGCGCGACGCCGATCCGGCCGACCAGGTGCGCGGTCAGCTCCGGCCCGACCAGGCCGCCGATGGTGCCGCCGGCGGCGATGTAGCCGTACAGCTTGCGCGCCTGCGCGTTGCTGTAGATGTCGGCCATGAAGCTCCAGAACACCGACACCGCGAACAGGTTGAACACCGCGGTCCAGATGAAGAACGCCGAACCGCGGCCGGCCAGCCCGCTGTCGAATGCGACGAAGAATCCGACCAGGCACAGCACGAAGAAGCCGTACACGAACGGCAGGAACACCCGCCGCGGAAACCGGCTGACCAGCGCACCGTAGGCCGGCTGCGCCAGCAGCATCGCGATGAAGGTGCCGGTGAACAGGATCTGCAGCGCGAACTCGCCGAGCGCGATGCCGCGGGCGGCAAACCAGTCGAGCAGGGCGACCGGGAAGATCGCCTGCACGTCGGCCGACGCGCCCATCGCGTCGCGGACCGGCCGCAGCACGTAGTAGCCGCACAGCAGACTGAAGAAATACAGGAACGACCAGCCGAGCACGGCCCGTTCGTGGCGCTCGACCGCCAGCCAGCGCGGCCAGGCAGCGGCCGAATCGGACCCGGTGTTCATCGGCTGCGCAGATCGTTGGCGGTCATCGGTTCGGCGACACGGCAGCTCCCCGGCCACCCAAGGGGCGCAAGCCTAGACGATACGCGGCCGAACCGGCAGGCATGCCGGCGACCGATCGGCGGCGCCGGCCCGCCCGCGCCACTGGAATCCGGCCGCCGTTGCGGTAGGCTGGCACGCTTTTCCCCGCCGCGCCCGACCATGCCGCACCGCCCGATCCCGACCAGCCACCGCCTGCACGACGTCCGCTACGAGATCCGCGGCGAGCTGGCCCGGCGAGCGCGGGAGCTGGAGGCGCAGGGTCGGCGGTTGATCAAGTTGAACATCGGCAACCCCGGCGCGTTCGGCTTCCGCGCGCCGGTGCATCTGCAGCAGGCGATCGCCGAGCGGATCGGCGAGAGCGATCCGTACTGCCACCAGCAGGGCCTCGAGCAGGCGCGCGATGCGGTCGCCGCGCAGCACCGGGCGCGCGGCGCGTTCGGCGTGACGCCGCAGCGGGTGTTCGTCGGCAACGGCGTCAGCGAGCTGATCGACCTGTCGCTGCGAGCGTTGCTGAATCCGGGCGACGAGGTACTGCTGCCGAGCCCGGATTACCCGCTGTGGAGCGCCGCAACGATCCTCAACGGCGGCACGCCGGTCTACTACGATTGCCGTCCCGAACACGGCTTCCTGCCGGACCCGGAACAGATCGCCGCGCAGATCACGCCGCACACCCGCGCGCTGGTCATCATCAATCCGAACAACCCGTCCGGCGCCAGCTATCCACGCGCGCTGCTGGCGGAACTGGTCGCGCTGGCCGAACGCCACCGACTGCTGCTGATGGCCGACGAGATCTACGACGGCATCCTGTACGACGACGCCCACTTCGAGCCGCTGGCGCCGCTGGCCGGCGAGCTGCCGTGCCTGTCGTTCGGCGGGCTGTCGAAGGTGCATCGCGCCTGTGGCTACCGGGTCGGCTGGGTCGCGCTGTCCGGCGCGCCGGCGCGCAGTGCCGATTACCAGCATGCGATCGACCTGCTCGGTGCGCTGCGGCTGTGCGCCAACGTGCCGGGGCAGTGGGCGGTGCCGGCGGCGCTGAGCGGCCCGGACACGATCTCCGCGCTGACCGCCGCGGGCGGCCGCCTGCATGCGGCACGGCAGGCGGTGATCGATGCCTGCGCGGCCAGCGACTTCCTCGACGTGGTCGCGCCGGCCGGCGCGCTCTATGCGTTTCCCGGCGTCGACCGGCAGCGGCTGCCGGAATTCGACGACCACCGCTTCGCGCTCCAACTGCTCGATACCGAGGGCGTGCTGGTGGTGCCGGGTTCCAGCTTCAACGTGCCGTACCGCAACCATTTCCGGGTCACGCTGCTGCCCGAGCCGGAGCAGGTCCGCGAGGTGTTCGTCCGGATCGAGCGGGTGCTGAACGCGATGGCGCCGGCGACCGCCGCGCAGCACGTCGCCTGACCGGCTCCGGACCGATGCTGCCGGCCCGTCTGCTTGGAGTCCTGATGGTCACGACCTTCGCCTCGATGGCATCCGCCGCCGAACTGCGCTATCTCGCGCTCGGCGATTCATACACGATCGGCGAAGCGGTCGCGGCCGACGGCCGCTGGCCGGTGCAGCTCGCCCGCCGGCTGCGCGCCGACGGCATCGCGCTGACCGAACCGCGGATCATCGCCACCACCGGCTGGACCACCGACGAGCTGTCGGCGGCGATGGATGCCGCCGAGCCGCTCGGCGAGTGGGACTTCGTCAGCCTGCTGATCGGCGTCAACAACCAGTACCGCGGCCGCGACGTCGCCGACTTCGGTCGCGAGTTCGAGCGCCTGCTCGATCGTGCGATCCGGCTCGCCGGCGATCGCCCGCAGCGGGTGCTGGTGCTGGCGATTCCGGACTGGGGCGTCACGCCGTTCGCCGCAGGCCGCGACCGCCCGCAGATCGCTCGCGAACTCGACGCCTACAACGCCGCCAAGCGCGACACCTGCGAGCGCCGCGGCGTCGCGTTCGTCGACATCGCGCCGGTCGCGCGCCGGCGCGGCGCGGAACCGGCGATGCTGGCCGACGACGGCCTGCATCCGTCCGCGGCGATGTACACGCTGTGGGCCGACGCGGCGCTGCCGGTCGCACGCTGCCTGCTGGCCGGCGGCTGACGTAGTCGCTGTCCGCTTCGCCGCGCGCCCGCAAGCGCCGTTCCGGGCGCTGCAACCCACGCCGGTCGGGGTGCCTGCATCCGGATGGTCCGGCGGCAGGTAAAATGCCGTTTTTCCCAGCGGTAACCGTCCATGTCGCTTGATCCCGCGCTGCGCTCACGCATCGAATCGCTGCTCGCCGCCCATCCGGTGGTGCTGTTCATGAAGGGCTCGCCGGAGGCGCCGCGCTGCGGTTTCTCGGCCAAGGCCGCCGGCATCCTCGACAGCCTGGTCGGCGACTATCACACGGTCGACGTGCTCGACGATCCGGAAGTCCGCGAAGGCATCAAGGCCTATGGCAACTGGCCGACGATCCCGCAGTTGTACGTCCGCACCGAGCTGGTCGGCGGCAGCGACATCATCGAGCAGTTGCTGAACTCCGGCGAGCTGCACGGGCTGCTCGGCCTGCCCGAGCCGGACCGCACGGCACCTGCGATCCACATCACCGATGCCGCCGCGGAGGCGATCCGCAACGCGATGGCCAATGTCGAGGCCGGCGTCGGCCTGCACCTGACGGTCGATCCGCGCTTCAACGCGCAGTTCCAGTTGAAGCCGGTGCAGGGCCACGAGATCGTGGCCGAGGTCGCCGGCCTGCGGATCCATTTCGATCTCGCCAGCGCCCCGCGCGCCAACGGCATCGAGATCGACTGGGTCGACGACGTCCGCGGCGCCGGCCTCGCGATCCGCAACCCGAACGCGCCGGCGGCGGTGCAGTCGCTGTCGGTGCAGTCGCTGCAGCAGCGGCTCGACGCCGGCGACATCACCGTCATCGATGTGCGGACGCCGGCCGAAATCGCCGCCGCACCGTTCCCGGGTCCACACGAGGTGCTCGACGAGGACAGCCACGAACGTCTCGCGGCGTTGCCGAAGGAGCGTCCGCTGGCCTTCCTGTGCCACACCGGCAACCGCAGCCGGCAAGCGGCCGAGCACTTCCGTGGGCTCGGGTTCCGTGACGTCTACAACATCGAAGGCGGCATCGAGGCCTGGTCGCTGCAGATCGATCCGGGCGTGCCGCGCTACTGACAGCCGCGCAGCGGGCCGTGCTCGCGGGCCGCAACCTGCGCCCGGTCGACGGCGGCCCGCGCTGAACCGACATGCCGCAGCGCCGCCAGCCGTGGCGCTGGCATCGGCGCAGTCATTGGGCTAACGTCACAGGCACGACGCAGCGCAGTTCGGCTGGATCGTCCGGCCGACGCACGCCGCGTCGTTGCCGCCTGTGGCACGGGCACTGTGGAGGGACAGACCCGATGCGATACGTGATCCTGATGCTGATGATGCTCGGCCTCGCCGCCTGCAGCGGCAGCCGGGAGAGCCGCGCCGTGGCCGCCTGCGAGAAGGCGATCGCGGCGCGAATCACCGACAAGCAATACCGGATCGATCCGGCCGACATGGCCGCCAAGGCCACTGCCGAAGGCGACGACATCGTCCGGATCCAGTCGAAGATCGTGTTCGACCCCGGCCTGCCGCGCGAGGAAACGCAGAACTTCGACTGCCGCGCACGCTTCGTGCCGGACAAGAGCGAGCCGGACGTCATCTCGCTGTCGTTCGTCTGGTAGACGCCGGGGTCGGGCCGCGGCATCGGCCACCGATTCCCGACCGCCGACGCCCACCGCTCGATCACCCGCACGCCTGGGCGGGCGGCGCGGTCACGGCCGTGGCTGCCGCCATGCCCGTACAATTCGCGTTTCCCTTTCCGAAACCCGGCTCGCCATGTCCACTGCCATCGCCCGCTACGCCGCCGAACTCGACGCGATCCGCGAGCAAGGACTGTTCAAGTCCGAGCGCATCATCGTCAGCCCGCAGTCGGCCGAGATCGAGCTGTCCGACGGCCGCCGGGTGCTGAACTTCTGCGCCAACAACTATCTCGGCCTGGCCGACCATCCGGACGTGATCGCAGCGGCAAAGCACGCACTCGACACGCACGGTTTCGGCATGGCCAGCGTGCGCTTCATCTGCGGCACCCAGGACCTGCACAAGGAACTGGAAGCGCGCATCGCCGCATTCTTCGGCAAGCAGGATGCGATCCTCTATGCGGCCTGCTTCGACGCCAACGGCGGCCTGTTCGAGCCGCTGCTCGGCGAGCAGGACGCGATCATTTCCGACGCGCTGAACCACGCGTCGATCATCGATGGCGTGCGGCTGTGCAAGGCCAGGCGCTATCGCTATGCCAATTGCGACATGGCCGATCTCGAGGCGCAGCTCAGGCAGGCCCGTGCCGATGGCGTGCGCGACATCCTGATCACCACCGACGGCGTGTTCTCGATGGACGGCTTCATCGCCCCGCTCGACCGGATCACGGCGCTGGCGCAGCAGTACGGCGCGATGGTGCACATCGACGAATGCCATGCGACCGGCTTCCTCGGCGCGACCGGTCGCGGCTCGGCCGAGGTGCACGGCGTCCTGGACCGGATCGATATCGTGACCGGCACGCTCGGCAAGGCGCTCGGCGGCGCGCTCGGCGGCTTCACGACCGGCCCGCGCGAGGTGATCGAACTGCTGCGCCAGCGTTCCCGGCCATACCTGTTCTCGAACTCGCTGCCGCCGCACGTGGTCGCCGCCGGCAGCAAGGTGTTCGAGATGCTGACCGCGGCCGGCGAACTGCGCGAGCGGCTGGCCGCCAACACCGCGCATTTCCGCGAGCGGATGAGCGCCGCCGGCTTCGACCTGAAGCCCGGCGTGCATCCGATCGTGCCGGTGATGCTGTACGACGCTCCGCTCGCCCAGCGCTTCGCCGCGCGACTGCTCGAGGAAGGCATCTACGTGATCGGTTTCTTCTTCCCGGTAGTGCCGAAGGGCCAGGCACGGATCCGCACCCAGATGAGCGCCGCGCATACCCGCGAACAACTCGATCGCGCGATCGATGCGTTCACCCGGGTCGGCAAGGAACTCGGCGTGATCTGAGCCGTCGGTGGTCGCGCGCGCCCGCGTCGTCGGTCCGCGCGATCATCCTGCGACGCCCGCCCTCGGGGAAAATCGGCTGCAGCCGAATCTCGCGACACCGTCATCCCGGCGGACGCCAGGCGGACCCCGGGATCCATCTTGATTCTGCTTTCGGAACAACCCAATTCGCGAAAAGCCGCGATGGATCCCGGCTTTCGCCGGGATGAGGAGCAAGGGCGTCGGACATTCGCGTCGACGTCGCAATATTCAAGCTGGCGACGGGACGGCGATAGGACGCCGAGAGCCGTGGCAGCAGCGGCCTGCGCTCCTACCCGGCAGATCGGAGAGCAGCGGGTCGCGGACCTGCGCGACGCCACAACTATCAACTAGTGGACTGTAACGGATGAAGCGGAAGTGGGATCGCGACGGGATGGGCGTGGTGGACGCCGCTCCGGAGCGAGGCCGATAGCCGAAGCTATCGGTCGAG
>JAWLBY010000024.1:46493-57653 GCA_041687455.1 Lysobacteraceae bacterium | reverse complement strand
TGTGCTCATGCCTCGCGGTCGCTGCTGAAGCGGCTCCTACGGCGGAGCGCCCACCATCAACTGCGACGAGATGGCGACGCGGCGACCCCCGCGCCGAGCATCGCAGCCGGCGACGACCAGGCGAAGGCTGGATGATCACGAATGGAACTGCTCGCCCAAGGGTGGGACCGCGGCGTCGCCGGTCGCGGCTGAAGCCGCTCCAGGGGCGGCGCGCTGCGATCGCGGATGACCGCTCCGCGCCCTCAGCCGCCAGCCGAAAAGATCAGGTAAACACATCCGCGTACGGATCGTGCTCGCCCTCGGCGCCTTCGGACAGCCGGATCTTCAGTGCCAGGCCGTCGCGCGAGTCGGCCTTGCGCAGCACTTCCTCCAGTTCGCACTTGCCTTCCTTGTACAGCCGGTACAGTGCCTGGTCGAAGGTCTGCATGCCGTCCTGCAGCGAACGGTCCATCGCTTCCTTGATCTCGTGCACTTCGCCGCGGCGGATCAGGTCGCGGATCATCGGGGTGTTGATCAGCACCTCGACCGCCGGCATCCGCTTGCCGTCCTTGCCGACCACCAGCCGCTGCGAGATCACCGCCTTCAGGTTCAGCGACAGGTTCATCAGCACGTTCTTGTGTGCCGACTCCGGGAAAAAGTTCAGGATCCGTTCGAGCGTCTGGTCGGCGTTGTTCGAGTGCAGCGTGGCCAGGCACAAATGGCCCGTTTCGGCGAATGCGATTGCCGCTTCCATCGTCACCTGGTCGAGGATCTCGCCGATCAGGATCACGTCCGGCGCCTCGCGCATGGCGTTCTTCAGTGCATTGTGGAACGCATGGGTGTCCATGCCGACTTCGCGCTGGTTGACGAGCGACTTCTTGTGCCGGTGCAGGAACTCGATCGGATCCTCGATCGTCAGGATGTGGCCGGTGGAATTCGTGTTGCGGTGGTCGATCATCGCCGCCAGCGTGGTCGACTTGCCGGAGCCGGTCGAGCCGACCACCAGCACCAGCCCGCGCGGCTCCATGATGATGTCCTTCAGCACCTCCGGCAGCTTGAGCTGATCCATGTTCGGGATCTCGCTCTTGATCGCACGGATCACCATGCCGACTTCGCCGCGCTGCCTGAACACGTTGACGCGGAAGCGCCCCGCGTCGCGCACCGAGATCGCCATGTTCAGCTCGAGGTCGCGCTCGAACACCGGCACCTGGCTTTCGTCCATCAGCGAGTAGGCGATCTTCTTGACCATGCCGGCCGGCAGGCCGGTGTTGCCGAGCGGATAGAGCTTGCCCTCGACCTTGATGTTCACCGGCGCCCCGGTGGTCAGGAACATGTCCGAGGCGTTCTTCTCGGTCATCAGCTTGAGGAAGTAGCCGATATCCATTTGTGCTCCGTAGATCCCCGGGGTGCTGTCGGCGGAACCGCGATCGCCCGGCAAGCCCCTGCCTTGCAAGGCGGCAATCCGCTTTCCACAATAGCAGCGCGCATCTCGCGCGGCTGACGATCCGGATGATATGACACGCTGCGTGCGAATTCGCCACGTCCTGCTGCCCCTCGCGTTCGTATTCGTGACGGCCTGCGCATCCACCCCGCCGCCGACGATCGAGCTGGCCGCGGCCGATGCCGCGATCGGCGCCGCCGGTGAAGCCGGCGCGCGCGATTTCGCCCCGGTCGAGATCCGTTTTGCCGAAGACAAGCGTCGCGCCGCGGCGGCCGCACTCGACGACAGGGACTACGTCGCCGCACGCCGACTCGCGCTGCAGGCCGAAGCCGACGCGGCGCTGGCGCAGGCCAAGAGCCGCGCGGCGGCCGGGCGCAACGCGGTGCAGCAGAAAAGCGCCGAGAACGCGACACTGCGTCGCGACCTGCTCGATGAAGGAGCGCGCTGATGGGCCCGATCCGACTCCTTGCCGCGGTTGCCTGTGTCGCGCTGCTGGCGGCCTGTGCGACGACGCCGCAACGCGATCTGCAGCACGAACGGCTGGTCGCGGCGCTGGCTGCACTCGAATCCGATCCGGCACTCGGCACGTTCGCCGGCACCGAGCGGCTGCAGGCGCGACAGGCGCTCGATCAGTTGCGGCAAAGTGACGACCGCCGCGAGCGCGACGTGCAGGTCTACCTCGCCGAGCGCCGGGTCGAGACCGCGCGAGCGGCCGCCCAGGCCGAGCTGGCCCAGCAGCAACTGGTCGAGCTCGAGCGCGAGCGCGACCGGATCCTGCTCGAAACCGCCCGCCGCGATGCCGAGATAGCGCGGCTCGATGCCGAAAAGGCCCGGCTGCAGAGTCTGGCGCGCGCCGAGGAGGCGCAGCGGGCGTTCGAGCAGGCCGAGGCGGCACGGCAACTGAGCGAGCTGTCGTCGGCCGAGGCCGAGCAGGCCCGGCGCTTCGCCGAGGCGCAGGCGGTCGAGGCCGATCTGGCGCGGCGTGAGGCCGATCTGGCGCTGGCCGCGGCGGAAAGCCTGCGGGCGCAGTTGCAGGGCATGTCATCGCGCCGCGAAGCGCGCGGCGAAGTGATGACGCTGTCCGGCGAGGCCTTCGCGAGCGGCCAGTCGGCGCTGCGCCCGGAAGCGCGTGACAACCTCGATCGGGTGATCGCCTTCCTGCAGGCCGCCGGCGACAAGCAGGTGCTGATCGAAGGCCATACCGACAATCGCGGCAGCGCGAACCTGAACCAGGTGCTGTCGCAGCGGCGTGCCGAAGCGGTCATGCGCGCGTTGGTCGAAGAAGGCATCGACCCATCGCGGATGACGGCGGCCGGTCGCGGCATGGACCAGCCGGTCGCCGACAACCGCAGCGCCGAGGGGCGAGCCCGCAACCGGCGGGTCGATATCGTCGTGCTGGACTGAGCGCGCGGCCGCAGTCGCCGGATCGGTCCGCAGTGGTGCAGGTCGGGCCGGTCCGGTGCCCGTTCGGCCCGTTCGGCCCGTTCGTCGCCGAGCGAGTCCCGCCCATCGTTGCCGGCGCGCGGCGCACCGTCTCGGATCGTCCGGATCGTGCGTCCAGCGGCCCCGTGCGGGCGGTCTGATTTATGCATCAAGCGAGCCGAATAATTCGGTGATTCAATGGTTTGCGGCCATTGTTGCGGCGCGTTCCGGACAGGCGTAGCGTAGGTTTCCCGTGCGGCGAATCGCACGGCCTGGAGTGGTCCCGGCCGATGAATCAAGCCAGCGACACCTGCGAGACCGCCGCCTCATTCGAGCAGGCGGAAGCGAAGTGGGTCGCCGCCGACACCTCCCGTTTCCGACATCCCTTTGCCGAACGCCCTGTGCCCTCCGCACGGGGCGTTTGCGTTTCAGCCAGAGGAGTCACGTCGATGTTCGAAGCCCAACCCCGCGCCGATGTCGAAGCATTGCTGAAGAGCGATACCGAGTTCCGCCAGCTCTACTACCGCCACAAGGAGCTGGACAAGCAGGTCATGGATGCGGAACTCGGAGTACTGCCGATCGACGACAACACCCTCGGGCGGATGAAGAAGGAAAAACTGCGGGCCAAGGATCGCCTGACCCGGATGTACGAGCGCCGCGCCGGCGTGCATTGACCGCCGCGCTCGGGCAGTGACGGCGCCGCCGTGCTGCCCGCCCGGGTCCGTCGGAACCCGGCGCTCTCGGTAAAGGGCAGGGCAGTGGCGGCCTTTCCTCGTCGGTCGCTGCTGCCCCGCTCGCTCCATCGGCCCGGGCCGCCGCGCGGCCCCGTCGGCCCCGACAGGTCTGATCCGGCGGTGTGTGTGCATCGCCGTGCGCGGCAAGCCCTCGCGGCGCTCGCGCTGGTCCGGCCGCAGCCAGCGACGTATTCTTGCCGTCCCGCGGCAGCAGGCCGCTGTCGCGAGAACGATGCCCGATGCGAGCGGTCGTGCTGACCTACCACGGCATCAACATTCACGGCAACGACTACGCCGACAACGACCACGTCGCGCTCGCCGAGGACCTGCACCTGCTGCGTCGGCTCGCGATCCCGGTGCTGCCGCTGCACGGCATCGTCGATGCGCTGGACGGTCGCGCGCCGTTACCGCCACGTTGCGTCGCGCTGAGTTTCGACGACGGCGCCTGGTTCGACTGGCACGACCTCGAGCATCCGAGCCACGGCATGCAGCGCAGCCTCGCCAATGTGATGCGCGACGCCTGCCGGCCCGGCGAATGGCTGCATGCGACCAGTTTCGTCATTGCCGGGCCACAGCCGCGCGAAACGCTCGACCGCACCTGCATGGTCGGTCGCGGCTGGTGGACCGACGACTGGTGGCCGGCAGCGATCGACAGCGGCCTGCTGTCGATCGAGAACCACAGTTGGGACCACCACCATGACCTGCTGCCGGAACGCGTGACCGGCCAGCCCGGCGGCCGCTTCGACACGATCGGCGACATCGCCGCCGCCGACGCCGAGATCGCCGCCGCCAGCGATTACCTCGACCAGCGCCTGCCGCAGCGGCGGACGCGCCTGTTCGCCTATCCGTACGGCCACGTCAACGATTTCCTGCGCCGCGAGTATTTCCCGCAGCAGCGCGCTCGCCACCGGCTCGATGCCGCATTCACGACCGAGCCGCAGCCGCTGTCGCCGGGCTGCGATCGATGGGCGCTCGGGCGCTACGTCTGCGGCTTCCACTGGCGTTCGCCCGAGCAACTGACGCATCTTCTGCGCGATGCGCTGGGTTGAGCCGCCCGCCACCGTCCGTCCCTTCGAATGAGCGCCGTGACCGACTCCCTGCAATCCCTGCTGCCCGCCACGCTCCGGCCGTTCATCTGCATCACCGAGATCGACGACGCGGAATTGCTGGTTGCGCCGTTGTTCGCGCGCAAGTTCGCCGACGTGCCGCCCGACGTGCCGCATCACCTGGCCGGCCTGTACCGCGATCCGGACGGCTTCTTCCGGTTGATCGGCTACTCGCACATGCGGCCGTTCGGCGACATCTACCTGTCCGGCGGATCCTGCACCGACGGCGACGCGATCCGCGCGATGCGCCCCGAACATCGCGAGGCATTGGCGGCAGCCGGCGGCATCTGGCTGCACATCCTCAAGTACGCGTTCGCCAGGTACCACGACCATTGCGACGCGTTCTTCGGCTATTCGGGCGACCGGCGCGCGCTCGAAGTCACCCGCCAGGCCGGTTTCATCGCCACCGAACACCAGCACCTGATCGTCCACTGGCACAAGTCGATGCACGAGAACTTCCGTCGCGCACTGGTCGCCAAGGCGCATGCACTGGGGCCGTTCTGAGTGGTGCCGATGGTGGTTGTCCAGGCCGGCCAGCAGCGATTGCACCGGGGCGAGCCGAAGCCGGACGGCGCGTGCGACGCCGTCGCGGGTGCCGTGACGCCGCGCCTGCCGACACCGCGTCGCGCCGGCAACTCGCTGTGACGCTGCCGACCGCTCGCTACGGCCGCACTACCAGTACATCGACATAGGCCGGCGGACCGGTCACGCGCAGCGTCCAGTCGCCCGGTCCGGCGGCGCAGTCGTCGCAGCGGTACACCGCGACGTAGCTGTCCCGGAATGCCGGCGGGATCGTGCGGCCGTCCCGCTCCGCCGCGTGCGCGTCGAATCGATGGTGGCCGGCGGCGCGCGTCGCGACGACGATCGCGGCGTCATGCGGCGCCCGACCCTCGATCGTGAATTCGACCGCCGCCGACGCCGACAGATCGCGCGGCGGAAACGCGCCGGCCGCGACCACCCGGAATGATTCGGCTGCGCTCCAGACTGCGTCGACCGGGTGCAGCTCGAGCCAGTCGCCGCGCTCGGCATCGAGGCCGGCGGCGCGGCGCGCGGGCCGGGTCAATCCGATGATCGCCGGCCGGGCCGGATTGGCTGGCCCGCCCAGCACGACCTGATCGCGCTGCCCGCAGGCCGATCGCACGCCGACGCCGAAACTTTCGTCGACCAGCGCCGCCAGGTGGCCGTAGACCGTCACCGGTGCGCACAGCCGGGCGCCGATTGCCGCCATCTGCTGCGCAGGCAGTCGCGGGTTGGCGACCGCGATCCGGCCGCTCGGCACCGAGGCGACGCTCATCATGCCCGGGCTGCCGGCCGCGAACTGCGGAAACGTCAACTGCTCGGCCGGGTTGGCGACGAAGCGCAGCAGCAGACCGGCGCCGATCAGATAGCCGCCCGCCGCGATGCCGATCGCCGATCGCAGCCACCCGCCGCGTCGCCACAGCGCGGCAAGGCCGAGCGCCAGCAGCGCGGCGAGCAGCGGCGCATGGGCGTAGGCCATCCAGAACGGCGTGATCGGCCGCAGCAGCAGCACGAACAGCGACTGCAGCAACAGCAGGCCGAGCACGATCCATGGTGCCGGTCGCCGCGCGGCCAGCGGCAGCCCGATCGCCGCCAGTCCGAGTGCCAGCGCGTGTGCGCCGAGCAGCAGCGTGCCGAGCACGTCGCCGCCCAGCCAGAGCCGGTGCATCATCGCCGGCCCGTGCCACAGCAGGCCGGCCAGCAACGGCTGCATCCGTTCGAACAGCCCCGACTGCAGCCCGCCGTCGACATAGTCCTGCACCCGCAGCCAGTCGGCGGATGCCGGATGCGACAGTTCGGCGAGCACGTGGGGCAACAGTGGCAGCGCGGCGATCGTTGCTGCAGCCAGCGCATGCAGCAGGCGGCGTCGATGCGGAATCGTCGGCAGCGACAGTGCCGCTGCGCCGACCAACGTCCCGAGCAACAGCGTGGTCGGGTGGGCGTGCAGCAGCAACGTCGCGCCCAGGCCGAGGCCGAGCGCCCGCGGCAGCGATGGTCGCCGCCGGTAGCCGAGCGCCAGCAGCGCGAACGCGAGCAACGCGCTGACGACGGTACTGGTGTGGGTCGGCCACAGCAGCTCGAACATGAACCAGCCGGGCATCGCCAGCGCGACCGCGAACAGCAGCGCGACCGCCCGCTCGCCGCCGAGGCGCCGCCCCAGCAGGTAGGCCAGCGGATACTTCAGCCCGGCCAGCAGGCCCACCAGCATCAGCACGGCGGTGGCGCCGCCGAGCGCGAACGCCGGCGCCAGCAGGTAGTACCAGACCGGCCCGAGATGACCGATGTTGCCGATCACCGGCCCGGTGACCGGCCATGCCTGCCCGCTCGCGATCAGCTCGGCGAAATAGAAGTCGCGCCAACTGTCCTGTACCGCGGTCGCCTGGCCGCCGGCCCATGCGTGGACAACGGCGACCGCGATCAGCAGCGCGAGCACGATCAGGTCGGTGCGGTCGAGCGGGTGGGCGCGTGGGTCGCGCCGATGCGTCAGGGATCCGAAGGTCACGAAGCGGCGGGGCATGCGGGGAGACGGTGGCGTGCAACGCGACAGGTATGATCCGCGCACTTCCTGCCACGGCGCGGACGATCATCACGGTGCGACCCGACACAGCATATCGGCTTTGGTTCGCGGCCACGGTGACCTGGCTGCTGCTCGGACTGCTGCTGTTCGCCGACGTACCCGGCATCCTCGACGAGGGCTTCCATGCCGCGCAGATCCTGCGTTTCGTCGACGGCCGCTGGCAGCAGCATGGCCAGGTGACGATGTTCCCCGGCTGGCATGCCGTGATCGCGCTGATCGCCGGGCCGTGGACCGATCCTGCCGCCGAACCCGACTATCCCGCGCTGCGCCGGATCGCGATGCTGCTGGCGCTCGGTGCCGTACCTGCCGCCTACGCCGTCGTGCGCCGCTCCGGCGGCAGTCCGCTCGATGCGATGCGACGGACCTTCATGTTCGCGCTGCTGCCGGGCATCGCCCCGCTGCTGTTCCTGCTCTACACCGATGTCGTCGCGTTGCTGCCGGTGCTGCTGGCGGTGGCATGGACGCAGTCGGGGCACGCGCAACGCAGCCTGGCGGCGGCCACCGTCGCCACCGTGCTGCGGCAGTCGAACATCGTCTGGGTTGGCTGGCTGGCGCTGCGACGCTGGCTCGACGCTCGCGAGAGCGGATGGCGGCGACTGGTCGCTGCATGGCCGCACCTGCTGGTGCTCGCGGCGTTCGCGGCTTTCGTGCTGGTCAATCGCGGCGTCGCGCTCGGCGATCGCTCGTCGCACCCGTCCGGCCACGTGTCGCTCGACAACCTTCATGTCGGGCTGCTGTTCGGCTGGGTCGTGCTGCTGCCGCTGCAGCTTGCCGCGACGCCGCGGATCGTGGCCGGACTGCGTTCACGGCCACTGGCCGCGCTGCCGGCGATCGCGCTCGGTCTCGCGTTCTGGTTCGGATTCGCACCCGATCATCCATACAACCGCATCGCGCCGGCGCACATCCTGCACAACGGGTTCATCCAGTGGGCCGCCGCCAGCGGGCCACGGCTGCTGGCCGGCCTGGCGATGGTCTGGTCGCTGTGGACGATCCAGTTCACCGCATTGCGCGACCGGCAGCCGGCCGCGCTGTATCTGACGATGCTGCTGAGCATGTTGCCGATGTGGATGGTCGAACCGCGCTATGCGCTGCCGGCGCTGGCGCTGTTCCTGCTGCTGCGCGAGCCGGAGTCGCCGCGGGTGGAAACCGCGCTGGCGATCTGGGTCGCCACCCTCGGCATTTGGCTCACTGCCGGCTATGCCACTTACACTATGGCGCTTTGACCGCCCCGTCGAGCGGTACCGAGTGCCTTCATGCCCATCGTCAACAGCGTCCTCGAACTGATCGGCAACACGCCGATCGTCCGCGCCCAGCATCTCGATACCGGCTGCTGCGAGCTGTACCTGAAGCTCGAAAGCGCCAACCCGGGCGGCTCGATCAAGGATCGCATCGGCCTGTCGATGATCGACGCCGCCGAGAAAGCCGGAAAGATCAGGCCCGGCGACACGCTGGTCGAAGGCACCGCCGGCAACACCGGCATCGGTCTTGCGCTGGTCGCGCAGCAGAAGGGCTACAAGCTGATCCTGGTGGTCCCGGACAAGATGAGCCGGGAGAAGATCTTCAACCTGAAGGCGATGGGCGCCGAGGTCGTGCTGACCCGCTCCGACGTCGCCAAGGGTCATCCGCAGTACTACCAGGACATGGCCGAGCGAATCGCGCGCGAGACGCCGGGCGCGTATTTCATCAACCAGTTCGGCAATCCCGACAACCCGCGCGCGCACATCGAGACGACCGGCCCCGAGATCCTGCGCGACATGGACGGCCGACTCGACGCGATCGTGTTCGGCTGCGGGTCGTCCGGCACGATGAGCGGCCTGTCGACGTATTTCGCCGAGCACAGTCCCCGCACCGAATTCGTGCTGGCCGATCCGATCGGCTCGATCCTTGCCGAATACATCAACCAGGGCACGCTGAGCGAGAAGTCCGGAAGCTGGATGGTCGAGGGCATCGGCGAGGATTTCCTGCCGCCGATCTCCGACTTCAGCCGGGTGAAGAAGGCCTATTCGATCTCCGACAAGGAGAGCTTCCTCGCCGGCCGCGAGCTGCTCGCGAAAGAAGGCATCCTCGGCGGCTCGTCGACCGGTACGCTGCTGGCCGCCGCGCTGCGTTACTGCCGCGAACAGACCACCCCGAAACGGGTGCTGACGCTGGTCTGCGACACCGGCAACAAGTACCTGTCGAAGATGTACAACGACTACTGGATGCTCGACAACGGCTTCCTCGAGCGCCCGCTGCACAACGACCTGCGCGATCTGATCCTGCGCCCGTACTCGCAGCGCGACACCGTCGTCGTCGGCCCGAACGACCTGCTGACGGTCGCCTACCAGCGCATGAAGCTGTACGACGTCAGCCAGTTGCCGGTCATGGACGGTGATGCGATCGTCGGCATCATCGACGAATCCGACGTGCTGATGCACGTCTACGGCGACGAATCCCGCTTCCGCGAACCGGTCTCGACCGCGATGGTCAGCAAGCTCGAGAAGCTCGACGTCAAGTCGCCGATCGAATCGCTGCTGCCGCTGTTCGACAAGGGCCACGTCGCGATCGTCATGGACGGCGACCACTTCCTCGGCCTGATCACCCGCATCGACCTGCTGAACTACCTGCGCCGCCGCGTGCAATAGCGAAGCCCCCGTAGGAGGAGCTTCAGCCCCGACCGGCACACCGCAGCGAAGCCCCTGTAGGAGGGGCTTCAGCCCCGACCGGCACACCGCAGCGAAGCCCCTGCAGGAGGGGCTTCAGCCCCGACCGGCACACCGCAGCGAAGCCCCTGCAGGAGGGGCTTCAGCCCCGACCGGCACACCGCAGCGAAGCCCCTGTAGGAGGGGCTTCAGCCCCGACCGGCACACCGCAGCGAAGCCCCCTGTAGGAGGGGCTTCAGCCCCGACCGCGGCGCCGGTCCAACGCGTCAGCCCCGACCGCGCGGCCTGGCGCGCCATGATGTCGTCAATCGATCCGGCACGGTCGGGGCTTCAGCCCCGACCGCCAGCCGTTCGCACCGACCGCCGACTCAGCGCCCCTGTAGGAGGGGCTTCAGCCCCGACCGCGCGGCCTGGCGCGCCATGATGTCGTCAACCGATCCGGCAAGGTCGGGGCTTCAGCCCCGACCGCCAGCCGTTCGCACCGACCGCCGACTCAGCGCCCCTGCAGGAGGGGCTTCAGCCCCGACCGCGCGGCCTGGCGCGCCATGATGTCGTCAACCGATCCGGCACGGTCGGGGCTTCAGCCCCGACCGCCAGCCGTTCGCACCGACCGCCGACGCAGCGTGCCTGTAGGAGGGGCTTCAGCCCCGACCGCGCGGCCTGGCGCGCCATGATGTCGTCAATCGATCCGGCACGGTCGGGGCTGCAGCCCCGACGCCAGCCGTTCGCACCGACCGCCGACGCAGCGTCCCTGTAGGAGGGGCTTCAGCCCCGACCGCGCGGCCTGGCGCGCCATGATGTCGTCAATCAATCCGGCACGGTCGGGGCTGCAGCCCCGACGCCAGCCGTTCGCACCGACCGCCGACGCAGCGTGCCTGTTGGAGGGGCTTCAGCCCCGACCGCGCGGCCTGGCGCGCCATGATGTCGTCAACCGATCCGGCACGGTCGGGGCTTCAGCCCCGACCGCCAGCCGTTCGCACCGACCGCCGACGCAGCGCGCCTGTAGGAGGGGCTTCAGCCCCGACCGCGCGGCCTGGCGCGCCATGATGTCGTCAACCGATCCGGCACGGTCGGGGCTGCAGCCCCGACCGCCAGCCGTTCGCACCGACCGCCGACGCAGCGTCCCTGCAGGAGGGGCTTCAGCCCCGACCGCGCGGCCTGGCGCGCCATGATGTCGTCAACCGATCCGGCACGGTCGGGGCTGCAGCCCCGACCGCCAGCCGTTCGCACCGACCGCCGA
>JAWLBY010000024.1:27016-46393 GCA_041687455.1 Lysobacteraceae bacterium | reverse complement strand
CGGTCGGGGCTGCAGCCGCTGAGTCGTTGCCGTGGCCGTTCCCTCGAGCGCTGGTTGCCCGCGGGCGCGCGGGCGCGCAAAAAAAATCGCCCTTCCAACTCCACAAAAGCAGCATAAATGGAATCGATAGCTCGATTTTTCGAGCTGCCTCGTCAGGGCTGCTTGCTGTTCGGCCCCCGAGGTACCGGCAAATCGACATGGCTACGGCAGGCGCTACCGGCCGCGCTGTGGCTCGATCTTCTCGATCCGGCCGCACAGCGGACCTATCAGGCCCGGCCCGAGCGCCTGCGCGAATGGCTCGACGGCCATCCCGGTGCACACGACGTCGTCATCGACGAAGTGCAGAAAGCCCCGGCCTTGCTCGATGTCGTGCACGCCCTGATCGAGGCACGTCCCGAGCTCCGATTCGTGCTGACCGGATCGAGTGCGCGCAAGCTGCGCCGTGGCGCGGCCAATCTGCTCGGCGGCCGCCTGGTGGAAGCTGCGATGCATCCGTTCATGGCGGCCGAGCTTGGCGAGCGCTTCTCGCTCGCCCGAGCGCTGAGACATGGGCTCGTGCCATTGGTCTGGACATCGCCGGATCCGGCGGCGACGTTGCGAAGCTATGCCTCGTTGTACCTGCGGGATGAAGTGCAGGCCGAAGCGCTGGTGCGCGATATCGGCGGCTTTGCGCGCTTCCTCGAGGCGACCAGTTTTTCGCACGGCGCGCAGCTCAACGTCGCTGCAGTCGCGCGTGAATGCCAGATCGGCCGCAAGACGGTCGAAGGCTATCTGGGCATCCTCGAAGACCTGTTGCTCGCCTTCCGGATTCCGGTATTCACCCGTCGAGCGCAGCGTCAGCTCGTCGCGCATGACAAGCTGTACCTGTTCGACACAGGGGTGTTCCGCTCGCTGCGCCCGGCAGGGCCGCTGGATCGCCCGGAGGAGATCGAAGGCGCAGCGCTGGAAGGGCTGGTCGCACAACATCTGCGTGCCTGGCTCGCCCATCGCGGCGGCGATGCGCGCCTGCACTACTGGCGGACGCGCTCCGGCCTCGAAGTCGATTTCGTCGTCTACGGGCCGGACGTACTCGCCGCCATCGAGGTCAAACGCTCGGCCCGAATCGAACGCGCCGACCTTCGTGCCTTGCGTGCGTTCGCCGAGGACTACCCGGAATCCACCCGCATCCTGCTCTACGCCGGCACCGAGCGCCTGCTGATCGACGACGTCCATTGCTTGCCGTGCGAATCATTCCTGCGGCAACTTCACCCGAGCGCCCCGTTGCTTGGTGTCGATGCACTCCCGCAGCGCCGATGAAGCGATCAATCGAACAGCCGCCCGACCTCCTCCGAGCAGCGCACCGTCCCCGCAGGAGCCGCTTCAGCGGCGACAAATGACACGCGGCTACGCCACTTGCCACGCCGCGCGCTTCGCCGGCCCACCCTTGTGGGAAGCGGCATCAGCCGCGATCTTCTGATCTCGCCACCGCCACCGCCACCGCGGACCGCGGACCGCAAGCCGAACCCACCACCCGAACCCGCGCTGTGCCGACGTACACCAATCGAAGCAGCGCCGGGATCCCGCCCATGCCGCTCCCACAACGTGCCCAGGCCCACCACACCCACGGCGTCGAGATCGGCTGGGACGCATTGATCGGCCGACTGCCGCCATCGAGCCACAGGCTTCCTGCAGGAGCGGCTCCAGCCGCGATCTTTTTCCCCAACCCCGCCACCCAGCCGCCAAACCCCGCCACTCGCCATTGCTGCACCGCGAAAATCCGCGCCGTTCATCGTAGAATCCGCCGGTTCCCGCCCGATCGGCTGCTGCCGACGGGCGCCAGTCGCGTCCGCTCCGCGGGCTCCCAGATACGGAATCCGATGACGACCACCCCCAAGCACGGCCTCGGCACCCTCGCGATCCACGCCGGCCAGTCGCCCGACCCCACGACCGGCGCCGTCATGACGCCGATCTACGCGACCAGCACCTACGCCCAGAAGAGCCCGGGCGAACACCAGGGTTTCGAATACTCGCGCAGCCACAACCCAACCCGCTTCGCCTACGAACGCTGCGTCGCAGCGCTCGAGAACGGCACCCGCGGCTACGCGTTCGCGTCCGGCCTCGCCGCCACCTCGACCGTGCTGGACATCCTCGACAGCGGCAGTCACGTCGTCTGCATGGACGACGTCTACGGCGGCACCTACCGCCTGTTCGAACGCGTCCGCCGCCGCAGCGCCGGCCTCGACTTCAACTTCGTCGACCTGAACGACATGGCCGCGCTGGAAGCCGCGATCAAGCCGACCACGAAGCTGATCTGGTGCGAGACCCCGACCAACCCGATGCTGAAGATCGTCGACATCGCGCGACTGGCCGAATTCGCCCGCAAGCGCGGCATCTGGCTCGCCGTCGACAACACCTTCAGCAGCCCGATCCTGCAGCGCCCGCTCGAACTCGGCGCACACCTGGTCATGCACTCCGCGACCAAGTACCTCAACGGGCACAGCGACATCGTCGGCGGCATGATCGTGGTCGGCGAAGACACCGAACTGCAGGACAAGATGACCTTCCTGCAGAATGCCGTCGGCGGCGTGCAGGGCCCGTTCGACAGTTTTCTCGCCCTGCGCGGGCTGAAGACACTGCATCTGCGGATGAAGGCGCACTGCGACAACGCGCTCGAACTGGCGCGCTGGCTCGACACGCACCCGGCGATCGACAAGGTGATCTACCCGGGGCTCGCGTCACACCCGCAACATGAACTCGCGAAGCGCCAGATGGACGGCTTCGGCGGCATGATCAGTGTCTACGTCAAGGGCGGGCTCGACGCAGCACGTCGCTTCATGGAGCGCACCGAGCTGTTCGCCTGCGCCGAATCGCTCGGCGGCGTCGAAAGCCTGATCAACCACCCGGCGATCATGACGCATGCGTCGGTGCCGCCGGAGAATCGGGCGAAGCTGGGGATTGCGGATAATCTGGTTCGGTTGAGCGTCGGTGTCGAAGATGTCGCGGATCTGCGAGGCGATATCTCTGCCGCCCTCTCCTGAGCGGGGCCAAGGAACACGTAAGGACCGAATGATGAAACCCACCTTGCTCGATTGCACGTTCCGCGACGGGGGCTATTACAACAATTGGGATTTTCCAGCTGAGATCTGGGGGCCTTACTTCCATTCGATGGAGGCAGCCGGCATCGACTACGTCGAGGTGGGGCTTCGATCGCTTGAAGGCGGTGGAGCCTTCAAGGGGCCCTTTGCATTCAGTCGCGATGAGTTCATCGCCGCGCTCGATATCCCCGCCAGCTTAAGAGTCGGCGTGATGGTCAATGCGGCCGAGTTGGTCAAGCACGCAGATGGCGTTGTCGAGGCTGCGAGGCAGCTTTTCGCCGAGCGCGACAAGTCACCGGTCGAGCTGGTTCGAGTCGCCTGCCACGTGCACGAGGTGGAATTCGCGCTGCCCGCTTGCGACTGGCTCAAAAGCGTGGGCTATCGGGTTGGTCTGAATCTCATGCAGGTGGCCGACCGCAGCGATCAAGAAATCCGTTCGATCGCCGAATTGGTCAGTCGATCAAAGGTAGACGTCCTCTACTTCGCCGACAGCCTTGGAAGTCTCCAGCCGGCTGACTGCTCCCGGATCATAGACTTGCTCCGCGCGCATTGGCAGGGGGAGATCGGCATCCACACCCATGACAACATGGGCCGAGCGGTTGCGAACACGATTCAAGCGCTGGACGACGGCGTAACGTGGCTGGACAGCACGGTTACCGGCATGGGTCGTGGGCCTGGGAACGCTCAAACCGAATATCTGGTCGTGGAGCTCGATGAGCGCCGGGGAACACAGGCGAACGTTGCACCGTTGCTCCGCCTCATTCGAGAGTTCTTCCAGCCCATGAAGCAGCAGTACGGCTGGGGGAGCAATCTCTTCTATTACCTCGCCGGCCGACATGGCATACATCCGTCCTTTGTGCAGGAAATGCTGAGCGACTGCCGCTACGGGGACGAGGACATCCTTGCGGCTATTGCCCATCTTCGCGATCAGGGAGGCGGCAAGAAGTTCAGTGTGGCGGCCCTTAACGCAGCGCGTCACATGACGGCCGGGAGCGGCGAGGGCGTCTGGCAGCCGCGCTCGATCATCAGCGGCAGGGAAGTACTGATCGTCGGGACCGGGCCGGGCGTTACGCGGCATAGGGCTGCCATTGAGTCGTACATCAGGCGCAGCCGGCCGTTCGTGCTCGGCCTCAATGCTGTGGCATCGCTCTCCGACGGGCTAATCGAAATGCGCGCAGCGTGCCATCCAGTGCGCCTCCTTGCAGACCTCGTTCATCATACGAGGCAGCAGGAGGCACTGGTCGCGCCGGGTTCGATGTTCGCGAGCTTCACGCCGAACATGGGCAAGAAGCAGCTCCTCGATTTCGAAGTGTCGATCGCGCCGGGCACGTTCGAGTTCTCCGAGACCCGGGCTGTGATCCCCTCTCCGCTCACGCTCGCCTATGCATTGGCAGTGGCAACGAGTGGGGACGCGAGTCGGATCCTCCTTGCGGGCTTCGACGGCTACGGGGCTGGAGACCCTCGCATGAAGGAAATCCGCGACGTATTCATGTCGTACTCGGAGCACCCGCAAGCGCGCGAGGTGATATCGATCACGCCCACAGCGCATGACATCAGGTCGACATCTGTATACGCGATGTGAAACATGAGCAAGCCCATAGTCGTCATTCCTGCGCGTTACCGTTCCACCCGTTATCCCGGGAAGCCGCTCGTCGAGATTTCCGGACGCAAGATGATCCTACGCGTTGCGGACATTGCAGCGGAAGCGGTCGGCGTTGACAGCGTGATCGTGGCGACTGAGGACGATCGCATCCGTGAAGCATGCGAAGACGCGGGTTATCGCGTCGTCATGACTAGCGCAGCGGCATTGACTGGGACAGACCGGATTGCGGAGGTCGCCGAGAGCGTCGACGCTGAGTTTTTCGTGAATGTGCAGGGCGACGAGCCTATGCTGGATCACGCTGACATCGTTCGAGTAATCGAAGCAAAGCGCGAGAACCCGGATGCGGTCATCAATGCGTACTGCCGGATCGGCAGCCACGAAGACCCTGCTAGTCGCAACCTGCCAAAAGTGGTCTTCAACGAGAGCGAGAGCTTGCTGTACATGAGCAGGAGCCTGGTTCCCGGATCCAAGGAATCTCGCGAGCTCGGATATCACAAGCAGGTGTGCATCTACGCCTTCAATCACCAAGAACTACGTCGCTTCAGCGCCTTCGGAAGGAAAAGCGCTCTGGAATCCGTGGAGGACATCGAGATTCTGCGTTTCCTTGAGGTTGGAATTCCCGTGAAGATGATCAAGGTGCCCGGCGGCAGCCTGGCGGTGGATGAGCCGGAGGATGTCAGTCGAGTCGAGGTCGCACTGGCACGCAGGCACGGTCATTGATCACGATGCGGCCGCTTTCCGAGTATCGCGCGATACTCTTCGATTGCGATGGCGTCCTGCTCGACTCGAACGCTGTCAAGACCGAGGCGTTCCGCAAGGTCGCAAGCAGATTCGGCGAAGAGCCCGCTCAGCGGCTAGTGGCTTACCATGTGGCCAATGGCGGAGTTTCCCGGCACGCAAAGTTCCGCTATCTGTTCGATTCGATCCTCGGTCGAGCGCCGCTCGCCCGTGAACTTGAAGCGTGCATCGACGGATTCGCGGAAGCCGTCCAGTGCGGACTGGCTGAGTGCCGGGTTGCCGACGGGCTGGACGAGCTTCGTGACTTGACGCCGCATGCAAACTGGATGGTGGTTTCGGGCGGGGACCAAGCCGAACTTCGCGCCCTGTTCGCCATGCGCAGCCTCGCGTCATTCTTCGACGCGGGAATATTTGGCAGTCCGACACCGAAGCGCGAGATCCTCCAGTTGCTGGTGTCCGACGGAAGTGTCCGTATGCCCGCACTGATGATCGGCGACAGTCGCTTGGACCACGAGGTTGCCGCAGAGAGCGACATCGACTTCGTTTTCGCGAGCGACTGGAGCGAATTCGCCGGCTGGGAGAAGTACTGCCGCGAGCATGGGATTCCCACGGTTCCGTCGATAAAGTGTCTCGTTCAATCCATGAGCGCGAGATCGTAACAGGCGATGGTTTGAGCCACGCAGCGTTCCCAGGAGAAGTTGCTGGCATTGCGTCGTCCCGCCTCCGCGCACAAGCGACGCCACGCATCGTCCTCTGCTGCCTCAGTCATCGCAACTGCCAGGCACGAAGAATCCGCTGGCGGAAACCACTTCACCAGTGCGTGACCGATCTCCCGTGATGTTGGAATGTCGCTCGCGATGACCGGTGTTCCGATTGCCTGGGCTTCGAGTAACGGCAGGCCGAAACCCTCGTAGTACGAGGGAAAGACCAGCGCGGTTGCAGCGTCCAGCAGTGTGGTCAGGCTCGCTCGCGGCACATAATCCAGATACGCGACGTGTGCGGTAGTTTGAAGGCGGTGCATCACGTCGTCGCAATGCCAGCCTTCGGTCCCGACGACCGCAAGCACGTGGGTTTTCCTGATGCTCGCGGGCAAGGCTTCCCAAGCGTCAAGCAACGTGGACAGATTCTTACGCGGTTCGATCGTGCCCACGCAAAGAAAAAACGGCCTGTCGGCCAAGCCGAACTTCCGCAACGACTCCCTCGACGGTGATGGGATGTGGTTCAGAAACTGGGCTTCGACGCCGAGGGGAATTGCGCACACACGAGATGGATCAATGCGGAACTCGCACTCCACTTCCGACTTGATGGCAAGACTATCCGTGATGATCAGATCGGCGCGTTTAACTGCCTCAGGAACTGCACGCGACAAGAACGACACCCGGGCGTGCGGATGAAACTGCGGGAATCGCAGGTAAGAGAGGTCGTGTATCGTGCAAACGCTCCTACCCTCGAACGAGGGTAGATGAAAATTCGGGGAGTGAAACAAGTACTGTCGATAGCGGTGGAGCCGCAACCGCTCGACCACTCCGGCGACGGTTTGATACGTCTGAACCGCCCATTCGCGTCGTGCGAGCCACTGCCGAACCTGCCCGGCAGTCGAGAGGCGCACCTGATCGGCGGCCGAATGCTCGGCGGCACCGAGATATTCTTGGGGCGCGTGCCACCGACCGAGGGAAAAACACCGCAAGTCCTCGATCTCGGGGCTGCTCAGTAAGCCAGAAAGCAGTTCCTTCGTGTATCGCCCGATCCCGGTCAGCGGGGGCATGAGCGAATCTGTGCCGAGGATGACCTTCACGGGCGTTCGAGCATCCAGCGCAGGGTCTCCTCGAACGGTATGCGAGGAACCTGTCCGATGGCTTCCTGCAGCCTCGTCCTGTCCCCGATCAGCGCCGCGGGTTCGTTTGGGCGCACAAGGGCAGCGTCCGTGACGATCTGTGGCCGATGCCCGGAAAGTTCCGCGAGCATCCCCAGAACCTCATGAAGCCGCAGGCCGTGTCCGGAGCACACGTTGACAACCGTGCGTTCGATCGGTGCCTCGAGCAAGCACCGGTATGCCCCCACGACATTGCGGACGTCGGAAAAGTCGCGCTCGACGTGCGTGTTTCCCAGCCTGATGACCGATTCGCGTCGCGCATGGGCTTCCACGAGCTTGGGGATCAGGAAGGAGCTGACCTGACCCCTGCCGGTATAGTTGAACGGGCGCACGACGAGAAGAGGCAGGGTCGAGAACCATTGCAGCGCAAGCCGCTCCATGGCCCATTTCGAAATCCCGTAATGGCTGCTCGGATGCAACGGACATGTCTCGTCGAGGACTGGCTTCGAGTGCGGGTCATACACGTTGCTCGTGCTCACCAGGAGCACCTTCCGCACGCTGACGGCAGCGGTTTCGATGGCGACCAGCAGGTTGGCCACCCCTGCTGTATTCGCGAAATAGAAGTCGGCCGGGTTGCCATGGGCGACATGGCTGATCCCGGCCAGGTTCACGATGTAGTCCGGCGCAGCTGAGGCCACGACTTGCGCGACTGCCGCGGCATCACGCGTGAGGTCAAGCGCGATCAACCCCTCTGAGCCAGTGTGGCTCGTGCCAACGACGTCGTAGCCGTGGGCATCGAGCTCCTTAAGCAGGTAACTCCCGGTGAAGCTGTCTGCTCCCACCAGTAGGACACGCGACCTCACTGCCGAATATCCCCGGTCGACATCCGGGCCATGTCACGCTCAACCATCATGGAGCAGAGCTCGGCAGCTGTCACGACCGGCATCCACTGGAGTTCCCGCTCCGCTTTCGACGCATCGCCGATTAGCAGATCGACCTCCGCAGGTCGGTAGTACTGCGGATTGATCACCACGACCGCCTTCCCGCTGGATGCATCGATGCCCTTCTCCTCCACGCCGGCGCCCGTCCACTCGACCTGGATGCCGGCGGCGTTGAACGCCATCGTGACCCACTCCCGCACGGTGATCGTGTGGCCGGTAGCGAGCACGTACGTGTCCGGCTCCTTGGCCTGCAGCATTGCCCACATGCCGGCCACGTACTCCCGCGCGTAGCCCCAGTCGCGCTTGGCGTCGATGTTGCCGAGCTCGAGAACCCCCAGCCTGCCTGCCGCGATCCGCGCGACTGCGTCCGTAACCTTTCGTGTCACGAACTCCTTCCCGCGAAGCGGTGACTCGTGGTTGAAGAGGATGCCGCTGCTGGCAAAGATGTCGTAGCTCTCCCGGTAGTTCACCGTCATCCAGTGAGCGTAGAGTTTCGCTGCCCCATACGGGCTTCGTGGGTAGAACGGCGTTGCTTCGCTCTGGGGAATTGCCTGCACCTTGCCGAACATCTCGGACGTCGAAGCCTGGTAGAACCGTATGGATCGGTCAACGATTCGGATCGCTTCTAGGATGTTCACGGCGCCCACGCCAGTGATGTCCGCGGTCGTGATGGGTTGCTCGAACGAAACCCCCACGAAGCTCTGGGCCGCGAGGTTGTAGATCTCAGTCGGGCGGACCTTCTCCACCAAGCGAATCGTCGTCGATAAGTCGGTCAGGTCAAACTCAACGAGCTTCAGCCGGGGGTGCTCGTGAATGCCGAGCTCCTCGATCCGCCAGAAGTTGACTGAACTGGTGCGCCTGTACGTTCCCCAGACCTCGTAGCCCTTCGACAAGAGAAGTTCGGCCAGATAAGCGCCATCTTGTCCCGTAATTCCGGTTATCAGTGCCGTCTTAGTCATTCTTGATCCCGAGTTTACTGCCGAGCAATTCAAGCCGTTCGCTGTAGTTTCGCGCGATGGCTTCAACCGAGTAAAACCGCGCCACGTCGGATTTGCCCTTGGCTGCGATCCTCAACCTGTAGGCCGGGTCGGTGAAAATGCGCCGCATCTTTTCGGCGGCATCATCCACGTTCGCATCGGCCCAGTAGAATCGCTCCGAGAGCTTGATATTGCGATCGATCTTTTGTGGAGTGTCATCATTGACGTAGTCGAACCCAACGAGGCTTGAGTTGCTAGCGTCCATGAAATCCAGATTGCCCGAGTAGCCCGTCGCGATCACCGGCGTCCCTACCGACATGGCCTCGGACATGCCGAGGCCAAGCCCTTCGGCGCGGTGCAGCGAAACGTAACAGTCGACACTGTAGAAGAGATCCATCAACTCTTCCCTGCCGAGAACCGGTCGAAGCAGCCTGATCCGGGGGTCCCCTTCGATTTTCCGCTTCAATTCGCCCACAGCCTTCAGTTGGGGCTTCGAGTTAGGAGAGGCGCTGACCTTGATCAGGAGAACCACGGGCGCATCGACGCGAGCGAATGCGCGCTTGAAGGCGTCGATCACCGCGAAGGGGTTCTTCCGTTCGATCAGCGAGCGGGCATCGAACGAGCAGTAGAACGTGAAGTCCCGGCCGCTCAAGCCGAACTTCGAGCGAATATCCTGACGCTTGCCCGGAACCTCGAGAGGAATAGGCATGTAGACCACGGGAATGGTCACGCGCCGGGAGATGGTCGCCTGGACGAACTTCGTCGGCGCCCAGATCTCGTCGAGCAGCTCCGCGCCACGAAGGAAGTCATCAAGTACATCGGACATCTCATAGTAGCCATAGCCGATGTTGTAGCTAGCACCGAAATACTCGGATGAAATCCTCGGGAGATGGTTGAGATTCAGGCAATGGATCGAGACGGGATGTTCAAGTGGCAGCTCCTTGGTGTACGGGCGCAGCGCCTTCTCTTCCCGGTTGAAGATGCTGGGATCGTTGAAGCACTGCTCCAGCACATCGTGTACGGCCATGCGAATGCCACCAGCGGCCAGTGCTCCGGCCACCGAGCGCATGTGCTCACCCATTCCTGCGGTGACGTCGGGCCAGCCTATCAAGTTAACTGAGTTCACTGCGCGCTCCTGCTATTTCTTCGAGTTTTCCCGCTTGATGAGCGAGAACGCCGCGCGAAGAGGGGCAGTGATTCGCCAGGACATCGAGCTGCGCAATGCCTCGACTTCGAGCCGGAGCTGCTCGGCTTCCTGGGCGAGCTTGCGATTGTCCGCGGAAGTGGAGACAGCGGTCTGTCCGAGCGCATCGGCGGCCGTCCGCAGCCTGTGGACCATCAGCTTCCGCTGAGCGTTCTCCCTATAGAAGTCGAGCAGCCGCTCATCCGTGTCGATTCGCGGGAAGAAATCGAGTCCCGAGCGACCGTTGATGTGCTTGTCAAGTACGCGAAGCACAAAGAGATACAGCCAGTTTCCGTCGGCGAGGTAGCACTTCTCCGGCATGAAGTAGTGCGTGAGCAGGTAATAAAACGCACCTTCAAGGTCGTCGTGGCCAGCGCCGCGTCCGTCGAGATACTCTCCTAGTTGTTCCAGCGATGGTACGGAAGCGAAAGGGGTAAGCTGGGAAAATCCCATCGCCACAAGCGCCTTGCCCAGGAATCGTCCCTGCAACCCGAGCGTCGACGAGACCGAAATGACAGCGTCAACGCACTCGAGAACCATGAGGCTCGAGTTCGAATACTGGTCGAGCGACGGGTCGTATATGAAGTTGCGGTAGCGCCCACGCAGATACGCCACCGTCGACTCATGTAGCACCGGCTCCGCGATCGGGTTCTTGTGCTCGGTGACGACCACTCCGATGTCCGTCGGCGTACGATCAAGGACATCAATGACCAGCTCGAGCTGGCTGCTGTAGGGGCACATGGAATCGAAAATGAAGTGCCCATTGTACTGAAGCGGCAGCAGGGCGAGATGACGGAACTGGTTCCGCGGATCGATGTCTGCTCGCTTCAAGGGGCTGCCGTTCGCGATTGCCGAGCGATAGAGAAAGCGGATTTCCTCGACGAACTGGCGTTCCCGTCGGTTGGCATTCAGTGCAGAAAGTTGATCGAAATGCTGCACCACGAAGGAATTGGCGAAGGTGCCGAGGTGATCGACATACCAGGTGAGCGGAAGCGGCGACCTTCCCAGCATGCCAAGTTCCTGGTAGAGGATCAGCGCTCTCGGGAAGACGTCCTTGAAGAACGGCACCGGCGACACGAAGCTCCAGACGACGTCAGGAACAAAGGATCCGAGCAGGGCGCCGTAAAACGAAGCCAATCGCTTGCGCGAGTCGGACTGGACGTTTCGGTACCCTTCGTCGTGGGCGACCGCAGGACTCGGGTAGCAGGCGCGCAGGTCCGCCTGCTCCACCACATGAATCTGCAGGCTCATGATGTCGGCCAGCTCATCGATGATTGCGCGCTGTGCGTCCCCGATGATCAGAGACATCCGCACCTTGGAACCCGCAGCACGGTCCAAGCCCCTAATTAAGGAAACGAAAATCGGAATCCACGCGCTTTTCCACGCCGGATAGTTCTTCTCTATCCACGGTTCCAGATAGAAGAGGATGCTGGTCGTCGACGCGCTGCCATTATTCTGCATTTCACACCTTAGTCGTGCCTAACTGTTCTTGAATGAGGCGTCATACTCTCGCGTGACCGATTCGCTGGGGCCGTCGGCCACTATGGAGCCGTTTTCCAGCCAGATCGCCCGCTGGCAGAGCTTTCGCACTTGCTGAGTCGAATGCGAGACGAGAACGTGGGTGCGGGCTCTCGCGATGTTGCCCGTGAGCTGCTTCTCGGCCTTTCTTCGAAAACCTGCATCGCCCACGGCAAGCACTTCGTCGATGAGCAGGATCTCCGCCTCGGCCGAAACCGCAACGGAAAATGCCAGGCGCGAACGCATACCCGACGAGTACGTGCCGACTGGTTGATCGGCATGGGCGCCGAGTTCGGAAAACGCGATGACCTCGTCGACCTTGAGCAGCGCATCCTTGTACCGGTGGCCGAGCAGCATCAGGCCGAAGATCGCATTGTCTCGCCCGGACAGATGGCTGTCGAACCCTAGAGACAACGACATTAGGGCAACGCGCGATGGAGGGCGGCAGGCGACACCCGAGTCTGGCTCGTAGATTCCGGCCAGCAGCTTCAGCAGTGTCGTCTTGCCGGACCCATTGCGGCCGATGAGTCCGACCGACTCGCCACAGCGGATTTGCAGGTCGATGTCCCGCAGGGCGACCACCGGTTCGGCAGCGCCGGCCCGCCCGTCGCGAAAGCGGAGCCCGGCGCCTTGCAACTGGAACACGAGCGCGTGATCGTTCACCGCACCACCGCCTTGACGAGAGCGGATCCGGCGCGCTGGTATGCCTTGATGGACGCCACTAACAGCAAGGCCGTCATGACGGCGAGCGCAGAAAGGTGAATGAGGTGAGGAGGTTCGCCGTGTAGGAGGACCTGACGATAGGAACCGATTAGGGCCGCGATAGGATTGATCAGGAACAGTCGTTGATGCTCTGGTGCGACCAAATCTGTGAAGTCGTAGAAGACGCCCGAAACCAGCATCAGGAAGAGCAGTCCGGTCGGGATCAGGTGGCGAAGGTCAGGGGCGAAGGGAACCACTGCAGCCAGTACCAGAGCCGTTGCCGCAACAACAGCGAGCTGTACGGCGACGAGGATCGGCAGCCATGCCCACGCGAGAGTCGGATTATGGCCGCCGGCCATCACTGCGCCGAGCAGCAGAAGGAGCGCTGCTGACTGTTTTGCGGCGTCTTGGCCGACAACGACGAGCGGGTAGAATGCCTTGTTGATGCGCTGGCTCTGCACGAGCTGCTGCGAGGCGACGATCGAGCCGGCGGCGTTGGACACCGACTTCGAGAACCAGAGCCAAGGGATTAGGCCGGTTAGCAGAAAAATGAGGTAATCAGGCCCGCCCCTGTTGAGCAGAACCTTGAACACGACGTAGAAGATTGCCATGTGAAACAGTGGATCGAGAATCCACCACGTGTACGCGAGCCATGTTCGGGATGCTTCCGAACGCAGGTTCAGCCGGACCTTGACGAGCACGAGCTCTAGGAAGCGCACGCTCGCTGTAAGTGCGTTCTGGTCACTGCCGTTCCGCGCGTGCGGTTGCTCTGTGGTCACGGGGTGGACTCGTGCAACGGCGAACCTGCAATCCGGCCGTACACATCTTCGAACCGGACGATGTCGTCTTCACCGAGGTAACTGCCGGACTGGACCTCGATCAACTCGAGTGGCACCTTGCCCGGATTCTCCAGTCGGTGCACCACGCCAAGTGGAATGTAGGTGCTTTGGTTCTCGGCCAGCAGCAACACTTCGTCGCCGCGGGTGACGCGGGCTGTTCCGCTAACCACGATCCAATGCTCGGCGCGGTGATGGTGCATCTGCAGGCTGAGGGCAGCCCCGGGCTTCACGGTGATGCGCTTGACCTGGAATCTCTGGCCAGCATCTACGCTGTCGTAACTCCCCCACGGGCGGTAGACCTTGCGGTGAGTGGTCGCGTGCGTTCGGCCACACCGCTTGAGCTCGCCGACGATGTCCTTGACCTTTTGGACGGATTCGCGATGGCCCACCAAGAGCGCGTCGTCGGTGTCTACCACCACGATGTTGTCAAGACCAACCATCGCGACCAATCGATTGCTCAGCACGTAGTTGTTGCTGCAGGCGATCGAGAGGGTATCAGCTTCAAATGCATTGCCTTCGGCGTCCTTTTCCGCGATCTCCCACAACGCACACCACGAGCCCAGATCGCTCCATCCGGCGTCAAGCGGAACGACCATGGCACATTCCGATTTCTCCATGACCGCGTAATCGATCGAATCGGACGGGCAAGCCGAGAACTCAGCGACGTCAACGCGCACAAAATCGTCGTCGCGGTGGGCCAGCGCAAGCGCTTTGCGGCACGAAGCCAGGATAGCCGGGTTGAGTCTGTCGAGTTCCTGCAGATATCGGGAAGCGAGGAACACGAACATGCCGCTGTTCCACAGGTATTCGCCCGATTCCACGTAACGCTCAGCCGTCGATTCATCCGGCTTCTCTACGAAGCACTCCACCAGAGAGGCTTGATCCGTTGTCGTCTTGCCACGCTTGATGTAGCCGTAGCCGGTCTCGGCGCGTGTGGGAACTACGCCGAAAGTCACAAGTCGGCCTTGGCGAGCGAACTCAGCGGCGGCGTCGACCGCGGCATGGAACGAGCTTTCGTTCGAAACGACGTGATCAGACGGCAGCACCAGCAGCAGAGCGTCCTGCCCGTTCCTCGTCGCCTCGATTGCAGCCAACGCAATCGCTGGCGCGGTATTTCGGCCCATCGGCTCGAGCACGATCGCGTCCGGCTTGCCCTGAACCTCGCGCAACTGTTCGGCAACGATGAATCTGTGCTCGACATTCGCCACGACGATTGCACCACGTTCCGAGATTGCTTTGACCCTTTTCCAAGTGGCCTGCAGCATCGAGTGCTCGGAACCCAATGGCAGGAACTGCTTGGGAAAGGCTTCACGCGACAGCGGCCAGAGTCGCGAGCCCGCGCCCCCGGAGAGAATCACAGGCTGGATAGGATGCATTGAAATTACTCGGCTTTGATGGTAAGGCGGAAGCACAGCCTTTTCGGACGGCCCGCAATGATAGTCGCTCAGGCAAGAAGGCGGAGCCTGCAGGGCACTTGCTTACCGTAGTCGCGCAGGCCTGTTCTTGCCGGCTCGGTCGATCGTACGATGCCACTGGCGGATCCAGTCGTTAGAATCCGGTCCTTTCCAGGCGGAGATTGCTTCATGACCGGATCCACCGCGCCGGCCGTTGGGGCGGGCGGACGAAACAAGTTGTTCCCCAGTGCCACCAACGCCCTGCGCGACCTCGTCGCCGACAATCAGACCCTCGCCGTCGGCGGCTTCGGCCTGTGCGGCATCCCCGAGGCCCTGATCGCGGCACTGCGCGATTCCGGCGTGAAGGGCCTGACGGTGATCTCGAACAACGCCGGCGTCGACGGTTTCGGCCTCGGGCTGCTGCTCGAGACGCGGCAGATCCGAAGGATGATTTCGTCGTATGTCGGCGAGAACAAGGAGTTCGAGCGGCAGTTCCTGTCTGGCGAACTCGAGCTTGAGTTCAACCCGCAGGGCACGCTGGCCGAGCGGCTGCGGGCCGGCGGGGCGGGGATTCCGGCGTTCTTCACACGCACCGGCTACGGCACTGTCGTCGCCGAGGGCAAGGAGACGCGCGAGTTCGACGGGCAGCACTACGTGATGGAGACGGCGCTGCGCGCCGACGTATCGCTGGTCAAGGCCTGGAAGGCCGACACGGTCGGCAATCTGGTGTTCCGCAAGACCGCGCGCAACTTCAATCCGGCCTGTGCGATGGCGGGCAAGGTCTGCGTGGCGGAGGTCGAGGAACTGGTCGAGGTCGGCGAGCTTGATCCGGATCAGGTGCACCTGCCGGGCATCTACGTCGACCGGATCGTGGTCAATGCGACGCCGGAGAAGCGGATCGAGCAGCGGACGGTGCGGGCGGGCTGAGGCTCGATCGCCCCCCGCTTCGAAGCCGTTCGTCCTTCGATACCTCAGGGCGAACGGTGGTACGGCGCAATCGAGCCTGGGTGGAGCGCGGTGCGTGCTCCGACGCCGTTCGCCCTTCGACAGGCTCGGGGCGAACGGCGGTGGCGCGAGGTTGGGTCTGGGTGGAGCGACGCCGCTCCGAAGCCGTTCGCCCTTCGATACATCAGGGCGAACGGTGGTACGGCGCAGTCGAGCCTGGGTGGAGCGCGGTGCGTGCTCCGACGCCGTTCGCCCTTCGACAGGCTCGGGGCGAACGGCGGTGGCGCGAGGTTGGGCCTGGGTGGAGCGACGCCGCTCCGAAGCCGTTCACCCTTCGATACCTCAGGGCGAACGGTTTACCGGTCAATCGGTGAGCTGGTTGATCTCGCGAGCGGGGCACTGCCCCTTCGATGGTTGGCAAGCAAACCCTCAAACGGAATCGAACACATGCCTTGGACCCGTGATCAAATGGCGCAGCGCGCCGCGCAGGAACTCACCGACGGCGCCTACGTGAATCTCGGCATCGGCCTGCCGACGCTGGTGGCGAATTACATTCCGGACGGTGTCGACGTCTGGCTGCAGTCCGAGAACGGGCTGCTCGGCATCGGGCCATTTCCGACCGAGTCCGAGGTCGACGCCGACCTGATCAACGCCGGCAAGCAGACCGTCACCGCGCGGCCGGGGGCGAGCTACTTCGGCAGCCACGACTCGTTCGCGATGATCCGCGGCGGCCACATCGACCTGGCGATCCTCGGCGCGATGCAGGTCACCGATCGCGGCGATATCGCGAACTGGATGGTGCCCGGCAAGATGGTCAAGGGCATGGGCGGGGCGATGGACCTGGTCGCCGGCGTCAAGCGGATCGTGGTCGTGATGGAGCACACCGCGAAGGACGGCAGCCACAAGATCATTCCGGAGTGCACGCTGCCGCTGACCGGTGTCGGCGTGGTGAATCGGATCATCAGCGAGCTCGGCGTGCTGGACGTGACCGAAGACGGCCTGAAACTGGTCGAGCTGGCGCCGGGCGTGAGCTTCGAGGAGCTGCAGCAGAAGACCGGGTGTCCGATCGGGCGTTGATTGGCGACTCGACCTCATCGAACCGGGCCGGCAGTCGCTGAAGTCCGATGCAGCAGGCTGCGGCGCAGTCGCTCGAGGATTGCCGGATTTCCGGAAAGACCAATTTTGACGTGATGAGCTGGCCGCAGGACTTCCCGGCGAGGCACTGAGCGAGCGGCCGGACCATGTGGGCTGCTGATTGCCGCTGGTGCCGCGGAACGCGTCGACGTAGTCCCGGTACCCGGTCCCTTCAACGCCAGCCCAGGTGGCGTTTCAAGTCGCTGGGCCCCCGCTCGCGGGGGCGACGAGGGTGCAAACTCCGAGCGAGACGTCGCGCTGGGCAGGGCGGTGCTTGGCGGCCGCGACGGCGACATGAAATTTCACGCGCCGAACTGAACACGGAGGCAACGCATGATCGAGAACGGTATGCGGCCCGTGCACCCGGGGGAAGTGCTCCGTGAGGATTTTCTGCTGCCGCTCGGATTGAGTGCGAATGCACTGGCGCAGGCACTTCATGTGTCCGTGAGCGGCGTGGTGTCAGTGCCGACACGGCCATGCGCTTGGCGCGCTATTTCGGGGGTGATGCGCGTTCGTGGCTGAACCTGCAGGCCGCCTGCGATTTGCGGGTGGCCGAGATTGCCAGCGGTGCGCGCATTCAGCAGGGGATTCGGCCGGCGGCGCGCGTTCGTGGCTGAAACCTGCAGGCCGCCTGCGATTTGCGGGTGGCCGAGATTGCCAGCGGTGCGCGCATTCAGCAGGGGATTCGGCCGGCGGCGGCATGGAGCGCCGGCCCAGGGCCAGGCTGCGACCGCGGATCCGTCGTTGGCGGCGGCAGTGTCCCACAAGGGAGGGCGATCAGGCGGCGGCAAGCCCGAGTGCTGTGGCGTCGGTGGATGCGTCAGCCGGCGGTAGCTCGTTGTTCGGCAGCGCGGCGCACGGACCTGCTCGGAATGTTGCCGGCCGGTCGTCGTCGCCTTGCTCCCGTTGTTCCTGCGGCATGGCCAGCGCGCGCGGCGGCAGGTTGGCGGCGTGGACCGGCAGCAGCGGCGCGCCGAGCAGCGCGCAGCCGAGCGTGTCGGTGGCCGGTACCGCGCTGGTCACGAACAGGCGGTCCTTGATCTGCTCGTAGGCATAGGTGACTGCGGCTGCCGACAGCACGTGGCCGCAGCCGACCAGGGTCTTCAGTGCGAGCAGCTTGTGGCTGCTGCGCGGCGGTTCGTCGAGCAGCGACATCCGTTCGAGACGGGCGCTGTCTGCCAGCACGACGGTGATGCCGTGCTCGTCGACCAGGTTCCACAGGCGGCGGTCGTCGAGCGTTCCGGTCGGGATCACGACCGCTGCGCCGAGCGCCAGTGCCGACACGATCCAGTCACCGGCGAGACCGCCCGGGTCGGCACACAGCAGCTTGTCTTCGCGCTTCACATCGAGGTGAAGCACCAGTTCCTTGAGGTGCTGCATCAGCAGCCCGCCGGCGCCGAACCGGCACGATGATGCAGTGGTCCGCTCGATCAACGGCTGGTTGAACGGCAGCGTGGCGGTGTCGAACGGGCTGCCGGCAAAACGCGCGAGCAGGCCGTCCCAATGGTGGACGCGCTCGGAGGCATGCGTCTCGGCGGATCCCACGGCGATCGTCACGCCGCTGAACGGATCGGTGGCGCGCAACGCGTCGGTGATCCGCAGCGCGGGGGCGGGTGTGCCGGCGGTGTCCGCAGTGCCATCCGAATTGCTCAGCCAGACGCCGCCGACCGTCGCGCCGGCCAGCCAGGCGATGCTGCGTTCGATGCCTGGTGCAAGGTCGCAGGCGAGCCGATCGCCGGCGCCGACGCCTAGGTCGCGCAATGCGGCTGCCATCGCTGCGACCTGTGTGCGCAGCTCGGCGAAGCTCGTGCGCGTCGCGCTGCCGTCCTGCGCGATCTGCAGCAGCGCGGTGCGCTCGTCGTCGAAGCGCAGCAGGTTCTGCGTGATGTTGAGTCGGATATGCGGGAACCACTGTGCGATGCCGTCGTCGGACGTGTCGATGACCGGCTCGCGCGCGCCGCTGGCCCGAATGCCACAGAAATCCCACAGCAGGGTCCAGAACCGCTCCGGGTGGTCGATCGAGAACTGCCACAGCGGGGCGTAGCTGTTGAGATCGGCATTGCCGGTCTCCTCGCGGACGAAGCGCATGAAGCGGTTCAGGTTGGCGCGCTCGATGCGCTCCTGGCTGGGTGACCAGATCGGCTTGTCCATGGATGACAGGGTTTGGAAGCAGTAGAGGCCGAGTTTACGAACGCGAGCTGTACCGCAGGCGCATCGGCTTGCTCGGCGGACGAATGACGCGGCGAGCGGCGGAGAAAACGTACGCGTCGTTGATGGAAGCGTCAGTCGGCTGCCGTGGGAGCGGCTTCCGCGGTGAGCTGTTTCAGCGGTGCTCAAGTGAGCAATCGGCAAGAGATCGCGGCTGAAGCCGCTCCTGCAGGGCGGGGCTTGCGCGCGGCTTCTGTCTCTCCCGTGCAACCGCTGGGTGCGGGCGGTCGACGGTGCGTCGGCGAGTTTGCTGGGTTCGGCTTCGGGCACCCTCTCCCCCGGCCCCTCTCCCGGGGGGAGAGGGGAGA
>JAWLBY010000024.1:0-26916 GCA_041687455.1 Lysobacteraceae bacterium | reverse complement strand
GGAGAGAGGGGAGGCACGCGGGGCGGCTCTCCGTGCAACCGCTGGGTGCGGGCGGTCGACGGTACGTGGGCGAGTTTGCAGGGTTCGGCTCCGGGCGCCCTCTCCCCCGGCCCCTCTCCCGTGGGGAGAGGGGAGACAAGCTCAGCCGAGCGCAGACAAGCGGGGCGGCTGTTCGTGCAACCGCTGGGTGCGGGCGGTCGACGGTGCGTGGGCGAGTTTGCAGGGTTCGGCTTCGGGCACCATTTCCCCCGGCCCCTCTCCGAGGGGAGAGGGGAGACAAGCTCAGCCGAGCGAGGCTTCGAGTTCCGGCACGATCGTGAACAGGTCGCCGACGAGGCCGATGTCGGCGATTTCGAAGATCGGCGCTTCGCCGTCCTTGTTGATCGCGACGATGGTGCCGGCGTCCTTGATGCCGGTCAGGTGCTGGATCGCGCCGGAGATGCCGATCGCGACGTACAGCTCAGGCGCGATGATCTTGCCGGTCTGTCCGACCTGCATGTCGTTCGGCACGTAGCCGGCATCGACCGCAGCGCGTGATGCGCCGACTGCGGCGCCGAGCTTGTCGGCGAGCTTGTAGATGATCTGGAAGTTCTCGGCCGAGCCGACGCCGCGGCCGCCGGACACGACCCGCGGCGCGCTCTGCAGGTCCGGTCGGTCGGTCCGGCCCTGCTTCAGCTCGACGAAGCGGGTGTGCGTCGGCAGTGCCGCCTCGACGCTGACTGTTTCGATCGCTGCGCTGCCGGTCATGTTGGCGGCCGGCCACGATGCGGTGCGGATCGTCGCGACGACCGGCTTGCCGCGGTCGGCCTCGACGGTGACGATCGCGTTGCCGGCGTAGATCGGCCGCGTGAACGTGTGGCTGTCCTCGACGCTCATGACATCGCTGACCTGCGACACGCCGAGCAGCGCGGCCACGCACGGCATCAGGTCCTTGCCGAACGTCGTCGACGGACCGAACACGTGCGTGTAGCCGGCCGCAAGCTGCGCGATCTGCGGTGCCAGCACCTGCGCCAGCGCATGTTCGTTGGCCGGGTTGGCGACGGTCAGCACGCGGCTGACGCCGTCGATCTTCGCCGCCTGGTCGGCCACCGCGCCCGGATCGTTCGACAGCACGGCGACGTCGATCGTCGCGCCTGCAATAGCGCGCGCTGCGCTGACGGTCTTCGCGGTGGCGGGGTTCAGGCGGCCGCCGAGCTGTTCGGCAATGACGAGGATCTTGCTCATGTCGGGTTCCTTTGGAGCGGGGCGTCGCAACGCCGCGCAAGCAATTCGGAGAGCGCTTTCCCTGTAGGAGGGGCTTCAGCCCCGACCGTGTTCCGGCACGGTGCGACAGACCGGTCGGGGCTGAAGCCCCTCCTACAGGAGTCGGCTTACAGCAGGCCCTTGGCCTTCAGCGCGTCGACCAGCTCGGCGACGTCCTTGACCATCACACCGCGCGAGCGCTTCGCTGGCGGGGCGTAGCGGGTGGTCTTCAGCGTGTCGCCGTTGTCGACGCCGAGGTCGGCCAGCGGCAGCGTTTCGAGCGGCTTCGACTTCGCCTTCATGATGTCCGGCAGCTTGATGAAGCGCGGCTCGTTCAGGCGCAGGTCGGTGCTGATCACGGCCGGCAGCTCGATGTCGAGCGTCTCGAGGCCGGCGTCGACCTCACGGGTCACGGTCGCGCGGCCGTCGGCGACGTCGACCTTGCTGGCAAACGTCGCCTGCGGGCGGCCCCACAGCGTCGCCAGCATCTGTGCGGTCTGGTTGGCATCATCGTCGATCGCCTGCTTGCCGAGGATCACGATGTCCGGCTGCTCGCGCTCGATCAGCTTGAGCAGCGTGCGGGCGGCGGTCAGCGGCTGGATCGGCTGGTCGGTGACGACGTGGATCGCGCGGTTCGCGCCCATCGCGAGGCCATTGCGCAGGTGCGCCTGGGCATCCGCCGGCGCGATCGTCGCGACCACCACTTCGGTCGCAATGCCTTTCTCCCGCAGCCGCAGCGCCTCTTCAAGCGCGATCTCGTCGAACGGATTGGCCGATAGCTTGACGCCATCGGTGACGACGCCACTGCCATCGGGACGGACCTGGATGCGGACGTTGTAGTCCACCACGCGCTTGTAGCCGACCAGGATCTTCATCGGACTGGGTTCCTCGCGGTTCGTAAGTGCCAAAGGCCGAATCGGGGCCGGCGACGGCCGGCAAGCCGCCTATGATAGCCGGTCCGGTCGCTGAGCCTGAACGCAACGCCATGCACTTGAGCCCCTCTCCCTGTGGGAGAGGGGTTGGGGTGAGGGTTCGGGCGGAGCGATCGAGTCAGACTTGCCGGAAGGGCGGTTCGTTGCGCGACTTGTCGCATTGAGGCCGGCGGACGCCACGAGGGTCCCCGGACCCTCTCCCCAACTCCTCTCCCGACGGGAGAGGGGCTTGCATGCTTCGTTACTGCGCCTCGCGCAGCCGCGCCAGCACCGCTTCGGCCGACTGCTCGACGTTCATCCGCGTCGTGTCGAATCGCAGCTCCGGGGCTTCCGGGGCTTCGTACGGCGCGTTGATGCCGGTGAAGTTCGGGATCTCGCCGGCACGGGCCTTCGCGTGCAGGCCCTTGAGCCCCTCTCCCGACGGGAGAGGGGCTTGCATGCTTCGCTACTGCGCCTCGCGCAGCCGCGCCAGCACCGCTTCGGCCGACTGCTCGACGTTCATCCGCGTCGTGTCGACACGCAGCTCGGGGGCTTCCGGCGCCTCGTACGGCGCGTTGATGCCGGTGAAGTTCGGGATCTCGCCGGCACGGGCCTTGGCGCACAGGCCCTTGAGCCCCTCTCCCGACGGGAGAGGGGCTTGCACGCTTCGTTACTGCGCCTCGCGCAGCCGCGCCAGCACCGCTTCGGCCGACTGCTCGACGTTCATCCGCGTCGTGTCGAATCGCAGCTCGGGAGCTTCCGGTGCCTCGTACGGCGCGTTGATGCCGGTGAAGTTCGGGATCTCGCCGGCACGGGCCTTGGCGCACAGGCCCTTGAGCCCCTCTCCCTGTGGGAGAGGGGTTGGGGTGAGGGTTCGGGCGGAGCGATCGAGTCAGACTTGCCGGAAGGGCGGTTCGTTGCGCGACTTGTCGCATTGAGGCCGGCGGACGCCACGAGGGTCCCCGGACCCTCTCCCCAACTCCTCTCCCGACGGGAGAGGGGCTTGCATGCTTCGTTACTGCGCCTCGCGCAGCCGCGCCAGCACCGCTTCGGCCGACTGCTCGACGTTCATCCGCGTCGTGTCGAGTCGCAGCTCCGGGGCTTCCGGCGCCTCGTACGGCGCGTTGATGCCGGTGAAGTTCGGGATCTCGCCGGCACGGGCCTTGGCGCACAGGCCCTTGAGCCCCTCTCCCTGTGGGAGAGGGGTTGGGGTGAGGGTTCGGGCGGAGCGATCGAGTCAGACTTGCCGGAAGGGCGGTTCGTTGCGCGACTTGTCGCATTGAGGCCGGCGGACGCCACGAGGGTCCCCGGACCCTCTCCCCAACTCCTCTCCCGACGGGAGAGGGGCTTGCATGCTTCGTTACTGCGCCTCGCGCAGCCGCGCCAGCACCGCTTCGGCCGACTGCTCGACGTTCATCCGCGTCGTGTCGACACGCAGCTCGGGGGCTTCCGGCGCCTCGTACGGCGCGTTGATGCCGGTGAAATTCGGGATCTGGCCGGCTCGGGCCTTCGCGTACAGACCCTTGACGTCGCGGCGCTCGCACTCGGCCAGCGGGGTGTCGACGAACACTTCGACGAAATCGCCGTCGCCGAACAGGTCGCGTGCCATCCGCCGCTCGGCGCGGAACGGCGAGATGAAGCTGACCAGCACGATCAGGCCGGCGTCGACCATCAGCTTCGCCACCTCGGCGACGCGGCGGATGTTCTCGACCCGATCCTCGTCGCTGAAGCCGAGGTCGCGGTTCAGGCCGTGGCGGACGTTGTCGCCATCGAGCAGATAGGTGTGGTAGCCCTGCGCGTGCAGTTGCCGCTCGACCAGGTTCGCGATCGTCGACTTGCCCGACCCCGACAGGCCGGTGAACCAGACGCAGCGCGGGTGCTGGCCTTTCAGCGCGGCGCGGGCGGTGCGATCGATGTCGACATGCTGCCAGTGCACGTTGCTGGCACGCCGCAGCGCGAAGTCGATCGTGCCGGCGGCGACCGTATCGTTGCTCGCGCGGTCGATCAGGATGAAGCCGCCGAGCGCGCGATTGTCGGCGTAGCGCTCGAACGCGATCGGCTGGTCGAGGCTCAGGTTGCAGTACGCGACTTCGTTCAGCTCGAGCCGCTTGGCGGCGAGCTGGTCCTGGGTATTGACGTCGATCTTGTGTTTGATTTCGAGGATCCGGGCTCCAACGGTCTTGCTGCCGAGTCGCAACAGGTACGGTCGCCCGGGCAGCATCGACTGCGGGCTCATCCAGATCAGATGGGCGGCGAACTGGTCGGTGACCTGCGGCGGGTCGGAAGCCAGTGCGATCACGTCGCCGCGACTGATGTCGAGCTCGTCGGCCAGGGTCAGCGTGACGGCCTGGCCACTGGTCGCGTTCGAGCAGTCACCGTCGGGGCCGATCACGCGGGTCACCGTCGAGCGCCGCCCGGACGGCAGTGCAACGACGGTCTCGCCCGGGCTGATCGTGCCACTGGCGACGGTGCCGGCGAAGCCGCGAAAATCCTGGTGCGGACGGTTGACCCACTGCACCGGCAGCCGGAACGTGCGGCGGCGCTGCACGCCGCTGACGTCGACCGTTTCGAGATGCTCGAGCACGCTTGGCCCGTGGTACCACGGAGTCCGGTGCGACCGGGTAATGACGTTGTCGCCATTCAGTGCAGACAGCGGCACGGCATGCACGTGTTCGATGCCGAGGCTGCCGGCCAGCGTCCGGTAATCGGCCGCGATCTGCTCGAACACCTGCTGCGAATAGTCGACCAGATCGAGTTTGTTGACCGCGAGCAGTACGTGCCGTATGCCCAGCAGCGAGCAGATGTAGCTGTGCCGGCGGGTCTGTGTCAGCAGACCCTTGCGCGCGTCGACCAGCACGATGGCAAGGTCGGCGGTCGACGCGCCGGTCGCCATGTTGCGCGTGTACTGTTCGTGGCCCGGGCAGTCCGCCACGATGAACTTGCGCCGCTCGCTGTGGAAGAACCGGTAGGCGACGTCGATCGTGATGCCTTGCTCGCGCTCGGCCGCCAGTCCGTCGACCAGCAGTGCGAAGTCGAGCTCGCCGCCTTGGGTGCCGTGACGCCGGCTGTCCGACTCCAGCGCGGCGAGCTGGTCGTCGAACAGGGCTTTCGAGCCGAACAGCAGCCGGCCGATCAGCGTGCTCTTGCCATCGTCGACACTGCCGCAGGTGATGAAGCGCAGCAGCGACTTGGTTTCGTGCTGCCTGAGGTAGGCGGCGATGTCGGTGTCGGGGGTGGTAGTCGTCACGAGCGTGTGTCCGTAGTGCGGGTCTCGACCCGCGTTCATGCGGTGGGCGGGTTGCGGGAGGGGCGACCGCTGTCTGTCCAGGCCGAATCTCGCGACACGTCATCCCGGCGAAAGCCGGGATCCATCCTGATTCTGCCTTCGGAACAATCAACGGCTCGAAAAGCAACATGGATCCCGGCTTTCGCCGGGATGACGAACAACGGCATTGCACAATCGGGTCGACCGGCGGCAACAGGCGCCGCCGCCGCGCCGAAACCGGAACCGAATCCCGAATCCCGAATCCTAGAAATAGCCTTCCTGCTTTTTCTTTTCCATCGACGCGCCCGGGTCGTGGTCGATCACCCGGCCCTGGCGCTCCGACGAGCGCGCCACCAGCATTTCGGCGATGACCTTCTCGAGCGTGTCGGCATCCGACTCGATCGCGCCGGTCAGCGGGTAGCAGCCGAGCGTGCGGAAGCGGACCTGCCGCAGCATCGGTGTCTCGCCCGGCGTCAGCGGCATCCGGTCGTCGTCGACCATGATCAGCGCGCCGTCGCGCTCGACGACCGGCCTTTCGGCGGCGAAGTACAGCGGCACGACCGGAATGTTCTCGCGGAAGATGTACAGCCAGACGTCGAGTTCGGTCCAGTTCGACAGCGGGAAAACCCGAACACTCTCGCCGCGATGGATCCGGGTGTTGTAGACGTTCCACAGCTCCGGGCGCTGGTTCTTCGGATCCCACCGGTGCTGCGCGTTGCGGAACGAGAAGATCCGTTCCTTGGCCCGTGATTTCTCTTCGTCGCGCCGGGCGCCGCCGATCGCGGCGTCATGGCCGCCGGCCTCGAGGGCCTGCCGCAGCCCCTGGGTCTTCATGATGTCGGTGTGGACCGTGGCGCCGTGCGTGAACGGTCCGATTCCGTCGCGCAGCCCGTCCGGGTTGACGTGGACCGCAAGCTCGACGCCGTACAGGCCCGGGGCGCGGTCGCGCAGCGCGTACATGTCGCGAAACTTCCAGGTGGTGTCGACATGCAGCAGCGGAATCGGCGGCGGTGCCGGATGGAACGCCTTGCGCAGCAGGTGCAGCAGCACCGAGCTGTCCTTGCCGATCGAGTACAGCATCACCGGCGCGCGGAACTCGGCCGCGACCTCGCGCAGGATGTGGATGCTTTCGGCTTCGAGGCGATCGAGGTGACTCATGCGCTGCTGTTCGCCAGGCGTGTTGCGGACGAGCGAAGCGGGGGCAAGTGCGGACACTGAAGGGGCTGCCAGTGAAGCGGGGGGACGTATTCTAATGCCCGCCGGGAGCGCCGGTGGTCTTGATCCGCGCGACCAGCGCCGCCACCAGCCGATCGGCGGCATCCTTGCCGGCGTGGAAGAACAGTGACGGTTCGATCAGCTCGAGTTCGAGCAGCCGCGGTCCGTCGGCTGACGGCAACAGATCGACGCGGGCATACAGCGGTCGCGCGAACGGCAGTGCTTCGACGACCCGGCGGGCGGTTTCGAGTTCGATCTCGGAGGCGACGCGGGGACGGATCGCCTCCGGCGCGAACAGGTGGTTGGTGGCGGCGCCGCCGCGGGCCAGCAGTGGGCCCTTGCGGATCGCATGCGAGTCGTGGCCGTCGATGAAGATCACCGCGGTTTCGCCACGTTCGTCGACACCGGCCAGGTACGGTTGCACGAGCACGCTGCGGCCGGCATCGAGCAGTCGGCGCGTGTGTTCGATCGCGCGCCCGCGTTCGTCGTGCAGGTAACGCTGCGCATCGCGCGATCCGGCGCCGACCGCCGGCTTTACGACGAATTCGCCATGTTCGGCGAAGCCGGCCGGATCGTCGCCCGGTTCGAGGAATTCGCTCGGCACGGTCGGCACGCCGGCCTCGGCGAGCTTCGCGAGGTAGTGCTTGTCACAGTTCCAGCGAACGATCTCGAGCGGGTTGAACAGCCGGGTCTGCTCGGCGACGTCGATGCACCAATCGAGAAATGCCGGCAGCCGTTCGCAATAGTCCCAGGTCGAACGCAGCAGCACGGCATCGAAGCGCCGCCACGACACGGTCGCATCGTCCCACGCCAGCACCTCGGCATGCAGGCCGGCACGACTGCAGGCATCGAGCAGCGGCGGCAGGTCGTCGTCGAGGCCCCAGGCGGCGATGGCGGAGGCGATGGCGATGCGCATGATCAGGGCTGGAGGCAGCGGGCGTCGGGCAAGCGGTCTGCAGGAATGTCAGAAAGCAGTGGGGCTTGCGCATCCTTGGCTGATAGCAGCGGAACGGAGCAGGGCCATTCGATAGCGATTTGCGGGTCGTCCCACCGGACACTGGCGTCCGCCACGGCGACATAGGGCGCCGTACACAGATAATGGAACAACGCCGTCTCGGAGAGCACGACGAAACCGTGGGCGAATCCTTCCGGAATCCAGAACTGCCGCTTGTTCTCGGAACTAAGAAGCACGCCGGCCCATCGGCCGAATGTTGGCGATCCGCGCCGAATGTCCACCGCAACGTCGAACACCTCGCCTTCGAGCACCGAGACGAGCTTTCCTTGTGGATGGGGCCATTGGTAATGAAGACCCCGCAGGACGCCACGCGCCGAGCGCGACACGTTCGACTGCACGGCATCGATCGAAATGCCGTGGGTGCGGTAACGCTCGGCATTCCATTGTTCGAAAAAGAAGCCCCGCGCATCGCCAAACACCTGTGGCTCGACGATTACGCACTCGGGAAGTTCGGATTCGCGCAGCTTCATGCTATCGCGCCCTGCTCCAGTATCTGCAACAGGTACTTGCCGTAGCCGTTCTTCATCAGCGGGGCGGCAAGCCGCCGCAATGCATCGCTATCGATCCAGCCGTTGTGGTACGCAATCTCTTCGGGGCAGCAGATCCTGAGCCCCTGCCGTTGCTCGATCGTCTCGATGAAGTTGGAGGCTTGCAGCAACGACTCGTGAGTACCGGTATCGAGCCAGGCGTGGCCGCGGCCGAGCTTCTCGAGCCGCAATGAGCCGTCATCGAGATAGCGGCGGTTGAGATCGGTGATCTCGAGCTCGCCGCGAGGCGAAGGCCGCAGACCCGCTGCAAATTCGCTGGCTCGCCCATCGTAGAAGTACAAGCCGGTAACGGCATAGTTCGAGCGGGGGTGCAGTGGCTTCTCCTCGAGGCCGATCACGCGGTCTCCGTCATCGAGCTCGGCCACGCCATAACGCTCGGGATCATGAACCCAGTAGCCGAACACCGTCGCGCCGTTGACTTGGGAGGCTGCGCGTCGCAACTGCTCGCTGAATCCATGGCCGTAGAAGATGTTGTCGCCGAGCACCAGGCAACTCGGCTGCCCGGCAACGAAGTCGGCGCCGATCAGGTAGGCCTGTGCGAGTCCGTCCGGGCTCGGTTGCACCGCGTATTCGATCCGCATGCCCCACTGCGAACCGTCGCCGAGCAGGTGGCGGAACAGCGGTTGCTCGTGCGGCGTGTTGATCACCAGCACGTCGCGGATCCCGGCCAGCATCAGCGTGCTGAGCGGGTAGTAGATCATCGGCTTGTCGTAGATCGGCAGCAGTTGCTTGCTGATCGCCTGGGTGATCGGGTACAGCCGGGTGCCGGAACCGCCGGCGAGGATGATGCCCTTGCGAATCATTGATCAGCTCCAGTTGGCGCGCCGATGGCTCTGTGATGGATAACGGCCGTCACGGCAGGCCGACCCGGTTCCGCGTTGCTGTGGCTTGTCATCCCGGCGAAAGCCGGGATCCATTTTGACTTTCGAGCGATGGGTTGTTCCGAAAGCAGAATCAGAATGGATCCCGGCTTTCGCCGGGATGACGGCGTGGCGGATGTCGAGCGGCTCGTGCCTTCCTGCGCTGCAGAAGAAGGGCGCGGCGATTGCATCCAGGGCCGAAGGCGCGGGGCCCCCGCCTGCGCGGGGGCGACGGTGTTTGCTGCAGCAGATTTCGCCGACGAGTTCGCTGGGCCCGCGCCTGCGCGGAGGCGACGGAATGGATTGCTCGTCACGCCGCCGCTCCGATTCGTTCGAGCCGGTAGCTGCCGTCGAGCACGCGGGCGACCCAGTCCTGATGTTGCAGATACCAGTCGACCGTGCGCGCGATGCCGGTCTCGAAGTCGACCGACGGTGACCAGCCGAGTTCGCGCTTCAGCTTGCCGGCGTCGATCGCATAGCGGCGGTCATGGCCGGGGCGGTCCGTGACGAAGGTGATCTGGCTCGCCCGCGGCTGGCCGTCGTCGCGCGGACGGCGCTCGTCGAGCAGGGCGCAGATGGTCCCGACCACGTCGATGTTCATCCGTTCCGCATCGCCGCCGACGTTGTAGACCTCGCCGACCCGGCCGCGCTCGAGCACGGCATTGATCGCCGCGACGTGGTCCAGCACGAACAGCCAGTCGCGGATGTTGCGGCCGTCGCCGTAGACCGGCAGCGGGTCGCCGGCCACCGCGCGGGCGATGATCAGCGGAATGAGCTTCTCCGGGAACTGGTACGGACCGTAGTTGTTCGAGCAGTTGGTCGTCAGCGTCGGCAGGCCGTAGGTGTGGTGGAACGCGCGGACCAGATGGTCCGACGCCGCCTTCGACGCCGAATACGGCGAGTTCGGTGCGTACGGGGTCTGTTCGGTGAAATGGCCGGTTTCTCCGAGCGAGCCGTAGACCTCGTCGGTCGAGACGTGCAGGAAGCGGAATGCGGCGCGCTGCGCGTCGTCGAGTTCGCGCCAGTAATCGCGCGTGCATTCGAGCAGCGACAGTGTCCCGACGACGTTGGTCTGCACGAATGCCGCCGGGCCATCGATCGAGCGGTCGACGTGGCTTTCCGCCGCGAAGTTCACGATCGCGTCCGGCCGGTGCTCGGCGAGCAGCCTCGCGACCAGCGCGCGGTCGCCGATGTCGCCATGCACGAACACGTGGTTCGGGTTGTCGGCGATCGACGCAAGCGTGTCGCGGTTGCCGGCATAGGTCAGCGCATCGAGATTGATGATCCGTACGTTGCCGCGGGTGAGCGCGTCGAGCACGTAGTTGCCGCCGATGAAGCCGGCGCCGCCGGTGACGAGGAGGGTTTTCATAGTGTCGGGATGGGGATTGGGGATTCGGGATTCGAAGTTGGCTGCTGCTCGGGGATGCTCGCGCCGCAGGGCCGATGGGCCGGGCGGGCGGCCGGGATGCGGCTTGTGCCAATCCCGAATCCCCAATCCCGAATCCCTGCATCTCAGAGGTTCTGATAGTTCGGACCCGACCCACCTTCCGGTGTCACCCAGTTGATGATCTCGTACGGGTCCTTGATGTCGCAGGTCTTGCAGTGCACGCAGTTCGCGGCGTTGATCTGCAGGCGGCGGCCGGCGGCGTCCTCGACCATCTCGTAGACAGCCGCCGGGCAGAACCGCGTGCACGGATTGCCGTATTCGCTGGTGCAACGCTCGATGCAGATCGACGGGTCGAGGATCTGCAGGTGCACCGGCTGGTCCTCGTCGTGTTCGGTGGCGGCGAAGTAGACGCCGGCCAGACGGTCGCGCGGCGGCAGCGTGCGCTCGACGTAGTCGCGCTTCGGCGACTCGTGGTCGCTGATCTTGCGCAGCGCGGCGTGGTCGGCGGTGTTCTTCAGCGTCCATGGCGAAGCGCCGCCGAGGGCGGTTTCCCAGGCCGAATTCAGCAGGCCGAACCACAGGCCCTTCTTGAAGCCGGGCTTGATGTTGCGGACCGTGTGCAGCTCGCGCATGACGGCCGAATCACGCAGTTTCGCGTCCCAGCCCTGCGGATCGAGCTGGCTGTCGACCAGGTGCTGCGCCGCCAGCATGCCGGAGCGGATCGCCTGGTGGGTGCCCTTGATCTTCGGCACGTTGAGCAGGCCGGCGCAGTCGCCGATCAGCATCGCGCCGGGCATCTCCAGTCGCGGCAGCGACTGCCAGCCGCCGCTCGCGATCGCCCGCGCGCCAGCCGACAGGATCGAGCCGCCGTCGAGCAGCGCCTTCATCTGCGGATGGTTCTTCCACTGCTGGAAGGCCTCGTACGGCTGGTAGTTCGGGTCGCGGTAATCGAGCCCGGACACGTAGCCGAGCGCGATCCGGTCGCCGTCGAGGTGATACAGGAAGCTGCCGCCGTAGGTGCGGCTGTCGGCCGGCCAGCCAAGCGTGTGGACGATCCTGCCCGGCGTAACGCGACCCGCCGGCACCTGCCACAGCTCCTTGATGCCGATCGAATAGGTCTGCGGGTCGGATTTCGCGGCCAGCTCGAAGCGCCGGGTCAGTTGCTTGGTCAGGTGGCCGCGGGCGCCCTCGGCCAGCACGGTGACCTTGGCGCGGATATCGATGCCCTCGGTGTAGCCCGGCTTGTGGCTGCCGTCACGCGCCACGCCCATGTCGCCGATGCGCACGCCGCCGACCGAGCCATCCTCGTTGAAATACGGCTCGGCCGCGGCGAAACCCGGATAGATCTCGACCCCGAGCGCTTCGGCCTGCGGCGCGAGCCAGGCGCACATCGCGCCGAGGCTGACGATGAAGTTGCCGTGGTTCTTCATCTGCGGCGGCACGATCGGGAACTTGAAGCCGCCGGTTTTCGTCAGGTACCAGAACTCGTCGTCGCCGGCCGGCACGCAGATCGGCGGCGGATTGTCGCGCCAGCCGGGCAGCAGCTCGTCGAGCGGTTGCGGTTCGATCACCGCGCCGGACAGGATGTGCGCGCCGATCGTCGACGCCTTTTCGATCACGCAGACGCTGATCTCGGGATTCAGTTGCTTCAGACGGATCGCGAACGCCAGCCCGGCCGGACCGGCGCCGACCGTGACCACGTCGTACTCCATGAATTCGCGTTCGCTCATCGGGCGCGCGGCTCGTCGTTGCGGAACGGGACATTATAGGTCGTACCGCGTGGCTGGCCGCGGGGCGGGCGCGGGCCCGGCGGCGCCGGATCGGCGGAGGGCCCGACTCGGCGGCTACCGTCGACACGTTCATAATGCGCGTTGATCAGCCCGCCGGATCCCGAATGACCGACCCGACCCACGCCCTCCGCCATTCGTCGCTGTGCCGCCAGTTGTCGCTGCTGGCGCGCGGCGAAATCAGTGCGGTCGCGCTGACCGACGCCTATCTGGCCGCGATCGAGCAGCACGACGGCCGCTGTCGCGCGTTCGTCGCGGTCGATGCCGATGGCGCCCGTGCGGCGGCCCGCGCCTCCGACCAGCGGCGCCGCAACGGCCAGCCGCTCGGCCGACTGGACGGTATCCCGCTGGCGATCGTGGACAACCTCGACGTGGCCGGCCTGCCGACCAGTGCCGGGCTGCCGGGCCGCCGCCAGCGGGTCGCCGAGCAGGACGCCAGCGCCGTCGCCCGGCTGCGCGGCGCAGGTGCGGTGATCCTCGGCAAGACCAGCCTCGACGAGGCGGCGCTCGGCACGCTCGGCGCCAACCCGACCTTCGGCGACGTGCCGAACCCGAACGATCCGGCGCGGGTCGCCGGTGGCGCGTCGGCCGGCTCGGCGGCCGCCGTCGCGGCCGGGCTCGCTGCGGCGACGCTCGGCACCGACACGATGGGCTCGGTGCGGATTCCGGCCGCGTTCTGCGGCGTGTACGGGCTGCGCCCGACGCTCGGCGAGATCGGCACCAGCGGCCTGTGGCCGGGCCTGCCGCGGCTGGATGCGATCGGTCCGATCGCCCGCTCGCTGGACGACCTGACCGTGCTGCTGCAGGTACTCGATGCGTTCGATCCGGCCGACCCGCGATCGCGCCGGCGGCGGGTGCCGCTGGCGCTGCCGGACTGGGAGCCGGGCGCGCTGCGCAGCGGCGTCGTGACCGATCTGCTCGAACTCGGGGCGAGCGGCGAGGTCGCCGATCGGTTCAGCGTGCTGGTCGAGCAACTGGCGCCGGTGCTCGGTCGCCGCGAGTCGATCACGCTGGCCGGCTACGGACTGGCCAGACATCGCCGTGCGGCGCTGCTGATGATGGAGGCCGGCATCGCGACGGCCGATCCGGCCGATCTGGTCGGTGCCTCGCCGCGGCTGCACGCGATGATCGACTTCGCCCGCGGCCGTTCGGCGGTCGATTACGCGCGCGCCGACCGGATGCTCGACGCGGCGGTGATCGCAACCCGTCGGCTGTTCGAACGGATCGACGTGATGCTGCTGCCGACCGCGCCGCTCGCACCGCCGCGGCTCGGCGAACCGGAACCGGCCAACCTGGCCGATTTCACCGCGTTCGCGAGCCTCGCCGGTTGCCCGGCACTGTCGCTGCCGCTGGCCGACGGCCACGGCCTGCAACTGGTCGGCCCGCCGGGCAGCGACCTGCGTCTGCTCGAGCTCGGCCAGGTGCTGGCGGCGCAGATCGACGCCGGTCCGCTGTGACCGCGGCGCTGCGGGCCACTGCCTGGGCATGCTCGCGCCGATCGCACTGAGCGACGCCGCGCTGGCGTTCGATCCGGCCTTCCTGCCGGCGGCCGAGGCCGACCGCGCGTTTGCCGTGCTGCGCGACACGCTCGGTTGGGAGCAGCACCGGATCCGGTTGTTCGGCCGGTCGGTCGAGTCGCCGCGGCTGTCGTGCTGGATCGGCGATCCGGACGCGCATTACCGCTATTCGGGCAGCGACTTCGCGCCGCGTCCATGGATGCCGTGCCTGCTCGAACTGCGTGGCCGGATCGAGCAGGCCAGCGGGACGCACTTCAACAGCGTGCTGGCGAACCGCTACCGCGACGGCCGCGACAGCATGGGCTGGCACAGCGACGACGAGCCCGAGCTCGGTCGCGAGCCGATCATCGCGTCGCTGAGCCTCGGCGCGCCGCGGCGCTTCCGGCTGCGCCATCGCCGCGATCCGGCGCTGCGCTGGGAAATCGAACTGCCGCACGGCAGTTTGCTGCTGATGCAGGGTCCGACCCAGCGCAACTATCGGCACGACCTGCCGAAGACCGCCCGCCCGGTCGGCGAGCGGATCAACCTGACCTTCCGCCAGGTGACGGCGCATCTGCGGGAGCGCACCGCGTCGCGTTCCCACAGCACCGATCGAAGCCGTTCGCCCTGAGGTATCGAAGGGCGAAGCCGAAGCCCACGCGTCGCCGTGTCCGCTCGTGTTTCGATACCTCAACACGAACGGTGGCAGGGGTGCCGCGGACCAGGCGAAAGCCACAGCGCGCGAGACGACCCCGCTGCGAGCGTGGCCGTCAGCAGTACCGATCGACCATTCGCCCTTGTCGGCAGTATCGATCGAAGCCATTCGCCCTTGTCGGCAGTATCGATCGGAGCCGTTCGCTCTTGTTGTCGGCAGTGTCGATCGGAGCCGTTCGCTCTTGTTGTCGGCAGTACCGATCGAAGCCATTCGCCCTTGTCAGCAGTACCGATCGGAGCCGTTCGCCCTGAGGTATCGAAGGGCGAACCCCTGTGTCGCCGTGCCCGCTCGTGTTTGGCTACCGCAACACGAACGTTGGCAGAAATTTCGCGAACCGTCGTGTCATGCGCGGGGTCGGCCGCGGTTCGTGCTGGCTACGGCGCTGGCGTCCCGGCGGCGGTCCGCTGCGTCCATTGCACCAGTTCGTGCAGTGCCTTGCCAATGGCCCGGCCGAACGCCGCTGCCACCGCACCGACTTCGGTTGCGCTCGCGGCCGCCTCGGCGCTGATCCGCTGGCTGCCGAGGGCGCGGCCATCGCGATCGATCAGCGTGGCCTGCAGTGCGACGGTCGCGTTCGGTGTGTCTCCGGCGTAGATCGCTTCGAATCGGCGCAGTTCCAGCTCCAGCACGAGATCGCCGCGCAGGCCGTTGCCGCTGCGGCCGACCGCGCGGAACGCGGCGGCATCTTCGAACGCGCGCAGGATCGCATCGTGCAGCAGCCGCGGCGCGCGGTCGCGCCAGGCGGCGCCGGCGTAATAGCGCAGTTCGTTGGCGGCCGGCCGCACCGCGATCCGGGCCAGGTCGAGCGACTGGCTCGCCCGCGGTTCCTGGATCGTCAGTTGCAGCGGCGACGCTTCCGCCATGACCGCAGGCGCCGCGACGTCGAGGTCGAGGATCCGCACCGGCTCGCGCCGCCCGGGCCCGAGGCAGCCGCTCAGCAGCGCACACAGCAACAGGACGATCGGCGTGCGCAGGCTCATGGTTCGAACTCCGGAAGGCGCTGCCCGCGCAGCAGGAAATCGGTCGGGTTTTCTTCCAGCCGGTCGGCGATCCGGTTCAGGTCGCGCAGCAGCCGGCGCAGTTCGTCGAGCATCGGCCCGACCTGGCCGAGGCCCTGCGTGAAGCTGCCGACCGGGCCGCGCGCCTCGGCGACGATCGCATCGGCGTTGCCGGCGATCCGGTCGAGTTTCGCCAGCGTCGACTGCAGTCCGGCCAGCGTGTCGGGCAGGCTGCGCAACACTTCGGCATCGAGTCGGGCAACCGCGCCGTCGATCCGCCCGACCAGCGCATCGGCGCCCGCCAGCGTCCGGTTCAGCCGCTCGCCGGCGGCCGCGGCTTCGGCCAGCAGGGTACGGATATCGTCGCGTGAATCGGCCAGCGCGCCGCTGGCGTGATCGAGATGTTCGAGCGTTCGCGAGATGTGCGCGGCATTCTCGTCCGACAACAAGGCGTTCACCTTCAGCAGGATCTGGTTGGCGGCAGTGGCCAGATCCTCGCTGCTCGCCAGCAGCTTCTGCACGGCGGAGGTCTCGGCCTGGATCACCGGCATGCCGCCGTCCGGCGGCGGCTGCAGCGGCGGGGATTCGGCCGAGCCGCCGGACAACTGGATCAGTGACACGCCGGTCAGGCCGGTGAACACCAGCTTGGCGGTGGTGTCGGTCTTGACCGGGGTGCTGGCGCCGACCCGGATCGTCGCCAGCACCAGCGACGGATCGTCCGGGTGCAGCGCCAGCTCGCGCACTTCGCCGACCTGGATGCCGTTGTACTGCACCGCGCCGCCGACGGTCAGGCCGGACACCGCCTCGTTGAACACGACGACGTACCAGCGCCATTCGCGTTCCAGTGTGGCGCGGCCGATCCACAGCGCGAAAAGCATCGCGAGTGCAATCACGACCAGCGTGAAGGCTCCGATCAGGACATGGTTGGCACGGGTTTCCATCGGCGGCTCGGCATCAGATCGCGGCAGACCCGTCATCGCGGGCCGGGAGGGACTCGGTGCAGGCGTCGTCGACGTGCTGTTGGGCACTCCGCGCGCGCGGACCACGGAAGCATTGTTGCACCCACGGATGCGGATGGCGTTCGACCACGTCGACGCGGTCGACGACGATGACGCGGCCGTCGGCCAGCACCGCGACCCGGTCGCAGATCGCATACAGGCTGTCGAGATCGTGGGTGACCAGGAACACGGTCAGGTTCAGTGCGTTCTTCAGCGTCAGGATCAGCTCGTCGAACTGCGCCGCGCCGATCGGGTCGAGACCGGAGGTCGGCTCGTCGAGGAACAGGATCTCCGGATCGAGCGCGAGCGCGCGCGCCAGGCCGGCGCGCTTGCGCATGCCGCCGGACAGTTGCGCCGGGTACTTGTGCGCGGCATCGGCCGGCAGGCCGGTCAGGCGGATCTTCAGCAGCGCGAGGTCATCGGCCAGCTCGTCCGGCAGCCGATGGTTCTCGATCAACGGCAGCCGGACGTTCTCGCGCACGGTCAGCGACGAGAACAGCGCGCCGTCCTGGAACAGCAGGCCGAAGCGCGCCTCGACCGCGCGCCGGGCGTCGTCGTCGAGCGTCGCCAGGTCGTGGCCGAGCACCCTGGCGCTGCCGCCCTGCGGCCGACGCAGGCCGACGATCGTCCGCAGCAGCACCGACTTGCCGGCACCGGAGCCGCCGATCACGCCGAGCACCTCGCCGCGCCGTACCGACAGGTCGAGCCCGTCGTGCACGACCTGGGTGCCGAACACGCTGCGCAGCCCGCGCACGTCGATGATCGGTGTCTCGACCGGCGCGCTCATACGCCGAGCTCCATGAAGAACACCGCGAATATCGCGTCGAACAGGATCACCAGGAAGATCGCCTGCACGACCGACGATGTCGTGTGACGGCCGACCGACTCGGCGCTGCCTTCGACCTTGAAGCCTTCGAGACAGCCGACCACGGCGATCAGGAACGCGAACAGCGGCGCCTTGATCATGCCGACCCAGAAGTGCCGGATCTCGGTCATCTCGTACAGCCGCGACAGGAACATGCCGGGCGTGATGTCGAGCGCCAGCGAGCCGACCAGTCCACCGCCGATCAGGCCGGCGATCATCGCCAGGAAACTCAGCAGCGGCAGCATCAGCAGCAATGCGAGCAATCGCGGCAGCACCAGCAGTTCGATCGGATCGAGCCCGAGCGTGCGGATCGCATCGAGTTCCTCGCGGGCCTTCATCGAGCCGATCTGGGCGGTGAACGCACTGCCGGAGCGGCCGGCCAGCATGATCGCGGTCAGCAACACGCCGAACTCGCGCAGGAACGAATAGGCGACCAGCTCGACCGTGAACACCGAGGCTCCGAAGTCGCGCAGCACGGTGGCGCCGAGAAACGCGACCACCGCGCCGACCAGGAACGACAGCAGCGTCACGATCGGCACCGCGTCGAAGCCGGTCTGCTCCATGTGGAAGACGGTCGATGTCAGCCGCAGCTTGCGCCGGCCGGTTGTGACGGCGGCCAGCGTCGCCAGCGTCAGGCCGACGAAACCGAGCAACTGCCGGCCCTGCAGCAGCGCCGACACGACCGCGCGGCCGACCCGCTCGAGCACGCTCTCGAGCCAGCGGTACGGCGCGGCCGGCGACGGCCGTTCGAAGCGGCTGTCGACCAGCAGCAGCAGATCGAGGTCGGCGCGCTCGATGCCGCTGTCGGCCAGCATGTCGAGCCCGATGCCGCGGCGGCGCAGCTCGCGCACCAGCAGCAGCGCGCCGCTGGTGTCGAGCGCGGTCAGCGCATTCGCGTCGACGCGGGCCGGGCCGGCCGGCAGCGCAGCCAGCCGGGCGTGCAGCGCGGCGGCGTGCGGCAGCGTCCACGGGCCGCCGATCCGCAGCCGGGGCTGGCGGTCGTCGCCGATCAGTTCGACGCTGGCATCGGTCATCGCTACAGGCTAGCAGGTCGGCGCGCGCGGCCGGAGTCGATCGCTGTGCAGCGACGCGGTCGGCGGACGCGATTTCGTCATCGAGTCATGCGAAGCTTGCCGCCGTTTGTTCTGCCGGCAGCCCATGAGCCCCGTCGAAAGCCTGCACGCCCGTACCGAATTCGTCGTCGAACTGGCGCGGCGGCTGCACGCCTACGGCACGTCGGCCCAGCGTCTTGAGGATGCGCTGATCCAGGTGTCGCGGCGGCTCGGGCTGCAACTGGAAGTCTGGGGCAACCCGACCGGGATCATCCTCAGTTTCGGCGGCGGCCTGGGCGTCGAAGGCGGGCCGGAAAACACCCGCGTGCTGCGGCTCCCGCCCGGCGACATCGACCTGTCCAAACTGTGCGCGGCCGATGCGATCGCCGAGCGCGTGCTGGCCGGCGAGCTGGACGTCCGCCGCGGCCGCGACGAGCTGCGCGCGCTCGATCGGCCGGTCGGCCGCGGCATGCGCGCGCTGACCGTGGCGAGCTTCGGGCTGACCTCCGGTGCGGTCGCCGCGCTGCTGCGGACCGGCTGGGCCGACATCACGACGGCGGCGCTGATCGGCTGGCTGATCGGTGGGTTCTCGATGCTGACGGCGCAGCGGCCGCGGCTGGCCGAGGCGCAGGAAGCGCTGGCGGCGCTGTTCGCCGGACTGGTCGCAGTGGCGGTTGCGAGCTTCGTCGTGCCGCTGGCGGTCAAGTCGGTGATCGTCGCTTCATTGATCGTGCTGCTGCCGGGCCTGACCCTGACGACCGCGGTGTCGGAGCTGTCCAGCCAGCATCTGGTGTCCGGTACCGCCCGTTTCGCCGGCGCGATCGTGGTGTTGCTGAAGCTCGCCTTCGGCACCGTGGCCGCACTGCAACTGGCCGAATTGCTTGGTTGGCATCCGGTCGAGGCCGGCCCGGCGCAGATGCCGCCGTGGGTCGAATGGGCCGCGCTCGGCTGCGCGGCATTCGCATTCGCGATCCTGTTCCGGGCCGAACGGCGCGATTATCCGCTGGTGATTGCCGCGGCCTGCATCGCTTATCTCGCGACCCGCTTCGCCGGGCAGTTGACCAACAACGAGGCGGCGGTTTTCTTCGCCGGCGTGCTGGTCAGCGCCGGCAGCAATCTGTACGGGAGAATCGCCAATCGGCCGGGTGCCGTATTGCGACTGCCCGGCATCATCCTGCTGGTGCCCGGCAGTATCGGTTTTCGCAGCCTGTCGTCGGCCTTCGAGCGTGACGTGATGCTGAGCATCGATACCGGATTCACGTTGCTCGCGGTATTGATTTCGCTGGTAGCCGGCCTGCTGTTCGGCAATCTGCTGATGCCGCCGCGCGGCAATCTCTAGACGAGCATTGGGAGTCCCCCGGCTCTGCCGGCTGGCAGGAGTCTGACATTTGCAGCGGTACAGGCCGGAACCGTTCGCCCTGAGGTATCGAAGGGGCCGACGTTGCCGCGCCCGTCCGGACTTCGATACCTCAGTCCGAACGGGGGAAAGTCCACGGGGAAACGAAAAGGCCCGCCGGATGGCGGGCCTTTTGCTGCGTCGCTGCCGCGCAGCACCAGCCGAGCCGTGGACCGCGGTGGGCGGCTGCCCGGGCGGGTTGCAGTGCCGGTCAGCCGATCAGCAGGTCGCGTTCCGACTTGCCGCCTTCCAGCGCGTCGATGAACCAGCGCGGGCGCTTGCCGCGGCCGCTCCAGGTCTGCCCCGGGTCGGCCGGGTTGCGGTATTTCGCCGGCACTGCACGGCCGCGGGTACTGGATGCGCGGGCGCGGCCATCGCCGAACAGTTCCTCGATCGTGAACCCCTCGTCGCGGGCAATCGCAATCAGCTTCTTTCGGACGTCGCCGATGCGCTCCCGCGCAATTCGACGCTTGCGCTCGCCGGCGGCGGCAATCAATGCGTCGAGTTCATTCGGGCCGAGCTTGTCCAGATCGATCGTCACTGCGTAACTCCCTGTTTTCGGTATTGCGTTCAAGTCGAAACCGGATGGTCGACATTTTGTTTTCGGTCGCTGCCGAATCGCGGCGATTATGCCAGTATTGACCGACTCCGGTAATTCCGGAGGCGCTGTCGACACGTTCATCCACCATTGCGACAGCTCGGCTGGCGTTGTGGAACAGCCCGATAGACTCCACCGCGGACAACGCAGGAAGCCTCGCCATGGGACTGCTGGACGAGCTCGAGAAGGAAGCCGAAAGCAAGCGCGCCGAGGAGGCGCAGGCCGCCGAACTGCGGCAGGCGCGCGAGCAGGTCTGGGAAAGCCAACTGCTGCCGGCGATGAAGGCGCTCGAAATCTATCTGCGGCGCTTTGCCGAGCATCTGGCGGTGCTGAAGAAGCGCCCGCGGCTGGTCCATCCATTGCCCGGCTACGGCGACGTCGTCGCCTACCTCGAGCCGAGCCTGGCCGTGCAGGCGGCGCCGGCCGCCAGCAGCTTCGAGATCGTCGTCGACGCCACCGCCAGCGTCGCCAGCGATGAGTGTCCGCGGGTGGTGTGTGACGGTGTCGCGCGCTGTCGCAGCGTCTCCGCCGTGCTGCAGCAACATCGGCTGAGCGGTGTCTCCGATGCCCGCAAGGACGCCAACGGCGAGCTGCGCGGCGCGACCTTCCAGGCGCGCGGGCGGATTCCGCTGCGGCTGACGGTTCATGCCGACTGCGACAGCGGCCAGGCGCGGATGCAGTTCGACAACCACGAGGGCTTCGCCCACAGCAGCCGCAGCTTCCGTGCCGACCAGATGAACGAGGCGCTGTTCGACGATCTCGCCCGCTTCCTGCTGCGCGAACAGCCGACCTTTGGCCAGGAAGCGGTCGGCGCCGACGTGCGGCGGCAATTGCAGTCGCGGATCCAGCGCGATCAGATGAAGCGCGAGTGGGAGCACCGGCTGGCCCGGCAACTGGCCGACGACGAGGCCGAGGTCGTCGCCCGGCTCGATCCGGCCGCGCGCCCCGGCGGGCTGGTCGGGCGGCTGCGGATGCTGTCGCGACGGCTCAGCGGGCGCTGAGGCGCTGCCGCGCAAGCGCATCGCGCAGGCGCCGCCGATCAACGCACGCAACAACTGCAGCGCGTCTGCCGCTGCCGGCCGGTGGGCGCCGCACGGCGTCAGCGGATGTCAGTCGCCGGCGACGGTCAGTCGCTCGATCAGCGCGTCGTGGGTCAGCGCCTCGGCCTGTTCGGAGCGCCGCTGGCGATACTCGTAGGTGCCGGCTGCGAGGCCGCGTTCGGATACCACGACCCGGTGCGGAATGCCGATCAGCTCGATGTCGGCGAACATCGGCCCCGGCCGCAGCCCGCGATCGTCGAGGCAGGTGCTGATGCCGCGCCGCTGCAGTTCGTCGTAGAGCGCGGTCGCGGCGTCGGCGACTGCGGCATCGTTCTTTGGATTGATCACGCAGACCGCGACCTGCCACGGCGCCATCGGCTCCGGCCAGATGATGCCGCGCTCGTCGTGATTCTGTTCGATCGCGGCGGCGACGATCCGCGACACGCCGATGCCGTAGCAGCCCATCGCCATGACCTGCGCGCGGCCCTGCTCGTCGAGCACCTTCGCACCCATCGCCTCGGCGTAGCGCTGGCCGAGCTGGAACACGTGGCCGACCTCGATGCCGCGCGCGATCGACAACTGACCGGCGCCGTCCGGCGAGCGGTCGCCTTCGACGACGTTGCGGAGGTCGGCGACCAGGGTCGGTTCCGGCAGGTCGCGGCCCCAGTTCACGCCGGCCAGGTGGTAGCCGTTGTCGTTCGCGCCGACCACGAAATCGGCCATTGCGGCGACCGTGCGGTCGGCGATCACGGTGATCGTCCGGCGCGGCGCGACCGGGCCGAGGAAGCCCGGCTCGGCGCCGAGGTGGTCGGCGATTTCGGCTTCGGTGGCAAGCCGGTAGTCGGCCAGCCCGGCGAGCTTGGCCAGCTTGATCTCGTTGACGACGTGGTCGCCGCGCACCAGTGCGAGCACGAAACCCTGCTCGCCGACCAGCGCGACCGACTTGACCGTGCGCTCGAGCGCAATGCCGAGCAGCGCGGCGACCTCCTCGCAGGTCTTCTGGGTCGGCGTTTCGACCTTGCGCATCGTTTCCGTCGCAGCCGCCCGCGGCAGCTCCGGTGCGACCGCTTCGGCCAGCTCGATGTTCGCCGCGTAGTCGGAACCCGACGAGAACGCGATCGCGTCCTCGCCGCTGTCGGCCAGCACATGGAACTCGTGCGAGGCATTGCCGCCGATCGCGCCGGTGTCGGCGAACACCGCGCGGAAGCGCAGGCCGAGCCGGCTGAAGATCCGCTCGTAGGCGCGGTACATGTTGTCGTACTCGCGCGCCAGGCAATCCATCGTCAGATGGAACGAGTAGGCGTCCTTCATCAGGAACTCGCGCGCGCGCATGACGCCGAAGCGCGGCCGGATCTCGTCGCGGAACTTGGTCTGGATCTGGAAGAAGTTGACCGGCAACTGCTTGTACGACTGCAGTTCGTTGCGTGCGTAGTCGGTGATCACTTCCTCGTGGGTCGGGCCGTAGCAGTATTCGGCATCCTTGCGATCGCGCAGCTTCAGCAACTGGCCACCGAACTTCTGCCAGCGGCCGGTCTCGTCCCACAGCTCGCGCGGCTGGATCGACGGCATCAGCAGTTCGACCGCCCCGGCGGCCTGCATCTCCTCGCGCACGACGTTCTCGACCTTCCGCAGCACGCGCAGACCAAGCGGCGTCCAGGTGTAGATGCCGGCGGCCAGCTTGCGGATCATGCCGGCGCGCAGCATCAACTGATGGCTGACGATCTCGGCGTCGGCGGGCGTTTCGCGGGACGTGTGCAGGTGGAAGTGCGACAGGCGCATGACGGATCCGGAATGCGGCAAAGCCGGGCATTGTAGCGGGGATGCCGCGGGCAGCGATCACCGTTGGCGACCGCGCGGGCGCCCTGCGGCGGCGACGTCGTGCGGCTTGCGCGGCCTGGCGGGTTGCGCCGGCCCGAGTCAGTCGCGGTCGCGGAGATCGCCCTCGCGCGGCAGCGTGTCGGGCACGACGTTGGTCGCCGGATCGATCCGGACGGTCTCGAACGGCCGGCCGTCCGGCGGCCGGTCGGTCAACTGCGTGCGGCCGGCGTCGTCCTTCCAGCGGTAGACCAGTGGCGCATAGTCGGGCGAGTTCGGATTGCCGCGGCGCAGTTCCAGCGGCAGATACTCCGGCGCCCGGAACCACAGCCAGCCGGCCAGCCCGGCCAGCAGCGCCAGGGTCAGCAGCGCGCCGCCGACCAAGCGGCCCATCAGTCGCTGCAGCGGGCCACGAAGGCCTGCATCCGCTCGCGCTCGCGCGCGACCGCCGCGGCATCGAGCACTTCGGCACTGCCGTCGCCGTCCAGGTCCATCGAGACCGTGCCGCCGCGGGCGAACACGGCCAGGTTGTCGCGGGCCCGCTGGCACTGCTCGGCGGTCAGCGCCGGCTCGGCGGCGGCCGCCGCGGCGTCGGTCGGTTCGGCCTCGGCCGCAAGCAGCGGATCGCGGACGATCTCGCGGGTTTCGAAGTCGCGCCCGGCCGGGGGCGCCTCGCTGTAATGGGTGACGCCGTGTTCGTCCTTCCAGCGGTACAACTGCTCGGCGGCGAATGCCGGCGCGGCCAGCACGATCGACAGCAGCAGGAACAGCGGAACGGTCGCGCGCATGACGGCTTCCTCATCGGTTCCCCGGATTATCCGACCGGGCGCGACGCTATCTGCTGCCGCCGGTCGGCGCGACGCCGGCGTTGGCGCCACACGGCAGCGGTTACACTGGCGCCAGACCACCTGCGACCCGCCGATGAGCTCCGACGACGCCCTGCGACCGCGCCCCGCGCGCGGCATCTATCTGCTGCCGAACCTGTTCACGACCGGCGGCCTGTTCGCTGGCTTCTACGCGATCATCGCCGCGACCGCCGGGCACTTCGTCGACGCCTGCGTCGCGGTGTTCGTCGCCGCGCTGCTCGACGGTCTCGATGGCCGGATCGCCCGGCTGACCAACACGCAGAGCGAGTTCGGCACCCAGTACGACTCGCTCGCCGACCTGATCAGCTTCGGCATGGCACCGGCGCTGGTGATGTACCACTGGTCGCTGGTGTCGCTGCGCGATCTCGGCCCGGTCTGGGGCAAGGTCGGCTGGACCGCGGCATTCCTGTACGCGGCCTGCGCGGCGCTGCGGTTGGCGCGCTTCAATACCCAGGTCGGGATCGTCGACAAGCGCTGGTTCATCGGCCTGGCCAGTCCGGCTGCGGCCGGCTTCGTGATGTCGTTCATCTGGACGATGACGATCTGGGACCGCTCGTTCGGTGTCGAGCTGCGTTTCCTGTCGCTGGCAGTGATCGTCTGCGCGGCGCTGCTGATGGTGTCGCGCTTTCGCTATTTCAGCTTCAAGACGCTGCCATTGCGCGACCGGGTGCCGTTCGTGGCGATCCTGATCGCGCTCGGCGTGTTCGTCGCGCTGGCGATCGATCCGCCGCGCGTGCTGCTGCTGATCCTGCTGCTGTACACGCTGTCGGCGCCGACCATGTGGCTGCTCGGCCGGATCCGCCGCCGGCGATCGGCAGCGGCGGGCTGAGCATGCTGGCCGAGTCGGCATCGCCGGTGCTCGAGCGGCGCATCCTGACGCTGCTGGCCGACCTGTCGCAGCGCCTCGCGCTGTCGCTGGATCTGGAGGAAACGCTGCGCCAGGCGGTCGAGCTGATCGCCGAGGCGATGGAGGCCGAGACCGCATCGGTGTTCCTGCTCGACGGCAACGAGCTGGTCTGCCGCGCCTGCTCGGGTCCGGTCGACATCCGCGGTCTGCGGATGCCGCGCGAGCACGGCATCGTCGGCCGCGCGGTCGCCAGCGGCCGCTGCCAGATGGTCCGCGATGCCAATGCCGACCCGGATTTCGCCGGCCGCCGGATCGAGTCGGACACCGGCTTCGTGACCCGCACCGTGCTGTGCGCGCCGTTGTCGACCGCCGAGGGCGCGATCGGCGCGCTGCAGGTGCTGAACAAGCGCGGCGACCGCCTGTTCGACGACGGCGACTGCGATGCACTGCGGCTGCTCGCGGCGCCGACCGCGCTGGCGCTGAATCGCGCGCGGTTGGCCGATGCCCTGCTCGAACAGAGCCGGATCCGCCGCGAACTGACGATGGCGCGCCGACTGCAGCGCTCGTTGCTGCCGGCACGCCGTCGCGGCGGCTATCCGTTGCTGGCGCTGAACCTGCCGGCGCGCGAGATCTCCGGTGACTTCTACGAATTCTTCGACCTGCCCGACGGCCGCATCGCGTTCGCGCTCGGCGACGTCGCCGGCAAAGGTCTCGACGCCGCGTTCCTGATGGTGCGCTGCGCGAGCCTGCTGCGCTGGGCCGGCAAGGAAGGGCTGGCGCCGGGCGCCTGGCTGGCGCGGGTCAACGACGAGCTGCGCGAGGCGATTCCGCCGGGCATGTTCGTCTGCGCGGTCGCCGGCTACTACGACCCGGCGCTCGGCAGTGCGGTCTGGGCCAGCGCCGGCTTTCCGCCGCTGCTGCGGATCGATGCCGACGGCAACAGCGAGCGTTTCGCGGCCGAGGGTCCGCCGCTCGGCATCCTGCGCGGCATGACCTTTCCGGAGCAGCACTGCGCGCTGCACGATGCGTCGCTGTACCTGTTCTCCGACGGCGTGACCGATGTCCGCGACGAGCACGGACGCACGCTCGACGTCGACGGCGTCGAGCAGGAACTGCGCGCCGCGGTCGGCCTGCCGCCGGAGGCGCGGCTGCGCCGGCTGGTCCGTCGGCTGCGCCGGCTGCGGGTCACCGACGACACCACGCTGATGCTGATCGAAGGCGCGCCGTCCGGCCCGCGGGTCGTGCTCGACCATCGTTTCTGCGCCCGCCCCGAGCATCTTGCCGACATGCGCCACAAGCTGGCCGATGCGCTGCAGCGAGTCGGCGTCGGTGCCAGCCAGCGGCAGGAACTGGTGCTGGCACTCGACGAGGCGGCCAGCAACGTGATCCGGCATGCCTACGGCGGACCGTGCGAAGACCAGATCGAGCTGCGGGTCCGCCATGATGGCGGCGAACTGCACTTCGAGCTCAGCGACCATGCGCCCTGCGTCGGCCCCGACTGCATGAAGCCGCGCGACCTCGACGACTGGCGTCCGGGCGGCCTCGGGATCAACATCATCGACGCGCTGATGGACGACTGGGTGCTGCAACCGTTGCCCGATGGCGGCAACCGGCTCAGCATGCGCAAGCGGATCCGTGGAGCGGAGGGGGTGTGATGGCGATCCGGCTCGGTGGGGCAGCCTGCGGGACGACGGTCGTTGCCCGCGTTCGTTGTTCCGGCGACAGTGCACTGCTGTCCGTGGGAAGTCGACGGTGAACGTGCAGGTGTCGCCTGCCGTCGGTTCTGCGGCACCTGGTGGCGCCGGCCGAGTCGATTGTGCGAGGCGCTTGCTCGTCATCCCGGCGAGAGCCGGAATCCATGTTGATTCCGCTTTCGAAACAGGCAACTGCGCGAGAAGCACGATGGATCCCGGCTTTCGCCCACTGCTGTCCGGGGAAATCGTCATCAGAAAAGTCCCGGCTGAACAGCGACTTGTGCTATCCGACGGCTTCTTCGTCGT
>JAWLBY010000023.1:31096-60740 GCA_041687455.1 Lysobacteraceae bacterium | reverse complement strand
TCTGGAAGTGAGTTGGCGCTCAGGGGTTTAACCCCGAACTCCAGACACCGCAACACTTTCGTGAGGCGCGCGCGGATTTTCCCCGGACAGCAGTGGGCGCAAGCCGGGATCCATCTTGCTTCTCTCGCAACCCGTTGTTCACCTGACTCCGGTCTTCGCCGGGATGACGGTGCCGCGAGATTCGGCACCCGCCATTTTCCCCGGACAGCAGTGGGCTTCCGCCGGGATGACGAGCGAAGGCGGTGCGGGAGGGTACGCGGAAGGCTGCGCCGAACCAGCGTCCGCTCGTCCAGCGACCGGTCTGGACCGGCGCTTGGCGTCATCCGGCCCTGCGTTCGCGCAACAGGTGTTCGACCACGCCCGGATCGGCCAGCGTCGACGTGTCGCCGAGCTGATCCGGCTGGTTTTCGGCGATCTTGCGCAGGACCCGGCGCATGATCTTGCCGCTGCGCGTCTTCGGCAGGCCGGTCGCCCATTGCAGGTGATCGGGCGTCGCGATCGGACCGATCTCCTTGCGCACCCAGGCGACCAGCTCGGCACGCAACTGCTCGCTCGGCGTTGCGCCCGACACCAGCGTGACGTAGGCATAGATGCCCTGCCCCTTGATGTCGTGCGGGCAGCCGACCACCGCCGCTTCGGCCACCTGCGCATGCGCGACCAGCGCGCTTTCGACTTCGGCGGTACCGATCCGGTGGCCGCTGACGTTGATCACGTCGTCGACCCGGCCGGTGATCCAGTAGTAGCCGTCCTCGTCGCGGCGGCAGCCGTCGCCGGTGAAATAGTGGCCGGGATAAGTGCGGAAATAGGTATCGATGAAACGCTGGTGATCGCCGTAGACGGTCCGCATCTGGCCCGGCCACGAATCGAGCAGCACCAGGTTGCCCTCGCCCGGCCCGTCGATCAGCGCCCCGTGGGTATCGACCAGTGCCGGCTGCACGCCGAAGAACGGCCGCGTTGCCGACCCCGGCTTCTGCGGAATCGCGGCCGGCAGCGGCGCGATCAAGATGCCGCCGGTCTCGGTCTGCCACCAGGTGTCGACCACCGGACAGCGGCCATCGCCGACCACCCGCCAGTACCAGTCCCAGGCTTCCGGATTGATCGGCTCGCCGACCGTGCCGAGCAGCCGCAGGCTGGCCCGCGAATGCCGCTTGACCGGCGCCTCGCCCTCGCGCATCAGCGCCCGGATCGCGGTCGGCGCGGTGTAGAAGATCGTGACCTGGTGCTTGTCGCAGACCTGCCAGAAGCGGTCGACGTCCGGATGGTTCGGGACGCCCTCGAACATCAACGAGGTCGCACCGTTCGCGAGCGGCCCGTACAGCACATAGCTGTGCCCGGTCACCCAGCCGACATCGGCGGTGCACCAGAACACGTCGTCCTCGCGCAGATCGAACACGCACTGGTGCGTGTAGCTCGCGTAGACGAGGTAGCCACCGCTCGTGTGCAGCACGCCCTTCGGCTTGCCGGTGCTGCCCGACGTGTAGAGGATGAATAGCGGATCTTCCGCCTTCATCCGCTCCGGCTCGCACTGCTCCGGCTGGCCGTCGACCAGCGTGTGATACCAGCGGTCGCGCGGCATCTGCATCGGCACACTGGCGCCGCTGTGGCGGACGACGACGACGGTTTCGACGCAGGTCGTGCCGTGCCGCGTCAGTGCTTCGTCGACGTTCGCCTTCAGCGGAATGTGCTTGCCGCCGCGGAGGCCCTCGTCGGCGGTGATCACGAGCTTGCTGCCGCAGTCGGCGATCCGGCCGGCGATCGCGTCCGGCGAGAAGCCGCCGAACACGACCGAATGGATCGCGCCGATCCGCGCGCAGGCCAGCATCGCGACGGCGGCCTCCGGAATCATCGGCAGATAGATCGTGACGCGATCGCCGCGCCGCACACCGAGATTGCGCAAGGCGTTCGCGAAGCGGCAGACCATCGCATGCAGTTCGCGGTAGCTGATCGCCTTCGCGTCGGCCGGATCGTCGCCCTCCCAGAGGATCGCAGTCTTGTCGCCGCGCGCAGCGAGATGCCGATCGAGGCAGTTGACCGACACGTTCAGCTCGCCGTCCTCGAACCAGCGGATCCGGAAATCCTCCAGCGCGTACGAGACGTTGCGGATCCTGGTCGGCGCCCGGAACCAGTCGATCCGCTGCGCGACCTCGGCCCAGAACCCGTCGGGATCGGCGATCGATCGCGCGTATTCACGCTCGTACTGCTCGGCCGTGATCGTGTCGGGGCCGGCGAACCCGGCCGGTGCGTGATGGATCGCGCTGTTCATGCGGTGCTCCGTGCCGATGCAGGCGGACTGAAGCAGGAAGTCTCGCCCGATCGGCGGGCCGAAGGCCAGCGTGCCGGGGCAGCCGCTTCAGCGGCTATTCGCGATCGCGCCGGGGCAGCGGGCGCCCGGCGGACGGCATCGAATGGCGCCCCCGATACGATTCGAACGTACGACCTTCCCCTTAGGAGGGGGACGCTCTATCCAACTGAGCTACGGGGGCACGGCCGCCGATTCTGGCACAGCGCGCCGTCCGCGGCGACCTCGCCGGAAGCGGCTGCTGCGCTCTGTTAAACTGCGCGGTCATTTATCCCGGGGCGCTTTTCGCCCCGACCGTACTCCGGAGATGGGCATGTCGGCTGCAGCAATCCTGAAGGCGCTCGGACTTTCCGAGCTGAACCCGGGCACCTACCTCGGCAATGGCGAGTGGTCTACCACCACCGATGCCGGGGTGATCGACTCGGTCAACCCGAGCGACAACAGCGTGATCGCCCGCGTCAACGCCAGTTCCAAGGCCGACTACGACCTGCTGATGCAGCGCGCGCTGGAAGTGCAGAAGGTCTGGCGCACCACGCCGGCCCCGCGCCGTGGCGAGGCGATCCGGCTGTGCGGCGAGGCACTGCGTCGGCACAAGGATGCGCTCGGCTCGCTGGTGTCGCTCGAGATGGGCAAGATCAAGCCGGAAGGCGACGGCGAAGTGCAGGAGATGATCGACATCGCCGACTTCGCGGTTGGCCAGAGCCGGATGCTGTACGGCCTGACCATGCACTCCGAGCGCCCCGGTCACCGGATGTACGAGCAGTGGCATCCGCTCGGCCTGGTCGGCGTGATCAGCGCGTTCAACTTCCCGGTCGCGGTGTGGGCCTGGAACAGCTTCATCGCCGCCGTCTGCGGCAACGTGACGATCTGGAAGCCGTCGCCGCGCACCCCGCTGACCGCGATCGCGTCGATGAAGATCTGCAACGACGCGCTGCGCGCGGCCGGTTTCCCGGACATCTTCTTCCTGTTCAACGACGCCGGCAGCGAGCTCGCGCAGCAGTTCGTCGATGATCGCCGGATTCCGCTGATCAGCTTCACCGGTTCGACCCGGGTCGGCCGCCAGGTCGGCGTGCGCGTCGCCGAGCGGATGGGCCGCTCGCTGCTCGAACTCGGCGGCAACAATGCGCTGATCGTCGATGAGACGGCCGACCTGAAGCTGGCGATTCCGGCCATCGTGTTCGGTGCGGTCGGCACCGCCGGCCAGCGCTGCACGACCACCCGGCGCCTGTTCGTGCATCGCTCGCGGTTCGACGACGTCGTCTCGACCGTGGTCAAGGCGTACCGGCAGGTCGAAGGCAAGATCGGCGATCCGACCGACCCGAAGACGCTGATGGGCCCGCTGAACAGCCCGATGGCGGTCGACGGCTATCTCACCGCGGTCGCCCGGATCAAGGAGCTCGGCGGCAACATCCTGACCGGCGGCGCCAGGCTCGATCGGCCCGGCAACTTCGTGCTGCCGACGGTCGTGACCGGCCTGTCGAACGACAGCGACATCGTCCAGCACGAGACCTTCGCGCCGATCCTGTACGTGATTCCGTTCGACACGCTGGACGAGGCGATCGCGATGCAGAACGACGTGCCGCAGGGCCTGTCGTCGGCGATCTTCACGATGAACATCCGCCATGCCGAGCAGTTCCTGTCGGCGGCCGGCTCCGACTGCGGCATCGCCAACGTCAACATCGGCACCTCCGGCGCAGAGATCGGCGGCGCGTTCGGCGGCGAGAAGGAAACCGGCGGCGGCCGCGAGTCGGGTTCCGATGCCTGGAAGGCCTACATGCGCCGGCAGACCAACACGATCAACTACTCGGATGCGCTGCCGCTGGCACAGGGCATCAAGTTCGATCTGTGAGGCGCTCGCGATCGAACCGCTGAACTGATGCACTGATGATCTGATTCGTACCATGCTCGTCATCCCGGCTCCTGCGCACCATGGGCCGGGGAAGCTCGACAGCAGCGTCGCCGGGGCCTTGCCATCTCGTCGCCCTCGCGCTGGCGGGGGCCCAGCGACGTCACCCAGTAATGCGGCACTGTCACCCCGCCGTCGTGGGGGCGACGGCGGCAGGTCTGGGCATGCATGATGGGCACTCCACGCTGCCGCTCGGGGAACGCCTCTCCAGGGCAGCAGCGGGGTTTCACCGAAATGACGGCGTGAAAAGATTCAGCGCTTCGCAAACCTCGCCCGCGCAGAGTGGGCGAACGTCGGAATGACTGGCGCCAGGCCGCCAGAGCGATCGAATCCGGGCAGAACCACCGATGAGGTATCCCCGATGAATGGCACACCGCAGACCAGCACCACTGCGATCATCAGCCTCGTGTCGGGCATCCTGTCATGGGTCGCCCTGCCGTTCGTTGCCGCGATCGTCGCCGTCATCACCGGCCACATGGCGCGTGCGGAGATCCGCCGTTCGCACGGTGCGATCGGCGGCGACGGGTTGGCGATCACGGAGCTCGTGCTCGGTTGGCTGCAACTGATCCTGACCGTCGCCGGCGTGCTGGTGGCGGTACTGTTCTTCGGCGGACTCGCCGCATTCGCCGTGCTGTTCGGAGGCTGACGATGTACGGCCTCGCCCGTCCGCTGCTGTTCTGCGTCGATGCCGAACGCGCCCATGGACTGGCGCTGTCGACGATCGAAGCCGCGTATCGGACCGGCCTGAATCCGCTGCTTGCGACGCGACCGCAGGCACTGCCGACGCGCGCGTTCGGACTCGACTTCGTCAATCCGGTCGGGCTCGCCGCCGGCCTCGACAAGGACGGCGCACACATCGACGCGCTGGCCTCGCTCGGCTTCGGTTTCATCGAGATCGGCACGACCACGCCGAAACCGCAGGCAGGCAATCCGAAACCGCGCATGTTCCGGCTGCCGGACCGCGAGGCGGTGATCAACCGGCTCGGCTTCAACAATCGCGGCGTCGATGCGCTGGTCCGCAACGTCGAACGCGCCCGCTACGACGGCATCCTCGGCATCAACATCGGCAAGAACAAGGACACTCCGAACGAGTCGGCGATCGACGACTACCTGTTCTGCCTCGAACGGGTCTATCCGCTGGCCAGCTACGTCACGGTCAACATCTCGTCGCCGAACACGGTCGGACTGCGTGCGCTGCAGCAGGAGCAGGCGTTGCACGCGCTGGTCCACAAGCTGCGCGAGGCGCAGGAGCGACTGGCGGCAAAACACGGGCGGCGGCGGCCGATGCTGGTCAAGATCGCGCCGGATCTGTCGGACGCCGAGATCGACAGCATCGCGAAGGTGTTCGTCGACACCGCCGTCGATGGCGTCATCGCGACCAACACGACGATCGATCGCAGCGTGATCGCCGGGCATCCGCTGGCCGAGCAGGCCGGCGGGCTTTCGGGTCGCCCGCTGTATCCGCGGGCGACCGAGGTGTTGCGCAAGATGCGCGAGCGGTTGCCGAAGACGATCGAGCTGGTCGGCGTCGGCGGCATCCTGTCCGGCGCCGACGCTGCCGGAAAGATTGCCGCGGGCGCGTCGCTGGTGCAGTTCTATTCCGGCATGGTGTTCCGTGGACCGGCGCTGATCGGTGATTGTGTCGAGGCGATCCGTGCCGCGCGATAGTCTTGACGCAACGCCCCTGTAGGAGCGGCTTCAGCCGCGACCGCAGACCTCCGAAACCCCGTGACTGCAAGCCAACGGTCGCGGCTGAAGCCGCTCCCACAGACAAGCACTCCCGCTCGATGACCGGCTACCTGCTGCAGGAAAACGCCCCGCTGATCGCGCGGAGCACGATGCGCGTGCCGGCGAAGGCCGCGCTGCTCGCCGACGTGCGTCGGGCCGACGCGCTGCCGGAGCTGTTCGGTTTCCCGTACCTGAAGTCGAAGCCGGTGCTTATGCTCGGCGAAGGCAGCAACGTGCTGTTCGCCGGCGATTTCGACGGCGTGGTCGTCACGCTCGGCCAGACCGGCATCCGCGTTCTCGAAGACGACGGCTCGACTGCCTTGATTCGCGCCGAGGCGGCCGAACGCTGGGACGACCTGGTGCGCTGGAGCCTCGCCCGCGGCTTCGTCGGGCTGGAAAACCTCTCGCTGATTCCGGGCGCGGTCGGCGCGGCGCCGATCCAGAATATCGGCGCCTACGGCACCGAAGTCGGCGAGTTCATCGAAACGGTCGAGGCATTCGATCGCGAGACAGGGACACTGCAGCGGATCGGCACCACACGATGCGCGTTCGGCTACCGCGACAGCCTGTTCAAGCGGGCGCCGGAGCGCTGGATGATCACCGCGGTCGAGTTCCGGCTGCCGCGGCAGCGCGAGCTGCGGCTCGATTACGCTGGCGTGCGCGAGGAGCTCGAACGGATCGGGGCCGGCGATGCGCCACGGGCTTCGCACGTTGCCGAGGCGATCAGCCGGATCCGCACCCGCAAGCTGCCGAACCCGGCGCTGGTCGCGAACCTCGGCAGCTTCTTCAAGAATCCGATCGTCGACGCTGCGCTGGCCACGTCGATGCACGCCGAATTCCCTGCCCTGCCGGTGTTCGGCGGCGACCGCCCGACCGCCAAGCTGTCCGCCGCCTGGATGATCGAACACTGCGGCTGGAAGGGCCATCGCGAGGGCGATGCCGCAGTCTCGGAACAGCACGCGCTGGTGCTGGTCAACCACGGCCACGCGACCGGCGCGCAGATCCTCGATCTGGCCCGCAGAATCGCCGAATCGGTTCGGGCACGCTTCGGCGTCGCGCTCGAACCCGAGCCGCGGATCATCGGAGCACAGTGGACGTGAGCGACGCGCGGGCATCGGATGCCACTACCGCGACCCTGCTGATGATCGCCTCGAGCGGCTTCTTCGGCCTGATGGCGATCACCATCCGTTACGCCTCGCACGAGCTGCATCCGTTCGAGATCGCGTTCTTCCGCAACCTGTTCGGCCTGCTGTTCGCGCTGCCGTTGCTGCTGCGTGCCGGCCCCGGTCTGCTGAAGACCAGCAAGCTGCCGCTGTATTTCGTCCGCTGCGGCATCGGCATCGTGTCGATGCTGTGCGGTTTCTGGGCGATCGCCAATCTGCCGCTGGCGCAGGCGGTGTCGCTGTCGTACTCGACGCCGCTGTTCGTGACGATCGGCGCCGTGCTGGTGCTGCACGAAGTGGTTCGGCTGCGGCGCTGGAGCGCGGTCATCATCGGTTTCATCGGCGTGCTGGTGATCGTCCGGCCGGGCAGCGACGATTTCACCGCCGGCTCGCTGGTCGCCGTTGCCGCCGCGGTCATGTCGGCCTCGGTCGCGATCAGCATCAAGTTCCTGTCGCGCACCGAGCCGCCGGATGCGATCGTGCTGTTCACGACGTTGCTGTGGGTACCGATGTCACTGCCGTTCGCGCTGCTGGTCTGGGAATGGCCGTCGGCGGCCGGCTGGGCCTGGGTCATGCTGGCCGGCTTCTTCGGCACGGCCGGCCACATGTGCTGGACCCGCGCGTTCAAGCTCGGCGACGCCTCGGCGCTGACGCCGCTGTCGTTCGTGCAGTTGCCGATCGTCGCCGCACTGGCCTGGCTGCTGTTCGACGAGGCGATGACGACGTGGACCGCGATCGGCGCCGGCATCATCTTCGCGTCGAACTTCTACATCGCCCGACGCGAGGCGCAGCTCGCCCGGCGCACCGTCACCGACCAGCAGATCGGCTCGGACAATCCGCCGTCGGCGCGGTGAGCACCGCGTCGCCGGTTCGTCACGCGCTGAGCAGCAGCCGGCCGCATGGATCGACCCACCGCAGGCCGGGCCGCCGCGCGTCTGTCGGCCGCCCCGGCGCGGGTGACCGTCGGGTCGAGGCCCGCTCGGTGGTTCAGGCCGCGGTCGGCCCGCCGTAGCGCCGCTCGACGTAGTCGTCGATCAGGTCCACGAATTCGCGGGCGATGTTGTCGCCGCGCAGCGTGATCGCCTTCTGGCCGTCGATGAACACCGGCGCTGCGGGCGCTTCGCCGGTGCCGGGCAGCGAAATGCCGATGTCGGCATGCTTGCTCTCGCCCGGCCCGTTGACGACGCAGCCCATCACGGCCAGCGTCAGGTTCTCGGCGCCGGGATGGCTGATCCGCCACTCCGGCATCTTCGCGCGGACGTGGTCCTGCACGGTCTTGGCCAGTTCCTGGAAGAAACTGCTGGTCGTTCGGCCGCAGCCGGGACAGGCGGTGACCAGCGGCGTGAACGCGCGCAGGCCCATCGTCTGCAGCAGTTCCTGTGCGACGACGACTTCCTGCGTTCGCGCACCGCCCGGTTCCGGCGTCAGCGAAATCCGGATGGTGTCGCCGATGCCTTCCTGCAGCAGCACCGCCAGCGCCGCGGTCGACGCGACGATGCCCTTGCTGCCCATGCCGGCCTCGGTCAGCCCGAGGTGCAGCGGCTGGTGGCTGCGCCGTGCCAGTTCCCGATAGACCGCGATCAGCTCCTGCACGCCGCTGACCTTGGCCGACAGGACGATGTGGTCGGCCGGCAGGCCGAGATCGACCGCACGGGCTGCCGAATCGATCGCCGAGCGGACCAGCGCCTCACGCATGACCGCCGCGGCATCCCATGGCTCGGCCCGCCGATGGTTCTCGTCCATCAACTGCTGCGCCAGCGCCTGATCGAGCGAGCCCCAGTTGACGCCGATGCGGACCGGTTTTTCGTAGCGCAGCGCCAGCTCGATCAGCTCGGCGAACTGGCTGTCGCGCTTCCTGCCGAAGCCTACATTGCCCGGGTTGATCCGGTACTTGGCCAGCGCTTCGGCGCAGGCCGGCTCGCCGCGCAGCAACTGGTGGCCGTTGTAGTGGAAGTCACCGATCAGCGGCACCGAGCAGGCCATCGCATCGAGCCGCTCGCGAATTCTCGGCACCGCCGCGGCCGCGTCCGCCGTGTTGACCGTAATCCGGACCAGCTCGGAGCCAGCCCGTGCCAGTTCGGCGACCTGCCGTGCGGTGGCCGCGACGTCGGCGGTGTCGGTGTTGGTCATCGACTGCACGACGACCGGCGCATCGCCACCTATCGTCACGCCGGCGACGCGCACCGGCACGCTGACGCGCCGCCCGGCCGGTCCGCACGACAGCGGCGCGCTCATCGGCCGCCCCCGGCGCGCTCGGCGACGACCAGCAGGTAGTCGCCGGCATTCTCGACGACCCGGGTGTTGCGGCATTGCTCGTTCATCGACTCACCGACTTCGATTTCGACCTGCTCTGCGGTCCGGACGATCTCGACATCGCCGCCGATCGTCTCCAGCACGGTCGGCACCGCCAGCCGCAGCGTCTGCGGCGTGCCGTCGCGGACCGGTTCGAACTGGATTGCGCGCAGCCGCGGCTTGCCGTCGGCCGGCGCGTCGAGGCTGCGCACCGCAACGGCTCTTGCCCGGCGCGCCAGCAGCTCGATCCCGGCGTCGACCGAACCGTCGCCGGCATGCCGCAACCAGCGGATCGCGCCGAGCATCCACTGGCGCTGACCGCCGTCGTCGCCGGCGCTGAGACCGACCAGCTCGCCGACCCGCGCCTTGACCGACTGGTCGGCCGGCCATCGGATGCGGTAGCCACCGAGACTCTGGTCCAGCACGTCGGCCTGCAGCACCGGCACCCGGGTCGGATCGACCGTGGTGTGCGTCCAGTCGTGCCGCTCGCGCTCGCGCAGGCTCACCGGCGAACCGGTCCGGCGCAGGAAACTGTCGAAATCCTCGCCGGCCAGGTGGAAATGCAGCGCGGTGAGCCCGAACACGGTCTCGAGCCGGTGCACCGCACCGAGACGCTGGTGTCCACGGGTGGCCGCACTGCCCCAGCCGCCGCGCAGCCGGCGCAGCAGCTCGGCATTGGAATCCAGCGTCCTGCTTCCGAGCCGCAAGCGCACCGGACCGCTGTGTACCTGCGCGAGTGGCTGTTCGAGCAGGTTCCGCAGCGCCGACAGATCGAGCCAGAGCTGCTCGCCGCTGTCATCGGCACGCTCTTCGGGGATATAGCCCGGGCCTTCGTCGCGGTCGAGTGGAATCGCGAAGCCGTCGTTCGCAGGCCGGACCGGGACGAGCTTCAGCAGCAGCGACAGGTCGCGGCACAGCGTCCACAGCTCCTGCTGCTCGCGCTGGTTGAAGCGGTACGGGTTCGACAACGCCAGCAGCAGAGCCTGGCCGTACGACTGGCCGATCGTCGCGACGCCCTGCTCGGCCGGCTCGTCGACCGGCTTGCCATCGAGGCGATGCGAACGCGCGAAGGCGAACAATGCGTGCAGTACCGCCCAACTGCCCGCCGGCGGCGCCTGATAAATTGCGTAGGCGTGCAGCATGCAGCGGGAGCAGTGGTACAGCGCCCGCTCGATCGCCTGAGCGACCGCACCGCCGCGCAGCAGCGGCAGCGAGCCCGACGGCGCGCACAATTCGAGCACCGCGATCCGGTAGCCGTCGGCCAGCAGCCGGTCGAACTCGATCAACTGCTCCATCTCGCGCGCCTTGCCTGGCGACAGCGGCAACGTGAGACCGTGCAACCGACGGCCGAGCGCATTCGACGTCTCGAGCGCCACCGGCCGCAGCAATTCGAGCGCGGTCAGCCGCTGCCCGCGTTCGAGGCGGACCTGGTTCATCGCAGCCATCGCATCGCCAAGCTGGCTGCGAGTCGACGCCGGATTCGCACGCGGCAATGCGTCGATCCACGGCCCCAGCCGTTTCGGATCGATCGGGATCTCGAGCCCAGCGGCCGACCGGCGTTCCGGTAGCCCCTCGCCCAGTTGGCGGTACGCCTGATTCATGCTCACCCTGACGGCGCGCCGGCCGTTGTGCAGGCGCATAGCTTAGCGGCCGCCGACGAACACTGTCAGGTTGCGGACCGGCTCCGCGGGCCGATGCCAATCGAGAAGCGGACTCACCCGCAAACGGATGGCGCTGCTATGATCCGGCGCGGGAGAGTGTTGGGGGTCACAGATGACGGAGCGATTTCGGGTAGCGATCGTCGGCTCGGGCCCGGGCGGCCTGTCGGCGGCGGCACGCGCGGCCGAACGGGGCATCTCGCATGTGCTGCTCGAGGCCGAGCCGCATCTGTCGAACACGATCTACCGCTATCAGAAGGGCAAGCACGTCATGGACGAGCCCGGCATCCTGCCGTTGCGCTCGCCCCTGCCGTTCAAGGCCAGCAGCCGCGAGGCGATCCTCGATGCCTGGGATAAGGGCGTCGAATCGCTGAAGGTCAACGTCCGCCACGGCGCCGAGGTCAAGTCGATCACCCGCACCGACGGCGGCCACTTCGTGCTGAAGCTGGCCGGCGGCGTGATCGAAGCCGACAACGTCGTGCTCGGCATCGGCCTGCAGGGCAACCTGCGCAAGCTCGGCGTGCCCGGCGAAGACCTGCCGTTCGTGCAGTACCAACTGGATGATCCCGACGAGTACGTCGGCGAGACGATCGTCGTGGTCGGCGCCGGTGATGCGGCGATCGAGAACGCGATCGCGCTGTCGAAGCAGAACGAAGTCATCATCATCAACCGTCGCGACGAGTTCGCCCGCGCCAAGCAGGGCAATCTCGACGCGATCCTGAAGGCGATCGACGACGGCCGGATCCAGTGCTACTACAACGCCGGGCCGGAGAAGGTCGATGCACTGACGGTCGGCCGCAAGCCCGGTCGGATGGTGTTGTCGACGCCGAAGGGCCGCGCGCAGATCCTTTGCGACCGGGTGATCGCGCGCCTTGGCGCGACCGCGCCGCGCGGCTTCGTCGAAGGCTGCGGCGTCGAGTTCCCGAGCAAGGACCCGGCCGCGGTGCCGGCGATCAGTCCGCAGTACGAGTCGAACGTGAAGGGCCTCTACATCGTCGGTGCACTCGGCGGATACCCGCTGATCAAGCAGGCGATGAACCAGGGCTTCGAGGTCATCGAGTACATCCTCGGCGAGAAGGTCGAGCCGGCCGACGAGCCGCTGCTGCGCGACAAGTTCAAGTCGATGGCCGGCTTCACGACGGTCGAGGCGGCGCTCGCGAAGGTGCAGGACAACGTCCGGCTGCTGTCGCACATCACGCCGCTGCAGTTGCGCGAGTTCATGCTCGACTCGGATATCCGCACGCCGGCGCCGGGCGCATCGGTGTTCGCCCGCAACGACTACACGAACAGTTTCTACTGCATCGTCGATGGCACCGTCGAAGTCGAGATCAACCCGCAGACCGGGCAGCGGATCACACTGAAGAAGGGCGAATTCTTCGGCGAGATGAGCCTGATTTCCGGCCGTCGTCGCTCGGCGAGCGTGTATGCCGGCCCGGGCTGCGTGCTGGTCGAGACGCCGCGGCGTTCGATGAACCGGCTGATCAACTCGGTCGCCGCGGTCCGGCGCGAGATCGACCTGGTGTTCATCACCCGTGCGATCCAGCAGCGCTTTGCGCCGCGCTCGACCGCCGAGGAACTGGCCGACATCGTTGCCGATGCGCAGATCTGCAAGTTCCAGGCGGACGAAGTCCTGTTCACCGAAGGCGATGTCGGCGATTCGCTGCACCTGGTCCGGGTCGGCTCGCTGACCATTTCGCGCAACATCGGCGGCCGCGAGATCGTGCTGTCCTACGTGCCGGCCGGCAACTACGTCGGCGAGATGGCGCTGCTCGGCGATTCGAAACGTTCGGCCACCGCGCGGGCCGCGGTCACGACCGAGACGATCCGGCTCGGTGCCGACGCATTCAAACGACTGCTGGCCCGCGACCCGCAATTGCGACTGACCTTGCAGCAGGAATACCGCCAGCGCGCGGCCGCCAACCTCGCAATCCAGTCCGCAGGCAGCGGCGTCGACATCATTTCGTTCCTGATGCAGCAGGGAATCGGTGAAGCGACCGACGTCCTGCTGATCGATGAATCGCTGTGCGTTCGCTGTGACAACTGCGAGAAGGCCTGTGCCGAGACCCACGGCGGCACCTCGCGACTGGACCGCGAGGCAGGCCCGACCTTCGCATCGGTACACGTGCCAACCTCGTGCCGCCACTGCGAACACCCGCATTGCATGAAGGACTGTCCGCCGGATGCGATCCATCGCACCCAGAGCGGCGAAGTCTACATTGCCGACAACTGCATCGGCTGCGGCAACTGCGAACGCAATTGCCCGTACGGCGTGATCCACATGGCCGGCAAGAAGGACAGCAAGCCCGGACTGCTGTCGTGGCTGATGTTCGGCGCCGGTCCCGGCCCCGGCGAAGCCCCGTATGCCAAAGGCGCCAAGCCGAGCGAGAAAAAAGCGGTCAAGTGCGACATGTGTCGCGACGTGTCCGGCGGGCCGGCCTGTGTGCGTTCGTGCCCGACCGGCGCGGCGCTGCGCATTTCACCGGAAGAACTGGTCGCGTACGCGCAGTCCCGGTGAAGCCGGGATTGGGGATCGGGGGATTCGGGATTTGCACGAGCCGGCAAGACCTGACGGGCGTGCGCACATCAAGTTGATCGGGGAGGGAAACGGATGTCGAAAGCACAGGCCTGTTTGAGCGTGCGACGAACACTGCTCGGCCGCCGGGCGGCTCGTGGCCCGCTGTAACGAATCCCGATTCCCGATTCCCCAATTTCGAAATCTCGGCCTCTCATGCACGGATCATTCCTCAATCACGCGCGATACCGCTATCTGTGGGCCGCGCTCGCGTTGGCGCTGGTTTCACTGGTGGCCTACTTCGCCCATGAGCCGGTCGGCGCTCCGGCCAACGGCGGCACCTGGCTCGGCTACACGCTCGGCACGATCGGCGCACTGCTGATCATCTGGCTTACCTGGTTCGGCGTGCGCAAGCGCAGGTACGGCCGCGGCACCGGCAGCATCCGCGGCTGGCTGTCGGCCCACGTCTACCTCGGCACCAGCCTTATCCTGATCGCACTGCTGCACAGCGGCTTCCAGCTCGGCTGGAACATCCACACGCTGGCACTTGTGCTGATGCTGCTGGTGATCTTCTCCGGCTTCTTCGGTGTCTACGCCTACCTGCGCTACCCGACGCTGATGACGCGCAACCGCGACAACGCGACCCGCGAGGCAATGCTCGAGGAAATCGCCGATCTCGACCAGAACGCGCTGGCGCTGGCCGATGCGGTCGATCCGAAGATCCACAACGCTGTGCTGAAATCGATCGAACGCACGCGACTCGGCGGCGGTGCCTGGGCTCAGCTCACTGCACGCGACGATTCCGACGCTGCCCTCGCCAGCATCCGCGAAGCGGCCGACGCGCGTGACAAGGCAGCAAAGACGAAGGGCGAGGCACGGACGATGATCGCGATGGTCGACTTCCTGTCCGCGGAAACCTCGACCGACAAGCAGGCCGATTCGCTGCGCAAGCTGATCGACCTGCTGACCCGCAAGAAGACGCTGGCGACCCGGGTCGCGCGCGACATCCAGTTGCAGGCACTGATGGAGATATGGCTCTACGTGCACGTTCCGTTGTCGATCGGGCTGTTGGGGGCACTGACAGCGCACATCGTCTCCGTCCTGTTCTATTGGTGAGGTAGGTCACGATGCGCTGGCTCATTCGACAGGTACATCGCAAGGGCAAAGGCCAGGTCGCCTACGAGGACGACATCCACTTCGGCGACGCGCTGACGATCGGTCGTGGCGCCAGCCAGGCCGTGTTTCTCAGCGACATGCGCGCCGCCCTCGAACATGCGCGGATCACGTCGGTCGGCCGCGGCCGGTATCGGCTCGAATCGCTGATCGATGCCGGTGTGCGGGTCGACGGCAACATCGTGCAGCAGGCGACGCTCGCGGCTGGGGCGCAGATCGAGATCGGTTCCACCCGGATCGCCCTGCTCGATCCGCCGGAAGACTACGACGCAGCGGTCGAGATCAGCACGATCGATGCTTCCGAGCTGGCCGCCCGCGCCGCCCGCAAGCGGGTGCCGACGAGCCTTGCGGAAACCCGGCTCGGCAAGCGTGCGGCGGCCTGGCTGCTGCTGGTCGGCACGCTGTTGTTCGGCCTGCTGCTGCCGCTCGGCGCGCACTATTCACGCGATCTGTCCGAGCTGCTGCTGAGCACGCCGCTGCCGTCGCGTGATGCCTGGCAGGCCGGCGAACTCGATTCGGCACACCACTTCTTCGGCAGCGACTGCAACCAGTGCCACAGCGAAGGCTTCCGTTGGGTCAAGGACAAGGACTGCCAGACCTGCCACAAGGACACCCCGGCGCACGCCGACCCGGTCACGTTCAACCTGCCGGAACTCGGTGAGGCGCGCTGCGCACATTGCCATCGCGACCACAACGGCAATGGCGGACTGGTCCGCGAGGACCAGGCGCTGTGCGCCGACTGTCACGTGGGTCTGGCCGGTGCCAGCGGCGGCGCCAGTACGCTGGACGATATCGGCGATTTCGGCACCGCACACCCGGAGTTCAAGGTCGCGTTGCCGGCGTGGGACGCCGAAGATCGATTCGCACCGCAGCGTGTCGAACTGAGCGCGGGCCTGCAGGAACGCTCGGGCCTGAAGTTCCCGCACGAGCTGCATCTCGATCCGGCCGGTATTCAGGCGCCCGATGGCGACCGCACGCTGGCTTGCGCCGACTGCCATCGTCCGCAGCCGGGCGGCGCAAGGATGCAGCCGGTCGAGTTCGAGTCGATGTGCCAGAGCTGCCACCGGCTGACCTTCGACATCACCGACCCGCAGCGTGAGGTGCCGCACGGCCGGATCAGCGAGATCTTCCACATGCTCGACGAGTTCTATGCCCGCCGTGCGCTGGAAGGCCAGGTCGCCGAGGAGACCGCACCGCAGGCGCTGCGCACGCGCCGTCGGCCGGGCCAGACCGTCACCACCGAAGAGCGCCAACTGGCGTTGACCTGGGCACGCGACAAGTCGCGCCAGGTCGGCGAGCGACTGTTCAACGGCGGCACCTGCTCGGTCTGCCACGCGACCGGCCCGGGACCGAGCATCGAGGAGCCGTGGAAGGTCGCGCCGGTCCGGGTCGCCGGCACCTGGTTCCCGAAGTCGCACTTCACCCATCGCAAGCACACGACGATGGCATGCGCGGATTGCCATGCGGCCGAAACATCCGAGGCCAGCAGCGATCTGCTGCTGCCCGACATCGCCAACTGCCGTCAGTGCCACGCCGGCGAACAGGGCGGGCGCGATCGGCTGCAGTCCGGCTGTATCGCCTGCCACGGCTACCACGAATCCGATCACCTGCTGCAGCGCGAGCTGTAGATTTCCATCGCACGGACATTCTCATGCGCCCTGCCCCCCGCACGATGTTCTGCCCTACCGACCGACTGCGCGTGTCGCTGCTCGCCTCCGCGATCGTTCTCGCCGGCTGCAGCGGCAGCAGCAACAGCGGCGATCCGGTGGGCACCGCGCCACCGCCAACGACTGTCAGCGACAGCGGCTGCACCGGCTCGTGCGTCAAGGCGAGCTCGTTCCTCGACGTCGCCGACGTCGAGCGGGTGACCGGCCAGGCGGTCGCCGAGGCCGCCGCACGCAACACGCCGGCCGTGATCGCAGTGGTCGACCGGGTCGGCAACGTGCTCGGCGTCTACCGGATGAACGGAGCGCCGGTCACGGTGCGGGTCGGCACCGACCGGGGCGTTGTCGGCGGGCTCGAGAATCTCGATGTCCCGAGCGAACTGGCCGCGATCGCGAAGGCGGTGACCGGTGCCTACCTGTCGTCGGAGGGCAATGCGTTCTCGACCCGCACCGCGAGCCAGATCGTCCAGGAGCATTTCAATCCCGGCGAATTCAATGCACCGGCCGGACCGCTGTACGGCGTGCAGTTCTCGCAACTGTCCTGCTCCGACATCGTCAATCGCGGCGAGTCGGCGATCGGCCCCGGACCGCGGCGTTCGCCGCTCGGCCTGTCGGCCGATCCGGGCGGCTTTCCGCTGTACAAGGACGGCGTGCCGATCGGTGCCATCGGCATCGCTGCCGATCCCGACTACACCCTCGACGAAGTCATCGGCGACAGCGACCGCAATGTCGACGAGCTGATCGCGGTGGCCGGCAGCTTCGGATACTCCGCGCCGCTCGATCGCCGTGGCGACCGAATCACCGCTGATGGAAAGACGTTCCGCTTCAGCGACGTCGACTTCGGTCATCTGAACGTGACCGGCGGCACCGTGGCGGCGCTCGACGGTGCCGGATCGATGATCCGGGTACCGGCCTATTTCGACGGCACGCCGCGCGCCGGCACCGTATTCGGCACGCCGGCTTCCGGCGTCCGCCCGGACACGACGCATTACCCGGGACGTGACGCCTTCGTGCTGGTCGACCACGCCGGCAACGAACGCTTCCCGCCGCGCGCCGGCACCAATGGCGAAGCGGCGATCAGTGCCGAGGAAGCGCGCGTCATCGTCGACCAGGCGCTGGCGGTCGCGAACCGGGCCCGTGCGCAGATCCGCCAGCCGCTCGGCACCCAGGCCCGGGTCAGCATCAGCGTCGTCGACACCAACGGTGTCGTGCTGGCTCTGGCGCGCACCCGGGACGCGCCGGTGTTCGGCATCGATGTCGCGGTCCAGAAGGCGCGCACGGCGGCGTTCTACTCCGGCGACTATGCCGCCGCCGACCTGCAGTCGGCGGCCGAAGTGCAGTACTTCAATGGCGCGCTGCTGCCGAGCGAGGCGGCGCCGGAGCGGTTCGATCTGACCGTCGTCGGCAATGCCCGGATCGGCGACTACGTCGGCCGCGTACGTGATTTCATCGGCCAGCCGACCGCGCTCGCCGACGGCGCCTTCGCGTTCTCCGATCGCGCCGGCGGCAACCTGTCGCGACCGTACTACCCCGACGGCATCGTCTCCGACCAGTCGGGGCCGTTCGCGCGGCCGTTCGACCAGTGGAGTCCGTTCCACGACGGCATCCAGCTCGACCTCGTCTACAACCAGTTGGCGTTCCACGTCGCTCATTACGTGAACCAGCTCGGCCTGCCGATCACGCTCGAAGGCGATGACTTCGTGCCGGCACCGAGCGCCGAAGCTCCGCTGCCGTTGCCGGATCCGGCCCCCGGTTCCTGCACCGGCATCGAGCGTCTGCCGAACGGCATCCAGATCTTCCCGGGCAGCGTACCGATCTACCGTGGCGAGACGCTGGTCGGCGCGATCGGCATTTCCGGTGACGGCGTCGACCAGGACGACATGGTTGCGTTCCTCGGCGCCCACAACGCCGGGCAACTGCTGAACAGCGGCATCGGCAACGCCCCGCCGGCACGACGCGCCGACCAGTTGGTCGTGCGCGGAGCGCGGCTGCGCTACGTGCAATGCCCGCAGTCACCGTTCATCGGTTCCGATGAGCAGAACGTGTGCGGAGGGAAGTGAAATGACACGCTGCCGTCCGCTGGTACTCGCGATTGCCGGCACCTTGCTGTCGGCCGCATCGCTGTCGGCCACTGCCGCACCGCTCGCGGCCGGCCCGAGCTGGCTGCAATGGATCGGCCTGCTGCCGGCGCAGACCTACGATCCCGACGCGGCACGCATCATTCGACGCCGTCCGGGCCACCCGATCACCCGGATCGAGGAGCGCGAACCGCAGAACCCGGGCCACATCGATCCGGCGCCGATCGACCAGGTCGGCGAGTTCGTGCCGCTGCCTGATCGCTGGCGGATCATGGAAGCGCTCGACTTCAAGTTCCCGTGGTACGACCCGTACAACCAGAACGTCTGGAAGGGCGACAAGCCGATGAAGATCCCCGGTCTGGACGGGGACGACTGGTTCCTGAGCCTGATCGGGATTTCCGACACCGTGCTCGAGCCGCGCAGCATTCCGACGCCGGTCGGACCGCAGTCGTCGGAAGACCCGGGCTCGATCGACATCTTTTCCGGCATCCACCAGCGCATCCAGGTGCAGACCGTGCTGGCCGGCATCGTGCTGTTCAAGGGCGAGACGGTGTTCAAGCCGCCCGAGCACGAATTCCGGCTGACGCTCGCCGCCCAGTACAACCGCGTCGATACCGAGGAAGTGCGGGCGCTGCAGATCGACCCGCGGCTCGGCAACGTCCGTGACGACGGCTTCGTCGCCGTGCAGGAGCTGTTCTACGACAAGCATCTGCGCGACGTGTCCGACCGCTACGACTTCGATTCGATCCGGATCGGCATCCAGCCGTTCTCGACCGATTTCCGCGGCTTCCTGTTCCAGGACCTGCAGTTCGGCGTGCGGCTGTTCGGCAATCGCGACAACAACCGCTGGCAGTACAACCTGGCCTGGTTCCGCCGGGTCGAGAAGGACACCAATTCCGGCCTCAACGACGTCGGTGCCGGGCTGCGCGACGACGACATTTTCGTCGCCAATCTGTACCGACAGGACTGGCCGCGACTCGGTTTCGTGTCGCAGGCGACCATCGTCCACAATCGCAACCGCGAGAGCGAGTTCTTCTTCGACGAGAACGGCTTCATCGCGCGCCCGGCGTCGCTCGGCGTCGAGCGTCCGCGCGAGTACGACGTGACCTACGTCGGCTACAACGGCGACGGCCATTTCGGCCGGCTGAACCTGACCGTGTCGGCCTACTACGCGCTCGGCCGCAACGATGCGGTGTTCATCGATCGCCGCAACGACATCGAGGCCGGTTTCTTCGCCGCCGAAGCGGGCATGGACTTCGACTGGATCCGGACCCGCGCCTCGCTCGCCTGGGCGTCCGGCGACGAGCAGCCATTCGACAACAAGTCGAACGGTTTCGATTCGATCTTCGAGAACCCGGTGTTCGCCGGCGCCGACACCAGCTACTGGATCCGGCAGAACATGCCGCTGATCGGCGGCGGCGGCGTGGCGCTGACCGGCCGGAATTCGATGATCCCGTCGCTGCGTTCGTCGCGCGAACTCGGACAGAGCAACTTCGACGGCCCAGGCCTGCGGCTGATCGGCATCGGCGCCGACTTCGACCTGACGCCGCAATCGCGCGTGTCGGTCAATCTGAACCAGTTGTGGTTCGACGAGACCGCCTCGCTCGAGACCGCGCGCAACCAGGCCCCGATCGATCGCGAGATCGGCCAGGACCTGTCGGTCGCCTGGATCTGGCGTCCGTACTTCACCCAGAACGTCGTGCTGCGGCTGTCGGCCGCCGGCCTGAATGCCGGCAGTGGCCTTGCCGACCTGTACGGCGACGACGACACCTACTACTCCGTGCTCGGCAACCTGGTGCTGACGTTCTGATGGATGTCCGCATGTCGCTTGAACTGAATGCAAGGAGCGCCGGCATGACCGACGTCGAGGAAACGCGCAATGCGCACGCTGGCGGCGATCCGCTTTGCTCCCCTCTCCCTGCGGGAGAGGGGCCGAGGGTGAGGGTTCGGGAACCCCGCGCGGTTCCGGAACGCGTGGCGCCGTCCGACCGCCTGATCGGCGTACCCATCGTTCACGGCAAGACTCGCACGGCTCGCTCCGCCCGACCCCTCACCCCACCCCCTCTCCCGGGGGGAGAGGGGCTCAAACGGGTCGCCCTCGGCGCTGTTGCGTCGGTGGCACTGATACTCGGCCTCCCCACCCTCGCGGTCGCCGCCGCCGAAAAGCCGGTCGAGCGCGAATACGTCGCGCATCCCGCCGCGCCCGCACACCAGCCGATCGCGAAGGCCGACGAGAAGTCCGCCGGCTGTGTCAGTTGCCACACGGCATCCGACAGCAAGACGATGCACCGCAACCCGGCCGTCGTGCTCGGCTGCACCGACTGCCATGGCGGCAACGCCGAAGTCATGGTTCCGGCCGGGGATCACGTCTACCAACGCATGCCGATCGGCGCGATCAACCCGCTCGAGCACACCGAATACGAGCCGCACCACTACCCGCATCCGAAGGTGCCGTACAGCGCCGACTATCTGGCCGCGATGGAGCAGGCCCACGTCCTGCCGCGCTTTCCCGACCGCTGGTATTACCCGGCCAGCCGCAATCCCGAAGACAGCTTCGCGATCCTCAACGCCGAGTCGATGGAGTTCATCCGCTTCATCAACCCGGGCGACCTGCGCGTCGCCGACGACGCCTGCGGCGCCTGCCACAAGCCGATCGTCGACGCGACCCGCACCAGCCTGATGGCGACGTCGGCGATGCTGTGGGGCGGCGCCTCGTACAACAACGGCATCCTGCCCTACAAGCGCTACATGCTCGGCGAGTTCTATGCGCCGAGCGGTGAGTGGGGCGCGATCAACAATCCGGTGCCGGTCACCGAGGAGATGATGAAGTTCGGCATCCTGCCGGCGCTGTATCCGCTCCCGGTCTGGGAGGTGATTCCGCCGGCCGACGTGTTCCGCGTGTTCGAACGCGGCGGACGCAACATCAACACCACATTCGCCGAAACCGGACTGCCGAACTCGCTGGGCCTGATCCAGCGCCTCGAGGAGCCGGGCCGGCCCGACATCAAGCAGTCCAACCGCGGACCGGGCACCGGTTCGCGTGTCGCGATCCCGGTGCTGAACATCCACAAGACACGGCTGAACGACCCGCACCTGTGGTTCCTCGGCACCAACGACAACCCGGGCGATTTCCGCTCGTCCGGATGTACCGCCTGCCACGTCATCTATGCCAACGACCGTGATCCGCGTCATTCGTCGATCTATGCGCAATTCGGCCACGAGGGCTTCTCGCAGCAGATCGATCCGACCATTCCGAAACAGGAACCGGGCCATCCGCTGAAGCACGAGTTCACCCGGCAGATCCCGAGCAGCCAGTGCATGGTCTGCCACATGCACCAGCCGAACATGTTCATCAACACGATGTACGGCTACACGATGTGGGACTACGAGCCCGACGCGCCGTTCATGTGGCCGAAGGAGGAACGCAAGCCGACCGACTCGCAGATCCGCGCGATCAACCGGCGCAATCCCGAGGAAGCCGCGATCCGCGGCAACTGGGCCGATCCGGACTTCCTGAAGGCGGTCGCCGAGAAGAACGACGAACGCGAGCACACCCAGTTCGCCGACTATCACGGGCACGGCTGGAATTTCCGCGCCGTGTTGAAGCGCGACCGCAAGGGCAACCTGCTCGACGAGCAGAACAACCTGATCGCCAACGACGACCCGAAGCGGTTCGAGAAGGCGGTGCATCTGTCCTCGATCCACGTCGATCTCGGCATGCAGTGCGTCGACTGCCATTTCCAGCAGGATGCGCACAGCAACGGCCACATCGTCGGCGAGGTCATGGCCGGCGTCGAGATCCAGTGCCAGGACTGCCACGGCACCGTCGACGAATACCCGAGCCTTCGCACGTCCGGCCCGATGGCGTCGAAGGACGGCCGCAACCTCGCGCTGATCCGCAACCCGGACGGCAAGCGCCGCTTCGAGTGGGTCGACGGCAAGTTGATCCAGCGCTCTGCGGTGGTGCCGGGCCTCGAATGGACCATGTCGCTGCTGAAGGACGTGTCAGCGAACGGCGGCGATGCCTACAACGCCAAGGCCGACCGCGCCCACGCGATGTCGCGCGACACCGCGACGCTCGAGTACGGCGCCGACGTGCCGAAGGACCAGCGTGCGCACGGCGAAGACACGATGATGTGCTACACCTGCCACACCTCGTGGACGACCAGTTGCGGCGGCTGCCATCTGCCGATCCAGGCCAACTGGAAGACCGCGAAGCAGCACTACGAAGGCAACGAGACGCGCAACTTCGCCACCTACAATCCGCAGGTCGCCCGCGACGACATCTTCCAGCTCGGTATCCACGGCGAGATCAAGGGCGGCAAGATCGCGCCGGTGCGCTCGTCGTCGGCGCTGGTGCTGTCGTCGACCAACAGCAACCGCGAACGGATCTACGTCCAGCAGCCGCCGATCGCGGCGAGCGGTTATTCGTCGCAGGCGTTCGCGCCGCACTACCCGCACACCGAGCGGCGCGGCGAAACCAAGCAATGCACCGATTGCCATCTGTCGGCTGCCAACGACAACAACGCGATCATGGCGCAGTTGCTGCTGCAGGGCACCAAGTTCGTCGATTTCCTCGGCTTCGTCGCCTGGGTCGGCGGTGACGGCGGCGTCAGCGCAGTGCCGGTCACCGAGTGGGACGAGCCGCAGGCGGTGATCGGTTCCTACCTGCACCGCTACGCCTATCCGGAGCGCTACGGCAAGCACGAGGCGCGCGAACGCGTGCTGCCGGAAGGCTACGACCACAAGACCGGCAACGTCGGTTGTCTGCAGCATCGTGGCGAGTACCTGTTCGTGTCGGAAGGCAGCAAGGGCACCCGCGCGTACGACATCGCGAGTGCCACCAACAAGGGATTCTCGCAGCGTTTCATCACCGCGCCGTTCTCGAAGCTCGGCCACGACACCCACATCCCGAGCGCGAACGCGACCTGCGTCGCGCTGCCGACCAACCAGCCGATCGCGCCGCTGCGCAACGAGGGCGACCTGATGCGCAAGGTCAACCTCGAACAGCCGTTCCACCCGATCTACCACTACGCATTCATTGCCGATGCCGAGGAAGGCCTGATCGTCGTCGATGTAAACACGCTGGCCGACGGCGACCCGCTGAACAACTTCCTCGAACGCAAGCTGACCTGGAACGAAGGCGGCGCGCTGACCGGCGTCCGGCACCTGCACATCGCCGGCCACTGGTTCTACGCCTCGACACCCGATGGCGTCGTCGTGCTGGACATGAACGACCCGCTGGAACCGCGCGTGGCGGCGAAGATCCCGCTTGCCGACGCCCGCGCCGCGCAGGTGCAGTTCCGCTACCTGTTCGTGACCACCGGACAGGGCCTGCAGACGGTCAACATCGACGATCCGGCCGCGCCACGAATCGTCGACGGCGCGCTGGTGAAGCTTGCCGACGCGCAGAAGCTGCACATCGCCCGCACCTACGCCTACGTCGCCAACGGACGTGAAGGTGTCGCGATCGTCGACGTGACCCGCCCCGAGCAGCCGGCGCTGTACCGGATGTTCAATGCCGACGGCCGCATCGTCGATGCGCACGACGTGGTGGTCGCATCGACCAACGCATCGCCGTTCCTGTACGTCGCCGATGGCAGCGGCGGGCTCAAGGTCGTGCAGTTGACCGCGCCGGACACGCAGCCGAACTTCTACGGCTACGCCGCCGAACCGCAGCCGCAACTGATCGCGAGCTATCCGACCAGCGCACCGGCCCAGGCACTCTCGCGCGGCCTCGAGCGCGATCGCGCCGCCGACGAGACCGGAGGCCAGATCGCCGTGCTGGGCCGGGTCGGCTCGCGGCCGTTCAATGCCGAGGAAATGAAGAAGCTGTACCTCGATCGCGAGGGCAAGCCGTGGTTCGTCGACGACCGGGTCGACGGTCCGGCCGGTATTTCCAGCGAGCGACTGCCGTTCAAGCCGAGCCGGATCTGGGACCAGCAGCCCGAACACCACGACGCGTTCGCACCGAAACCGTGATCGCCGGCGCTGCGTCGTTCGCGACGCAGCGCCGATGCCCTGCTCCGCCCGGCCCGCTCGCTCCAATGAATCGCCGCGCGCGCACCGCTTTCGAAACGGAGCGGTCCGCGACCGCTGCTGCCAAACGCACCGACCGCTTCGATCGTGCATTCGTTCATCGCGAGCGCGCGCACATTCGCCGGCAGCGCCGCGCGTGGCCGCATGTCGGAAGCCACGTCGACATGCTGCGGATCGGCTGGAAGCGCCGCGACCGACGCGAAACCGCCGGCCATTGCCGCCGGATCGTCGCTGCCGCGCTGTTGTCACGACTCCGGGTACCGCTGGGCGACACCGGCGGCGCCGACGTGCCCCCGCCGCGGCCGATGCCGATACCGGACGACCTCGCCGGAATCCACGGCGAGGTCGGTTCCGGCCACGCGCGCGGCCGATAGCGCCGCTATCCGGCCGGAAACGAAGGCATCCGGCTGCCGACGAACCTCAGACGCGCCCCGGCACCGGGATCAGCGCGCCGGTCACCGCCGCCGCACCGTCACCGAGCAGGAACACGATCACGTCGGCCAGCGCCGACGGCGATACCCAGCGGGAGAAATCGGCGTCCGGCATGTCGGCCCGGTTCTGCTCGGTGTCGATGATGCTCGGCAGCACTGCATTCACGGTGATCGCGCGGTCCTTCAGCTCGTCGGCGAGCGCCTCGGTGAAACGCATCACGCCCGCCTTCGACGCGGCGTAGGCGCCCATGCCGTTGGTGCCCTTCAGTGCCCCCATCGCGCCGATGTTGACGACGCGACCGCCGCCACGCGCCAGCAGGTGCGGCAGCGCCGCCCGGCTGGCGCTGACGCAGGTACGCACGTTGATCCGATACAGCAGATCCCAGGTGTCGATGCTGCCGGCAGCGACGGTTTCCCAGCGGAAGCCGCCGGCGATGTTGACCAGCGCATCGAGTCCGCCGAACTGATCGGCGACCCGCGCGATCGCGGCTTCGGCCGCTGCCGGCTCGGCCAGGTCGATGCCGCCGAGAACGAGCAGTTCGGCACTCGCCTGCCGTTCGGCTTCGGCCCGATCGAGCAGCGCAACGCGCGCACCGGCGGTAATCAGCGCGTCGACCGCCGCGCTGCCCAGCGCGCCGAGCCCGCCGGTCACGGCCACCACCTTCCCCTGTAATGCTCCGCTCATGGCGGCCTCCATTCCGTTCGATGCCGCGCGAGCTTAACGCGGCGGGCAATGATCTTCACCCCGCGCGCGTCCGGTTCGGTCCGCTCGGTAAGCGGCGGAGGCTGCGGTATCCTGCCCGGCCATCGGCCCGTCCCGCACCGCCTTGAACGACAGCACGACCCTGACGCCGAGCCAGCTCAACGCATTGGCGCGTTCGCTGCTCGAGGACACGTTCCCTGCCGTCGAGATCGAGGGCGAGCTGTGCAACCTGTCGCGTCCGGCGTCCGGGCACCTGTATTTCAGCCTCAAGGATCGCCACGCGCAGGTCCGTTGCGCGCTGTTTCGACCGAAAAGCCAGTGGCTGCGCTTCAGGCCGGCCGACGGACAGCTCGTCCGCGCGCGCGGCCGGGTCACGCTGTACGAACCGCGCGGCGACTACCAGTTGATCCTCGACCATCTGGAACCGGCCGGCGAAGGCGCGTTGCAGCGCACGCTCGACGAACTCAAGCGCAAGCTCGAAGCCGAGGGGCTGTTCGACACTGCCCGCAAGCAGTCGATGCCGCGCTGGATCCAGCGGCTCGGTGTCATTTCATCGCCGCGCGGAGCAGCGATCCACGACGTGCTGTCGGTGCTCGGCCGGCGCTTTCCGCTGCTCGAAGTCGAACTGCTGCCGGTACCGGTGCAGGGCGAAGGCGCTGCGGCGCAGGTTCGGGCGATGCTCGAGCGCGCCGATCGCTCGCAGCGCTACGACGCACTGCTGCTGACCCGCGGCGGCGGTTCGCTGGAAGATCTGCAGGCATTCAACGATGAAGCGCTGGCGCGCGCGATCGCCGCCTGCCGAACGCCGATCGCCTGCGCGATCGGACACGAGATCGATAGCTGCATCGCCGAATTCGTCGCCGACCTGCGCGCTCCGACGCCGTCGGCGGCCGCCGAGGCGTTGACGCCGGATCGACCCGACCTGCTCGGCCGGCTGCAGACACTGTGGCAGCGACTGCAGTTCTGCCAGCAACGGCGACAGCAGACCGGCGCGCAGCGCATCGACCAACTCCATCTGCGGCTGTCCGCCCAGCGCCCTCAGGCACGCCTGGCCCGCGACCGCATGCGGCTGCTCGATCTGCATACCCGCCTCGCGGCGATCGACCTGCGGCGCCGTGCTGCGCTGCGGCACCGGCTCGAATACCTGCAATCTCGCATGCAGTCGGTACATCCGCGGCGCCGTCTGGCGCTGCTGCACGAGCGACTGCAGGCCGGCAAGCAACGCCTGCAGAACACCATTGCACTGCGACTGACCCGCGACGGCCGGGCAGCAATGGCGCTGGCCCGTGCACTGCATGCGGTATCGCCGCTGGCGACACTCGCGCGCGGATACTCGATCCTGAGGGCCGAGGACGGCCGCGTGCTGCGTTCGATCTCGGATCTGGAGATCGGCCAACAGGTCACCGCGCAACTTGCCGACGGCAGCGCGCGCGCGCAAATCACCGAGTTCATGCCGGATCCGCGCGAACGCAACGATTGACCTGCCGCAACGCGCGGCCAAGAATGCCCGCTTCGGGATCATCCCAGGGGAGAAGGGCATGAAGGCGTCGGATCTGTTCGTTCGCGCGCTCGAAGCTGAAGGTGTCGAGTACATCTTCGGTATTCCGGGCGAAGAAAATCTCGACATGCTGGAGTCGCTGCGCACGTCAACCATCAAGCTGATCCTGACCCGCCACGAACAGGGCGCGGGATTCATGGCGGCGACCTACGGCCGCCTGACCGGCCGTGCCGGCGTCTGCCTGTCGACGCTCGGGCCGGGCGCGACGAATTTCGTCACCGCTGCCGCCTACGCTCAGCTCGGCGCGATGCCGATGCTGATGATCACCGGCCAGAAGCCGGTCAAGGCCAGCAAGCAGGGGCATTTCCAGATCGTCGACATCGTCGACATGATGAAGCCGCTGACCAAGTACACGAAGCAGATCGTGTCCGCCGACAACATCCCGGCGCGGGTCCGCGAGGCCTTCCGGCGCGCCGAGGAAGAGCGTCCGGGCGCCACCCACCTCGAGCTGCCGGAGGATATCGCCGACGAGCACAGCGAGGCGATCCTGATCCCGAAGAGCCATTCGCGCCGTCCGGTGGCCGACGACAAATCGATCGCCTATGCCTGCGAGGCGATCACCAACGCCAAACGCCCGCTGCTGATGGTCGGCGCCGGCGCCAACCGCAAGACCACCTCGAAGATGCTGCGCGAGTTCGTCGACAAGCTCGGCATTCCGTTCTTCACCACCCAGATGGGCAAGGGTGTCATCGACGAGATGCACCCGCTGTGGCTCGGCAACGCCGCGCTGTCGGCCGGCGACTTCGTCCATCGCGCGATCGAGAACGCCGACTGCATCATCAACGTCGGCCACGACGTGATCGAGAAGCCACCGTTCTTCATGCGCCAGGGCCACCGCACGGTGATCCACGTCAACTACATGGGCGCCGAGGTCGACACGGTGTATTTCCCGCAGGTCGAGGTGATCGGCGACATCGGCAACTCGGTGTGGCGCATCAAACAGCGCGTCGAGCCGCAGAGCCACTGGGATTTCAAGTACTTCGACAAGGTTCGCGAACACCTGCTCGCGCATCTGGCAGAAGGCGCCGACGACGACCGTTTCCCGATCTATCCACAGCGTCTGGTCGCCGACATCCGCAAGGTGCTCGGCCCGAACGACATCCTGTGCCTCGACAACGGCATGTACAAGATCTGGTTCGCGCGCTACTACCGCTGCAACCAGCCGAACACGCTGCTGCTCGACAACGCACTGGCGACGATGGGCGCCGGCCTGCCGTCCGGCATGGCGGCGAAGATGGTCTGCCCCGAACGCAAGGTTGTCGCACTGGCCGGTGACGGTGGATTCATGATGAATTCGCAGGAGATCGAGACGGCGGTCCGCCTGAACCTCAACATGACGATGATCGTGCTGCGCGACAACGCCTACGGCATGATCAAGTGGAAGCAGGCCAACATGGACTTCCCGAACTTCGGCATGGACATGGGCAACCCGGACTTCGTCAAGTACGCCGAAAGCTACGGCGCCCGCGGCCATCGGCCGGCGAGTGCCGCGGAGTTCGCGCCGCTGCTCGCGAAGACGCTCGAAACACCGGGATTCGACCTGATCGAGGTGCCGATCGATTATTCGGACAACGACCGGATCCTGAATCGGGAAATCAAGGAGCTGTCGGCGAAGCTGTGATGCCGCGAATGCCCGGAGCGAAGCTGTGCGCTGAGCCAGCGCGATGCTGCCGTTCTTTGCCTACATGCTGAGGTGTGCCGACGGCTCGTACTACGTCGGCCACACCGATGAGCTAGAGCGACGCATCGGCCTGCATTCCACTGGCGCGATTCCCCGCTGCTACACGAAGTCGCGGCTGCCGGTCACGCTCGTGTGGTCGCAGGCATTCGAGACGCGTGACGAAGCACTTGCCGCGGAGCGACAGATCAAGGGCTGGGGTCGACGCAAGAAGGAGGCTCTGACCCGTGGGGATTGGAAAGCGATCCGGCAGCATGCGTGGGGCACGCGGAATCCGTTGCCGGAGTACCTGCGATGATGCAAGCGCGCGCCGGTTCGACCGCATGCCGCCATTCGTCCTTCGATACCTCAGGACGAACGGCCCCACCCTTGTCTCGCCGATCGGGCCAATTGGAGCTGGCACTGCGTGGCGAAGGCTGCTCGTGGGAAATCCTCCGGCTCGCGGCCGCACCTTACCTGATGACGAAGCGTGACTGTTCGCCCTGAGGTATCGAAGGACGAACCCGCCGGATGCCAAGGAGGACGACTTTGCTTCGTGACATTGCAGCCCATCCGCTCGCAGCCGCCCGCACCTGCTGACAACGCGCAACCGTTCGTCCCGTGGTATCGAAGGACGAACCCGCCGGATGCCAAGGAGAACGACTTTGCTTCGTGACATTGCCCCCCATCCGCTCGCAGCCGCCCGCACCTGCTGACAACGCGCAACCGTTCGTCCCGTGGTATCGAAGGACGAACCCGCCGGATGCCAAGGAGAACGACTTT
>JAWLBY010000023.1:30865-30996 GCA_041687455.1 Lysobacteraceae bacterium | reverse complement strand
GCTTCGTGACATTGCAGCCCGTCCGCTCGCAGCCGCCCGCACCTGCTGACAACGCGCAACCGTTCGTCCTGAGGTATCGAAGGACGAACCCGCCGGATGCCAAGGAGAACGACTTTGCTTCGTGACATTGC
>JAWLBY010000023.1:4969-30765 GCA_041687455.1 Lysobacteraceae bacterium | reverse complement strand
CATTGCCACCCATCCGCTCGCAGCCCGCCCGCACCTGCTGACAACGCGCAACCGTTCGTCCTGAGGTATCGAAGGACGAACCCGCCGGATGCCAAGGAGGACGACTTTGCTTCGTGACATTGCCACCCATCCGCTCGCAGCCGCCCGCACCTGATGACAACGCGCAACCGTTCGTCCTGAGGTATCGAAGGACGAACGCGCCGGACGCCAAGGAGGACGACTTGCTCGGACGAATTGCCACCCATCCGCTCGCAGCCGCCCGCACCTGCTGACAACGCGCAACCGTTCGTCCTGAGGTATCGAAGGACGAACGCGCGACACCGCCAAGGAGAACCACGATGCTGAAGTCGGAATACCCGTACTACCTCGCCAACGAAGCGGTGTTCGCCAACAAGGACCTCGAGGTCACCGACAAGTACAGTGGCGAAGTCGCCACGCGGGTAGCCCTGGCCGATGCGAAAGCCATCGACCAGGCGATCGCCGCCGCGACCCACGCCCAGGAAGCGATGGCCGCGTTCCCGCCGTACAAGCGCCAGGACGTGCTGAACCATTGCGTGGCCCGCTTCAAGGAGCGCTTCGAGGAGATTGCGCTCGCGCTGTGCATCGAGGCCGGCAAGCCGATCAAGGACGCGCGTGGCGAAGTGACCCGCCTGATCGACACGTTCCGGGTCGGGGCCGAGGAATCGGTGCGGATCGGTGGCGAGGTCATGAATCTCGAGATCGCGCCGCGTGCCCGCGGCTATCGCGGCATGTACAAGCGGGTCCCGATCGGACCGTGCTCGCTGATCAGTCCGTTCAACTTCCCGCTGAACCTCGCCGCGCACAAGATCGCACCGGCGATCGCGGCCGGCTGTACCTGGGTCATGAAGCCGGCCTCGCGCACGCCGATCGGGGCGCTGATCATCGGCGAGATCCTGGCCGAGACCGACCTGCCGAAGGGCGCGTTCTCGATCCTGCCCTGCTCGCGCGACGGTGCCGACCTGTTCACCGAGGACGACCGCCTGAAGCTGCTGTCGTTCACCGGTTCGCCGGGTGTCGGCTGGGAGCTCAAGGCCAAGGCCGGGCGCAAGAAGGTCGTGCTCGAGCTGGGCGGCAACGCGGCATGCATCGTCGATGCCGACCAGCACGACCAGCTCGACCATGTCGTCGAGCGGCTGGTGTTCGGTGCGTACTACCAGTCCGGACAGAGTTGCATCAGCGTGCAGCGGATCATCGCCCACGAGGCGATCTACGACGCACTGAAGGCGAAGCTGGCCGCGGCCGTGAAGGCGCTGAAGATGGGCGATCCGAAGCACGAGGACACCTTCATCGGCCCGATGATCTCAGAAGGCGAAGCCAGGCGCCTCGACGGCTGGGTCCGCAAGGCGGTCGATGCTGGTGCGACTCTGCTGGCCGGCGGCGGTCGCGACGGCGCGATGCTCGAGGCAACCCTGCTCGAGAACGTCGGCCTCGACACCGACATCAACTGCGAGGAAGCGTTCGGGCCGGTCGCGGCGCTGTATCGATACGACGATTTCGAAGCCGCACTCGCCCAGGTCAACGCCAGCAAGTTCGGCCTGCAGGCCGGCATCTTCACCCATGACATCCGCAAGGCGATGCGCGCCTGGGACGTGCTCGAGGTCGGCGGTGTCGTGATCAACGAGATCCCGAGCTGGCGCGTCGACAACATGCCATACGGCGGCGTCAAGGATTCCGGCCTCGGCCGCGAGGGTGTCCGGTTCGCGATCGAGGACATGACCGAAATCCGCCTGCTGGTCATCCGTGATTGAGCCGTACGGTCCGGACCATGATGCGCGGTTGATGGGCGCAACCAGGTGAGCCGTTTCACGCTGGCGGCGCGCTGCCAGCATCTGCTCGAGGTCAGGAAGAGCCGCTTCCTGGCGCTCGCCGCGCCGGTCGACACGCCGGAGGCGGCGCTCGCGTTCCTGGCCGAAGTATCCGATCCGACCGCGACCCACAACTGCTGGGCATATCGGATTGGCCAGCAGTACCGGTTCTCCGACGATGGCGAGCCCGGCGGCACGGCTGGACGTCCGATCCTCGCCGCGATCGACGGCAGCGGTCTCGACGGCGTGATGGCGGTCGTGATCCGCTGGTTCGGCGGCGTCAAGCTCGGCGCCGGCGGACTGGTCCGCGCGTATGGCGGTGCGGTCGCGGAGTGCCTGCGGGTGGCCGAGCGGGTCGAGCTGATCGACCATGCCGAGTTCGAGCTGCGCTGCGAGTTCGCACTGAGCGGTGCCGTGCACGGCCTGCTGAAGGCACACGCCGTCGAAAAGCTCGTCGAGCGCTTCGATGCCGACGGACTGCTGCTGACGATCCGCGTGCCACTCGACCGGGTCGAGCGCCTGCAACAGGCACTGCGCGACCTGTCGCGGGGCCGCGCATCGTTGCGCGCGATCAACGAATCGACTGCACGGTAAGGCGCGTTCCCGTTATGCTCAGCCGAGCCCAGTGACCGGCCCGACATGGAACTGACCCAGTACCTCCGGCTGATGGCCGCCGAGAACGCCTCGGACATCTTCTTCTCGGTCGGCGCCCCGCCGAGCGTAAAGATCGACGGCGAGACGCGCCATCTCGGCGAAACGCCGCTTGCGACCGATGCGGTTCGCGACCTCGCCTACTCGATCATGAGCGATCGGCAGCAGCGCGATTTCGAGCAGACGATGGAGATGAACCTCGCGATCGGCCTGCCCGACACCGGCCGCTTCCGGATCAACATCTACCGCCAGCGCGGCAACGTCGCGATGGCCATCCGCTACGTGACGAGCCGGATCCCGTCGCTCGATGAACTGAACCTGCCGCCGATCCTGAGCGAGCTGATCATGTACCCGCGCGGCCTGATCCTCGTGGTCGGCGCCAGCGGGTCGGGCAAGTCGACCACGCTGGCATCGATGATCGACTACCGCAACGCGCGCAAGACCGGCCACATCCTGACGGTCGAAGACCCGATGGAGTACCTGCACGAGCACAAGCAGTCGATCGTCGACCAGCGCGAAGTCGGACTCGACACGATGAGCTATTCCGCGGCGCTGAAGAACGCGATGCGGGAAGCGCCCGACGTGATCATGATCGGCGAGATCCGCGACCGCGAAACGATGCAGGCCGCGATCGCCTACGCCGAAACCGGCCACCTGTGCCTGTCGACACTGCACGCGAACAATGCCAACCAGACACTCGACCGGATCATCAACTTCTTCCCCGATACCGCTCGCCACCAGTTGCTGATCGACCTGTCGCTGAACCTGAAGGGCGTGATCTCGCAGCGCCTGCTGCGCGGCCGCAACGGCAAGCGGGTGCCGGCGGTCGAGATCCTGCTGTCCACGCCGTATGTCGCCGACCTGATCGAGAAAGGCGAGATCGCGACGATCAAGGAAGCGATGAAGCAGAGCCTCGAACACGGCATGCTGACCTTCGACGAGTCGCTGTACCGGCTCTACGCCAACGGTCGGATCAGCTACAGCGAGGCAATGGAACACGCCGATTCGCGCACCGATCTGTCGTTGCGGATCCGGCTGCAGGGGCCGCCACCGGCGCCGAGCGATGATCCGGAGTCCGGCATGACACTCGAGGAGCGTGGCTGAACGATTGCGCTGGCTGCAGCTCGCTGACCGGGCCGCCGCCGCTGCCGATGTCGTGTTCGCTGCGGACGGTTGATCCGCGGAGCGGAATGCCGCTGCGCGCTCTGCCTGCGTGCATCGTCCGCCCGCAACCGCTACGATTCGCCGCTTGCCTGTCAGGGCCCTGACCGAACGCATGGCCGAAAGCGAAACCACACGAACCGACCGCCGTCGTGCTCTGTCGAGCCTGCGCCAGTTGCTGCCGCTGTTGCGGCCGCATCGCCGCCTCGTGATCGGCTGGATCGGCTTCCTGGCGCTGTCCTCGACTGCGACCCTGAGCCTGCCGGTCGCGGTGCGGCTGATGATCGACCACGGCTTCGCCGGTGACGATCCGGCCGCGATCGATCGCTGGTTCATCGGCCTGTTCGCGGTGGCGGCGCTGCTCGCGGTCGCGACCGCCGGTCGCTTCTTCTTCGTCAGCCTGCTCGGTGAGCGTGCAATCGCCGACCTGCGGCGCCGCCTCTACAGCCATCTGCTGCGACTCGATCTCGGCTTCTACGATCGCAATCGCAGTGGCGAACTGGTGTCCCGCCTATCGGCCGATTCGGAGCAGATCCGCAGCGTGATCGGCTCGACCATCTCGATCGCGCTGCGCAGCGTCGTCACGTTCGCCGGCAGTGCGGTGATGCTCGCGTTGACCAGCCCGCGTCTTGCAGGGCTCGCTGCCGTCGGCATTCCGCTGGTCGTGCTGCCGATCGTGCTGTTCGGCCGCCGGGTGCAGAAGATTGCGCGGGAAAGCCAGGATCGTACCGCCGACGCCAACGCGCGGGCGGCGGAAACGCTCGGTGCGATGCACACCGTGCAGAGTTTCGCCCGAGAGCAGTTCGAAACCGATCGCTTCGACCAGGCCCTGCTGGCAGCGCTCGGTGCCGCGCGGCGGCGGATCCGGACCCAGGCCTGGCTGACCGCGGTCGTGATCCTGCTCGTGTTCGGCGCGATCACGGCGGTGCTGTGGGTCGGTGCCAAGGATGTCGTCGCCGGCCGCATGACCGCCGGCGTGCTGAGCCAGTTCGTGCTGTATGCGGTGATCGGTGCAGGGTCGATCGGTGCGCTGAGCGAAGTCTGGGCCGAGGTGCAGCGCGCATCCGGCGGCATCGGTCGGATCGACGAACTGCTGGCCGAGCAGCCGGCGATCGCACTGCCGGCGAACAGCCGGCCGCTGCCGTCGCCGCTGCGCGGCGAAATCCGCTTCGAGGGCGTCGGGTTCAGCTATCCATCGCGTCCCGATGCGCCGGCGCTGCACGAGTTCGATCTGCGCATCGCACCGGGTGAAACGGTCGCGCTGGTCGGCCCGTCGGGCGCCGGCAAGAGCACCGTGTTGCAGTTGCTGATGCGCTTCTACGACCCGCAGGCCGGCCGGATCCTGATCGACGGTGTCGACCTCCGCGAGATCGATCCGATCGCGCTGCGCGACCAGCTTGCGCTGGTGCCGCAGCATCCGACGATCTTCGCCGCCGATGCCGCCGACAACATCCGCTATGGCCGGCTGGACGCGGACCAGGACGCGGTCGTCGCGGCGGCACGCAGCGCCGAGGCACACGAGTTCATCGCCGCATTGCCGGACGGATATGCAACCTATCTCGGCGAGCGCGGCGTGCGCCTGTCCGGTGGTCAGCAACAACGTCTGGCGATCGCCCGTGCAGTGTTGAAGGATGCGCCGGTACTGTTGCTCGACGAGGCTACCAGCGCTCTCGACGCCGCCAGCGAGCGCGCCATCCAGCAGGCGCTGGAACGGCTCGTGCAGGGACGCACGACACTGGTGATCGCGCACCGGCTCGCAACGGTCCGCAGCGCCGATCGCATCGTCGTGATCGACCAGGGCCGGATCGTCGCGCAGGGCAAGCACGACGAACTGATCGCCCAGGGCGGGCTCTACGCCGATCTGGCCCGGCTGCAGTTCTCGGCGTAACCGCGTAAGGCACCGGGAATCGGGAATCGTCGGGAGTCGGCCGGCGTGCCACCGCGCGCTCACCGCAACTCGGACTGCCCGGAACCCGCTCGACCGAATCCCGAATCCCCAATCGCCGATCCCGGCTACTCGCCGATGTCCTCGTTCCACAGCGCCGGTTCGGCAGCAATGAATTCGCGCATCAGCTCGATGCATTCGGCATCGTCGCGGACTTCGAGCTCGACACCACGGCTGGCGAGCAGGGTTTCTTCGCCGAGGAAGGTGCGGTTCTCGCCGATCACGACGTGCGGAATGCCGTACAGCAGGATCGCGCCGCTGCACATCGGACACGGCGACAGCGTCGTGTACAGCGTGCATTCGCGGTAGACCGCCGCCGGCAGGCGACCGGCGTTTTCCAGCGCGTCCATCTCGCCGTGCAGCACCGAGCTGCCACGCTGCAAGCGGCGATTATGGCCGCGACCGATGATGCGGCCTTCATGCACGAGCACCGCGCCGATCGGAATGCCGCCCTCGGCACGGCCGATCCGCGCTTCGTCGATCGCGGCACGCAGGAACGGGTCGGCGGTGAAGTCAGCCATAGTGAGCCAGGGTCGCGGCGCAGTTTTCGGAACGGACCGGTGTCGACCAGTCCTCCATCAGCGTGGCATACAGCAGTTTCTCGAACTCGGGTCTGAAACGCCGAGTGATGTCGTCCGGATCGGGCACCCGGCGGCGGTCGGCCATGATGCCGAAGTGCATCTTGCCGTGGTAGCTCAGGATGCTCAGGCCGAGACCGATGCCACCGGTCTGCGGCACCCAGCTCACCATCGCGCCGATCGCCGCTCCACCCAGGTACAGCGGCACCTGCGGCCCGGGCACGTTGGTTGCGACCAGACTGGCCTTGCGGCTCAACATGTCGGTCACCATCCTCTGCACCGGCATCGGCGCCATCCCGAGCGCGGCCAGCACACCGTACGTGACCAGTGCCTGCTTAGACTGTTTGAGCTCGCACATGCGCTCGGCGACCAGCTCGACCCGGCGGATCGGATTGTGCTCGCCGATCGGTAGATCGAGGAACACCAGTCCGAACTGGTTGCCGAGCTGGTGCGCCTGATCGAGCGGTCGCAGATTGACCGGCACGGTGGCACGGATCGTCAGGCCGTCGACCGCTTCGCCGCGTCCGAGCAGGTGACTGCGCAAGGCGCCGGCAGCGGCAGCCAGCATCACGTCGTTGACGGTGCAGCCGATCGCCCGGCCGATCGCCTTGACCTCGTCGAGATCGAGCGGTTCGGCCCAGGCGCAGCGCTTGCCGGTGTCGAGTTCACCGCGCAGCAGTGTGTCCGGGTCGTCCGGCAGACTCAGTGCATGCACCAGGTCGGTGGCGATCTGGCCGCCATCGAGCGCCATCGCGGCCGCATGGGTCGGGTGCAGCGACAGATCGAGGCCGGTTTCGACGATCTTGCCGCCGACCTTCCAGGCCAGCTCGATCGGCTCCTGCAGCAGGCCGAGTCCGTGCGCGGCCGCGGGCACCTCGCGCGCTGCTTCGGGCACGGGGCCGGTCGCAACCGCCGCGGCGCGCGCCCGGCGGGTCGGATCGGTCATCGACAGGATCACCCGGACCAGCGCGATGCCATCCGCATAGCAGTGATGGATCCGGCAGACCACGGCGCTGCCGCCGTCACAGCGCTCGACCAGGTGGAACTGCCACAGCGGCCGGGCCCGATCGAGCGGTGTCGACGCCAGCTCGCTGGCCAGCGCCTGCAGCTCGGCCTGCCCGGCCGGGTCCGGCAGTCGGGCCGCAACCACGTGCCGATCGAGATCGAACGAATCGTCTTGCTCCCACATCGTCGTCCCGTTAAGGTCGACCGCCTTGTGCCGGAACCGCGGATAGGCAAGGAAGCGCCGTGCAATGACCTGTTGCAGCCGCTGCAGATCGAGCCGCTCGGTCAGGATCAGCACGCCGGTGATCATCATCAGGTTGGTCGGCCGTTCCATCCGCAACCAGGCGGTGTCGACCTTGGCCATCGGCTCACGGTGAATGTCTCCGCTTTGCTGCGCCCGCTCCGACATGCCCCGACCTCCACCGCTGCTCGCCCGATGGTGCCCGCGCGGTCGCCGGACCGTCAACGCGCGGACGGCCCCGGCCCGCCCGCCACGCTGGCCTGCCACGCGGCCAGCGCATCGCGCCGGGCCTGTTCGAGATCGACAATCGGCCGGGCCGGGTAACCCGCCGGCGGCGAGCTCGACTCGATGGTCCATGGCGCGTGGACGACTTCGGCCGGCAAACTCGCCAGCGCCGGCAGCCAGCGCGTGACGTATCTGCCCAGTGGATCGAACCGGCGTCCCTGCGTGACCGGATTGAAGATCCGGAAGTACGGCGCCGCATCGACACCGGTACCAGCACTCCACTGCCAGCCGAGCGAGTTGTTGCCGAGATCGGCATCGACCAGGGTGTCCCAGAACCACCGCGCGCCGTGCAGCCAGTGGATGCGCAGGTGTTTGGTCAGGAAGCTCGCGACGATCATCCGCACGCGGTTGTGCATCCAGCCGGTCTGCCACAGCTCGCGCATGCCGGCATCGACGATCGGCACGCCGGTCAGGCCGCGTCGCCACGCGTCGAGCAGTCCCGACTCGGGGTCCCGCCACCGGAAGCCGGCGAAGCGCGGACTGAGGTCGTGCCGGGTCGACTCCGGGAAGTGGAACAGCAGGTGCTGGCCGAACTCGCGCCAGCCAAGCTCGCGCAGGAACGGACCCGGGTCGGCACAGAAACCGTCGAGCATGGCGTCGAGCAATGCGCGGGCGATCTGTCGCGGGCTGATCTCGCCGAAATGCAGATGGGGCGACAACCGCGACGTGCCGTGGCGGTCCGGCCGGTCGCGCAGCGCCTCGTAGCGCGCGGCCGACGTCAGCACGAAGCGTTCGAGCAGCGCCTGCGCGCCGAGCTCGCCGGGCGTCCAGTGCTGCCAGAACGGCAGGTCCCAGCGAGGCGCGGGCGTCAGGCCGAGCGCATCGAGCGGCAGCGAATCGAGCTCGGGGCTGGCGATCCGGGTTGGCGCCGGGAGCGGCTCGGCGAGCATCTCGAGCTCGGCCGACAGCCGCCGCCAGAACGGCGTGAATACGCGGTACGGCGTGCCTTGCCCGGTCGAGACGGTTTCCGGCGCCGCCAGCAGATTGCCGTGGTGGCGATGGAGCGGCACGTCGAGGCCGGCCTCGACGCGCGCATCGGTTGCGATCCACGCCGGCTCGACGCGGCGGTTGCAGTGAATCCCCGCCGCACCCGACTCGGCGGCGAGGTTCCGCAGCACCTGCAGCGTATCGCCGCGGCGCAGCAGCAACCGGCTGCCCACGCTGCGCAGGCGCTCGTCGAGGGCGGCCAGCGACCGCGCCAACCAGGCACGGCTCGCGGCGCCAGCCGGCCAGTCGCCCTCGGCTGCCGGATCGTCGATCCAGACCGGAACGATCCGCTCGGCAGCGCGACAGGCGGCGTCGACGGCAGCGTTGTCGGCCAGGCGCAGGTCGTTGCGAAACCAGACGATCGCGGTATGCATCGGCAAGGGATCTGTGACATCCGGGTCGATTCTGGCGCCAGCCGCGCCGCGGACACATGAACCGCGACCGATGCCTCTCTGCCCATAAAACACAGTTGGACGCGCGCTGACGTGCTCGGGATCAAAGCGCGTGCCGGCGGTATCGGACTGATCACGGCAACCGCGATCAGCGCGTCGGTCGGTCCGCGATGAACCGTTCATCTACCTGAGGTTGCGCCGAGAACTTCACTGATGCCCCGGAAACCAAGCGTCCGTCGGGAAAGGGCGATGGTAGCCGACCATCGCCCCCCCCCTTTCACGACACCTCCGGGCGCGCGGAGCCACGCCTCCGGCTCACGCACGTCACTGCGCTCCCCGCTCGCTCGTGGTCCGCTCGTGGGAAGGTTCGCGTCTCCCGGGGTGCGCCCGTGCCGGGCGCACCAAAGAAAAGGGCCCGCCGAAGCGGGCCCTCGATATCGCAACCGTATCGCCGATCAGAAGTTGACGGTAACGTCCGCCGAACAGGTCGAGGTACCAGCCTCGCAGACCTTGTAGGTCAGGCTGCCGCCGCCCTTCAGGCCGGTGTTGTCGGTATGCGCGCCGTCGTTGGCGGTCGTCGCGATCTTGCTGCCGTTGCGGAAGATGTCGACATTGCCCGACGTCGCACCGCTCCAGCTCAGATCGACGCTGACCTTGCCCTTGACCTTGAACACACTGGCGCTGAGGTCGACCGTGGCTCCGCCACCGTCGCCACCGCCGTCGCCACCGCCGCCGCCACCACCGTTACCGGCCAGGGCCATGATCGCGTCGGCCGTGCGGACCAGTCCGTAGCCGTAGCTGCTGTCACGGCCAGCCGAACCGAGGTCTTCCGCGGTCAAGGTCAGCGCCGCGCGGACTTCGTCATTGCTTGCGGTCGGACTGGTGCTCCACACCGCCGCTGCCACGCCGGACACGTGCGGAGTGGCCATCGACGTACCGCTCATCAGTCCGTATCCGTTGGCCGGGCTGGTGAACACCGTGCTGACCGACGCCGTGCTGCCGATCCGGTTGGCGCGCAGGAACTGGCCATCCTCCTGCGACATGCTGACCGACGGAATGGTCGAGGCCGCACCGTTCAGCGTGCCACCGAAGCTGCCCGGCTCATTGTTGAAGATGATCGTCGCCTTGCCGCCGCTGTTCTGCACGTTGGTGTTCTTGTCGGCAAACGCGATGTCACCTCGCTCGCACAGCACCACCTTGCCGGACCACGCGCCATCGGTCGACGTGCAGCGACCGCCGTCGACCAGCGCCGCACTGGCGCTGCCCTGGTAGGTGCCTTCCATCGACGAGACCATGAAACTCTGGCCCGACACGGTCACCGCCGCTTCGGTGAACGGCATCGTGCTCAGCACATCGACGCCCGGCGCAGCGATCTCGACCTGGCTGTTGCGCTGCGAGAAGCTGGCCAGCGTCTTGGTGCTGTCGATCGCAGCCACCGACATGACGCTGTCGTACGAGGCCGGATAGCTCATCCGGGTGTTGCCATCGTTGCCGGCCGCGGCGATCGATAGCACGTTGCCGCTGTTGTAAAGGTTCTGGAAGCCGTTTTTCTCGGTCGTGCTAGAGGTACCGCCGCCGAGACTCATGTTGATGACGACGCGCTTGCCCTGCGCGGTGCCCTGCTGGGCGCAGCGATTGGCGGCGTCGATCAGGCTCGAGCTGTAGCTCCAGCCGCAGGACGAGCCGCTGAATACCTGCACGATGTAGAACGACACGTTCGGCGCCACGCCGACCACGCCGGTGCTGTTGTTCAGCGCAGCGATCGAGCCGGCGACGTGCGTGCCGTGACCGCAGGTGTCGCTGTTCCAGCCGTTCGGATAGCCGCCGGTGATGTTGCCGAGGTCCTCGTGCTGCGCGTTGATGCCCGAGTCGATCACGCAGACCAGCACGCCGGTGCCGTCACCGCCGAGCGCCCAGGCATCCGGCGCCTGCACCATCGGGATACCCCAAGGCATCGTCTGCGCCATCGGGAAGCGCACGGCGTCTTCCTCGATGTACTCGACGTTCGGATTGTTGCGCAGGCCATTCAGCGCCTGCGGCGGCACGCTGATCGCGAACGCGCCGAGGTCGTCGAAGGTATGGTGGACCCGGCCGCCGGCCGCGCGCAGCGCGCTTTCGACATTGCCCTTGGAGCCCGGCGTGAACTTGACCCATACGCGGGCGCTGTCGCCGTCGGCGGCGAAAGTGGAGCCGGCCATTGCCAGCGCAATGCCCGCACAGAGGGCGTTCAGTCGAGTTGCCTTGATCACGTGTTACCCCTTTACGAAGAAGTCGGGCATGCGTTCATCCGTGTGCCCGAAGGTGTCCGAGTAGCGGAGCGAACCGTAACACTGTGAACCAGAGCACAATGGTGCGGCGCACAAGAGCGATCTGTTACGTATTCGTTCATATAGCTGCAAAATCCGTGTGTTAGCCGCATCTTTGAGCACCCAATCGCATTTTCAGCAACCGACCAACGGTACATTTTCGGCAATGAGCGGCACTTCCGAATTCGACAGCGCGTTGTCAAGTGCGCTGAAGGCTGCCAGCCCACGCTCGTTACGGAACCGTTTAGGTTTCCCCGATCCGCGGCAAGCTCGATTCCGGCTGAAACCACTTCGCGCGTTGCCGCCCCGCCGCCGATCGCAGCCCTGCGGCACCGCAACGAAGCCCCTGATGGCACCCGCATCACCCGCCGGACCGGCAAGGTGCGATGAACCAAAAAAAAGCCCCGGCACAAGGCCGGGGCTCGAGTCACTCGCTGTCGCGCAGTATCAGAACTGCAGGCTCCAGCTATCGATGTAGCCGGTGTCGCCCCTGGCTGCGTCGTACACGCGCAGCTTCCAGGTGCCGTTGGCCACTTCGCTGGACGCATTGACCGTGTAGCTGCCGATGATGTTGTCGGCACTGCCGCCGGTGCGGTTGTGCAGGTTGTAGCTGCTGCCGTCCGGAGCGATCAGGTCGACCTTCAGGTCACCGATGTAGGTGTGCTTGATGTCGACGTTGACGGTCAGTGTGCTCGGGGCGTTGCCGCTGCGGGCGACGCTGATCGGGCTCTCGACGGTCTTCCGGTCGGCGATCGTGTAGTTGCCGGTGTTCTCGAAGAACGTCGGTTCCGTGCCACCGCCACCGCCGCTGCCTTCGCTGTAGCTGCCGACCAGGCTGACGCCGGAGAAGCTCGAGTAGGCCTTCAGCATGACGTAGTAGGTCCCGGCCTGCGGAGTCGCGAACGAGCAGGTCTCGCTGTTGCCCGTCAAGTACGGACGGCAGTCGTAGCTGCTCGAGGTCGGCGCGCTGCCGAACTTGACGTACAGGTCGGCGTCGCCGCTGCCACCGGAGATCGCGAACGACAGGTCGCTGGCACCAGCCGGTACCGTCATCGTGTACTGCAGTTCGCCACCGGTGCTGGTCGACAGGTTGCCGACGGCAACGCCGTTGGCCAGTTCGTTGCCGGACGGCGGCGGCTCTTCGCCACCACCACCGCCACCGCCACCACCACCGCCGAGCGCGGCAATCGCATTGGCAGTGCGGATCAGGCCATAGCCGAAGTTGTTGTCGCGACCAGCCGTTCCGAGATCCTCGGCAGTCGAAGTCAGCGCCGCGCGCACTTCGGCCGCGGTCGCGGTCGGGTTGCTGCTCCACACCGCAGCGGCAGCGCCCGCCACGTGCGGGGTAGCCATCGAGGTGCCGTCCATCGAGCCGTAGCCGCTGGCCGGGCTCTGCATCACGGTGCTGACCGCCGCGGTGCTGCCGATCTGGTTACCGACCAGGTACTGGCCGTCTTCCTGCGACATGCTGACCGTCGGGATCGTCGAACTGGCCCCGTTCAGGGTGCCTCCGAAGCCACCGGACACGTTGTTGTAGATGATCGCCGCGACGCCGCCGCCGTTCTGCACGTTGGTCATCTTGTCGGCGAAGGCGATGTCACCGCGCTCGCACAGCACGACCTTGCCGGACCACGCACCGGCGCTGGCGCAGCGGCCGCCGTCGACCAGCGCGCCCGAACGGGAGCCCTGGAACGTGCCGTCCATCGCCGCAACCATGTAGCTCGAGCCGGCGACCGACACGCTGGCATCGGTGAACGGCATCGTCGACAGGATGCCGACGCCCGGCGCCGACAGTTCGACCGCGCTGTTGTACTGCGAGAAATCGGCCTTGGCCTTGTTCGCATCGATCGCCGCGACCGACACGACGCTGCTGTACGAGGCCGGATAGCTCATCGTGCTGTTGCCGTCATTGCCGGCCGCAGCGATCGACAGCACATTGCCGCTGTCGTACAGGCTCTGGAACGCGTTGCTCTCGGTCGTGCTGGAACCGCCGCCACCGAGGCTCATGTTGATGACGACGCGCTTGCCGAGGCTGGTGCCCTGCTGGGCGCAGCGATTGGCCGCATCCACCAGCGTCGAGCTGTAGCTCCAGCCGCAGGACGAGCCGCTGAACACCTGCACCATGTAGAACGACACGTTCGGCGCCACGCCGACCACGCCGGTGCTGTTGTTCAGCGCGGCGATCGAGCCGGCGACGTGCGTGCCGTGACCGCAGGTGTCACTGTTCCAGCCGGTCGGATAGCCGCCGGTGATGTTGCCGAGATCTTCGTGGTTTGCGTTGACACCGGAATCGATCACGCAGACCAGGATGCCGGTGCCATCACCGCCAGCGGCCCATGCCTCCGGCGCCTGCACCATCGGGATGCCGTACGGCACCGTCTGCGCCATCGGCTGGCGCACGACGTCTTCCTCGATATATTCGACGTTCGGGTTGTTGCGCAGACCGTTCAGCGCCTGGCGCGGCATGCTGACCGCCATCGCGTCGAGGTTGTCGAACTTGTGGTGGATGCGGCCACCGCCGGCGGCGACTGCCTGCTCGACGTTGCCACGCCCGCCCTGCTTGAATTTGATCCAGACGCGATCCTGGTCGGTGTTGGCCGCCATCGCGGTGCCGGCCATCGCCAGCGCCAGGCTGGCGCACAGCACGTTCAAACGAAACGCCTTGGTCACGAAATCACCCCAAACTCGTAGAGACCGGGCAGCTTCATCTGCGATCCGGGTGCCCGACGCCGGAAGTGTGACGAACCCTACACAGTCGAACGGTCGAGCTTTGCTGCACCGCAGCACGCAAAACGTTCATGCTTCGTTCATTCCGCTGAGCAGAATCACAGGCTTAGCGCGTGACTGCGAGATGAATCGCGCCAACGCATGCCGATGCTCGGTTTATTATTGGCGATGAACGGACTAATGGTTTTCTGCGCTTGTTCGGATTCCGGCGCCCATACCGGGGCGTATGCGCACGCCGCCACCACGCGGCGGTCATTCGATCAACCGTTCGTCGGCCGGGCGCGACGGCCCCGCGTATCGCTTTCAGTCCAGGTTCGACTCGCCTCGCCCGCCGGTCCGAGGCGGCGGCGCGATACGCGCCATGAACCGTCCGGCCTTGCCGGCCTGATCGACGATCCGCCGTAACGCACTGGCCCGATCGAGCGCCCGTACCAGCGCTGCGGGACTCAGCTCGGCGCGGCTGCCGACCCGCAGCAGTTCCCCCTTGCAGCGCTGGTAGGCGGCCTCGAACTCGGCCGTCGCGGCTTCGATCGCGGCCGGCTCAGACCTCTCCGCGGATGGATCGGCCGCCTCGAGTGCCCGGTCGGCCGCCTGTCGCAACGCCAGGAGCTGCGCATCGAGCCCGGCCGGCGCTCCGGCGATCGGCACGATCCGCGCCATGTCGATCGCCCGTTCCGCCATCGCGCGAAAGTACTGGACGACCCGCACCGCGCTGGTCAGCGCCTCGTCGATGCCGTGCTCGCGGCCGCTCTCGACACCGCCGGCAAACGCAATCGCCGCCTCACCGAGGCGCTCGACGAGATCGTGGTCCTGCTGCAGGCGCTCCGCATCGGCCGTTTCGCTGCTCAGCGATGTCCGCGCCATCCGATGAGCGAACTGGCCGACCCGAACCAGCTCGCGCCGGAGCGCTTCGACCGCCAGATGCGCCGTGCCCAGCACATGCCGATCGAGATAGACCGGCGCCGCCGGGTCGACCTCGCGCCGGCCGACCCAGCGCTCCAGCGCAGCGACCAGCGCCCGGTTCAGCGGCCACAACAGCGCAACGGTCAGCAGGTTGGCGATCGTATGCAGCACTGCCAGTACGGTCGCGATCGGCGCCGCGCCGACCAGTCCGCCCAGCAGACGCACCGAGCCCGCCAGCAACCAGGGCAGCAGCGGCAATGCGACCGCAACGAGCACCAGATTGAACACGACGTGCGCAATCGCCGTTCGGCGCGCCGCGATGGTGGCACGGAACGATGCGAACACGCCGATCGACGTCGTGCCGAGATTGGTGCCGATCACGACCGCCGCCGCCGCGCCGAGCGGCAGTACGCCGCCGGCCGCGGCGGTCAGCGTCACCGCGAGTGCAGCGCTCGACGACTGCATCAGCACGGTCAGCACGACGCCGATCGCGGCGAACAGCAGCCGCTGCGGCAGGCCGTCGCCGAGATGGCCGAGCTCGCCGATGCCGTCGCCAACGTCGACGAACAGATCCTTCAATGCATCGAGCCCGAGAAAGAACACGCCGAAGCCGGCCAGCGCCTGGCCGAATGACGCCGACTGCCCCCGGCGACCGAGCCACAGCGCGACGCCGAGCGCGACCGCCGGCATCGCCAGCGCCTGCAGATCGACGTTGAAGCCGACCAGCGCGACGATCCATGCGGTCAGTGTGGTGCCGACGTTGGCCCCGAACACCAGCCCGATCGCCTGCGGCAGGCCGAGCAGGCCGGCGTTGACGAAACCGATCGTCGCGAACATCACCGCACCGGACGACTGCACCAGCGCCGTCACCAGCAGCCCGGAACCGAACGCGCGCCAGCGACTGCCGGTCGCCCGGGCGAGCAGGCCGCGCAAGGCGGGACCGGCCGCGAACTTCAGGCCATCGGTCATCAACCGCATGCCGAGCAGGAACAACGCGACGCCACCGGCGAACGCTACGATCGATTCGAACACGACGGGTCCGTCTGCAACGAAGCGCCAAGTACAAGCCAGCCGCGACGCTGCCGCAAGAGGCGGTGATCGCATGCGATCATGCGCGCCATGACTACACCCGCCGCCCGCCTGAACGTCCTCGGCCACCCGTTGCTGCCGTGCAGCGACGCGCCGTTGACCGGCTACTTCCGTGATGGCTGCTGTCGCGGCGATCCCGACGACCCGGGACAGCACGTGGTCTGCGCGGTAATGACGACCGAGTTCCTGCAGTTCTCGTTCGCGGCCGGCAATGACCTGTCGACACCACGTCCGCAGTACGACTTTCCCGGCCTGCGTCCGGGCGACCGCTGGTGTCTGTGCGTGCTGCGCTGGAAGGAAGCCTACCTGGCCGGCGCCGCGCCGCCGGTCGTGCTGCAGGCGACCCACCTGGCGGCACTCGGTTTCGTCTCGCTCGAGCAATTGCGCGAGCACGCCGCGGACCTTCCGGCATGAGCCGCAAGCAGTACGACCAGGCCTATTTCGAACGCTGGTACCGCGGCGGCGAGCAGCGCGAACGGCGCGCCGAGACCGCACGCAAGGCGGCGCTGGCGGTTGCATTGGCGGAGTACTACCTCGGCCGGCCGCTGCGCAGCGTGCTCGACATCGGTTGCGGCGAGGGCCACTGGCGCGCGCCGCTGCTGAAGTTGCGCCCCGGGCTGCACTATCAGGGCATCGACGGCAGCGAATACGCGGTGGCGCGCTACGGCCGCGCGCGCAACCTGCACCTGGTCCGGTTCGAACAGCTCGCCGAACTGCGTTTCGACCGCAGCCACGACCTGCTGGTGTGTTCCGACGTGCTGCACTACCTGCCGGCGCCGGTGCTCGAGCGCGGCCTGTCCGGCTTCGCCGAACTCGGTCACGGCGTCGCCTTCATCGATCTGTTCTGCCGCGGCGACGCGGCCGAGGGCGACGAGCACGAATTCCGCGCACGCCCGGCGAGCTTCTATCGGCGCCGGTTCGCCGCCGCCGGCCTGCTCGCGGTCGGCAGCCACGGCTATCTGCTGCCGCCGCTGCACGAACATGCGGCGGCCCTGGAACGCTGTTCGAGCGGCCTCTGAGCCCGACTCTGAGCCCGACCCCGCCGCACCGACTCGGCTACGCTTGCCGCATGCCCAAACCAGACCCGACTCCGTTCGCCGGCCTGACGCCCGATGCGATCCTCGACGCCGTCGAGTCGCTCGCCCTGCCCTGCGACGGCCGCCTGCTCGGCCTCAACAGCTACGAGAACCGGGTATTCCGGGTCGGCCTCGAAGAACGGTCGCCGGTCGTCGTCAAGTTCTATCGCCCCGGCCGCTGGAGCGATGCCGCCATCCTCGAGGAGCACGGCTTCGCCGAAGAGCTGCAGCGCGCCGGGCTGCCGGTCGTCGCTCCGCTGCGGATTGCCGGCGCCACGTTGCACCGCCATCGGCACTGGCGCTTCGCGCTGTTCGAACTGCAGGGCGGCCGGGCGCCGGAAACCGGCGACGCCGACACGCTGCGGCAGCTCGGCCGCACGGTCGGCCGACTGCACGTGATCGGCCGCCAGGCCCGCTTTCGCCATCGAACGGCGCTGTCGCCGCGCACGCACGGCCGCGAACCGCTGGCGGTACTGCTCGGTGGCCGCTGGATTCCGCCGGAATTGGTCGGCAACGTCCGGACGCTCGGCAGCGCCGTGCTCGACCGGATCGAATCGACCTGGGCGCGGGTCGATGCCGTGCCGTTGCGGCTGCATGGCGACATGCACCTCGGCAACCTGCTGTCGCGCGGCGAACGCATCGAACTGGTCGACCTCGACGACTGCCTGACCGGCCCGGCGATGCAGGACCTGTGGATGCTGCTGTCGGGCGCCCGCGACGAGCAGGAAGCGCAGCTCGATGCACTGCTCGAGGGCTACACGCAGTTCACCGATTTCGATCCGCGCGAACTGCAGTTGATCGAACCGCTACGCGGCCTGCGCCTGCTGCACCACAATGCCTGGCTCGCCCAGCGCTGGCACGATCCGGCGTTTCCGGCGGCGTTTCCGTGGTTCGGCGAACGGCGCCACTGGGAGACCCTGATCCGGCAGTTGCAGGAACAACTGGCCGCGCTCGACGAAGAACCGTTGCGCTGGCCGCTGTGAATGTCGGCGCGAAGCGCGACGGACGCATCCGCGCAGCACTCGCCGGAATTCGCCGGCGACGTCCCGCGCACCGAACATCACGGCCGTTTCGGCTACAGTCGACGTCCCCTCATCCGCACCCGGCGTACCCGATGACCCACGCCCCGATCGCTGCCGTGTTTGCCGCCCTGCTCGCCGCTTTGCCGATCACCGCCAGCGCTTCGAACAGCCGCCCACCGCTGACGATGGCCGGCGTGCTTGCCGAATCGTCGGCCGCCGACTGGCGCCGCCCGGACCCGGAAGACACGCTGTATCTCGAGCTCGCCGCCGGCCGGGTGGTGATCGAACTGGCACCGACGTTTGCGCCGCGCCACGCAGCCAACATCCGCAAGCTGGTGCGCGAGGGCTACTTCGACGGCCTGGCAATCGTCCGCTCGCACGAGAACTACGTCGTGCAATGGGGCGACCCGCACGGCGACGATCCGCAGCGCGCGCGCGCGATCACCAGCGCGCAGCGCAACCTGCCGCCCGAGTTCAGCGTCAAGCTCGGTTTCGAACAGCCGTTCACGCGGCTGCCGGATGGCGATGTCTACGCACCGGAAGTCGGCTACCTGCACGGCTTTCCGACCGCGCGCGACCCGAAGAACGGCGACGTCTGGCTCGCCCACTGCTACGGCATGGTCGGCGCCGGTCGCGGCGCGACCGCCGACTCCGGCGACGGCAGCAGCCTGTATGTCGTGATCGGCCACTCGCCGCGACACCTCGATCGCAACATCACGCTGGTCGGGCGCGTGCTGCAGGGCATGGAGCTGCTGACCACGTTGCCGCGCGGCAGCGGTCCGCTCGGCTTCTACGAGGATCCGGCCCGCCACGTGCCGATCGCGAGGGTCCGGATCGCGGCCGATCTGCCGGCCGCCGAGCGCACCGCGCTCGAGGTCATGCGCACCGACACCACGACCTTCACGCGGCTGATCGAGTCACGCCGGCATCGCCGCGAGGACTGGTTCCTGCACCCGACCGGCCGGGTCGAATTGTGCAACGTGCCGGTGCCGGTGCGCGCGGCCGCGGCCGAGCCGAACACCACGAAGCGCGACGACGACGCGCCGGACCACACCGACGACGCCGGCTGACGCGCGCGTCGCAATCACCCCGGGCAGCCGGCGCCAGCAGCGCCCGGCCGGACCCGGGCCAGTGGACCCCGCCCACCGGCCGTTCGTCGACTTCGCGCTGCCGGCGGCGACGCCGGTGCTCGCCGCGGTGAAGCCCATCACGTAAAGACGACGTCGCGCCGAGCAAGCTCGGCCGCAGGCCGCCGGCAGCACGCCGTCGACCGCGGCCATCGGCCATCGCGATGCAGCCCATCGTGCCGGGGAGACACGTCATGCACCGCCTGTTCGTCGGACTGCTGCTGTGCGCGCCGATTCCGGCCGCCTTCGCCCAGTCCGTATTCAACGACGGCTTCGAAGTACCGCGCGACATCGCCCGGATCGACGCCGCCCGCCTGCTGACCCAGGCCAGCTTCGGGCCGACGCTGCCCGAGATCGAGCGCGTCGCCGACCTCGGCGCGGCAGCGTGGATCGACCAGCAGCTCGCGCTGCCGGCGTCGCACCATGCGCCATTCCTCGACCAGATCCGGGCATCGGGCGAGGACGTCTACCAGAATGTCCGGCTCGAATCGTGGTTCCGCAATGCGCTGTGGGCGCCGGACCAGTTACGACAGCGCGTCGCGTTCGCGCTGTCGGAGATATTCGTCATTTCCGACCGCTCGGCGCTCGAGGGTGCGCCGGCGTCGATGGCGAACTACTACGACCTGCTGGTAGATCATGCGTTCGGCGACTACCGCGAACTGCTCGAAGCCGTCACGCTGCATCCTGCGATGGGCGTCTACCTGTCGATGCTCGGCAACCAGAAGCCGGACGACGCACTGAACATCCGCCCGGACGAAAACTACGCCCGCGAAGTGATGCAACTGTTCTCGATCGGGCTGGTGATGCTCGACACCGACGGCAGCATTCGCGACGGCGATCCGGCAACGCCGGGCATACAGTCGATTCCTACCTACGACCAGCAGTCGATCCGCGGATTCGCCCACGTGTTCACCGGCTGGAAGTGGCTCGAGTGCGAATCTGCGCGCGAGAGCCGGCCGTGGGAGTGGGAATACTGCTATCCGTCAGACCAGTGGCTCGCGCAATCCGGCTGGCGGGCACCGATGCGTGCGGTCGAATGGCAGCATGCATCCGGCGTCAAGACGCTGCTTTCGTATCACGGTGTCGGTGGCGGTGATGCCATCGCAGTGCCCGACGGCGGCACCGCGATCACCGACCTTGGAGACGCGCTCGACACGCTGGCGCTGCATCCGAATGTTGCACCGTTCATTTCGCGGCAACTGATCCAGCGCCTGGTCACCAGCAATCCGAGCCCGGAATACATTGCCCGCGTCGCCGGCGTGTTCAACGACGATGGCAACGGCAGCTACGGCCAGCTCGGCGCAGTGGTTCGCGCGATCCTGCTCGACCCCGAGGCGCGCGACGAGCGCTGGCGCACGTCCGACAGCTACGGGAAGCTGCGCGAACCGCTGTTGCGCCGCACCCATCTGTGGCGCGCGCTGGGCGCGCACAGCGAAAGCGGCCGGTTCTATCCGTGGGAACCGGAACGTGCTCTCGGCCAGGCACCGCTGCGCAGTCCGTCGGTGTTCAATTTCTTCAACCCGAACTATCAGTTGCCGGGCGAGGTGCAGCAGCGCGGACTGCGTTCGCCGGAGTTCCAGATCACCACCGACACCTACATCGTCTCGACCAGCAACTCGGTCGCCAGCGACGTGTACTGGCGCCACGAAGGCAACCAGTACCTCGACCCGGACGAGATCCGGCTGACGCTTGCACCCGAAGAGCAGTACGCGGATGACCCGGCCGCGCTGGTCGCTCGCTACGACCTGCTGTTCATGAACGGCCAGATGACGGACGCCTTGCGGCAGATCCTGGTCGAGCATGTCGGCGCGATCACGTCCGACGACAACGCCGACTGGCGGCGCCAGCGCGTGCAGGATGCGATCGTGCTGATCATCACCTCGCCGCACTATGCGGTACAGCGCTGAACGACCCGGGATATTCCCATGAACCGTCGTGATTTCCTTCGTCGATCGGTGCTCGGCGCCGCGGCCTCCGGTGCACTGTTCAGCCAGTTCGGCACGCTGCGCCTGGCCCACGCGGCGGCTGCGGCCAAGGGCCTGCCGGACTTCAAGGCGCTGGTGTGTGTGTTCCTGTACGGCGGCAACGACGCCTTCAACATGATCGTGCCGCGCGACATCGCGACCCACGATGTCTATTCGGCATCGCGCGGCGGCGGCCTGGTGATTGCGCGCGAAGACGCCGTGGCGATGGCGCTCGATCCACTGTTCGTGCCCGACGGCGGTGGCGACTACGGCATGCATCCGTCGATGGGCGGCCTGCGTTCGCTGTTCATCAGCGGACAGTGCGCGGTGGTCGCCAATGTCGGTCCGCTGCTGTATCCGATCAGCAAGGCCGAGCTCGAAGCCGGCAGCGTGCCGACGCCGCCGCAGTTGTTCTCGCACAGCGACCAGCAACTGCACTGGGAAACCTCCTGGCCGGATTCGGTCGAGCGCAATGGCTGGGCCGGCCGGGTCGCCGATGCAATGATCGAGGCCAACGACAACCTGCAGATTCCCGCCTGCATTTCGCTGTCGGGCGCCAACACGCTGCAGGTCGGCCGCACCGTGCAGCCGTATTTCATGGGCGCCTACGGCAGCGAGTCGATCTTCTTCACCCAGGGCGAATGGCAACAGAATCGCCGCGCGAGCTTCGAGGCAATCCGCCAGCTCGGTGCCGCCGACGGCAGCCACGTGTTCGAGCGCGCCTACGCCGGCATCATGCGCCGCGCTCTCGACACCCATGAACTGGTCTCCGCGGCGCTGGCCGCGACACCGGTACCGGCCACCGCGTTTCCCGATTCCTACCTCGGTGCGCAACTGCGGATGGTCGCGCGATTGATTGCGGCGCGGTCCCGGCTCGGCATGTCGCGGCAGATATTCTTCGTCTCCGACGGCGGCTACGACACCCACGACAACCAGCTCGACCAGCAGGCAGCGCTGCTGTCGAACCTGTCGGCATCGCTCAGCGCGTTCCATGCCGCGACGGTCGAACTCGGCGTCGTGAACAGCGTCACCAGTTTCACCGCCAGCGATTTCGGCCGCACCGTCAGCGTCAATGGCGACGGCACCGATCACGGCTGGGGTGCACACCACCTGGTGGTCGGCGGCGCCGTGCAGGGCCGACGGTTCTACGGCCGGATGCCGGACCTGACCTTCGAGGGCCCGGACGACGCCGGCTGGGGCCAGATCATCCCGACCACGTCGGTGGATCAGTACGCCGGCACGCTGGCGCGCTGGTTCGGCGTCTCCGACAGCGATCTCCATTCGCTGGTGCTGCCGAATCTCGGCCGCTTCACGACCGACGATCTCGGCTTCATGGGGGGCTGAACTGCCGCGTCAATGGGTTCGCTGTGCAGTTCGGCGCATTCTTGTATTTCTTGCAAGAAGCCTTTTCACCCAAGAGCAACATTTTCAACTACTGTTGCGGCGCTGCTGCGTTATCCCGTTGTCTTGCCGGTCGCGAGGCGATCGGCAAGTGGTTCCATCACTCCGATCGAACTGGAAGACCATGCGCAAGAACCTGCCCGTCACCGGCAAGGAGGTCGAACTTGCCGACGACACGATCATCGTGTCGATGACCAACGACCGTGGCGTGATCCGCTCGGTCAACCGCGACTTTCTCGACATCAGCGGCTTCACGACCGCCGAACTGGAAGGCTCGCCGCACAACATCGTCCGTCACCCGGACATGCCGCCGGCCGCGTTCGCCGACCTGTGGGCCAGCCTGAAGGGGGGCCGCCCGTGGGTCGGCATGGTCAAGAACCGCTGCAAGAACGGCGATCATTACTGGGTCGAAGCCAACGCGACGCCGTGCTACAGGGACGGCCAGCTCGCCGGCTACATGTCGGTCCGTCGCAAGCCGTCACGAGACAAGGTCGCGGCAGCCGAACGCGCCTATGCCGCCATCGCCTCCGGCGCGGCGGGGGTTGGAGTGTCGCGCGGCCGGATCGTGTCAACGACGCTGCTCGGCCGGCTGCGTCACCACCTCGAGCTGAGCCCCCAGCAGCAGGTCATTGCCGCCATCGTCACGGGAACCGCCCTGGCACTGGCCGGCGCAGTCGGAGCCTCCGGTGCGCTTGGCACGGCACCGACGCTGCTGCTCGCCGCTGCATGGCTGGTCGTCGCCGGCGGCGCGCAGCTCGCGGTGCGCGCTTCGGACCGTCGCGCCGTCGAGATGACGGCCGCCGTCCGCGGCATGGCCACCGGCGACTACAACCGCTGGCTCGACACCACCCGCGACGATCCGCTCGGCGAGCTGGCGCAGGCGATCAAGTCGATCCAGATCAAGCTCGGCTTCGAACTGCAGCAACTGGCGATCGACAACGAGGAAAACCTGCGGGTCCGCAACGCACTCGATGCGGTGCGAACGAACGTCACGATCGCCGACCGCGAGCGCCGGATCGTCTACCTGAACCCGGCGATGCAACGCCTGCTGAAGGATGCCGAAGCCGACATCCGCGCGGTACTGAAGGATTTCAGGGCCGACGACGTGCTCGGCGGCAGCGTCGACCGCTTCCATGTGCGGCCGGAAAAGCAGGTGCGGATCATCGATGCGCTGACCGGCGTACACGAGGCCACCCTGCGTTTCGGAGGCAGAGTGTTCCGACTGCTGATCAGCCCGGTCGCCAATGCCGCCGGCGAACGCATCGCGACCGTCGTCGAATGGCAGGACGTCACCGCGGAAGACAAGGTCGATTCGGAAGTGACCGCAGTGATCAGCGCAGCCGCCCGTGGCGAGTTCGAAGCACGCGTACGGACCGACGACAAGACCGGCTTCCTGCGCAAGCTGGCCGAAAGCGTCAACCATCTGGTCGATACGACGGCGACCGGGTTCTCCGAGATCCGCCGCGTGCTCGGCGCGCTGGCCTGCGGTGACCTGACCCAGCGCATCGATCGCGACTTCGAAGGCGCATTCGGCGAAATCAAGCGCGACGCAAACCTGACCGTCGAGCAGTTGAACCGGATCTGCGGCGAGATCCACCGCACCAGCGAATCGGTCAATGCATCGGCGATCCAGATCGCCGCCGGCAACCAGGATCTTGCCCGCCGTACCGAGCAGCAGGCCGCGTCGCTCGAACAGACCGCCGCATCGATGCAGGAACTGACCTCGACCGTCCGCCGCAATGCCGACAACGCCCGTCTCGCCAACCAGCTCGCCGGCGGCGCCGCACAGGTTGCCGCGCGCGGTGGCGAAGTGGTGAACCAGGTCGTGCAGACGATGAGCGAGATCCACGGTTCGTCCAAGAAGGTCGGCGAGATCATCGGCGTCATCGATGGCATCGCGTTCCAGACCAACATCCTGGCGCTGAACGCCGCAGTCGAAGCTGCCCGCGCCGGCGAGCAGGGCCGTGGATTCGCGGTCGTCGCATCCGAAGTGCGCTCGCTCGCCCAGCGCTCGGCCGAGGCCGCGAAGGAGATCAAGCAACTGATTGCCGAGTCGTCGCTGAAAGTCGAAACCGGCAGCCAACTGGTCGACCAGGCTGGCCGCACGATGGACGAGATCGTGACCAGCGTGAAACGGGTGACAGACATCATCACCGAGATCAGCGCCGCGTCGGCAGAACAGACCGACGGCATCGAACAGGTCAATCAGGTGATCACGCACATGGACCAGAACACGCAGCAGAACGCCGCACTGGTCGAAGAAGCCAGCGCCGCCGCCCACAGCCTCGAACAGCAGGCCGAACAACTGATCAGCGCAGCCACGGTGTTCCGCATGTCCGAAGCCAGGACGGCCATGGCCGCAGAACTCGACCGCATCGTCCACACCAGAGCCGCAGCGACATCTCCTGCTCGCGCATGACCTGACCCGAGCGCGCCCGGCGGGCGCCGGTCGCCGCAGGCGACTTCAGCGCCCGCCACCCCCGCTTATCGCACTGCTTTGCAACTGCGCAGCACTGTCACGGTTCCGACCTTCGCGACACTGCCATGCCGAAGTGCACGGAACGACGAGCAACATCCGGCGAAGCCCACTGCTGTCCGGAAAATGCCGGTGCCGAATCTCGCGACACCGTCATCCCGGCGGAAGCCGGGATCCATTTTGATTCTGATTTCGCGACAACGGTTGCGCGAAAAGCAAGACGGATCCCGGATAGGTACGAAGGCCGGCCCGTCCCGAGCCTGCCGAAGTGCACGGAACGACGAGCAACATCCGGCGAAGCCCACTGCTGTCCGGAAAATGCCGGTGCCGAATCTCGCGACACCGTCATCCCGGCGGAAGCCGGGATCCATTTTGATTCTGCTATCGCGACAACGGTTGCGCGAAAAGCAAGACGGATCCCGGATAGGCACGAAGGCCGGCCCGTCCCGAGCCTGCCGAAGTGCACGGAACGACGAGCAACATCCGGCGACGCCCACTGCTGTCCGGAAAATGCCGGTGCCGAATCTCGCGACAGCGTCATCCCGGCGGAAGCCGGGATCCATTTTGATTCTGCTATCGCGACAACGGTTGCGCGAAAAGCAAGACGGATCCCGGATAGGCACGAAGGCCGGCC
>JAWLBY010000023.1:0-4869 GCA_041687455.1 Lysobacteraceae bacterium | reverse complement strand
GACGCCCACTGCTGTCCGGAAAATGCCGGTGCCGAATCTCGCGACAGCGTCATCCCGGCGGAAGCCGGGATCCATTTTGATTCTGCTATCGCGACAACGATTGCGCGAAAAGCAGGATGGACCCCGGATCGGCCTAAAGGCCAGCCCGTCCTGAGCCTGTCAGAGAGCCGAAACGACGAGCAACATCCGGCGAAAGCCAACTGCTGTCCGGGGGAAATGCCGGTGCCGAATCTCGCGACACCGTCATCCCGGCGGAAGCCGGGATCCATCCCGATTCTGCTTTCGCGACAACGGATGCGAGAAAAGCAGGATGGATCCGGATCGGCCGGAAGGAGCGAGTCCGCCATCGAACCGGTCGTCAGAACTCCATCATCCTCGCAACAGTGCATGCATGACAGCGCGCGTCCGCGATCGCGCCCTACCACTCCACCCGCTGCGGCAGCAGACCGCGTAGCTCCTGCTCGGTCAGGTTCCGCCACTGGCCCGGCTTCAGGTGCGCGAGCTTGATGTTGACGATCCGCACCCGCACCAACTGTTTGACCCGGTAGCCGAAGTGCGCCGCCATCAGCCGGATCTGCCGGTTCAGGCCCTGCGTCAGCACGATCCGGAATCCGTAGCGTCCGAGCTTCGATGTTCGGCACGGCAGCGTCCGCTGGCCATGGATCGGTATCCCGCCGCGCGCCATTCCGCGCAGGAATTCGTCGGTGATCGGGTGATTGACCGCGACCAGGTATTCCTTCTCCTTCGCCGACTCGGCACGCAGGATCTCGTTGACTATGTCTCCGTTGCTGGTCAGCAGGATCAACCCCTCGGAATCCTTGTCGAGCCGGCCGACCGGAAAGATCCGCTGCTCGTGGCCGACGAAGTCGACGATGTTGCCGGCCACGCCGGACTCGCTCGTGCAGGTGATCCCGACCGGCTTGTTCAACGCGATGTAGGCGTGCTTGCGCGCCCCCTTCGCCACCGCTCGCGGCCGCAGGATCTGCCCGTCGATACGCACTTCGTCACCGGCCTCGACCCGGGTGCCGACCCCGGCCGGGCGCCCCGCCACGGTGACGCGCCGCTCCGCGATCAGCCGATCGGCCTCGCGCCGCGAACAATGCCCCGCCTCGCTCAGGTACTTGTTGATCCGCACGCCAGGTGCGGATGCATCGGATTCGGTCATGATGGTTCTCGCGAGGGGCACCGCACGCGGAGTCCACGGCGGGCGCGTAGTCTACGGGCTCGACGGCAGCCCGGCACGCGAGGTCGCGCCGTTCCGGCACGACCGGCGAGGCCGCAGCCCGACCAGGCCCCGGCGAGTCAGCAACCCGGTGCCCTCAGCGGCCGAACACCAGTCGCTGCAACCGCGCCTCGTTGAACCCGCGAACGGCCACCCCGTCGACCAGGATCAGCGGCGTCCCGCGCCCGCCGGCGCGCATGAATGCCTCCTTGTTGCCGGCATTGGCGGTGATGTCGACCTTGCGATACGCCAGGCCATGCTGGTTGAACCAGCGCTCCGCCTTGCGACAGTAGCCACAGGCCGGATTGTCATACATCAGGATGTCAGGCTGCGCTACCGCAGCATGTGACGTCGCGGGCTGCGACCGTGCGGCCGGCGACTCGACCGAGCTGCCACCGAACGCCGACGACTCCTGCACCGTCACCCGCTCGGCATGCTCCGCCGCCGCCTTGCTGTCGCTGTAGTGCGTGACGCCATTGGCGTCCTTCCAGCGGTAGATCTCACCGGCAACCGCGCCGAGCGGCATCGCCACGAGCGATGCAAGCAGGAGCACGAACATGTACTGGAAGGTATGGCGAGAGTGCGACATGGTCGAGGCGAGCCGGGTTGGAGTTCGGATTATGTTGTATTGATCTGAGCCGGGCGCAAGCGGGATACGCACCGGCGGACACGCGAGAAAATGCACCCACACTACGACGGTGCGACAAAGGCGTCGTCGCCCAGATATATCTGCCGGTTGAGATCTTCCCAGATCGGTGCTGCGCCCACCCCTGCCGCGACAAAGGCCTCATACCGGCGGCGGGCATCACTGCGCCGACTTCCGAAAGCAGCCAGCAGATCATCGGTCGCGAGCCAAGGCGGTGCTTCCGCCTGACCCAGCATCGCTCGGTGACTGCTCCACGCCCAGTCGTGCGCCGCGTTCACCAGGCCGGCCCGCACCGGATTCAGCACCACATACCGCGATAACTCGAGCAAATAGTTGTCGGCATCGACAAGAATCGCCTTGTAGCGCCCCTGGAACAGATGCCCCACCCGCCGATGCCGGCGGTTACTGGCCTGCGTGAAGAGCCTCATTCCCTTGGCGATGTTCCCGTCGGGGGTCTCCACCAGCAAGTGGTAATGGTTTCCATCAGGCAGTAGGCATGGACGACCCAATTGAAATCCGCCGCCACTCCGCCCAGCACGTCAAGAAACCTGGATCGATCGACGTCGTCCTCGAAAATGGGCTCGCGGCGATCACCACGCGAGGTGACGTGGTACAGGGCGCCTTCGAACTCGATACGGGTGGGCCGCGCCATGATTCCATGCCTAACGCCGCCGCTCTACCGATGCAACTATACTGGCTCTTTCGAATTCCGAGTGGGTAGCGGCTGGCCGCTTGGGCACTTGAAGCAGAAGCGGCCACCAAGGCCTGCAAGCCGAAAAGCGCCGGCTCGCAGGCCATGGCCGATTGTAAATTGCTGATTCACATGTCAAGGGTTCGCTGCGCCGGGCTGCGCCCGCCCCTGACATGTGCCCTTCGGGCGTGCCGACCGGCCGCCGCGGCGCTCATCTGGCCCCATTCAAAACTCAAATGAGGCACTATACTAGACCTGACCCCTTTCATGAGCACGGATGGACCCAGCAGCAGCTGGCCGACGCGCTCGGGCTCAACCTCACCCAGATCAAGCGCTACGAATCCGGCGCCTCGCAGCCGTCGCTGGACGCGCTCAAAAAGATCGCACTGACGCTCAATGTCAGCCTCGACGAGCTGGTCTTTGGGGCCACCGGCCGCGGTCCCGATGAAGCGCTCAAACTGAAATTCGAGGCGATCCGCCAGTTCGATGAGCACGAGCGCGCTATCGCCGAGGGCGTGCTCGACAGCCTCATCGTGCAGCATCAGGCCAAGCGGTTGTTCGGGAAACCGGTGGAGTCGGCTGGAAAGCCGGCCGGTGCAAAACGCTCGGCCACGTCGACGCGTTCACGCTGAGCATGTCGGACGATCCTCCGATCGACCTGCTGGCAGACATTGGCCGCACCATCACTGCGATGGCGCAGCAATGGCGGCATCGCATCCAGGTGGCTCGTCGCGAAGCGCGCGACACCGCGACCGCACGAGGCATGCTCAGCAGCAGCATCCGCTACAGCCTCGAGGGACGCGCGATCACTTCCGCGGTCGAGGCAATGATTCCCGAGGCCGTGGAGCAGATTGAGAGCCACCTTAAAGGCGCCATCACCGCTGCCGAGCTGCCATCGCCTGAGCGGCTCTTGCAGGCGGTCGAGCCCACGATCCACCAAGTGATCGAGAGCGAAGTCACCGAGCTTCGAGCGTCAGCCAGACGCAAGCCGTTCGCATCGGATATCAGCGATGGCACGATCACCGCCGCTGTCGCCGGCATCGAGCCGGCGTTTTCCATCCTGCGCTCGCGGATACTGACCGCTCTGCAGAACCGACGGGCAAAGCTGATCGCCGCTCAGAGAACAGTCGATGCGGCAACACCAAAGCCGAAACAGGAAAGCCGGCTTCAGCGATGGCTTCGATTGGCCGGTATCGCAAGAACTGTGTGGTGGTTAGTCGGCGCGATCATCGGCGTCGGGCTCTGGGCTTGGAAAGGGCTTCCGCTGCCCTTTTGAGCCTGCGATCCAATGGCGGGCTGAAGCCCGCCCTACGGCCCTACGTGCTAACGGCGTTGCTCACGCAAGACGACGGGCCTACGGACTATCCCACCACACCTCGACCAGCGGAAGCCGATCAGCGCAGCTGCCTTGCAAACTTGCCTGAGAGTATGGCGGCACATGCTCAGGCCGCCTCGTTTCCAGGAAACTGAGTTGGCGCATGAGTTCCGCGAACGATGGAGCGCGATACTCGCCGGAATGAAGTAGGAGCGCACCCTGCATTTCACCATCCTTGGTGCGAACTTGCGGGTACAAAAGGATAACCTCGAAAAGCGCGTCTCCATACTTGCCGATAACCAATGCATCTCGCATTAAGCTTGTTCGACTACTTGAATCGTCCTGCCTCGTCCCATAGACAAAATACACATCATCGGATGACTCTACCGGATAGCGCTCAAGTTCCCTAATTAACTCGGGGCTCCATTCCGCAAGTCGCGATACTTCAGATGGTGGCAACATGCCAATACTGGACGGAGATATAGCGGCCACCGGGCGATACTCAAGCATAAAATCAATGTAGGACTTGGAAAACGCTAACCCTAGACGATCCTCCGCTCTAGCGATCTCAATAGGCCCAAAGTCAGTATCGCGCGTGACGTCGTATTGATACATCACCGACCTCGGGAGGTCGTTGACGTCTACACGGTCCTTCCAGCACGCCAAGAATGCTTTCCAAGAACCAGACGATGGAAGGTACCCTGAATGCTTATGAGCAATATCAATCATCGGATCATTACTCACATCTTGCGGAGATGCCGAACTTCCATCATGACAAGCGCATAGAGAACCGATTAGTCCGCACAGCACCATGCTTTGAACCTTAGCGTTTGCAAACATAGCCCGTCTGCGCGACCCCCTTGATGGCAACTACCTTGTATTTGTATGCCGCATTGTTAGGGAAGGTCTGAATAAGTCACCGCGGCATCACGATTCAAGGGGTCTTGCAGTTCTCGAAGGGCTTGCTGGGTGATGAAAGTCGAAAACGGCGACTT
>JAWLBY010000022.1:0-62680 GCA_041687455.1 Lysobacteraceae bacterium | reverse complement strand
GCAACTCGCGTGGCGTCTGCAGTGCTCTCCCGGCATCGCGCGACGCCCGCTCGCTGAAGCAGGCAGATCGCGGGCGTTGTGCGCGATCGCTCGGGCTCGATCGACACGGAACGCCATCGTCACTCGGCCACGTCCCGCAGCAACAGGCCTGGAATGGAACTTCGCCGAACGGGCCGCGCAGCGACAGCAGCGCGTCGAGCCAGCGCCGGCCGTGGTCGGTCGGCATGACCACGGCCGGTGCGCCGACCTCGACCCTGCAGCGAACGGGCGATCCCGCGACTCGCCGACCGAGCGAGCGCAATGCCGCCAAGTCCGAGCGTGGTCAGTGAACCGTCCAACTCCTGTGCGGAGTGGCAGCGGTCGGGACTGATTGAAGGATTTGCGGACGCTACGGCCTGGCGTTTGTGTATTCCCAGCGACGAGCGGGGTGATGTCTTGTGCTGGGAGCCCAGGCCCGCTCCGCTCGCTTCGGGTGATGCCGCCGCGTCGTGTGCGCAGTGCGCGGGCCGAAAGCGCTCAGCTCGCACGTCACATTCCGCAATGGATTCGCGGCGCGCGTACACTCCGATGCCGCCGATCCGTTGACAAGAGGCCACCGATGATTGCCGAGTCGACTCGATTCCGCCTGTATACCGACGCCGACCTGCAGGCGGTGATCGATCGCATGGCGCGGGAAGTGGTCGCCAGATTCGCCGGCCGTGACATCTTGCTGGTCGGCTTGCTTCGCCGCGGTGCGCCATTGGCGGATCGCCTGGCTGCCGCAATAGCCCGGTTGCCCGGTTCTTCGAAAGTTGATCGGCAGAACCTCCTGGTGAAGCGCTACGGCGACGACTTGACCCTGCTGCACGCCGAGACCCACCTGGCTGAGTCGCCAGACGGTGAACTGCTGTCGCCACAGGGAAGACACGTGGTGCTGGTTGACGATGTGCTCTACCAGGGCCATTCGATGGCTCGAGTTCTGCAGTGGGCGCAAGAGAGTGGTGCCGCCAGCGTAACGACGGTCGTCCTGGTCGATCGCCTGGCGCGGCGGCTGCCGATACAGGCCGACATCGTCGGTGTGACGCTGCAAATCGCACCGGTCGATGTCATCGAGTGCAATGTCCCACCGTATGAACCTGAATTCGCGATTGACCTGATGCGGCTGGCGAACCGGTAACCGGGTAACGCCGCCGATGGACGGGCAAGGCGATCGGAGTACCATGGGTCCGTCCGATCGCGGACCGGCGCGCTCCGTCCAGGCGGCGCGGTGCGTCCCGTCCTACTTTGCGCCGCCCGGGGGGATTGCGCATGAAGATTCCGACCCTGCCTTCAGCGGCGGTGCTCGCGCTGGCATTTGTCTTTTCTGGTCAGGCCGCGACGATCACCATCGTCGCCGACGAGTGGTGTCCGTACAACTGCACTCCCGGCTCGGACAAGCCCGGCTACATGATCGAGCTCGCGCAGCAGATACTCGGTGAGGCGGGACACACGATCGACTATCGGAACATGCCGTGGTCGCGCGCGATCGAGGAGGCGCGAAAGGGCAGGTTCGATGCAATCGTCGGCGCCGCCAGGGGCGATGCTCCCGACTTCGTTTACCCGGAGAACGCACTCGGCGTCAGTTCGAACGTGTTCGTCGTGCCGAAGGGCGCTTCCTGGCGCTACCGCGACATCGGCTCGCTCGCCGAGATCAGTTTCGGATCGATCCGCGACTACAGCTACGGCGACGAGCTCGATGCCTACATCACCGAGCACGAGAAGGATGCGAGGCGGGTGCAGGTCGCCTCCGGTGATGATGCGTTATCGACCAACATCAAGAAACTCGCCGCCGGCCGCATCGGCGCGGCAGTCGAAGACCGTAACGTCATCGAGTACTTCCTCGCCGACACCGGGCAACAGGGCAACTTCGAGATTGCGGGAAATCTCGGCGAGGATCCGCTGTACATCGCATTCCCGCCCGGTGGCGAGCGCAGCAGCGAATACGCGCGACAGCTCAGCGAGGGTGTCGCGAGAATGCGCGCATCAGGCGAGCTGGCTGCGCTGCTGAAAAAGTACGGACTGCGCGACTGGCAGCAATGACGCCGAAACCAGCGCGTTGTCACCGAGCGCGAGTCGGCAGGCCGAGCACTTCGCGCCCCTGCTCGAACACGATGTCGACCGGAATGGCGCGCGACTGCAGGCGCTCCAGGTCTCCGGCGAGCTCGCTCCCGATAACGCCGAGCGACGTGTTCATTGCGGTTGCACCGGCATGATCGCCATTGCCCTGCAGCTCGAGGATCCTTGCCGACAACGTATCCACTGCGGCCCTCATCCGTTCGAAATCCACCCGGTAGCGCCCGCTCGCCTCGTCGCGGCTGAAAGCACCGGCCTGCTGCAGGAAGTTGAAGGCCACCATGTTGGCCTGGCCGTGCGCGCTGCTCGCTCCGAAGCGCACCGAGCGGAAGATGCCGGCAAGGAAGGTCACGTAGTTGTCGTCCAGCCTGGTCGGGTCGAGTTCGCCCCGTTCGGCGAGCTTGCCGATCATGTACAGGCCGAGGATGTCGGCCTTGCCCTCCTCGAGGCTGCTCGCAGTGTCTTTCAGTGCTTCGCGGACGGTGCCGCGTTCGTTGATCGTGTTCTTGATGCCGAGGCCGTGCGCCACCTCGTGGAACATCACGTTCTCGAAGAACGCATCGAACTGAACATGCGCGAGCTGCTCGGGAGCGATCAATTCTTCGGCGATCGGCAACAGGATGCGATCGAACTTGGCCCGCATCGCGTTCTTCAACTGCAGCCGGCGGGAGCCTTTCTCCAGTTGCACCTGTTCGTCGTTCGGGAGGTTGATCGCAATCGTCTTGGCGCCGGAGTTCGCGTCACCGGCGTAGTAGACCGCGTCGTAGGCATTCAGATCGGCATCACTGCCCGGCGATTCGCTCTTGTAGCGCTGGTCGACCGGCAGTTCCCGCTGCAGCTCCGGCAGGTACTTCGCGAAGCGCGACAGTCGCTCGCTCCAGGCCAGATCCTTGACCAGCACGTAGGCCTCGAACGCTGCCTTGTATCCGAACAATGCGTCCTGGTAGGTCTCGATCGGACCGATCACTATGTCGACCGGATTGCTCTTCATCTCCATCCAGGCGAAGTCGCTCGGCTGGTAGTCGTCATCGAGCAGCGCGGCAGCGCGCAGTTCGAGGTAGCGCCGGAAGCCGTCGTCCCCGGCCAGCCCGGCAGCCTGGCGCAGCAGCGTGGCGGCGTGTTCGAGTTCGGTGCGGAACGCCACGTGGTAGGGAACGACGTTCAACCGGCCCTGTGCGTCACGGCGCAACACCGAGTAGAGGCCCTGCTTGTCCGGCAGATCGGCTGCTTCGAACTCCTCGCGCGTCATGTCATCCGGATAGAAGCGGGCGCCCGGCGGGCGCTCACCGATGCCTTCGACAAACGGCCGGTCGTCGCCGAGCCGATCCCACGGACCGTAGTTGACCTCGATGAAGCGGCGGGTGACCTGATCGGGGGCGCGCGCCAGCAGCGTGTCCCGGTCGCCCCAGACCTGCTGCCAGAAGATCGGCTCGATCGCCTGTGCGGCATCGACCAGAACTCCGATCATCTGCCGCTGACGCTCCGACAGGTGCGACAGGTCGGCGGACAGCCGGACCGTGGCGTAGTCGTCGATGTGCCGGGCCGCGTACGAGACGTCCGGCCGCTGTGCCGATGCGGCATCGGTCGATACGTCGACCGGCGCGGTCTGCGACTGGCAGCCGCAGGCCAGCGCGACCAGCGCGGCGGAGATCGTCAGGCTCAGCATACGAACGGACATCGGCATCCTCCGGAACAGGGTGGCCGCCGGCTGGCGGTCGACCGCGCATGCTAAACGACTGCGGCAGTCGACGCCGAATAGCCGACAATGGCGGCCGGATCATGACGGAGGTGGCGATGGGCAACGGACTGCAGATTCGCGAGGCGACCCGCGACGACCTCGACCTGCTGGTCAGCTTCGCCGAGGCGATGGCGTGGGAGACTGAGCACAAGCGGCTCGACCCGACGGTCGTCCGGCGCGGCGTCGAGACGGTGCTGGCGCAGCCGGCGCGCGGATGCTACCTGGTCGCCGAGCGGGCCGGCGCGGTGGTCGGCACGCTGATGCTGACCTACGAGTGGAGCGACTGGCGGGCCGGCGACTGGTGGTGGATCCAGTCGGTGTATGTAGCGCCGGACGCGCGACGATCCGGAGTATTCGGTGCGTTGTACCGCCACGTGCTGCACCGTGCCGAACAGACACCGGCGGTCTGCGGGCTGCGACTGTACGTCGAGCACGAGAACCAGGCCGCGCAGGCGACATACGCCGCGCTCGGCATGCACGACGCCGGCTACCGGATGCTCGAGCAGCCGCTGCGCTGGGTTGCCGAAGTGGTGCGTCGCGATTGACAGGTGCCGCTACTGCAACGGTCGCCGCAATGCCTGTTCGGCATCCTCACCGGTGCGTAGCGGAACCCGTTCCACCGCGACGCCATGGGCGCCGACGATCGCGGCGAGCTGCCGCACCCGGCGCAGATGCTGTTGCCAGCCGAGCTCGTCATCGAGGCCGGACGACATGCGCCAGTGCCCGAAGTCCGGGTCACCGATCCGCACCTGTCCATGATGGAACATTGCCAGCGGTTCGTCGTCGGCACGCAGCCATTCCTCGCTGTCGGGCGCCAGCAGCGCTGCCTCGATCAATTGCCAGACCGGCTCGAGACCAGCATGCTGGTACTGCATCGCGGTGAGCGCGCACAGGTCGTGCAGGCTCATGAACCGGGCGTGTTCGAGCAGCAGCCCGAATCGCGATTGCGCCTGCAGCGCCAGGCCGGCGGCGGCCATGCCGGTATCGAGCAGGCGTTCTTCCATCGCCTGTCCGATCGTCGCCACCGGATCGGCATCGCCGACCAGCACGAATGGCAGCAGGCGCAGCAGGCCGCCGGCCAATTGCGGATCGGGCTGCAGCAGCGGTGTCGGCATCCGGCCGTCGTGGGCGCCGAATGCAAACACCCGGCCACGCTCGCGGCCCGGCGCGCGTTCGACCAGTTCGGCCAGCGCGGCATGCACCGGCCAGCCCGGGCGCAGCAGCTCCGATGGATCGAAGTGGGCGCCGGCGAACGCGCCATCGAGCACTTCGACGCCCGGCAACAGCCGACGCAGGTCGAGCGCCAGCTCGCCGCCGAGCGCTTCGGCCTCGTCGCGCTCCAGCGCGAGCCGGCCGCCGCTCTGTTCGGCGCACACTTCGAGCGCGAGCACGCCCATGCCGGTGATGCCGGCGTCGATCGGGGTATCGTTCATGCCTGTTCGTTTGGTCGTTTGCGAGGCGCGCCGCGGATCGGCGATCGCAGACGCCCCTGATTGACGGCGCGGTGGCGCCACCGTTGAATCTCCCGGCGACAATGCCGGCCCCATGCGGAGTGTAAATTGAATATCGTGTTTCGGCGGTTTCCGATCGACTCGCTGGGTCGGACCATCCTGGGCGTCGAGCTGCAGATCGACGCCGCGGTCGTCGTCGAGCCGGATGTCGAGCTGACCCTGCTCGATGCGGCCGGCCAGCCGCTGCACCGCTGGCGGCTACGGCATCACCTCGACGCGATCTGGCTGCCGCGCGGACGCTACGCAGTGGCCGCCGCGGTCGACACCGCCCTGCTGGCCGGCGTCACGAACGTGCATGCGTCGATCTGGCGCAAGCAACGCGGCCAGGCATGCATGCAGTTCGAGCGGAATGTCGCACTCGCCGAAGTCGGCGTCTGGCGCGATCCGCCCGCCGCACTCGCCGGTCCGGCGCCGGCGATCGAGGCGCTCGGGGATACGGCGCCGGTATCCGGACTGAGCTGGTCGAAGGGCCGCGACAACTGGTTCCATGCCCATTTCGATCATGCCGCGCGCACGATCATCGACGGTCTGCTGGCCAACTCGGCGCTGCTGCAGGGGCGAGTGCTCGATGTCGGCTGCGGCGACGGCATCACCGACCTCGGCGTCGCGCTGCACTGCGAGCCGGAGCTGATGATCGGCATCGATCCGTTCCGTGCCTACGAGAACCTGCCGCAGATACTCGCCGAACACGGCCTGCCGGCCGATGCAGTGCCGGACAGGCTGCGCTTCATGGCGGCCGACGGCAATCATCTGCCGTTTCCCGACGACAGTTTCGACGTGGTGATCTCGTGGGGCGCGGTCGAGCACATCGCTGGCGGCTATCTGCAGAGCCTGCGCGAGATGAAGCGGGTGCTGCGCGACGGCGGCCTGCTGTTCATCGTGCCCGGGCTGTACTACTCGACCGCCGGCCACCACCTCGGCGAGTTCAGCGACGAGCCGTTCCTGCACCTGAAGCACAGCGAAGCCGAACTGCATGCGCTGGTGCATTCGACCGAGCCCCGCCGGGTCGACCGCGCCGGCACCGTGCCGAGCCAGGCCGACTCGTGGCGCTGGTTCAAGGAGCTCAATCCGATCACGGTGGGCCAGTTCGAGCGCGAGCTGCGCGCGCTGGAATTCGAGCCCTGGCGGGTCGCGCTGCGAACTCAGGATCTGATCGAATACACGCCGGAGCTGCTGCCGTATCCGATGCAGGACCTCGCGACATCGGACCTCTACCTGAGTTGCTGGAACCGCAAGCGCCCGCGGCCGGCCGACTTCGTGATGCGCACACCCGGCGACTATTTCGCGCCGCGCTGAGCACGATTGCACCGCAACGGCCGGCACGGCTGCGCTATGATCGGGCGCTCCCCCGTGCTCGCCGAGCCCAGTCGATGAAGCCACCACGCCCGACGCGCCCGGTCGCCGTTCTCGGCGGCGTGCGCATCCCGTTCTGCCGCAACAACACCGCCTACGCCGACGTCGGCAACCTCGGCATGTCGATCCGCACGCTCGGTGCGCTGGTCGAGCGCTACGGACTGCACGGCGCTCAGCTCGGCGAGGTGGCGCTCGGCGCAGTGCTGAAGCATTCGTCGGACTGGAACATCGGCCGCGAGGCCACGCTGTCGTCCGGGCTGGCGCCGGAAACGCCCGGGATCACGATGCAGCGCGCCTGTGGCACCAGCCTCGACACGGTCATCTCGATCGCCAACAAGATCGCACTCGGCCAGATCGAAGCCGGCATCGGCGGCGGTTCGGACACCACGTCGGACGTGCCGATCGTGGTCGGCAAGCGGCTGCGGCGGCGACTGCTCGACGCCAACATGGCCCGCAGCGGCAGCCAGCGACTGAAGGCGTTCAAGGGCTTCTCGTTCGGCGAGATCGTGCCGGAGTTCCCGGGCGTCGCCGAGCCGCGCACCGGCAAGAGCATGGGCGAGCATTGCGAGCTGATGGCGAAGGAATGGCAGATTGCCCGCGCCGACCAGGACCAGCTCGCCTTCGAATCGCACCACAAGGCCGCCGCCGCCTACGAGCGCGGCTTCTTCCAGGGGCTGGTGGTTCCGTTCCGCGGCGTCGAGCGTGACAACAACCTGCGGCCGGATACCTCGGTCGACAAGCTCGCCGCGTTGAAGCCCGCGTTCGACAAGGTGTCCGGCCAGGGGACGCTGACCGCCGGCAACTCGACGCCACTGACCGACGGCGCCTCGGCGGCGCTGCTCGGCTCCGAACAATGGGCCGCCGAACGCGGCCTCGACGTGCTGGCCTATCTGGTCGATTCACAGGTCGCGGCGGTCGATTTCGTGCATGGCGAAGGGCTGCTGATGGCGCCGGCCTGGGCAGTCGCGAAACTGCTGCAGCGCAACGGTCTGGGATTGCAGGATTTCGATTTCTACGAGATCCACGAAGCCTTCGCGGCGCAGGTGCTGTGCACGCTGAAGGCCTGGGAATCGCCGGAGTTCTGCCGCGAGCGGCTTGGCCTCGACGCGCCGCTCGGCAGCATCGATCGCGACCGGCTCAACGTGGTCGGCTCGTCGCTGGCGCTCGGTCATCCGTTCGCTGCGACCGGCGCGCGGATCGTCGCGACGGCGGCCAAGCTGCTGGCCGAGAAGGGCAGCGGACGAGCGCTGATCTCGATCTGCACCGCCGGCGGCATGGGCGTGGCGGCGATCCTCGAGCGCTGACCCCGGCGCGCGGACAGAAGCGTCCGCCGCCACAGCCGCTTCCCGGCACGGATCGCTACAGCCAGCGCCCGATCAACTGCCGCAGGCCGTCGTCGTCGACCCAATCCCGGCCTGACACGAAGCGCGGCAGGTGCCAGCGGCTGTCGTCGCTGCGCAGCGCGCGCGGCTCGGTCGAGAACGCCGCCTGCAGGCCGAGCGAGGCGCCGCGCCGCGGCAGGTAGTCGTCGCGCAGGAACGCGCTCGATTCGCCGTACGGATAGGCAAAGTAGCGCGGCCGGCGGCCGACCGCGGCTTCGATGTAGTCGCTGGCCGCGGCGATTTCGCCGTCGGCCTCGAACTCGGTGTCGATGTTGCCGAAGCCGCCGCGCGCGTTGTCGCGCTGGCGGCTGTGCGCGACCAGCGGGTGGTTGTGGTCCCACGAATGGTTCTCGAGCGTCAGCAGGCCGCTCGCTGCGGCCGCGGGCCACCAGCGGTCGTGCATCAGTTCGGGCCCGAATTGCTCGAGCAGGCCGGCCGACAGGTCGGCCCGGGCCTGCGGCGATGCGATCACGAAACTCGCGACCTGCAGCGTGTCGAAACGCGCGGCGAACTCGGCCAGGATCGACAGCGCCGACGGCTGCCGACCGAGCCGCGGGTGGTCGATCGGCTCGGCATCGATCCGGCTGCCGTCATCGAACGTGATCGCGACGCCGCGCTCGCAGGCCGGGTCGAGCAGGCGGTCGAGCGGCCGCAGCGGAACCGAGTGTGCGGCGAGCCAGTCGAGATCGGCGCGCAGCGCGATCAGGTCGGCGCCGGCGCGGCTGTTGGCGTCGAGCCGGGCCGGGTGGTAGGTCAGGATCAGCTTGCCCATCGTTTCAGTGCGGAGTGGAGTCGGCGCCGGGCAGGCGGAAGAACGACGGCGCGATCGACCAGAACCGCCAGCCGGTCGGGTCGGCGTGGATCAGCCGATCGAGCATCGCCGCGAACTGCCGTACCTGCCGTTCCGGCGAAACGTCGGGCAGGCGGGTGAACCGGATCCGACGCAGTCCGGTCTCGAGCTCGGTGTCGGATGAGAACAGATAGACCGGCGCGCCGGCGCGCGCTGCCAGCTCGAACATGTTCTGCGCCAGTCGGGTCGGCATGCCGGCCAGCTCGACCTCGATCGCATCGGGACGCCGGGTCGGCATGTCGCACAGGCCGAAGGTCGCCTCGCCATTCTGCAGCAGTTCGCCGATCGCCTGCGCTGCGTTGCCGCGGTAGATCATCGGTCGGCCCGCGGCCCGCGCCAGCAGCCAGTGACGCATCCGGACATACAGGTTTTCCAGCAGCGACGAATGGATCAGCAGCGGGCCAAGCTGCGGTGCGACGATGTTCAGCGGCAGGCCGCGCTCGCGCAGTGTCGGCGGCAGCCAGTAGCCGCAGCCGTAGTGGGTGCCGACGAACAGCACCGGACCGCGCTCCGGCAGCGGATCGCCGTCGACCCGGACATAGCGGGCGATGTAGCGCCGTCGGCGGCGCAGCGGCACCAGGAAGCCGTCCATGTGTTCGATCAGCAGGCGCCAGCGCAGCCGTCGTGCGAACGCTTCCGGGTCCGGCGCGAAGCCGGCCTGCGCCGCATGCGCGAGCGCCGGTGCCGCCTCCGGCCAGTACCAGCCCGGGAATCGTGACAGCAGCCGCAGCAGCCGCCGCGACAGCGGCCACGGCAGCAGCGCGGCGAACAGCGGCAGCAGGAACAGCTCGACCACTTCGCGGCCGCGCTTGCGCCACGGATGCGGATGACGCGGGCGAGTCACGACCGATCAGCGGCGCACGCAGTCGAAGTACATGCTGATGGCGTCGTCCGGCGAACGCCAGTCGAGCCCGCGCAGCTCGGGGAACGCACTCTGCTGGTACTCGACCCGCTGCACCTCGAAACCGACCGGCTCCAGCACCGCGCGCAGCGTTTCCTCGTCGTAGAAGAAGTGCTGGTTGGAGAAGGTCATTGCGACGTTGACCAGTTCGCCGAGCGTGCGCGTCTTCAACGGAATGCCGACGCCGGTTTCCCACAGGTGCAGCAGCCGCATGTCGCGGTTGACGTACATGGTCAGCAGCGTGCGCAGGTCCGGTGTCAGCAGCCGGAACGCGCCGCCCGGCCTGAGCACGCGATGACATTCGCGGAAGAACGCGTCGGCTTCGTCGAGCGTGAACTGGCCGATGAAATCCTCCGACTGCAGGAAGGCGACCGCGCCGTCGTCGAACGGCAGGCGCTGCCGCAGGTCCATGCAGATGTCGGGCTGCCACTGCGGGTCGCCGTCGATGTGGATCCAGCCGTCGAAGCGGACGCCGCCGGAGCCCAGCGAAACCTTGGTCATCTGATTCACTCGTATCGATTCGAGGCCGGCAGGCGCGGCAGCCCCATCGCGTTGCGCTCTTCGGCGTCGGTCGGTTCCGGTCCGGGCTTCGGCAACTGCAGCAGCGGCCGGACCGGTTCGTGGCGGGTCGCCGCCAGCGCGTTGGCGTAGGCCTGCCGTGCGCGGCTGTCGTCGCTCTGATCGGCGAACACCTCGGCCAGCGCCTCCCATGCGGCGCCGCCGGCACCGCGCGCGATCGCCCGGCCGAGATAGGCTTCGGCCTTGCCCCACAACTGCTCACGCCGGCACAGCCGGCCGAGGCACAGCAGCACGTCGGGGTCGTCCGGATGCCGTTCGAGCCAGTGCTCTGCTGTCTTCAGCGCCGCGGCGCGATGCGGCAGTTCGCCATACAGCCGTACCAACGGCTCGGACCACTGTTTGGCCAGAGCCCGCTCGATCGCATCGGCGGCGGCGTCGGCTTCGCCGAGCCGCGCCGCGCGGCTGGCATACGCTGCGACCAGCAACGGCCGCAGACGCTGGCTGCGATCAAGCGCCGACCAGCGAGCGGCGAGTTCGGAGGCGGTATCGGCCGCAGCGAGATGCGACCGCAGCAGCTCGGTTTCGAGTTCGAGCCAGCGGTCGCCGTCGCGGACCTGGCTGCGGCGCAGCGCCGGCAGCAGCGCTACCGCTTCATCGGTGCGGCCGGCCGCAGCCAGTGCGCGGGCACGCAGTTCCAGCGCCTTCGGCGGCAGCGTGTGTTCGCGGTCGAGCTGGTCGAGCAGCTCGCAGGCGGTGCCGGCGCGCTGGTCGGCGAGCAGGCGTTCGGCTTCCGGCAACGCCGCCGCAACCACGCCACCGGCGCGGCCGGCGCGTTCGAGCAGGGCGTCGGCCTGCGTCGGCTGACCGCGTTCGCGGGCGGCGCGGCTCGCGTACAGCAGCGCCGGCAGCCGCAACTCGGCATCACCGGCGGCGCGTGCCAGCAGCTTTTCGGCCCGGGCCCAGCGGCCATCGTGCAGCGCCAGCAGGCCATCGGCGAAGCGCGCCCGTGCCGCGCGGCGGCGCCCGCGATGCCACCAGCGCCACGGGGCGCGCAATGCGTTGCCGAGCAGCCACAGCAGCAGCGCGACAAGCGCGAGGCCGACCAGCGCGACTGCCAGCGTGGTCTCGACGCTCCAGCCGCGCCAGGTCAGCAACAGGTAGCCGGGATCATCGGCGAGTTGGTGCCAGCCGAACGCGCCGAGCGTCGCGACGCCGAGCAGGATCAGCAGCCCGCGATACGGTTTCATCGCCGATCGAGCTCCGGCGCAGGCTGGTCGGCGGACGGATGCTCGACCGGTGCGGCGCGGTCGCTCGCGGCGCGGCGGGTCGCACGCAGGTTGCGCAGTTCCCGCAAGCTCGCGCCGAGCTGCGGTCGGTCGGCGTCGAAATCGACCTGCTGAAGCGCCTGCAAGCGGGCGCGGGCAGCGGCGCTGCTGCCCGCATCGGACGCGAACAGCGAATCGAACAGTGCCACGGCCTGTACAAGCGCGGCCTGCCACTGCGCCGCGTCGGCGCGCTCGAGCGCGGCCTGGGCGAGGCCGAGCTGCAACCGCAGCGCAGCCAGCCGGGTCGCGCGCTCGATCGGGGTCAACACTGCGCCGCTGCGGTCGAGCCGGCGGACACTGACCAGCGAGCCGAACAGACGTTCCAGCTTCGACGCTTCCGGGTCGGGCACGGCGGCAGCGGTGGCGGCCGCCGGCAGCCCATCGAGCTGCCGCTGCAACGCGTGCAATTCGGCCTGCAGCCGTCGCCGTGGGTCGGCTGGCGCGGCGCGCAGCGCGGCCAGTTCCTGGGCCAGCGTCTGGCGGACCCCGGCAAACGCCAGATCGTCGATCGTATCGAGGCTGGCGGCAGCCAGTTGCAGCGCGTGCTCGGCCGCTTCGCTGTCGCCGAACAACTGCAGCCGCTCGCCGGCCAGTTGCAGCACGTAGTCGATTTCGTCGAGCCGCAGCGCCTGTGCGCCTTCGCGGCGCGCACGCGCGAGCCGGGCCAGTGCATCCTCGAGCGCGGCCGCCCGCTCGCCGACGCCGAGCAGTTCCTCGCGCAGCACCCGCGTGCTGCTGGCGAACTCGCCGAGTCGCTGGTCCAGCGAACGCTGCCGCTCGCGCAACTGCTGCAACTCGGCCGACAAGGCCGTGTTCTGCTGCTGCAACTGATCCACCAGTCCCAGCCATTCGGCGCTGCGATCCTGCTGCGTCTGCTGGTCCTGCCATTGCAGCCAGGCCCAGTAGCCGCCACCGCCGAGCAGCGCGAGCAGCAGCAGGGTGAACAGCCAGCCGCCACCGGAGCGGCGCACGGTGGTCTGCTCGGCCGCTGCGGAGGTTTCCGGCGCGGACGGGCTCGACGGCCGATCCGGCGAATCCGGGGCGGGCGGTTCCGGCGGCAGATCCGGCGAATCCTGGCCGGGGGTGGGGTCGGTCTGATCCATCCTGGGGTCCGTTCGGCGCGTGGGCGGCGCCGACGGCATGCTACCGGATGGCATCCGGCTTGGCATGCCCGCGGATCGCTGCGAGCAGCTCCGGCCAGCGCGGAGACGCCGCCAGCACCGTTCGCTCGAACCCGCACTGTTCGGCACGGTGTTGCAGTCGCTCGCTGCTGGTGACCGCCAGCGCTGCCAGCAGCCGGACGCGGGGCGACGGCGGCAGTGCGGCGAGCGCGCAATCGAGCGCCTCGCCGCTGGTGACCAGCACCGCCAGCGGCCGATCGGCCTGGACGATGGCGTCGGCGTGGCGCCGACCGATCCGGCCACAGGCGCGCCGATAGACATCGGCGCGGCAGACCTCGGCACCGCGTTCGCGCAGGACCGGTTCCAGCATGCCCCGTCCGCCGGGTGCGCTGACCAGCCCGATCCGGTCCGGCATCGCCAGCTCCGGTAGCGCCAGCAAGCCCTCGCTGTGCATGCCGGTCGGTGGCGTCGCGACCCGATCCACACCGGCCCGCCGCAGCGCGGCGGCCGTGCCGCTGCCGACGGCCAGCGCCAGTCCACGCCAGCCTGACAGGCGCTGCAGGCGATCGGCATGCAGCACCGCGGCCGGGCTCGTGAACAGGCACAGCGGGCAATCGAGCGCAGCGCGCAGATGGGCGAGCGCAATGGCGCAATCGGCGGCGGGTCGCAGCGACAACGCCGGCACGCCGATGAAGCCGAGCCCGGCGCGGCGGGCCTGCCGTGCCAGCACGGCGTTCTGCTCGGCGCTGCGCAGTCCGACCACGATCCAGTCGTGGACTGCATCGGCGGCAGAGGGGAGCGGCCTCATCTCGCCGCCTCGCCGCGAACGCTTGACGCCCGGCGCCCGGCTGGCGCGCAATGCGCGCCGCATTGGGAAGCGCCGACCGGGAGCAGAGCATGGTTTCGCGACTCGAAGAGCTGCAACGCAAGCTGCTGTCGATGCCGCCGGTGGCTGCGCTGCAGTTGTCGGTCGCCGGTTGGCAGCCGGGTCGGCTCGTGCTGCAGGCGCCGCTGGCGCCGAACATCAACGACAAGGGCTGCGCTTTTGGCGGCAGCCTCGCCAGCCTGATGACGTTGGCGGCCTGGGGCCTGGTTACGCTGGAGTTGAGCGCGGCCGGCCTGCCGGAAGCCGAGGTGTACGTGCAGAACTCCGAACTGGACTACGTCGCGCCGCTGTTCGATCCGCTGCGCGCGGAAGCCTGGCTGGCCGACGGCGAGGACTGGGCCGAATTCATCGCCGGCTATCGCCAGCGCGGTCGTGCCCGAGCTCGGCTGCAGGCCGAAGTGCGTTGCGCCGACGGTCGGGTTGCAACGCGGTTCTCCGGCCGCTTCGTCGCGCTGCGGCCGAAAGGCTGAGCTCAGCGCTGGCATTGCGGGCACCAGGCGCTGGCACGCTGACCGATCCGCAACCCGCGCAGCGGCGTGCCGCAGCGCCGGCACGGCTCGCCTTCGCGGCCGTAGACCTGCAGTTCCTGCTCGAAGTAGCCGGGCGCGCCGTCCGGGGCCAGGAAATCGCGCAGCGTCGTGCCGCCGCGCTCGATCGCATGGGCGAGCACGGCCTTGACCGCCGCGGCGAGCGTCCGGTAGCGCTCCAGCGATACCCGCCCCGCCGCGCGGCGCGGATCGATGCCGGCGCGGAACAGGCTCTCCGCCGCGTAGATGTTGCCGACCCCGACCACGATCGCCTGGTCCATCAGGAAATTCTTGACCGGCCCGCGGCGGCCGCGGCTGAGCCGGAACAGATGGTCGCCGTCGAACGCATCGGACAGCGGTTCGGGGCCGAGGCCGGCAAGCAGCGGATGGGTTTCGCCGGCCGGTTGCCACAACAGGCAGCCGAAACGCCGCGGGTCGGTGAAGCGCAGCAGGCGGCCGTCATCGAGCTGCAGGTCGACATGGTCGTGCGGACCGGGCGGCAGCGATGCCGGCAGCACGCGCAGGCTGCCGGACATGCCGAGGTGCAGCAGCGCACTGCCGACCTCGCTGTCGAGCAGCAGGTATTTGGCGCGGCGCCGCACGTCGACGATGGCCTGCCCCGGCAGCCGGCGGGTGATCTCGTCCGGTATCGGCCAGCGCAGGTCCGGCCGGCGCAGGCGGACCGCCCGGATCCGGCGACCGAGCAGGTGCGGCGTGATGCCGCGGCGGGTGGTTTCGACTTCCGGCAACTCCGGCATGGCAATGTCACTGCTGTTGCGTCGGCTGGACGATAGCCCGTTGCTGCGGTTAACGATCCAGCGACGGTGCGGCCGGCATAATGCCGGTTCCCGACCAAGGTGTTCCGATGAATCCATCCCTGTACCACTGGCTGACCGAAGGTCTCGCCGGCAATTCGATCTGGCTGATGCTGGCAGTGTTCGCCATCATGGCGCAGTTGACGATCGTTTCGGTCACGCTGTACCTGCATCGCTGCCAGGCGCACCGCGGCGTCGATCTGCATCCGCTGCTGACGCACCCGATGCGGTTCTGGCTGTGGCTGACCACTGCGATGGTGACCAGGGAATGGGTCGCGATCCACCGCAAGCATCACGCGCACTGCGAGACCGAACAGGATCCGCACAGCCCGCAGGTGTACGGGATCGGCAAGGTCGTGTTCCAGGGCGTGCAGCTCTACCAGATCGCCAGCGACGACGCATCGATCATGGAGAAGTACGGCGCCGGCACGCCGAACGACTGGATCGAGCGCCACCTCTACAGCCGGGTGCCGTCGCTCGGGCCGACGCTGCTGCTGTTTGCCGCCGTCGCTGCATTCGGCGTCATCGGCATCACGTTCTGGGCGCTGCAGATGCTGGTGATTCCGGTGCTCGCGGCCGGCGTCGTCAACGGCCTCGGCCACTGGTGGGGGTATCGCAACTACGAGACCGACGATTGCTCGACCAACCTGACGCCGTGGGCGTTCCTGATCGGCGGCGAGGAGCTGCACAACAATCACCACACGTTCCCGAGTTCGGCGCGGTTCGCGTTGCGCCGGTTCGAGTTCGACATCGGCTGGGCGCTGCTGCGGCTGTTCGAACGACTCGGCCTGGCCAAGGTCCGCCGGGTCGCACCGCAACTCGACGTGCGGCCGAACATTCCGCTGCCGGACGGCGACACCCTGCGCGCGGTGCTGGTCGCGCGATTCCACGTCATGAGTGACTACTTCCGTGACGTCATCGTGCCGACCATGCGCGACGACGCGCAGCAGGCCGGCGACAGCCTGCGCTCGCTGCCGCGGCGGCTGCGGCGCGGCCTGATCAACGGCGGCCGCTGGCTCGATGCCGAGCCCCGCGAGCGCCTGACGCAATGGATTTCGGCGCGGCCGCAACTGGCGACCGTCTACCAGTTCCGGCAGCGCCTGCGCGAAATCTACGAGCGCGGCGGACAGGGCTCCGATGCGATGCTGGCGGCCCTGCGCCAGTGGTGTGCCGAGGCCGAGGCGTCCGGGATCCGGGCGCTGGAAGAGTTTTCGGCGCGGCTGAAGGGCTACGCGCTGGTGCCGGCGCGGCTCTGATTCGCCCGGTGCGCGGGCGAGCGGCCAACACAGCGGCGCCGTGGCGCCGTTGTGCCGCGGCACCGCGGCTGCGCGCGGAGGCCGTCAGCGGGCGATGCACGGCGTTCGGTGGTCTGCTCGCCGCCGTGCTGGCGGCCCCGGCGGCGGCGCTGTCGCCGGCCGAGCATCTGGACCGGTTCGACGCCAACGGCGACGGGCGCGTCGATCGAGCCGAGTTCCAGGCCTACCTGATTGCCGGGTTCGACGCCCGCGACCGCAATCGCAACGGCATTCTCGACATCGACGAGCAGCCCGCCGGGCATGCCCGCAAGCCGCTGCCGCGGCAGCAGCAGTGGCAGGCCTACGGGGAGCAGTTCGAGCGTCAGGACGTCGACGGCGACGGCCATCTCGACCTGTTCGAGTTGCTGGCGCCGCCGCGCTGATCGCCCGGCGCGCGTTGCGGGGTGATGAAAAAAGCGAAGCCCGCCGATTGGCGGGCTTCGTTCACATCCGTGTCGATCCGAATCGCCGGGGCGATTACTTGATCTTGCCTTCCTTGTAGATCACGTGCTTGCGAACGACGGGATCGTACTTCTTGATCTCCATCTTGTTCGGCGTGTTCTTCTTGTTCTTGTCGGTCGTGTAGAAATGACCGGTACCGGCCGAGGAGATCAGGCGGATTTTGTCGCGCTTGGAAGCCATGGCTGCTTAACTCCTCAGATCTTCTCGCCGCGTGCACGCAGTTCGGCGAGCACGGCGTCGATACCGTTCTTGTCGATGGTGCGCAGGGCCTGGGTGGACACCCGCAACTTGATCCAGCGGTTCTCGCTGGCGACCCAGAAGCGGCGTTCATGCAAGTTCGGCAGCCAGCGGCGCCGCGTCTTGTTGTTCGCGTGGGAAACGTTGTTACCGGACTGCACGCGCTTGCCGGTTACCTGACACACTCGTGCCATAGCGCACCTCGTCGTGATTTCGATGCCCGACTTGGCCAGTCGGACGGCGGCCCTGCCGAAGCGGCCATCGGCCGTGCGGCGTGCGATACGGGAACTCGATCCTCGCTGTCCGGCGGTCGGGCGATCGCACTGCCCGGACCGCTTCGGCCGGGATCCGGCACGCAGCGAGCCGCGCATTATTGCAGCGCAGCGGGTCGGGCGCAAATCCGTCGGTCGGCACGACCACCCCTGCAGGAGGGGCTTCAGCCCCGACCCGCGCCGAAGCGCAGCGAGGCGTCGCGAATACCCGACGGCCCGGTCGGGGCTGAAGCCCCTCCTGCAAGGGCGCTCAAGCGTGCTCGCCGAAATAGTCGCGGCACCACGCGACCACCGGCGGAAGGCCGACCTCGACCGGCGTGCTCGGCTCGAAACCGAACGCGGCCTTCGCGCGTGACGTGTCGGCCATCGTCTCGACCATGTCGCCCGGCTGCATGTCGCGGTAGCGCTTCTGCGCGTTGCGGCCGGCGGCCTGCTCGATGACGGCGATGAAGCGTTCGAGCTCGACCGGCGTGTGGTTGCCGAGGTTGAACACCCGGTGCGGTGGGGTGTCGGTCGACGGGTGATCGAGCGCGCCGAGCACGCCGGCGACGATGTCGTCGACGTGGGTGAAGTCGCGCCGCATCCGGCCGTGGTTGAACACGTCGATTGGCCGCCCGGCGAGCACTGCGCGCGAGAACAGCAGCGGAGCCATGTCCGGCCGTCCCCACGGACCGTAGACGGTGAAGAAGCGCAGTCCGGTCAGCGGCAGGCCGTACAGCCGGGCGTAGCTGTAGGCCATCGCCTCGTTGGCGACCTTGGTCGCCGCGTAGAACGACAGCGGGCGGTCGATGCGTGCGTCCTCGTGGAACGGCGGTTCGGCGCCGGCGCCGTAGACCGACGACGACGACGCATAGACCAGGTGCCGGACCTCGAAGCGCCGGCAGGCTTCGAGCATGTTGCCGAAGCCGACCAGGTTGCTCTGCACGTAGGTTTCCGGGTGCTCGAGCGAGTAGCGCACGCCGGCCTGCGCGGCGAGGTGAATCACCCGCTCGAAGCGGTAGCGCGCGAACAGCGCCTTCAGCGCGCCGCCGTCGGCCAGCTCGATCTCGTGGATGGCGGTGCCTGGACACAGTGCCGCGACGCGATCGCGCTTGATCTGCGGATCGTAGTAGCGGTTGTAGTTGTCGAGGCCGATCACCGGTTCGCCGCGCGCGGCCAGCGCGCGGCAGGTGTAGGCACCGATGAAGCCGGCTGCGCCGGTGACGAGGGTGGGCATGGTCGTCCTTCGAGCGGATGCGCCTGCTGGCGCGGCGAACTTTTGCAGCAGCGGCTTCAGCCGCGATCATTCCCGCCGGGCGTCACGGCTCGCGGTTGCAGCCGCTCGCACGGCGAGCCGCGCCGATCGACGCGGCTCAGCCGTCGCGGCGGATCCGCTGCAGGATGCCGTCGAGTTCGTCGACGCTGTGATAGGCGATCACCAGCTTGCCGCGGCCGCCGCGGCCGTGCTGCACGGCGACCCGCGCACCAAGCGTTTCGGCCAGTTCGCGCTCGAGTGCGGCGATGTCGGCGTCCGGCGTGCGCGCCGCGGTGCCGGCCGGCTTCGGATCGCTGGCGCCGCGCTGCACCTGCTGCACGCGGCGTTCGATCTCGCGCACCGACCATTGCTCGTCGGCGGCCTGCCGCGCGAGTGCCTCGGCCTGCGCGGGCGGCAGCGTCAGCAGCGCCCGGGCGTGGCCCATCTCGATCGCGCCGCGTTCGACCAGGCGACGCACGCCGTCCGGCAGCTCGAGCAGGCGCAGCAGGTTGCTGACCGCCGCCCGCGAGCGGCCGACCGCGTCGGCGGCCTGCTGGTGGGTCAGTGCGAATTCGTCGATCAGGCGCTGCAGCGCGACCGCTTCCTCGAGCGGATTCAGGTCCTCGCGCTGGATGTTCTCGATCAGCGCCATCGCCAGCGCGGCGTGGTCGTCGACTTCGCGCACGACCACCGGCACATCGCGCAGTTCGGCCAGTTGCGAGGCGCGCCAGCGGCGTTCGCCGGCGATGATCTCGTAGCGGCTGTTGCCGATCGGCCGGACCACGATCGGCTGGATCAGGCCCTGCGAGCGGATCGAGTCGGACAGCTCCTGCAACGCGGCCGGATCCATCTGGCTGCGCGGCTGGTACTTGCCCGGCTGCAGTTGTTCGATCGGCAGCGTCTTCAGGCGCTCGCCTTCGTGACCGCTGCCATCAAGCTCGTGCTGGCTGCCGCCGAGCAGCACGTCAAGGCCGCGACCGAGCCCGCGTTTCTTCATGGCCATCAATGAGTCTCCGTGGCCGCCGCGGTGGCGCTGCGCTCGTGACGCAGCATCTCGCCGGCGAGTCCGAGATAGGCAATGCCGCCGCGCGACGCGCGGTCGTACTGGATGATGCTCTGGCCGTGGCTCGGTGCTTCCGCCAGCCGCACGTTGCGCGGCACCATGGTCCGGAACAGCTTGTCGCCGAAGTGCTGCGTCAACTGCGCCGACACTTCGTTGGCGAGGTTGTTGCGCACGTCGTACATCGTGCGCAGGATGCCTTCGATCTCGAGTCGCGGATTCAGCCGCGACTTGACCGCGCGGATCGTGTCATTCAGCGCCGACAGGCCTTCCAGCGCGAAGTATTCGCATTGCATCGGCACGATGACGCCATCGGCGGCGGTCAGTGCGTTGATCGTCAGCAGATGCAGCGACGGCGGACAGTCGATCAGGATGTACTGGTACTTCTCCCGCAGCGGCTCGAGTGACTCCCGCAGCCGGTGTTCGCGCGCCAGTGCATCCATCAGCTTGATCTCGGCCGCGGTCAGGTCGCTGCCGCCGGGCAGCAGGTCGTAGCCGCCCTCGGTCGTGACGATCGCATCGGCGGCCTGCTGCTCCTCGAGCAGCACTTCGCAGCCGGTCGGATGGGCGTCGTGCTTGTCGATGCCGGAGGCCATCGTCGCGTTGCCCTGCGGATCGAGATCGACCAGCAGCACCCGCCGCCGCGCCTCGGCCAGCGCCGCGGCCAGATTGACGGCGGTGGTCGTCTTGCCGACGCCCCCCTTCTGATTGGCGATCGCGATGATCCGAGCCATGAAGGCGCTCCTGCGTGCCGCTCAGGCGGTCCGCTCGACGATGATCAGGTGCCGCTCGGCGTCCAGTCCCGGCACGACCAGCGGATGAGTCGCGGTGTGGCGCCAGCCTGGCGGCAGCGCGGCGAGTTCGTCATCGGGTCGACGCCCTTTCATCGCCAGCAGCCGGCCGCCCGGATGCAGCAGATGTCCGCCGACCTCGATGATCTGCGCAAGGGTACCGAACGCGCGCGCGACAAGACAGTCGTGCCGTCCCGACTCGGGCACCTGCTCGGCACGCATGGCGTGAACCCGCACGCGCTCTGCGAGGCCGAGGGTGCGGACCGCCTCGCGCAGGAAGCGGGCCTTCTTGCCGGCCGTCTCGACCAGCGACACATGCAGTCCGGGCAGCGCCAGCGCCAGCGGGATGCCGGGCAGACCGGGGCCGGTGCCGACGTCGGCCAGCGACTCGCAGCCGGCGGCGTGGCGCCAGATCGCCAGCGAGTCGAGCAGGTGCTTGTCGATCATCTCGGCCGGATCGCGGATCGCGGTCAGGTTGTAGGCGCGGTTCCACTTGGTCAGCAGCTCGAGATACTCGCGCAGCCGCGCACCGAGCGGTTCGCCCGGCAGGCCGAGGGATGCCAGGCCGTGCTCGAGCCGGTCGGCCAGTTCCGGAAAGGCGCTCACGTCGGGTCGATCGCAAAAGGGCCGCCAAGTATCGGCAGCCGGCGCGACGCTGGCAAACGCGCGCCGGCGCGACCGGCCAGGTCAGGCGGTCCGCAGTTGGCAGCGCGTGACGCGCAGGCCGAGCGTGCCGAGCTGGCCGTTCAGGTCCTGCTTGAGCCGACTGGCCAACGGCTCGGGTTCGCCCGGTTGGGCGGCCAGTTGTGCCAGTCGGCCGCGGGCGGCCTGTTCGACGGTGGCGTCGATCTGCTCGATGATCGCGCCGGCCCGTTCGGGATCGAGGATCTGGAAGTAGACCACCGCGGCGCAGCGGCCCTCGGACTGCGCCTGCAGCTCGACCTGATGGCCGACGAGATCGATCCGGTGCGCGATCTGCTCGATCAGTGGCCATGTCATGTGCAGGCCCGGCCCGAGAGCGCGGACGAAGTGGCCGAATCGGTGCACGGTGCAGACCGTGCCTTCCGGCACCCGGCGGAGCCCGGCCGCGAGCAAGCCGAGCAGCAGCAATCCGGCAATGACGATGGCAAGCGCAATCATGGCGTAAACACCAGGCTCTACAATGGCTTGGCGCACAAAGATGCGGTGATGCTGCACATTATAGCGGCAAGCCGGGAAGCGGTTAACACGAAATTTACATGGCGGCGCATGCAGAAACCGTGAATCCAGGAACAGATCCGCGGGCCTGCTCAGCCGCCGGCCAGCTCCCGGCAGCCGCTCGTCCCGGAACGACACGGCTCGGCGCGGAGCGACCGGGTTCTGGCGCATCCGGACTTGATTTTTGCCGCCACGCTATTCAGCGTGGCGAACCCGGCCGACCGGTCATTGCCTGGAGTTATGCTCGATGACGCCACGTTTCGCGCTGGCGAGCGCATTGATGCTCGCCGCTGTGCCGGTCATGGCCGGCCCGTTTCCGTCCACCTACGCGGCACCGTCGGCGGCCGCCGTGCTGATCCGCAATGCAACCGTGCTGACCGGCACTGGCGAACGCCTCGACGAGGCCGACGTGCTGCTGCGCGACGGCCGGATCGCCGCCGTCGGGCGCGGCCTCGAGGGCGGTGACGCGGAGGTCGTCGACGCCGCTGGCCGCTGGCTCACTCCGGGCCTGATCGACGTGCATTCGCACCTGGGCGTCTATCCGAGCCCGGGCCTCGATGCCCACTCCGACGGCAACGAGATGGTCGACCCGGTCACCGCCGGGGTCTGGGCCGAGCACGCGGTGTGGCCGCAGGATCCGGATTTCCAGACCGCACTCGAAGGCGGCATCACCACGCTGCAGGTGCTGCCCGGCTCGGGCAACCTGATCGGCGGCCGTGGCGTCACACTGAAGAACGTGCCGGCCACGACCGCCCAGGCGATGAAATTTCCGGGCGCGCCGCACGGCCTGAAGATGGCCTGCGGCGAGAATCCGAAGCGCTACTACGGCGGCCAGCGGCGGGCACCGATGACGCGGATGGGCAACATGGCCGGCTACCGGCAGGCGTTCGCCGACGCGCAGGACTACCGCCGGCAGTGGGACGACTACCGCCGCGCACGCAGTGCGTGGGAAGGCAAGCCGAGCAACAAGCGCGACGCCGAGCCGCCGAAGCCGCCGCGGCGTGATCTGAAGCTGGAGACGCTGGCCGGCGTGCTGGCCGGCGAAATCACCGTGCAGGTGCACTGCTACCGCGCCGACGAGATGGCCAACATGATCGACCTGGCCGACGAGTTCGGCTTCCGGATCGCCGCATTCCATCATGGCGTCGAGGCCTACAAGCTGGCCGACCGCCTGGCCGAGCGCGGTATCTGCGGCGCGCTGTGGGCCGACTGGTGGGGCTTCAAGGCCGAGGCCTATGACGGCATCGTCGAGAACCTGGCGCTGGTCGACGCGCCGGCCGATAGCTGTGCGGTGACGCATTCCGATTCGCCCGAAGGCATCCAGCGGCTGAACCAGGAGACCGCCAAGGCAATGGCGCGCGGCCGCCGTGCCGGGTTCGACATTCCACCGCAACGGGCGATCCGCTGGCTGACCGCCAATGCAGCGCGGGCGCTCGGCATCGCCGACCGGACCGGCACGCTCGAGGCAGGCAAGATGGCCGACGTCGTGTTGTGGGACCGCGATCCGTTCAGCGTCTACGCCAAGGTCGACCGGGTCTGGATCGACGGCGCGTTGCGTTTCGACCGCGCCGCGCCGGCCGCCGCGCCGCGTTCCGACTTCCTGCTGGGCCAGCCGACTGCCGAGGTGAGCCGATGAGCCGCGTTCCGTCCCTCCGCCGACTGCCGCTGCTGGCTGCCGCCGGCCTCCTGTGCGCGGCGAGCGTTGCTGCGCAGGCGCAATCGCTGTTGATCCGCAATGCGACCGTCCATACCGGCGGCGAGGCGGGCCGGATCGAACAGGCCGACGTGCTGGTCCGCGACGGCCGGATCGCAGCGATCGGCCCCGGCCTGAACGCCCCGGCCGGGGCGCCGGTGCTCGAGGCGGGCGGCCGGCCGCTGACGCCGGGGCTGTTTGCCGGCCTGACCGGGCTTGGACTGGAAGAGATCCCGGCCGAAGCGACCACGGTCGACCACGCGCTGGCGTTCGGCGCCCAACAGCCGGCCCAGGACGTCCAGTGGCGTCCGGAGTTCGACCTGCTCTATGCGTACAACCCGGAATCCTCGGTGATCGCCGTCAATCGGGTCGAAGGGCTGACCTTCACGATGCTGGCGCCGTCCGGTCGACCGGGCAGCAGTTTCGTGACCGGGCAGGGCGCCGCGGTCAGTCTCGACGGCGTCTCCGATGCCGAGCTGGCCGGGTCGCGGACGCTGTTCGTCGACCTCGGCGCCGACGCCTCGGCGCTGGCCGGTGGCTCGCGTGCGGCGCAGTTCATGCTGCTCGAGCAGGCGGTGGCCGAAGCACGTGGCGCCGACGCCGGCGATCATGCGCTGCTGACGCCGCAGGGACGCGCCGCGCTGAAGCGCTTCCTCGACGGCGGCCGGATCGTGTTCCAGGTCGACCGTGCCGCCGACATCCGGCAGGTGCTGAAATTTGCCGAGCGGCACGGCGTTCGCGCAGTGATCGCCGGCGGCGCCGAAGCGTGGAAGGTGGCCGAGCGGCTGGCCGCGGCGGGCGTGCCGGTACTGCTCGATCCGCTGCAGAATCGGCCGAGCAGTTTCGACACGCTCGGCTCGCGGCTCGACAACGCGGCGCTGCTGCACGCCGCCGGCGTCACGATCGCGTTCAACCAGGCCGACGACGCGACCCACAACGCGCGCAAGATCCGCCAGTTGGCCGGCAACGCGGTGGCCAACGGCCTGCCGTGGGACGTCGCGCTGGCCGCGCTGACCCGCACTCCGGCGCAGATCTTCGGGCTGGCCGAGCGCGGCACGATCGCGGTCGGCCAGGTCGCCGACCTGGTGCTGTGGAGCGGCGATCCGCTCGAGGTCACGAGCTGGGCCGAGCAGGTCGTGATTGCCGGCGTGCCGCAGTCGATGCGTTCGCGGCAGACCGAGCTGCTCGAACGCTACCTGCCTCGCGACCGCTGAGCGCACCGGCCTGCCGCGTCGATCGCACGGCGCGGCGGCTCAGGACAGGACGACCAGCGCATCGATCAGCTCGCGCTGCTCGAGCGGCTTGGCCAGATGGCGCTGGTAGCCGGACGCGAGCGCCAGCGCACGATCGTCCGAGCGCGCGAAGGCCGACACCGCGACCGCCGGCAGCCGTTCGGCATCCCGGCCCGGCAGCACGCGCAGCCGACGGATCAGCTCGATGCCGTCGCAGCCAGCCATGCCGATGTCGCTGACCAGCAGGTCCGGGTCGAAGCGTGGCAATTCGGTGAATGCCTCGGCGGCCGAGCCGACCGCACGCACCGTGGCGCCTTCGCCGGCCAGCCACTGGCAGATGATCTCGCGGGTGTCGCTGTCGTCTTCGACCAGCAGCACGCGGCGCCCGGCCAGACGACCGCTGGGCAGCGTCGGGCTGGCCGCCGAATCGGGCGTGCGGTCCGCAGCCTGGTCGTTGCCACGGCCGCCCTGTGGCAGGCGGACGCGGAACTCGGCGCCGCGCCCCGGTCCGCCGCTGTCGACTGCGATCGTGCCGCCATGCAGCTCGACCAGGTGGCGGGCGATCGCGAGCCCGAGGCCGAGTCCGCCGTGGGTTCGCGTGCTGGAGCTGTCGGCCTGCCGGAAGCGATCGAACACGAACGGCAGGAATTCGGTCCGGATGCCTTGCCCGCTGTCGATCACGGCCAGCTCGACATCGCGGTCGAGCGCGCGCAGCCGGACCTGCACGCGGCCGCCGTGGTCGGTGAACTTGATCGCGTTCGACAGCAGGTTCCAGACCACCTGCTGCAGCCGATGGCTGTCGCCGAGCACGGTCGGCAGCGGGCGGTCGAACCGGCGGTCGATCGTGATCTGGCGCGCGTCGGCGGCCGGGCCGACGGTCTCGAGTGCGGCCTCGACCACGGTCGAAAGGTCGATCGGCAGCGGGCGCAGCCGCAACTTGCCGGAGATGATCCGGCTCATGTCGAGCAGATCGTCGACGATCTGCGCCTGCGTCCGCGCATTGCGCTCGATCACTTCGGCGCCCTGCAGCACGCGTGGCTGGTCGGCGGCGACCTGGCGCAGGATCTGCGCCCAGCCGAGGATCGGGGTCAGCGGCGTGCGCAGCTCATGCGACAGCGTCGCAAGGAATTCGTCCTTCAGCCGGCTGGCCGCCTCGGCGTCGGCGCGGGCCAGCTTGATCTCCTGGTCCTGTTGCTCGATCCGCGCCAGCATGTGGTTGAACGCGTCGGTGAATGCGCCGAGTTCGTCATCGCTGAGCTTGGTCGCGCGCAGCGAGTAGTCGCCGCTGCTGCTGACCGCTCGGACCGTGTTGTGCAGTGTCGCGATCGGCCGCATCAGCACGTTGCGGATGCCGCGCGAGAACAGGAACACCAGCAGCGTCGCGACCGCCGTGATCAGCGTCGACAGCAGCAGGTTGCCGAACAGGCGCAGCCGCACCTGGTCGAAGTCGAGCACGACCTGCAGCATGCCGAGCTGCTCGCCGCGGTCGACGATCGGCATCGCCAGTGTCAGCCAGCGGTCGTGCCAGACGAACCCGGCTGGTTGCGGCGGCAAGCCGGGCGGCGCCTCCAGCGACCAGGCATAGCGCGCGAACGGCTCGCCGTTACGGTCGTAGACCACCGCCTCGGCAACCCGCGGCCGCGCCTGGAACACAGCCAGCATCTCGGCACCGCTGGCCCGATCGCCGAACGCCAGTGGCGCGCTGCTGTTGACCGCGACGATCCGGGTCTGCAGCTCGAGCGCAGCGATCGATTCGCGCCGCACTTCCAGATAGTCGAGCACCGCCAGCGCCGAGCCGGCGACCAGCAGCGCCGCGCCACTGGTCACCGTCAGCAGCCAGCTCAGCTTGTCGCCGAACGATGCGCCCGCGAGCGGTCGCCGCCTCATGGCGCCTCTCCAGCCAGCCGCTCGGCCATCTTCAGCACCTTCGAGCTCAGCGTCAGGCCGGCCGCGCGTATCGCCGGCGGATTGGCATTGAAGCCGATCCGGCGATCGCTGCGGACCAGGCCGAGCATGCCACCGCGATCGACGAAGCCGTCGCCGTTGCCGACCGTCAGCACCGGCCGCCCAGCCAGCACGGCGAGCAGCGGCGCCGGATCGCGATCGGTGCTGGCGTCAATGAACAACAGATGCAGTCTGCGCTGCGCGAGCAGCCGCGCGGGCGGCGCGCGGCGCCAGTTGACGACCTCGACCGGGCGGCCGCGCACGCCACCGCTCGCGGCGGCGGCGATCCGTACGCCCTGCGCGAGCCAGCGCGGTCCGACCACGCCGATCACCAGCGGTTCGAGCGGGTATTCGAAGGTGGCCGCGGGCCAGTCGGTGTAGCGGGCGAAATTGACCACGTAGGCCGCTTCGACTTCGGCCGCCCGGTGCGGATCCCAGTCGACGGCCGACACCGGCCACGCCAGCGCGAGCCATGCCAGCAGGCAACATCCCCCGCGGATCATCGAGCGGATCGTCGGCATTCGGGCTTCCGTTGCGATCGGACAGCGCGAGCGGGTCGCCAGCGGCGACGTGCAGCGCCAGCATGCCCAGTGCGACCGGCGTTGCGCAATCCTGCCGTTCCGCATCGGTTGCCTGCCGGACCGGCGCCGAACGGATAGCATGAGCGGTCCGGACATCACCGAGAGACCCCATGCGCACGATTCCCCTGCTGATCGGCTGCCTGCTCGCGGCGCCTCTCGTCGAAGCGGCCGCGACTCCGGTTGCGGACCTGGCCGAACCGCTCGATGCCAAGGTTCGCGGTTGGCGGCGGGACATCCACCAGCATCCGGAACTCAGCAATCGCGAGCGACGCACCGCCGCGCTGGTCGCCGAGCATCTGCGCGCGATCGGACTGGAACCGCAGTCCGGCATCGCCCACCACGGCGTGGTCGCGGTACTGCGCGGCGGTCGGCCGGGGCCCAAGATCGCACTGCGCGCCGACATGGATGCGCTGCCGGTCACCGAGACGCTGGATCTGCCGTTCGCATCGAAGGCCACTGACGAGTACCGCGGCGAGCGGGTCGGCGTCATGCACGCCTGCGGCCACGATGCCCACACCGCGATCCTGATGGGTGTGGCCGAGGCGCTGGTCGGCATCCGCGACCAGCTCGCCGGCGAGGTGATGTTCGTGTTCCAGCCGGCCGAGGAAGGGGCGCCGGAAGGCGAGCACGGCGGCGCCGAACTGATGCTGCGCGAAGGTCTGTTCGAGGGTTTCCGGCCCGACGCCATGTTCGGCCTGCATCTCTGGGCGAACCTGCACGTCGGCGACATCGGCTATCGCAGCGGGCCGATGATGGCCGCGTCGGACCGCTTCTCGATCGTCGTCCGCGGCCGTCAGACGCACGGCTCGCGGCCATGGGGCGGCGTCGATCCGATTGCGGCCGCAGCCGACCTGATCGGCAGCGCGCAGCACATCGTCAGCCGTCGCGCCGACATCGCCCGGTTGCCGGTGGTGCTGACCTTCGGCGCGATCAAGGGCGGCATCCGCTACAACATCATCCCGGACCAGGTCGAACTGGTCGGCACGATCCGAACCTTCGACGACGGCATGCGTGCGCAGGTGTTCGAGCAGTTGCGGGCGACTGCCGAGCATGTCGCCGCGGCGCACGGCGCGACCGTCGAACACGCGATCCCGGCCGATGCCGGCAATCCGGTCACCGCCAACGACCCGGCGCTGACCGCGCGGGCCGTGCCGGTGCTGAATGGCGTGATCGGCGACGGTCGGGTCACCGAGGTCGGTCTGATCACCGGCGCCGAGGATTTCTCGTACTTCGCCCGCGAGGTGCCCGGCTTCTATTTCTTCGTCGGCGCGACCCCGCGCGGACGCGATCTCGCCACGGTGCCGAACAACCATTCGCCGCAGTTCTTCGTCGACGAGGAAGCGCTGCAGGTCGGTACCCGCGCGATGCTGGCGCTGGCGCTGGAAATGCTGCGGCCGAGCGACTGACGGCGGCCGCGATCAGGGCGCGGCGGGGCTGCCGCGCAGCGACTCACGCGATCAGTTCGGCCGGCCGGGCCGCCGCGTCGGCCGCCGGCTGTGCGCTGTCGAGCGGCAGGCCGAGCTCGACCCAGACCGGCGCGTGGTCGCTCGGCCGCTCCCAGCGCCGCGGTTCGCGGTCGATGCCGGCGCCGATGCAGCGACCGGCCAGCGCGTCGCTGAGCAGCACCAGATCGATCCGCAGGCCGAGATTGCGGCGGAACCCGGCTGCGCGGTAATCCCACCAACTGAACAGTCCGTCATCGGCGTGACACAGCCGCAGGCTGTCGTGCAGGCCGAGCGCGAGCAGCCGCTGCAACGCCTGTCGTTCGGCGCTCGAGCACAGCACCTGTTCATGCCAGGCCTGCGGGTCATGCACGTCACGATCGTCCGGCGCGATGTTGAAGTCGCCCAGCACGACCAGTTGCGGATGGCGGCGCAGTTCGTCGGCCAGCCAACCGTGCAGCGCCTCGAGCCAGCGCAGCTTGTAGTCGAACTTGTCGCTGCCGACCGCCTGGCCATTGACGACGTACAGGTCGACGATCCGCAGCGCGCCGCAACTGCCGGCGATCACGCGACGCTGTTCATCGGCGAAACCCGGGATACCGACCTGCACGTCGGTCAGCGGCTGCCGCGACAGCAGCGCGACGCCGTTATAGGTTTTCTGGCCGGCGCAGACCGCGTGATAGCCGGCCTCGCGCAGCGCGTCATGCGGGAAACGGTGGTCCTCGAGCTTGGTCTCCTGCAGCGCGACCAGATCCGGCGCCGCCTGGCCCAGCCAGTCCAGCAGGTGCGGCAGCCGGACATTGAGCGAATTGATGTTCCACGAGGCGATTTTCATCGCCGGGAGTCTACCGGGCACGGCCGTTGTTCAGAAACGATGAACGCCTCCTGAACCGCGCCACACCATTAACGATTGGATCACCGAATTTTCAGGTTCGGTCCGTAGTCTATGCACACGGACGATGCAATGTCGTCCAGTAGATTCACTCCTCCCCCCCAGTGAGTGAATCTCCAGGAATGCGGATCCTCCCCTATCCGCCTTCCGACCCCTAACCCCGCGGGTGCCCCCTCACCCGCGGGGTTTCTTATTTCTGCAGCTCGCCCAGCCAGTCGCGCGGACGCAGGTAGTCGGCGAGTCGCGCCTCGGCACTGCCCGGTTCCGGCGCATAGCCGTATTCGAAACGGACCCGCGGCGGCAGGCTCATCAGGATCGACTCGGTCCGGCCGCCGGACTGCAGGCCGAACAGCGTGCCGCGATCCCAGACCAGGTTGAACTCGACGTAGCGGCCGCGCCGATACAACTGGAATTCGCGCTCTCGCTCGCCGTACGGCATGTCTCGGCGACGCCCGACCAGCGGTAGATAGGCGTCGAGGAAGCCGCGGCCGACCGCCTGCTGGTAGTCGAAGCTGCGCTCGAAACCCCACTCGTGCAGGTCATCGAAGAACAGCCCGCCGATGCCGCGCGCCTCGCTGCGGTGGCGCAGATGGAAGTATTCGTCGCAGGCCTGCTTGTGGCGGGCGTAGACGTCGACGCCGAACGGCGCGGCGAGATCTCGGGCTACCGTGTGCCAGTGCAGCACGTCCTCGTCGAACGGGTAGAACGGCGTCAGATCGAAGCCGCCGCCGAACCACCAGGCGACCTCGGCGCCATCGCGCAGTGCCTGGAAGTAGCGCACGTTCATGTGCGTGGTCGGCAGATACGGATTGTGCGGATGCAGCACCAGCGACACGCCCATCGCGCGCCAGCCTGCGCCGGCCAGCTCCGGCCGATGTGCGCTGGCCGACGGCGGCAACCGGCTGCCGCTGACGTCCGAGAAGTTCACCCCGCCCTGCTCGAACACCGCGCCGTGCTTGATCACCCGCGAGCGGCCGCCGCCGCCCTCGTCGCGCTGCCAGCAGTCCTCGACGAAACGGCCGCCGCCGTCGGCCAGCTCGAGCGCGTGGCAGATCGTGTCCTGCAGGTCGGTCAGGAAGGCGAGGACCCGGCTCGCGTGGTCGCGGGCGTCGTTCATCGATGCAGTCTCATCAGTCGGTGGGGGTCGATCCGGGCCGCCGCCGGACCGGCGAACGAAAGCAGGCTCGCCGCCTCGCGCAGCAGCGCGACGAGTGCGAACGGATGCGGCTGCCAACGGCGCTCGGCGGCGCAAATGCGCCATGGCAGGCCGAGCTGCTCGGCATGCCAGGCACAGCGCGCCAGGTGCCAGCGGTTGCTGACGATGACGACATCGGCCGGCGGATTGTCCGATCCCGGCGAGCGCTCGAGCAAGCCGGCCGCGTTGCGCAGGTTCTCGTCGGTGTCGCGGGCCAGCGAGTCGAGCACGACCCGCGCGTCGGGCGGCAGTCCCAGATCGCATAGCAGCGCGAGGCCGCCGGCGGCCTCGCTGGGACCGTCAGGATGGGCGGCGGCGCCCGACAGCAGCAGGATTCGTGCGCGATCGCGGCGCCACAACTGCAGGGCACGCGACAGCCTCGCCGCGAACGGCGGCGGCACTTCGCCGCCGGCCAGCCGATAGCCGGGCACGACCACGATAGCGGCGCCGGGCGCGCGGCACGATGCCAGCCGTGCGACCGCATGGATCCGCCGCGCGGTCAGCCACAGCAGCACACCGCCGCTGCCGAACGTAAACGCCAGCGCGCGCAGGATCCGGAGCGCGCGGCGGCGCCGATAGTGGCTGGCCGAAAACGAGGTGGGCATCGCGCAAGCTATACCCGGCCGGTACCGGTTGCGTCCAGCCGCCGCCATCCGACGCCGGGCGCGGCCGCTCCGATGCCGCTACAGCGACAGCTTGCGCCGGTTGTCGTCGGACACCCGGTCGATCAGCTTGTTGTACGGGTCGATGCCGACTTCGTACGGCTCGCCGTCGACGATCAGCTCGATCGTGCTGTCGGACTCGGTGAACCGGTGCCGCGACAGATACAGCGGCGCTCCGTCGAGTGCGCCGTCGTCGGCCGGCCGCGCGAACACGCCGACCTCGATCTCGTCGTCGAGTGGCAGCGCGCTCTCCTCGCCCTTTCCCTGCGCCTCGAGCTTGGCCGCGTGCAGATCGAGCGTGACGACGTAGCGGCCGTCATCGCGGCGGGTCGCCCGCGCGGCGGTCACGCGGTTGTCGAAGAACACGATCCGCTCGAACAGGTCGCGGATCAGTCCGTGGTGCTGCGGTTCGGTTCCCTCGTACAGATAGGCGAGCAGCTCGCGGCTGGTCGTGTACGGTGGCTGCTGGTAGCCCTTGTCTTCGAGGAACCGCTTCAGGATGCCATTGAGCCGCGCTTCGCCGATCGCGTCCTTCAGCGCATAGAACACCAGCGCGCCCTTGCGGTAGTGGATGTACTGCTGGTTCTCGACCAGTGAAAGCGGCAGTTCCTCGATCAGTTCGCGCGATCGCATCGACAGGTAGTTGTCGAGTTCGTACTTGAGGAACCGGCGCATCTGCGCCGCGCCGTATTCCTTTTCCATCACCATCAGCGCCGAGTACTCGGCCAGCGACTCCGACAGCATCGTCGAACCCTGCACGTTGGCGCCGATCACCTGGTGCGCCCACCACTGATGCGCGACTTCGTGCGCGGTGACGAAAAACACGTAGTCGATGTCTTCCGGGTCGCGCAGGTCGGCGACGAAGCCGATCGATTCCGAGTACGGCACCGTGTTCGCGAACGATTGCGCGAAGCTCTGGTATCCGGGGAACTCGAGGATGCGCAGTTGCCGGTGCTGGTACGGCGTGAACTGCTCGGTGAAGTAGTCGAGCGACTTCCTGCTCGCATCGATCATCCGGTCGATGTTGTAGGCGTGCGGCGGGTGGTAGTAGACCTCGATCGGGATGCCTTTCCACTGGTCGCGGCGGACCTCCCAGCGGGCCGACAGCCAGGCCGCGAACGGCAGCATCGGCACGTCCATCGTGTAGTGGAAGTAACGCCGGCCGTTCTCGGTCCACTCGCGCTGCAGGTAGCCGGGGGCCAGAGCGATCTGCTCCGGCGAGGTCGAAATGATGGTCTCGAAATCGATCCAGTCGGCATCGTCGGAAAGGTACGTGTTGGCCCGCGCCGACTCGTCATCGATCTTCGGCATTCGCGGAACCTCGCCGAGATCGCGCTTGCGCCGCTCGCCGCGATCGACGATCTGTCGGCGCTCGCTGTAGCCGAAGGTCGGCAGCACGAAGTTGTTGAAGAACGTGCCGTTGCCGACCACCTGGGTCGGACCGGCACTGTTGCCGAAGCCTTTCGGCTCGAAGCTCAGCGCGAACTCGAAATCCATCGTCGCGCCCGGAGCCATCGGCTGCTCGAGCCGGTACAGCGTCACGTCGTGCAGATCGTCGCGTTGCACGACCGAGTGCGGCGCGAACGTCAGCGACTGCAGCCAGTCGTGGTCGACCTCGACGTGCAGCACGTCGATCGGCTGGTCGTGCGGGTTGACCAGCGCGTAGCGGCCACGGATCGCGACCTGGCGCCGCTCCGGCACGATGTCGACCTCGGTGTACATCGCCGTGATCCGCGGCTGCAGCCGATCGCGGCTGTCGCGGTAGGTCTTCTCGTAATCGGCCTGTCGATCGAGCGCGACATCGCCCGGCACGTATTCGTTGAGTCGATGCGTGTTGTGATGGATGAACACGCCGAGGCCGATGAACGTCGCCAGCAGCAGCGTGGTCGCGGCTGCCGCGCCGGGGCCGAACCGGCGACCGGCCTCGCGCGCGCGATCGACGAAGCGGTCGCGCCGGCCGCGCACCCAGAACAGCAGTCCGGCGACGAACAGCAGGCCGGCGAATGCAGCCCAGTAGGCGCGGAACCACAGATGGCCGACAATGAAGTGGCCAAACCCGTTCATGTCCGAATACGGCACGGCCGGCGCACCGAACGGGCGATACAGGTTGTCGTCGAAATCGAGCAGGCCGAGCACCGTGCGGCTGATCAGGTAGACCAGCATTGCGAGGTAGCCGATGAACTTGTTGTTGGCGATGACCTGCAGGAACAGCGCGAGCACCGCCATCAGGATGAAGCCGGCGCAGTGCAGCAGCATCTGCTGCAGGTACAGCGCCGGCTCGATGTCGGTGTAGCCGCGCAGCAACTGGTTGCCGATCGCGACGACGATGCCGGCGGCATGGAACAGCAGCACCACGATCGACAATGCGACCAGCTTGGCCGCGAAGGGGATCCAGTCCGGGGTCGGAAATGCGTCGGTCACTTCGGCGATCCGCTGGCTGCGTTCACGCCAGACCAGTTCGCCGGCGTAGAACGTGACGAGGATGATCAGGAACAGGCTGAAACTGCCGGTGATCGCGGCGTTCATCCGCTGCGTGGTCGGGTACATCTCGGTTCCGAACATCTGCCCGCCGAAGATCAGCCCGACCACCAGGATGAACAGCCCGATCAGCAGCATCACCCGCAGCGCGACGCCGCTCAGCACGCCGCGGATGTCGAAGCGCGCCTGGTGCAGGAACTGGCGCCACTGCGCCAGCGCGCCGCTGTGCAGCTCCACCTCCGGCAGCCGGATCGCCGCCGCTGCCGCGCCGGCCGTACCGCCGGCCGCGGTCGCCGGCTTGCGCCGCAGCAGGCGCAGTCCTTCCCGGTCGGTGCGGAACAGCCGTCCCGACAACCACAGCAGCACGACGCCGATGCCAACCCAGACCAGCCGGTTGGCGAGCAGCGTCGCATCGATCGGCGGCAGCTCGGTGTTGCGCTCGACGATCGACCAGTAGCGGATCGCGTCGTCGATCGCGGCGGCGCCGAACGGATCGAGCAGGGCGCCGATCCAGCGTGTATCGAGATCGGCGGTCAGCGTGGCGGTGGCGGCATTCAGCGCGAAGAACGCCAGCACGCCGACGTAGGTCGCGAGCATCGATCGGGTCGCCACGGCGAGGCAGAACAGCAGGCCACCGATGAACAGCAGGTTCGGCAGCACGATGACACCGAGGCTCCACAGGTACGGCGCCGCGCCATGCGGGCCGAGCCGGACCGGATCGACCCACGGCATGAAGTAGCCGACACCGATGCCGATCACGGTCGCCAGCATCACGCCGAACGCAGCGGCCCAGCCGCCAAGGAAGCGGCCGAGCAGGTAGTCGCGTCTGGCGAGTGGCGTGGTGAAGAACAGCTCGGCGGTGCGGTTGTCGAAATCACGCAACGCGGCACCGCCGATGAAGATCGTCACCAGAAAGGCCGAGAACGCCGAAAAGCCGTTCAGCAGGCCGACGATGACGGTCGGTGCGTTGCGATGGACGTTGCCGATCGCGCCGCCGACCTGCACCGCGTCGGAACTGGAGGCGCCGAAGCCGAGCAGCGCGAACGCCGCGCCAACGATCCAGAACACCGGATTGGAGAACTGCTGGCGCAGCTCGAAAGCGAGGATGTGTCGAAGCATCGGGGCAATCCCTGGGCCGGAGGCCGCAGGCGCGGCACGGCGGATGAGCGTGGCAACGGGTGGTGCAGGCCGATCAGGCCGCGCGGGCAACCACTGGCGGCTGCGCGCTCTGGCGCAACTGGCCGAAATACACGTCCTCGAGATCCGGCGCGATCGCTTCGAAGCCGCTGTCCGGGCGCTCGTCGGCCAGCACGTGGATCACGGTCCGGCCGCCGACCAGCCGGGTCGACAGCACGTTCATGCGTGCCTGGAGGTCGGCCAGCGCGCCCTTTTCGATGGTGCGCTTCCAGACCCTGCCATCGAGCGAGGCGATCGCCTCGCGCGGCTCGCCGGCGAGCTTCACCTCGCCGCGGGCGATGATCGCCATCCGCGGACACAGGTCGGTGACGTCCTCGACGATGTGGGTCGACAGGATCACGACGACCTGTTCGCCGATCTCGGCCAGCAGGTTCAGGAACCGGTTGCGTTCCTCCGGATCGAGGCCGGCGGTCGGTTCGTCGACGATGATCAGCTTCGGGTTGCCGAGCAGGGCCTGCGCGATGCCGAAGCGTTGTCGCATGCCACCGGAGAACCCGCCCAGTTTCTGCCCGCGGACTTCCCACAGGTTGACCTGCTTCAGCAGCGCTTCGACAACCTCGCGCCGTTGCCGGCGATCGATGATGCCCTTCAGCACGGCGAAGTGATCGAGCATCGTGTAGGCGGCTTCCTTCGGGTAGACGCCGAATTCCTGCGGCAGGTAGCCGAGCAGCTTGCGGGTGGCCTGCTTGTTGGCCAGCAGGTCGATGCCGTCGAGATCGATCCGGCCGCTGTCCGGGTCCTGCAAGGTCGCGATCGTGCGCATCAGCGTCGACTTGCCGGCGCCGTTCGGCCCGAGCAGGCCGAACATGCCGGTCGGGATGTCCAGCGAGACGTGGCGCAAGGCCTGCACCCCGTTGGCGTAGGTCTTGGACAGATCACGAATGGTCAGCATTGCGGTTCCCCTGTCGGCATCCGGCGTGGACTGCAGCAGACGCGACAGCGGGGCGCAAGTGACGCGGTCGACCGGTTGCCTCGGGCGGAACGGGAGCGGTGGCCCGGCCGGTCAGCCGGCGTCGCAGCCGGATCCGCAGCGGCGCAGTGCCGGCAAGGGCATCGTCACCTGCCAGCGCATCCGTGCGGCGGCATCACAGTCGCCGCGACCGGCGGCCGTGCGATCGACGCTGCATGGGCGCTCCGCCGGCACCACCGTTGCCGGCAGCGGCTCGACGGCGAGCCCGGCGCCGCGGATGGTGCCGGGGGTCGCGTCCGGATACGACACCAGTGCGACGAAAGTCAGCACCAGTTGGGTCAGCAGGCTGGACAGCATGTCGGTCACGGCGGACCTCCTCGGCGATCGGTTGTGATCGATTCAGCATGAACCGTGCCATCCGGCAGTCGGTTCAGGATCAATCAGTTGCATCGCGGCCCCGGTCGCTCCGGCTGTCCGCGAACGGCCAGCGGCGTCCGCTGGCGGACATCCGGACTGTATCGGTGCCGCGGTTGTGACCGCCGCCGATGGGCCCGGTTCCGCGCCGCGCTGGTCGCCGGCGCGCGCGGCCGCCACAATACCGGCCTTCGCTCGCATGGCACGGAGGACACATGGCCGCTACCAAGGAAGTGCAGGTCCCGGATATCGGCAACTACACCGACGTGCCGGTGATCGAGATCCTGGTGGCGGTCGGTGATACGGTGACCCGCGACCAGGGTCTGCTGACGCTGGAATCGGACAAGGCGACGATGGAGGTGCCGGCGCCATTTGCCGGCATCGTCCGCGAGATCCGCGCCAAGGTCGGCGATCCGGTGTCCGAAGGCATGGTGGTCGCCGTGATCGAACCGAGCGACGGCTTGGCCGAGCAGGCCGGGGCCGGCGCGCCGCCGGCGGCCACGCCGGCACCGACCCCGGTCGAGCCAGCCGAGGTCGAGCCGGCGCCGGTTGCAACGGAGCCGGCGCCAGTGGCCGCACCGGCAGCCGCGCCGACGCCAGCCGCGGCCGAGCCACGGACGCCGCCGGTGCGGTTCGACGCCGAGGCGGTGCATCCGCAGTCGGCGCCGTACGCGAGTCCGGCGGTGCGGCTGTTCGCGCGCGAACTCGGAGTCGATCTCGGCCAGGTGCGCGGCAGCGGTCGCGGCGGCCGGATCGTGCGTGAGGACGTGCAGGGCTACGTCAAGCAGGCGCTGGCCGGAGCGGGCGCGCAGGCGCGGACGGCGGCGCCCGGCGCCGGGCTCAGCCTGCTGCCGTGGCCGAAGGTCGACTTCGCCAGATTCGGCCCGGTCGAGCCGCAGCCGCTGTCGCGGATCAAGAAGATTTCCGGCGCGAACCTGGCCCGCAACTGGGCGATGATCCCGCACGTCACGCAGTTCGATCAGGCCGACATCACCGAGATGGACGCCTTCCGCAAGCGGCTCGCGGAGGAAAACAAGGAGCTCAAGGTCACGCCGCTGGTGTTCCTGATCAAGGCGGTCGTCGCGGCACTGAAGCAGTTCCCGAGCTTCAATGCCTCGCTCGACGAGTCCGGCGAGACGCTGGTGCTCAAGCGCTATTTCCATGTCGGCATTGCCGTCGATACACCGGACGGGCTGGTCGTTCCGGTGATCCGCGATTGCGACCAGAAAGGCCTGCTGGCGCTGGCGCAGGAACTCGCCGCGATTTCGAAGAAAGCGCGCGAGAAGAAGCTCGGGCCGGCCGACATGAGCGGAGGCTGCTTCTCGATCAGTTCGCTCGGCGGCGTCGGTGGCACTGCCTTCACGCCGATCATCAATGCTCCGGAAGTGGCGATCCTCGGCGTCTCGAAATCGAGCCTGCAACCGGTCTGGAACGGCCGCGAGTTCGCGCCGCGCCTGCTGCTGCCGCTGTCGCTGTCCTACGACCACCGGGTCATCGACGGCGCCGAAGCGGCACGCTTCACGAGCTACCTCGCGCAGCAGCTCGGCGACATCCGGCGTCTGCTGCTCTGACGCTCGGGCGGGGCCGGTCACGGTTCCGATTGACTGCCGCCAACGACGCGCCGGATCGACGGCCGACCCGTGACCGCGTCGGCGGCTGGCCGCGGTCCCATGCTGCTAGTCTGTAGCGATCCGTGCCACGGGCACGGTGGCGCATCGCAGGAATGCGGTGCGGCCAGCCAGATCGCTGAGCAAGAACAAGGGTGGAACCATGCGATCGAGCTCCGAATCCGGCCCGGACGGTTCGCCGCTCGTGGCCGAGCAGGACGCCGCCCCGGTCGCGACACTGTGCGTGATCGTGGTGGCGCCCGACCGGGCCGCGTTGCTCGGCGATTTCCTCGCCGCCGTCGAACCGGGCCTGCCGGTGGCCTATCTGATCGCAACTGCCGACGATGCGCCGCTGTCCGCGCAGACGCTGGCCGGTGGCGCGATGCCGCTGATCGAGGTCGGGGCGACGCCGGTGCCGATCGCGGCCGGACACGCCTACATCGCCGATGTCCGGCACGGCCTCGCGCTCGAAACGCACGGCGTGCGGGCATCGGCCGAGTCGGTGTCGTTCGACCACCTGCTGCACACGCTGGCCGAACAGTTCGGTGCCTGCGGCGTCGCCGTGCTGCTGGCCGGTGAGGCGGCCATCGACGACCTGCGGGTCGGCTTGCGCGCGGTCCGCCAGGCCGGAGGCCTGACGCTGGCGCTCGGCGAGGCGGTCGATCGCGATCCGACGGTCGCGCCGGCCGCCGACCGGGTCGTCGACGTCGCGCAGCTCGCCGCCCGGATCCGACGCCACGGCGAGGGCGCGATCGATGCCGCGCCGAGCATCGACAACCAGAGCCTGGAACGGATCCTGCTGCTGTTGCGCGCCCACACCGGTCATGACTTCTCCGGCTACAAGCGCACCTCGCTGAGCCGTCGGATCGAGCGCCGGATCGGCGTGCACCAGCTCGGCACGCCGAGCGACTACGTCGCACTGCTGCGCGAGAATCCGCGCGAAGTCGGCCTGCTGTTCAAGGAACTGTTGATCGGCGTCACCGGCTGTTTCCGCGATCCTTCGGCGTGGCGTGCGCTGGAACAGCAGGTGCTTCCGGCGCTGCTCGCCGGGCATGCGGCGGATCGACCGCTGCGCGCGTGGGTGGCCGGCTGCTCGACCGGCGAAGAAGCCTATTCGCTGGCGATCGCGCTGCACGAGGCGCAGGTGCATCGCGGCACGCGGCCACCGGTGCCGCTGCAGGTGTTCGCGACCGATCTCGATTCGGACGCGATCGAACGGGCGCGGGCGGGCTGGTTCCCGGCCTCGATCGCCGCCGATCTGCCGGCCGCGCGGCTGGCCCGCCATTTCGAGCCCGAGCGTGGCGGATACCGGGTCGTCCGCGAGATCCGCGAGACGGTCGTGTTCGCGCCGCACAACGTGTTCATGGATCCGCCGTTCACCAAGCTCGATCTGCTGGTCTGTCGCAACCTGCTGATCTACCTGAATCCGGATCTGCAGGCGCGGCTGCTGCCGCTGTTCCACTTCAGCCTGAACCCGGGCGGCGTGCTGTTTCTCGGCAGCGCCGAGACGGTCGGCCGCAGCGCCGGGCTGTTCCAGTCGATCGACGAGCGTGCCCGGCTGTATCGCCGCTGCGAGAGCGTCGACCGTCGCGACCCGGTCGAGTTTCCGGCCCGTCTGCCGGCCCACGAACGCGGCCAGCCGATCGCGGCGAACCTGCAGCAGCTCGCCGAACACTACCTGCTGCAGCACTTCACGCCGGCCGCGGTGCTGGTCAACGCGCAGGGCGACATCCTGTTCATCAATGGCCGCACCGGACGCTACCTGGAGCCGGCCGCCGGGCGCGCGAACTGGAACGTCTATGCGATGGCCCGCAAGCGGCTCGGACAGGAACTGGCATTGACCCTGCCGCGCGCGCTGCGCGAGTGCCGCGCGATCGAGCGCCATGGCATCGATGTCGGCGACGACGACGGCCGCCGCCTGGTCGATCTGCGCGTGATCGGCATCGACCAGCCGGAGGCGCTGCGCGGCACCGCGCTGGTGCTGTTCTGCGAGCCGCGCATCGACGCCGCGTGCGAATCATCGTCCGGTCCGAGCGCGCTGGATCAGGAGCTGGAGCGTGCCCGCGAAGCGTTGCTGACGCTGCGCGACGAGATGCGTGCGCAGCAGGAGCAATTGAAGTCGACCAACGAGGAGCTGCAGTCGGCCAATGAGGAATTGCAATCCACCAACGAGGAGTTGATGACCTCGAAGGAGGAGATGCAATCCTTGAACGAGGAACTGCAGGCAGTCAACCACGAGCTGCAGGCGCGCGTCGATGAACTGAGCCGGGCCAAGTGCGACATCGAGAACCTGGTCGACGCCGCCGGGCTTGCCGCCGTGTTCGTCGACGGCGAGCTGCGCGTGCGCAGTTATTCGGATCTGGCCCGTGACCTGTTCCGATTGCTGGCAACCGACATCGGCCGCAGCCTGGCCGACATCGCGAGCCAGCTCGATTACCCGCAACTGGTCGACGACGCCGACCGCGTGCTGCGCTTGCTGAGTGCCAGCGATCGGCTGGTCGGCAGCCGGGACGGCGGCTGCTACCGCGCCAGGATCACGCCATACCGGACGCGGAATCGTGGCGTCGATGGCCTGCTGATGACGTTCCTGCGGGTCGCGGCGAGCGATGCCCCGGGCGGCGAGGGATCATCGACATGCCGCTGAGACGGGCCGATCTGCGCCGGCGTGCGCTGCAGCGGCTGGCGGCCGATCCGCCGCCGGGCGGCGACGAGACCGACGTCCGCCGCCTACTTCACGAACTGCAGGTGCACCAGGTCGAGCTGGAACTGCAGAACGAGGAGCTGCAACGCGCCCGCGCCGAGACCGAGGCGATGCTGCTGGACTACACCGAGCTGTACGAGCAGGCACCGGTCGGCTATCTGACGCTGGACCGCGACGGGCGCATCCTGCAGGCCAACCCAGCCGCCGCCACGCTGCTCGGCACCGCCCGCGATCGGCTGGTCGACAGCCCGCTCGCCGAGTGCATCGAGCGGATGGACCGACCGGCGTTCCGCGCCTTCCTGCAACGCCTGGCGACGCCGGAGGCGACCGCGTTGTGCGAACTGACCCTCGAGCGCGGCGGGTCCGAACTGCGGATCGTGCAGATCGACGGCCGCAGCGATCGTGACGGCGCACGGCTGCGGATCACGCTGTCGGACACCACCAACCACCGGCTGTCGAGCAATGCGCTGCGGCGTTCCGAAACGCAACTGCGGCGTGCCTACCGGCAGTTGGCGCAGGCGCAGGAATCCGAGCGACTGCGTCTGACCGAACGGCTGCACGACCAGATCGGCCGCAACCTGACCGCGCTCGGCTTGAACCTGACCTTGCTCGATGAAGAATCGCCGGCGCCGTTGCCGTCCGGGCTGCGCGAGCGGCTGGTCGATTCGCAGGCGCTGTTGAAGGCGACCGTCACCGAAGTGCGCAGCCTGATGAGCGAGCTGTATCCGCCGATGCTGCCCGACTACGGCCTGTTCGCTGCGCTGCGCTGGTGGAGCGGTGAAGTCGCCAAGCGCCACGGCATCGAGGTGCGCGTCGCTGACGGCGAGCCCGGCCCGCGACTTTCGGCCGAAGTCGAGTCGGCGCTGTTCCGGATCGCGCAGGAAGCGCTCGCCAACGCGGCGCGGCATGCCCGGCCGAGCCGGATCGACGTCTTGCTGCGGCGCCACGGCGACCGGCTGCGACTGGAGATCGTCGACAACGGCTGCGGCTTCGATCCGGACAGCAGCAACGGCGACGACGAACGCGGTAGTTGGGGCCTGATGCTGATGCGTGAGCGTGCATTGGCGATCGGCGCCCGGCTGCAGGTCGATTCGACACCCGGTCGTGGCACCCGCATCTGTGTCGATACCGAAGGAGGGCATTGCCCATGAGGACAGCGGTCCTGCTGGCCGACGACCACGCCGTCGTGCGCGACGGCCTGCGCGCGATCCTCGAACGCGACGCCGATCTCGACGTCGTCGCGACGGTTGCCAACGGCATCGAGGCGGTGCAGGAAACGCTGCGCCTGAGGCCGGCGGTTGCGCTGCTCGACATCTGCATGCCGGAACTGGGCGGCATCGAGGCGGCCCTGCAGATCCGCGAGCAGGCGCCGGAGGTCAAGATCATCATCCTGTCGATGCACGCAACCGCCGAGCACGTATGCCATGCGTTGCAGGCGGGCGTGCGCGGCTACCTGGTCAAGGAGTCGGCCGGCGCCGAGGTGCTGCACGCGATCCGCAGCGTGCAGGCGGGCGGGCAGTACCTCAGCGAGCGGATCGCCGACATCGTCGTCGACGGCTACGTCAACCACCATCGCGGCCTCAATCCGCTGGACGGCCTGAGCCGCCGCGAGCGGCAGATCCTGCAGGGCGTCGTCGATGGCCAGTCGAGTGCCGACATCGCCCGTGCGCTGTGCCTGTCGCGAAAGACGGTCGAGACCTACCGGCAGCGGGTCATGAGCAAGCTCGGAGTGCCCGATTTTGCCGCCCTGATCCGTTTTGCGGTGCATTACGGCATGGTCCGGGAGCGCCAGCAGCCGCCGGCTGCCTGACAAGATTTGTAGGGATCTCCCCACAGACAACGGATGATTGCCGCCGCCATGCTGCCTCGGATGCCCCCTGCGGGCTCTTTCGGCATCGGGACGTCGGCCTATGCAGTACCTCGCCACTGAACCGCCAGCAGCGCGAGCGCGGGTGCTGATCGTCGTTTCGTCGCTGCAACTGCGCTCGGCGATCCGGCAGACCCTGCAGATGCTGCGGCCGGATTGCCAGTGCCTGGAGGCCGCCAGCGGCGAGGAAGCGCTTGGCGTCTGCCATGCGCAGCGCTTCGACGTGGTGCTGCTCGACCTGCACCTGCCCGGCATCAGTGCGTTCGAGACCACCCGGCGCGTCAAGCAGGTCTGTCCGTCCTGCCATGTGGTGCTGCTGGTCGAGCCATACGAGGCGGCGTGGCTCAGTTTCGATCCGCTCCACGGTGCCAGTGGCAGCCTGTGCAAGGACCTGCTGTTCGAGCAGATCGGACTGCTGCTGCCGAAGTACCTGCCGGGCTCCGATGGCGAGCGCGGCGAAGATGTCGCCGGTGCACTTTCGCATGGCCCGCATTGAGCATGGACGAGCTGATGGACTCGGTGGGTAGCCGCCCCGCCGACCGCGTGCCGCCGCCGAAGGCGCGGCCGCTGTTCGACGACCGAGCCGTCTACCGCCTGCTCGAACAACGGCTGCTGCCCGAACTGATCGAGCGGCGCGATGGCGCCGGTCGCCGGCTGCGGCTGTGGAGCGCCGCCTGCGACGGCGGTGGCGAGCCGTACTCGCTGGCGCTCCTGTTGCGGGCGCTGTTGCCGGACCCGGCCGACTGGCAGATCACGGTGCTCGGCAGCGACAGCGATCCGGGTTGGTTTCCGCAGCCGCGTCAGCCGCTGTTCGACGACGCCGCGCTGGCCGCGGCACCGCCGGCGGTGCGCCAGAGCGGCCTCTGTCGCGCGGGTTCCCGATGGACGCTGGCCTCGGCAGTGCGCCGCTGGATCGAGTTCGCCCACATCGACCTGCACGATGACGCGGTGCCGTCATTGATCAACGGAACCGTCGGGCTCGACCTGGTGCTGTGCCGCGGACCGCTGTACGCATTGCCGGCCGAGCAGGCCGGCCGCGTGCTCGGCAAGCTGGCGCGAGCGCTGGCGCCCGGAGGCTGCCTGCTACTCGACCGGCCGCCGGCCGTGCCGGTGCCGAACGGATTGCGCCTGGCACCGGCCGACGGCTGCTGGCTGCTGGTACGCGCCGCCGGCCGCGCGAGCGAGCCGGACGATCCCTCGGCGGATTTCCGCCCGGTCGACGCTGGCGCTGCGCTCGACGGCGAGCGCGCTGCCGCCGCGTTCGCGCGGGCACTGATCGATTACCGGCAGGGGCGGTTCGACGAGGCGAGGCAACTGCTGCAGGCGGCCGCCCGTTCCGGACCGCAGCCGGCGGCGTCGCTGGCACTGCTGGCCCGGATCGAGGCCGTGCAGGGTCACATCGACGATGCCCGTGCCTGGTGCGAACTGGCGGTCGCCAGCGATGAACCGGAGCCCGCCCACCACTGCCTGCGGGCCTGCATCCTGCAGGAGCAGGGGGCGTTCGGCGAGGCGATGCAGGCGTACCAGCGGGCGCTCTGTCTCGACCCGGGCTTCATGCTCGCGCACTTCGGTCTCGGCCGCCTGGCGCGTCGACTCGGCCGGCTCGGCGAGGCCGAGCGGCACTGCAGCAACGCGCTGGCGCTGGCGCGCGGATTCGAGCCCGGCACCGTGCTGGCCCATGCCGACGGACTGACCGCCGGGCGGCTGGCGGCGATCATCGCCGCACTGCAGGGCAACGAAGACGCGTCGGTCGGGCCGAACTGACAGGACTGAAAACTCGACCGCCTGCAGCGGGCGGCGTTGCGTCACGCCGAAGCGGCTCCCGCCGGCGCGCGAATCGTCCCGGACTCCGCCGCTCCGAACGCGACGCCCCGGCTGCGCCGCGCAGCCCGGTAGAATCGCCGCTTCTTTCCGGGAGGGATCGACGATGGCGCAGCGGATCGAGGTCAAGGTGCCGGACATCGGCGGTTACAAGGATGTGCCGGTCATCGAGTTGCTGGTCCAGCCCGGTGAAACGGTGGCGCGCGACCAGGGCCTGCTGACGCTGGAATCGGACAAGGCGACGATGGAAGTGCCGTCGCCGGCGGCCGGCGTGATCCGCGAACTGAAGGTCAAGCTCGGCGACGCGGTCTCCGAAGGCAGCGTGGTCGCGCTGCTGGACGCCGATGGCGAGGCCGCATCGCCGGCGCCGAAGGCGGCCGCTGCGCCCGCGGTCAAGGCTGCAGCGGCGCCGGTGCCTGCTGCCGCGACGACGTCGGCCCAGCCGGCCGCCGCCAGCGGTCGCAAGGCCGATCTCGAATGCCGGTTGCTGGTGCTCGGCGCCGGCCCCGGCGGCTACACGGCGGCGTTCCGCGCCGCCGACCTCGGGCTCGATACGGTACTGGTCGAGCGCTATCCGAGCCTCGGCGGCGTCTGCCTCAATGTTGGCTGCATTCCGTCCAAGGCGCTGCTGCATGCCGCCGCGGTCATCGACGAGGCGGCCCACGCGAGCGCCTACGGCGTCGATTTCGGCGTGCCGAAGATCCGCCTCGACGCGCTGCGCGACTACAAGGACAAGGTGGTCGGCCAGTTGACCAAGGGGCTCGCCGGCATGGCCAGGCAACGCAAGATCCGCGTCGTCGAAGGCCTCGGCACGTTCGTCTCGCCGCACGAGGTCGAAGTGCAGACCGCCGACGGCAAGCGGCTGATCCGTTTCGAGCAGTGCATCATCGCCGCCGGCTCACAGCCGGTGAAGCTGCCGGCGTTTCCGTGGCAGGACCCGCGAATCATGGATTCGACCGACGCCCTGCAGCTCACCGAGGTGCCGAAATCGCTGCTGGTGGTCGGCGGCGGCATCATCGGACTGGAGATGGCGACCGTCTACCGCGCGCTCGGTGCCGAGGTCACGGTGGTCGAGCTGCTCGACCAGTTGATGCCGGGGGCCGACCCGGATCTGGTCAAGCCGCTGGCCGACCGGCTGAAGAAGCAGGGCGTCGCGGTCCACCTGCGGGTCAAGGCGGCCGAGGTCGCGGCCGAGAAGCAGGGCATCCGGGTCCGCTTCGAAGGCGAACAGGCGCCGCAGCCGCGGCTGTTCGACCGCGTGCTGGTCGCGGTCGGCCGGGTCCCGAACGGCGGTCGGATCGGCGCCGACCGTGCCGGCGTGCAGGTCGACCCGCGCGGTTTCCTCGCGGTCGACCGGCAGATGCGCACCAACGTGCCGCACATCTTCGCGATCGGCGACCTGGTCGGCCAGCCGATGCTGGCGCACAAGGCGACCCACGAAGGAAAGCTGGCCGCAGAAGTGGCCGCCGGCGAGAACAAGGAATGGGTCGCCCGGGTGATTCCTTCGGTCGCCTATACCGACCCGGAGATCGCCTGGGTCGGCGTGACCGAGACCGAAGCCCGGGCCAAGGGGCTCGAGGTCGGCGTCGGCAAATTCCCGTGGGCGGCCAGCGGCCGTGCGATCGGGCTCGGTCGTACCGAAGGCTTCACCAAGCTGCTGTTCGACCGGGCGACCGACCGCGTGATCGGTGCCGGCATCGTCGGACCGCATGCCGGCGAACTGATCGCCGAGGCGGCACTGGCGATCGAGATGGGCTGCGAGGCGGCTGATATCGGCCACACGATCCACCCGCACCCGACGCTGTCGGAATCGGTCGCGATGGCGTCCGAGGTGTTCGACGGCACCATTACCGATCTGTACCTGCCGAAGAAGAAATAACCCGGCGCCCGGCAGGTCCGGGCGTCCGGGGCCGGCTGATCGGCGGGCTTTTCTCGCGCGCGAGGCGACGAATCGCCGATCGGCCGGGCAAGCTGCAGCGCGCCGCTCCGCGCGCTGTGTAGCAGATCGAACGGGCAGTGGGCCTTCCCGCATGTCTCACAGCGACAGTGCCGGCGCTGCAGTCGGCAGGCGGCCCCGGCTCCAGAGCCGTTCGTGGAAGTGGTAGGCGACGGTATTGCAGGCCGGCTCGACCAGCGCCAGCGCGCCGCCGACCCACGGATCGCCGGTCATCAGCAGGCCGACCGTAAACGCGACGCCGACATGCAGCACAGCGAAGCTCAGCGTCTTGGTCATCGTGGCGGCCTCCGAATGCGACTGGCTTGCATTCTTGGGCCGGGCCGGCGTCGAGTCCAATCGCTCGTTTCTGCGCTTTCGATAGATGATTCCTACCGCACTCGCCCGGTTGCGCACACGGACCTGACCGAGCGCGGCGGATAGGGTACCGGCACGGCACAGCGCGCCGCCGACTGTGGCCACGGAGTGCGAACGGATCTACAACTTTGCGCCTCGGAGCGTGCGAGCGGTCGGCCGGCCGGTTCCGACGGTCGCGTCTGCCGGGCGCGTTCGGCCTAGCATGAATCGCTGCTGATACCGAGCGGGAGAGCGCAATGCCGAGACTGTGGATCGGATCGCTGCTGCTGGCCCTGGCCGGCCCCGGCGCCGCCGTGACCGTCACGATCGATCAGCCAGGCTACTTCGTCATCGACGGCCGTTACCACGTATTCGACCGCCCGGGCCAGGACGGCATGACGCCGATCGAGCTGCACCCGCGCGGCGACAACGGCTTCTACCTGCGCGCCTATCTGGCCGCGAACGACTGCCAGCACCCCAGCGGTCTGCTCGAAGAAGCGAACCTGACCAGCCTGCGCTACGGCGAGCTGCTCGATCAGCTCGACGCCGACCGGTTCGACCTGCGGATCGTCGGCGGCGGTGCGGCGACGCTGACGATCGCGGCCTGTGACGGCAGCCTGGTGGTGCTGGCCGACACGCCGAACGGCGACACGGTCTGTGCCGGCGCGGTGCCGTTTCCGTTCCGCCGCGGGCACTGCAAAGGGCTCGATCGGGCCGATCGCGGCCACGTGTTCTTCGACGCGTTCGAGAATCCCTGACCGTCGACGCGCGTCCTGTCGCCCGGTTGCCGGCGACGACGCGGCCGGGCTTGCCGCGCGTCAGCGCCCGCTGCGACGGCCGATCAGCTCGAGGAACTCCGCGCGGGTCCGGCCGTCGTCGCGGAACGCGCCGAGCATCTGGCTGGTCACCATGCTGACGCCGCGCTTGTGCACGCCGCGGGTGGTCATGCACTGGTGACTTGCCTCGATCATGACGCCGACGCCGCGCGGCTGCAGCACGTCGTCGATTGCCGCGGCAATCTCGGCGGTCATCTTTTCCTGCACCTGGAAGCGCCGCGCGAACACCTCGACCACCCGGGCCAGCTTGCTGATCCCGACCACCCGCCGGTTCGGCAGGTAGCCGACGTGGGCGCGGCCGATGATCGGAGCCATGTGATGCTCGCAATGGCTCTCGAACTCGATGTCGCGCAGCACGATCAGTTCGTCGTAGCCGGCGACTTCCTCGAACGTCCGCCGCAGGTACTCGCCCGGATCGAGGCCGTAGCCGGAAAACCAGTCGCGATAGGCGCGGACGACGCGGGCCGGGGTGTCGCGCAAGCCCTCGCGGTCCGGATCGTCGCCGGCCCAGCGCAACAGTGTGCGGACCGCGGCTTCGGCCTGCGCCTCGGTGACCGTGTTGGGGTCGGTGTCGGTCATCGGCGGGGCTCCATCGTGGCGCGCAGGCCGCGCCGGTCAGCGTCGCAGGGTCTCGAAATCGGGGATCTCGAACTCGTAGTCCGGCAGCAGATAGTCCGGCAGCTCTTCCGAGCAGTCGACGATCTGGCAGCGGCGGTACTGCAGATAGGCATCGCGGACCAGCGTGTACTCGTCCGGCGCGTCGGCGAGCATCGCCTCGGCCGACAGCGCGCGGGCGCGGGCGTCGATTCCGTACAGCAGGCTGAACTCGGCGCCTTCGCGGCGGGCCAGTTCGGATACCGGGCTGAACCGGCTGTTGACGCCCTTGCCGAGCGCGTCGCGGGCAGTCGACGGACCGAACACCGGCAGCACGACATAGCGCGAGCGCTGCCAGCCCCAGCGGGCGAAGGTCTGGCCGAAATCGACGCTGCGGTGCGGAATTCCGGCCTCGTCGGCCGGATCGAAGATGCCACCGATCCCGAGCGTGGCGTTCAGCGTGAAGCGGCCCAGCGCCGTGCCGGCCTGGCCCGGCTTGCCCTGCAGCAGCAGGTTCAGCGCCGACACCGGCTGCATCAGATTGTCGAAGAAATTCGTCACGCCGCGGCGCAGCGGCGGCGGCGTGATCCGCTGGTAGGTTCGTGCGACCGGCAGGAACAGCAGCCGGTCGAAGCCACGGTTGAAGCGGTAGACACGCCGGTTGAACGGCTCCCATGGGTCGAGTGCGGCGCTGTCGTGCGGCACCGGCGGCAGCTCGCGGGCGGACTCGAGTGCCGGTTCGGCCACCGGTTCGGTCGCCAGCGCCGGCACGGCCGGCATGGCCATCGCCAGGGTCAACAGCAGGCAGCGAAGCGGACTGGGCATGTCAGTTCCCGTTGCAGTCGACCCGGTGGGCGACGCAGAGCTGGTGAAAACGGGCCGGCACTGCGGCAAGCGCCGGACGCCGGCCATGCGCCTGCTCGGCCTGCCGGCGCAGCGCCAGCACCACCGCGACGCCGGCCGAGTCGATCGCCCGCAAGCCGCCGAGATCGAGCGTCGACACGCCGGCCAGCCGCGACGACCAGTCGCGGTAGCGCGCCGGCGCAGTCTGCACGGTCAGGTCGCCGGCGAGCGCCAGCACCTCATTCGCGGACACTGAGCGTTCCATCGGCCAGCCGGGCGGTCACGGCGTCCAGTTTCTCATGCCGCAGCAGTTCGTCGAACTGGTTGCGGTAGGTCTGCACGTACGACACGCCCTCGACGATCACGTCGAATGCGCGCCAACCGTCGTCGGTCTGCCGGAACATGTAGTCGACCGGCACCGGCGCGCCGCTGCGCCGTTCGACCTCGGTCGCGACGCGCACCAGCCGGCCATCCTGCAGCGGGGTCTCGCCGCGGATCCGGACCGTCAGGCCCGGATCGACGTCCAGCAACGCGTTGCCGTAGCGGTCGAGCAGGTTGTCGGTCAGCGCGACGCCGAACGCCTGCACCTGGTCCGGCGAGGCCGAGCGCGAGTGCCGGCCGAGCACCAGCCGGGCCGAGTAGTCGCGGTCGAACAATTCCTCGAGTTCGCTCCGGATGAACTGCTGCAACGTCTCCGGCGAGCGGCGGAACTCGGCCCGGCGGGCGTCCAGCGCCTGCAGGATCTGCTCCGAGTGCGTCTTGACCAGCGCGCTCGGCGAATCGCCCGGCGTCGCCTGCGCCAGCGCCGCCACGCTCCAAATCATCAGGCCGATCAGGAAAACACGCATCGTCGATCTCGTCGGGTTGGGGCCATGGCGGCCGGTCATTCGGTGGACGGGGCGGGCTTGTCGTCGCCGCCGAACATGTACTTGCCGATCAGTTGTTCGAGCACGACCGCGGACTGGGTCAGCATGATCTCGTCGCCCGGGCCGAGCGGCTCGGGATCGCCGCCCGGCGACAGCCCGATGTAGCGTTCGCCGAGCAGGCCGCTGGTGTAGATCGCCGCCGACGTGTCCGCCGGCAGCTCGCCGGCCGCGGCGGCCAACCGCAGCGTCACGATCGCGTCGTAACTCTGCGGATCGAGTGCGATCGACGCGACCTCGCCGACCCGGACCCCGGCAATCTTGACCGGCGCGCGCGCCTTCAGTTCACCGAGATTGCTGAACCGGGCGGTCACCTCGTAGCTGCCACCGCCGATCCGGTCCTGCGAATTGGTCGATGCGAACGCCAGCACCAGCGCACAGGCGAACCCGAGCACGATGAATGCGCCGACGCTCCATTCGAGTTTGTTCATTTGCGACCTCCGGTCGCGGGAATCGGGATTGGGGATTCGGGATTCGTAACAGCGCGGCGCGCTTCGCTCCTGCGTCTACGACTCCCGAATCCCCGACCCCACTCCCGGCTAGTAAAGCGTTGCACTGAGGATGAAATCGAGGAACAGCACCATCAGCGAGCCATGCACGACGGCGCGGGTGGTCGCGACCGAGGTGCCCTCGATGGTTGGCTCGGCGTGGTATCCGACGTGGGTGGCGATCAGCGAGCAGACCAGGCCGAACGCGCCGGCCTTGACGAACGCCTGGCCGAGATCGTCGACCAGGTCGATGCTGCTGCGCAGCGAGCCCCAGAAATGGCCGCTGTCGATGCCGAGCACCCAGACCGCCTGCAGGTAGCCGCCGAGGATCGCGAACGCGCAGAACACCGCGGTCAGCAGCGGCACGCCGATCAGGCCGGCGACGAAGCGCGGCGCGACGACCTTGCCGACCGGATCGATCGCCATCATCGACAGTGCGGTGATCTGGTCGGTCGCGCGCATCAGGCCGAGCTCGGCCGCCATCGACGAGCCGGCGCGGCCGCAGAAAAGGATCGCGGTCAGCACCGGGCCGAGTTCGCGGTACAGCGACAGGCCGAGCAGCGTGCCGAGCGCATTGCCGGCGCCGAACGCCTCGAGGCTGCGATAGCCCTGCAGCGCCATGACCAGACCGACGAACGCGCCGCCGACCGCAATGATCGGCACCGAGCGTGCGCCGACGCTGTAGAACTGCCGGACGATGTCGCCGAACTGGCCGCGCACCAGTCGCAGCGACGTGACGATCCGCAGCAGGAACAGGCCGAAGCGGCCGATCTCGACGAACACCTCACGCATGGGCCGCTCCGCGCCGGTAGTCGAAGCCGATCGGCCCGTCCGGCTCGCCGTCGAGGAACTGCCGCAGCAGCGGATCGTCGGTGGCGGCCAGCGCGTCGGGCGTGCCGTCGAATGCGACGCCGCCATTGGCGACCACGATCGCGCGGTCGGCGTATTTCAGCGTTTCGGCGACGTGATGGGTGATCACGACGCTGGTCAGACCGAGGCTGTCGTTGAGCCGCCGGATCAGGTCGAGGATCACGCCGCAGGCGATCGGGTCGAGGCCGGTCAGCGGCTCGTCGTACAGCATCAGTGGCGGATCGAGCACCAGCGCGCGGGCCAGCGCGACGCGCCGCGCCATGCCGCCGGACAGCTCCTGCGGCAGCAGTGCGCCGGCTTCGCCGAGTCCGACCGCGGCGAGCTTCATGTGGACCAGCTCGGCCAGCACCGGCTCCGGCAGGTCGGTGTGCGCGCGCAGCGGCAGCGCGACGTTCTCGAACACCGACAGGTCAGTCAGCAGGCCGTTGCCCTGCAGCAGCACGCCCATCCGCCGGCGCAGGGCAAACAGCGCCGCATGCGACGGTCGCGGCATCGATTCGCCGAGCACCTCGACGCGGCCGCCGCTGGCGGCCAGTTCGCCGGTCACCGCATACAGCAGCGTGGACTTGCCGGCGCCGCTCGGGCCGAGCACGGCGGTGACGCTGCCGGACGGGATCGTCAGGCTGGCCTCGCGCAGAATCGTCCGCGAGCCACGGCGCAGCTCGACGCGATCGAAGCTGATCGCGGCGTCGGGGCGGTCGTCGGGGCTGGGGCGGGCGGTCATCCGGGCGCGCGGCAAGCATTCACGAGGGCGCGCAGTGTAACGCGAGGGGGCGCCGGATCGTGTCGCCGAGCGGCCTCGGCCGGTCAGCCGGCGAGCAGGACCGCTGGCGTATCCTTGCCGACTTCCGCCACGGACCCGGCCCACGACACGTGAACGAACTGCTCGCCGCGCTGCTGCTCGGCATCATCGAAGGCATCACCGAATTCCTGCCGATCTCGAGCACCGGCCACCTGCTGATCGCGCAATACTGGCTCGGCGCCCGGTCCGATCTGTTCAACATCGTGATCCAGGCCGGCGCGATTCTGGCCGTGGTGCTGATCTACCGCCAGCGGCTGTGGCAGTTGCTGATCGGCTGGCGGCAGCCGGAGCAGTTCGACTACCTCGCCAAGCTCGCGCTCGCGTTCGGCGTGACCGCGGTGCTCGGGCTGATCGTCGCCAGAGCCGGTTTCAAGCTGCCGGAAACGGTCACCCCGATCGCCTGGGCGCTGGTGCTCGGCGGCATCTGGATGATGCTGGCCGAGCGGCTCGCCGAGCGCCGGCCGGACAGCCGCCGGATCACCTGGACCGTCGCCGTGCTGGTCGGCATCGCGCAGGTCGTCGCCGGGGTGTTTCCCGGCACGTCGCGTTCGGCGGCGACGATCTTCATCGCGATGCTGGTTGGCACCCGCGACCGCGGCGCCGCGACCGAATTCGCGTTCCTGGTCGGCATTCCGACCATGTTCGCCGCCAGCGCCTACGAACTGTTCGGCTACTACCGCTCCGAACACGTGGCCGAAGACTGGTCGTCGTTCGGGATCGCGTTCATGGCGTCGACGTTCACCGCCTTCATCGTCGTCAAATGGCTGCTCGGCTACATCCGGACGCATCGCTTCACGGCGTTCGCCTGGTACCGGATCGTGCTCGGTGCCGGCCTGCTGCTCGGCCTGCCGGCCGGCGCCTGAGCGGAACGGTGTCCGACCGCTGAACGCCGGTGCCGCGAGCGGCACCGGCACGGCCGCTCAGTCGGCCGGGTAGCCGAGCCGGACGGCCAGCGGACGCAGCGTCGCGAACGGCGCTTCGAGCGCTGCGGCGTACTGTCGCCAGCGGCCCGGCGCGAACGCCATCGGCAACCCGCCGGCGCCTCGTGGTGTCGCGGCAGCAGCGTCCGCCGGAGGGCATTCCGGAAGGTCAAAGAACTGTTGCACCTGTGCAGTCCAGTCGCCGTCGGCGGCGGCCAGAGCGGTGCTGTCGAGCAGGCACAGCCGCGCATCGCCGGCCGCAACGCGGTCGGCCAGCGGCTCGAGCACCGCGAGCAGCCAGTCGGCGGTGTCCTGGGCCGGTGATGCACCGACACTGGCGGTGCCGAAGGTCAGCCAGTTCAGCAGCAGGTCGCGCGGGTCGTCCAGCACCACCAGCAGCCGTGCCGTGGGCAGTGCCGAGCCGATCCGCGGATCCCACTGTGGCAACCAGTCGATGATCTGCTCCGGTTGCCGGTTGGCCCGGGCCAGCAAAGCCGCCCAGCCGGCACCGGTCGCGACCGCGCCATCGCTGCGCGGCGGCCACAGGCCGTCCGGCCGCGCGCCGCGTCCGAACCGGTCTTCCAGCACCTCGATGCCGGCGACCTGTCGCAACGCGTCGACCAGGCCGAATACCCGGCTGCCCGGCAGACCCCACAGCAGGCGCGGCTCGACGGCGCCGGCCGCCTCGGCCGCCTCGGCCGCTTCGACGGCCGGGCCGGCCGGCCGCGGTGCCGGCAGAGCACCGCTGCCGGCGTGTTGCGCGGCAGCGGTGGCCAGCGCCTCGGCCGCCTCGGCATACCGACCGAGCCGGTCCAGCGCGATCGCGCGCAGCCGCAGCAGTGCCTCGTCGACGGTCGTGCCCGGAGTCGCGGCGCGGTCGGCCAGCAGTCCGTCCAGCCGCTGCAGCGCCAGTTCCGGTGCCTGCCGCAGCTCGGCGCGAATCTTGATCAACGCCGTCGGCAGCAGCGCCGGGTCGATCGCCAGCGCAAGATCGGCGCTGCGCTCGGCGGCGGCGAGGTCGCCACGACGTTCGGCGTCCGATGCCTCGGCCTGCAGTGCCAGCGCGCTGGCCGGTCGGGCCGCGCGCCAGCGGGCGACAAGCGCCGGCCGCTCGGCGTCAGCGGCAATCATCAGACGCCGCTGCCACACGCCGTCATCGTCCGGGGCGGCGGCCAGCCGCTCGTCGAGCAGGCTGGCGAGCACGGCGTCGTCGCCGCTTGCAGCCAGCTTGCGCAGTGTCGCGTCGAGCGCGCCGGTCGGCGCGGCTGGGCAGGACAGCAAGCGGCGGTAGGCTTCGAGCGCACCGTCGCGGTCGCCGAGCGCAAGCCGGCTATCGCCCAGCAATGCCAGCGAGGCCCAGTCGTCCGGCGCGTAGCCGAGCAGCACGTCCAGTTCGGCGACGACGTCGACGCTGCGCTGCTGCCGGCTCAGCGTGACGATCAGCAGCCGGCGCAGGCGCAGATCGGTCGGGTCGTGGTCGAGCACGCGCCGCAGCGCCTGCTCGGCGAAGGCGTAATTGCCGGCGGCGACATACGCCATCGCCAGCGACGACAGCACCAGCGGTTCGTCCGGGGCGCGCTCGGCCGCGCGATGCAGTTCGCGCTGGGCCTCGGCATGCTGGCCGGCGGCCAGCGCCAGATTGCCGCGCATGCACAGCGTCAGCGGATGGTTGGCCGAGACGCGTTCGGCGCGGCGGGTCAGCGCCTCGGCCTTGTCGCGGTCGCCGTGACCGAGTGCGAGATGGGCGCCCAGCACATAGGCCGGCAGTAGATTCGGGTCGAGCTGCAGCGTCTGTTCGAGGGCTGACTCGGCCGTTTCGAGCTGACGCCGGGCCAGCGCCAGGCTGGCGCGCGCGAACTGGTAGGCGGCCCGTTCCGGGTCCAGTTCGGCGGCGCGGTCGAGTGCGCGGGCGGCTTCTTCGAACTGGCCGCTCAGCCGCAGCGCGAGGCCGAGGGCATGGTGGGCGTCGGCCTGCTCCGGGTCGGAGTCGAGCGCGGCTCGGGCCGCGGCGAGCGCGGCTTCGGCGTCGCGCCGGGCCAGCGCGTCATGGGCAGTCTGCAGCATCGGGTCGGAATCCAGCGCGGCCGGTCGGCCGGGAACCGCGCATTGTAGCGGGCTGCAGCCGCTGCGGCCGGGCTGCTCAGCCGGCGGCGGCTGCCAGCGTCCGGGCGATGAAGTCTTCGGCGTAGGTGCGGCCGCCGAAGCTGCTCAGGAAACCGCAGTGTCCGCCATGCGGCGCGATCTCGAGCGTGACCTGCGGCGGCAGCCGCAACTCGCGGAAATCGTCGACCGGGATGATCGGGTCGTCGGCGGCGGTCAGGATTGCGCTCGGCACCTGCAGCGTGGCGAGCCTCTCGCCGGCGATCGAATAGCCGTCGAGGTAGTTGTCGAGGGTGCCGAAGTCGGTGTGCCGTTCGACCAGCAGCCGGGTCAGCTCGCGCAGGTTGCGGCTGGCCAGCCAGTCGTCGAACCGGTAGCGCTCGGGAAACAGCGCCGCCTTGCGGGCCAGCGAGCCGCGCCACTTGCGCAGGAAATAGGCCTGGTAGAACCACGGCGCCGACTCCAGCGCACGCAGGCCGGCTGCCGGGCTGATCACCGGACAGATCGCGACCGCATGATGCAGCGCGATGCCGGCCGCCGGCGCCCGCAGCGCGACCCGCAGCGCGAAATTGCCGCCGAGTGAATAGCCGGCGACGAACAGCCGCCGCGGTGCCGTGCGTTCGGCGACCGCGCCGACCGCGCCGACCACCTCGGCGATCCGGCACGAATGGAACAGTTCGGGATTCAGGTGATGGGTGTCGCCGTGGTCGCGCAGGTTGAGCCGGAACACGTCGAAGCCGTCTTCGAGCAGACGCGCGCCGGTGTGCAGCAGGTAGGTCGACTGCACGCTGCCTTCCCAGCCGTGCAGCAGCACCGCGAGGCCGCGAGGCTGCTCGCACACCGTTTGCCGGGTCAGTACGCCGAGCAGCCGCACGCCATCGCCGCAGTCCAGCACATGCTGCTCGGCGTCGCGCTCGAGCAATGCCCGGCGGCGCCCGGCCAGCGCTGCACGCAGCGCGCTGGACGCCAGCACCGACTGCAGGTGCGGATTGCGCAGCAGGCGCGGCGGCCGATACGGATGGACCGCCGCGCTGCTCACGAGGCCATCGCCGCGACGATCTGCTGCCGGCAACTGTCGGCCAGCCGGCGGCGGCCGTCGTCGGCGGCGAACGCGACCGGGGCGAGGAAGTGCACCTCGGCGGTCCGTGCCGGCTCGCCGAGCAGGCGCAGGAAGTTGCCGAGGAAAGACTCGCCGCGGGCGAACGCGACCGTGGTCTGCGCGCAGCCACCCTCGCCGTAGCGCAGTGCGACCGGCTGCACCGGCACCTCGGCCAGCACGGCCGGCTGGAAGATCCGCGCATGGAACACGCCGATCGCACGGCCGTCGGTGGTGCGCCCTTCCGGGAACACGCCGACCGCATCGCCGGCGCGCAGCCGGTCGACCATCTGGTGCATCACGCCGTGCAGCGATTCGTTGTTGCCGCGATGGTGGTAGATCGTGCCGGCGCGGCTCGCCAGCCAGCCGACCAGCGGCCAGCGGCTGATCTCGGCCTTGGCGACGAAGCACACCGCGCGCTGGCTGTGCAGCAGCACGATGTCGATCCAGCTCACGTGATTGGCGACGAACATCGCGGCGCCGTCGAGCGGCTGACCGACCCGACGCAGCCGGAAGCCGAACACCCACAGCAGACCGGTCGACCAGGTCCGGATCGCGCGGTGATCGAGGCGCTCGCCATTGCCGAGCCGGACCCTGGCCGACATCGAATGGATGAATGCCAGCGTGATCGGCAGTCCGATCAGCAGGTGCAGCAGCAGCAGCGGCACGCGCCACAGATAGCGCAGCGGCCGCATCGGGTCGAAAGCGGCCACGGGCTCACCGGCGTCGGTCTGGGCGTTCATGGCGCGCAACGATACCGAAGGCGTCACATACCGGCCAGCACGGATCGGGCCGCTGCGGCAATCCCGCCTGAATGACGATCCGCGACGTCGTCCGCGCGGCACCAACGGCCGTGTCCGCCGACACCCGCGATGCAGGTTGTGCCGTCGATCATCCGCTGCTGGCCCCCACTGCGACACGGTGCCGATGACCCGTTCCGACGCTGCAGACGACGCGACCTTGCCATGCTGGCGCACGCTGCGCGGCCCGAATCGCTACTTCGCCGACTACGGCATCGTCGCGACCGTCGCCACGCGCGCCAATGACGAGCTGGACCACTGGCGCGACCAGGTCGAGCGGCTGCGCGGCAAGCTCGGCTGGCCGAGCGGGCCGCTGGTCGCCGAACGCGGGCCGGACGCGCTGACGCTGGCGATCGAGGCGCCGGCCGACCAGTTGGATGTCGCCGGCGAATTGAGCCGGATCGCCTGGCTCAACCGCCGAGCCGCCGATGCCGGGGCCGCCGATGCCCGGGCGCTGTGCGAGCGCGCCGCCGCGCAGCGCAATCCGGCGCTCGACGCTCTGCTGGCCGCGGCGCGGCTGCGCGGACTGCCGGTCGTGCTCGGCGCGCGGCATCTGGCGATCGGCCACGGCGCCGGCTCGCGCTGCTGGTCGCTCGCTGCGCTGCCGACCGTCGAGGCGGTCGGCTGGGCCGAACTGCACGGCATGCCGACCGCGCTGCTCGCGGCACCCGACACGACCGTCGCGCTGGTCGCCGCGATGCTGCGTGCGCAGGGCTGGCACAGCGGCGAGTGCCGTGGCGGACGGATCCTGATCGATGGCGTCAGCGCCGACGGCGAGCCGGCGCCGCCGCAGGTGCTGGCGCGCCGGCTGCTCCGGCAGCAGGCGGTCGAGGCGGCGGTGGTCGCGGTGTCGGCCGCCTGGTATGCCGACGAGGGCCTGCCGCTGCGGCAGGCCAGCGTGGTCGCGATCGATGGGCTGCGTGAGCGCGATGGCGGGGCGACCGAATCGCTGCACGTGCTGCTGCGCGCGCTCGATGCCGACGGCACGCTGGTGCTCGACGCCGATCATCCGGAACTGATCGCGGCAGCGGCCTCGGTCGATGCAATGCAGGCCTGGTACGCGGCCGACCACCAGCATCCGCGACTGCTCGCGCAACGCGCGGCTGGCGGCGCGACCTGTGCCGTGCTCGGCGACCGGCTGCTGCTGTGCCACGCCCCGCGGCAATGGGAGCTCGGCTGCCTGGCCGTCGGCAGCACGCGGCGCTGGGTCGACCGTCCCGAAGCCGCCGCTGCCGCGCTGGTCGCGCACGCGCTCGGGGTTTCGCCGGCGGCAATCCGGACCGTGCTGGCGCGCAGTGCCGAACGGTCGCTCCCGGCCTGATGTGCCGCCCCACGGCCAACAGGCGCGTTCCGCGCCGATCAGGCCGGCGCCGTACGCGGCGCGTCCCGGAGCTGCTGGATGCCGCTCAGCACGCAGCGGAAGTCGGGACTCCAGAGACCACTTCGACGATCGCCGATTCGCTGCGCTGGCAGTCGCACGGCGCGGCGCGCACCAGCAGCGTGCCGTCGCGGCCGATCACGCACTTCAGCGCCGGATGCGCGGCGCTCTGCTGGCGTCGCGTCACCACCGCGATCTCGCCGTTGTGCAGCCGCACGAAGGTGCCGGGCGGATGGATGCCAAGCTCCTTGATGAAGGCCGCCGCCAGCGCATCGTCGATCTGCCTGCCACGCTCGAGGAAGATGCCGCGCAATGCGTGCCGCGCATGCAGCGCGTCGCGGTAGGCGCGCGGCCGGATCATCGCGCTGTGGATGTCGGTGATCGCCAGCAGCCGTGCCAGGGCGCCGAGCGCGCCGCCGGCCAGTCCGTGCGGATAGCCGCTGCCGTCGATGCGCACATGAGAGCGGCTTCAGCGACATGCCCGGTACCTCGCAATGGCCGCCGAACGCAGCGGTCTCGCCGCAGTTCGTTACCGGCTGCGCGGCAAAGTCAACCGTGCGAGATGCCGGTGCGGCAAAGCTCAGGTGCCGCGGTCGCCGGCGCGGGCCGCCCGGACCAGCTCGCGGACCTGCCGGCGCAGCTCGACGGCATCGAACACGATGCCGTCCTTGACCGTGTAGCGGACGCCGCCGACGGTCTGCATCGTGCCATCGGCGGCCAGCCGAGGGTGGCCGGTGCCGTACAGCAGTTTCAGGTTCGCGATCGGGTTGCCGTCGACGATCAGCAGGTCGGCCCGCTTGCCGGCCTCGATCGAACCGATCCGGTCGGCCACGCCGAGCGCCTCGGCGCCGTTCAGTGTCGCGGCGCGGATTACTTCGAGCGGATGGAAGCCGGCCTCGCGCAGCAGCTCCAGTTCCCCGATCGTCGCGAAGCCGTAGGTCTTGTAGATGTAGCCGGCGTCGGAGCCGACCGTGACGCGGCCACCACGGTTCTTGAAGTCGGCGACGAACGCCATCCAGCGCCGGTAGTTGTCACGCCAGGCGACTTCCTGCTCGGTGCCCCAGTCGAAGAAGAAACTGCCGTGGCGATCGCCGCCGGGCTGGAAGAACGCCCACAGCCGCGGGTGCGTGTAGTCGTCGTGCCAGTCGGCGCGGCGCGCGCGCATCACGTCGCGACTGGCGGCGTAGATGTTGAAGGTCGGATCCAGGGTCAGACCGCGTTCGAGCAGCTCGGTCATCACCGCTTCGTAATGCGGCGTGCCCGGCGCGGCGGCCTGCGCCCAGAGCCGGCCGGCCTGTTCGAAGCGATGCTGCTCGTTGTAGTAGTTGTAGTCGCCCGGGTAGTCCTGCACGGTGCGGTCGGCGAACAGCGCTTCCGGCAGTCCGTACCAGTGTTCGAGCGTGGTCAGCCCCATTCGCGTGGTGTCGCGGGCATCGGTTCGGGTCACGTGCAATTGCGCGTGATGGCAGGCGCTGCGCAGGCCGAGCTTGCCGAGTTCGTCGAACGCCGCAGCCAGCACGTCCGGCCGGTGGCCGAAACACTTCATGCCGAGCATGCCGCGGCGGGCGATCATCCGTACCCAGTCGCGGGCGTGGTCGGCAGTGACGATCGGCTCGTCGCGGCCAAGCCCGAGGAATGCATACGGGAAGATCCGCGGCGCCGTGATCGCGTTGCGTTCGCTGCGCTGCATCTCGCTGCGGCACCAGTCGATGCCGTTGCCGCAGCCGGGATCGCGCACGCTGGTGATGCCGTGCGCGAGCCACAGCTTGTAGACGTATTCGGCCGGCACGCCCTGTTCGTCGCCGCCGATATGGCCGTGCATGTCGATCAGACCGGGCAGCACGTAATGGCCATCCAGCGCGATCTCGCGGCCGCCATCGGCCAGTCGCGGCCGGCTGCCGACAGCGATCGGTGCGATCGGGCTGCCGACGCCGACCACGCGCCGGATCACGCCGCCCTCGATCACGATGTCGGCCGGCCCGAACGGCGGCGCGCCGGTGCCGTCAACGACGGTGACGCCGCGCAGGATCAGTTGCGTGTACGGGCCGTCGCCTTCGGCGCGGTCCGGGGCCGGCATGATCGCCGCCTGGGCGGTCGCCAGCGGCAGCGTCAATGCGAACAGCAGCGTGCGTGGATCGAAGTGCATGTAAGGAATTCCGCCCGGGTCAGAAGCCGTAGTTGAGGAAGCCGCCGTCGACGGCGATGCACTGGCCGGTCACGTAGCTGGCCGCCGGCAGGCACACGAACGCGACCGCCGCCGCCACTTCGTCCGGCGTGCCGACCCGCCGCATCGGCGTGCGCGCGATCACCTCGTCGTAGTAGTCCGGATCGGCCAGTGCCTCGGACGTGCGGCGGGTGCGGATGTACCACGGCAGCACCGCGTTGACGCGAATGCCGTCCTCGGCCCATTCACAGGCCAGGTTGCGGGTCAGTTGATGCAGCGCGGCCTTGTTCATGCCGTACACGGCGCCGGTGCGGACGTGGGTCGCGCCCGATACCGAGCCGATGTTGACGATCGCCGAGCTCGGGTGCCGCGACAGCCACGGAAACGCCAGCCGCGACAGCTCCCAGGCGGCGAACAGATTGCCTTCGAACAGGCCGCGCCATTCGTCGTCGCCATAGTCGGTTGCTGCCCGCGGCAGATTGCCGCCGGCATTGTTGACCAGGACGTGCAGCTCGTCGTGCCGGTCGTCGAGCCAGTCGAACAGTTCGCGGCGCTGGTCCGGCACGGCCAGATCGGCGACGAAGCGCTCGACGTCGGCCTGCGGATGTTCGTCGAGCAGTTCGGCGCGCGCGGCGTCGAGCGCGGCGCCATCGCGACCGACGATCCGCAGCGCCGCGCCGAAGCCGAGCAGCTCGCGCGCGATCGCCAGGCCGATGCCGGCGCTGCCGCCGGTGATCAGCGCGGTGTGGCCGTCGAGGCGCCAACGGGGATCGCTCATGTCGTGCGCAGGCCTGCGGTGGAAACGTCGCCAAGCATACGACGAGCGGCCGGCCCGGCCGGAACTCAGCGGGTCGTGAAGCGCACGATCAGATCGGCCAGCCGCCGGTACGGCGGCTTGAACAGCGCCATGCTCGACAGCCGCGACTGGAAGAACACCGGCTTCTGCTTGCTGAAGGTCCGGAAACTCTCGCGGCCGTGGTAGTGGCCCATGCCGCTCGGTCCGATGCCGCCGAACGGCAAGCCGCTCTGCGCGAAGTGCAGCACGGTGTCGTTGACGCTGACGCCGCCGGCGACGGTCCGTTCCAGCACCTGCTCGGTGCGCGCGCGGTCGAGGTCGAAGTGATACAGCGCCAGCGGCCGGTCGTGTGCGTTGACGTAACCGATCGCGTCGTCGAGCGTCCGGTATCCGATCAGCGGCAGGATCGGACCGAAGATCTCTTCCTGCATCAGCGCCGCGTCGGCCGGCGGGTCGAGCACCAGCGTCGGCGCGATCAGCCGCCGCTTCGCTGCAAGTTCCGGATCCAGCGCGACCAGTTCGACCACGGTTGCGCCGCGCGCGCGGGCGTCATCGAGATAGCCGCGCAACCGATGGAACTGGCCGGCGTTGACGATCCGCGTGTAGTCGGGGTTGTCGTCGAGCTGCGGATAGCGCGCCTGCACTTCCTGCCGCAGTGCCGCGACGAATGCATCGCGGGCGCCGTCCGGCAACAGCACGTAGTCCGGCGCGATGCAGGTCTGGCCGGCATTGAGCCACTTGCCGGAGGCGATCCGTGCCGCCGCGGTGGCCAGCGGATACCCATCGGCGATGATCGCCGGCGACTTGCCGCCGAGTTCGAGCGTGACCGGCGTCAGGTTGTGGGCGGCGGCCGCCATCACCCGCCGACCGACCGCGGTCGATCCGGTGAAGAACAGGTGGTCGAACGGCAGCCCGGCGAAGGCCGCCGCCACGTCGGCGCCGCCGAGCGCGACCGCGACGCGGTCGTCGGCGAACACGTCGGCGAGCAGTGCCTGCAGCCAGGCCGAGGTCGCCGGCGTGTGCTCGGATGGTTTCAGGAACACGTGGTTGCCGGCCGCGATCGCCGCCGCGAGCGGCATCAGCGCCAGATTGACCGGGTAGTTCCACGGGCTGATCACGCCGACCACGCCGAGCGGCTGCAGCCGCAGTTCGGTTCGGGCCGGCCAGAACAGCCAGTCGGCCGGGCGCCGCTGCGGCCGCATCCAGCCGCGCAGGTGCGCCAGCAGGTGGTCGATCTCGTGCAGCACGGTCATGCCGTCCGACAGCAGGCTCTCGTGTCGCGAACGGTGGCCGAAGTCGGCATGCATCGCCGCTTCCATCGCCGGCAAGCCGGCCTTGACCGCCGCGCGCAGCCGACGCAGATCGTCGCGCCGCTGGCGGTAATCCGGCACGCAGGCGGCCTGTGCCGCACGCAGGCGCTCGAGGGTCGGATGCAGCTCGGCGATCGGGGTATCGGCGGCGATGTCCATCCGCCGAGTCTAGCAGCCTGTCGGACTTGTCTCCCTACTCCCCGGAAAACACGTTCCGGACATTCTCGGGACGCTTCGGGATTCCGGCAGAGCGAGCGTCGGTCCCAT
>JAWLBY010000021.1:0-64555 GCA_041687455.1 Lysobacteraceae bacterium | reverse complement strand
GGGACCGACGCTCGCTCTGCCGGAATCCCGAAGCGTCCCGAGAATGTCCGGAACGTGTTTTCCGGGGAGTAGGGAGACAAGTCCGACAGGCTGCTAGCCGAGTCCGTACTTCTCCAGCCGCCGGTACAGCGCGGCTCGACTGAGGCCGAGCATCTCGGCGGTCTTCTGGATGTTGCCGTGGCACTGGTCGAGCGCGTTGCGGATCATCGCCTGCTCGGCCTGTTCCAGCGTTGCGGCACCGTGGACGCCGTTGACGGCCGGCTCGGCGACCGGCGTCGACACCGCGTCCGGGGTCGACAGCGCGATGCCGCCGAGCCCGAGCGCATCGGCCTCGATCATGCTGCCGCTCGCCATCAGCACCGCGCGTTCGATCGCGTGCGACAGTTCGCGGACATTGCCGGGCCAGCGGTGCGCGGTCAGCGCGCGCAGCGCCGACGGCGCGAAGCGCAGTCCGTCGCGGCCGTAGCGGCAGCTGCAGCGGTTGAGGAAATCGGCCGCCATCGGTTCGATGTCCTCGCGCCGGTCGCGCAATGCCGGCAACCGGATCTCGACCGTGTTGAGCCGGAACAGCAGGTCGCGACGGAAACGGCCGGCCTCGACTTCGGCCGCGAGGTCGGCATTGGTCGCCGAGATGATCCTGACATCGACTTTGATCGTCCGCGACGAGCCGACCCGCTCGAGTTCGCCGTCTTCGAGCACGCGCAGCAACTTCGGCTGCTGACTGGACGGAATATTGGCGATCTCGTCGAGGAACAGCGTGCCGCCGTCGGCCACTTCGAAGCGGCCGATGCGATCCGACTTCGCGTCGGTGAACGAGCCGCGCACGTGGCCGAACATCTCCGACTCGAACAAGGTCTCGGCAATGCCGCCCATGTTGACCTTGACCAGCGATGCCTCGGCGCGCTTCGACAACGCATGGATGCGCCGCGCGACGACGCCCTTGCCGGTGCCGTTCTCGCCCAGGATCAGCACGTTCGCATCGGTCGGTGCGACGCGGCGGATCAGTTCCAGCACCGGCTGCATCGCCGGCGCGCCAGCGATGAACGGCTCGTCATCGGCACCGCGCAGCAACCGGTTCTCGGCATCGAGCCGGGCCACGCGCCGCTGGCTGCGGCTGATCTCGACCTGCGCCGCCAGCACGTTCAGCAATCGGCGGTTGTCCCACGGTTTCTCGATGAAGTCGCTGGCGCCGGCCTGCATCGCCCGCACCGCCAGGTCGATGCTGCCCCAGGCGGTCATCACGATCACCGGCAGCGTCGCGTCGACCGCCTTCAGTGCCGCCAGCAGCTCCAGTCCCTCGGCGCCGGACGTGGTGTCGCGGGTGTAGTTCAGGTCGATCAGCGCGGCATCGTAATGTTCCTTCCGTGCGCGCTCGATCGCCTCGCCGGGACTGTCGACGGTGATGCAGGCATGGCCTTCCGACTTCAGCAGCAGCCGCAGTGCATGCAGCACGTCGTGCTGGTCGTCGGCAATCAGGATGCGGGTGGTCGAAGTCATGGCAGGATCCGTGATCGGAACCCCTGCAGGAGGGGCATCAGCCCCGACCACGACGGTCGGGAATCAACGCTTCACCGGTCGGGGCTGAAGCCCCTCCTACAGGGGACTTCAGGCGAACAACTGGTCATCGTCGCATCTCGACGACGCGATGTGCGCGCTTCGCGTAGTCCGGATTGTGCGTCACCTGCACGATCGAGACGACCAGGATGCGGGTGGTCGAGGTCATGGCAGGATCCGTGATCGGCGCCCCTGTAGGAGGGGCTTCAGCCCCGACCGCAACGGTCGGGCATCGACGCTTCACCGGTCGGGCATCGACGCTTCACCGGTCGGGCATCGACGCTTCGCCGGTCGGGGCTGAAGCCCCTCCTACAGGGGACTTCAGGCGAGCAACTGGCCGTCACGCATCTCGACGACGCGGTGGGCACGCTTGGCGTAGTCCGGATTGTGCGTCACCTGCACGATCGTGGTGCCATCGCGGTTGAGCTCACCGAGCAGATCCATGATCACCTCGCCCTGGCTCGAGTGCAGCGCGCCGGTCGGTTCGTCCGCCAGCAGCACGCGCGGCCGCAGGATCGCCGCGCGGGCGACTGCGACCATCTGCTGCTGGCCACCCGACAGTTGCCGCGGATACAGCGCGCGCTTGTCGGCCAAGCCGAAACGATCGAGCACCGCATCGACCCGTGACCGCCGTTCGGCGCGCGGCAGGTCGCGATAGTCGAGCGGCAGATCGAGGTTCTCGGCAACGGTCATGTCATCGAGCAGGTGGTAGTGCTGGAACACGAAACCGATCCGGTCGCGCGCGAACGCCTTTCGCTCGCGCTCGCGCATCGAATGCAACGGCTGGCCATCGAACACGTATTCGCCCTTCCAGTCACTGTCGAGCAGGCCGAGCACCGACAGCAGCGAGGTCTTGCCCGAGCCGGACGGCCCCATGATCGAGACGAACTCGCCTTCGGCGATCGACAGCGACACGTCGCGCAGCACGTACTGCGGGCCGTTCGGCAACTTCCAGGACTTGTTGAGTGCAGTCAGTTCGATCATCGAGGGTTCCATCTCGCTGCATTTGAAGGAAAACGCGCCGCCTGCGACCGTATCATTGCTGAAAGAGCGCGGACATCAGCCCAGCGCCGAGCGTACGATCGGTCGGCGCGACCGCAACGGGGCATGAGCGCAAGCAGCCTTTCGCGCGCATTGCCTGTGTGCGGTCGATCATCGCGAAACGCATCGTCAGTCGCGGCGCAGCATGACGACCGGATCGACGCGGGCTGCACGTCGCGCCGGCACCGTGCAGGCGAGCAGCGTGACGACGACCGCCGCGGCCGAGACGACGAGCAGAGTTGCGGGATCCCACGGGCTGACCTGGAACAACTGGGCGGACAGTGCCTGGCCAAGCGCCAGTGCGGCGGCCATGCCGAGGACGAGGCCCGGCATCGCGATGGCCAGGCCGCCGCGCAACGCCAGCCGACGGATTCCGGCCGGTGTCGCGCCGAGCGCCAGCCGCAGGCCGAACTCGCCGAGCCGGCCCTGCACGCTGCCGGCGATCAGGGCGAACAGTCCAACCGCAGCGAGCAGCACGCCACCTGCGGCGAACGTCGCCAGCAGGATCAGCAGCGGCACGCGGTGAGCCACGCTGTCGCGGACCTGCTGGTCGAGACTGATCAGGTTCTCGAGCCGCAGGCCGTGCGACTCGATCAGCGCGACCAGCGCCGGCCGCAATGCCGATGGCGCGACCTCGCTGCGCAGCAGCAACTTGAAGCGCTTGCCATCCGGCGCCGCAGCGAGGCGGTACACGGCCGGCTGATCCGGGCCGTCCTCGAGGCTGCGTTGATGCGTCGCCGCGACGATGCCGACGATCGGCAACGGGCGCCATTCGTCACTGCCTTCGACCGGCTCGATCAGCGACTGCTGCAACGGATCGCGGTCCGGAAAGTACCGCTCGGCGAACAGTGCGTCGATGACGACGCCGTCGTGCAGTCCGTCGTCGAAGCCACGGCCGCGCAGCAGCGGCTGCTGCAGCACGCCGAAATAGGCGGCACCGACTTCGTTGCGCCGCACCTCGATTTCGGCTTCCTCACCGGCGATCCGCGTCGTGCCCACCGAGTGATGGTCAGTGAACGGTGCGGCGTCGGCAAAACTGACCTGCAGCACGCCCGGCACGGAACCCAAGGCGTCGACCAGCGCCGCCTGCGACGCCGCGTTGCTGCCATCGAGACTCAGCGCCAGCACGCTTTGCGGCCGGAAGCCGATGTCCTGCGACAACAGCCGATCGAAGCTGCGCAACAACAGGCCGCCGGCGGCGAGCAACGCGACCGCCAGCGCCAGTTGCACTGCCACCAGCACGCGCTGCAGACGCATGCGCCCGTGGGCCGGACCGACGCCGTCGCCGGCATGGGCGAGCTGGGTGGCCGGCAGACGGCGCAGCAGCCAGGCTTGTTGCGACAGCAACATGGTCAGCATGGCAAGCGCCGGCAGTGCCAGCGCCAGCAGCGCGGTCGGCAGGTCGACCTGTGGCAGCAGCGGATGTTCGGCGCTCAACACGCCGAGCCACTGCAGGCCACGCACGCCCGGCGGGACCAGCAGCAACCCGAGCACGGCACCGGCGCCGAACAGCCACAGCAGTTCCACGCCGAACGCACGCAGCAGGCGTCGGCGGCCGGCGCCGAGTGCGGCACGCAAGGCCAGATCGCGGCTGCGACGCAAGCCGCGCGCCAACCACAGCGCCGCCACGTTCGTCATCAGCAGCAACAGCAGCATGGCGGCGGCGGCCGCGAGCAGCATCAGCATCGGACGCTTGTCGGCGACCCATTGTTCGCGCAGCGGACGCACCTGCATTTCGAGGCCCATGAAGCGCTGCAGCATCTGCAGCTCCTCGTCCTGCGCGGCGATCGCATCGATCGCCTGCTGCAGCGCGGCCACGCGGGTCTCCGGCGCGCGGCGGAGCAGCACGCGTGCATTGGTCAACGGCACCGAGCCGTCGTCCTCGATCATCTGCCGGCTGCCGTCCGGCAACAGCGACCACGACGCGGTCGAGCGCTGCGGGAAACCGAACGGATCGGCGACGACGCCGACCACCCGCCGTGGCCGATCGTCGAACGGCAGCTCGCGACCGACGACTGCCGGATCGGCGCCGAAGCGGGAACGCCAGACCGGTTCCGACAGCAGAACGGCGTCGACGTCTCCGGCGTCGAGCAGGCGGCCGAGCAACGGCCGCGCGCCGAGCATCTGCACCAGTGGCAGCGACAGCCGCGCATGGCTCAGTTCACCGCCGGCCAACGCCAGCGGCTTGCTGTGCTGGTAACGTCCGAGGGCCTCCACCCCGGGGGTCGCGCGCATCGCCTCGACCAGCGCATCGCTGTAGCCGAGCTCCATGCCCATCTGCCGCGCGTAGGCACGTACCGAGACCAGGCGGTCGTCGTCGGCATACGGCAGCGGTTGCCAGAGCAGCGCGGACACGGCGCTGGTGACCGTCAGCAACAGACCGAGTCCGGCACCGAGCAGCACGACGACGGTCGCCGCGAAGCCGGGTTCGCGGCGTAGCTGCCGCAGGCTGCTGCCCAGATCGCTCAACATTTGTTGACTTCCCCGATCGATGGTGTTGGTGGTGCGATTCGAGACCACGACCGACCCCTGCGTGACGCCGTGCAGTCTGCGCAACTGATCCGCCGCCGACGATGTCCACCGGCTGGGCTCATCGCGTTGCGCTGCACTCAGTCGCCACGCAAGGCCTGCATCGGATCGGTGCGTGACGCGCGACGGGCCGGCAGCCAGCCGGCCAACAGAGCCGCCAGCAGCATCGCGCCGACGCCGACCGCGACGACCGCCAGCTCGCCGCCGTCGATGCCGAACAGGTGCGGCTGCAGCAGGCGCAGTGCGGCCCAGCCACCGAGCAGGCCGAGCGCGATGCCCAACGCGGCGGTCCTCAGCACGCCGCCGATGATCTGCCGCGCCAGCGTCCACGGCCGCGCGCCGATCGCAAGCCGCAGGCCGAACTCGGTGATCCGCTGGCGCTGCTGCAGGCTGGCCACCGCATAGATGCCGAACGCCGCCAGCAGCAGCGCAGCGACCGCGAACGCACCGACCGTGCGGACGAAGAAGCGCGTCGCGCGTAGCTCATCGTCGACGGCCTGCTGCATCCCGTACAGCTCCGACACACTCTGGCGCGGATCGACCCGCCACAGTGCGTCGACCATCTGCGCGTCGATGCCATCGGCGATTGCGCTGCGGACCAGAAACGTCATGCCGTGATAGGTCTGCTGCAGGTACGGCGTCAGCAGTTCGGCCTGCGGTGGCGTGCGCAGGCCGGTGTTGCGCTGGTCGGCCATGACACCGACCACGCGATGGTAGATGCGCTCGCCTTGGCCGAGCGGCAGGCCGATCTGCTGGCCGAGCGGCGACTGCTCGCCGAATACCTGGCGCGCCAAGGTCTGGTTGATCACCACCACCGGCTCGCTGCCGGCACGATCGCCGTCATCGATGCCGCGGCCGGCCCGCAGCGGGATCTGCAGCAGCCGCAGGTAGTCCGGGCTGACCCGCCGCAACAGCGCCTGCAGCGGCTCCGGCCGCTCGCGGTCGCGCACCTGCAGGTCGGTCTGGAAGCGGCCGTGCGGCGCGAACGGCACGTCGGTGCTCAATGCGACGGCATCGACGCCGGGGATCGCTCGCAACTGCTCGAGTACGGCGGCTGTGAACGCCGGGCGCTGCTCGGGCTCGCCGCCGCGGTAGAGCAGCATCCCGTGGATGCCGGCAGGGTGAAACCCGGGGTCGACCCGCTGCAGATGCCACAGGCTCGACAGCAACGCGACCGCGGCGACCAGGCTGATCGTCGACAACGCGGCGCTGAGCGTCGGCAGCACGCGCGGCACGCGCTGGGTTCCATCGAGCAGCCCCTTGCCGCCACTGCGAATCGCCTGCGCGGGTGCCGCACGGACCCGCAGCGTGCCGGCCAACGCGGTCGCGAACGGCAGCAGCAGCGCGAGCAGGCCGGCGACCGCCAGCACGGCGCCATCCACGGCGATCCGATCGACCCGCGGCAGACTGTCACGCGCCAGTTCGCGCAATGCGTCGACGCCGAGGGTGGCGAGCAGGCAGCCCAGTGCCGCCGCGACGACCGCCAGCACCGCGATCTCGAGCAGCAGCCCGCGATAGATCCGTGCGCGGCTGGCACCGATCGCCTGCGCGACGGCCTGCTCATGACGGCCGGCGACCTGTCGGGCGTCAACCAGCACGGCGACGTTCGCGCAGGCGATCAGCAGCACCAGCACGGCGAGGCCGAACGCGCTCCACAGCAGCGGTCGCGTTGTGCCGACGATCGCATCAAGCATCGGCGTGATCTGCAGCCGCCAGCCGTCGTCGGGCAGGGCGAAATCGGCGCGGACTTCGGCCAGCGCGGCGTCGAAGCCGTGCGCCAGCGCCGCATCGCCGCGCGCCGGATTGCGGCGCGCGATCGCCTCGACGAAGCGTGCATGCGGGAACCACGGCTTATCGGCAGTCAGCCGCGACAGGCGCCACGGCCGGAAGGCGCCGATCTCGCCGAGCGGCGATCCGAAATCCGCCGGCATCACGCCGACCACGCGCATCGTGCCGTCGGAGGTTTCGATCGCGCGGCCGATAGCCGACGGATCGCCGCCGAACAGGCGCTGCCATTCGCCGTGCGACAGCACGATCGCATCGGACGCGTCCTCGAAGTCGGCGGCGTCGAACCAGCGCCCGAGCGCCGGCGGCGTCGCCAGCGTCGGGAAGAAGCCGTCGCTGACGATGGTGATGGTGAATTCGCGCGGACGCTCGGCGTCGAACACGGTCAGCCCGCCCCACGAGTAGAAGCCGAAACGTTCGAACAGCCGATCATCTGCGCGCAGCCGCATCGCTTCGGCCGGCGTCAGTGCGCCGGGGGCCATGTTCTGCTGCGGATTGGCTGCCCGCACCACGACGACGAGGTCGCCATCCGGATATGGCAACGCGCCCAGCAACACGCCGCGAACCACGCTGAACATGCCGACCGACAACGCGATGCCGAGCGTCAGCATCGCGATGCAGACCAGGCTGAAGCCGTGCGAGCGACGCAGGCGGCGCACGACCAGGTTCAGTTCGAGCGCAATATTCATTGGAGGCCTCTTCGTATTGTTCTTGCAGGTCACTCGTGCCGCAGCGCGGTCATCGGATCGGTGCGCGCGGCGCGACGGGCCGGCGGCACGGCGGACAGCAGCGCGATCAGTGACAGCAGCACGGCGGCCGCGGCGAGCACCGCAGGGTCGTGGCCGTCGAGCCCGAACAGCAGCGATTCGGCGGCGCGACCGAGCAGCAGCGCAGCGCCGATACCGAACACGCCGCCAATCGCGGTCATTCGCCCGACCTGGCCGAACACCATCCGCGCCAGTCGCGCCGGTTCGGCGCCGAGCGCAAGCCGCAGGCCGATCTCGCGCATCCGCTGCGACAGCGTGTACGACAGGATGCCGTACAGGCCGAGCGCGGCGAGCAGCGTCGCGAGCAACGCAAAGCCCGCCGACAGCGTGCCGGCGAAGCGCTCCATGACGATCGTCTGCTCGATCTGCTGTGGCAGCGTGCGCAGGTCGACCACCGGCAGTTGCGGGTCGAGCCGGGCCACCACGGCCGACAATTGCGGCAGCAGGTGCTCCGGCGCGAGCGCACTGCGGACGTAGAAATTCATCGTACCGAGCGTGGACGACTGCCGCCGCGGCAGGTACAGCACTTCGTAGGTGTCGGCCTTCAGCGTGCTGTACTTGGCATCGGCGACGACGCCGACGATCTCGGTGTCCGGCTCGCCGCTGCCGAGCCGGATGCGCTTGCCGATGGCTTCGTTGCCGAGGCCAAAGGTGTCGGCGAAGCGCCGGTTGACGATCGCGACCGGCGCCGAGCCGGGCATGTCGCTGCGCTGGAAGTCGCGGCCGGCGATCAGCGGGATGCCGAGCGCGCCGAAGAAGCCGTCGCCGATGCGGTTGAAATAGGTGTGGGTCGCGTCGCTCGACACCGAGTCGTACCCTTCGACCGTGACATTGCTGCCCCATTCGCTGTTGGACAGGATCGGCACCATCGACGTGGCAACCGACGTGACGCCGGGCACGCCGGCCAGTTCTTCCTCGATCCGGTCGAACAGCACCGCTGCCCGTTCCGGCGTGTAGCCACTGCGCACCGGCGACACTGCGAAGGTCGCGATCGAGTCGACCTGCATGCCGAGGTCGACCGCGCGCAGGTTGGCGAGGCTCTGGGTCAGCAGGCCGGCCAACGCCAGCGATGCCATCGACAAGGCAATCTGCGCCACCGCGAGGCCGTGCCGGAAGCGGTTGCCGCGGGCGCCACCGCCGATGCCGCTGTCGGCACGCAGCACCGCGATCGGCGCGATCCGTGCCAGTTGCAGCGCCGGAAACAGACCGAACAGCACCGCCGACAGCGCCGCCGCGAACAAGGTGAAGCCGAGCGCCGACGGATCGAGCGTCGCCTGCAGGCCGGTGGCACCGACCTCCGGCGGCAGCAGCGCCAGCAGCAGCCGCAATGCCAGCGACGCGACCGGAACGCTGGCGACTGCGCCGAGCGCGGCGAGCAACGACGCTTCCAGCAGCAGTTGCCGCAGCAGCCGCCCGCGACTGGCGCCGATCGAGGCCCGGACCGCCATTTCGGCGGCCCGGCCGGCGCCGCGGACCAGTTGCAGGTTGGCCAGGTTCAGGCAGGCGATCAGCAGCACCAGACCGGCCACGGCCAGCAGCAAGCCGAGCGGCTGGCGCGCGTCGCGCAGGGTCGAACTCTGGCCCTGCGCACCCGGCGACAGCACGACCCGCTTGGCGCGGAACTCGGCCAACCGGGCGGCGTCGAGCTGGCCGTGCAGCGGCAGCTCGACCTCGTTGATGATCGCCGCGTAGCGCTGGTTGATCGCCGCCTCGGCCCGTTCGATCGCAACACCGCCGGCCAGCCGGCCGAACAGGTAGACCCAGTAGCTCTGCCGGTTGTCGTGGTCCGGCGGCTGGTTCGGGTCGACCGTCCAGCGCTGCGTGATCGGTATGAACAGTTCGGCACGGGTGCCGAACGTGGTGCCGTCGAAGCCGGCCGGAGCGACGCCGATGATCTCGAGTGGCACGCCGTTGACGACGATCGATTGCCCGAGCACGTCGGCCCGGCCGCCGAGTTCGTTGCGCCAGTACCGGTGACCGAGCACCGCGACGCGCCCGGCGCCGGGCGCGGCATCGTCATGCTCGCCGATCAGCCGGCCGAGCGCCGGCGACAACCCGAGCAGGGCGAAGTAGTTGCCCGACACCAGCATGCCGATGCCGGCGCGGGTCTGCTGTCCGAACGCGGCGTTGACCTGCAGGTAGCGATGCGCTGCGATGCCGTCGAACGGCAGCTCGGCGGCCTGCAGGTCGCGGAACATCGGGTAGCTGAAGATGTCGTCGCGCAGGCCAGCGTTGTTGTTCGAGGTCGAGCCGGTCTTGATGCCGGGCGCGCCGAGATTGACCAGTCGCTCCGGCGCATGCACCGGCAGCGGCTGCAGCACGACCTGCTGGAACAGCGAGAAGATCGCCGTGTTGACGCCGATCCCGAGTGCCAGCGAACCGATCGCGACCAGCGCGAACAGCGGCCGCGCGAGCAGGCCGCGCAAGGCGTAGCGGAGGTCTCCGGTCAGCCATCGCATGCTCGTACTCCGTCAGTGGTCGCGCAGCGCGCGCAGCGGCCGACCGTCGAACCGGCATTCGCCCGGCCAATCGCGATCGAGCGACCGCAGCGACGCCGTGGCGGAGCCGGACGCCCCCTTGATGGTCGATGCGAACTCGCCGTCCGCAGCCAGCGGTACGCAGCGCAGGATGTACCGTGGGCCGTTGGTGGGACTGCAGGTGTTGCTGATGTGGTCGATCATTGCGCGGGTCCCCGTTGCTCCGATCCGGTCGGCATCAATGCATGCGAATCTGCCGCGACTCATTCGTGACGCAGCGCGATCTGCGGATCGATCCGCGCGGCGCGGCTTGCAGGCAGCCACGCCGCGAACAAGGCGATCGCCGCGAGGAACAGCGGCACGCCAGCGAAGGTCAGCGGGTCGTACGGCGTGACGCCGAACAGTTGCGATTTCGCCAACTGACCGAGCGCCGCCCCCACGAGCAGCCCGACCGCCAGACCGATTCCGGCCAGCCAGGCGCCCTGCCGGAGCACCAGCGCGACGATCTGCTGGCGCCCGGCGCCGATCGCCATACGCACGCCGAGTTCGCCAGTGCGCTGGCTGACGCCGAACGCCAGCACGCCGTAGATGCCAAGTGCCGACAGCGCGAGCGCTACGGCCGCGAACACCAGCAGCAACTGCATCGGTGCGCGTTGCCCCTGCAGGCTCAGCGCGATCCGCTCGGGCATGCCGCGCACGTTGAACACCGGCTGCTCCGGATCGATCCGCTGCAGCGTCGACTTCAGCGACTCGGCGAAGTCCGCCTGCGCGGTGGCCGGGCCGCGCAGCAGCAGCGCACCGAACGCGCTCGGCTGCTGACGGTACGGCCAGTACAGCGTTTCCTTGCCGACGCCGTCGCGCAGGTTGTCGTGCTTGATCGTGCCGACCACGCCGATCACGGTGGCCCACGGTTGGCCGTCGCCGCGGTTGATGCGTTGCCCCAGCGCTTCACGGCCGGCGAAGTGCTTCTCGGCGAGCAGCGCATCGATGATGACGACCGGCTCACTGTCGGCGTGGTCGGCCGCCGTGAACGTCCGTCCCTTCAGCAGCGGGATCTGCAGCGTGCGGAAGTATTCCTCGTCAACCTGCCGTTGGTTGCCGTGCGGCGCGGCTTCGCGGCTGCCGATCCCGAGTCCGTCGATCGCGTAGCTTCCCTGCGAGTTGTTGCCGGAGAACGGTAGCGCCGAGACGAAGCTTGCTCCGCTGATGCCCGGCATCGCGCGCAGCTCGCGCAAGGCCTCGTCGACGTAACGCGCCTGGTCGGCCGGCTGCGGGTACTTGCCCGCAGGCAACGCGAGCATCGCCGTCATCACGCCATCGGCGTTGAAGCCCGGATGCTGCTCCTGCAGTTCGAGGTAACTGCGCAGCAGCAAGCCGGCGCCGATCAGCAGGCTGGTCGCCATGGCGACCTGGGCGACGGCCAGTGTCGCCCGCGAGAGGTTCGACGCCCGTCCGCTGCCGGATAGCCGACCGGCGTCATGGATCATCCGCGCCACATTCATCCGCAACAGGTTGACGACCGGCACCAGCGCGGCCAGCAGGCCGGCGAGCAATGCGACGCCGCAGGCGAACAGCAGCACCGGCAAGTCGAGACCGATCGCACGCGCGAGCGGTCCGTCGCCGAGCCCGATCGCCGGCAGCAGATCGATCAGCAACGCTGCGAGGGCGACACCGAGCAGCCCGCCGAATCCGGCCAGGCACAGCGCCTCGACCAGCACCTGGCGGGCGATGCGCCAACGGCTGGCGCCAAGCGCATTGCGCACTGACAGCTCCTTCTGCCGACCGGAAATCCGCGCCAGCATCAGGTTGGCGACATTCGCCGCGGCGATCAGCAGCACGAGGCCAACTGCGGCCTGCAGGATAAGCACCATCGGCCGGACGTCGCCGATGAGTTGATCGCGCAGAGGCCGCGCACGCCCGGCGAAGTTGCCACCGCGCAGAAAGTCGGCGAAGCCAGCCGCACGCTCGCCGCCAATCGCACCGATCCGTTCCGCATTGCGGGCGACGATCGCGTCGAGCTCGGCGTTGAGTTGCGCGATCGTCGCTCCCGGCCGCATCCGTCCGACCGTCTGCGAGTATTCATTGCCGCGTTCGGTGTCGGAACGTTGCGCATCAGTAAACGCAAACGGCAGCCAGATCTGCGTATTGCGGTTCGGAAAGCTGAACCCGGCCGGCATCACACCGAGCACCCGATAGTGCTGGCCGGACATCCGAATGTCGGTGCCGACAATCTGCGGATCGGCATTGAAACGATTCCGCCACAGGCTGTCGCTGATCACGACCACCCGGTCGGCGCCAATCACCCCGTGCTCGTCGTCGAACACCCTGCCGAGCGCCGCCGTGGCGCCGAGGGTCGAGAACAGCGACGGCGTCGCCCGCAGCCCGACCAGCCGCTCCGGCGCTTCGCCGTCGGCGGCCAGATTCATCGGTGCGTCGGTGTATAGCGCGATGTCCTCGAGCGTGGTCGCCTGCTGCTTGCGATCGAGGAAGTCGGGGATCGAGCTGCCGGCGTGGGCGAGGTCCATGTTCGGATAGCTGTTGTAGACATCGACGAGCCGTTCGCCATCACGGTACGGCAACGGGGCCAGCAGCAGTCCGTGCAGCACCGAGAAGATCGCGACGTTGGCACCGATGCCGAGCGCCAGCGAGCCGATCGCGACCAGCGCGAACAACGGCCGCGCGAATAGACCGCGCAGCGTGTAACGGATATCACCGAGCAGAGCGTTCATCGGATACCTCTCAGCACAGGTGGCGTGTGGATGTCAGTTGACGCAACGTCGTGGTCGGCGTGCTCAGTGATCGCGCAGCGCGACCATCGGCGCGATGCGGGTCGCACGCCGCGCCGGTACCATGCAGGCGACCAGCGCGATCAGCAGCAGCACCGCGACGACAGCGATCAGTACGGCCGGATCGCCGGCGTCGACGCCGAACAACTGGCTCGCCAGCGCGCGGCCCAGCAGCACGGCGCCGACCAGCCCGACCAGCAGGCCGATGCCGACCAGCGACATGCCCTGTCCGAGCACGTCGAGCAGCACGCGACGGGCGTTGGCACCGAGCGACATGCGGATACCGAATTCGTGCTGCCGCTGGGCGACCGAATAGGCGATCACCGCGTACAGGCCGAGTGCGGCGAGCAAGAGGGCGATGCCGGAGAACACCATCATCAGGTGCGTGTTGAAGCGCCGCACCTCGGCACCGCCGGCCAGCACCTGCTCGATCGGACGGATCTGCAGCAGCGGCAGGTTCGGATCGAAGGCCTGCACGGTGCGGCGCAGCGGCTCGGCATAGTCGGCGGGCGCACCGCGCACCTGCAGCGCAATCTGGAACTGGTCGAACGGCGCATTGGCGAGCGGCATGTAGACCTCCGGCGGCACGTCGCGCTCGCGACCGAACAGGCGGGTATCGGCGACCACGCCGACGATCGTTTTCGGATCGCCGCCGAAGATGCCGACGGTCTGGCCGAGCGGGTCGTCGCTGCCGAGGTAGCGACGCACGAAGCTCTCGTTGACGACCACCGCGTTCGGCCAGTCGCCGGGCGCGACCTCGCGGTCGTCGAGCAGGCGGCCGCGACGCAGCGCGATGCCGAGCGTTTCGAAGTAGTCGGCATTGGCGAACCGCCACTGCGCCCATGGCGCATCCTGTCCCGATTCGGGCAGATCGCGACCCGGCAGCGAAATGTTCGAGTTGGTGTCGTTGCCGTTGATCATCGGCAGCGCATCGCCGATCGCGACGCGCTCGACGCCCGGAATTGCCTGCAGGCGCTCGAGCAATGGCGGCAGTTGCGCGGCGTTGTGGCGTACGCCATGCCAGTACTCATCCTCCCACGACTCCGCACCGACCATCGCCGGACGGTTCAGCACGATGGTTGCGGTCAACACGCCCTCGTCGCGGACGCCGATGTCGATCTCGCCGACCCGGCGCAGGCTCTCGATCAGCAGGCCGGCACCGGCCAGCAACGTCAGCGACAGCGCCACCTCGGCGACCACGAGAACGCTGCGCGCGCGACTGCGGCTGCGGCCACCGCTGCCGCCGCGACCGTCCTCCTTGAGCACGTCGGCCGGCGCGGCCGACGCGGCGCGCAGCGCCGGCCACAATGCGAAGGCCAGCACCGTCGCGATCGCGGTCGCGAGGCAGACCAGCACGACGCCGAGGTCGATCTCCGGCCGCGCATGACTCGGCAGCAGCTCGGGTGCCCCGGCCAGCAGCAGCGGCACTGCCGCCGCCGCGATGGCGATGCCGAGCACGCCGCCGGCCAGCGCGATCAGCGAGGCCTCGACCAGCACGGCACGGACCAGGCTGCCGCGGCCGGCGCCGAGCGCGGCGCGCACCGACAGCTCGCGCTGCCGGCGGCTGCCGCGCGCGAGCAGCAGGTTGGCGAGGTTCGCGCAACTGATCAGCAGCACCAGCGCCGACGCGCCGAGCAGCACCAGCAACGGCTCGCGGATGTAGCTGTTGAGCAACTGCGGCAGCGGCGTCAGTCGGGCGCTGAGGTTGCTGTGGTTGTCCGGAAACGCCTCGGCGGCCGCCGCGCTGGCCTGCTGCAGCACGTCGTCGGCCTGCTGCAGGCTGACGCCCGGCGCCAGCCGGCCGATCACCAGATAGCTGTTGTTGCCACGCGGGCTGGTGCTGGCCGGCGTGTAGGTCGGCAGGTACAGCTCGGTCTGGCCCGGGTAGCGGAACGCCGGCGGCGTGATGCCGACCACCCGGTGCGGCTCGCCGTTGAGCCGGATGTCGCGACCGACCACGTCGTCGGCACCGCCGAAACGGCGCTGCCAGAGGGCATGCGACAGCACCACGACGCGCTCGTTGCTGTGCTCCTCGTCGGCGCCGAAGTAGCGACCGCGCTGCGGCGCCAGCGCCATCACGTCCCAGAACTCCGGCGTCACCCGGTAACCCGACAGGCGCTCGGCTTCTCCGTCGCCGGTCAGCGTCGCAACGGTGCCGGTGAAGGCGCCGAGCGCGCTGAACTGGGCGCGGCTCGCCTCGCGCCAGTCGGCCAGCAATTGATGCGAGATCGGGCCTCCGAACGGCGGTTGCACCCGGTTGATGCGGATGATCCGCTCGGACTCCGGGTAAGGAAGCGGCTGCAGCAGCACGCCGTTGACGACCGAATAGATCGCCGACACGCTGCCGACCCCGAGCGCCAGGGTCAGCACCGCGACGGCGAGGAATCCGGGCTGCCGCAGCAGGCTGCGCAGCGCGAGACGGGCTTCGGAGACGAGCGTCTGGATCATCGGAGTTCCTTCATTGGTGGCGCAGTGCAAGCGGCGGCCGCACGCCGGTGGCGCGGCGGATCTGCGAGCGGCGGTGCCGCCAGTGCGCCGCCTGCCGAGGGCGGGCGGCCGAGCATCGTTTGAGCAGGCTGGCGACCATGGCGGCCGGCAGGTCAGGCAGCGCTGGCGCGCGCGCGCAGGATCTGCGCATCAAGCCGGTCGTCTTCTTCCTTGCGCAGCCGGTGCAGGGTTTCCTCGTCGACCACCCGGCCGTCGAACATGAACACCTTGCGTTGGGCGAAATCGGCGTAGCGCGGGTCGTGGGTGACCATGCAGATCGTCGCGCCGGCACGATGCAGTTCGTCGAGCAGCGCCATCACCGCCTCGCCATTCTTCGAGTCGAGGTTGCCGGTCGGCTCGTCGGCGAGCAGCAGCGACGGCTGCCCGACCAGTGCACGGGCCACCGCGACGCGCTGCTGCTGGCCGCCGGACAACTGCGACGGATAGTGCCTGGTCCGGTGTGCCATGCCGACCCGTTCGAGTGCCTCGTGCACGCGATCGCGGCGCTCGGCCTTCGATACGCCATCGCGGTAGGTCAGCGGCAGCTCGACGTTCTCGAACACCGACAGGTCACCGATCAGGTTGAAGGCCTGGAAGATGAAGCCGATTTCCTTGTTGCGGATCCGCGCCCGTTCGGACGCGCCGATGTCCTGCACCGGCACGCCGTTCAGCCGGTAGCTGCCGGAACTCGGCGTGTCGAGCAGGCCGAGGATCGACAGCAGCGTCGACTTGCCGCAGCCGGACGGGCCGGTGATCGAGATGTACTCGCCGCGATGGATGTCGAAATGCACACCGGACAGCGCGTGGGTTTCGACCTCGTCGGTGTAGAAAACCTTGGCGATGTCGCGCAGTTCGAGCAGGGCGGAGGCGTTGGTCATGGGTGTTCCTTCGGAACGGGAATCGGGTATGGGGAGTGGATCAAGCTGTGGGCTTCGGGGACACGTCATTCGGATCGCCGGGCGGGGTCGCGGGAAGCTGCTTGCACGCTTCCCGATTCCCCGCTCGATCAGTTCAATCGCAAGCGGTCGTACTCGTCCCATTGCGAGGTATCCGACAGGATGATCTCGTCGCCCGGCTGCAGCCCCTGCTGCACTTCGATCAGGCTGACCGACGCGCGACCGAGGCGAACCGGGATGCGTTGCGCGATGCCGGACTGCGGGTCGACCCGGAACAGCCGGACATCGCTGTCGGCCTGGCCGAACGCCGGCCGGCCGACATACAGCACGTCGCTCAGGCGCTCGATCTCGATGGTGCCGTCGACCGACAGGTCCGGGCGGGCGCCGGGCGGCAGTTCGCCCTGCAGTTCGACGTCGACCAGCACGCTGCCGTTGGACACCGCCGGGTCGATCCGGGTGACTTGCCCGGCGACCACGCCGTTGCGGGTGTCGACGCGAACCGCCTGGCCGAGCACGACGTCCTTGACCTGGGTTTCCGGGATTCGCAGCTCGGCCATCAGCTCGCCGGGGCGAGCGACCCGCGCCAGGTTGGTGCCCGGCGCGACCTGCTGGCCTTCCTGCACCGGCACCTGCTGCAGCACGCCGGCGATGCCGGCCTTCAGACTCAGGTCGTCGACCTGCCGACGGCGCTGGCGCACCACGTGCTCGAGCTGTTCGATCCGGGCGCGGTCGGCGGCCAGTTGCGCGCCGATCGTGCGCTCGAAGGTCGCCACGCGCTGCTTCTCGATTCCGACCCGCAGTTCGAGCTGTTGCGCGGTCAACTGGCTGCGGCGGAACTGCAGCTTCGAAATGATGCCCTTGGCCGCCAACTCGCCTTCGGCCTCGGCCAGCAACCGGGCCGACTCGAACTCGGCCTCGGTGCCGGCGAGGTTCGCGCGCTGGTCGAGCAACTGGCTCTCGAGCGTCATCTGTCGCGCCGAATAATCGGCCTGCGCGGCGGTCAGCTCGGCTTCGGCGGCGAGCTTGGCGTTGACCAGTTCCGGATCGCTGAGCTGCATGATCACAGTGTCGGGCTGCACGGCGACGCCGGGCTTGGCCAGGATGCGCTCGACCCGGGCGGCGCTCTCGGCGGCGATCCAGCGGATTTCCTTCGGCACCAGCGTTCCGGGGCCGCGCACTTCGCGCAGCATCTCGCCTCGGCGCACGGTATCGGTCCACAGCGCGGCGCGGTCGACGGCCGGAGCGGCCGGATCGAGCGTCGCGACAAAGCCGGCCAGCGCCAGCACGCAGGCGCCGGCCGCTCCGAAGGCGAGCATCCGGCGGCGCCGGGCTTTCTGTTTCAAGTCGGTGCGTTGAATGTCCATGATGGGCATTTAGCATTTCCCGTGCCACCAAGACGAGTTATTTCGCATCAATGACTTGTGTGGTTTTTCGGGACCGCGGCATGGGCTACTGTCCGGATCCGGACAGCGCGCCGCTGACTTCTGTGCGGCGCCGAACAGGACTACTCTTGGTGGCACCCGGCCGGACGCCGGCCACGCAGCCGCCTCGCGGCGCGCGCGGCGGTCGCCCGAACCGGCCGGGGTGGTTCCGAGGGGCGCTGATGCACAACCGGGGGATCGTCGGCCGAACCACGGCGCTGGCATTGCTGCTGGCGCTGGCGGCGGCTGCGCCACCGGCAGCGGCGCTGCCGCCCGGCTTGCCGTCGCCGCCGTGGCTGCAGCAGGCCGAGTCGATGTTGGCCGACACGCCGGACGCCGCACTGGAACTGGCCGATCATGCAGTTGCCGCCACCCAGCGGCTCGGCGACCGGCGCGCCGCCTACACCGCCCACCTGGCCCGCGGGCTGCTGCAGCGTCGGCTCGGCCGCTATGGCGAAGCGGTGCTCGATTACGAACGTGCACTGTCCGACGCCGAGGCGCTCGCCGAGCCGCAACTGGTGGCCGAGGCGCGCCACGCGCTCGGCGTCGCGTTCAGCCTGTCGGGCATGCATCCGGACGCGATGCAGGCGCTCCAGCGTGCCTATGCGCTGCAATCCGAGCGCGGCGACTGGGGACGCGCGTCGGCCGCACTGACCAACATCGGCAACCTGCTGTCCGACAGCGGCGATGCCGCCGGTGCGCGCGAGCATTACGAACGCGCGCTGGCGATGAAGCGCGAGCATGGCATCGAGCAGGGCATCGGCATCCTGTTGAACAACCTCGGCGACCTCGATCGCGAGGCCGGGCGACTCGACGAGGCCCGCGCACTGTTGCTGGAGGCGATCGAACGGCACCAGCGGCTCGGCGAGGCGCACAACGAATCGATCGCGCGTTCCAATCTCGGCCTGGTGCTGGCCGAACTCGGCGAATTCCAGGCCGCGCTGCATCAGTTCGAAGTCGCCGAGCAGCGCACGGCCGGCTCCGACGTCAGGCTGACCTCCTTCGCACTGGCCGGCCGCGCCGAGGCCTACCTGCGGATGGCGCGCTCGGAGGGCGCAGCGACGCCGCTGCGCAGCCAGCGGCTGCAGCGCGCGCTCGATGCGATCGAACGTGCGGGCACATTCGGCGAGCGGATCGACGACCCGCAACGGCGCGCCCAGATCGAGCGACTCGGCAGCGAGATCCAGGCCGAACTCGGCGACCCGAGCGCCGCGCTGCAGCGGCTGCGCGAAGCCGACCGACTGAGCCGCGAGCACGGGCGGCGCGCCGACGCCGACCGCCAGGCGATGCTGGCGGCGCGCTTCCGCGATGCCCAGCAGCGGCGCGAGATCGCCGAATTGCGCGAGCGCGAACTGCTGCAGCGCAGCGAGCTGCAGCAGCAACGCGGGCTGGCGCTGCTGCTCGGGATCAGCGCGCTGGCGCTGGCGGCGGTGGCGAGTCTGCTGTTGCGCCAGGTGCGCCAGCGGCGCCGCCATGCCGGCGAGCTGTCGGCCCGCAACATCGCGCTCGGCGACGCGCTGCTCGAAGCCGAGGAACAGCGCGAGCGCGCCGGGCAACTGGCCGAACTCAACCGCCGGCTGCTGACGCTGGCCGGCAACGACCTGCGCGGCCCGCTGCTGCAGATCCGCAGCCTGTCCGAGCGCCTGCTGGTCGAGCGACGCGGCGATCCCGGCCTCGAGCGGCAGGTCGCCGCGATTGCCGGCTCGGCCAGCGAGCTGATGCGGGTCGCCGACCAGGTGACCGAATCGGCCGCGCTGGTCGAAGGCAGCGATCGGCGGGTGGCCGGCTGCAACGTGCTGGCGCTGCTGCGCGAGCTGGTCGACCAGACCGAGGCACGCCTTCTCGGACGCGAGCAGCGACTGCGGCTGGCCGGCGACAGCCGCGCGATCGTGCGGGTCGAACCACGCCGGCTCGACCGCGTGCTGCACGAACTGGTCGATGCGGTGCTGCAGGCCAACCCCGGCAGTACCCCGCTGGCGCTCGATCTGAGCCGGCACGGCGAATGGGTCGAGCTGCGCATCGACGACCGGTCCGGCCACCTGATGGGCCGGATCGGCGGCGGCGGCGGCAGTGTCGGACTGGCCTTCGCCCGCGGCGTGATCCGCGAGCTCGGCGGCGAGCTGCTGACCGAAGCACAGGGCGGCACGCCGCGCGTGCTGGTCCGGCTGCCGGCCGCCTGACGCGCTCGGATCGGCGCGTCAGGCGCTCCGCGGCAGTGGCGACAGGCCGGGGCCGTCGGGATCGATCCAGTGTTCGGGCGTCAGCGGCGGCAGGCCATGAGCGGCCCGCGCGCGGTCGCATTGCGGGCTCGGCGCGCCGGATTCCCAGGCCGGCTGCAACGCGCACGGACTCGGGCGCTCAGCGTAGATGGCGCAGGCAACGCTGCGGCCGACCTCGCCCTGCAATGCGACGCAGCGCGGCTGCCGGGCCTGGGTGCCGAGCATCACCAGCCGGTGCGGATCGAGCCGCTCGGTCAGCGTCGGCGGTGTCCGGCCACCGAGGAACGGTTCGGCTTCGGACCAGACCCGGAACCAGGCACAGCAGGCGCCGCAGGACAGGCTGCGACATCGCCGCACCGCTCGAACGAAGTGCAAGGGGAGCGCGATTCCAGTGCCGCCGCAGCGGCGCGCAAGAGGAACCCGCGGCTCCCGTGGCTACTGCCGCGGCAGGCGCGGATTGTCCGGCTGCTCGGCCGGTTCGCTGCTCCGGTACGGGTTGATGTCGAGTCCGCCGCGCCGGGTATAGCGCGCGTAGACAGCCAACCGGCTCGGCCGCAGGTGGCGCCACAGATCGGTCCAGATCCGCTCGACGCAGGCCTCGTGGAAGTCGGCGTGCTCGCGGAACGCGACCAGGTAGCGCAGCAGTGCAGCGCGCTCGAGCCGTGGGCCGGCATAGCGGATCTGCACACTGGCCCAGTCCGGCTGGCCGGTGACCGGGCAGTTCGATTTCAGCACGTGACTCAGCAGCGTTTCGTCGACCTGTTCCGGGCCTGATGCGAGCAGCGACGGATCGGGATCGCGGTAGCGGTCGATCTCGACCTCGGCATCGTCGATGCAGATGCCGTCGAGCACGCCGAGTGGCTGACCGGCGAGCTGCGCCGGTGTCCGCAGCGCAACGGTGACCGGCGCGCCGGCCGCGGCCGACAGGTCGGCCGCGATCCGCTCGCCAACCTGCCGCGCATCGGCCATCGGGGTCTGCATGAAGCCATTCAGGTACAGCTTCAGCGATTTCGACTCGATCAGGTTCGGCGACCGAGCCGGCACACGCAGCTCGGCCAGCGCGACCTGCGGGCGGCCGCGCGGGTCGAGCCAGGACAGCTCGTAGGCATTCCAGACGTCGACGCCGTCGAACGGCAGCGGGCCTTCGAACGCCAATCCGGCGCGGGTACCGCTGCGCGGGATCGGAAACAGGCGACCGGCGTCGTAGTGACCGGCGTACTCGACTGCCCGGCCGAGCGTGGACTGTTCGGGACTGTTCATCGGCGCATTATCGTCCACCGCGCGGCGGCAACTCGCAGAGCGCCGATCGCCGGCGCGGCACCGGGCGCCGGACTCGGCGCTGAACGCGCCGCCAGCGACCGCGTGGCAGCCCGCTGCGGCCCGCTACCATCGACGCATGACCTCGCTTGTGCTCGCGCTTGGCCTGCTGTCGCCGGCGATCGAACCGGATCCGGAGCCAGCGCGGCGGCTCGACCGGATCGAAGTGGTCGCCCGGTTACCCGAGTCGCCGGCCCGGCGCAGCGAAGCATTGGCGCTGCTCGACCGCGACACCATCGAGCGGATCGCCGCGACCCATCCGGCCGAAGCACTGGCGCGGCTGCCGGGCGTCTGGCTGTCGCGCGGCAGCGGCCAGGAGTCGCTGCTCGCGATCCGCTCGCCGGTACTGGCCGGCGCCGGTGCCTGCGGCGCCTTCCTGCTGCTCGAGGACGGCATCCCGCTGCGGCCGTCCGGCTTCTGCAACGTCAACCAGGCGTTCGAGCTGGCCAGCGAACAGGCCGCCGCGATCGAACTGCTGCGCGGCCCGGGCAGCGCGCTGCACGGATCGAACGCGCTGCACGGCGCGATCAATGTCCGTCTACCGCTGCCGCAGGACGGCGCCGAGGTGAGCTGGCGCGTCGAGGCCGGCAACCACGCGCTGCGTCGCTGGCGCGGCAGCGCCGCCGACGGCGAGCGCTGGCGGCTCGACGGCCATGCGGTCGGCAGCAGCAGTTTCCGCGTCGACGAGTCGGTCGCGCAGCAGAAGCTGGCGGTCCAGTGGCGCTGGCCGGCGGCGGCCGGCGCGCCGCGGCTGTATCTCGCCGCCAGCAATCTGAACCAGGAGACCGCCGGCTATGTCGCCGGCGAACACGCCTATCGCGATGCACGCCGGCGCAGCAACCAGAATCCGGAAGCATTCCGCGACGCTCGCGCCGCGCGGCTGCATGGCGACTGGCAATGGACCGACCGCCACGGCGACCACTGGCGACTGCGCCCGTACGCGCGGCACGACGCGATGCGCTTCATCCAGCATTTCACGCCCGGCAAGCCGCTCGAGGACAACGGCAGCGACAGCGCCGGCCTGCAGCTCGGCTGGCAACGCATCGGCACCTGGTCCAGCTCGCTCGGCGTCGATCTCGAATGGGCGCGCGGCGAGCTGCTCGAACGGCAGCCGCTGCCGATCGACAGTGGCTCCGAGGCACTGCGCGCGATCCGCCCGGCCGGTACCCATTACGACTACGCGGTCGAGTCGCGCATGCTGGCGCTGTTCGGACAGTGGCAGCGGCCGCTCGGCCGGCGCTGGTGGCTGCAGGCCGGGCTGCGCATCGAACGGCTGCAGTACGACTACGACAACCGGATCGCGGCCGGTAACCTGCGCGACGATGGCATGCCGTGCGGCTTCGGCGGCTGCCTGTTCCAGCGACCGGCCGATCGTCGCGACGCGTTCGGCGAACCGGCCGCGCAGCTCGGCCTGCGCTTCGCGCTGAGCGACGACCAGCACCTGCGCGGGCGGATCGCGCGGGCGTTCCGATTTCCGCAGGCCGGCGAACTGTATCGGCTGCAGCGCGGCCAGTCGGTCGCCGAGCTGGAGCCGGAAACGCTGCACGGCGTCGAACTCGGCTGGACGTTCGAGCGCGACCACCTCCGTGTCGCGCTCGACGGCTACGCCTACCGCAAACAGCACAGCGTGCTGCGTGATGCCGCCGGCCTGCTGATCGCCGACGGCGCGAGCAGCCACCGCGGCATCGAGCTCGAAGCGTCGCTGGCGCCGGCGCCATGGTGGCGGCTCGACGTACATGCCGGCCATGCGCGGCATCGCTACGCGTCGAGCCACGCAATTGCCGGTGGCGAGCGGATCGACGCCGGCAACGAGGTCGACACCGCACCGCGGCATCAGGGCGGCTTGCGGCTGCATCTGCTGCCGCCGCAACTGGGGCGCTTCGAGCTCGAATGGCTGCACCTCGGCAGTTACTTCACCGACGCCGCCAACCAGGCGCGCTACCCGGGCCACGACCTGCTGCATCTGCGCTGGCAGCGCGAGCTCGCGCCGGATTGGCGGATCGCCGCGCGGCTGATGAACCTGACCGATCGCCGCTACGCCGAACGGGCCGACTTCGCATTCGGCGAACACCGCTACTTTCCCGGCGACGGCCGCAGCCTGTTCGTCGAGCTGGCGTGGCGGTCCGCGCGCTGACACTCGCCCGTGCGAGCGGCTTCAGCAGCTTCAGCCGTGATCGTTTTTCGCGTGCTCGGCGCGCCGACCGGCCAGCGTCGCGGCTGAAGCCGTTCTCTGCCGCACTTGTCCACCCATGCCGATGCTGCGTCGCGTTGCACCGCCTGCGATTGCCGACGGCCGCAACCGTTATGCTGCGGCGATGGACATGCCGATCGCTCCCGCCGCGCTGCCGGTGCTGCACGCCGACGACCGTCTCGCGGTGGTCGTCAAGCCGGCCGGGCTGATGGTGCACGACAGCGCACTGGCGCGCGGCGAGACCGAGTTCGCCGCCGACCGCCTGCGCGCGCAGTTCGGCCGGCCGATCTTTCTGGTCCATCGACTCGATCGCGCGACCAGCGGCTGCCTGCTGCTGGCGTTCGATCGCGATACCGCGGCCGCGCTCGGCCGCACGATGATGTCGCGCGAGGTCGGAAAGGACTATCTGGCGATCTGCCGCGGCTGGCCGGAGCCGGCCGATGCCCTGATCGATCACCCGCTCGACGGCGGCCCCGGCAAGCCGGTGAAGAAGCCGGCACAGACCCGCTATTCGACGCTGGCGCGCGGCGAACTCGATGCCGCCGCCGGCGGCTTTCCGACCTCGCGTTACGCACTGTTGCGCTGCTCGCCGGAAACCGGCCGCTTCCGGCAGATCCGCCGCCACCTGAAGCACATCTGCCACCACCTGATCGGCGACACCAGCCACGGCGACGGCCAGCGCAACCGGATCTTCCGGATGCGCGGCGTGCACCGGATGCTGCTGCATGCGTGGCGGCTGCGCTTCACGCACCCGGCCGATGGTCGCAGCGTCGAACTGCAGGCACCGCTCGACGCCGAGTTCGAGCGCGCGCTGGCGCTGTTCGGCTGGACGCTGCCGGCCGACCCGGGCGAGTAGCCGGCGCACGCGCCACCGCCGGGCCGCCGCCCAGCCGCTTGCGCTGCCGCCTTCCGGCCCCATCTAGCGCAGGATGGACCTGCCCCTGCCCGCCCCCGGCGACCCGGCCGAGCACGCGCGACGTGACCGCAGCCGGCTGCGGTTGGGCTTCGCCGGTGCCGCGCTCGCGCTCGCGCTGCTGTGGTGGATCCGCGCGTTCGAATGGCTGTTCGAGGTCGGCTTGGGCGGCTTCGGCGTGCGGCCGGGGCTGCCGGAGGGGCTGCTCGGCGTACTGTTCGGCCCGCTGCTGCACGGCTCGACCGCGCATTTGCTCGCCAACACGCTGCCGCTGGCGATCCTGCTCGCGCTGTCGATCGCGACCGTGCCGCGGGCACTGGCGCGCGCGTTGCCACTGATCTGGATCGGCTCCGGCCTGTTCGTCTGGTTCACCGGCAGCAGCGGCAGCACCCACCTCGGGGCCAGCGGCCTGACCCACGGCCTGATGTTCTTCCTGTTCCTGCTCGGCCTGTTGCGCCGCGACCGGCCGGCGATCGCCACCGCGCTGATCGTGTTCTTCCTGTACGGCGGCATGCTGATGACGGTATTCCCGCGCGAGGCCGGGATCTCGTGGCAGTACCACCTCGGCGGCGCACTGTTCGGCAGCGTCGCCGCGGTGCGGTGGCGCCGGCTCGATCCGGCGCCACCGCGCAAGCGCTACAGTTGGGAAGACGAGCCGGCCGAGGCGGCCGGCGACGACCAATTCGAGCTGCCGCGCCCGGATGACGTGCCGGTGCTGTGGCAGCGCGAGCACGACGATCGCGCCGGGCCGGCGAACGAGAACGTCGTGGTGCCGTTCAAGCGCCGCGACCGCTGAGCACGTGATCGAACCGGCGCGCGCGACCGTGCGGTCGCGGGCCGGATCCGACCGATTTCCACCCGTTGGCGAAGCACCGGCCGGCGATGGCGTCACTCAGGGGCGATGCTCGCGCGCCAGGTAGGCCTCGCTCTGCATTTCGATCAGGCGGCTTTCGGTGCGCTGGAATTCCGCCCGCAGCCGCTCGCCGCGATACAGCTCGAGCATCGGCGCGGCGGCCGACACGATCAGGTTGACGTTGCGATCGTAGAACTCGTCGACCAGATGGACGAACCGGCGCGCCTCGTTGTCGCGCCGCGGATCGAACTGCGGCACGTTCGCGAGCAGCACGGTGTGGAAGTCGCGCGCCAGCTCGATGTAGTCGGCCACTGCGCGCGGCCCGTCGCAGAGCGCGCCGAATTCGAACCAGACGACCCCTTCGCTGCAGGCGACCACCGGTATGGCCCGCTCGTTGATGACCAGCGGCTCGCGATCGGGCGGCGCGTCGGCGGTCAGTCGCGCGAACAGATCCTGCAGCGCGGCATCGGCGGTGGCACCGAGCGGATGGTGGTAGACCGGCGCACGGGTCAGCGTGCGCAGGCGGTAGTCGGTCGCGCTGGCCATCCGCTGCACGACACAGTGCCGCTCGATCAACCCGATCGCCGGCAGGAAGCTGGCCCGCTGCAGACCGTCGCGGTACAGCTCGGACGGCACCGTGTTGGAGGTCGTCACCAGCACGACGCCGCGCGAGAACAGGCCGTCGAGCAGGCGGGCAAGAATCATCGCGTCGCCGATGTCGCTGACGTGGAACTCGTCGAGGCACAGCAGGCGCAGTTCGTCGGCGTAGTCGGCGGCGATCTGGGTCAGCGGATCGGCCCGGCCGCCGAGCGCACGGAGCCGGGCATGCACCTCGCCCATGAACCGGTGGAAATGCACCCGCCGCTTGCCGGCGATCGGCACGTGGTCGAAGAACAGGTCGACCAGGAAGGTCTTGCCGCGACCGACGCCGCCCCACAGGTACAGCCCGCGCACGCCGTTGCGCTGGCCGGGCCAGCGCCGGCGCAGTCGCTGCCAGAATCCGCTGCCGCGCTGCACCACCTGCAGTTCGCGCTGGATCCGGTCGAACTCGACCAGCGCCGCGCGCTGCACCGGATCATCGCTCCAGCGGCCGGCGGCGACACCGGCCCGGTAGGCCTCGCCCGGCGTCGGCGTTCCTTGCAGATCGTTCAAGCGGACTGCGGCGGCGGCAGGTTGGTGCGTACCGCGTTCTTGATCGCGCCGCGCAGATCCATCAGTCGGCGGTGGAAGAAGTGGCCGGTGTCGGGCATCCGGATCAGGGTTGGCGGATTGTCCTCGTTCGGGATCGATGCGACCCAGTCGAACACTGCCTGCGGTTCGACCACGTCGTCTTCCTCGCCCTGCACGACCAGCCACGGGCAGGTCGGCGCGAGCACCGCGGAGAAATCCCAGCGGCCGGCCGGCGGCGCGATCGAGATCATCTGCCGTACCGGCAGGTGGCGCGCGGCGAGCAGCGCGACATAGGCGCCGAACGAGAAGCCGGCCAGCCACAGCGCATCGTCCGGCCGCGCACGGCGAACCCACTCGGCCACCGCCAGCAGGTCGAGCGTCTCGCCGCGGCCCTCGTCGTACTCGCCTTCTGACTTGCCGACGCCGCGGAAATTGAACAGCACGGTGCGCAGCCCGAGTTCGCGCAGGCTGCGCTCGATCATGGTCACGACCTTGTTGTGCATCGTGCCGCCATGCAGCGGATGCGGGTGGCAGATGATCGCGGTGCCGGCGCGCGCGGTGTCCGGCTCCGGCACGGCCACGGCGCATTCGAGCGCACCGGCCGGCCCGCGCAGCATCAGCTCGCCGGGTGCATCGGGAAAGCGGTCGCTGGGCTCGGACATGGACGGAAAGCTCGAAGGGGAGCGTGGATGATACCGAACGGCGCTTTCCGGCCGCTGACGCAGGTCGGGTTCAGCCCTGATCGGCGCGGCCGGATCGCCGATGCCGGGTCAGCGCGTCGCGGCGAGGATCAGCAGCAACGGGTCGTGGTCGGATGCGCGGTACGGGTCCGGCCGGTACTGCTGCAGCGGACCGTCGACGTCGTAGCCGAACAGCGGCGCCTCGTCGGCGTTGATGTGCCAGATCGCCGCCGCGGCCAGCCGGCCGGCCAGTGCCGGCGACAGCAGCGCGTGATCGAGCCGGTTGCCGAGCCCGCGGTAGACGTAGGTGTGGCCGTCGCGCAGCGCCGGATCGATCGCGTCGTGCCAGCCGCGGTCACGCAGCAGCCGCATCGGATCCTCGAACGTGCTGGCGTTGAAGTCGCCGAGCAGCACCACCCGCCCGGCGGCCGGATCGGCCCGCAACCACGTGTCCAGCACGTCGGCCGACTCGGTCCGCAGCCGGTTCCAGCAACTCTGGCCATCGCCCTGGTCGCGATCGGCCGGGCGATCGGCCGGCACGTCGTCGCAGCCGCCCTTCGACTTCAGGTGCACGGCGACGACGGTGAACGGCTCGCCGCCGTCGACGGCAACGAAGCGCTGCGCGAGCGGCGGCCGGGCGCGATCGGCGAACGGTCCGTCGAGCAGATGAGTCGGCGCGCCGACCGCTGTGAGCCGGCGTTCCCGGTACAGGATGCCGACCCGGATCGCATCGTCGCCGGCGGCGTCGGCCGACACCGGCACGGCACGGTAGTCGCCCTGCGCGCCGAGCGCGGCATTCAGCGCATCGACGAGCTGCTGCTGCGCGCTGTCCGGTCCGCTGCCGTCGTTCTCGAGCTCGACCACCGACGCGACGTCCGGCGCCAGGCCGAGGATCATCGCGACGATCTTGGCCTGCTGGCGGGCCAGCGCATCGGCATCGCGGGCGCCGCGCGTGGTCGGGAAGCCGCCGCCGCGACCGTCGCCATTGAAGTAGTTCAGCACGTTGAAATGGGCGATCCGCAGGCCGTCGACGTCCAGCTCGGGCGCCGGCGGTCGCGGTGCGTGTTCGATCGCTGCCGGTCTGGCGGTCAGTTGCAGCCGGGTGTACCCGCTGCGCTGCTCGAGCACGCCCTCGACACCGTCGAGCCGGCTGCCGCCGCGCAACGGCTGCTGCGCGTTCGGCGGCGGATCGAGGAACCACAGCGAGTCGGGATACTCGCGGTCGCGGGCGTCGTCGAGCACCAGCATCCGCGCCGCGGTCCGGCGCGCCTGCGCGGCCGCGTTCGCGGCATGCGGCGACATCCGCATGCCGATCTGTCGCGGCCGCCGGTCGAACGACACCTCGAGCTGGCCGTAGCGATGCAGGCCGTAGTTACCGGCAACGTACAGCGGCGACGCAAAGCGCAGCCACATGCCCTCGTAGCGCTCCCAGTGGCCCGGATCGTCCGGCGCCGAGCTGATCACGGTGACCTCGGCGGCGGCCCGCCCGAGCACTTCGACCGTCACGTCGACCAGCGCGGTCTGGCTGTTCGGGCCGCGGCCGAGTTCGGCGACGGTGCCGTGCACGCGGACCCGGTCGCCGCGCCGCACCGTAGGCTCGCGGTCGCGCGGATAGCGGACGAAGATGCCGTCCGAGGTGGCCGGATCGCCGTCGTCGGCACCGCGCTCGTCCTGCATGAAGAAGCCGTCGCTGGCACCGACGAAGTTGCCGGTCACGACACCGATCAGGCTCAGCGTCTGGTCGACGTACGGACTGCGCAGGCCGCTGCCCTGCACGTGGCCGATCGCGGTCGGCGGTGGCGGCGGCTGGTCGGCCTGCGGCCCGTTCGTCGGCAGTTCGCTGCAGCCGGCCGCAACGAGCGCGCCGACCAGGCACAGGCCGCCGACACGAAAACGCCGCCCGGGGGCGGCGTCACGCGAGCGGGCGATCGAAACGGAATCGGTCACGGTCGCCTCCGCAGACGCCCGGCGGCACGCCGCCGGGCGATCGGGGATCATTGCAGGTGGTCGAGCATCCAGCGAACGGTCGCATCGACCTGTTCGTCGGTCAGCGACGGGTTGCCGCCGCGCGCCGGCATCAGTCCGGCCTCACCCTGGAAACCGGCGATCGCGTTGTGGATCAGCGCGTCGGTGCCCTTGCCGAGGCGCGCCGCCCAGGCCGCCTTCTCGAGCTTCGGCGCGCCGGCCGCACCGCTGCCGTGGCAGGCCCCACACAGGCCGTCGTAGATGACCTTGCCGTCCAGCGTGCCGCCGAAAGCGACCTGGCCAGCGGCAGCCTGGCGCGCCTCTTCGGCGGCCTTGGCCAGTGCTGCGGCACCGGTTTCGCCGGCGTAGACGCCGCCAACCGGCTGCAGCCGCTCGGCAATCCGCGCTTCCGCGGCCGGGTTCGGCGCGGCCACGCGCTTGCCATGCAGCAGCGTGGCGCCGCCGAGCAGCAGGATCGTCACCAGTACCAGCACGCCGATCACCAGCGAGAAGCGTTTGAGGAATTCGATGTCGTAGTTGCGCACCGGCCCACCTGCACGATAGGGGCCGGCAACAGAACGCGCCGGCCTGAACAAAGGGTGCGAAGTATAGCGGCGGCAGCCGCTGGCGGGGAAGGGAAGCGGCCGGGCGCTGCGCCGGTACGGTCCGCCATCGGGGCTGGGGTCGTCGCCCCGGCCGCGCCGTCAGGCCGAGATCGCGAGCTTTTCCTGGTGGTACAGCCGCGCCGCCGCGAGCCACAGCAGCGCCGACAGACCGAGCCCGGCGGCGAGGTAGACCAGCCATTCCAGCGCGCTGGCCGGCTCCAGCCGGACGATCCGGGTGATCATCTGGTTCTGCGCCAGGAACGGTACCGTGAACATCCAGAGCTGGGTCTTGACCGGGTTCACCATCAGGATCAGCGCCGGCACGATCGGCAGCATCATCAGCACGCTCATGTAGCTCTGCGCCTCCTTGACCGACTTGACGCTGGCCGCGATCAGCGTCAGCAGCGTGGAACCGATCAGCACCATCGGCGCCAGGATCAGCAACAGCTTGCCGATCGTCAGCAGCGACACGTCGAGCTGCAGGCCGCCGGCCGGCACGAACTGGAAACCGATCTTGAGCCCGAGCAGCGTCAGCATCAGCGACAGCATGCCGAACAGGCTGGCGGCGGCGATCTTGCCGCTCATGATCGCGCCGCGCGCGGCCGGCGTGGCCAGCAGCGGCTCCAGCGACTGCCGCTCGCGTTCGCCGGCGGTCACGTCGATGACCAGATAGGCGCCGCCGAGGAACGCCATCAGGATCAGCAGGTACGGCAGCATCATGCTGAGCACCATGCCGCGACGCGCCTCCGGCGTCGACAGATCCTGCCGGGTGACCTGCAGCGGACTGGTCACGCCGGGACTGATCCCGCGCGCCAGCAGTCGCAGCGAGCCGACCGTGCGGCCGTACTGCTCGAGCAGACCCTCGACGCGCCGCACCGGAATCTGCGAGTCCTGCCGCGACGCATCGTGCAGGATCTCGACCGGCGCCGGCTCGCTGCCGCGCCAGTGTTCGCCGAACGTGGCCGGGATGCGCAGGATCACGTCCTGGTCCTGTTCGCGGATCGCCTGCTCGGGATCGTCCGGGGCCGGCCTGATCTCGATGTTCTGGCTAGCCAGCCACGCCACCAGGTTCGGCGCGTGTTCGGCGCCGACCACCGGCAGCTCGAGCGTCTTCTCCATCTGCGTGACCTGCTTCTTGGACGCCAGCACGCCCATGCCGATCAGCAGCGCCGGGACCAGGATCGGCCCCATCAGCAACGCGATCATCACCGTGCGGCGATCGCGGAACAGGTCGCGCAGCTCCTTCATCAACACCACGCGGACGGCATTCATGCGGTCAGCCCCTCTTCCGATCCGATCAGCCTGACGAAGGCATCCTCGAGGTTCGCCTCGCCGGTGTTCGCTCGCAGCTCGTCGGCGCTGCCGGCGGCGACGACCCGTCCCTTCGCGATCACGACGATGCGATCACAGAGCGCGGCGACCTCCTGCATGATGTGGCTGGAAAAGATCACGCAGCGGCCTTCGTCGCGCAGCCGCTTGAGGAATTCGCGCAGCCCGCGGGTAGTCATCACGTCGAGCCCGTTGGTCGGCTCGTCGAGGATCACGTTCTTCGGATCGTGCACCAGCGCGCGTGCGATCGCGGTCTTGGTCCGCTGGCCCTGCGAGAAGCCTTCGGTCGCACGATCGAGGAAGTCCTCCATCTGCAGCGCCGCCGCCAGTTCCGCGGTGCGGCGCTCGATGGTGGCCCGATCGAGGCCATGCAGTTCGCCGAAGTAGCGGATGTTCTCGCGCGCGGTCAGCCGTTTGTAGACGCCGCGCGCATCGGGCAGCACGCCGAGCCTGCGCCGAACCTGTTCGGCCTGCTGCGGCAGCTCCAGGCCGTCGACCCGGACCCGGCCCTGGTCCGGAGCCATCAGCGTGTACAGCATCCGCAGCGTGGTGGTCTTGCCGGCGCCGTTCGGCCCGAGCAGTCCGGTGATTTCGCCGTCGCGAGCAGCGAAGCTGACCCCGTCGACCGCGCGGACCAGACCGGCCTTGCTGCGGAACGACTTGTGCAGGTTTTCGACTTCGATCATGGGGAGGCCGGGATTGGGGATTGGGGATTCGTGACTGCGGTCGGTCGCGCGCAGGAACCGGTCAGGGAACCGGCCGCGCGTGGCGAACGGCTCCCGCAGTGAGGGCTGCGCTACGCGCTCCCGATTCCCGACTTCCGGCCATCAGGGCTCCCAGCCGTAGAAGCCGGCGAACGGCGGCGTGTACGGCACGCGGTCGAGGCAGGTGGTGTCGAGCCCGGCCGGATCGAGCGACTCGAGGAAGCGCGCAACCAGCTTCGGCATGCAGCCGACGCCGATCACGTTGTGTCCCTGACCGCGCAGCGTCAGGTGGCGGGCATTGCCGAGGCCGTTCAGCACCTCGTCGCCGTAGCGCGGAGGCGTCACCGGATCGAACTCGCCGGACAGCAACAGGCTCGGCACATCGGACTGCAGCGCGACATGGAACTCGTACGGCGGCGGCTCGACCGGCCAGACCGCGCACTGTTCGCGGACGAAATTGACGAACTCGACACCGAGTACGGTGGCGTGGTCGGCATCGTCGGCGTGCAGTTTCGGCGCGTCCTCGCTGCAGATCACGGCAAGCTGCATGCCGTGGTTGATCTGGTCGCCGATCTGGCCGGACAGCATCTCGGCCTGCGCCATCAGGATTGCGCCATCGCCTTCGCTGGCCTCGTGCAGGATCAGCGGCAGCATCGACGCCATCGCCGGCATGTAGGCGTACAGCCGCAGCACGCCGGACAGGTGGCCGTAGCGCAGCAGGTCCTTGCGCAGTTCGCCGGTCACCGCATCCCGATAACTGACCTCGCGCGGCGACTGCTTCAGCTCCGCCGCCAGTCGGTCCAGCCGCTCGCGCGGCGAGCCGAGCCTGCTGCGGCAGGCCGGAGTCTGCTCGCAGCGTTCGAACTGCTGCTGCAGTGCGTTCTCGAGATTGCGCGCGTGCTCGGCACCGAGCACCTGGGTGTTCGGCACCACGCCATCGAGCACCAGGCTGCGGATCCGCTCGGGGTAGTGCATCGCGTAGTGCTGCGCGACCCGGGTGCCATACGAAACGCCGACCAGATTGATGCGTTCGGCGCCGAGCTTGCCGCGGATGTACTCGAGGTCGGCGATCGCGTCGCTGGTCGCGTAATGACGCAGGTCGGCCACCGCGGACAGTTCCTCGGCGCAGCGCGCGGCGAATCCGCGCAGTGCGGCGGGTGACGTGTCGAGCACGTCGTCGGCAACTGCCGGCTTGCCGTCACGATCGCGGCAGACCAGCGGCTGCGAGCCGCCGGTGCCACGCTGGTCGAGCAGCAGCACGTCGCGCTTGCCGTTGATGTCGCGAAACGCGGCAGCGGCGGCCGGATAGCTGTCGCGCGCCGACTGCCCGGGGCCACCGGCCAGCATGAACACCGGGTCCGGCTCGGCCTCGCCGCGGGCCGGCACCCAGGCCAGCGCCAGCTCGATCCGGCGGCCGTCCGGATCGGCGTGGTTCTCCGGCACCGGCACCGTCGCGCACTGCGCGTCGACGCTGACCGGCAGATGCTTCGGCGCCAGCACGCACGGAGCGAACTCGATTTCGCCGAGCGTCCGCGCCTCGGCGCCGGCGCTGCCGAGCAGCAGCAGCATGGTCAGTGGGTAGCGCATCATGGTCTCCTGTCTGCGCCCAAGACGCGGTCGGCCGGCAGCCGTGACGCGCCGGATCATGGCGACGGAAGCCGCGCCTATTTCGACGACACGTATTTCTCGCGCCGGATGTGCGGCACCGGCAGGCCGGCGTCCTTCAGTCGCTCGAAGGTCGCATCGACCATGTTCGGATTGCCGCACAGGTAGGCGATGTCGCCGGCCGGATCGGGCGCGAACTCGGCCAGCGCATCCTGCACGTAGCCGCGGCGGTCGTCCGGACGCATCGTGTCGGGCGCCTCGCGCGAATGGCATGGTACGAAGCGGAATCCCGGCGTCGCCGCCGCGAACGCGGCGAATTCGTCGCCGTACAGCAGCTCCTGCGGAGTGCGCGCGCCGAACAGCAGCACGACTTCGATGCCGCGCTCGCGGATCTGCCGCGCCAATTCCGGCAGCATCGCGCGGTACGGCGTGACGCCGGTGCCGGTGCCGACCAGCAGGTAGCGCCGGTTGGCGTCGTTCGGCATCAGGCAGAAGCGCCCGTACGGTCCGCTGGCCTCGATTCGGTCACCCTCCTGCAGGCGCTCGAACAGCGCGGTCGCGGCGCCGCCCTGGACATACGAGACTGCGATCTCGACCGGCATGTCGACTGCGATCTCCCCGGCCTGCACGGTCGCGATCGAATAGCTGCGCTTGGTCGGCTTGCCGTCGTCGTAGTGGAAATGGACCTGCAGGAACTGTCCGGGGACGAACGCCAGCGGTTCGCCATCGTCGCGAACGAAGGCGAAGTGGCGCACGCTCGGCGCGAGCATGCGGCTGGACACCAGGCGAAGCGGGAAGTGAACCGGCACTGGATTCTGCCTCGGGCCGCGGAGCGGGGCCGATATACTACTAGCAGGCCGCAGGAAAACGGCCTGCCAGGCACCGCCACGGATGGCGGAGCGATGAACCGGGCGCGCAAGCGCTTGATTCACGGGGAGCGAGCATGGACATGCTCCGGACTCGCGGCTCCGAGAACAGCCGCGTTTTTTCACCAGCCACCGGAGCGGTGCCGCCCGGCCGGGATCGGCGGACCGCCGCAGCGGCGGCGCCGTCCATCCGGTATCGTGCGCCGGCAGGCGCGGCGCACGCGCGCCATGCTCGCGCCCACCGTCCCGCACGCTTCAGCGACCACGAACGCATGACACCTGCCCTCGCGATCCATCATCTGCGCAAGACCTACGACAACGGCGTCGAGGCACTGCGCGACGTCTCGCTGACCGTCGAGCCCGGCGATTTCTTCGCGCTGCTCGGTCCGAACGGCGCCGGCAAGTCGACCTTGATCGGCATCGTCAGCTCGCTGGTCAATGCCAGCGCCGGCGAGGTGCAGGTGTTCGGCGTCGATTTGCACCGGCGGCGCGCCGAGGCGATGCGGCTGATCGGGCTGGTGCCGCAGGAAATCAACTTCAACATGTTCGAGAAACCGCTCGACATCTGCGTCAACTACGCCGGTTTCTATGGCGTGCCGCGGGCCGAGGCACTCGAACGGGCGGAACAGGAGCTGCGCGCCGCGCAGTTGTGGGACAAGGCGCAGGTCATGAGCCGGACGCTGTCGGGCGGCATGAAGCGGCGGCTGATGATCGCCCGCGCGATGATGACGCGGCCGAAGCTGCTGATCCTCGACGAGCCGACCGCCGGCGTCGATATCGAGATCCGCCGCGGCATGTGGAAGACACTGCGCGAGGTCAACCGCAGCGGCACGACGGTGATCCTGACCACGCATTATCTCGAGGAAGCCGAGAGCCTGTGCCGCAACCTGGCGATCATCGACCACGGTCGGATCATCGAGCAGGGCCCGATGAAGGCGCTGCTGGCCAAGCTCGACGTCGAAGCTTTCCTGCTCGACATCGAGGGCGGGATTCCCGAGCGCCTGCCGGCGATCGAAGGCGCCGAGCTGACGGTCGCCGATGCGCACACACTGGACCTCGAGATGCCGCGCGCGATGGACCTGAACGGCGTGTTCGCCGTGCTCGGCGACGCCGGCATCCGGGTGCGCTCGATGCGCAACAAGTCGAACCGGCTGGAAGAGCTGTTCGTGCGGTTGACCGGAAACGGACCAGGTTAAGTCACCGTGCCGTCGAGGCATGTTCGTGGTTCGATACCTCACCACGAACGGCACTGCCGCCGCCGGAGTCACGACTCGAGTCGCACTGCCCGATGCACGCGGTCCGTTCGTCCTGAGGTATCGAAGGACGAACGGCTCCGGACCGGAATGGACCAACAACGATGCGCCACCCCAATCTGACCGCCCTCTACACCATCATCCGCCGCGAGGTGCATCGCATCCTGCGCATCTGGGGCCAGACCCTGGTCCCGCCGGCGATCACGATGACGCTGTATTTCCTGATCTTCGGCAACCTGATCGGGCGCCGGATCGGCGACATGGGCGGTTTCGACTACATGGACTTCATCGTGCCCGGACTGGTCATGATGTCGGTGATCCAGAATGCCTACGGCAACATTTCGTCGAGCTTCTTCGGTGCCAAGTTCGGCCGCCACGTCGAGGAGTTGCTGGTCAGTCCGATGCCGAACTGGGTGATCCTGCTCGGCTACGTGTCCGGCGGCGTGCTGCGCGGGCTGATGGTCGGCACGATCGTGCTCGGCATCGCGATGCTGTTCACCCACGTGCGCGTGCCGCATCCGCTGGTGATGGTGTCGACCGTGCTGCTCGCTGCCGTGGTGTTCTCGCTGGCCGGTTTCGTCAATGCGGTGTACGCGAAGAAGTTCGACGACATCGCGATCGTGCCGACCTTCATCCTGACCCCGCTGACCTACCTCGGCGGGGTGTTCTACTCGGTCACGCTGCTGCCGCCGCTGGCCGAACAGGCGAGCTGGTTCAATCCGGTGCTGCACATGGTCAACGCGTTCCGCTACGGCCTGCTCGGCGTCACCGACGTGCCGCTGTGGATCGCCTACGCGGTGATGCTCGGCTTTGCGGTGCTGCTGAGCGCGTTCGCACTGCGGCTGCTGACGAAGGGCATCGGACTGCGCGCGTAGGGCGGGCCTTGGCCCGCCGCAAACGTCACGGACTGCTTCGACCGTTCGCGCGACGCCGGTGGCTGGCGGGCCAAGGCCCGCCGTACGAAACCCGGCAGGAGCCGCTGCGCGCACTTCCTGCAGCGGCGCCGCCTGTTCATGCCGTGTGGTCGCCGCTGAAGCGGCTCCTACAGGTGGAGCTCGCCGGCACTCTCCGGCAGGTCGAAGAACGCCCGCGCCGTCGCGGTGGTCGCCTGCGCGACCTGCTCGACGCTCTCACCGCGATCGCGTGCGAGTTCGTGGCAGATGTGCGCGAGGTACATCGGTTCGTTGCGTCGGTGTGATGGCTGCGGGCGCACGGTGCGCGGCAGCAGATACGGCGCGTCGGTCTCGATCATCAGCCGCTCGGCCGGAATGTGACGGACCAGTTCCCGCAGGTGTTGGCCGCGGCGGTCGTCGCAGAGCCAGCCGGTGATGCCGATGTACCAGCCGGCATCGAGGTAATCGAACAGCTCGTCGCGGGCGCCGGTGAAGCAGTGCACGACGGCGCGGCCGAGCCGGCCGTCGAACTGCCGCATCACGGCCATGAAATCGGCATGGGCGTCGCGCTGGTGCAGGAACAGCGGCTTGCGTGACGCGGCATCGGTGCCGCTGTCGACGGCGATCTGCAGTTGCCGTTCGAATGCACGACGCTGCGCCGGCCGCGGCGAGAAGTCGCGGAAGTAGTCGAGCCCGCATTCGCCGACCGCGACCACTTCCGGCTGTGCCTGCAGAGCGCGCAGCTCGGCATCGGCCTCGTCGGTGTATTCGAGTGCGTGGTGCGGGTGCACGCCGGCGGTCGCGCACAGGAACCCCGGGTGCTCGCGGGCGATTTCGAGCGCGCGCGCCGATCCGCCACGGCTGGCGCCGGTCACGACCAGTTGCACGACACCGTGCGCGCGGGCGCGCTCGAGCACCGCGTCGAAATCGTGCTGGAAGCTCTCATGGCCGAGGTTGGCGCCGATGTCGATCAGGGCGACCGGATTCGGGAGTCGGGAGTCGGGAGTCGTCAAAGCGCGGGGCACCTGGTCGTGAGGGTTGCGGAGAATAGCCGACGCCTTCCGAGGGGAACCATCGAGCGATCACTCTCGCCACCGCCGCGATGTGGGCCCCAGTGTTCGACGCCGCGAGGCGCGGCGTGCACCAGCTTTGACGACTCCCGATTCCCGATTGCCGGCCGATCAATCCGCCGGCACGCAGCGCTCCCGCGCCCAGTCGCGCAGCCACTGCACGCGTTCGGCCATCAGTACCGACAGTGGGCGGGTCGCCTGGACCGCGGCCAGGATCCGCTTGTTGTCGAGCGGACGGCCGTCGGCGTGCGCGTCGTACAGCGCGGCGACGATCGCCTGTTCGATCTCGGCACCGGAATAGCCGTCGGTCGCGTTTGCCAGCGCGTCGAGGTCGAAGCGCTCCGGACGCAGTTCGCGCCGCTGGAGATGAATCCGGAACGCCTCGCGGCGTGCGTCGGCATTCGGCAGGTCGACGAAGAAGATCTCGTCGAAGCGGCCCTTGCGCAGGAATTCCGGCGGCAACTGCTCGACCGAGTTGGCGGTCGCGACCAGGAACACCGGCGCGCGGCGCTCGCTCATCCAGGTCAGCAGGGTGCCGAGCACGCGGCGCGACACGCCGTCGTCGCTGCCGGAGGTGGCGAGGCCTTTCTCGATCTCGTCGCACCACAGCACGCACGGCGCCATCGCCTCGGCGGCGGCCAGCGCCTCGCGCAGGTTGCGCTCGGTCTCGCCGTGGTACTTGTTGTACAGCGCGCCGAAATCGAGCCGCAGCAGCGGCACTCCGAAGCCGCCGGCGCAGGCCTTGGCGGCGAGACTCTTGCCGCAGCCCTGCACGCCGAGCAGCAGCACGCCGCGCGGCGGGTCGAGGCCTTTCGGTCCGTTGCCGTCGACGAAGATCGTTCGCCGCTGGGCGATCCACTTCTTCAGCCGTGCAAGGCCGGCAACATTGGCGAAATCATCGGTTTCCGGTTCGAAGCCGAGCACGCCGCCGCGGCCGAGCAGTTCGAACTTGGCTTTCTGCGCCTCGCGGACGTCGTGTTCGCCGATCCGGCCGTCGGCATGAATCAGCCGCCGCACGATGTTGCGGGCGTCGATCAGCGACAGTCCGCGCAGATGGCGGATCAGCGCGCGTTGCGCAGCGCTGTCGATCTCCGCGCGACGGCCGCTGTGCTCGCGCGAGTAGGCGAACGCTTCCTCGCGGACCATCTTCGCCAGGGTCGCCTCGTCCGGCAGCTTCATGACGTAGCGGGTCGCCAGCGGGGCCAGCTCGTCCGGCAGCTCGACCTTGGCGCCGATCAGCACGATGCTGTGCCGCTCGCCGGGCGCGGCCAGCGCCATCTCGCGCAGCCGGCGTACGTTGGCGGCGTAGCGCAGGTATGGCGTGAAATCGAACAGCAGCCAGATCGAGCGCTGCGCGTCGCGCTGCATGAATTCGAGCAGCACCGACGAGTCGTTCGCGGTCGGCGCGTCCGGGTCGTCCATGTCGAGCCGGGTCAGGCCGGAGGTAATGCTCCAGCGCCACAGCGGCCGGAACACCTCGGCGACGACGTGCCGAAAGGTGTCGACCAGCAGTGCTTCCTCGTGGGTCTCGATGACGATCAGCGGAGTGCCGGATCGCAGCAGCACGGCGAGGTCGTGGGCGTCGAACATGGTCGCTCGATGAAGGGTTCCGCGCGCAAGGCTAGCAGACCGGGCTGCGCGATCAGGCCGCGCCCGACCGCCCGACGGCGCCGCCCGGCCCGGCCGATTCACGCCGCGCCCGGGGCTGCGCGGTATGCTCGGCCGACCCAACGCTACAGGATCTGCCCATGTCGATGCGTGCCCTCGGTCTGCTGCTGTTGCTGACCGGAACCGCCGCCGCCGAGACGCCGCCGTGGCGGCACCAGCCGGCGCTGCAATCATCCCCGACCGAGACCGTCGCACTGCCGGCGCTCGATCGGGCCAGGGCGCTGGCCGACGATGCGGTCGACGGCAAGCCGGTCGGCGAACCGCCGGCGATCGGGCTGATCGCGCGGGTCGACCGGATCGGTACCGGCCGAAGCAGCCGCGCCGGCCACTGGAGCACGCTGCCGGACGGCCGGGCGGTCTGGCGGGTCGCGATCGACGGGCCGAATGCATTGGCGCTCGATTTCGGCTTCAGCCGCTTCCACCTGCCGGCCGGCGCGGAACTGTGGATCCGCAATGCCGACGGCAGCGACTGGCTGGGCCCGTACACCGACCGCGACAACCCGGCCAGCGGCCGGCTGTACACGCCGCGCCTGCGCGGCACCCACGCGATCATCGAGCTGCTGGTGCCGGCCGACCGCCGCGAATTCGTCGAGCTCGAGCTCGACGACGTCAGTCGCCACTATCGCGAGCTGTGGGGCGCCAGCCTGCAGAAATCCGGCAGTTGCAACGTCGACGTGGCCTGCCCGACCGGCGACCCGTACCGCGAGCAGATCGCCTCGGTTGCGCATTACACGTTCCGCAAGGAGTCGGACCCGCGGACCTTCGTCTGTACCGGCCAGCTCGCGGCAACCACCGCGCCGGGCAACGATGCCAGCGCGCCGACCTTCCTGACCGCCCACCACTGCGTGCCGTCCAACACGGTCGCGCAGACCATGGTGTTCTACTGGCGCTACGAAAGCCCGACCTGCCGCACGCCCGGCAGCGCCGCGAGCGGCATCCCATTGTCGCGGGAAAGCAATACGGCGGCCACCCAGAGCGGCGCGAGCCTGCTGGCGACGCACGACGCGACCGATTTCACCGTGGTGCGGCTCGCCCATCCGGTGCCGGCCGCGGCCGATGCCCGCTGGAGCGGCTGGGATCGCAGCGGCAGCACGCCGGACGGCTCGGTCACGATCCATCATCCGGCCGGCGACGAGAAGCGGATCTCGATCAACGACGATCCGCTGGCGATCACGCCGAACTGCATTCTCGGCGGCACCGCCGCCAACACGCACTGGGAAGTCGACAACTGGGAAATCGGCACCACCGAGGGCGGCTCGTCCGGCGCCGGGCTGTGGCGCCCCGACAGCAAGCGGCTGATCGGCGTGCTGTCCGGCGGCGCCGCGTCGTGCGCGACCATCAGCTACGACTGCTACGGCCGGCTGTCGGAAGCGTGGAATGGCGGCGGCACGCCGGCGACGCGGGTGCGCGACTGGCTCGATCCGGCCGGCACCGGGCAACTGGCGCTGGACCCCGGATTGGCATCGACGCTGTCGGTGTCGCTGGCGTCGACCGCGTTCGAGACGCTGCCGAGCGCCGGCCAGTCGATCACGATGACCGCCAGCGGCAGCGGCGGCAGTGCGCCGTACAGCTACGCCTGGGATGTCGACGGCGACGGCGTGTTCGACCGCGACGGCAGCAGTGCGCAGGTCACGCTGAGCTACCCGAATCGAACCAGCACGCAGGTGACGGTCCGGATCACCGACGCCGACGGCGTGACCGCACAGGACAGCCGCGCGCTCGATGTCGCCGGGCCGCAGTTCGCGGCACTGGCGACCGGCGCGCCGACCCAGGTCTGCGGCAACAACGACGGCAAGCTCGACCCGGGCGAGCGCTGGCAGTTGCCGGTCCGGCTCAGCAACGACGGCAACGCGAGCTTCGCCGGCGGCGACGCGCTGTTCGCCGGCGACGCGCTGCTGCTGCCGCAGCCGGTGCGCCAGGTCGGCGCGCTGACGGTCGGCGGCAGCACGACCATCAACCTGCCGTTCGCGATCGCGGCCGACAGCGCCTGCGGCACGCCGGTGTCGCTCGAGTTCATCGCCGCGGCCAGCGCCGGCGTGCACGATTTCGACCGCAGCACGTTGTTCACCGGCGCGGTCGGGCAGGGCTGTGCGGTCGTGGCCGGCTGCAACCTGCGCGGCCCGGGCGCGACGGTGCTGGAGGGCATGCACTACGACCCGGCCCGCGACGCCAACGGCCTGAATGCGTTCTTCGTTCCGGGCGATGCCGGTTACAGCGGCTTCGGCGGGCTCTGGTACACCGGCCTCGCCGATCGCACGCCGGTCTGGTACCTGCTGACCGGCCCGCTGTACGAGTACGGCGGCGAAGTCGACGTGCTGCGCTTCGTCAACACCGGTGCGCCGGGCGGTTTCGCGCCGAGCGGCAGTTCGGCCGGTCGCGCGTGGGTCGGCTGGAGCGCCGATGGCGTGCTGCTGATGGCCTGGGAACTGGACGGCATCGGCAGCGGTGCCGAGCGGATGGAGCGGGTGCCGTTCGGCTACTCGCAGCCCAATCACACGGCACCGTGGTTCTACCCGCCCGAGGACGGCTGGGGGCTGACGATCGAATCGCTGAATCTCGGCGGTGGCAGCCGGCTCGAGTTCCTCGCGGCATTCCTGTACGACGCGGCCGGCGAGCCGCGCTGGGTGGTCGGCAGCCTGCCGACCGTGACCGGCGGCGTGTTCGCGATGTCCGGCTACGAGCCGCAATGCCCGGCCTGCCCGCGCTTTGCCGATGTGCAGCAGCGCAGCACCGCGGCCGGCACGATGCAGATCGTCTATCCGCCACAGCCGAACCGCGCGACACTGGACAGCAGCCTGAGCCTGCCGGCACCGTGGAGCGGGAGCTGGATCCGCAATGCGTTGCCGATCGTGCCGATCGTCGATCCGCGTGCGGCCACCGGCCAGTGAACCTTCCTCCGACGCCGAGCGCCGCATGAACCCGACCATCGAACTGATCCTGCTGCGCCATGCCCATGCCGAGCCGGCGGTACCCGGCCAGGACGACCGCGCCCGGCCGCTGTCGGCACGCGGCCTGATCGAGGCGCGCGACGCCGCGCAGTGGCTCGCCGGGCAGGCCCGCCCGAACCGGATCGTGCATTCACCGGCACTGCGGACCCGGCAGACCGCCGAACAGGTGCAGCAGGTGCTCGGCCCGCTCGAAACGGTCGAGGACGGCGCGATCTACGAAGCGACGCCGGGCGAGCTGCTGGCGGTGGTCGAGCGGCATCTGCAGTCCGAACGGCTGTTGCTGGTCGGACACAACCCGGGGCTCGAGAGCCTGGTCGCGCTGCTGGCGACCGGCCAGAGCGGCGACCATCGCGGCATGTCGCCGGGCGCGATCGCGCATCTCGTGCTGCCGGCCGACGCCGCCCCGGAGCCGGCCTGCGCCCGCCTGCTGGCCTACTGGGCGCCCTGACGGACTGCGGCGGGTGGGTGGCGTCACCGGAGTTGGCCGCTGCGCACCTGCGGCGGCCGCGGCGCCTTCACAGCGCGGCGGCGTCGCGCTGCGCCTGCTGCTGTTGCTGGCCTTGCTGCCCGGGCTGGCCGCGATGAGCCGGGCGGCGCCGGCGCCGGTCTGGCAGATCGATCCGGCCGCCAGCAACGTGCGTTTCTCGTTGCGGGTCGCCTGGCTGCGCCGGCTCGAAGGGGCGTTCACCCACACCGAGGGCGCGGTCAGCGCCGAGGCCGGCCACGGGCTCTACACCGTCGATGTCCGGATCGATGCCGGCGCGCTGATCATGCACGACAGCGGCCACGCCGACTGGGCCCGCTCGGCCGAGTTCTTCGACGCCGAACGCTATCCATGGATCGCCTTCCGAGCCGAGCAGGTGCCGGCCGAACTGCTGCGTGACGGCGGCGAACTGACCGGCGAGCTGATGTTGCGCGGCGTGCGGCGTCCGCAGACGCTGCAGATCCAGCCGTCGGCCTGCGAGCGGCCCGGCCGCGACTGTCCGCTGCGCGCCCGGGCCGTGCTGAGGCGCAGCGAGTTCGGCATGACCAGCCGCCGGATGCTGGTGGCGGATTGGGTTCGACTGCACTTCTCGATCGCGTTGCAGGACTGACCGATGGCCGGCCTGCGCGCCCTCGCCTGCCTGCTGCTGTGCCTGCTGATCGCCGGTTGCGCGCCGACCCGGCAGCAGCTCCGGCGTGCCGAAGCCGAAGTGGCCGCAGCGCAGCCGACCGATCTCGACTGCCAGCGGGCTGACCGCTGCGCGGTCGAGTCGCCGTTGCGACGGCGCGCCGAGCAGGCGCTGGCGCGCTCGACCGCCGAACATCCCGAGCATCACCTGCTGCTGCTCGAAGCGGGCCAGGACGCGCTGCTGGCGCAGATCCACCTGATCCGCGCCGCGCAACGCAGCATCGACATCCAGAGCTTCATCTTCGCCGAGGACGACGCCGGCTATTTCGTGCTGACCGAACTGCTGGCGGCCGCGCGCCGCGGCGTGCGCGTGCGGGTGCTGGTCGACCAGTTGTTCAGCCTCGACGACCTGCGGCTGCTGGCGCGACTGGCGGCCGCGCACGTCAACTTCGAAATGCGGATGTACAACCCGACCTTCGGCGACGCGCGCACCAGCAAGCTCGAGTTCGTCGCCGGCATCGTCTGCTGCTTCGCCCGCTTCAACCACCGGATGCACAACAAGCTGCTGCTGGTCGACGGCATGCTCGGCATCACCGGCGGGCGCAATTACCAGAACCGCTATTTCGACTGGGACAGCAGCTTCAACTACCGCGATCGCGACCTGCTGCTGGCCGGGCCGGCGGCGCTGCAGATGCAACGCTCGTTCGAGCGCTTCTGGCGCCACCGGCTCAGCGTGCCGGTGGCCGCGTTGCACGACGTCGCGCGCGCACGGCGCCGGGCGGTGGACCTGGCCGGCCCGATCCTGCAGCCGCCACCGCTGGTCCGCGCCAACGGCATGCTCGACCTGTCGGCACAGGCCGACAGCGCGCGGGTGATCGAACACCGGCTGACCGAGCGGATGCTGGTCGTGTCGAAGGTCGACTATCTGTCCGACCTGCCGAACAAGCCGTTCCAGCGCCGCCGCGAGCCGCGCAGCGACGTCAGCGACCGGCTGCGCCGGCTGCTCGAACGGGCCGAGCGCGAGGTGCTGCTGCAGACGCCCTATCTGGTGTTCTCGAAAGCGGCGCGCGCGCAGTTCCGCGCGCTGCGGCAGCGGCCGATCCCGCCGCGCGTGCGGGTGTCGAGCAACAGTCTCGCCGCAACCGATGCGTTCCCGGTCTACGCGCTGTCGCACAAGTACAAGCGCCGCTACCTGCGCGAGTTCGGCTTCGAGATCCACGAGTTCAAGCCGTTCCCGGCCTCCGCGCCGATCGACCCGAGCGCCGCCGACGTGCTCGACGCCGCCGTGCTCGGCGCCTGGGCCGGCGAGGCGCGCCGCACCGCAATGGGCTCGGCCTACCAGCACCACGGACCGCTGCCGCTGCGCCAGGCCGGCATGCGGATCGGCCTGCACGCGAAGTCGCTGGTGATCGACCGCCGGTTCGCGATCGTCGGCACGCACAACTTCGACCCGCGCTCGGACCGGCTCAACACCGAGAGCCTGGTGATCGTCGACGATCCGGCGTTCGCGACCCGGCTGGCCGAAACGATCGAGCACGACATGCGGCCGGAGAACGCCTGGACGATCGCACCGCGGCCGAAGCCGCCGCTGCTGTCCGGCCTGAACTACTCGCTCGGCAAGGTGTCCGAACACCTGCCGCTGTTCGACATCTGGCCGTGGCGCTACGCGACGAGCTGGGAAATCCGCGACGGCTGCGAACCGTTGCCGCCGCAGCATCCGCGGTTCCGCGACTGCTACGAAGCGGTCGGCGACTTTCCGGAAGTGCAGTTGTCGACCAAGGCGATCTACACCCGCATCCTGACCGCGTTCGGGGCCGGGCTGCGCCCGATTCTGTGACCTGACCGGCGCGCGCGGTGGGCAGTCCCGGCCAGCGACCTTCCGCTGCTAAGCTACACCGACCCGACCCGGCCCCATGGACGAACCCGCATGAGCTTCAGCATCACCATCGACCTGTCAGAACGCGATCTCGAGCACTTCCAGAGCGCCAAGCAGAAGGCCGCCGAATCGGCCGTCGGACGCAGCGCCGAGGACGTGATCGCCGCGGCCAGCCAGTTGCTGGAGCAGGGTCATCGCGACGAACTGCCGGACTTCATCAGCGACCGGCTGGCCAAGCTCGACGACATGATCGCGATGCTGCGCGACGACGGTTGGGCGCTGCCGGAAGACGACCGCAACCACGTGCTGTCGGCGCTGGTCTATTTCGCCGACCCGGCCGACATCATCCCTGACTCGGTGCCGGTGCTCGGCTTCCTCGACGACGCCATCATGATCGAGATCTGTGTCCGCGAACTGCGACCGGAGCTGGATGCCTACGACGAGTTCTGCGACTTCCGCGCTCGCGAGGCACAGCGCCGCGGCGAAGACCCGTCGCAGGTCGGCCGCGCCGACTGGCTGGCCGATCGCCGCGAGGAACTGCAGGAGCGCATGCACCGTCGTCGCAACGAGCGCGAGTTCGGTGTCGGCTACGGCACCTCGAGCGGCTACGGCCCGATGCGGCGCCGTGCGCGGAGCTGGCGGCCGGGCCCGATGCAGCTCTTCACGAAGTAACCGCGATGGCGGCGTCGCCATTCTGCCGCCGCCCCGACCTCGCGACCCTGAATGCCAGCGCCGCCGGCACGCTCGCCGCGGCGCTCGGCATCGAGATATCCGAACTCGGCGACGACTATCTGCGCGGCCGGATGCCGGTCGACCAGCGTACCCGGCAGCCGTTCGGGCTGCTGCACGGCGGCGCCTCGGTCGCACTGGCCGAAACGCTCGGCAGCACCGCCGCCAACCTGTGTCTGGCCAGCGGCCGTGCGGTCGGCCTCGAGATCAACGCCAACCATCTCCGCGCCGCGACCGACGGCTTCGTGACTGGCACCGCCCGGCCGCTGCACATCGGCCGCACCACGCAGGTCTGGGAGATCCGGATCGAGGACGAGGCCGGACGCGCGACCTGCGTTTCGCGGCTGACGCTGGCGGTAGTCGGCGGTCAGTAGCAACGACGAGCACGGACGGCGCGCAGGCCGCCGGATCCGGGGCTTTCCGCGGGGCGGTGACACCACTTTCGGGGGTCCGCTTGCCGACGGCCGATCGTGGTCCCGAGAGGCCGTCATCCCGGCGAACGCCCACTGCTGTCCGGGGAAGTTCCGCTGCGTGCCGCAGCATGGTTTGGCCGTCACCCAAGCCCATGGTCCGCTTGCCGTCGCCCCCCGTGAAGGCGGGGCCCGGTGTCGTGCCGCCATTTCAAGCCGCCGGGCCCCCGCCTTCGCGGGGGCGACGGACAATGGCAAGGCCCCGACTACGTTGCTGTCGCCGCCTTCTCGTGCCGCAGCATGCCGGCCAGCCCGCCCTGCAGCGCGAACACGTCGGTATAGCCGAGCTTGGTCAGGATGAACGCCGCGGCGGCGCTGCGCTCGCCGGTGTTGCAGTAGACGATGAATTTCTGCCGCCGGTCGAAGCGCTCGAACGCCTCCTCGCGGAGCCGGAACAGCGGCAGGTTGATCGAGCCGCGGATCGCCCGCTGCTCGTGTTCGGCCGGCAGCCTGACGTCGACGACGACAGCACCCTCGCGTGCCATCAGCGACGCCTGGCCCGGCGTCAGCCATTCGACCACCGGCGGCTTCAGCACTTCCTCGAACCCGCGCCGGCCGAGCCGCATCAGCCGCCCGGCCTGCACCATCCGCACGGTCGCGTTGCGGGTCGTGCTGGCGAGCAGCGCATCCTCGCCGAAGGTGTCGCCACGGACCAGGTAGGCGACCACGGTGTCGACGCCGTCGAGCTGCTTCGACACCGACGCGGCGCCTTCCTTGATGACGTAGAAATAGTCGCCGACGTCGCCCTCGCGGATCACGACGTCGCCGGCAGCGACCTCGACTTCCTCGAAGCTCTGGAACATCCGCTCGATGTTGCCGGTCGGCAGCTTGTGGAACGCGCGCGAGTGCAGCAGCCGGAACACCCAGCGGTTGCCTTCCGGCGTCGGGTCGACGTGGCGGAAATTCTCCGACCGCGACAACTGGTCCCAGGCGATCACCTTCTCGGTGTAGCGCCGGTCCATTCGCAGCACGCGGGCATCCGCCGATGTGACGGTCGCGGTGAAGCGGCGCGGCTGCGAATCGCCGATCGCGTAGCGGCCCTGGATCGAGCTGGCCGAGAATTCCTTGCTGCGGCCGTCCGGATAGCCGCCGGTCACGACGCCGGACAGCAGGTACAGCGTGTCGCTGTCGATGTCGCCGGCCCGGAACAGCACCTCGCCCTGCCCGTACTCGATCACCGCCGCATCGTCCGCGAGCTGTTCGCGGGTTTCCGGCCGCAGGCTGTCGAGCGGATAGAGCCGGGCCAGTTCATTGCTGTCCACGCTCATGCGCAGTTCACTCCCCTGTCGATCTACATCGAAGTCTAACCGCGCGACGGCCCGATCCGGCAAGCGGCTGCGGCTCGCGGGTCGACAGCGGTTGGTCCGAGTGCCGCGGCCGTAGCGGACGGGGCGGCTGCGGGTCGCGCATGCCCCTGCGCGAGCGGCGTCAGCCGCGATCTTTCGACCGCTCGGCGAGGAAGCAGAGATCGCGGCTGAAGCCGCTGCCGCAGGGGCTCGGCATCGGCTCGGGCCGCAGCGGCCGGAATCCGCCTGCGCAAACGACGACGCCCCGCACGGGGGCGGGGCGTCGCGGTCCACTGCAGCGTTCGCTTACTCGATGTCGAGGAAGCTGCGCAGTTGCTCCGACCGGCTCGGATGGCGCAGCTTGCGCAGTGCCTTGGCCTCGATCTGGCGGATCCGCTCGCGGGTCACGTCGAACTGCTTGCCGACCTCTTCCAGCGTGTGGTCGGTGTTCATGTCGATGCCGAAGCGCATCCGCAGCACCTTGGCCTCGCGCGGCGTCAGCCCGGCCAGCACGTCGCGGACGGTTTCCTGCAGCCCGGTCTCGGTCGCGTTCTCGATCGGCGACTCGATGCTGATGTCTTCGATGAAGTCGCCCAGGTGCGAGTCCTCGTCGTCGCCGATCGGGGTCTCCATCGAGATCGGTTCCTTGGCGATCTTCAGCACCTTGCGGATCTTGTCCTCGGGCATGTCCATTTCCTTGGCCAGCTCCTCCGGCGTCGGCTCGCGGCCGAACTGCTGCAGCATCTGGCGGGAAATGCGGTTCAGCTTGTTGATCGTCTCGATCATGTGCACCGGGATGCGGATGGTGCGCGCCTGATCGGCGATCGAACGGGTGATCGCCTGCCGGATCCACCACGTCGCATAGGTCGAGAACTTGTAGCCGCGGCGGTATTCGAACTTGTCGACCGCCTTCATCAGGCCGATGTTGCCTTCCTGGATCAGGTCGAGGAACTGCAGGCCGCGATTGGTGTACTTCTTCGCGATCGAGATCACCAGACGCAGGTTGGCCTCGACCATTTCCTTCTTGGCCTTGCGGGCTTTCGCCTCGCCGATCGCCATCGTCCGGTTGATTTCCTTGATGTCGGCCAGCGACAGGCACAGCGCCTTCTCGATCGAGATCAGCTTTTCCTGCTCGGCGACGATCGCGTCGCGGTAGTCCTTCAGCGCCGACGACCACTTCTGCTTGCGGCGGATCAGCTCGTCGGCGAAGCCGAGGTCGGTCTCGTTGCTCGGGAACGCACGCAGGAAGTCCTTGCGCGGCATCCGGGCGTGCTTGATGCAGTGCTCCATGATGATCCGCTCGTGATTGCGGATCGCGTTGACGACCTCGCGCAACTTGCGGATGAAACTGTCGACCAGTGCCGGCGGCAGCTTCAGGCCGAGGAATTCGGTGGCCATCTCTTCGCGCAGCTTGATGACCTTCTTGTCGGCCGGGCCGCCCTTGGCGTGGGTCTTCTGGAACTTCTGGTATAGCGCGCGCAGCGCGTCCATCCGGCGCGCGACCTCGGCCGGATCCGGTCCGGTGTCGGCCGGCGATGCGTCGTCGTCGCCATCGGCGTCGTCGTCATCGTCGTCGCTGTCGCTGCTGCTGTCGTCGCTGGCCGCCTCGGCCGGCGCGGCCGGCGCGGCCGCCACTTCCTCGACCGCGTTCAGGTCGATGAAGCCGGACACGATCTCGTTCAGGCGCTTCTTGCCTTCCAGATGCTGGTCGTATTCCTCCAGCAGCAACTGGATCGACCACGGGAAGCTGGCCAGTGCACCCTGCACCTGGTTCAGGCCTTCCTCGATCCGCTTGGCGATCGCGATCTCGCCTTCGCGGGTCAGCAGCTCGACGGTGCCCATCTCGCGCATGTACATGCGGACCGGATCGGTCGTGCGGCCGGCTTCGGAGTCGAGCGCCGACAGCGCCGCGACCGCTTCCTCGGCGGCGGTCTCGTCGTCGGCCGCACCGGAGCCCTCGGCGATCAGCAGCGTCTCGGCATCCGGCGCGATCTCGTGCACCTGGATGCCCATGTCGTTGATCATGCCGATGATGTCTTCGATCTGCTCCGGATCGACGATGTCGGCAGGCAGGTGGTCGTTGACTTCGGCGTAGGTCAGGTAGCCTTGCTCGCGGCCCTTGGTGATCAGGGCCTTGATTTCGGACTGCTGATCCTGGTTGTCGTTCGCCATGGAGGGTCCAGGGTTGTGAGACGAAAGAACTGCCCAGTATAGCCGGACGCGGCCAGTTGTGCTAAGCGCTTCGTCGGCTCAGGCCCGCAACAGCACTGTGACCGGTCCGTCGTTGGTCAGTTCCACTTCCATATGGGCGCGGAAGCGGCCTGTTTCCACCCGCGGGTGCAAGGCCCGGCAGGCCTCCACCAGTCGGGTGAACTGCCGTTCAGCGAACTCCGGCGGCGCCGCCCCGGAAAAGCTCGGCCGCATGCCCTTGCGGGTGTCGGCGGCCAGCGTGAACTGCGACACCAGCAGCAAGCCGCCGCCGGTATCGGCCAGCGAGCGGTTCATGCGGCCGGCCGCGTCCTCGAACACCCGGTAGCCGAGCAGCCGTTCGGCCATCCGGCCGATCGCGGCGTCGCCATCGTCGGGCTCGATCGCGACCAGCGCCAGCAGGCCGGCTTCGATCGCGCCGACGGTGGCGCCATCGACCCGGACCGCGGCGTGACTTACGCGTTGAATCAGGGCGATCATGGATTCGGGATTCGGGATTCGGGATTCGGGATTCGGGATTCGGGATTCGGGGCCGGGCGTCGGGCGTCGGGCGTCGGGCGTGCTGCCGGCCGGATCGTAGCGTTTTCCGGAGCCGCCGCCGCGGTCGACCGGCGCCCGATCGCGCCGTTCCACTACACTTGCCGGCCGATGCCCCGCCTGCCGCTCACGTTGCGTCCGCTGTTTGCCCTGCTGTGGATGGCCGGCAGCCTGTCGCTGCCGGCGGCGTGGCGGCTCGGCGGCTGGCTCGGCCGACTGCCGCGCTGGCTCGGCACCCGCGAGGCGCGGGTTGCGCAACGCAATGTCCGGCTGTGCTTTCCGCAGCTCGACGCCGCGGCGCAGGAGCGGCTGCGCCGGCAATGCCTGCAGGAAACCGCCCGGACCCTGCTCGAGACGTTCCGGCTGTGGACGCGCCCGGCCGAGCGGACGCTGCCGTGGATCGTCGAGGTCGAGGGCCTGGCACGGGTCACGGCGGCACGGCGCGACGGCCGCGGGCTGATCGTCGCCGCGCCGCATGCCGGCAACTGGGAACTGCTGAACCAGTACCTCGCCACGCTCGGCCCGCTGGCGATCGTCTATCGCGCCCCGGAGCTGCGCTTTCTCGAGCCGTTGCTGCTGCGCGGCCGCGGCGGTGAGCGGATCCGCCAGTTGCGGGCCGAGCCCGGCAGCGTGCGGGCGATGCTGAAGCACCTGCGCGGCGGCGGCATCCTCGGCATCCTGCCGGACCAGCGGCCGCGCCAGGGCGAGGGCGAGTTCGCGCCGTTCTTCGGCCATCCGGCCCGGACCATGACCCTGCTGCCGCGGTTGGCGCAAAGCGCCGCTGTCGACGTCGTGTTCGCGTTCGCCGAGCGCCTGCCGGGCGGGGCCGGCTTCCGGATCCGTTTCCTGCCGGCACCGCCGGGACTCGACGATCCCGACCCGGCACAGGCCGCCGCCGCGCTGAACCGCGGCATCGAAGCCTGTGCCCGGCTGGCGCCGGCGCAGTACCAATGGACCTACAAGCGCTTTCCGCGTGCGCTGCCGGATGCGCCGCCCGGTCACGGCGGCCCGGATCGGCCGTCATCTCCGGCATGAACACGCTCCCGGAATTCGAACGCCTGCACCCGAACGCGCGCTGGACCCGCCGGCTGTCGGCGGTGCTGCTCGCGACGTTGCTGCTGGCGGTGCCGGCTCTGGCGGCGACGGTCCTCGCCAGTGCACGGCTGGATGTCGACCTCGGCGCGGCGCTGCCGCTGATCCCGCTGGCGGCCGTGCTGCTCGGTGCGCCGGTCGGCTGGACCTATGCGAACCGGCGTTTCGAGCGGACCCGCTTCCGGCTCGATGCCGACGGCCTCGAGATCCACGATGGCCTGTTCTGGCGGCGGCAGACCCGGGTTTCGCGCCGGCGGGTCCAGCACACCGACATCAACCGCGGCCCGCTCGATCGGCGCCTCGGGCTGGCGACGCTGAAGATCTACACCGCCGGCACCCGGCTCGCCTCGATCGAACTCGACGGACTGCCCGCCGAACGCGCGGTCGCGCTGCGCGACGCGCTGCTGGCCGACGACCGCGACGCGCTGTGACGCGGCGATGACGCTGGCGACCGAGCACGAGCGCCGGCTGCACCCGCTGTCCTGGCTGTTCCTGGCGCTGGCCCAGCTCCGCCAGTTCGCGCTGCCGCTGATCGCGCTGCTGCTGTTCGGACGCGGCGGCGGCCAGTGGTGGGAATCACTCGGCGCGCTCGGCGCGCTGCTGGTCGCGGCGCTGTCGGTGCTGCGCTATTTCACCTACCGGTTCCGCATCGCCGACGGTGAGCTGACGATCCGTTCGGGGCTGCTGCAGCGCAACGTCCGGCACATTCCGCTGGCGCGAATCCAGAATGTCGTGCAACGCCGCAGCCTGCTGCATCGGCTGGCCGGGGTCGCCGAGGTCCGACTCGAATCGGCCGCCGGCCAGGCCCAGGCCGAGGCCGAGATGCGGGTGCTGTCGCTGGCCGATGCCCGGGCACTGGAAGCGCTGGTGCGATCGTCGCGGCACGCGGCGGCCGACGCGGCCGAGCACGACGGCAGCGAGGCCGGCGCCGAACCGCTGCTGACGCTGCCGCTCACCGAGCTGGTCCGGCTCGGACTCAGTTCGAACCGCGGCATGGTCGTCGTCGCGGCCGGCTTCGGTGCCGCGTGGCAACTCGGCGACGGCTTCGGCCGCCGGCTGACCCGGCTCGGCGAGCATGCATTCGGGTTCGCCCGCGAGCTGCTGCCGGGGCCGTGGGAGTGGCTGACCGGCGCCGCGCTGGTGCTGCTGGCGGCGGCCGCCGGCTTGCGGCTGCTGTCGGTGGCGCTGGCGATCCTGCGCCTGTACGACTTCCGGCTGGTCGACGATGGCGCCCGGCTGTCGGTCGAAGGCGGCCTGCTGACCCGGCTGCGCGGCCACGCCGCGCGCGGGAAGATCCAGCGCTGGCTGGTCGCGCAGAACCTGTGGCAGCGGCTGATGGCGCGACAGAGCCTGCGCGTCGATACCGCGGCGGCGCGCCAGCTCAACGACGACAACGCGCTGCCGGAACTGGTGCCGATCGCACCGGACGTGGTCGTGACGCGACTGCTGGAACGCTGGCTGCCGCGACTGCACTGGCGCCAGCTCGACTGGCAACCGTTGCACCCGCGCGCGTGGCGACGCTTCATGCCGTGGCCGCTGCTGCTGACGGTCGTCGCGGTGGCGCTGCTGTCGGCGCGATTCGGCCCGCCCGGACTGCTGCCGCTCGCGCTGCTGCCGGTGTGGGTCTGGCGCGCGCGCCGGATCGCCGGCTGGTCCGGCTGGTACTGCGACGATGCACACGTCGCCTGGCGCAGCGGCTGGCTCGATCGCGAGTGGCAGATCGTCGAAATCGAGCGGATCCAACTGCTCAGGATCGAGCAGTCGCCGTTCGACCGTCGCCACGGCATGGCGTCACTGCTGCTCGACACGGCCGGCGCCGACCCGGGCTGGTCGGCGCTGCGCCTGCGCCATCTGCCGCAGGAAACCGTCACCGCGCTGGCCGGCCGGCTGGCGACGCGGATCGCCCGCGGCCGCTGAGAACGCGGTCGGATCCGACGCTGTCAGCGGGAGCGGCATCAGCCGTCGGCCGCGGTCTCGTTCGCCTGGCCCAACAACGCAGAGCATGAAAGATCGCGGCTGAAGCCGCTCCCACAGTGACCCGCGGTCGCCTGCTACTCGCGCCAGAACATCGGCGTCAGCAGCACCAGCACCGAGAAGACTTCCAGGCGGCCGAGCAGCATCGCCAGCGTGCCGATCCATACCGCGCCGGTGCTGGCATTGCCGAAGCCCCAGGTCACGTCGCCAAGCCCCGGACCGAGGTTGGCCATCGTCGCAACCGTGCCGCCGAATGCCGACAGCAGGTCGAGTCCGGCCAGGTTCATTCCGAGCAGCACGACCATGAAGCAGCACATCCACAACGTGATGAAGCCGCTGACCGACAGCACCACCGACTCCGACACGCGACGGCCACCCATCTTGACCAGGAACTGGCCCTTCGGATGGACCAGTTGCCGGACCTCGCGCAGGCCCTGGCGCAGCACCATCATCACGCGCGCGACCTTCAGGCCGCCGACAGTGGAACCGGAGCAGCCGCCGATCACGGCGACGATCATGATCACCATCGGCGCGATGCTCGGCCAGCGATCGAAATCACCGACCGTGAAACCGGTCGTCGTCACCGCCGAGACGGTCTGGAACACGGCCTGCCGCAGCGCCTGCAACGGGCCGTCGTAGGCGCCACCGATCCAGACCACGACGGTGATCAGCAAGGTCGCGCCGGCCAGGATGCGCAGGAACGCGCGCAGCTCCGAGTCGTGGAAATAGGCCGACACGCTGGCGTGCCGCCAAGCGGTGAAGTGCAGCGCGAAATTGATCCCGCCGAGGATCATGAACACGATCGCGACCAGCTCGATCAACGGGCTGTTCCAGTGGTCGAACGCGGCGTCGTGGGTCGAGAAGCCGCCGGTCGACACGGTCGACAGCGCGTGGGCCACGGCATCGAACAGCTCCATTCCGGCAACCCAGTAGGCCGCCGCGCACAGCACGGTCAGCCCGGCATAGACCAGATACAGCGCCTTCGCAGTGCCGGCGATCCGCGGCGTCAGCTTGTTGTCGCGGCTCGGGCCGGTGGTCTCGGCGCGGAACAACTGGGTGCCGCCGATCCGCAGCATCGGCAGGATCGCGACCGCCAGGATCACGATGCCCATGCCGCCGAGGAACTGCAGCACCTGCCGGTACAGCAGCACCGAGCGCGGCAACTGGTCGAGTCCGGAGATCACCGTCGCGCCGGTCGTGGTCAGGCCCGACATCACTTCGAACATCGCGTGCGTGAACGACAGATACGGCGGGCCGTAGATCAGCGGGAACGCCGAGGCCAGCGTCGCCGCGACCCAGGTCAGCGTGACGATCAGGAAGCCGTCGCGCAGCCGCAGGTCGTAGTCGACCCGGCGGTTCGGCCACCACATCGCGAAACCGACCATCGTGCTGAACACGAAGCTCGAGAAGTACACCCGCACGGTCGGTTCGCCGGTCGCCAGCGCGTACAGCAGCGACGGCAGCTTGGTCGTGGCGGTCAGCGCGACGATCACGCCGAGCACCTTGATGATCGCCCGCCAGCGCATGCTCAGATCCAGGTCGCGTCAGCGCGGAACAGCGCCTCGACCTGCGCCAGTTGCCGCTTGTCGACCAGGAACACGATCACGTGGTCGTTCGGTTCGATCACGACGTCATGATGCGCGATCAGCAGCTTGTCGCCGCGGACGATGCCGCCGATGGTCGCCGCCGGTGGCAGCTCGAGCTCGTCGAGCGAACGGCCGACCACCTTCGAGGTGCGCCGGTCGCCGACCGCGACCGCCTCGATCGCCTCGGCCATGCCGCGCCGCAGCGAATGCACGCGGACCATCGTGCCCTGCCGGATGTAGGTCAGCAGCGCGCCGAGCGTGACCATCTGCGGACTGACCGCGATGTCGATCGTGCCGCCCTCGACCAGTTCGGCGTAGGCCGGCCGGTTGATCAGCGCGATCACCCGCTGGCAGCCGAGCCGTTTCGCCAGCATCGCCGACAGGATGTTGGCCTCGTCGTCGTTGGTCAGCGCGCAGTAGACGTCGGTCTGGTCGATGTTCTCCTCGCGCAGCAGATCCTCGTCGGCGCAGTCGCCGACCAGCACGATCGAGTTCAGCAGGTCTTCGGCAATGCGTTTGGCGCGATCGCGCGAGCGCTCCAGCACCTTGACGCTGAACTTGCCTTCCAGCGCGCGGGCAAGGTTGCGGCCGATGTTGCCGCCGCCGGCGATGAACACACGACGGGCGGGCTTCTCGACCCGGCGCAGTTCGCTCATGACGGTGCGGATGTCGCGCCGGTCGGCGAGGAAGAACACTTCGTCGCCCGATTCGATGACCGTGTTGCCCTTCGGGATGATCGGCTGGCCGCCGCGGAAGATCGCCGCGACGCGAGCGTCGACCGATTCCGGCAAGTGATTGCGCAGCTCGCTGATCTGGTGCCCGACCAGCGCGCCGCCCGGCACCGCCCGGACCGCGACGAGCTGCGCGCGGCCTTCGGCGAATTCGAGCACCTGCAGCGCTCCCGGGTACTCGATCAGCCGCTGCACGTGCTTGCAGACCAGCCCTTCCGGGCTGATCGCGACGTCGACCGCGGCGCGCGTCTTCGAGGTCAGCTCGGCGTGCTGCAGGTACTCGGCCTCGCGCAGCCGGGCGATCTTGGTCGGCGTGCGGTAGACGATGTCGGCCACTTCGCAGGCGATCAGGTTGACCTCGTCGCTCGAGGTCACCGCAATGATCATGTCGGCGTCCTCGGCCCCGGCATGGCCGAGCACCGACGGTAGCGAGGCGTGGCCGAGCACGGTGCGGATGTCGAGCCGCTCGGCCAGGTCCTTCAGCTTGGCCTGGTCGGTGTCGACGACGGTGATGTCGTTGTTCTCGCTGGCCAGCGCCGCGGCCACCGACGAGCCGACCTGGCCCGCCCCGAGGATGATGATCTTCATGCGCGCTCCCCTGTCGGCGTCCCGGGCCACGGGACGGCAATCGTGGCCGCGCAGGCTGCGCCCGATCGGGCGAATGTGCAAGCCCCGCGGTCCAGGCGGTCGGCCGGAGCCGAGGATCGTCTCCGCTATCCCGTCGGGAGCGGGGTCGGGGGTTCGGGGGCCAACGGCGGTGCACATTGCCATGCGCCTATCAGCCGCCGGCAGGCACGTGCCGCTCAGGCCAGTCCGCCGCCTGCAGCTCCGTACGGACCCTCACCCCAACCCCGCTGCCAGGGGGAGAGGGGCTCGACAGCGGGCGCGCCGCATGGCGGCTCGACACCCGCCCTACTACACTACGCGGTTTTCGCTGGAACACCCCGCCGTGAAAGACCATCTGCGCGAACTGATCCTGCAGGCCCTGCTCGACCTGCGTCGGTCCGGCCGCATCGCCTTCGACGGCGAGCCGGACTTCGTGATCGAACGCGCGCGCTCGCGCGAGCACGGCGACTACGCCGCCAACGTGGCCTTGCTGATGGCGAAGAAGACCGGCCGCAAGCCGCGCGAACTGGCCGAGGCGATCGCCGGCACGCTGCCGCAGTCGCAGCACATCGAGAAGGTCGAGATCGCCGGCCCCGGTTTCATCAATTTCCACCTGAATCGGACCTGCCGGCTGTCGACGCTGCGCTGGGTGTTCGAGCAGGCCGAGCGCTACGGCTTCGCGCCGGAAGGCTCGAAGGAATCGGTCACCGTCGAGTTCGTCTCGGCCAACCCGAACGGACCGCTGCACGTCGGGCATGGCCGCGGCGCCGCCTACGGCGCGTCGGTCGCCGAGCTGCTCGAGGCGGCCGGCTATCAGGTGCAGCGCGAGTATTACGTCAACGACGCCGGCCGACAGATGGACATCCTCGCGGTGTCGGTCTGGCTGCGTTACCACGAGCTCGGTGGCGTCAACATCCGCTTCCCCGACAACGGCTACAAGGGCGACTACGTGGTCGACATCGCGCGCGCGCTGCGGGCGCGGGAAGGCGATCGGCTGCGCCACGGCGCCTACGAAGTGACCCGCGACCTGCCGCCGGACGAGTCCGACGGCGGCGACAAGGAAGCGCATGTCGATGCGTTGATCGCGCGCGCCAAGCAACTGCTCGGTGCGGCTGACTACCGGCTGGTGTTCGATGCCGGCCTGAACTGGTGCCTGGCGGACATCCGCGACGACCTCGCCGGCTTCGGCGTGCACCACGACACCTTCTTCTCCGAGCGCTCGCTGATCGAGGACGGCTACGTGCAGCGGGCGATCGAACGGCTGCGCGACAACGGCCATCTGTTCGAACAGGACGGCGCGCTGTGGTTCCGCGCGAGCACCTTCGGCGACGACAAGGATCGCGTGGTGATCCGCGAGAACGGCGTGTCGACCTACTTCGCGTCCGACCTCGGCTACCTGCTGTCGAAGTTCGAGCGCGGTTTCGAGCGCGCGATCTACATCTTCGGCGCCGACCATCACGGCTACATCGCCCGGCTGCAGGCCGCCGCGCAGGGACTCGGTCTCGACCCGGGCAGGATCGAGATCCGGCTGGTGCAGTTCGCGATCCTGTTCCGTGGCGCCGAGCGGGTGCAGATGTCGACCCGCGCCGGCAGTTTCGTCACGCTGCGTGAACTGCGCGACGAAGTCGGCTCGGATGCCGCACGCTTCTTCTACGTGATGCGCAGCAACGACCAGCACCTCGACTTCGACCTCGAACTGGCCAAGAGCCAGTCGAACGACAACCCGGTCTACTACGTGCAGTACGCGCATGCCCGGGTCCACGCGCTGATGCGGCAACTGGCCGAGAAGCACTGGTCGTGGAACCGCACCGCCGCCGAGTCGGCCCGCGCGCGGCTGGTCGAACCGCAGGAAGAACACCTGCTGAACGAACTGATGCGTTTCCCCGAAGCGGTGGAGTCGGCCGCCGAGCAGCGCGGCCCGCAGGTCATCGCGACCTACCTGCGCGAGCTGGCGGCGGCGTTCCACAGCTACTACAACGCGGTGTCGATCCTGGTGCCCGACGAGGAACTGCGCAACGCCCGGCTCGGCCTGTGCCTGGCAGTCAGGCAAGTGCTGGCCAACGGCCTCAAACTGCTCGGCGTCTCGGCCCCGGAGCGGATGTAAGTGGCAGCCCGTCGCGGCAAATCGCAGGCTCGACGCAATACCTCGCAACGGCGCGGCGTGCCGGCCTGGATCTGGCTGCTGGCCGGCCTGCTGATCGGGCTCGGGCTGGCCGCCGCGCTGCTGATCCACGACGGCTTCGACGCCCGCCGGCTGCTGCCGCAGCCGGACCCGGCGCGTCGGGCGCCGAGCGAACCCGAGCCGCCGGTCGCACAGACGCCGGAGCCGGCGCGGAAGCCGACCTACGACTTCTACAAGGTGCTGAAGGAACGCGAGGTCCGGATTCCGGACGCCGAGCTGGCCGAGAAGGCGCGCACACCGAGTCCACCGCCGGCCAGCGATGAGCGCCTGCTGCTGCAGGCCGGAGCGTTCAGCGATCGCAATCGTGCCGAGGAAATCAAGGCGCAGATCGCCTTCACCGGCCAGATTGCCCGGGTCGAACCGACCACCACCGGCAGCGGCACGACGGTCTTTCGGGTCATGCTCGGCCCGTACCGCAGCCACGGCGAACTCGACGGCGCCAAGCAGCAGCTCGCCGCCAGCGGCATCGAATCGATCGCGATTCGCGAACCGGTGCGCTGAGCCGCCGTCGGCGGACGGGCGGACGTTCGGCCGCCGGCGCGACACGCGCGTCACCTTCCTGCGCGGGGCGGGAGCCGCGTGCCGAAGCCGGCATTCGCCGACGGTGACCGCGTCGCTGCGGCGTCGACAACCGGCTACCGAGCGCATCGAGTGCGACTCGGAGGGGCGCAATTTCCGGCTCGAAGTGTCGGCGAGCTGCGAATGGCCGGCGCTGACGGACGCTCCCGGGCGGGAGCGTCCCGCTGCGCCGCTCAGCCGCCGCGCTTGAGGCGGATCAGCGCCGAGATGTCGTCGTCGCCATGGCCCTGTGCCATCAGCCCGGCGTAGTCGGCCAGCGACTGCCCGATCACGCTGTCGCGGACTCCGGCCTGTTCGGCCATGCCGGCGACGATCTTCAGGTCCTTGTGCAGCAGCGCGAGCTTGAAACCGACCGAGAATTCGTTGCGCAGCATCGTCGCGCCGCGGCGGTCGAGGAACCAGCAGCCGGCGGCGCCGGCTGCCAGCGTCGGCAGCAGCCGTTCCGGCTCGAGCTCGAGCTTTTCGGCCAGCGCGAGGCCCTCGCAGACCGCCTGCGCGATGCCGGCCACCAGCACCTGGTTGACTGCCTTGGTCGCCTGGCCGGCGCCGGTCGCGCCCATGTGGCCGATCCGCGCGCCATAGGCTTCGAGGGCCGGGCGAACCCGCTCCAGCGCATCGGCAGCGCCGCCGACCATGATCGACAGCCGGCCGTGCAGCGCCCCTTCGACGCCGCCCGAGACCGGCGCATCGAGGAATGCGATGCCGCGCGTGGCCAGCCGGCGCGCCGCCTCGATCGCGGTATCGCGGGCGACCGTCGAGTGATCGACAACGACCGCGCCCGGCCGCAGCACCGGTACCAGTGCATCGACGTTCTGCAACACGTCGGCGTCGGCCGACACGCACAGCATCACCGCATCGCAATCGGCGAAATCGGCCGGCGTGGCGGCCGCCGGCTGGCCGAGTTCGACCGCCAGCGCCTCGGCGACCGAGCGGGTGCGGTTGCCGAGAACGGCGAGCAGGCCGGCGCGGGCCAGGTGACCGGCCATCGGCCGTCCCATCGCGCCGAGTCCGATGAATCCGGTTTTCATGCTGTCTCCTGCAGTGGGCCGGCGACGCGGTCGGCGGCGTTGATCGGGGCGTCGATTATCGCCGCTGGCGCCGGCCCGGCGGCATGCCGCCGGTCGTCATTGCGGGTCGGCGAACTGCGTGCGCAGTTGCTGCAGTTCGTCTGCCAGACGCTGCTGCAGCGGCTCGAGCCGTCCGTGCTGCCGCAACGGCGCCAGCCGCGGGTCATACAGCAGCAGCCAGCGCTCCCGAAAACCGGCCTCGACTGCGCGCTGCAGCGCCTCGTCGGCGGCGTCGAGCCGGCCACGCTCGACCGCCAGCAGCACCCGGCCGTAGGCACTGCCGGGCAGCATCGGCGCGTCCGCCAGCCAGGCCTCGGCGGCCTGCTGCAGCGCGATGCTCCAGCGTTCGGCGGCCGCGCCGTCGCCGGCCGCGCGCAACGCGACCACCAGCAGGCTGGCGGCGTCCAGCGATTGCGGCCGTTCGGCGAGCTGCTCCGGCCCGTCGAGCGCGCGCGCGAGCAACCGCGCCGCCTGCTCCGGTGATCCGGCGCGCAACCGGGCGAAGCCGGCCAGCGTCAGCGCGGTCTGGTCGGTCGCGGTCAGCCGGTCCTGTTCGATCGCCGCCAGCCAGCCGGCCAGCGGCGGCAGCAGCCGGTCGCCACCGCGGCGCAGTTCGAGTTCCTGCAGCGACAGCAACCGCGCCCGGCTGTTGGCCGGCAATTGCTGCAGCAGGCGTTCGGCGCGGTCGAAGTCCTCGATCAGCAGGTACAGCCGCGCCAGCGTCGCGATGTTGCTCGGTGCGGCCGGATCGGTCGCATGCGCGGCGCGCGCGGCGCGCAGCGCCGGCTCCAGCCGGCCCTGGCCAAACTCGAGATCGGACAGCCCGCGCAGCAGGCTCGAGTCGTCCGGCCGCACCGCCAGCGCCTGCAGCAGCAGCGTCCGGGCACCGTCGGTGTTGCCGAGCGCGGCGCGCGCCTGGGCCAGGTTGACGTTGATGACCGGCTCCAGCGGGTTCAGTTCGGCGGCGCGTTCGAGCACTTCGAGCTGGCGGTCCAGCCGGCCCTGCAAACCGTAGACATTGGCCAGCCACATCGGCGCCATCTCGTAGCGCGGATCGAGCTCCATCGCCTTCAGCAGGCTCTGCTCGGCGGCACCGAGCTGGCCGACCGTCGAGCGCAGCAGGCCGAGCGACGCCCACGCCTCGCCGAGCTGCGGCCGCAGGCTGACCGCCCGGACCGCGGCCGGCTCGGCCAGCCGGATCGCGTCGGCCAGCTCGCGGCTGCCGTACTGCTCCTGCAGCAGGTAGGTGTCGGCCAGTCCGGACCAGGCGCGGGCGAATGGCGGATCGGATTCGACCGCCCGGCGGAACAGCGTTTCGGCGCGCTCGAGCGAGGCCGGCGTCCGTTCGCGCCAGGCCTCGCGGCCCTGCAGGTAGGCCTGCAGCGCGTCCGGATCCGTGGTGCCGGCGTCGCCGCCGGCCTCGACCGCGATTCCGCCGATCCGTTTCGACAGCTCGCCGGCGATCGCATCGGTGACTTCGTCCTGCAGCGCGAACAGGTCGTCGGCAGCGCGCTCGTAGGTCTCGCTCCAGACGTGGAAGCCGTCGCCGGCATCGATCAACTGCGCGGTGATCCGGATCCGGCCGCCGGCGATCCGCAGCGAGCCTTCCAGCAGCCAGCGGACATTCAACGCCCGACCGATCTCGCGAATGTCGGTCGCACTGTCGCGGAACGCGAACGACGAGGTCCGTGCGGCGACCCGCAATGCCGGGCTGCGGGCCAGCCGGTCGAGCAGTTCCTCGGCGATGCCGTCGGCCAGCGAGCGCTGGTCGCCGGTCGGACTCATGTCGTCGAACGGCAGTACCGCGATCGCATTGGCCGGCGCACTGCTGGCGGCCGGCGCGCCGGCGGCGGCATCGACCGCGGGGTCCGGCGCGTAGACGCCGGTCAGCCACCAGCCGATGCCGGCCACGGTCAGCAGCACGACCGCCACTGCGAACGCCGGGCCGGTCGCGCCGCCGGCGCTCTGGTCGCGGGTCAGCCCGCGTCGCGAGACGTCGAAGAACCAGGCCAGCACCATCACGACCGGAAACCCGAGCACCGCGGCCAGCACGGTCCAGGTCAACGCCCAACCGGGCAGCCCGAGCGGGTCGTAGGTGATTTCGGCCAGTTGCAGCACGACGAACGCGACAACCGCATAGGTCGCCGCCGCCTGCACGACCTTGCGCCGGCGCAGCTCGATCCAGGTTCGTCGCAACAGTCGATCGGCGGGCACGGATGACACGGCTTCGACGGTGAATCCCTAGAGTGGGGAGGCGGCGCCCGCGGCGCAAGCGCGGCGGCATCCCGAATGGGATGCGGCCAGCCGATGCAGGGTTGCATGCGCCCGGTGCCGGGATGACTGGCCGGTCCGCGCTGCTTGCGCCGCCGCCGTGACCGCGGCCCGCGGCGCCGCGACCCGCGGCGGCAGGATCATGCCGGCAGCGCGCGCTACAGCGCCGGCGCTTCCTCGAGATAGGTGTAGCCGGTCAGACCCGCTTCGAGCGCTGCCGCGAGGCGCTCGGCCTGCTCGGCCGGCAGTGCCGCGCGGTCGACCAGCGCGCGGTACGCCGCACGCAACTGCGCGAGGTCGTAGCCGACGTAATCGAGCAGCACGTCGGAGGTGTCGCCGAGCCGCGAACGCTCGAACGAACAGCCGCCGTCGGCTTCGAGCCGGACATTGACCGCCGAGGTGTCGCCGAACAGGTTGTGGATGTCGCCGAGCGTGTCCTGGTAGGCGCCTACCATGAACAGCCCGATCCGGTAGTTCTCGCCCGGCCGCGGTGCATGCAGCGGCAGCGCGGTGTCGATCTCGCCGTTGTCGACGTAGTGGTCGATCTGGCCGTCGGAATCGCAGGTCAGGTCGGCGACGATGCCGCGCCGCTCAGGGCGCTGGTCGAGCCGCGCGATCGGCATGATCGGGAACACCTGCTCGATCGCCCACACGTCCGGCACCGACTCGAACACCGAGAAATTGACGAAGTACTTGTCGACCTGCCGCGCATCGAGTTCGTCGATGATCGGCCGGTGGCTGCGTTCCTCGGCGCGCAGCCGCGCCCGCACGCCGTGCATCAGCGCGAAGTACAGGTCGTCGAGCAGCGCCCGGTCGGCCAGCGACAACTGGCCGAGCGCGAACATCGTCTGGCCTTCGCCGATGTGGTATTGCGCCTCGTGGAACAGTTCCAGCGGCGGCCGGCTGTCCAGCTCGTCGTGCAACTCGCGGATGTGACGGACCACCGCCGGCTCGTCGGCGCGCGGCGGCGGCACCGCGCCGGTTGCGGCGAATTCGACTTCCGACACGTTGGCGATCAGCACCGCATGATGGGCGGTCATCGCGCGGCCCGATTCGGTCAGGATCCGCGGCGCCGGCAGGCCGTGCTCGGCACAGGCCTCGGCGATCGGCTGCACGATCGTCGCCGCGTACTGTTCGACGCCATAGTTGATCGAGCAGAAGCTGCGCGAGCGGGTGCCTTCGTAGTCGACGCCGAGGCCGCCGCCGGCATCCATGTAGCGGATGTCGCAGCCGAGCTTGCAGGCTTCGACGAAATAGCGGGTCGCCTCGCGCACGCCGCCGGCGATGTCGCGCACGTTGGAGATCTGCGAGCCCATGTGGAAGTGCAGCAGTTGCAGGCAATGCGCGAGCCCGGCCTGCTTCAGTTCGCCGACCAGGTCGAGCAGTTGCCGCGGCGACAGCCCGAACTTGGCCTTCTCGCCGCCGGAGTTCTGCCACTTGCCGGCGCCGAGCGTGGCCAGCCGCAACCGCACGCCGAGACCCGGCTCGATGCCGAGCGCGCGCGATTCCTCGATGATGAGCTTCAGCTCCGACGCCTTCTCGACCACGATGAACACGTTCAGCCCGCAGCGCCGACCGATCAGCGCCAGGCGGATGTACTCGCGGTCCTTGTAGCCGTTGCAGATCACCAGCGCGCCGGGCCGCGACAGTGCCAGCACCGCCATCAGCTCCGGCTTGCTGCCGGCCTCGAGACCAAAGCCGTCGGCATCGGACGCCTGCGCCAGAACGCCGGCGACGCCGCGGTGCTGGTTGACCTTGATCGGATAGATCGACGTGTAGCCGCCGCCGTAGCCGTGCTCGGCCATCGCCTGCGCGAATGCCCGCTGCAGCCGGCCGAGGCGGTCGGTCAGGATGTCGGAAAAACGCAGCAGCAGCGGCGCCTTCATGCCGTCCGCCAGCGCCCGCTCGACCAGCTCCGGCAGCACCAGCTTCGGGCCATCCGGCCCATGCGGCTGCACCAGCACGCGGCCGGCCGCGTCGATGTCGAAATAGCCCTCGCTCCAGTGCGGCACCGAATACAGGCGGCGGGCGTCGTCGATGGTCCAGTCGCTCATCGCGCGGGCTCCGGCAGGAAGGGGGCGCATTGTAGGGTAACGGTGGCATGCAAATGGTAGGAGGGGCTTCAGCCCCGACCGTGCTGCTTCGATTGACGACATCACGGCGCGCCAGGCCGCGCGGTCGGGGCTGAAGCCCCTCCTACGGTGGAGGCAGGTGGCGGCTACCATCCGCGGCCCATGCCGACCTTCGATTCCCGCCAG
>JAWLBY010000020.1:0-68512 GCA_041687455.1 Lysobacteraceae bacterium | reverse complement strand
TGTGCTCATGCCTCGCGGTCGCTGCTGAAGCGGCTCCTACGGCGGAGCGCCCACCATCAACTGCGACGAGATGGCGACGCGGCGACCCCCGCGCCGAGCGTCGCAGCCGGCGACGACCCGGCGAAGGCTGGATGATCGCGAATGGTGCTGCTCGCCCAAGGGTGGAACCGCGGCGTCGCCGGTCGCGGCTGAAGCCGCTCCTACGGGGGCGGCGCGCTGCGATCGCGGATGACCGCTCCGCGCCCGGTGCTGACGCTCCGCCGTTCTGTCCCGATCCGGTAAACCAAACGGGCTGTCGCCTCAACTCGCCCCGAGCTTCTTGACGAACCTCAGCGAGCTCGGCGAATAGCCGCAGGCGCGATAGAACGCGTGCGCGTCCTCGCGCTGGTCTGCGCTGGTGACCTCGATCCGAACCGCGCCGGCATGGCGGGCGCGCAGTTCGGCTTCGCGCAGCAGTGCGCGGCCGATGCCCTGGCCGGAATGGGCGCGGCCGACCGCGAGCGCGGTAATCCGGGCGGTGCTCGCGCCAAGCGGCAGGTAGTACATCAGGTCGAGCGCCAGCAGGCCGCAGACCTCGCCGTTGCACTCGGCGAGCAGCAGCCACTGGTCCGGCTCGTCGGCGATCGTATGAATGCGCTGCGTGGCATCGTCGCGGCTGCACGGGTAGCCGAGCACCGCGAGCAGCGCGGCGACGGCTTCGGCGTCTTCAGGTTCAGCGGGACGAAGCGCGATGCGCAGCGGCGCCGCCATCAGCGGGTGCCGTAGATGACGACGGTCTTGCCACGGGCGTGCAGCACGCCTTGTTCCTCTAGCTGCTTCAGCACCCGGCCGGCCATCTCGCGCGAGCAGCCGACGATGCGGGCCAGCTCCTGCCGACTCACGCGGATCTGCGTGCCCTGCGGATGGCTCATCGCATCGGGCTCCTCGCACAGGTCGGCGAGCGCGTTGGTGATCCGGTTGGTGACGTCCATGAAGGCCAGCCGGCTGGCCTTGCGGCTGGTGTGCAGCAAGCGCTTGGTGAGCTGCTGGCCCATCGCGAACAGCAGCTTCGGGCAGTCCTCCGCCAGTGGCCCGGCGAACAGTGCGTGCAGACGTTCGACCCCGATCTCGGCCAGCTCGCACGGCGCGCGCGTGCGCAGCAGCACCTCGCGTTTCGGCGCGCTGACGAAGATGCCGGCCTCGCCGACGAACTCGCCGGCATTGAAGTAGCCGAGCACGAGCTCGCGGCCATCCTCTTCCTCGACCATCGCCGACAGCGAGCCCGAGATCACGTAATACAGTGTGCCGGCCGGATCACCGGGGCGGAATACATCGGCCCGGCTCGGGTAGCGGCGGCGATGGCAGTGGGCAAGGAAACGCTCGATCGTGCCCTCGTCCGGGGCAAGCGAAGGCGGCGCATGTGGGCGGCGCAGGGCAGTGTTCAGCATGGGCTAGGCGCGCTCCCCGGGCGCAGTGCCGACGTCATCATGCGGCAAGAGTAATGCCGGCGCGGGCCGTACAGCAATCCGGCTGTCCACCGCCGGTGGCGCGGTCATCGGATGCGGCGCCTCCGATCCGCTCGACCAGCGGGCCAGGCGAGCGCGACCGCCGGTGGGCTCGAGCTGGCGACGAGTGGTCGATGGGGTCGCTCGGCTCGCTCCGCTCAACGTCGCGCAGTGGTGGCCAGCGACATTTTGATCGATAATTCGCGGTTATCCCTTTCACCCGCTCTGCCGCAGGAAATGCATGCCGTGGTCAAGCCGTTGCCCCGTCTCAAGCTGCAAGGTTTCAACAACCTGACGAAGGCGCTGTCCTTCAACATCTACGATGTCTGCTACGCGATCAGCGAGGAACAGCGCGATCGGTACATCGAGTACATCGACGAGGCCTACAACGCGGACCGCCTGACCCAGATCCTGACCGACGTCGCCGACATCATCGGCGCCAACGTGCTGAACGTCGCCCGGCAGGACTACGACCCGCAGGGGGCGTCGGTCACGATCCTGATTTCCGAGCAGCCGGTGGTCGACAAGAAGGCGGCCGGCAAGGAAGTGCTGTCGGGTGCGGTGCGCGAGCATCCGGGCGAGGCATCGGTCGTCGCCCATCTCGACAAGAGCCACATCACCGTCCACACGTATCCGGAGACGCATCCGCACAACGGCATCGCGACCTTCCGGGCCGACATCGACGTGGCGACCTGTGGCGTGATTTCGCCACTGAAGGCGTTGAATTACCTGATCGAGAGCTTCGAGTCCGACATCGTGATCATGGACTACCGCGTGCGCGGCTTCACTCGCGACGTGAAGGGCCGCAAGCACTACATCGACCACCGGATCAACTCGATCCAGGACTATCTCGCCAAGTCGATCAGGAACCGCTACGAGATGTTCGATGTGAACGTGTATCAGGAAAACATGTTCCACACGAAGATGCATGTGAAGGACTTCGACCTCGACAACTACCTGTTCGAGGAGAAGGCGAAGAATCTCGGCTTCAAGGAGCGGCTGCGCATCGAGGCGCAGTTGAAGCGCGAGATCGAGGAGCTGTTCCACGGCCGCAACCTGGATTGACGGGCGGGCGGCGCGCGCGGCAGCGGTCGCGACCGGTCCGGTCGCCATGCCCTGGCTTCATCTGCTGGTGGCCGGTCTGTTCGAGATCGGCTGGGCGGTCGGGCTGAGGTACAGCGACGGCTTCAGCCGCCTGTGGCCGAGTGTCTGGACGATCGTTGCGATGGCGGGCAGCTTCTGGTTCCTCGCCCTGGCGCTGCGCGCGATCCCGCTCGGCACCGGCTATGCGGTCTGGACCGGCATCGGCGCGGTCGGCACTGCCGTGCTCGGCATCGTACTGTTCGCCGAGCCGTCGCACTGGCCACGACTGGCCTGCATCGGGCTGATCGTGGCCGGCATCCTCGGCCTGAAGCTGACCGCGTAGGGCGACCTACAGCCTGTAGGCGAGTGCCTTCATGACCCGACTGGTCAGCCGCATCAGTTGCGGGATCGGCGCTGGAAGTTCGCGCGCGCCGGCGGCTTTCGCGGCATTGCCGTGGGCGACCTCGTCGGCCTGCATCTGGCGCACGATCGCCCGGCTGCGCTCGTCACCATCCGGCAGGCTGTGCAGATGTTCGCCGAGATGCGCCTCGACCTGCCGCTCGGTTTCGACCACGAAACCCAGGTTGTAACCGTCGCCGCGCAGCCCGGCAGCCACACCGATCGCATAGCTGCCGGCGTACCAGAGTGGGTTGAGCACGCTCGGTCGGCTGTGCAGTTCGCTCAGCCGTTCGCCGCACCAGGCGAGATGGTCGCCTTCCTCGCCGGCGGCTTGCAGCAGTGCGGCGCGGGTCGCCGGATCGCGGGCCACCGCGGCTTGGCCGTAGTACAGCGCCTGCGCGCAGACCTCGCCGGCATGGTTGATCCGCATCAGCCCGGCGGCGTGACGACGTTCGGCGTCGTCGAACGGCCGGTCGTCGAGGCGGCCGGCCGGGTTGTCGCGCCGCGCGGTCGGCGTGCCGACGAAGCTGCTCGACAGCGCGTGATCGGCTTCGATCAGCAGTCGGTCGAGCAGGCCGTAATGACGTTCGCGGCGCGGTAGGTTCATGCAAGGGCCTCGGACAGCAGTTCGATCGGATGCAGCACCCGGACAGCGGTGTCATTGTCGACCAGCCCGGCCTGCAGGTGCAGGCGGCAGCCGAAGTTGCCGCTGGCGACCAGTTCGGCGCCGCTGTCGACGATCTCGGCCAGCAGCGGTGCCGCGATCGCGGCGGCGCGTTCGGGCTGCAGCAGCATGTGACTGCCGGCAGCGCCGCAGCAGCCATGGCCGGCGACCGGCACGATCTGCAGTCCGGGAATCCGGCCCAGCACTGTTGCCGCGGCTGTTCCGGCGCGAACCACCGAGCCCTGCGTGCAGGGCACATGCAGTGCGACCCGGTGCGGCAGCGGTCGCAGCGGCAATTCATTGTCGCCGAGCGCCGCCGCGACGAATTCCAGCAGTTCGCGTACCTGCGCGGGCTGATCGCCGTCGAAGCTCGACGCCAGGCTGTCGAAGCAGCCGCTGGCCGACACCAGGATCGCGTCGAACTGCATGCCGCCGAATGCGTCCCGATTCGCCGCGGCGAGCGTGCGTTCGTCGGCCGCATCGCCGGCATGCCGGTGCAGCGCGCCGCAACAGGTCTGCCGCGCAGGGATCTGCACGTCCCAGCCGAGTCGCGTCAGCACCTGCACGGCGGCGCGGTGCACCGTCAGATCGGCGCGGCGCGCGATGCAGCCGAGGAACAGGCCCACCGTGCCGCGCCGGGTCACCCCGGTGGCCGGATGGAATCCGACCACCGGCGTAGCGGCGGTTCTGCGCGGCAATCGCCGGCCGATCCGCTTCGGCAGCAGCGGGCGCAGCCGCCCGGCGGCGCCGAGCGACATCGACATCAGTCGTGGATGGACGGCGATCTGTTCGAGCAGCCGCTGCCGCCATGCCGGCGCACGATGCGCGCGCTGCAGCCGGCGCGCTTCGACCAGCAATTCGCCATAGCGGACGCCGGCCGGGCAGACCGCCTCGCAACGCCGGCAACCGAGGCAATGGTCGAGCCCGTGCCAATGGTCGGGCTCGCGCGGGTCGAGTCGCCCGCTGGCCAGCGCTTTCGCCAGTGCGATCCGACCGCGTGGCGATTCCCCCTCGAGCCGATCGAATGCATAAGTGGGACAATGCGGCAGGCATAGCCCGCACAGCACGCATTGGTCGGCCAGGGTCTTGATTCGGGGGATCGGATCGGTCACGGCAGGAAGCGGTCGGCAGCCGCGGAAACTCCCGGCGATGCTAGCACGCGGCACCGAAAGGCTTGCGCTGTTCCGAAATGCGAAATAGAATCCCGCTCCTTTCTTTACCGTTTGCCCCTTGGGAGCTGTCATGAAGACCATCAGCGCCAAGCCGGAGACCGTCAAGCGCGACTGGTACATCGTCGACGCGACGGGCAAGACGCTGGGCCGTCTGTGCTCCGAGCTCGCACGCCGCTTGCGCGGCAAGCACAAGCCGATCTATACCCCGCACGTCGACACCGGTGACTACCTGGTCGTCATCAATGCGGAAAAGATCGCTGTGACCGGCAACAAGCTGCAGGACAAGATGTATCACCGGTTCACCGGTTACGTCGGCAACCTGAAGACGCAGAGCCTGTCGCAGATCCTCGACGGCGCGCACCCGGAGCGGGCGATCGAGATCGGCGTCAAGGGCATGCTGCCGAAGAACCCGCTGGGCCGTGCGATGTATCGCAAGCTCAAGGTCTACGCCGGCCCGAGCCATCCGCATACCGCCCAGCAGCCGCAGGCGCTGGATATCTAACGCAGATCCTCTGCAAGAGCCCGCACATCCGTGTGCGGACTTCTTAAATAGAAGAGCTAAACATGGCGACTCAGCAGAACTACGGCACCGGCCGTCGCAAGTCTTCCACCGCGCGGGTGTTCCTGCGCAATGGCAGCGGTGCGATCATCGTCAACGGCCGTCCGCTCGACCAGTACTTCGGTCGTGAGACCGCGCGCATGATCGTGCGTCAGCCGCTCGAGCTGACCCAGATGACCGAGAAGTTCGACATCCTGGTCACCGCCGACGGCGGCGGCACCACCGGCCAGGCCGGCGCGATCCGCCTCGGTATCGCCCGTGCGCTGGTCGAGTACGACGAGTCGCTGCGTTCGCCGCTGCGTCGGGCAGGCTTCATGACCCGCGATGCCCGCGAGGTCGAGCGCAAGAAGGTCGGTCTGCACAAGGCCCGCCGCGCTACCCAGTTCTCGAAGCGCTAAGCTAGAATTCGCTGCGCTTCGACCCCGGATTGGGGGATCGTCTAATGGTAGGACTGCAGACTCTGACTCTGCCTATCTAGGTTCGAATCCTAGTCCCCCAGCCAATCCAGGAAACCCCGCCCGCAAGGCGGGGTTTTTGTTTTCGCGGCCGAAGCGCCGGCTCCCGACCCGCGGTCGCCGCACATCGATGGTCGCTCGATCGTTACAATCGGCGTCCCGGCACCGCTGTTCGTCGCGCACTCGCGCCGCGTCGCCGATCGACCGGGCCTATAGCTCAACGGTTAGAGCAGGGGACTCATAATCCCTTGGTTCCAGGTTCGAATCCTGGTGGGCCCACCACGACCTGACGATCGATCGTTGTTCGCGCGCTCGCGGCGATCGTTCGGCGACTGCCGATGTCGACGCCGTGCATGGCCTGCCTGCAATTGCCTGATCGATCGACGCGGGCACGGAGGTCAGGACACCGTCAGGAGGGTTGATCGACTACGGCCGATCCATGCCTTCCCTGGACGCCCAGGCTTTGCTTCCACGCACAGATGTCGACGCCGTGCATGGCCGGCGTTGCAATTGCCCCTTGCCCGGAACATGATTGGCCCAACAGGGGGCCGGAGCGGATTGGCAGCAACCGCGCCAATCCGGCTGGTGACAATTCATATCCATCCGATGGGGGAGAACTCATGCGTCGTGTCCTGCTTGCGGCGGCCTTGATGGCCGGCGTTGCGCCGGTGTCCGCAGCGTCGTTGTCGTCGACGATCACGCTGGCGTCCGATTATCTGTTCGACGGCGTCAGCCAGACCCAGGGCGATTCGGATTCGCGGTATCGCGGACCGGCCCTGCAAGCCAGCCTGGATCTGGCATGGGACAGCGGTTTCTATGTCGGCACCTGGGCGTCGAATGTCGATTTCGGCGACGATGATCCGGCCAACATCGAAGTCGATCTGTACGGCGGCTACGGCTGGGAAATCGCCAATGGCACCGCGTTCGACGTCGGCCTCGCGCATTACACCTACACCGGCGCACCGTCCGAGGGCTACGACTACACCGAAGCCTACTTCGGCGTGACCTTCGCGAACGGCACCGGCGTCAAGGCCTTCGTCACCGATGACGACGATGTGTTCGACGGCATGGCCTGGCGCGTCAAGGGCACCCATTCGTTCGCGCTGGGCGAGGTGTATTCGCTCGACCTCGAAGCCACCTACACCGACTACGAGGAAGGCGACGGCTTCCTGCACGGTCAGGTCGGCGTGTCCCGCTCGGCCGGTCCGTTCGATCTGTACCTCGGCTATTCCGATACCGATCAGGATGACAATCCGGCCGCCGAGGGCCGCTTCCTGTTCACCATTTCGACGACAGTCGAGCTGTTCTAGGCGAGGAAGCAGCCATGCGCTGGTGGCAGGGACTCGGGGCGAGGATCAGTGCGGCCTCGATCGCCGTGCTGCTGGTGGTGGTGGTGGTCGCGATCTGGATCTCGCAGACGCGCACCGAACAGCGGATGGGCGAAGCGCTCTCGGCGACCGCCGAGAGCGTGGCACGACGACTGAGTCTCGGCCTGCTCGAGCCGGTCTGGAATCTGAATACCGACCAGGTCCGGCAGTTGTCGCTGGTCGAGTTCGACAACCCGGCGCTCGACGCCGCGCAGGTGCTCGATGCCTCCGACAGCCAACTGGTCGGACTGCAGCGCGGCGACGATGCGGTCGACGACGCGGCTGCCGACGCGATGCCCGGCACTGCGTATCGCGAAGCCCGCGCGTCGATCGAGCGCGATGGCGAGAAGATCGGCGAAGTGCGGCTGTGGTTCAGTGACCGGACCATCCGTGACGAGCTGGCCGCGGCGCAACACGCCGATCTGATCAAGTTCGCCAGCGTCGGTCTGTCGCTGGTCGTTATCCTGAACCTGCTGATCGGCCGCTGGGTCACCGCACCGCTCGGGCACATGAGCGGCATTCTCGGCCGCCTGGTCGAGCTCAAGCCTGGCGAACCGATCGATTCGATCCGGCGCGACAAGGATGCGCTGGTCCGCCGCCATGGCGACAGCCGCTCGGAAATCGGCACGTTGACGCGCGCACTGGATCGCTTCGTCGGCCTGTTCGGCGAACTGAAAGCGACCACCGACTCGGCCCAGCGCGCCGGCCGCGGCCTGACCTGTGCGTCGGCCAACCTGATGCTGCTCGATGATGCCGGTCGCGTGGTGCTGCTGAACGACGCATTCGCGGGCTACCTGAGCCGCTTCGCGGACGTCCGCGCGGCGTTCGGGCTCGATCGGGACGACCCGGTCGGCAGCGAGCTGAGCGAAGTGCTCGGAGCCTGGCTCGGCCAGCCGCTGGCCGGGCTCGACGGTCCGTCCAGGTCCGAACGCGAACTGGCCGGCCGGCACGGCGTGCTCGACGTGTCGCCGGTCGCCAGCGACAACGGCGAGACGGTCGGTTTCGTCGTGCAATGGCACGACATGACCGATCTGCTGGCGCGCCAGGCGGTCGAGCGGCGGATCGCGGCCGAACTGTCGCAGGCGGTCGGCGCAGCGCGGCGCGGTGACCTGTCGGTGCGAATTTCGGCCTCCGGGGCCGACGGCGTGCTCGGTGAGCTGGCCGGCGAGGTCAACCACCTGCTCGACGGATTCGACGACGCACTGCGGCGCATCCAGTCGCTGCACGACGCACTGGCACACGGCAGGCTCGGCTACCGGCTCGAAGCGGCCGACTGGCGCGGCGTGTTCGCCAACGTACGCGACAACGCCAACACGACAATCGAACGACTGGCCGAGCTGGTCGCGCAACTGCGCGAAGCGGCCCGTTCGGTGGCGTCGGGTTCCGGCGAAATCCGCGCCGGAACCGATGAGTTGTCGCGCCGGATCGAGCAGCAGGCCGCGTCGCTCGAGGAGTCGTCGGCGGCGATGCGCGGCATGGCGACCTCGGTCACCAGCAACGAGCGCGATGCGGCCGACGCCAGCAAGCAGAGCTCGGCGGCCGACGAGGCCGCGCAGCGCGGTGCCGAAGCGATTGCGCGGATGCAGACCCGGATGTCCGAGATCGGCAAGGGCAGCCGGCGGATCATGGAGATCGTCGGCCTGATCGACGACATCGCATTCCAGACCAACCTGCTGGCACTGAATGCCGCCGTCGAGGCCGCGCGGGCCGGCGAAATGGGGCGCGGCTTCGCCGTCGTCGCCGCCGAAGTGCGGGCACTGGCCAAGCGCGCCGCCGACAATGCCAAGGACATCCGCGGCCTGCTGACGTCGAGTGATGCGGAAGTGCAGCAGGGCATCACCCTGGCCGAGGATCTGTCGCAGGCGATCGAGGAAATCTCCGGGGCGGTTGGCCGCTCGGCCACGCTGGCCCGGACGATCGCCAAGGCAACCACCGATCAGGCGCAGGGGATACGCCAGATCGACACGGTGATCGCCGATCTCGACGGAATCACGCAGCAGAACAGCGCGATTGCCGAACAGACCGCGGCGGCCAGTGCCACGCTCGACGACCAGGCGTCGTCGGTGCTGGAGCTGCTGGCGCATTTTTCGTTGGAAGACGAAGTTGCCGGCCAGGTCCGCCGGCGCAACCCGGGGGGGGTATCCGCGTGAAGATCCGTTCGTTGTTCCGTTTGTTCGGCTGTGCCGTCTTGCTCTCCTTGGCCGCCGCGGCCGCGACCGCGCAGGACAAGGTGATCCGCCTGACCAGTCTCGAATGGCCGCCGTATGCAGGCGAGAAGGTCGACCAGCAGGGCGCCAGCGTCGCGGTCGTCCGCGCCGCCGCCGAAGCGATGGGCTACTCGCTGGAGGTGAAGTTCTTCCCGTGGAGCCGAGCGGTCGCGATGGCGCAGGATCCGAAGAGCGGCTTCCATGGTTACTTCCCCGAATACTACTCGGCCGATGTCGCGAGCAGTTTCGTGCTGTCCGACCCGATCGGCAGCGGGCCGCTCGGATTCGTCGAACATGCGTCGTCGCCGGTGACGTGGAGCACGCTCGCCGACCTCGAGGGAAAGACGATCGGCACCGTGCGCGACTACGTCAACACCGAGGAGTTCGACGCCAAGGCCGCGGCCGGCGAGCTCAAGATCGATCCGGTCGTCGACGACCTGACCAACATCAAGAAGGTCGGTGCCGGCCGCATTCCGCTTGCGGTGATCGACCGCAACGTGCTCGCCTACATGCTTGCCACCGATCCTGGCCTGGCCGGCATGAAGGACAAGGTCCGATTCAACCAGCGTCCGCTCGAGGACAAGAAGCTGTATGTCGCGTTCCAGAAATCGCCGCAAGGCGAGCAGGCCGCCAAGGTCATCAATGAAGGCCTGAAGAAGATCGACGCCGACGCGATTGCGGCGAAGTTCTTCAAATAGTCGACGCGCCGAGGCACGCAGCCGGCTCGGCGCCGGCTGCGTTCGCCGCGGGCGTCGTCGAGCACGACGGCGTGTCGCCCGGGCGCGATTCATCGAGGGCGAGCGAGCGCCGCGGCACCTTCGCTATGCTCTGTCGCCATGAGCGCATTCGATGGCGTCGAACGGCAGACCGGCCCACATCCGGTGGCCAGCATTCTGTGGCTGCACGGCCTCGGTGCCGATGCGAATGACTTCGTGCCGATCGTGCCGGAGCTGCTGCGGCCCGGCTGGCCGGCGTTGCGCTTCGTGTTCCCGAATGCCCCGATCCGGCCGATCACGATCAACGGCGGCGCACGGATGCGTGGCTGGTACGACCTGCTCGGCATGGACCTGGCGGCGCGCGAGGACGAGGCCGGCATCCGGCAGTCGATTGCAGCGCTCGATGCATTGATCGAGCGCGAATCCGGTCGCGGGATTCCACCGGCACGGCAATTCGTGGCCGGTTTCTCGCAAGGCGGCGCGATCGCGATGGCGACCCTGCTGCGCCGCCCGCAGCGACTGGCCGGCGCGATCCTGCTCAGCACCTACCTGCCGCTGGCCACGGTCACTGCCAGCGAGGCGCGGCCGGAAAACCGCGATACGCCGGTGTTCATGGCGCATGGCGCGCTCGACCCGCTGCTGCCGCAAGCGCTCGGCGAGCGCAGCGCGGAATTCCTCCGCTCGCGCGGTCATCCGCTCGAATGGCACAGCTATTCGATGGCGCACAGCGTCTGCGGCGATGAGATCGAGCACCTCGCCGACTGGCTCGGTCGGCGCCTCGCGGATCTGCCGCCATGCTGATGCGGCGCCGGCCGCGGCACTGGTTGCCGGATTTCTGCCGGCTGCCGATCCTGTTCGCGACGCTGGTCGCGGCCGAGGTCGCTGTGGTGGTCGTCGCCGTCGCGCCGAACACCGGCGCCGGCTGGAGCGGCGGCCAGTTCGCCGCGGCCAGCCTGTTCGCGCAGTGGCTCGCGCTGTGCGCGGCGGTCCTGCTGTGCAAGGCCCGAGCCGGGCTGGAGATGCTGCCGATCGCGCTCGGCGCGATACTGGCATGGTCGATTCCGGTCGCAGTCGCCTATCTCGGCAGCCTGCTGGTCCACGAGCTCGACATCACGCTGCAGACGCAGTTGAGCCTGCCGGCCGAGTTCAGGCTGCATTTTGCCGGCCGCGTCGCCGCGATCGCCGCATTGCTGTCGGCCGTTCTGCTGCGGTACTTCTACGTGCAGGAACAATGGAAGGATCGTGCCCGCGCGCAGGCGCGCGCCGAAGTGCAGGCGCTGCAGGCGCGGATCCGGCCGCATTTCCTGTTCAACAGCATGAACACGATCGCGTCGCTGGTCCGGCGCGACCCGGACACCGCCGAGCGCGCCGTCGAGGACCTGTCCGAGCTGTTCCGTGCCGCGCTAGGCAGCGCGCCCGGCGAATCGACACTCGGCGAGGAGCTGCAGTTGTGCCAGCGCTATCTCGACATCGAACGGCTGCGGCTGGGGGCGCGGCTGCGCATCCAGTGGTCGATCGCCGACGATGTGCCGCGCGATCTGCCGATGCCGCGACTGCTGCTGCAGCCGCTGCTGGAGAACGCCGTGCTGCACGGTATCTCGCGGCTGGCCGACGGCGGCGAGATCGATGTCCGGCTGAACCGCGAGCGCGACCTGCTGCGGATCTCGGTCGGAAATCCCTATCCGGCCGGCGACGCCGCGGTCGGCGGCAACCGCCACGCCCAGGACAGCATCGCGCAACGGCTGATCTTCAGGTTCGGAGCCCGCGCACGGATGACCGTTCAGGATAGCGGGGGCTACTATTTATCCATCCTGCACATCCCCATCGAGCATTGAGTGCGCGCATGCGAATCCTGATAGCCGATGACGAACCGTTTGCCCGCCAGCGCCTGCGCGACATGCTGCAGACGATCGAGGGCGCAGAAGTGGTGGGCGAGGCCGAGACCGGCCGCGACGCCTTCGACCGCGCGGCCGAGCTGCGTCCCGATACCGTGCTGCTCGACATCGCGATGCCGGTCATGGACGGCCTTGAGGCAGCCCGCCACATGGCGCACCTCGATCCGCCGCCGGCGGTGATCTTCTCGACCGCCTACGACGCGCACGCGCTGGCCGCGTTCGAAAGCGGCGCGATCGACTACCTGCTGAAGCCGGTCCGTGCCGAACGTCTGGCCGAGGCACTGCACAAGGCCCGCCGCTTCACCGCCCAGCGTGCCGAATCGCTCGAACAGACGCTGCCGGAGGCCAAGCGCCGCACCCACCTGTGCGCGCGCCTGCGCGGCAGCCTGCGACTGATCCCGATCGAGGACATCCGCTACCTGCAGGCGGAGGAAAAGTACGTCGTCGTCCACCACGCCAACGGCGAGGACCTGATCGAGGAGTCGCTGAAATCGCTGGAACAGGAGTTCGGCGACCGCTTCCTGCGCATCCATCGCAACTGCCTGGTCGCGCGGACCGAGCTGCAGGAACTGCAACGCGGGCCGGACGGCCACACCCGGGCCAAGCTGCGCCACGAACCGGCGCTGCTCGAGGTCAGCCGCCGCTGTCTGCCAGCGCTGCGGCAACAGGTCCGCGGCCTGTGACGCTAAGCTAGGCGGTTTTCGCCCTCCGGTCGGAGCGGCACGAGGAGGGTGAAAACCATGCAGGCCCGTCCATTGCGGATCGCCACCCGCCGCAGCGCGCTCGCGTTGTGGCAGACCGAACACGTCGCCGAGCGGTTGCGCCGGCTGCATCCAGGGCTGGTGATCGAACGGGTCCCGCTGTCGACCCGCGGCGACCAGATCCTTGACCGTTCGCTGGCCGCGATTGGCGGCAAGGGCCTGTTCCTGAAGGAACTCGAGCAGGCGATGCTGGACGGCGATGCCGACTGCGCTGTGCATTCGCTGAAGGACGTGCCGATGGAGCTCGACGGGCCGTTCGAGTTGCCGGCCATCCTCGAGCGCGCCGATCCGTTCGACGCGTTCGTCAGCAACCGCTACGACAGCGTCGCCGAGCTCCCGCCGGGCGCCCGGGTTGGCACCTCGTCACTGCGCCGGCAGGTGCAGTTGCGCCGGCAGCGCCCGGATCTCGAGCTGACCGACCTGCGCGGCAACGTCAACACCCGGCTGGCCAAGCTCGATGGCGGCGAGTTCGATGCCATCGTGCTGGCCTGTGCCGGGCTCGAACGGCTCGGCTTCGGCGAACGGATCCGCAGCCGGCTGCAGGCGCCGGACTGGCTGCCGGCCGCCGCGCAGGGCGCGATCGCGATCGAATGCCGGGCCGGCGACGCCGACGTGATCGCCCGCCTGGCGCCGCTCGACCACGCTTCGACCCGACGCCGGGTCGAGGCCGAGCGGGCAATGACCCGCGAGCTGCAGGGCAGTTGCCAGGTGCCGATCGCGGCCTACTGCGAGGAACGCGATGGGCGCCTGCACCTGGTCGGGTTGGTCGGTGCAAAGACCGACCAGCGCGCTCTGCGCGCCGAGGCATCCGCGGCGCTCGACGACCCGGCCGGGCTCGGCCGCGAGGTCGCGGCCCGGTTGCTGCAGCAGGGCGCGCGCGAGCTGCTCGACGCCTGACCGGGCAGCGCGGCGCGGGCGGCCTTACTTGATCGTGTAGACCAGGTTGACCGTCATCAGCGTGTCGGTGTGGCCGATGCCGGGGTCGACCTCGCTGTTGTAGCGGAGCTGCACGCCGGTCTTCAGTGCCAGCCGCGAATTCATCGCGACCGAGACGCCGAGATCGTTCTGCGCGGACGTGTTCGACTCGCCGGATTCGACCAGCAGCAGATTGGTCAGCGCGGTGTTCGCGGTCAGGGTCTGCCGATAGTCGACCAGCGCGCGGAAGATCAGGTCGCTTTCGGTGCCACCGTCGACCGGCTCGGCGCGCCGGTAACCGGGGCCGAGCTCGGTCGACAGCACGGTCCGCGCGTTGTCGACCAGCTTGTAGCCGAAGCCGAGCGACAGCGTCGCCTGCTCGGCGTAGGCGGCGAAATCATCGCTCTCGTAGCGCAGCGAACCGACCCAGGTGCCGCGCTCGTTGACCTTGTAGCCGCTGCTGGCCTGCACCTGGTAGCGGTTGGCCGACAGCTCGGAGCGGCGCTCGAGCTCACCGTCGCCGTCGCTGTCGACCAGCACCTCGTTCCGGGCGCGCACCGCGGCCAGCCCGAACTTGTGCGTCCAGTCGTTGCTCTCGTGTTCGAACGCCAGCTTCGTGTTGACGTTCTCCGAATGCGAATTGCCGCGGGTGGCGGCCACGCCGAGTTCGCCGCTGGCAGTCCATTCGGCCAGTGCCGCGCTCGGCAGCAGCGCCAGCAGCGCCGCCGTCGGCAGATACTTTCCCATCGATTCCTGCTCCATCGAAACGCCTGATCGCGGTTCCGCGGGTGTGCGGGGCGCCGATGGTAGGAGCGGACGCGGGCGTCCGGGTTAAGCCCGCGTAAATGCTTTGGCTCAGCCGCGGTAGTACACCGTCACGACGTGCCGCGCCTGCGCGAAGAACAGCCAGCGCTCGACGAACAGCCCGGCGTGCAGCATGACCAGCGAGAGCCACGACAGCGCGACCGCGCCGGCCGGAAGTCCGGCGGCGACCGCGGCCAGGCCGGCGCCGAGCGCCAGCAGCAGCAACGAGGCGCGCCGCAGCGGCACGGCATGGCGGCGTGCCAGCACGTGCCCCATTTCGCGCAGCAGATAACTGGTTTCGGTATGCGGCGCCTCGAACGGCCGCATGCCGGACGCGCCGCTCAGTCCGGTCGCGGTCGGCAGATCGGCGGGTAGCGTCTGGCGATCGATCGCGCGCCAGTAGCCGAGCTTGAGCACGAGCATCCCGAGGCCCAGCCCGGCGGCGGCGAGCGCGACAGCGGGTGCGCGCGGCAGGTCGAGCACGAATGCCAGTGCCTGCCACCAGAGCAGGCCCGACAGCAGCGCGAATCCGATGTAGCCCGGCAGCACCGGGCGCAACCGCCAGGCCGGAATCGGCGGCAGCGAGGTGTAGATCCGCGCCGTGCACCAGACCGTCGCCGCGGCGGCCAGCGCCAGCGCACCGCCGGCCAGCCGCAGCCAGCGCGGATCGGCGTCGGTCCACGTCAGTGCGATGCAGGCGGTCAGCGGCAGATAGCCGAACAGCGCGACGACCGCCTCGCGCGACAGCCACGAACTGCGCCACTGCGACAGCGCACGCCAGGCGCGCTGCGGCTGGCCGAGATGCCACAGCGACGCGACCAGACCGGCGCTTGCGAGCAGCCCGCCGGTCAATGCGATCGGGATGACGGCGCTGCGATCGAGCGGTGGCGCCAGCAGCAACTGCAGTCCGAGCAGGAACAGCAGGCCGTAACCGGCGCCGCCGATCGTGGTGAAGAAAATCACCGACAGGGCCGGATGCATGTCAGCGGCTCAGTGCGCGGTCGAGCCAGCGCAGCAGCGGCGGCAGCGTCGATCGATCGAGTGCTTCGGCTGGAGCTTCGGCCTCGCCCGGCGCATCGGCACTGCGGCGCGCGCGCGGTGGCAGGTACTTGTTGGTCGGCCGGTAGCCGAGCTGCGGCAGCAGGTCGGCGCCGTCGCGGTCGGCGACCAGCCGCGACACCGCCGAATCCGGATCACCGAGATCGCCGAAGTGCCGCGCGCGGGTCGGACAGGCCTGCACGCAGGCCGGCGTGCGTTCGGCCTCGTCGAGCCGTTCGTTGTAGATCCGGTCGATGCACAGCGTGCACTTCTTCATCACGCCATCGACCGCCGAGTACTCGCGCGCGCCGTACGGGCAGGCCCACGAACACAGCTTGCAGCCGATGCAGCGGTCTTCATCGACCAGCACGATGCCATCCTCGGCGCGCTTGTAGCTGGCGCCGGTCGGACAGACCGTCACGCAGACGGCGTTGTCGCAGTGCAGGCATGAGCGCGGGAAATGCAGCGTCAGCGGCGCCGGCGCCGCCTGCGGGTCGGCGGATGGCGGCGCGTAGTCATCGAGCTCGTAGCTGTGCACGCGGTTCAACCAGACGCCGACCGGTTCGCGACCGTACGGCTGCTCGTCGACCAGCGGCCCCTTGATGCCGCCGGTGTTCCACTGCTTGCAGGCGACCGCGCAGGCGTGGCAGCCGACGCAGGTGTCGAGATCGATGACGAGGCCGAGCTGGCGGCGGGTGGTGGCGGGGAGCGAGGTCACGCGGGAGTTTCGGCGGGCGCGGCGTGCTGACGAAGCGCGCATTGTAGTGCGGTGTGTGGGTGAGGTTGTTCGCGATGCGTCGCGGTCGCTCGAGCTCGGTGCCGTTGCGCTGCTTCGAGTTATCGCCATGGGCGGTCGGAAAGGTTGCGGCGGGTGCGTTCATCCCGGCTTTCGGGGACCCTCACCCCAACCCCTCTCCCATGGGGAGAGGGGCTTGCAGTGCGGCGTCATTGACGATCCCTGTCGTTCGAACCCCGCATCCCGACTCCCGCATCCCGACTCCCGACTCCCGACTCCCGACTCCCGACTCCCGACTCCCGACTCCCGACTCCCGACTCCCGACTCCCGACTCCCGAATCCCGACTCCCGACTCCCGAATCCCGAATCCCGACTCCCGGATTCCGGATTCCGGATTCCGGATCCCGGATCCCGGATCCCGGATCCCGGATCCCGGATCCCGGATCCCGGATCCCGCCACTACAACGGCCAGAACACCGGAATCAGCATCACGGCCAGCAGCCAGAACAGCAGGTTCAGCGGCGCGCCGACGCGGACGAAGTCGGTGAATCGATAGCCGCCGGCGTTGTAGACCATCGTGTTGGTCTGGTAGCCGACCGGCGTCGCGAAACTGGTCGATGCGGCGAACGCGACCGCGACCAGGAATGCGGTCGGGTTGCTGTCCAGCGCCTGCGCACTGGCCACCGCAATCGGCGCCATCAGCACCGCCGCGGCATTGTTGCTCATCGCCTCGGTCAGCAGCGCGGTGATCAGGTAGGTGACCGCCAGTGCCGCGATCGGTCCCCAGTCGCCGACCAGATCCATCATCGTGCCGGCCAGAAACCCGGCTGCGCCGGAATTCTGCAGCGCAATGCCGAGCGGCAATATGCCGGCCAGCAGCATGATCACGCGCCAGTCGATCGCCTGGTAGACATCCTTCGGGTCGAGGCAGCGGGTCAGCAGCAGCGCCACGCTGCCGAGCAGGGCGGCAACGACGATCTTCAGCCAGCCGAGCGCGGCGGCCGCGACGACCGCTGCCATGATCGCGATCGCGGTCACCGCGCGCCATCGGTTGTAGCTGGCATCCTCGCGCTCGCTCATCACGATCAGGTTCGGATTGCCGCGCAGCACCCGCATCTCGTCGCGGGTCGTCAGCAGCAGCAGCACGTCTCCGATGTACAGCCGGACGTCCTTGAGCTTCTCGCGAACGACCTGTCCGCGGCGTTGGATCGCCAGTGCGGTGGCGTTGTAGTGCCAGTTGAACTCGAGTTCCTTCAGGGTCTGGCCGACGAAGCGCGAGCCCGGCGCGACCATCACTTCGGTCAGCACCTGGTCGCCGCCGTGAAACAGCGAATCGCGCAACTGGAACTCCGGCTCCAGCTCGAGTGCGAACTCGTCCTTGACGCGCGTGAGTCGCTCCCAATCGCCGCGCACCAGCAGCACGTCGTCGGCGCGCAGAGTCTGCGCCCGCGGTGCCCAGATCTTCTCCTCGCCGCGCAGCAGTTCGAGCACGTAGATGCCGTAGCGCTCGCCGAGCTTGGCCTCGGCGACCGATTGGCCGACCAGCCGCGATCCGGCGCCGACCCGCAATTCGGTGATGTACTTGCCGAGCTGGTAGTTCTCGGTCAGTTCCTCGCCGCGGCGGTCCGGCAGCAGCCAGCGGCCGAACAGCATCAGGTAGGCGATGCCGGCCGCCATCGTCAGCAGGCCGAGCGGAGCGAACTCGAACAGCGAGAAGCCTGGCAGATCCATGTCCTGCGCTATCGAGTGGACCAGCAGGTTGGTCGACGTGCCGATCAGCGTGCAGACGCCACCCATCTGTGCGGCGTACGACATCGGGATCAGGATCCGCGACACCGAGAACTTGTTGGCCGCCGCCACCGCGAGCACGACCGGCAGCAGCACCGCGAGCGCCGCGGTGTTGTTGACGAACGCGGACATGCCACCGAGCATCACCATCACCGTCAGCGTGAACAGCCAGCCGCTGCGGATCCGCGCCAGCCAGCGGCCGATGCTGCGCAGCGCGCCGCTGTGCGACAGCCCCGCCGACAGCACGAACATCGCCGCGACCGTGATCGTCGCTTCGCTCGAGAAACCCGACAGCCCCTGCTCCGGCGTGACCAGTCCGAGCAGCAGCAGGCTGGCCAGTACCAGCATCGCGACCATGTCGACCGGCAGCTTCTCGGTCGCGAACAGCACGATCGCGGCGGCCAGGATCGCAAGCGTCAGCAGCGCTTCGATGCCCATCGGTTCAGTGTCGTGTCGGTCCTGCGCCGGAGCGACGCGCGGCTTGCGGCAAGCGCGCGGCGCTGTGCGGCGTCGCAGGCGAAGCGATCATCGGCGCGTCCTGGAAGCGGAGCCGTAGCGCAGCGTAGCGGGCGCCGCTGAACCGCTCGGAAGCGGCGCGAACTGCGGCGCCGGCTGCTCGTCGGGGCGCGCCCGGCGCAGTCGCACGCGCAGGTCGAACCAGGCCGCCTGGCCGGTTACCGGATCGGCATTGGCGTACTCGCCATCGGGCAGTCGATCGCCGATCAGGTGGTTCAGCAGGAAGCCGCGGCGGCCCTCCGGGGCGTCGGCCGACAGACTCCATGCACCGCGGCGCTTGCCGATCGCATTCCAGGTCCAGACCGTGTCCGGCTGCACGTTGGCAGCCCGCTGGACCGGCACGACGATCCGGCCGTGGCGCGACTCGACGACCGCCAGATCGCCGTCGGCGAGGTCATGGCGATCGGCCGTGTCCGGATGCAGGTACAGCACGTTGCGCGCGGCAATCTGTCGCAGCCAGGCATTCTGCGAGCCCCATGCGTGGTACATGAACATCGGTCGCTGGGTCAGCGCGTGCAGCGGATAGTCGCTTTCGTCACGTTCGTCCCCGAATGGCGGATACCAGATCGGCAGCGGATCGAAATGACGCGCGACTCGCTCGCGGTGCCGCGGCGGCGGCTGGATCGTGCCGTGGCCCTGCGCGGCGAGGCGGAATTTCTGCAACGTCTCCGAATAGAGCTGCAGCACGATCGGTGCGGTGCTGCCGACGAAACCCATCGACTTTGCCCAGTCGAGGTAGTCGCGGTTGGCCATCTTGAAGTAGCGGCCACGGGCCGGGATTTCCGCCCGCCAGAATCCACCGTTGTCGATGTAGCGCTGCAACTGCTGCGGGTTCGGTGCGCCGCGCCCGTGCTGGCTGCCGTCGCCGCGCCAGCCGGCCAGCAGGCCGATGCCGGGCGCGCGCTCATGGTGGACGATGTAGTCGGCATAGTCGCGGTAGCGCGCGGCGCCGTGTTCGTCGACCAGACCGGGCAGGCCGAGTCGAACACCGAGTTCGAGCAACACCGACTGGAAGCCGCGCACGTCGCGATCCGGTGGCAGTACCGGATGGCGGATCGCATCGGCGGCTCCGTCGGCATCGGATATCGGCCGGTCGAGCAGGCTGATGCAGTCGTGGCGCTCCAGATAAGTCGTGTCCGGCAGCACCAGATCGGCGTACGCAACCATCTCCGAGGCGTAGGCGTCGGCATAGATGATCCGCGGGATCCGATAGCTGCCGTCGGCGTTGCGGTCGGTCAGCCACTGCATCGTCTCGGTGGTGTTCATCGCCGAGTTCCAGCTCATGTTGGCCATGAACAGGAACAGCGTGTCGACCGGGTGCGGGTCCTGCATCCAGGCGTGCCGGATCACCGTGTGCAGCATGCCGTGGGCGGCCAGCGGGTAGGCCCACGAGAACGCGTGATCGAGTCGCAGCGGCTCGCCCGCGGCGTCGACGGCGAGGTCTTCCGGTCCGTGCACGAAGCCGAGCGGTGCGGCATCGAGCGTGCCGTCCGTGCGGCGGGTTCGGCCGGGTCGGTTCGGCGGCGGAATCGGCTTCGGGTACGGCGGCTGGAAGCGGAAGCTGCCCGGCGTGTCGACCGCGCCGAGCAGCAGTTGCAGCAGGTGCAATGCGCGGCAGGTGTGGAAGCCGTTGCTGTGCGCGCTGATGCCGCGCATCGCGTGCAGCGCGACCGGTCGTCCGGGCATCGTCGGATGCTCGCGGCCGGCGCTGTCGGTCCACGGCTGGGCCAGTTCGAGGCCGCTGTCGAACGCGGCGTCAGCCAGTTCGCGGGCGAGCCGGCGGATCGTCGCGGCGTCCACGCCGCAGCGTTCGGCGACCGCATCCGGCGCGTACCGCGAATCGAGATAGCGCTCGGCGACGAGCTGGAATGCCGGCACTGCGGTGCGACCGTCGGGCAGGCGGACCTCGCCGACGACCCGCGGCGCGATGCCGCTGGCGCTCGCCGGGCACAGCGCGACGTGCTCGTTGTCCGCTGCGTCATCACCGGTGCGCGTCGCGCAAAGCGGCTCGCCCTGTCCATCGCGCGCGAACAGACCGTCGTCCGCCGCGCCCGGATCGCGGATCACCAGCCAGTGCGCATTGGTGTAGCGGACCAGGTAGTCGAGATCGATCCGGTCGCTGCGCAGCAGTTCGTGGATCAGTGCGAACGCGAGCAGGCCGTCGGTGCCCGGCCGGATACCGATCCATTCGTCGGCGATCGCACCGTAGCCACTGCGGACCGGGTTGATCGCGACCACCTTGGCGTTGCGTTGCTTGAGCTTGCCGAGCCCGAGCTTGATCGGGTTCGAATCGTGGTCCTCGGCCACGCCCCACAGCATCAGATAGCGGCAGTGTTCCCAGTCAGGCTCGCCGAACTCCCAGAAGCTCCCGCCGAGCGTGTACAGCCCGCCGGCCGCCATGTTGACCGAGCAGAAGCCGCCATGCGCGGCGTAGTTGATCGTGCCGAACTGCTGCGCCCACCAGCCGGTCAGCGCCTGCGACTGGTCGCGGCCGGTGAAGAACGCCAGCTCGTCCGGATTGCGTGCACGGATCGCGCCGAGCCAGTCGCTCGCGAGCGCCAGTGCCTCGTCCCACTCGATCTCGCGGAACTCGCCGCTGCCGCGCGGCCCGACCCGCAGCAGCGGCTTCGACAGCCGTGCCGGCGAGCTGTGCTGCATGATGCCGGCCGAGCCCTTCGCGCACAGCACGCCGCGGTTGACCGGATGCTCGGGGTTGCCCTGGATGTAGCGGACCTGGCCGTCGCGCAGCCAGACCTTGATGCCGCAACGGCACGCGCACATGTAGCAGGTGGTTGCTGCGACCGCGTCGCCGGGGCTGGGGTGCAGGTCGAGATCGGGTTCGCGCACGGCGGTCGGGGATTCGGAAGCGGAAACGCGCCATCGTAAAGCGATGCGGCGATATGCGCTCGCGGCGCCCGGCCGGACGGACACGTGGTCCACACCGATTGGCGTACGATCGACCCCGATTCCCGATTCCCGATTCCCGATTCCCGGCCCATGGATCGTTACGAACGCATTCTGACCCTGCACCGCACACTGAAGACGGCGCGCTACCCGGTCTCGCTGCAGCGGCTGATGGAGGAGCTGCAGTGTTCGCGCGCGACCGTTTACCGCGACATCGCGTTCCTGCGTGATGCGCTCGGCGCGCCGATCGAAACCAACGACGATCCGCCGGGGTTCCACTACCACGCCGACGAGGCCGAGCGCTTCGAGCTGCCGGGGTTGTGGCTGACCTCGGACGAACTGCACGCGCTGCTGGCTGCGCACCAGTTGCTGGCGCGGACCGGGCCGGGCGTGCTGTCGTCGGCGCTGGCGCCGCTGAAGAGTCGGATCGACGGCCTGCTGGCCGAGCAGACCGGCGGCAAGCGCTTCCCGGTCGAGCGGGTCCGGGTGATCGGCGCGGCGACCCGCATGCTCGACGAGACGTCGTTCCGGACCATCGCGACCGCGGTGCTCGAACGGCGGCGGCTGGAGTTCGAATACCGCGCCCGCTCGACCGATGCGTTGACGCGCCGGGCCGTGTCGCCGCAGCGACTGACCCATTACCGCGACAACTGGTATCTCGACGCCTGGGACCACGAGCGCGATGCATTGCGCAGCTTCGCGGTCGACCGGATCCGGCACCCGCATCGGCTCGAGCAGCTCGCCGACGATCGCCCGGAGGCGGAGCTCGATGCGCATCTGTCGTCGAGCTACGGCATCTTTTCCGGCGCGCCGAAGGCGGTCGCGACGATCCGTTTCTCGGCCCACGCGGCGCGTTGGGTCGCCGACGAACACTGGCATTCGAAACAGCAGGGACGCTGGCTCGAAAACGGTGGCTTCGAGCTGCAACTGCCGTATTCGAATCCGAAGGAACTGCTGATGGACGTGATGCGCTACGGCCCGGATGCCGAAGTGCTCGATCCGCCGAGCCTGCGCAGCGAGGCGCGGATCATGCTGCAACTGGCACTGTCGGCCTATGTTGACTGATCAGCCCGGCTCGCTGCTGGCGAAGCCGGCAGCGGGCGATCCATCGCGGCCGCGCCGGATCGCACTGGTGCTCGGCGCCGGTGGCGCCCGCGGGCTGGCCCACATCGGCGTGATCGAGGCGCTCGAGGCGCGCGGGTTCGAGATTGCTGCGATTGCCGGCTCGTCGATGGGGGCGCTGATCGGTGGCATCCACGCGGCCGGCCGACTGCGCGACTACCGCGACTGGGTCTGTGCGCTCGAACGCGGCGGGGTGCTGCGGCTGCTCGACTTCGCGTTCGGCCACCCCGGCCTGATCCGCGGCGAGAAAGTGATCGGCGTGATGCAGGAGATGGTCGGCGACCACCGGATCGAGCGGCTGCCGATTCCGTTCACCGCGGTCGCCACCGACCTGAACCGGCAGCGCGAGGTCTGGATCAACCAGGGGCCGCTGTTCGACGCGATCCGCGCGTCGATTGCGATCCCGATGCTGTTCACGCCGCACCGGGTCGGTGGTCGCGAGCTGGTCGACGGCGGCCTGCTGGCGCCGGTGCCGATCGCCGCGACCCGGCAAAGCCATGTCGACGCGATCGTCGCGGTCGACGTCAACGCGCATGTCGCGATCCGCACGCCGGTCGCGGCCGTGTCGGCACCGGTGCCGGCCGAGGTGGAAGACCCGACGCTGCGGCAGCGGATCGCGACGATGATCGACGGCCTGCTCGACAAGCGGGCGCCGGAGCCGCCGCAGCCGGGGCTGATCGATCTGATGTCGCGCGCGCTCGACACGATGCAGTCGCAACTGTCGCGGCTGCAGCTTGCACTGGATCCGCCCGACCTGCTGATCCGGGTGCCGCGCGAGGCCTGTCTGTTCTACGAGTTCTGGCGCGCGACCGAGCTGATCGAGATCGGCCGCGCCGCGACCGAGCGGGCGCTGGACGCACTCGATGCCTGAGCGAGGCATGAAACGCTCGCCGGCCTGCGACGAGCTTCCCCGGGCGCGAGCGGCAGCGTTGGCGCACGTTCTCAGTCGCTGAGACGCTGCTGTCCAAGCATCGGCTCCGGTCTTCACCGGAGCTGCCACGATGCCGATCCATGCCGATTCCGCCCACCTCGAACCGGTTCGCCGCTATCCGCGCCTGACGCGCCTCGACCGCGGCCTGCGCCGCTGGCTGCTGCTCGGCGGACTGATCCTGCTGGTGCTGCCGGCGGCTCGCGGCAGCCATCCCTGGCTCGGCTGGTTGCCGTACTGGCTGGTGATCGCGCCGTCGCTGTCGCTGGCACTGCTGCACCGGGCGCGACTCGCCGCGTGGTACCGCGCACCGCGCCGGCCGCGGCGGCGGCGCGGCGGACAGGCCCGCCGGGCAGGTGCCGGCCAGCCGACGCTGGCCCGGCTGGCGCGGCCGTCGATGCAGCACGGCTGAGGTCGGGCGGCAGCGCAGCAGCCACCACGATTGCTGAACAACTGCAGCCGCGACGGCGTGTACACTCGCGCCGATTTTCCTGTCGCGAATGGTTCCGATGCTGCGTCCGCTGCTTGTTCTGGTGCTGCTCCTGCTCGCTTCGTTGTCGTCGCTGGCCGACGATCGTTCCGCGCTGGCGCGCGAGATCGCCGACGCGCACGGCCTCGACGCGGCCGAAGTCGAACGCGTGCTGGCCGATGCCCGGTTCAAGCAGGGCATCGTCGATGCGATCAGCCGGCCGGCCGAGGCCAAGCCCTGGAAGGCGTACCGGCCGATCTTCATGAACGACAAGCGGATCGAGGACGGCCGCGCGTTCTTCGCCGCGCACCGGCCGGCGCTGCAGAAGGTCGAGGCCGAGACCGGCGTACCGGCCGGCCTGATCGTCGCGATCATCGGCGTCGAAACCAATTACGGCCGCATCACCGGCAGCTACCGGGTGCTCGATGCGCTGTACACGCTCGGCGCGCACTATCCGCCGCGGCAGGCGTTCTTCCGCAGCGAACTCGGCCATCTGTTCGCGCTGGCGCGGGAAGAATCGCTGAATATCCCCGAGCTCAAGGGCAGTTATGCCGGTGCGATGGGCTGGGGCCAGTTCATGCCGTCGAGCTACCGCAGTTACGCGGTCGACGGCGATGGCGATGGCCGCCGCGACCTGTGGGGCTCCAAGGCCGACATCTTCGCGTCGATCGCGAACTACTTCGTCGCGCATGGCTGGAAGCGCGGCCAGCCGGTGGCGGTTCCGGCGCGGCTGGCCGACGGCGCCGAGCCGTTCTCGCCGGGCTCGCTGGAGGCGCGGTTCGGGCTCGATGAACTGGCCGAGCGCGGCTACGTTCCGGCCGAACCGATCGATGCGTCGGTGCCGGCCACGGTCCTGAACCTCGACGGTGAAGGTGGTCCGGAGCACTGGATCAGCTTCGCCAACTTCTACGTCATCTCGCGCTACAACCGTTCGCCGCTGTACTCGCTGGCGGTCTACCAGTTGGCGCGAAGCCTGGCGCCGGTCGAGACGTCGGTCGCGAACGCTGCGCCGTGATCGGCCGCGGCGCCGCCACCGCCGGGCTGCTGCTGGCGGCCGTGCTGCTGGCGGCCTGCGCGCAGCCGCGGCGGCCGGTCGCCCCGCCGGCACCGCTGCCGCCGGGTCCGCCGCAGGAACCGGCGCCACCGCCGACGCCGGAGCCACCCGAGTACGTCGACGGGCTGTACCGGCCCGACCTCAGGGACGGCGGCCCGCCGGGGGTGCCGGACATCAGCGGCATTCCGGAGCCGATTCCGGTGCCGGAGCCGCGCGCACGCTACGGCAACCGCTCGCCGTACACGGTGCTCGGTCGCAGCTACCGCGTGCTCGACCGCGCCGACGGCTATGTCGAGCGCGGTACCGCGTCGTGGTACGGCAACAAGTTCCACGGCCGTCCGACCTCGAGCTTCGAGCCGTACGACATGTACAAGTTCACCGCCGCGCACAAGACGCTGCCGCTGCCGAGCTATGTCCGGGTCACCAACCTCGACAACGGCAAGTCGGTGGTGGTGCGCGTCAATGACCGCGGACCCTTCCACGACAACCGTCTGATCGATCTGTCGTACGTCGCCGCGGCCAAGCTCGATATGCTGCACAACGGCACGGCGAAGGTCGAAGTGCGTGCGCTGGATGGCGACTCGCCGGACGAGCCGCGCCCGTCGGCGGCGTCCTCCGGGCGGGTATTCCTGCAGGTTGGTGCGTTCGGCCTGAAGGACAATGCCGAGAACGTCCAGCGGCAATTGCAGGATGCCGGTGTGCGGCGGGTGCAGATGCAACGCGCCGAGGTCGCCGGTACGACCGTCTGGCGGGTCCGGATCGGGCCATTGTCGCGTGTCTCGGACATCGAACGAGCGCGCAGCAAGGTCCGCGCGCTCGGCCTCGGCGAGCCGCAGACGGTCAGCCGCTGACTGAACCGCAGCTCGCAGCGCGGCAAGCCGCACGGTGTGGGCGTTGCTGCCGGAGTGGCCGGTCGGCGCGACCGCCGAATTGATGGAACCGCACCGGGCCGCCGCGGTCCGCTGCAGACACCGCTGATCCAGGAGTCCTTTCGACCGATGAACCGCATGCTGTTTTCCCGCGCCCTCGCGTTGGCTCTCGCCGCTGGCGCCGTGCTGGCACCGCCGGCGCCCGCCCAGACGCCGAGCCCGAACCTGCCATTGCCGTCCGCCGCGGCGGCCGCAATGCCGGTGCCGCCGGCGCCGCAGGTGCCGGGCCGCGGCTGGGTGCTGATGGATTTCGCGACCGGCCGCGTGCTGGCTGGTCACAACGAGCATGAAGCGCTCGACCCGGCCTCGATCACCAAGGTCATGACGTCCTACGTCGTCGCCGCCGAAATCGCTGCCGGCAAGATCGACCCGGCCGGTGAGGTGTTCATCAGCGAGAACGCCTGGCGCCAGGGCGGTGCCGGCACCGACGGTTCGTTCTCGGCGCTGGCGGTCAACAGCCGGGTGCCGCTCGAGGATGTGGTCCGCGGGCTGGTGGTGCAGTCCGGCAACGACGCAGCGATCGCGCTGGCCGAGCATGTCGGCGGCAGCGAGCAGGCGTTCGCAGCACTGATGAACGAATACGCCCGCAAGCTCGGCATGCACGATTCGCACTTCGTCAACGCCCACGGCCTGACTGCCGAAGGCCACAGGATGAGCGCGCACGACATCGCCCTGCTGTCGCGTGCGCTGATCGCGAACTTCCCCGAGCACTACGCGCTGTACTCGATCAAGGAGTACACCTACAACGGCATCAAGCAGTACAACCGCAACGGCCTGTTGTGGAAGGACGGCAGCGTCGACGGTATCAAGACCGGCCATACCGCCGCGGCCGGTTATTGCCTGGCGGCCTCGGCCAAGCGTGGCGAGCAGCGGATGATCTCGGTCGTGCTCGGCATCGACGGCGGGCGCAAGGAAGGCTTCCGGCAGCGCGAGGAGTCCAACCTGGCGCTGCTGAACTGGGGCTTCCGGTTCTTCGAAACGCACACGCTGTATGCCGCCGGCGCCGCCGTGGCCGAACCGAAGCTGTGGAAGGGCGATGCCGACACGCTGCCGCTCGGCCTCGAGCAGCCGCTGGTGGTGACGATTCCGCGTGGCCGCTACGAACAGTTGCAGGCCAGCATGGACCTGCCGGCCCAGCTCGTCGCGCCGTTTACGAAGGGGCAGGCGGTCGGCGCCGTGCGCGTCACGCTCGACGGCGAGGCGGTCGCCGAGCGGCCGCTGGTCGCGCTCGCCGATGCCGTCGAAGGCGGTTTCTTCAAGCGCAGCAGCGACGCCTTGTGGCTGTGGTGGGAGAGCGACTGAGGCTGAACCGTTCGAGCGGGTGGGTCCGGTCGGGCGAACCGGTCCGATCGAGGCCGGTTCGGGCCCGCGAATTGCCGCCGCCGGTTGGGAATTGCCGGCCACGGCCCGATAATGGCGGGCATGTCCGAAGCATCCCCGCGTGGTTTTGAATTTCCCGGCGTGTTCGAGCTCTGTGCGATGGGCGCCTGCGACGTCGATCTCGAGACGCAGGTGCCGGCGGCGATCGAGGCGCTCGGCCTGACCGTGTTCCGCGACCGGGTCACGGTCCGGCCGTCCAGCAAGGGCAATTACCTGTCGGTGCGGGTCGTGTTCGAAGCGCAGTCGCGCGACGACTACGAGGCCGCCCACGGCGCGCTGCGCGCGCTGCCTGACGTCAAGTGGACGCTGTAGCCGGCGCGGCGGCGACCGCCGAGGCCGCCCGCTTGCAGGTGCGCCGGCTGGGCCGGCAAGCCTACGAGCCGGTCTGGCGCGCGATGCAGGCGTTCACCGATGCCCGCACCGGGCAGACCGCCGACGAGCTGTGGCTGGTCGAGCACGACCCGGTATTCACGCTCGGCCAGGCCGGCCGCTGGGAACACGTGCTGCTGCCGGGAGACATTCCGGTCGTGCCGGTCGATCGCGGCGGCCAGGTCACCTATCACGGCCCCGGTCAGCTCGTGGCCTATCCGCTGGTCGACCTGCGCCGGGCCCGGATCGGCGTCCGCGAGCTGGTCGAGCGGATCGAGCAGGCGGTCATCGACACGCTGGCGCACTGGCAGGTCGCCGGCGCCCGCCGCGACGGCGCGCCGGGTGTCTATGTCGACGACGCCAAGATTGCAGCGCTCGGCCTGCGGGTCCGGCGCGGCTGCAGCTTCCATGGCCTGGCGTTCAACATCGGCATGGACCTGGAGCCGTTTTCGCGCATCAACCCCTGCGGATATCAAGGCCTGCGGGTCACCCAGTTGCTAGACTTGGGCGGTCCCGGCGATCCGGCCACGGTCGCTCCGGTGCTGGTCGATGCGCTCGCCGGCCAGCTCGGGCTGGCCGCGGTCGCCGCCGACGCTCCGTCCCTGTTTCTGCCGTGCGATTGAATCCCATGTCCGACACCCCGGCCGGCAAGGCCATCCCAGTCCTCGTCGTCGGCGACAAGCAGCTCGGCGAATCCAAGATCGCCCGCAGCCCGGTCCAGTTCCAGGCTGCCGAGACACTGCGCAAGCCGTCCTGGATCCGGGTCCGGATCCCGCCCGGCAATGCCGTTGCCAAACTCAAGAGCAAGCTGCGCGAGCACAGCCTGGTGACGGTCTGCGAGGAAGCTTCGTGCCCGAACATCCATGAATGCTTCAGCCACGGCACGGCGACCTTCATGATCCTCGGCGAGGTCTGCACGCGCCGCTGCAGCTTCTGCGATGTCGCCCACGGTCGACCCAAGCCGCCCGACCCGGCCGAGCCGCGCCGGCTGGCCGAGACGATCCGCGACATGGGGCTGCGCTACGTCGTCGTCACCTCGGTCGACCGCGACGACCTGCGTGACGGCGGCGCGGCGCATTTCGCCGACTGCATCCGGCAGACCCGCGCGCTGAGTCCGACGGTCCGGATCGAGATCCTGACGCCGGACTTCCGCGGCCGCGGAAGGATGGACCGGGCGCTGGAAATCCTCGCCGACGCGCCGCCCGACGTGTTCAACCACAATCTCGAAACCGTTCGCGCGTTGTATCCGAACGTCCGTCCGGGCGCCGACTACGACTGGTCGCTCGAACTGTTGCGCCGGTTCCGCGCGCAACACCCTGACGTGCCGACGAAATCCGGCATCATGCTTGGGCTCGGAGAGAGCTTCGACCAGGTCGTCGAGGCAATGAACGATTTACGAGCGCATGCGGTCGATATGGTTACCATCGGTCAATACCTGCAACCGACGCCGCACCACCATCCGGTGCTGCGGTATTGGACGCCGGAGGAGTTCGCGGAGTTCGAAGCGATCGGCAAGCGGATCGGCTTCACTCACGTGGCTTCGGGACCCTTGGTACGCTCTTCCTACCACGCCGACCGCATGGCCATGGACGCCGGATTCGTCGAGATCGCCTGAACCACGGGCGCTCGCCGGGACCAACGGCACAGGCGGGGGTAACGATGCCGGCGCAGGCTGGCATCGGGTCGGAAGCTGCGGCCCCACCGATTGCTGAAGGAACCGTCGATGCAGATTCGCCCGTTGTTCTCGCTGCCCCTGCTGCTGCTGCCATTTGCGGCGCTGGCCAAGGTCGAGCCCGCCCCGCTGCCGCTCGAGCCGCCGCAGCAACAGCAACCGGTCCTGCGCTGGGTCGAGCAACTGCTCAGCGGCAGCCATTTCCATTACAGCCCGCGCTCGCTCGACGACCAGTTGTCCGGCGAGATGATGGCCCGCCTGCTCGACGCGCTCGACAGCGAGCGGCTGTTCTTCCTCGCCTCCGACATCGAGCGCTTCGAGCCGTACCGGCCGTTGCTCGATGACGCCGTGCGCAGCCGCGACCTGCGGCCGGTGTTCGAGATCTTCAGCGTCTACCGCCAGCGGGTCGCCGAGCGCACCGCCTTCGCGCGCGAGGTGCTGAAGCAGGATCTCGACTTCGGCCGCAACGACACCTATGCGATCAAGCGCAGCGAGGGGCCGTGGGAGGCCAATCGCGAGGCGCTCGATCGGGTCTGGCGCCAGCGGATCAAGAACGATGTGCTGCGGCTCAAGCTCGCCGGCCGCGACATCGCAGCGATCCGCGACACGCTCGACAAGCGCTATTCGACCTACGAGTCGCGCGTGCTCGAACTGAAGAACGACGACATCTTCCAGACCTTCGTCAACGCCTACGCCGGGTCGCTCGATCCGCACACGTCGTACATGAATGCGCGGGCGTCGGAGAACTTCAATATCTCGATGCGGCTGTCGCTGCAGGGCATCGGTGCGGTGCTGCAGCGTGACGACGAGGTCACCGTGATCCGTTCGATCGTGCCCGGCGGCCCGGCCGACCAGTCCGCCAAGCTGAAGGTCGGCGATCGCGTCGTCGCGGTCGGCCAGGGGCGCGAAGGCCCGATGGTCGACGTGGTCGGCTGGCGCATCGACGACGTCGTCGAGCTGATCCGCGGCCCGAAGGATTCGTATGTCCGGCTCGACGTGATCCCGGCCGAGGCCGGCATCGACGGCAAGCACGAACTGATCACGCTGGCGCGGCAGGAGGTCAAGCTCGAGGAGCAGGCGGCCAAGAAGTCGGTCATCGAGGTCAAGGACGGCGAGCAGGTCCGCCGGGTCGGCGTGATCACGCTGCCGACCTTCTATCAGGATTTCGAAGGCCGGCGCCGCGACGAGCCCGACTACCGTTCCGCCTCGCGCGACGTCGCCAAGCTGATCGCCGAACTGCGGCAGGACAAGGTCGAGGGCGTCCTGCTCGACCTGCGCAACAACGGCGGCGGCTCGCTGCCCGAGGCTGTCGCCGTGACCGGCCTGTTCATCGATCGCGGTCCGGTCGTGCAGGTCAAGGATTCGACCGGCCGGCTGATGATCGAGCGTGACCAGGATCGCGGCGTGGCCTGGGACGGCCCGCTCGCGGTGCTGATCAATCGCTCGTCGGCCTCGGCCTCGGAGATTGTCGCCGCGGCGATCCAGGACTACGGCCGTGGGTTGATCATCGGCGAGCCGAGCTTCGGCAAGGGCACCGTGCAGAACCTGATCGACCTCGACCGCTTCGGCGGCAGCGAGGGCCCGGGGCTCGGCCAGCTCAAGCTGACCGTGGCGCAGTTCTTCCGCATCAACGGCGGTTCGACGCAGCATCGTGGCGTGATTCCCGACATCGCGTTCCCGGTCACGCTGGATGCCGACGATTTCGGCGAGAGCGCCTACGACAACGCGCTGCCGTACACCGAGATCGCGCCGGTGGCCTACCCGAAGCTGGCCGAGTTCCGGCCGCTGACGCCGCTGCTCGCCAGCCGGCACAGCGAGCGCGCCGCGAACGATGCCGAGTTCCGCTGGTGGGCCGAGGATGTCGCCCAATACCGGGCCCAGCGGCAGCGCACCGAAATTTCGCTGAACCTCGCCGCCCGCAAGGCCGAGCGTGATCGGGACGAAGCGCGCCGCAAGCAGCGCGAGGCCGAGCGCAAGGCGTTGTTCGGCGATGCCGCCGACAGCGAAGCATTGCTGGCCGGTGACGACGGACTGCAGGCCGACGAACGTGACCTGCGCGACCAGATCGCCCGCGAGGAAGCCCGCGAGGACCGGCCCGACCCGCTGGCCCGCGAGGCCGCCCACGTGCTGGTCGATGCGATCGATCTGGTGCGCAAGGACCACGCGCTGGCGGCGCAGGTCTATCCGCAGCGCAACGCGCAGAGCAACTGACCGTCCCGGCGGCCCGACTGCCGCGGCGGTCGCCGCGGCAGCGATCGTGGTGACCGGGAACTTGCCGGCGCCTGCCGCGGTCGCAGCGGTGCCGGGCTGCCCGGCGGCCGCCCTTCGACAGCAAGGAAATTCCATGAAACGCATTCTCTGCGCCGCCGTGCTCGGCGCCCTCGCCGCCGCGCCGCTGGCAGCCGAAACCGACGACGCCAAGGCGCGGGAGGCGATCCAGTCGCTGGTGCCGGGCGCATCGATCGACAGCATCGCCGAGGCAGCGCTGCCGGGCTTCTACGAAGTCGCGGTGGCGGGCCAGATCGTCTATGTCAGTGCCGACGGCCGCTACCTGATGCAGGGCATGCTGTACGACATCGCCGGCAAGGTCGACCTGACCGAACAGGGACGGGCGAAGATCCGCAAGGCCGCGCTGGCCGACCTGCCGAGCGACAAGCGCATCGTGTTCGCGCCGGAAAACGTCAAGCACACGGTCACCGTCTTCACCGACATCGACTGCGGCTACTGCCGGCGCCTGCACGACCAGATGGCCGAGTACAACAAGCTCGGCATCGCGGTCGAGTACCTGTTCTTCCCGCGCGCCGGGCAGGGTTCCGACAGTTGGCAGAAGGCGGTGTCGGTCTGGTGTTCGGACGATCGCCGCAAGGCGCTGACCGAGGCCAAGGCCGGTGCCGAGCTGGACAAGAAGGAATGCGCCAACCCGGTCGAGGAGGAGTACGCACTCGGTGGCCGGATCGGGGTCAGCGGCACGCCGATGATCATCGCGCCGAACGGCGTGCAGCTCGGCGGCTACGTGCCGCCGGAACAGTTGCTGCAGCGGCTCGACCAGCTCGCCGCGCAGGACCGGACCAAGTCCTGACCGGCCGTAACCCGGCGGCGCTTGCGCCGGCCACGACCGGCCGTCGGCATCGAGCGCCGGCCGCGGCACGGGCGGTCGTCCGTTCCGCGGCGGCCATCTGACGATGCCGCCCGCCATCGAACGGCCCGCCGTGACGACTCGTCGCGCGGGCCGTTCCGCTATCCTATGCGGCCCTTTCCGGGCGACCTGCGGCTTCCCATGATCGTTCTCGAGGGCCTGCCGGCCCTGTCCGACTTCCGTTTCGAACGCCTGCAGCGGCACCTGCAACAGGCGGTCGGCGATGCCTCGCTGCGTCTGCTCGAGGCCCGGTTCGTCTATTTCGTCGATGCCGAGACGCTGGCGCCGGAGGCGCTCGACCAGTTGCGGCGGATCCTCGAGGCGCCGGGCGAGATTCCGGACAACGGCATGAGCGATCTGTTCGTGCTGCCGCGGCTCGGCACGATCTCGCCGTGGGCCAGCAAGGCGACCGAGATCGTCCGCGGCGTCGGCCTGCCGGTCGGGCGGGTCGAGCGTGGCTGGCGGTTCCGGGTCGCGCCGCTGCCGGCCGCCGGCAGCAATGCGCGCCGCGCGCTGGTCGACGCACTGCACGACCGGATGACGCAATCGGTGCTCGACAACCTTGTCGAGGCCACCTCGATGTTCGCCCAGCATGCGCCGGCGCCGCTGCAGCGGATCGACCCGGCCGAGCTCGACCGCGCCAACCGCGAACTCGGCCTCGCGTTGTCGGTGGACGAGATCGACTACCTGCAGGTGCGCTACGCCGAGCTGGCGCGGGCGCCGAGCGACGCCGAGCTGATGATGTTCGCGCAGGCCAATTCCGAGCACTGCCGGCACAAGATCTTCAACGCCAGCTTCAGCATCGACGGCCAGCCGATGCCGCGCTCGCTGTTCGGCATGATCCGCAACACGCAGGCGGTATCGCCGCAGTTGACGCTGTCGGCGTACAGCGACAATGCCGCGGTGGTCGAAGGCCACAGCGCGCGGCTGTTCGTGCCGGACACCGGCGATGCCGTCTACCGCTACGGCGACGCGCTGCCGGCGGCCTTCGCGATCAAGGTCGAGACGCACAACCACCCGACCGCGATTTCGCCGTTTCCCGGTGCCGCGACCGGCTCCGGCGGCGAGATCCGCGACGAAGGCGCGACCGGCCGCGGCGGCAAGCCGAAGGCCGGCCTGACCGGCTTCACGGTCAGCCACCTGCGGATCCCGGAGCTGCCGCGGGCGTGGGAGGCGACGCGGCCGCTCAATCCGCGGATGGCCAGCGCGCTCGAGATCATGCTCGACGGCCCGATCGGCGCCGCCGCGTTCAACAACGAATTCGGCCGGCCGGCGCTGGCCGGCTATTTCCGCAGCTTCGAGCTCGAGACCGGCGCGCCCGGCCTGCGCTGGGGCTACGACAAGCCGATCATGCTGGCCGGCGGTCTCGGCCGGATCGAGCCGGGCCAGGTCGAGAAGCTGCGGCTGGCGCCGGGCGACGCGGTGGTCGTGCTCGGTGGCCCGGCGATGCTGATCGGGCTCGGCGGTGGTGCCGCGTCGTCGGTCGCTTCCGGCCAGAGCGCCGAGGCGCTCGACTACGCATCGGTCCAGCGCGACAACCCGGAGATCGAGCGGCGCTGCCAGGAAGTGATCGATCGTTGCTGGCAACGCGGCGAGGCCAACCCGATCCAGGCCGTGCACGACGTCGGCGCCGGCGGCCTGTCGAACGCGATTCCGGAGTTGCTGCACGATTCCGAACGCGGCGGCGAGATCGACCTGCGGGCGATTCCGAATGCCGATCCCGGCATGAGCCCGATGCAGATCTGGTGCAACGAAGCGCAGGAGCGCTACGTGCTCGGCATCCGCGCCGACCGGCTGGCCGCATTCGAAGCGCTGTGCGAGCGTGAGCGTTGCCCGTACGCCGTGGTCGGCCGCGTGACCGAGCAGCAACGGCTGCTGGTACGCGACAGCCTGCTCGGCGAGACGCCGATCGACCTGCCGATGGACGTGCTGTTCGGCAAGGCGCCGAAGATGCAGCGCGACACCGCGCGTCCGCGGCATGCACCGTTCCCGCTGCTCGATACCGATGCGCTCGATCTGCGCGAGGCCGGGCTCGCCGTGCTGCGGCATCCGTCGGTGGCGGCGAAGAATTTCCTCGTCACGATCGGCGACCGCACCGTCGGCGGGCTGTGTTCGCGTGACCAGATGGTCGGCCCGTGGCAGTTGCCGCTGGCCGACTGCGCGGTCACGCTGGCCGACTTCGACGGTGTCGCCGGCGAAGCGTTCGCGATCGGCGAGCGCACGCCGCTGGCCGTCATCGATGCCGCTGCCAGTGCGCGGATGGCGGTCGGCGAAGCGATCACCAATCTTGCCGCGGCACCGGTCGCGGCACTCTCCGAAATCAAGCTGTCGGCGAACTGGATGGCCGCTGCCGGTCATCCGGGCGAGGATGCGCGTCTGTTCGATGCCGTGCATGCGGTCGGCATGGAGTTGTGCCCGGCGCTCGGCATCGGCATTCCGGTCGGCAAGGATTCGCTGTCGATGCAGGCGACGTGGTCGGACGGCGCGATGACGCAGAAGACCGTGTCGCCGGTCTCGCTGGTGGTCAGCGCGTTCGCCCGCGTCGGCGACGTGCGACCGACCCTGACCCCGGTGCTGTCGCGCGACGAGGACACCGAGCTGTGGCTGATCGGTCTCGGTGCCGGCAAGCAGCGGCTCGGCGGATCGATCCTGGCGCAATGCTTCAACGCGTTCGGCGGACCGGTGCCGGATCTCGACGACGCCGGGCTGCTGAAGAACTTCTTCGAGTTGATCCAGGCCGCGCGCGAGGCCGGCTGGCTGCTCGCCTATCACGATCGCAGCGATGGCGGTGCGTTCGCGGCGCTGGCCGAGATGGCGTTCGCGAGCCACCTCGGGCTCGACCTGTCGCTCGATGGCTGGGGCGACAACGCGATCAGCACGCTGTTCTCGGAAGAACTCGGCGCCGTGGTGCAGATTGCCGGCGAGCATCGCGCGGTATTTGCCGACCTGGTCGACCGGTTCGGTCTGATCCATTGCGCGCAGCGGGTCGGCCGGCCGGTCGATGCGCCGCGGATCCGGGTTCGCAAGGGTGGCGCACTGCTGGCCGAATGGTCGTGGCAGGAAGCGTTCGATGCGTGGTGGGAAGTCAGCCATGCGATCCAGCGGCGGCGCGACAATCCGGTCACGGCCGACAGCGAACGCGAGGTGCGTCGTCGGTTCGACGACCCGGGCCTGTCGCCGCAGTTGAGCTTCGATCCGGCCGACGACGTCGCCGCGCCGTTCATCAGCACCGGCGTCCGGCCGCGCGTGGCGATCCTGCGCGAGCAGGGCGTCAACGGCCAGGTCGAGATGGCCGCCGCGTTCGACCGCGCCGGTTTCGACGCGGTCGACGTGCACATGAGCGACCTGCTCGGTGGTGCGCTGCGACTGGACGCTTTCCGCGGCATCGCCGCCTGTGGCGGCTTCTCGTACGGCGACGTGCTCGGCGCCGGTCGCGGCTGGGCCACTTCGATCCTCGAGCACGCTGAACTGCGCGACCAGTTCGCGGCATTCTTCGCCCGCACCGACAGGTTCTCGCTCGGCGTCTGCAACGGCTGCCAGATGATGGCGCAACTGAAGTCGCTGATTCCCGGTGCCGAGCACTGGCCGCGGCTGATGCGCAACGCCAGCGAGCAGTACGAGGCGCGGCTCGCGCTGGTCGAGGTCGCGGATTCGCCGTCGCTGTTCTTCCGCGGCATGGTCGGCGCGCGTATCCCGATCGTCGTCGCGCACGGCGAAGGGCGTTCGGAATTCGCCGCGCCGGCCGATCTCGACGCGGTCGATGTCGCGCTGCGCTATGTCGACCATCACGGGGCGGCGACCGAGGTCTATCCGTACAACCCGGGCGGAGCGCCGCGCGGGATCAGCGGCATGACCAGCCGCGACGGCCGGGCGACAATCCTGATGCCGCATCCGGAACGGATCTTCCGCACCGTCCAGATGAGCTGGCATCCGGACGACTGGGGCGAGGATTCGCCGTGGATGCGGATGTTCCGCAACGCCCGCGCGTTTTGCGGATGAGCCTGTCGCCGCTGAAACAGTTCGTGCTGGCCGCGGTGCTGTGGCTGCCGGCCTGTTTCTTCCTGTGGTTCGTGCTCGGCGGTGCGGTGATCTGGCCGGCCACGGCATTGGCCGACCTGCTGCTGCCGGCGCTGCTGCCGCAGGCGATCGACGACCTGCTGCTGCTCGGCACGACGCTCGAGGTGCAGACCCGGCTGCTGACCGAGGTCGGCGCCGGCCGGGTCGGCGCGCTGGTGCTCGAGGTTCGGCCGCTGATCTATGCCTGGTGCCTGCCGCTGTTCGCCGGCCTCGTGCTGGCGACGCCGCTCGGCGGCCGCGACCGGTTGCGGCAACTGGCGATCGGCTTGCCGGTGCTGTGGCTGGTCACCGCCTGGGGCTGCTGCTTCGATGCGCTGAAACTGCTCGCGTTCGACGCCGGACCGCTCGGCCGGGCGGCGATCGAGCAGGCCGGATTCAGCCTCGATGCGGTCGCGCTCGGCTATCAGTTCGGTTACCTGATCCTGCCGGCGGTCACGCCGATCGTGCTGTGGGTGCTGATGAATCGCCTGTTCCTCGAAGAGCTGGTCGGCTGGCAACGGGAACCGAATCCGGCGAGCGGCGGTCTGAACGATGTTGACGCCGGCACCCGTCCGGCAGGTCGCGAATGAATCCGATGAACGCCGTTGCGCAAGACATTCCGTTGCAGGACGACCAGCAGGCGCGCGAGGAACGCATCGCCGAGCAGTTGCTCGCCCGCGGCCGGCTGAAGGAGGCCGACCTCGGCCGTGCGCGGCGGCTGCTCGAGGAATCCGGCGGGTCGCTGATCGCGTTGATGACGCGGATCGGCCTGGTGTCCGAGCGCGACGTTGCCGAAGCCACTGCCGAAGTGCTCGACCTGCCGCTGCTGGCGAGCCGCGATTTTCCCGAAGCGGCACCGGCCAGCGTGCAGGTGTCGCTGCGTTTCCTGAAGCAGATGCATGTCTGCCCGATCGGCGACGGCGATGATCGGATCGACCTGCTGGTCGCCGATCCGCAGGATCCGTATCCGGTCGACGCGGTGCGGATGGCGATCGGCAAGGACGTCCGCGTGTTTGTCGGCGTCCGTTCCGAGATCGACGACCTGATCGAACGCCTGTACGGCGCCGGCCGCTCGGCGATGGGCACGATCGTCGAGAACCTGTCGGAGGGCGAAGGCCGCGGCGAGGACGACATCGAGCATCTGCGCGACCTCGCCTCCGAGGCGCCGGTGATCCGGCTGGTCAATCTGGTGATCCAGCGCGCGGTCGAAGCGCGCGCATCCGACATCCACATCGAGCCGTTCGAGAACCGGCTGAAGGTCCGCTACCGGATCGACGGCGTGCTGCAGGAAGTCGAATCGCCGCCGGCCGGCTCGACCGCCGCGGTCATTTCGCGCGTCAAGATCATGGCGAAGCTGAACATCGCCGAGCGCCGGCTGCCGCAGGACGGCCGCATCATGCTGCGCGTTCAGGGCAAGGAACTCGACCTGCGCGTGTCGACCGTGCCGACCGCGCACGGCGAATCGGTGGTGATGCGTATCCTCGACCGCGAATCGATCGTGTTCGACTTCCATCGGCTCGGCTTCACCGACGAGTTCCTGCCGCAGTTCCTGCACGTGCTCGAGCAGCCGCACGGCATCCTGCTGGTGACCGGTCCGACCGGTTCCGGCAAGACCACCACGCTGTACACCGCGCTGTCGAAGATCAACACGCCGGACGTCAAGATCATCACGGTCGAGGATCCGGTCGAATACCAGCTCGAAGGCATCAACCAGATCCAGGCCAAGCCGCAGATCGGCCTCGATTTCGCCGCCGCGCTGCGCTCGATCGTGCGTCAGGACCCGGACGTGATCATGATCGGCGAGATGCGTGACCTCGAAACCGCGCGGATCGCGATCCAGTCGGCGCTGACCGGCCACCTGGTGCTGTCGACGCTGCACACCAACAATGCCGCCGGCGGCATCACCCGCCTGCTCGACATGGGCGTCGAGGACTACCTGCTGACGTCGACCGTCAACGGCATCCTCGCCCAGCGCCTGGTGCGGCGACTCGAACCGACCCATCGCGAGGCGGTGCCGGCGCTGCCGGAAGTGGTCGCGGAATTCGACCTGCGCCGTTTCACCGACGCCGACCCGGTCATGCTGTACAAGCCGGTACCGTCGGCGGCGACGCCGACCGGTTACCTCGGTCGCACGACGATCCTGGAATTCCTGGTCATGTCCGACCCGATCCGTCGCCTCGTGATGCAGCACGCCGGCATGAGCGAAATCGAGGAAGCCGCCCGCCACGAAGGCATGCGCACGATGTACGAGGACGGCCTCGCCAAGGCCGTCGCCGGCGTCACGACGATCGAGGAAGTGTTGCGGGTGACGCAGGAGACATGATGGTGAAGCCGGGATTCGGGATTGGGCATTCGGGATTGGCAACAGCGGCGATCGCCGGACGCCCCGATGCCGTGTCGGCCGCCCCGGATGACGGCTAGCCATCATCGAAGCCGACCGCGCCGCTCTTACGAATCCCGAATCTCCAATCCCGAATCCCGTGCCTCTATACCGCTACAAAGCCTTCAGCCCCGCCGGCGAGCCGCTGGCCGGGCAAATGGAAGCAGCCTCGGTCGAGGAGGTCGTCGCGCGACTGCAGGACGCCGGCAACCTGCCGGTCGAGGCGCTGCCGGCCGACCAGGCCGGCGACGGGGGCCTGCTGTCGACGCTGTTCAAGCGGCCGGAACTGTCGCCGGATCAGGTGCTGCAGTTCACCCAGCAACTCGCGACGCTGCTTGGCGCCGGCCAGCCGCTCGACCGTGCGCTGCAGATCCTGCTCGACCTGCCCGAGTCGGATGCGGCGCGGCGGGTGATCGAGCGCGTCCGCGACGCAGTCCGCGGCGGTGCGCCGCTGTCGGCCGGGCTCGAACAGCAGCACGGCGTGTTCTCGCGGCTGTACATCAACATGGTCCGCGCCGGTGAAGTCGGCGGCTCGATGCACGACACGCTGAGCCGGCTGGCCGACTACCTGGAGCGCAGCAAGTCGCTGCGCGAATCGGTGGTCAATGCGCTGATCTATCCGGCGATCCTGGTCGTCATGGTGGTCGGTTCGCTGATCCTGCTGCTCGGTTACGTCGTACCGCAGTTCATGCCGCTGTTCGAGGACATGGGTGCCGAGCTGCCGCTGCTGACCGGCATCGTGCTGGCGGTCGGCGAAGTGCTGAACGCGTACTGGTGGATCGTGCTGATCGCGATCATCGCCGCGCTGCTCGCCTGGCGGCGGCAGTTGCGCGATCCCGACAAACGTTTGCGCTTCGATGCCTGGCTGCTGCGGCGCGGCCGCATCGGCGACCTCGCCGGCAAGCTCGACACCGCCCGGCTCGCCCGCACGCTGGGAACTTTGGTCCACAACGGCGTTCCATTGCTGGCGGCCTTGACCATCGCGAAGAACGTGATGGGCAACAGCGCGCTGGCCGAGGCAGTCGAGCAGGCCGCCGGCGAGGTCAAGACCGGCCACGGTCTGGCGTCGGCGCTCGGCAGGAGCAAGCGGTTTCCGCGCCTGGCGCTGCAGATGGTGCAGGTCGGCGAGGAGTCCGGCGAGCTCGACACCATGTTGCTGAAAGTCGCCGACATCTTCGACGTCGAGGTGCGCAATACACTGGAGCGCATGCTGGCTTCGCTGGTGCCGGCGCTGACGATCGTGATGGCCGGCGTGATCGCGCTGATCGTCATGGCGATTCTTCTGCCGATCCTGAGTCTCAGCGGGGCGGTGGGGTAACTTCGACGGGGTGATTCATCGATGAAACGTTTCAATTCCACGACGCATCGGCGTCGCAATGCCGGCTTCACGCTGGTCGAGATCATGATCGTCATCGCGATCATCGCGCTGATCGCCGGCGTCGTCGCGACCAACGTGCTCGGTGCCGGCGACAAGGCGAAGTACAAGCTCGCGCAGTCGCAGCTCAATACGCTGGCCGGCAAGATCGAGACCTACGAGATCGACAACGGGCAGCCGCCGGCCCAGTTGCAGGACCTGCTGAGTGCGCCGTCCGGTTCCAGCACCTGGCTCGGGCCGTACGCGAAGGAAGCCGACCTGAAGGATCCGTGGGGCACCGCGATCGAATACCGTCGGCCGGGCCAGACCGGCAAGTACGATCTGATCAGCTACGGCGCCGACGGCCGGCCGGGCGGCACCGAGTTCGATCGCGACATCACCGGCGGCTGAGCCGGCTCGGTCCGGCCACGATGAGGCCGCACGCTCCAGCCACCGCGAGTGGGTGCGGCCGTGATCGGTCCCGGCGCGGCCGGTCGATGCGGTCCGCGCGGTTACCGCGCGGCTTCACGCTGATCGAAATCATCGCGGTGGTCGCGCTGGTCGCGCTGGCCACGACCGTCGTGCTGCTGTCGACCACGACCGGCCTCGAGGCCGCCCGCACCCGCGCCGCCAGCAAGGAACTGGTGACCGCGCTGCGTTACACGCGCACTCAGGCGATCGTCAAACGCGAGTCGCAGGCGCTGACGATCGATGTCGAGAACCGCACCTACGAGGCACCCGGGCGTGCCCCGGTCGAGCTGCCGCGGCAACTCGAACTGAAGCTGCTGACCGCGGCGCAGGAGCAGGTCGACGACCAGGTCGGCCGGATCCGCTTCTTTCCCGACGGTGCGTCGACCGGCGGTCATGTCGAGCTCATCCACGGCGACGCTCGCTGGCGCATCGACATCAACTGGCTGACCGGCGAAGTCCTGCTGCAGCCGCTCGGCCAGGCGGACTGAACTTGACCGCGGTCACACGGTCAGAGCGCCCATGCCGTTGCATTCCCGCCCACTGCCGATCCGCTCGAACCGCGTGCCGCGCGCGTCCGGCGGCTTCACGCTGCTCGAGATCGTGCTCGCGGTATCGATACTCGCGCTCGGGCTGGCGATGGCAATGCGCGCGACGACCGATGCATTGCGGCAGTCCAGGCAGGCGGCCGAATACACCGAAGTCGCGCTGCACGCGCAGAACCTGCTCGATCTGGTTGGCATGGAGGCGCCGCTCGAGCCCGGCGAGGACTCCGGCGAGTTCGGCGACAGCGGCTACCGCTGGCGGTTGCTGGTCGCGCCGTACGAACCGATCGAGCAACGCGGTCCGGTCGGTGGTCCGGTCGGCGCCGGCGTCGAACTGCTCGAGCTGGAACTGACGGTCGAGTGGGAGCGCGGCGAGCAGCGTCGCGAGGCCCGCTTCCGCACGCTGCGCGCGATGTTGCCGGGGGCGCTGCAGTGAGTGCCTTTGGCCGTCGTCCGGCCGGCTTCACGCTGCTCGAAGTGCTGGTCGCGATCACGCTGCTGTCGATGCTGATCGCGATGGGCTACGCCGCGATGCGTACCGCGACCCAGTCGGCGCGCAGCGGCGAGGCGCTGATCGCGCGCACCGAGGAACTGCGCACCGCGCAGGTATTCATCCGGCGGCAACTGACCGGGCTGCTGAACCTGCCGTTCGAAATCGACGAACGCACCGGCACGATGCACCGCTTCGACGGCGACGCCGAGTCGATCCAGTTCGTCGCGTCGATGCCCGGCTACCTGTCGCGCGGAGGGCCGCACGTGCAGCGGCTGTCGCTGGTGTCGGATCGCGATGGCTATCGGCTCGAATTCACGCACGCGCAGTTGAACGGTTTCGATCCGCAGGAAGGGTTTCCGGAAGATCGTGCACCGGTCGTGCTGATCGCCGGAATCGCAGACGCGCGTTTCAGCTTCCGCGCCCGTTCGCCGGAGGGCGAACTCGAGCCGTGGAGCAGCGACTGGGAGGATCCCGACCGGCTTCCGGAGCAGGTCGAGCTGGAAGTCGAGTTCGGCGACGACGACCCGCGGCGCTGGGTCAGCCTGCAGGCCGCTCCGCGGGTGGCGCTGGCACCGGCCCGGATGACCTTCGATCGCTTTCCTGGCCGGCCGCCGGCCAACGGCGGCGGAACCGGCGTGCCGAGGCCCGAGCAATGACCCGGCAGCGCGGCATCGCGTTCATCGTCGTGCTGTGGCTGCTCGCACTGCTGGCGATCCTGCTCGGCAGCTTCGCGCTGTTGTCGCGCAGCGAGCACATGCAGGCGCGGCATTTCCATGACGCGACCCGGGCGCGCTACCTGGCCGAAGCCGGCATTGCGCTGGCCGCACACGGATTGTCCGTGCCCGACCCGGCCGAGCGCTGGCTGCCCGATGGCCGCCAGTACACGGCAACCTATGACGATGCCGAGCTCGAGATCCGGATCGTCGACGAGTCCGGCAAGCTCGACATCAATGCCGCCGACCTGACCCTGCTGACGGCGTTCTTCGAGGCCCAGGGCCTGGAGGTCGACGCCGCCGCCGCGCTGGCCGCGGCGATTGTCGACTGGCGCGACCCCGATGAACTGCTGACGCCGAACGGCGCCGAACTGGACGACTACGAGGCCGCCGGGCTGACCTACGGCCCGGCCAACGCGCCGTTCACGCTGCTGACCGAGCTGCAGCAGGTGCTCGGCATGGATTACGAACTGTTCAGTCGGGTTGAGCCATATCTCACCGTCCTGACCGGTCTATCGGTTCCGAACATGGGCTTCGCGCAGGCGCCGGTGCTGCAGATCCTGCCCGGCATCGATCCCGGGCTGGCGCAGCAGATCATCGAGATGCGGCACGCCTTCGACCCGCTGACCGGCGGTGCCCCGCCGCTGTTGCCGGACGGCACTCCTGCCGTGGCGTCCGGTGGCACCGGCACGTATAGTATCGCCGCCCGCGCCACGCTTCCGAACGGCGCCTGGACCGAACTGGACGTCACCGTCCGGCTCGGCGGCGGCGCACCCTCCGGCCTCGCCTACACCGTCCTGCGCTGGCAGGAAGGTGTGACTCCCTGAGCACTGCCGAACCGACATGTCCTTCGCCGACGTTCTGACGCCGACGCTGAGCCGCCTGCAGGCGCGCTACGAGCAAAGTCCGCTGCCGCGCTTCCTGGCCTGGTGGTTCGGCGAACTGCGTGGCCTGCTGCCGGCTCGCTGGCGCGAGCGACTGGCCGTGCAGGAGGCGGAACTCTGGCTGCACCTGCAGGACGACCGGCTCGCGCTGTGCCGGGTCGTCGAGCGCCAGGTCGAAGCGTTCGAAGAGCTGCCGCTGGAGCCGAAGTCCGAACTGCTCGAGCGGGTCGAGGCCGCGCTCGGCGAGCGGCGGGTCGGCCTGCGCCGGGTGCTGCTGCTGGCACCGACCCAGGTGCTGCGGCGCCGCCTGACCCTGCCGCCGGTCGCGCGCGACAAGCTGCGCACGATGCTGGCCTTCGAGCTGGACCGGCAGACGCCGTTCCGCGCCGAGCAGGTCTATTACGACGCCCGCGTGCTGCCGCATCCGGCGGATGTCCGCCAGGTGCCGGTCGAACTTGCACTGGTGCAGCGCGATACGCTCGAACAGCAAATGCAGCGGCTCGGATCGCTGGCCTCGGCGATTGACGCGGTCGACGTCCGCGACGGCGAGTCGCGGCTCGGCTGCAACTTCCTGCCGCTGGAGCGGCGCCGTCGCCGCGACCGGCGCGGGCGCTGGGTCACGCTCGGATTGCTCGCCGGCAGCGTGCTGCTGCTGATGCTGGCGATGGTGCAACTGGTCGACAACCGGCGCGCCGCGGTCGCCGAACTGCAGGCCGCCCTCGACGAGCAGCGCAACGCTGCGCGCGGCGTCGGCGAACTGCGCAAACGACTCGACGATGCCGCGGCCGCGGCCAATTTCCTGGCCGTGCAGAAGCAGCAGCAGCCGAGCATGGTCGAAACATTGAACGAGCTGAGTCGCGTGCTGCCCGACGACACCTATCTCGAGCGGCTGCACACCAGCAACGGCACTGTCACGCTGACCGGGCTCAGCGAGCAGGCCGCCGGCCTGATCGTCAAGCTGCAGGAGTCGCCGATGCTGCGCAATCCGGCGCTGGCCGGATCGATCAATCCCGACCCGCGGATCGGCAAGGACCGCTTCACGATCACCGCCGAGATCGGGCCGGTGCAGGAGAAGGCGAAGTGATGCTTGCCCCGGATCCGCGCCGCGGCCGCCTGCTGGCCGTGCTGTTGCTGCTGATCGCATTGCTGTCCGGCTACCTGCTGTTCGTGCACTGGTGGTTCACCGCGCCGCTGCTGGCGGTCCGCAACGAGCTGATCGAGCTGCGCGACCAGGAGCAGCGGTTGCGTTCGACCGCCGAACAGCGGCCGCTGATCGAACAGCGGCTCGCCGAGGTCCGTGCGTTCGAGGGCGCCAATCCGGGGTTCCTGCCCGAGCAGAACTTCGACCTGGCCGCCTCTTCGCTGATCCAGCGTCTGCAGGCCGCGGTCAATGCACAGGGCGCCGGCGACGACTGCAGCGTGGTCAGTCGCTCGCCGCTGCGGCAGCGCGACGAGGAGCCGTTCCAGCGGGTCAGCGTGCAGGTCGCGTTGCGTTGCGAAATGGAGCACCTCGCCGCGGTGCTGCACGGCCTCGAGTCGGGCAGCCCGCAGTTGTTCATCAGTGACCTGAGCGTCAACGCGCGGCGCGCGGTTCTCGCGCGGCCGGGCCGCCCGGCACCGCGCGGCCACATCGATATCCGCTTCACGTTGTACGGCTATCTGCAGCAGCCCGGGGGTGAGCAGTGAACGCCAGCTCCACCCAGATGCTGCGAGCCGTGCTGTGGGCGCTGTTCGGCTGGAGCGTGGCGGTCTGGCTGCTGGCGCAGGCCGGGCTCGGCGGGCGCTACTCGCTGCATCCGTCCGACCCGGAAGGCGTTGCGCCGTTGCCGGAACTGTCGCTGGCGCGCGCGCAAAGCCAGTTGGGCCCGCTGCCCGAATACGCCGCGGTGGCCGACCGACCGCTGTTCAATCCCGACCGCCGGCCGTTGCCGCCCGCCGATGCTCCGGCCACCGAGCAGGCGCCGGCACCGGCGCCGGCCGCGGCGCTCGATGTCGTGCTGAGCAGCGTCGTGATCGCCGGCAAGACGAAGATCGCGATCGTCACCGACCGCAGCAGCGGAAAATCGCAGTCGCTGAAGGTCGGCGATTCGCTGGCCGGCGACCAGTCGGGCTGGAAGCTGGTGGAACTGCAGCCGCGCGCGGCGGTCTTCCAGGGTCCCAGCGGACGCAGCCGTGCCGACCTGCGGGTGTTCGACGGCGTCGGCGGACAGGCGCCGACACCGGTCGAGCTCAAGATCGATGCCACCGAGTCCGATGACGGCGAGGCTGCGGCCGAAGCCGAGCAGACGCCCGAGTCGCGCGCGGAAATGATCCGCAAGCGGATCGAGGAACGCCGCCGCCAGATGCGCGAAGAAGCGGCGCGCGCCAACCAAGAACGTGGTCAGTAAGGAGTCGCGAGTGAAGTCCTCTCTTCGTACCAGTCTGTGGCTGGCTGCACTCGTCATGCTGGCCGGTTGTGCCTCGATGCGGCCGATCCCGCCGGCCACGCTCGCGGAGCCGGCGCGCGCAGTCGATGACCCGATCGTGATGCCGGTGGCCGAACCGGCGCCGAACGATTTCGCGAGTGGCGCATCGTCCCCCGAGATGGTCAAGCACGGCACCGGCGAATTCATCAATCGCAAGCTGGCCAGCCAGCCGCCGGCGCCGAGCGCGGCGGCCGGTGACGTCTCGTTCAATTTCGAAGGCGAGTCGCTGCACGCCGTGATCAAGGCGATCCTCGGCGACATCCTGCAGGAGAATTACGTGATCGCCCCCGGCGTGCAGGGCAATGTCACGTTCTCGACCGCCAAGCCGCTGAAGGCCGACCAGGCGCTGTCGATCCTCGAGATGTTGTTGCGCTGGAACAACGCCACGCTGGTCTGGGAGAACGGTCGCTACACGATCCTGCCGATCGCGCAGGCGGTGCCCGGCAACCTGACGCCGCGGATCGGCGCGGCGAAGAATGCCCGTGGCTACGAAGTGCGGGCAGTGCCGCTGAAATTCATCTCGGCGATCGAGATGGAGAAGGTGCTGAAGCCGTACGCGAAGCCCGAAGCAGTGGTCAACGTCGACCCGGCGCGCAACATGATCGTGCTGGCCGGCACCGCCGCGGAACTGCACAACTATCTGCAGACAGTCGAGATCTTCGACGTCGACTGGCTGGCCGGCATGTCGGTCGGAGTGTTCTCGCTGCAGCAGGCGGAGGCGGCCAAGGTGGTCGGCGAACTGGAGAAGGTCTTCGGCGAGGGCAGCAACACGCCGCTGGCCGGCATGTTCCGCTTCATGCCGCTGGAAGGCATCAACGGCGTCATGGTCATCACCTCGCAACCGAAGTACATGGCGACGATCGAGGAATGGCTGCAACGCTTCGACCTCGGTGGTGGCGAGGCCGGACAGCGGCTGTATGTCTACGACGTCAAGAACGTCAAGGCACAGGATCTGGCCGATACGCTGAGCGACATCTTCGGCAGCTCGGGCAGCAGCCGCAGTGGCGGCCGCGCCGGCACCGGCGTGGCGCCGGGGCTCGAGCCGATCGAGATCCGGACCCTGGGCGGTGCCAGCTCGCGGGTCGGCGAACCGCTGCAGCGCCAGGATCCGGCCACCTCCGCGCAAGGTGCCGGGCAGGCCGGGCGCAACGGTGGTGCTGCGGTCGATGCGCAGGGCGGTGGCGTGGTCGACCGCTCCGGCGGCATTGCGCTCGGCGCCACCGAGGAAGTCAGGATCTCGGCCGTCGAGGAAAGCAACGCACTGCTGATCCGGGCCACCAGCGGTCAGTGGGAATCGATCCGCCGGGTGATCGAGCGGCTCGACCAGATTCCGCTGCAGGTGATCATCGAAGCGCAGATCCTGCAGGTCACGCTCGACAACGAGCTGCGCTACGGCGTCAAGTGGTTCTTCGAGAACGCGATCACCGGCACGTACGGCGAGGGCGACGGCGCTCGGTCGATCCGCGAGCTGGCCCGCCATCGCGACATCTGGGGCGACATCGCCGGCAGCATCAGCGGCGGCGCGACCAACTGGACCTTCGTCGGCCCCAATGCGGCGGCGATCGTCGAACTGCTGGACAGCATGACCAACCTGATCGTGTTGTCGGCGCCGTCGCTGGTGGTGCTCAACAACAAGGAAGCGACGATCAACTCCGGCCGCCAGTTGCCGGTATCGACCACGTCGATCAACGTCGGCGTCGGCGGCACCGGTACGCCGATCAACAGTTTCCAGTACCTGCAGACCGGCATCACGCTGACCGTCACGCCGCGGGTCAATCCGGGTGGTCTGGTGTTCCTCGAGATCAATCAGGAGGACAGCACGCCGGGGCCAGCCGCCGAAGCGGTCAACGGCAACCGTCCGATCAACCAGCGCAAGATCACCACCGAGGTGGCGATCCAGAGCGGTCAGACCGTCGTGCTCGGGGGGCTGATCAAGCAGTCGGACACCAGTGGCAGCTCCGGCGTGCCGGTGCTGCACCGGATTCCGGTGATCGGTGGCCTGTTCGGCGGCAAGAATACCCAGTCGAACCGGGAAGAACTGCTGGTGATGATCACCCCGCGGGTCATCCGTGACCCGTCGGAAGCCCGACAGATCACCGACGAGTACAAGTCCCGTTTCCGCGGCCTGCAGCCGCTGTTGGCCCCGGCCGCCCAACCCGAGTGATTGCGATGTCCCGTCTCCTTATTTGTATGTCCCTGTTGGCTTCCGTCCTGCTTGCTGGCTGCGCCAGCCAGCCGGGCAAGCCGAAGCTCAGTGATGAAGAGCTGGTGGCGCAGCGCGCTGCGGCCCGCTGGGAAGCATTGATCGCCAGCAACCCCGGCGAGGCCTATCAGTACCTGTCGCCCGGCTACCGCGAGATGGTGTCGCGGGAAAACTACATTGTCGGGCAACTGCAACGTCCGATTCGCCGTACCGGCGCCAAGGTCACGCGGGTCGAATGCGAGGCCGAGTTGCCGCGCTGTACGGTCGGGTTGATGCTCGACTACGTGGTGCCGTCCGGCATGGCGCCGCAGGCGGGAAAGATCGCCGCGACCACGCCGGTCAGCGAGCAATGGATCAAGTCCGGCGGCAAGTGGTACTTCGTCCCGAAGGAAATTAGCCGCCGTTAAGGAGGCTTGCGGTGACATTTCGCCTCACGTAAGCTTCGACGTGCTGTCGTCCGCTCCTCACGCATGTCAAGTCGGGCCAACCGACATCCGGAGTGGGGAAGGTCCTAGCAAGAGCCCTGTAAACATTAGGAGTGTTGTGATGAAAAAGAACTCGCTGACGGCTGCTGTCGTCGCAGGCGTCGCCGGCGTCGCCGGTCTGGCCAGCGTCGCCAACGCTGTCAACATCAATCCGGACGGTCTGGGTCAGGTCCTGATCTACCCGTACTACACGGTCAACGGCGGCAACAACACGCTGCTGTCGGTTGTCAACACGACCGATGAAGTCAAGGCCGTCAAGGTCCGCTTCCTCGAGTCGCTGAACAGCCGCGAAGTCCTCGACTTCAACCTGTACCTGTCGCCGTTCGACGTCTGGACCGCAGCCGTCGTCAGCTCGACCGAAGACGGTTCGGGCGCGGCCCAGCTCGTCACCGCCGACCGTTCGTGCACCGTGCCGGACGTGTTCGCGCTGCAGCCGGTTGCCTTCCGTAACTACCAGTACGCCGGCGTGCTGTACGGCGACACCAACGTGCTGTCGAACGACGATGCGACCAACTCGCTGACCCGTACCCGCGAAGGCTACGTCGAAATCATCGAAATGGGTGTCGTCGACGAGACCGTTTCGGCGACCGCGACCGGCTTCGAGGCGGCTGCGATCCATCAGGCCAACGGCATTCCGCTGAACTGCGCGCGTCTCGACGCGTCGTGGAACGGTGGCACCTGGGCGGGCGATCCGAGCGTCGACTTCCGTGGTCCGACCGGCGGCCTGTTCGGCACCGGCATCATCGTCGACGCCGAGAACGGCACCGCGCTGTCGTACAACGCCGATGCGGTCGATGGTTTCTACACCATCGGTGACGCGGCCCTGCACACCGGCCCGGGCAGCACCCAGCCGAGCCTGGCGCAGGCGCAGACCGGTCTCGGTGAGGCCGACGCCATCATCTTCGACAATGGCGCCCTGATCACGCTGGACTTCACCTCGGGTCTGAACGCCGTGTCGTCGGTGTTCATGCACGACGCGATCTTCAACGAGTACAGCAGCGCCGAGGGTCTGGATGCGGCGTCGGAGTGGGTCATCACCTTCCCGACCAAGCGTCTGCACATCGAGCAGGCCACCGCGGCTGCCCGTCTGCCGTTCGCGAACGACAGCAACGGCAGCGGCGACGCCCTGCAGTTCGACGCCAGCGGTTACTGCGAGCCGATCGAGATCGACTTCTACGATCGCGAAGAGCGCACCCCGGGCACCCTGACCTCTGACAACGACTTCTCGCCGCCGCCGCCGATCTTCACGCCGGCCGGCCTGAATCTGTGCTGGGAAGCGAACGTGATCACGTTCAACCAGTTCGACGCGGTCAGCGCCGGTGCGTCCGAGGTCCTCGGTTCGACCAACGCGTTCAACATCGACCTGGAAGATCCGACCGGCACGGTCAGCTTCCAGGAAGGCTGGATCGCGATGGGTATCGGCAACGCGAACAACTACCTGCTGGACGACGGCGCCGGTATCGACGCCGACGCCAATGGCGCGGTCGAGCAGAACCAGGTGTTCGGTCTGCCGCTGACCGGCTTCTGGGTTGCCAACTTCGTCAATGGCAACGCCGCGCCGGGCATGCTGGCCAACTACTCGGTGATTTCCAAGCACCGTGCCAGCCGCAGCGCCCGTACGGTGGAAGTCATCGGTGGCGTGATCACCCCGACGGGTTTTGCCGCCTCCTAAGGCGCAAAGTTCCGAAACGGAGCTGTACGAAGGACCCCCGGATTTCCGGGGGTCCTTTTTTTTGCGCAGCCGATCGCGATTTCGCCCGGTGAATCCGCAAGCCGGACCGCTCGTCCAAACCCGATTGGCAAGCGAGCCCTTGCATGCAAGATTAGCTATCGTTCAATATCGCCGGCGCACCCGGGGCGTCCGGGTCGAGGCGGCGTTTCGCGCGATGCCTCATTCGACTTCAAGCGGAGTTAGCATGTCCGGCTCAAACGCCAAGAATTCCCTGCTGCAGCTCGCGATCGCTGGCGTGCTGCTGACCTCGGCGGTCGCTGCATCGGCGGCGGTCATCACGATCACCAACGCCGGCAACCACGAAATTCCGCTCAAGACTGGCTCCACCGTGCAGTTCGATGCCAGCGGCAACATCCTTGCCGAATGTGCGTTGAACGCCTCGAATGTCTGTGAAGCACTTTCCAGTGGCGGTGCCATCGGCGCGCCGACCGCCAGCCTGTCGCGGGCCGATACCGACAGCAACGTGACGGCCGGTGAATCGATCAGCCTGAAGTGGTCGTCCACCGACGCGACCGTCTGTCACGCCAGCGCCACCGGCCCGGCAACGACGAGCTGGGGCGGTGCCAAGACCACCGCGAACGCAACCGGTCAGACCATTGCGCTGAGCACCGCCGGCACCTACACGTTCTCGCTGCAGTGCTTCAACAGCGCCGGCGGCAGCGCGATCCAGGACGTCAGTGTCGTGGTCGGCCCGGCTACGAATCCGGACCCGCAGCCGGCGGGCTGCAGCATCACCGATCCGCTGATCGCGCCGAACAGCCTGACCAAGGTCACCAAGACCTGGACCCAGGCGTGGTCGTCGCCGAACGGCAAGTACATCGCGACCTACCCGGATGGCATCGGCTACCCGGTGCCGATCGGGGCCGAGAAGAATGGCTACACGGTGATCCCGTTCACCCCGAACGCCAACCAGTCGGTCAAGATATTCTTCGATGGTGCGCAGCCGAGCAGCGCCACCGGCTACAACCCGGCGCGCACGGCGATGGCGATGCTGATCACGATCAGTCCGTGCCAGGGTGACCTGCGCTACCCGCGATCCGCGTCGCTCGATCCGTTCGAGAAGCCCGCCTGCCGGATCTTCGCCAACGCCGGAAACCTGTACTTCACGACGATTCCGGGTACCGCACAGTGCACGCTGGAAGCCGGCAAGACCTACTACATGAACGTGGCCGCTATCGATACTTCGGATGGCCTGCAGGCCGGCGAGAATACCTGCGGCAGCAGTTACTCGGGATGTGACGTGCAGGCGACCCACAAACCGCAGTAACTCCATCGGTGTGGAACTTATGACCCGAACCCCTCGTCAGAGGGGTTCGGTTTTTCGTGCTCAGGAATTCGGATGATGAAGTACCCGACTGTCGTGCTGCTGGCTGCGATGGCGCTATGTGCGCAAGGCACAGCATCGGCCCAGCCGATGCTCGATCCGGTGGTGGTCTCACAAGGCAGCGTTGAGCTGCACTTCAGTGACATCGATGCGCGGGTCGGCAAGATCCCGCCGGACAAGCGGGCCGGCGTCATGGACAAGCCCGCGCGCATCGAACAACTGCTGACCAACCTGCTGCTGGTCAAGCATCTGGCCAACGAGGCGCGCGAAATGGGTGTCGACCAGGACCCGCTTGTGGCCGCCCAATTGAAGCTGGCCCAGGACGAAATTCTTGCCCAGAGCCGCATCGCTGCGCTGCTGGCCGACATCGACATGCCGGACTTCAGCGAAGCTGCCCGCGAACGTTATCTGTCGGGACCGGAGAAGTACCGGACCCAGCCCACGGCCACGGTGCGCCAGCTCGCAGTGCTGTCGACCAACCACGGCGAGGTCGCCGCCCGCCAGCGGGCCGAGGAACTGCGTGCGCAGTTCATGGCCGAAGGTGGTGCCGATTTCGACGCTTTCATCCGCAGGCACAGCGAGGAGAAGATCGCGGCGGCGACCGGCGGCGTTGTCGAAGGGCTGCGTCCGGGCAGCACCAATGACCCGTTCGAGCAGGCGGCGCTCGCGCTCGACGAGCCGGGCGAGCTGTCGCCGGTGGTCAAGTCGCGCTACGGTTACCACGTGATCCAGTTGATCAAGAAGGTGCCGGCACAGCAGCGCAGTTTCGAGCAGGTTCGGTCCGGGATCGTCGCCTCGCTCGAGAAGGAGTATCGCGAGCGGCAGCGAACCGAGCTGCTCGATCGCCTGAAGGCACAGCCGATGGAGGCGGATCCGGAGCTGGTTCAATCGCTGCGTCGGCGTTACTACCCGGGCGGCGAGGGAGCCCGCGTGCTGAGCGGCGCGAGTGCCACGACGGACGCGACCGGCGACGCCGACGGCTCGGCGCCTGCCGACAGCGAATGAGCGCAGCGGACGGCCACGCGGCTGCCGTCGCCCGCCTGGCGTTCCTGATCCGCACGGACTTCCGGGCGCGCTTCGTCGGCAGTCCGTTCAGCCTGGTCTGGCTGCTGTTGCTGCCGCTGATCCAGTTGGCCCTGTTCGCGCTGGTGTTCGGTGTGATCTTCCGGGCTCGGGTGCCCGGCCTCGAGGGACTCGGCTACACCGGATTCCTGGCACTCGGCCTGTGGCCGTGGTTCGCGATGTCCGAAGCCATCACCCGTGCCACCACGGCCGTGACCGACAACACCGGCCTGGTCACCAAGGTCGCGATAGAGTCGTGGATGCTGGTCGCTGCGCGCGTCGCAAACGCATTCTTCGTGCATGGCGTCGGCTTCGTACTGGTGGTGGTGATCCTGGTCCTGCTCGACGTGCCGATGCACGGTGGGCAGCTTGGCTGGGTCGCGCTCGGCTGGCTGCTCATGCTGCCGTTGGCGCTGGCGCTCGGTCTCGCGGTGGCGGTGATCCAGGTGTTCCTCCGCGATACCCAGCAACTGATCCCGATGCTGCTGTCAGCGTGGATGTTCCTGTCCCCGATCCTGTATGACGCATCGATGGCCCCCGGCCCGATCCGTGGCTGGTTCGCGCTGAATCCGGTCGCGACCGTGACCGAGATGATCCGCGACAGTCTGCTGTTCGGTCGCGGGCCCGAGCATCCGTGGCTCGGCATGCTGGCGCTGGCGCTGATCGCGACGCTCGCGACGGGCGTGTTCGTGCGGCTGCATCGACGGCTGGAGGACTTCCTGTGACGGCGCAGCCGCTGCTGGTAGCGCGCGGACTGGGAAAGTCGTACCCGACCCACAGCGATCCGCGCGCACGGTTCGCGGCGCTCAGCCGGCTGCTGCTGGGCCGGCAGGTGGCGACCAGTCCGGTGTTGCGCGACGTCGAATTTGCGATCCGCCGAGGCGAGTCGCTCGGCATCATCGGCGAGAACGGGGCCGGCAAGTCGACCCTGCTGAAGCTGTTGTCGGGCGTGCTGCAGCCGAGCGAAGGGACAGTCGAGCGCCGCGGCAGCATCGGCGCGCTGCTCGAACTCGGCGCGGGATTCGATACCGAGCAGACCGGCCGCAGCAACATCGGGCTCGCCGCCGGCCTGCTCGGCTGGAGCGCGCGGCAGATCCGCGAGCGCAGTGACGAGATCATCGCGTTCGCCGACATCGGCCGCTACATCGACGAGCCGGTCAAGCACTATTCGTCCGGCATGGTGGTGCGGCTCGGCTTCGCGATCGTAGCCGCGGTGCGCCCGGACCTGCTGATCACCGACGAGGTGCTGGCGGTCGGCGACGAGAGCTTCCAGAAGAAATGCATCCGCTGGATGGAGGAGTACCTCGAGACCGGCGGCACGCTGCTGCTGGTCAGCCACTCGATGTATCACGTGCAGAAGCTGTGCAGGCACGCGCTGTGGCTCCGCGACGGCCGGGTCGAGGCCTACGGCGACGTGTTCGACGTGACCCAGGATTACCTCGCCTATCACGAGCGCAAGGCCGCACCGGCCGGTCACGGCACGGTCCAGCCGGACTACCACGGCGCCGAATACCGGATCACCCGGATCGCGATCGATGGCGAGGAACCGCCGCCGTCGCTGCTGCTGCGCGCCGGGCAGGGCTTCCTGCTCGAATTCGAGATCTTCCGCCCCGACGACCGGATGCCGCAGGCCTCGTTCGGCATCGTCCGTGCCGACGGCACGCCGGTCTACGGCACCACCAGCGAAATTGCCGGCGCGCACGGCCGCGCAGTCGATGACCGGCACGTCCGCTATGCGATTCGCTTCGATGCGCAGACGCTGCTGCCCGGAGGTTACACGCTGCGGCTGCACGCGCTCGACCCCGAGGGCATGCGCCTGTTCGACACCGCCGAGTGCGCGCTGACCGTGCGCGGACAGACCCGTGAGCTGGGCATGGTGCGGCTGCCGCACCACTGGGAGTAGGCCGATGGATCCGTCGGCCGTGGTCGTGATCGTGCCGATCCACAATGCGCTGGACGAACTCGACGCTTGCCTCGGCAGCCTGCTCGACACGCTGCCGGCAAAGGCACGCGTGCTGCTGGCCGACGATGCGTCGACCGACCCGCGGCTGCCGGCCGTGCTCGATGGCTTCGTCGGTCGCGCCGGCTTCGCGGTGCAGGTGGTCCGGCGCGGGGCCAATCTCGGCTTCATCGGCAACGTCAACCGCGCGTTTGCCGAGTCGGCTCCGCATGACGTCGTGCTGCTGAACTCCGACACCGTGACCACGCCAGGCTGGCTCGAGCGGCTGCTCGACTGCGCCGCCCGCGACCCGGCAATCGCGACCGCGACACCGTGGTCGAACAATGCCGAGATCTGCTCGTTTCCGCAGTTCTGCGTCGCCTCGCCGGTGCCCGATGACCTGGCCGAGATCGCCGCCGCGGCGGCCGACGAATCCGAACCGAGCTGCCCGGAACTGCCGACCGGGGTCGGCTTCTGCATGTTCGTCCGCCGTGCCGCCCTCGATGCGCTCGGCGATTTCGACCAGGCCACGTTCGGTCGCGGCTACGGCGAGGAGAACGACTTCTGCCTGCGCGCCGCCGCGCACGGCTGGCGCAACGTGCTGTGCGAGACGGCCTACGTCGCGCATCAGGGCGGCGCGTCGTTCGCCGCCCAGGGCCATCATCCGGGCGGCGAGAACCTGCGCCGCCTGACCGCGCGTTACCCCGAGTACAATGCGCGGGTGGCCGACTTCATCCTGCGTGATCCGTTGCGCCCGCTGCGCGACCGGCTCGCGCAGCGACTCGAGGCCCGCCGCCGCAATTCGGCGCAGGGCGTCCTGTTCGCCTGATAATCCACCGATGTCCGACTCCGTCCTTCCGTTCACCGGCGAGCGCTTCACGCCCGAGTGCGTGCGTGAGATCAGCTACGAGCACTGGCACCGCTATGCGTTCGCGCAGTCGCTGGCGGTCGGCCGGCGGGTGCTCGACGCCGCCTGCGGCGAAGGCTACGGCAGTGCGCTGATGGCGCGCAGCGCAGCGCAGGTGCTCGGCGTCGACATCGGTGCCGACGCGGTCGCCCATGCGCGGCAGCGCTACGGCGGCGCGGCCAACCTCGCGTTCGAGCAGGGCGACTGCACTGTGCTCGACCATCTGCCCGCCGCCGCGTTCGACCTGATCGTCAGTTTCGAGACGCTCGAACACGTCGAAGCGCAGGAACGGATGCTGGACGGTTTCGCCCGGCTGCTCGCGCCCGGCGGCCTGCTGCTGGTGTCGACGCCGGACAAGCACACCTACAGCGACCTGACCGGCTACCGCAACGAGTACCACGTCCGCGAGCTGTACCGCGACGAGTTCGAGGCCATGCTGTCGACGCGCTTCGCCGCGCACCGGCTGTTCGCGCAGAAGCTGCTGTTCCAGTCGGCGCTGTGGGATCCGGACTGTCGCGCCGGCTGGGCGGCCAGCACGATCGACAGCGACGGGCGGCCGGTCGACCGGCTCGACTATGCGCCGCTGTACTACGTCGCTGCCTGCAGCCAGTCGGCCGAAGCGCTTGCCGCGCTGCCGGCGCTGCATCTGTTCGGCGATCGCGCCGAGAGCGTCTACAGCCATTACAACGACGAGATCCGCAAGGGCATCGCCGCCGGTCACCGGATCAGCGAGCTCGAGAACGAGCTCGACGCGCTGCGCCGCCAGCGCGACGAACTGCAACAGCAACTGCGCGCGCTGCAGGGCGCGCGCTGACGTCGAGCGCGCGCGGCGCGCCAGCGAGGAACCGACAGATGGATTACAGGATCGACTACGGCACCCTGAACGTGACGCCGTCCGCGCGCCCGGCCGATGTGCCGCTGTACGCGTCGGTCGAGGGCCGGGTCGCGTCGCTCGCCAATGACGAGGTGCTGTTCTACGACCCGGCGACCGACCGCAACCACGTGATGACCGCGCAGGTGCTGCAGGCGCTCGCGCTGTGCCGCGAATTTCATCCGCTCGATGTGCATGTCGGCAGGGTCGCCGACGGCATTCCGGGCCTGAAGGGACAGGAGGCTGCCGTCCGCCGCGTGCTCGAAGGGCTGGCCGGGCGTGGCCTGCTGATCACCGACGACGCCTTCCTGCTCGGCTTCCAGCGTGCGCCGAAGATCGAACTGGCGCCGCCGACCGCGATCTTCATCCGTGCCCATGAGCGTCCGGCTCAGCTCGAGCGCCTGTTGCAGTCGCTGGCCGAGCACGTGAAGCGGTTCGGCACGGCCTATCGGGTCGTCGTCGTCGATGACTCGACCAGCAGTGAATCGCAGCGCGCGCACGCCGAGCTGTTGCGCCACTTCGGTGACGCGAGCGGCTGCCGCACCGCGCATTTCGACGCTGCGCGCTGGGCTGCGATGGCCGACGCGCTGGCGGCGCAACTGCCCGAGCACGCCGGCGCGCTGCGCGGCATGCTGCAACGCGACCGCCGCTACGCCGGTCGCCGCGGCGGCGGCATCGGCAAGAACCTGATCACGCTGCTCGCTGCCGGCGAGCGCTACCTGCTGCTCGACGACGATTTCGTGTTTCCGCTGCGGCGGCATCCCGAGCACGCCGGCGGGATCGGCTTCGACGCCCGCGCCTGGGCCGTGCGCAGCTTCGCAGCGCACGACGCGGCGCTGCACGCCGGCGTCGAGTTCGACGGCGATCCGCTGGCGCTGCAGCTTGCATTGTGCGGACAGAGCGTCGGCGCGGCGCTCGGCGCGGTCGACGGCTTCACGCTGACGCGCAGCGGCCTGCGCGGCGTCTCGCCGAGCACGACGCCGGCGCTGCGCGCCGATGCGCGGATCGTCGCGACCATCAACGGCCACCGCGGTGCCGCCGGAGCGTCGGGGCTGACCTGGATGTACATGCTCGACCCGGCCGGCCGCGCGGCGCTGACCGCCGATGCGGAGGCGTACCAGGCGCTGCGCGGCGACCCGCCGGTGTGGTTCGGCGTGCGCCGCTTCCTGCTCGGCACCGGCAGCCATTTCACGCCGTTCGCGGTCGACAACAGCCGGCTGCTGCCGCCGACCAGCCCGCTCGGTCGCAGCGAGGACGCGCTGTTCAACGCGCTGCTGCAGGTGAGCCACGGCGACGCCTTGCTGCTCGACACTCCGTATTCGATCGGCCACGTGCAGGAGGGGCGGCGCGATCGCGACGGCCTGCTCGGCCAGCCGGAAACGCCGGACATCAACCTGTGCTTCGCCGAACTGGCGCGGCACGTCGCCAGCGACCTGTACTCGGCCACGCCGGCGCCGCGGCTGGCGCTGTTCGCGGCCCGGCTCGACGACCTGGCCGGCGGCAGCGAAACGACCACGTTGTCGTACCTGCGCGAGTACCTGAGCTACCGGCGTTCGGCGGCGGTCGAGCAGTTGCAGGCGATCGATGCCCAGGCCGGCGCGGCGGCGCTGCCGCAATGGCGCGCCGACCTGCGTGCGCTGATCGAGACCAACGGCCGTGCCGTCGCCGAACGCGGCCCGCCGCGCTTCGCCGGCTGGAGCGAGCAGGCCGGCAACGCCGACTGCGTCGCCGCGTTCCGCCACGAGGCCGGGCTGCTGGCGGACGGCATGCGTGCCTGGCCGGCGGCCTGGGACGTCGCGCTGGCGCAGCGTGAGCACTGGCTGGACGGTCGACCGGCGTGAACGAAGCGCGACGGCCGACGGTATCGGTGGTCGTCGTCAGCCACGACAGCGGGCCGGCGCTGCTCGAGTGCGTCGACCGGGTGCTGGCACAGGATCTCGACTTCGAACTGCTGCTGGTAGACAACGGCTCTGCCGACGGCATGCCGCAGCAGTTGCCGGCCGATCCGCGCCTGCGCCGGATCGACAACCCCGGCAATCCCGGCTTCGCGGTGGCCTGCAACCAGGGCGCGCGCGCGGCCCGCGGCGACGCGCTGCTGTTCCTGAACCCGGATTGCCTGCTGCCGGCCGGCGCGCTGCGACGGCTGGCCGGGCGGGCCGCCGCCGATGCCTCGCTCGGAATTCTCGGCGCGCATCTGCTCGAGGCCGACGGTCGTCCGCAACCGGCCGCGCGACGGGCGCTGCCGACCGTGGCCGGCCTGCTGCGGCGATCGGATGGCCGTCTCGGCGTCGATCCGGCCAGCGGCCTCGAATGGGTCGAGGCGACCTCCGGTGCGCTGATGTGGATGCCGCGCGCCGTGTTCGAGCGGGTCGGCGGCTTCGACGAGGGCTACCGACTGCACTGCGAGGATCTCGACCTGTGCCGGCGGGTCCGCGACGGCGGCTGGCGCATCGCGATCGATCCCGGTCTCGACGTCGTGCACCTGAAAGGCCTGTCGAGCCGGCGCCGCCCGGTCTGGGTCGAATGGCAGAAGCACCGCGGCATGCTGCGCTACCTGCGCAAGTTCGAGCGCGACCGGCTCGGCCGGATCGCCTACCCGTGGCTGTGGTGCGCGGTGTGGCTGCGCTTTCCGCTGGCCGCGGCGCGCGCCTGGTGGTCGGCACGGCGTGGCGCGGGTACGCTTGAGCGCCACGGCGTCGCGCACTGATCGCCCGCCGCGGCAACCGCGTTCGATCCGAGGGGGGAGCGATGGGCGAGAAATACCGGCTGGTCACCCGCAGCGACTTCGATGGCCTGGCCTGTGCCGTGCTGTTGAACGAGCTCGACATCATCGACGACATCCTGTTCGTCCATCCCAAGGACATGCAGGACGGCAGGATCGAGATCAGTGATCGCGACATCACCACCAACCTGCCGTACGTGCCGGGCGTGCATCTGGCGTTCGACCACCACCTGTCGGAGACGATCCGCAACCCGGGCGAACGCGACAACCACATCATCGATCCGCAGGCGCCGTCGGCGGCGCGCGTCGTCTACGACTACTACGGCGGCAAGCAGCGCTTCCCGACCGTCTCAGACGAGATGATGCTGGCGGTCGACAAGGGCGACTCGGCCAGTTTCTCGATCGACGAGATCCTCGATCCGACAGGCTGGGCGCTGCTGAACCACCTGATGGACGCGCGCACCGGACTCGGTCGCTTCCGCACCTTCCGGGTCTCGAACTACGACCTGATGATGGCGCTGATCCGCTACTGCCGCGATCACACGATCGACGAGATCCTGCAATTGCCGGACGTTCGCGAGCGGGTCGAGCTGTACCGCGAGCATGCCGAGCGGGCCCGCGAGCAGATCCGTCGCTGCACCCGCGTGCACGGCAATCTGGCGGTGCTCGACCTGCGCAGCGAGGATCCGATCTGGGCCACCAACCGCTTCACGATCTATGCGCTGTTTCCGGAGTGCAACATCTCGATCCACGTGCTGTGGGGCGTGAAGCAGCAGAACACCGTGTTCGCGACCGGCAAGTCGATCGTCAACCGCACCTCGAACACCAACATCGGCGAACTGATGCTGCAGTACGGCGGCGGTGGCCACCAGAACGCCGGCACCTGCCAGGTGCCGAATGACGACGCCGACCGCGTGTTCGGCGAGCTGATCGAACGGATCAACGCCGACGGCTGACGGCGATGACCTGCCGCCGGCTGAACGCGCCGACCGCCGGCAGTCACATCCGGCGCGGTGGTTGCATCGAAACAGCGAGGCCGGCGCGGCTGCCGGTGGAGAGACGATCATGACCCTGATGTTCCTGTTGCTGCTCGCCCTGATCGCCAGCGGCGCGCTGCTGGCGCTGGCCGGCCCGCTCGGCGGCCTGCAGCTCGGCCTCGGTCTGCTCGGGGTTGGCTGCGCGGTGGTCGGTGGCCTGCTGGCCGGGATCGGCGGGGCGCTCGGCGGCGTCGCGATCGCGGTCGTCGCAGTGCTGCTGGCGCTGCTGCTGACCGCCGGTGCACTGTTGCTGGCACTGCTGGCGATCCCGCTGCTGCTCGCGGTGGTGGTCGGTGCCGTGCTGCTCGGCGCCGCTCCGCTGCTGCTGCCGCTCGCCGTCGTGGTCGGGCTGGTCTGGCTGGTCGTGCACGCCAGCCGCCGCGGCCACCCGCCGGCGCTGCCGGCCGGCGAACCGCTGGCGCTGCCGCACCAGCGATAGCCCGGACCATTCATGTCGCCGTGATGGATTGATTGCGCAAGCCTGCGGCGGCAGTACCAGCGCATCACCGCGTCGCGGAAGGTGCAATCACCGTGGTATTGCGGCCGGCACGCTTGGCGGCGTACAGCGCCGCATCGGCGTCGCGCAGCAGGTCGCCCGGTTCACGCGGCGCGGACGGCCGTTCGCTGGCGATGCCCAGGCTCAGGGTCAGGTGGGCCGATGTGGTCGAGCCGGCATGCGGCAACTGCAGGCGGGCCAGCGCGTCGTGCACGCGGGCGGCGAACTGCCGCGCGCGTGCGATGCCGGCGTTCGGCAGCAGCAGTGCGAATTCCTCGCCGCCGTAGCGGGCCGCGCATGCACGACTGCGGCCGACCAGTTGCCGCAGCAGCCGGCCGACCCGCTGCAGGCACAGATCGCCGTCGGCATGGCCGTAATGGTCGTTGTAGGCCTTGTAGTGGTCGATGTCGATCAGCAGCAGTGCCAGCGGGCGGCCCCGGCGGCGGGCGTCGTTCCAGTGCTCGGCCAGCATCCGGTCGAACGCGCGCCGGTTGCCGAGCCCGGTCAATGCATCGCGCAGGCTCATGTCCTTCAGCTTGGCATTGGCCTGCTGCAGCCGGCGGTTGGTGCTGGCCAACTGGTCGGCCACTGCGGTGGCGGCCTGGTTGACCTCCTGCAGGCGCTGCTTGGTCAGTGCCAGCCGGATCGCTCCGGCGGCCTGGTCGGCCAGCGCCTGCACGGCGATCTGGTTGGCCGGGATGAACGCGGCCGGGTTGGCGCTTTCGAGGTTGATCAGGCCGAGCGTTTCGCCGCGGAAGCGGATCGGCACCACCAGCTCGGCGACCGAGCGCGCATTGCCCTCGATGTAGTCGAGATCCTGGCCGACATCGGGCACGAACACGCGGACCTCGCCGCGCATCGCGCGACCGGTCACGCCGTGGTCGCGCGGCCAGGCCTGGCCGCGGCGCAGCGGGTAGCTGGACTCGCCGGCGTAGGCGTGCAGGACCAACTGGTCCGGCGCGTCGCCGAGCAGGCACAGCGTCGACAAGGTCAGTTCGAGGCGGCGGTGCAGCTCGTCGATCAGCCGCTGCAGCATCGGGCCGAGTTCGTCCTCGCCGAGCATCGCCCGCGCGACGTCGGCGAGCAGTTCGATCACTTCGGCACGCTGGCGGGCGGCTTCGAGTTCGCGGGCGGCCGCCATCCGGCCCGCCATCAGCTCGGCAACGACGGCGAGGCTGGCGAGGTCGTCGTCGGTGAACGCCGCGACGCGGTCCGACTGTGCATCGAGCACGGCGATCGTCTCGCCCTGGTACAGCACCGGCACGCAGATTTCCGAGCGCGTGCTGCCGACCAGGCAGACGTAGTTGCCGTGCTGCGTCACGTCGTCGATCCGCAATGGCAGCCCACGCAACGCGACCTCGCCGAGCACGCCGTCGCCGATCGGCTGGATCAGTCCGTCGGCGAGCGCGATCGCCACTTCCGCGGCGTGCGCCTCGTGGCGCAGCGTGCCGGCCTGCAGATCGACGCTGGCGCAGCCGACGTAATCGCAGCCGAGACGGTCGCGCAGGATCGCGGCGACCTGGGTCAGGATCTGCCGCAGCGACATTTCGGCGCCGAGCCGTGCTGCGATATCCTGCACCAGACGAAGCCGCAGCTCCGCCGGATGGCCGGTGGTGGGGCGCATGAACGTCACGATCGATCCGCTGTCTTGCAACTGTTACAAGCTACCGTCTCGCGAACCGCGATGCCGGTCACGGTTTTCTTCCGAAAGCGCCGAAACGAATGAATTCCATGGTCACCCATCGCGGCGGCTGCCATTGCGGCCGGGTTGCGTTCGAAGTCGATGCGCCGGCGCGGATCGCCGCGATCGACTGCAACTGCTCGATCTGCGCGATGACCGGCTTCCTGCACCTGATCGTGCCGAGCGAGCGGTTCCGGCTGCTGCGCGGTGACGACGCGCTGACCGACTACCGCTTCGGCACCGGTGTCGCGCGCCATCTGTTCTGCCGCTTCTGCGGCATCAAGAGTTTCTACGTGCCGCGCTCGAATCCGGACGGCGTCGACGTCAACGTGCGCTGCCTGCAGCCCGGCACGGTCGAGGCAGTCGAGATCGAACCGTTCGACGGCCGCGGCGACTGGGAAGCGCAGGCGGCGTCGTTGCAGCACCTGTCCACCGCCGATCCGGATCGCCTCTGACCGAACCGGCGCATCCACCGCGCGCGCCGCGGCGGTCGTTGCGACGGTCGATCACGAAACCCTTGCCGGGCGACCACCCGTCGGCCTAACGTGAGTGCCTTCGCGGGGGGGTCCGTCGAACGTCGAGGAGGGTGCGATGCGAGTGTCGAGCGCATACGCGACGGCGCTGCTCGGCCTGTCGCTGGCCGGCACGGCCGCCGGGCAGGGCGACGAGCAGGTCGCGCGGATGCTCAACATGAGCCTGGACGAGCTGATGGCGATGCAGATCAGCGTCGCCAGCCGGACCGAATCGAGCCTGCTCGACGCGCCCGCGGTCGTCACGCTGATCACCGAGGAAGACATCCGTCGCAGTGGCGCGCGTGACCTGCGTGACGCGCTGCGGCTGGTGCCCGGCTTCGAGCCGGGCGTGCGCGTGTTCGGCTACCCCGAATTCGGGCTGCGCGGCGTGATCACCGACAACAGCGAGAAGGTGCTGATCCTGCTCGACGGGCTGCCGGTCAACGAGTATCTGGAAGGCAGCGGTACGATCGTGTTCGGCGATTTCCCGCTCGACAACATCGAGCGGATCGAGATCATCCGCGGTCCCGGGTCGGCGCTATACGGCACCAACGCGTTCGTCGGCGTGATCAGCCTGATCAGCCGGCAGGCGCCGGATGCACCGATGGTGCTGGCCGGCAGCATCGGCCGGAACGATCGACTCGGCGGCAGCCTGAGTGCCGGCGGTCGCCGCGGCGAGTTCCACTGGTCGACCTTCGTGCATGTCGTCGACGGCGACGGTGACGCCCAGCCGGTTGCCGTCGATGCCCTGCAGATGCGGCCCGATGCCCCGTGGTTCAACGACATCAACCGCGACGTGTCGCTGGCCGGCGGGCCGCTCGGCGTCACCGACAACCACCTGCGCAAGTGGACCGGGCAGCTTCGCTTCGGTGTCGGCGACTTCGCCTTCAACGCGCTGCTGGTCGATGCCCGCAAGGGGCCGTACGTCGGCACATTGTTCACCGTCACGCCGGAGTCCGAAGCGCATCCGTACCAGGTGCAGGCCGACGCCGCATACCGCTGGCAGCTTGGCGACCACGGCCGGCTCGAATCGCGCGCCTACTGGCGCCACTATGTCGCCGACAACCTGTGGAACAGCCTGCCGGCCGGCTACCGCGTGCCGGACGACAGCGGCGGCTACATCACCTACACCGAAGGCCAGTTCGATCGCCAGGGCGCCACCCAACAGACCGTCGGCGGCGAGCTGAAATCGACCTGGAGGGCGGGTGCCCGGCACACCGTGATTGCCGGTCTGTCACACGAGCGGCAGTCGCTGTACGACATCGTCAACCAGACCAACGTGCCCGGCTTCGGGCCGGAGCGGATGGTCGACGCCGGACCGATCATCGTCGGCGAACCCGATCGCGATCTGACCACCGCCTACCTGCAGGGCCAATGGCAGGCGACCGCCGCGCTGGCGCTGACCACCGGCCTGCGTGCCGACCGTTACAGCGACGCCGGCACATCGGTGACGCCGCGGCTGGCGGCGGTCTGGCGTCCGCGCGACGCGCTGAGCCTGAAGCTGCTGTACGGCGAAGGTTTCCGCGCGCCAACCTTCGCCGAGTCGTATCTGTTCGCCTACGACGGCTTCGCCCGTGGGCGGCTCGACAACCGGCCGGAACGGATCAGCACCAGCGAAGTGGTCGCCATCTACCGCTTCAGCGAACGCGCCTGGCTGCAGGCGAATCTGTTCCACAGCCGGATCACCGACCTGCTGCAACTGCTGCCGAATCCGGCCGGCTACCTCGAGTACCGCAACCAGGACGATGTCACGACCGTGCGCGGCATCGAATCGGAACTGCAGTGGCAGTGGGACGAGCGGCTGACCGGCTTCGTCAACTATTCGCACGAAACCGGTAGGAACGAGCGCAGCGACGAGCCCGTACTCGGCATGGCCGGCTGGCGCGCCCATGCCGGGATCAACTACGCGTGGTCGGAGCGGCTCAATCTGCAGACCGTGCTGCATGCGGTCGGCGATCGCGCCCGCGCCGCGTTCGACGGCCGTGACCCGCTCGACGGCTACACGACGGTCGACGCCGCGTTGTGGTGGGCGTTCGGCGAGCATTTCGACCTGAGCCTCGCGGTGCACAACCTGTTCGACAGCGATCAGCGATTCCCCGACATTTCGGCCAGCCTGCGCGACGACTTCCCATGGGAAGGTCGGAGCTGGAACCTGAAGCTGACCTGGCGTCCATGACGGTGCCGTTCCTCGACCGGCCGCGGCTCGAGCGGCTGATCCGCGGCGCGTCGGTGCTCGGCACCGGCGGCGGCGGATCGTATTCGGTCGCGCGTGCGCTGGTCGACGATCTCGATCGCCGCGCGTTGCGGCCGCGGCTGCTCGATCCGGCCGCGCTGCCGACCGATGCGTTCGGCGTCTCGACCGTCGTGCTCGGCGGCGGGCTGAGCCACGAGCAGCTCGAAGCGCTGCCGATGATCGCCGACAGGCCGGCTTCGCTGCGTGCGGCGCGCGCGCTGGCTGCACACGTCGGCCGCTCGATCGACTTCGTGTTTCCGATCGAGCTCGGGCCGCAGAACACGATGGAAGCGGTGCGGCTGGCGGCACTGCTCGACGTGCCGCTGCTCGACGCCGATGCGGCCGGTCGCGCCGTTCCGGAAATGCACCAGACCACCGTTTCGGCGCACGGCATCGCGCTGGCGCCGTTCGCGATCGCGACATTCCAGGGGGATCTCGCGGTGATCGCCGAAACCGGCAGCGAAGCGCGCAACGAGGCGCTGTGCCGGGCATTGGCGATCGCCAGCGGCGGCGTGATCTGCGTCGCCGGCTTCGCATTGAGCGGCCGGCAGGCGTCCGCGATCCTGATTCCGCAGACGCTGTCGCGCTGCATCGCACTCGGCGAACTGATCGGCGCCGGTCGGCAGCCGGCGGCGCAGCTCGCCGAACAGCTCGGCGGCCGGATCGCGTTCGAAGGCCGCGTTCGCGAGCAGCCGATCGACACCGCCGGCGGTTTCTTCCGCGGCATGCTCGAACTCGATGGCAGCGATCGATTCGCCGGCGAGCGCTACCGGATCGGCATCCAGAACGAATTCATGTGGGCCTGGCGCGGCGACCGGCTCGATGCGCGCTGCCCCGACCTGATCTGCGTCGTCCAACGCGACAGCGGCATCGGCAAGGTCACCTATGGGCACGGTTTCGAGAACGCGATCGAGCCCGGCGAATGGCTCAGCGTGCTGCACGTGCCGGCGCCGGAGGTCTGGAGCAGTGGCCGGCTGCCCGATCCGTTCCCGCCGCCGCCCCCGCTTCCCCCCGCCTGAGCGACCGACCGATGCTGAGCGACATCTATCACCGGACACCGGCGATCTTCCTCGCCCACGGCTACGTCGGCGAAATCCTCGGCAAGACCATCCACGGCGTGCTGATGCACAGCCGCGTGTTCGATGTGGTCGCGCTGGTCGACCGCGACAAGGCCGGGCAGGACACCGCGCGGATCTGTCCCGGCGTCGACATCAGCGTGCCGATCGTCGCAACGCTCGACGAGGCACTGCGGCACCAGCCGCGCGTGCTGATCCTGATGGGCGGCCCGAACGAGGCCAACATCGAGGCGATCCGGACCTGCATCCGCCGCGGCATGGACGTCGTCAATTCGGCATTCCAGTTCCTGCATGACGATCCCGATCTGGTCGCGCTGGCCGGCGAAACCGGCAGCCGGCTGATCGACCTGCGCAACGTCGGCCGCCATTCGCGCGACGCCGACGGCAGCATCGAGGACATCCGTGCGCGGGTCGTCTACGTGGCCGGCACCGACTGTGGCCTCGGCAAGCGCACCGCGGCCTGGGAGCTGGCGCAGGAGGCGCGCCGGCGCGGCCTGCGCGCCGCGTTCGCTGCGACCGGCCAGACCGGGCTGATGATCGGCTGCGACGGCGGCATCGTGTTCGACGCGATCTCCACCAACCACGCCGCCGGCGCGGTCGAGCAGATGCTGCTCGAAATCGACCGCAAGGGCTTCGACCTGATCTTCCTCGAAGGGCAGGCGGCGCTGATGCACTACGCCTACTCGGCCTCGATCGCGTTGCTGCACGCGAGCAACCCGCACGCGATCGTGCTGGTGCATGATCCGCGTCGTCGCATGCACGCGGCAATGCCGGCGCGACGGATCTTCCGGATGTGCGAGCTGGCCGACGAGATCGCGACGATCGAACGGTTGTCGCTGCCGGGCGGCAATCCGCTGCGGGTCGTCGCGCTGGCGACGATCGGTCAGGACTGCGTGCAGCAGCTCGCGGCCAGCACCGATCTGGCGGTCGCCGACGCCCGCCAGCCGGGCGGTCCGGCGCGGCTGCTCGATGCGGTGCTGGCCCATCTCGAACGCGAGTATCCGGTCGCGATGCCAGCGGCCGGGGCGGCGCTGGCATGAAGACCCACAAGTTCTTCAACGCGTCCACCCGCCAGGCGATGTTCGAAAAGGTCCGCGGCTACGTCGACAAGTCGCTCGACGTCGATGCCGAACTGGCGCGCATCCTGCGCGAGCATCGGCTCGAACGGGTCTACCGTTTCGACCTCGGCGAGAATGCCGAAGGCTACTCGCCGAAAATCCTCGAATACCTTGCAGAGCTGCGCGGCAACGGACGCATCCGCGCGCGCCTGACCGACTGGTTGAACGCCTATCCCGACCGCAATCACGTTGCGCTGCGGAACCGGCTGGCGGCGCGCTTCTCGATTCCGCCGGACTGGTTCCTGATCGGTGCCGGGCTCGATTCGATCCTCGACCTGGTCACCCGGGTGTTCCTCGACCACGGCGATGCCTACCTGATGCCGGTGCCGAGCTTCTACCTGTTCGAGGAATATTCCGAACGAATGGGCGCGATCCCGTACTTCGTCACGCTGCGCGAGGAGGACGGCTTCCGCTGGACCGCGCAGACCACGCAGCGCTTCAAGCACCTGATTGCCACGTTCCGGCCGAAACTGGTCTGGATCGCCAATCCGAACAACCCGACCGGGCAGTACGTGCACGAGGCGGTGCTCGAGGACCTGATCGACTACGCGAGCGGCTACAACGCGTTCGTTGTGGTCGACGAGGCCTATGGCGAATACACCGATGCGCCCGGCGTGGTGCACTCGGCGGCGCAGTTCCTGGCCCGCTACGAGAACCTGATGGTGCTGCGGACGTTCTCGAAGAAGTACGGTCTCGCAAGCCTGCGGATCGGTTATCTGATGGCGTCGTCGCCGGACATCCGCGAGGGCCTGCAGGTCCACCGGCATCATTTCCCGGTGCCGCAGTTCTCCGCCGACCTGGCGCTGATGGCGGTCGAGGACGAGGATTTCCTCGATCAGTCGCGCGCACAGACCGAAGCGAACCGGCGCCAGGTGTTCGATCGGCTCCGTGCCTTGAGCCAGTTTTCGCTGGTGCCTTCGAAGTCGAACATCTTCATGCTGCGGCACCGGCAGATGAGCGGCGCACAGTTCTCACGCGCACTGCAGCGGCGCGGCATTGTCGCCTCGCCACTGGAAATCTCCGGCCTGCGCGAGCGCGGCTACCTGCGCTTCACGCTGCGCAGTCCGGCCGACAACCGCTATCTGTGCGACTGCTGCGAAGCGATCGAGCGCGGCAGCGAGCCGGTGGCGGCCGACTAGCAGCCTGTCGGACTTAGCCCGCGCCCATGGTAGAAAGTCGCCATGAGCAAATTCATCGTGGTCGACCACAGCCAAGCGCTGCTCCTGCCGCCTGA
>JAWLBY010000019.1:44046-69802 GCA_041687455.1 Lysobacteraceae bacterium | reverse complement strand
CAGGCGGCAGGAGCAGCGCTTGGCTGTGGTCGACCACGATGAATTTGCTCATGGCGACTTTCTACCATGGGCGCGGGCTAAGTCCGACAGGCTGCTAGCCCGGATATTCGTGAGGGGGGCGGATGATCGCGCCGGGCCAGCCTGTACGTCGCGCGTCCTCCCGGCGCTCACCGCGAAATCCATGGCGATTCTCCGCGACCTCATGAAGTATCCGGGCTAGCGGTCGACCAACCGCTGCAGCTCATCGCACGTCGCGCAGTTCCCAGTTCGACCCGGCCAGCCAGCGCATCCGCTGGCGCAGCACGCGGCTGCCGATCCGGGTATGCACGCGCAGCAGGATCGCCAGATCGGCCTGTTCGCCTTCGACCCGCGCCTGCGGGTCGGTCTCGGCAAGCTCGGGCTCGATCTCGTCCGGCTCATCCTGCATCTGTCGCCAGCGCTCGAACAGCGTGCTGTTGGCCAGCGCCTGCTGCAGTTCCTCGGCGAGGCCGTCGGCACCGTGGGCGTGGAAGCTCAGGGTCGGCTCCGGGCCGCGTGCACGGGCCGGGTCAGGCAGTCGGATGTGGTAGACGGTCATGGCACGGTTTCGCTGCTGTCGCGTTCCGGCAGGTGCTCGGCCGGACGCTGCTCGAGTGCGCGCAGCAGGTCGGCCAGCGTCGGCGAATCTCCGGGGCCGAGCATGAAGATGTCCGGACAGCGCGGCCGTCGCGGTGCGCGGGCGGCGGCGAGCCGCGGCGAGAACAACAACGGACGGCGGCTGCGTCCCCCGGTCGAATGACTGCTCATCTCGCTGCTCCCGCTGACGCCCACGCGTCCCCGGCAACAACGAAGCAGGATCCGCGCCAGCGGCAGGCGCCATGAAACCGGCGCCGATGCGCGAGCGCCGTCACGGTTTCACGCGTTTGCGGCGACGCCTGCGGCGGATCGAGCATGCAGCCGGCGCCGGCGGGCGTGCATTTCGCCCGCCCGACACCGCTTCGGATCAGGCCGCGACGGCCTGGTCGACCGCACTGTCCGTGGCGATCGCCGGCGCGCGCCAGCGCCTGAGCAGCGTGTCCTGCTGTTCGAGTGCCGCCTTCAGGTGCGTTTCCTTGACGTGGCCGTAGCCGCGGATCTGCTCCGGCACCGACGCGATCTCGGCGGCGAGCGCGACGTTGTCGGCACTCAGCTTCGCCAGCAGTTCGTCGACGATCGCGAAGTAGTCCTCGATCAGGCGGCGCTCCATCCGGCGCTCGGCGGTGTGGCCGAACGGATCGAACGCGGTGCCGCGCAGGCCGCGCAGCTTTGCCAGTAGGCCGAATGCCTTGTACACCCAGCCGCCGTACTCGGCCTTGACCAGATGTCCCTCGCTGTCCTTCCTGGCGAGCAGCGGCGGCGCGAGGTGGAAGTGGATCGTGTACTTGCCGTCGAAGGTGCGTTCGATCTGCTCGCGGAACTGCTTCGACGTATGCAGCCGGGCGACTTCGTACTCGTCCTTGTAGGCCATCAGCTTGAACGCGTACCGTGCGACCGCCTCGGTCAGCGCGGTCGATCCCGCTGCCTTGGCGGCCTCGTTCTCGCGAACCTTGTCGACCAGCGCCTGGTAGCGCGCGGCCCAGGCGGCATTCTGGTAGTCGGTCAGGAACGCGACGCGGCGGGCGATGCGCTCGTCGAGCGACTGCGACAGCGAGGCGTCGTCGAGCGGCGCGGTCGCGGTGGACGTCACTGCCGTCTGCGTCAGGCCGGCGGCTTCGCGGACCGGGTCCGGATCGACCGCCGCCAGACGGCCCCAGGCAAACGCCTGCTGGTTCATCCTGACCGCCGCGCCATTCAGCTCGATCGCGCGGTCGATCGACTGCAGCGACAGCGGCACCAGGCCCTTCTGCCACGCATAGCCGAGCATGAACAGGTTGGCCGCGATCGAATCGCCGAGCAGCCGGGTCGCCAGTTCGGTCGCCTCGATCTGCAGCGGCTCGCGACCGTCGAGCGCGGTGCGGACCGCATCGATGATGCCGGCGGTCGGGAACTGCATGTCCGGCCGCATCGTGAACGTGCCGGGCATCGCCTGGTGCATGTTCAACACGACCTGCGAGCGGTCGGCGCGGATCTTCGACAGCGCCCAGTAGTCGTTGACGACCACCATGTCGCAACCGAGCACCAGATCCGCTTCACCGGCAGCGATGCGCACCGCGTGGATGTCGGACGGCTGCTTCGCGATCCGGATGTGCGTCGTCACCGCGCCGCCCTTCTGCGCCAGGCCGGTCTGGTCGAGCACCGTCGCGCCCTTGTTTTCGAGATGACCGGCCATGCCGAGCAGCGCGCCGATCGTCACGACGCCGGTGCCGCCGACGCCGGTGATCAGGATGTTCCACGGGCGATCGAGGTTCGGCAGCGCAGGTTGCGGCAGGTTCGCCAGCAGTTGCTGCGGATCGACTGCCTTCGGCTTGCGCAGTTCGCCGCCGTGCACGGTGACGAAGCTCGGGCAGAAGCCCTTCACGCACGAGAAGTCCTTGTTGCACGAGCTCTGGTCGATCTCGCGCTTGCGGCCGAACTCGGTTTCCTTCGGCGTCACCGAAACGCAGAAGCTCTTCTTGCCGCAGTCGCCGCAGCCCTCGCAGACCAGCGAATTGATCATGACCCGCTTCTTCGGGTCGACCATCTTGCCGCGCTTGCGGCGGCGGCGCTTCTCGGTGGCGCAGGTCTGGTCATAGATCAGCACCGACACGCCCTTCACATCGCGCAGCCGCTTCTGCACCGCATCGAGCTCGTCGCGATGAATGAACTCGACCCCGCTCGGGAAGATCTCCGGCTTGCTCCACTTCGCGATGTCGTCCGACATCACGATGATCTTCTCGACGCCCTCGCTGCGCACCTGCCAGGCGATGTCCGGCACCGTCAGCGTGCCGTCGACCGGCTGGCCGCCGGTCATCGCGACGGCGTCGTTGTAGAGGATCTTGTAGGTGATGTTGACGCCGGCCGAGATCGACTGCCGGATCGCCAGCGATCCGGAGTGGAAGTAGGTGCCGTCGCCGAGGTTCTGGAACACGTGGCCGGTTTCGGTGAACGGCGCCTGGCCGCACCAGGTGACGCCTTCGCCGCCCATCTGGGTGAAGGTGTCGGTCTTGCGGTCCATCCAGGTCACCATGTAGTGGCAACCGATGCCGCCGAGCGCGCGCGAGCCGTCCGGCACCTGGGTCGAGGTGTTGTGCGGGCAGCCCGAGCAGTAGTGCGGCACGCGCGGGAAGTTGGCCCGCGGGATCGCCAGCTCCTTTTCCTTCGCGGCGATCCACTTCAGCCGGTTGTCGATCGTCTCGCTGGTGAAGAACTTCGACAATCGTTTGGCAATGACGCGCGCGATCCGTGCCGGCGTCAGCTCGTTGGTGGAGGGCAGGATCCAGTCGCCGCTCTCGTCGTACTTGCCGACGATGCTCGGGCGCTTGTCATGATCCCAGTTGTACATGTGCTCCTTCATCTGCGATTCGATGAACGAGCGCTTCTCCTCGACGACGATGATGTCGTCCAGCCCCTTCGCGAACTCGCGGATGCCGATCGGTTCCAGCGGCCAGGTCATGCCGACCTTGTAGACGCGGATGCCGATGTCCTCGCACGCCTTGCGGTCGAGGCCGAGGTACTCGAGCGCCTGCAGCACGTCGAGATAGCTCTTGCCGGTGGTGACGATGCCGAGCCGTGCGCGGTCTGAATCGATCACCGTCCGGTCGATCCGGTTCACCCGCGCGAACGCCACCGCGGCGTCGACCGCGTACTGGTGCAGGCGCATTTCCTGGTCGAGCGGCGGATCCGGCCAACGGATGTTCAAGCCGCCCGGCGGCAGCACGAAGTCTTCCGGCAGGATGATGTCGAGCTGGTGCGGGTTGACGTTGACCGAGGCCGACGATTCGACCGTTTCGGCGATCGTCTTGAAGCCGACCCAGCGGCCGGTGAAGCGCGACATCGCCCAGCCGAGCAGGCCCATGTCGAGGATGTCCTGCACGCCGGCCGGGTTCAGCACCGGCATCATCGCGCTGACGAATTCGAGCTCCGAGCCGTGCGGCAGCGTCGAGCTGCGGCAGGCGTGGTCGTCGGCGGCCAGCGCCAGCACGCCGCCGTGCTTCGACGTGCCGGCGGCGTTGCCGTGCTTGAACACGTCGCCGCAGCGGTCGACGCCGGGGCCCTTGCCGTACCACATCGCGAATACGCCATCGACGGTCGCGCCGGGGAACAGGTTGGTCTGCTGGGTGCCCCAGACCATCGTCGCGCCGAGGTCCTCGTTGAGGCCCGGGGTGAACTTGATGTTCGAGCTCGCGAGGTGCTTCTTCGCCCGCCACAGCTCGAGATCGAAACCGCCGAGCGGCGAGCCGCGGTAGCCGGAGATGAAGCCGCCGGTATCGAGCCCGGCCGCGCGGTCGCGCATCTGCTGCATCAGCGGCAGGCGCACCAGCGCCTGCACGCCGGACAGATAGATCCGGCCTTCGGTGCGGGTGTACTTGTCTTCCAGCGTGTAGTCGGGATCGAATGCAGCGGCGGGAACGGACATCGGCCGGGTCCTGGGAATCAGAGACAAAGACTCGGAATTGTAGCAGCAGCCCCGGCCGCGGCCCGGTCGCGGCCGCTTGCTGCCGCATCGCGTTATGCTGAACCCGGTCATTCCGCTCCGGAGGCATGATGCGAAACGGTCCGGTCTGCTTGTTGCTCTGGTGGCTGTGCAGTTCGGTGGCGTGGGCGCAGGTCGGCGCGCCGGCCGAGCGCTATCCCGATCCCGATCCCGCGGCACGCTTTGCGCCGGCCGCCGATCCCGGCGACCGCAACGCGAAGAACACCATCGAGCGGGTGCTGCGGCGGGAGCCGAACAACGTCGACGGGCGCGTCCAGCGCGGCCTGATGTACTACGCGATGAACCAGCCGAGCCGCGGCCGTGCCGACTTCCTGGCCGCGATCGGTGCCGCCGCGCCGGGCAGCGCCGAGCAGCGCTACGCGCGCTGGAATTTCGGCTGGGCACTGTTCGAATCGGCCGATCCGCTGGCCGCGCTGGAACAGTGGCAGCTCGCCGCCCGCGACCACGGCGGCGCACCGTACTGGCTGCCGGCGGTGACCGCGCTGGTGTTGTGGATGCAGGGCGACCGCGCGACCGCGGCCACCTGGTACGGCGCCGCCGTGAGCAGCGATCCGTCGCGCTGGGCCAGTGCCGATGCGCTCGACGGCAGCACGGCCGGCTGGCCGGTCAATGCGCGCTTCACGCTGGAGTCGGTCCGGCAGGAGTGGGCGGCGCGCCGCTGAGCGACAGCGTTCGGCGGCGCAAGGCCGGGGCGCCGGCCACCCGGGCGGCGACCGCGCAGCCGGTCGGGGCCCGAAAACGAGCGCTGCGGCTGCAGCCGTGATCGCCGACCGGCATCGCGGGTCCTGCTGCGACTCGTGGCGAGCGCAACGGTCGCCCGTACACTTCCGCGATGGCCTACGACTCGTTCCTGCTGGTGCTGTCGCTGATCGCACTCGGCAAACTGCTGGCGCGCGCCCGCGCGCTGCCCGACAACGCCGCCGAGACGCTGAACCGGTTCGCGCTGATGGTCTGCCTGCCGGCCGCGGTGCTGCGCTTCGCGCCGCGGCTCGAGCTGGCGCCCGAGCTGCTCGGGCTGGTAGCGATCCCGTTCCTGCTGCTGCTCGCGAGCATCCTGATCGTCGCGCTGCTGGCGCGCTGGTTGCGGCTCGATGACGGCGAACGCGCGGTGTTGTTGCTGTGCGTGCCGCTCGGCAACACCTCGTTCCTCGGCTACCCGCTGATCGAGGCCTTCCTCGGCCCGTCCGCGCTGCCGTACGCGGTCGCCTACGACCAGCTCGGCAGTTTCGTGATCCTGAGCACCTGGGGCCTGTGGGTGCTGGCCCGCTACGGCGGCGACACGCGGCCGACCGCGGCCGGCACGCTGCGGCGGCTGCTCGGCTTTCCGCCGTTCCTGGCGATGCTGTTCGCGCTGACGCTGATGCCGGCAGAGCCGCCGGCGCTGATTGCCGGCGTGCTGCAGCGATTGGCCGACGCACTGTTGCCGGTCGTTGCACTGGCGATCGGCTTCCAGTTGCGGCTGCGCGTCCCGCGCAACGAACAGCGCCCGCTGATCGCCGGACTGGCCGCCAAGATGGTGCTGCTGCCGGCCATCGCGCTCGGCCTGGCGGCGGCGTTCGCGCTGCCCGATACGATGCTGCAGGTCGCCGTGCTCGAATCGGCGATGGCACCGATGATCACCGCTGGCGCGCTGGCGGTCTCGCACCGGCTGGCACCGACGCTGGCCGCGGCGATGGTCGGTTTCGGTACCCCGCTGTCGCTGCTGACGCTGCCCGTGTGGCGCTGGGTACTGGCGTAACACGCTCTCTCGGGCTTCAGCCCCGACCACGCGGCCCGCCCATGCGACGCGGCGAGTGTCTGACTGACGGTCGGGGCTGAAGCCCCTCCTACCGAGGTTGCGCGCGTCTGAACGGGCTCTGCACGACTCGCCGGATCGCTGCGCCATTCCCGCAAATTCGACGCGTTCGGCACGCCTCCCCGCGCTAGCATCGACCCCTCGCCCGTCACCGGAGCCGCCGATGTTTCCAACCCGCCTTGCCTGCACCGCACTCGCCGCCGCATTGGCGATCGCCGCCACCGGAGCCAGCCACGCCATGGACCGCATCACCGGAAAACCCTTCGCGACCCGCTCGGAAGTGATTGCGCCGCACGCGATGGCGGCGACCTCGCATCCGCTGGCGACGCAGATCGCGCTCGACGTGATGAAGGCTGGCGGCAGCGCCGTCGATGCAGCGATCGCCGCCAATGCCGCGCTCGGGCTGATGGAGCCGACCGGCAACGGCATCGGCGGCGACCTGTTCGCGATCGTCTGGGATCCGAAGACCAGACGCCTGCACGGCTACAACGGCTCCGGCCGCTCGCCGAAAGGGTTGTCGCTGCAGTGGTTCGTCGACAACGGTTACCGCGACATCCCGCCGCACGGTCCGCTGCCGGTCACGGTGCCGGGCACGGTCGATGCGTGGTTCGCGCTTCACGAGCGTTTCGGCCGACTGCCGATCGCCGACAACCTCGCGCCGGCGATCCGCTATGCGCGCGACGGCCACCCGGTGCACGAGACGATCGCCTACTACTGGGATCGCAGCGTGCCGATCCTGTCGAAATGGCCGGGCTTCGCCGAGCAGTTCACGATCGATGGCCGCGCGCCGCGCAAGGGCGAGCTGTGGACGAACCCGAACCTCGCGAACACGCTGCAGGCAATCGCCGACGGCGGTCGCGACGCGTTCTATCGCGGCGGCATCGCGAAGACGATCGATGCCTACTTCCGCGCGCACGGTGGCTTCCTGCGTTACGAGGATCTCGCCGAGCATCGCGGCGAATGGGTCGAACCGGTCAGCGTCAACTACCGCGGCGTCGACGTCTGGGAGCTGCCGCCGAACGGCCAGGGCATCGCCGCGCTGCAGATGCTGACCATCCTCGAAGGCTACGACTTCTCGAACATTGCATTCGGCAGTGCCGAGCACGTGCACCTGTTCGTCGAGGCGAAGAAGCTGGCGTTCGCCGATCGCGCGCGCTGGTACGCCGACCCGGCGTTCCATCCGGCGCCGGTCGCGCAACTGCTGTCCGACGACTACGCGGCCGCGCGCCGCGCGCTGATCGATCGCGAGCGTGCGGCGAAGGCGGTCGACGCCGGCGCGGTGCTGAACCAGGGCGACACGATCTACCTGACCACCGCCGACCGCGAAGGCATGATGGTCAGCCTGATCCAGTCGAACTACCGCGGCATGGGCAGCGGCATGGCGCCGCCCGGGCTCGGCTTCATCTTCCAGGACCGCGGCGAGCAGTTCGTGCTGAAGCCCGGCCATCCGAACAGCTTCGCGCCCGGCAAGCGGCCGTTCCATACGATCATTCCAGCCTTCCTGACCCGCGACGGCCAGCCGTGGGTCAGCTTCGGCGTGATGGGCGGCGCGATGCAGCCGCAGGGCCATGCGCAGATCGTCATGAATCTGGTCGACTTCGGCATGAACCTGCAGGAAGCCGGCGACGCGCCGCGCATCCACCACGACGGCAGCACCGATCCGGCCGGTCAGCTCGTCGCGATGAGCGATGGTGGCGTCGTCAACCTCGAATCAGGCTTCCCGTACGAGACGGTCCGTGAACTGCTGCGCCGCGGCCATCGGATCGCACCGGCGCTCGGGCCGTATGGCGGTTATCAGGCGATCCTGCGGGATCCGGTCACAGGCGTGTACTACGGTGCGTCGGAGAGTCGCAAGGATGGGCAGGCGGCGGGGTACTGAGCTGCGCGGGGAGGCCAGTTGCATTGCGCGACCGGCACTGTCGGCCGCGGCATGTCCGACGGGTCGGCAGTGATCTGCCGTCGCACAGGAGTCGGTCACATTGGTGCTCAGGAAGACGCCATCGGTCTGCAATGGCGGGCTGATGGCGATACGCCAATGTCGGGGAGAGGAAGCAATCGCAATGAGAAAGCGTTCGCTCATTCTGCTGATGGCCGTCGCTCTGGCACCGTCACTCGTCGCAGCCGAAGGTACAGACCAGGCGCCCGTTTGCGACGAGGCCGCGAACCGTGCAGAGGAGGCGCGGCTCGCAGACATGACCGCGGCGCACGTCGAGCGCGTGATCGTCGAACTGGGCAAGCGCCGCGACGCCGATAGCCTGCTGGCGATGGCGATGTATGGGCGGATGCCTACGTTCGGTGGCGCGTCCGGCAGTGACGCCGACAACGCTGTGGTCGCGGTAGCGGTCGACGCGGCCGCGGCGCCCGACGCCGGCCCGCACGTGCTGCTGCGGGTCATCGCACTGGACGCCGTTCCGGACGATGTGCGCGCCGCAGCCAGCGAGCGGCTGCGAAAGATGGCATCGGGCAACCTCGCCGTCGCGCTGACCGCGCTGCCGGATGCACCGGCGGCCGCCGCCGATCCCGATCGTTTCGATCGCTGGCTGGCCGCTGCAGCGACCGTCGATCATCACTATCGCTATCTGGCCCGCGTGGTGACGCTGCTCGCCGACGCGCATGACGCGGCTCGGCTGGATCCGGCGCTGGCGACCATGTTCGACGAAGCAGCCAACGGTATCGCCGCGGGCATGATCGCGGCGATGGCGGCCGAGATGGCGCTCTATCTGCCAAACTTCCTGCCGCTGACCGAGCAGTGCTCACCTGTGCGCGCGAATCGCTGGAATGCGCTGAGGCGCCGCCATTGCCTGCACATCGCCCGGGTGCTGGCCGACGGGAGCGACACCGTGATGGACGCCAGCATCGGTCACGGGATCTGGCGTCGGCTGGCGGCCGCCACCGGCACCGAGGCCGAGTTCGTCGCTTCGGCGCGCCGGCATTACTGGCAATACGAACGCAGCAGTGCATTGATGACCGAGAGCATCGATGGCGACGCCCGCTACACGCAGTTGCTGCGCGAGATGCTCGCAGCCGGCCACGGCGAGCGTGACGCGGCCCGGGTGTGGCTCGAGCAGAACAACGTTCCACTCGAGCCGCCGCCGGACTGGCTGCCGATCAACCCGACGCGCATCCGGCCGCAACGATGAGCAACGCGGCGGAGGACGGGCGCGGCATGCGCGCGCGCCCGCCGAATCGTTGCTCGACGGTAGTTCACGCCAGTGGAGCGTCCGCCAGCAGCGTGCCGCATCCACCCCTTGCTGGCGCATGCTCGGGATAGCACCATCAAGGTCGACTCCCGGCCGATGACGACCGATGCTGCCGACAGCGCTGCTGCTGACTCATCTGATCGTGACCACCACGCTCGGTCTCCCGGGCGATCCGATCGCGCCCGAGTTCATCCCGTTCCTGCAGACCGGCTGCATTGGCGGGCCGCCGATCCCGGGTTTCGACAGCGCGCCGGAAGGCGCCCGCATCAACCAGATGGCACCGCTGACCGAGCTGCCGATGTCCGGCGCGAGCCTGCGCTTTTTCATCACCACGGACGGCTACCGCGGCGACGGCCTGCTGATGGTGCAGATCGACTCGGGACTCCGGCGCAGCCTCGGTGCCGACGGCAAGCCGTTCTTGCTGGCGACGGTCGGGCACTGGGGCCGCACCTGCACCGTGCGGATGCCGCTCGAGGACTGCCCGGCGGCGATCGATGTGCGCGAGCAGTTGAAAGCGCTGCAGATCCCGGTCGGATACGGCTTCGAGATGGATCGGCTCGCGCTGCACGCGACCGGATATACGCTACAGATCCAGGCCTACGGCGTGCACACGTTCGATTACGCGATGCCCGGCAACCCGCTCGAGGCCCCGCTCGACGCGGCCCGGGAAGCATTGCGGGCGTGCTGGCAGCCGGCGCTCGACGCGGTGCGTGCGGGACAGGTACCCGAACTGGTCCGCTGAGGAGCGCCATGGGCGGTCGCAGCCGATGGGGCAACGCGCCACGGCTGACACCTCTGACGCAGCCGCCCTCAGTCGCCGCGACGGAACCGATGCAGGCGCGCCAGATCAGCCACTGTCACCGTTCGCGGCGGTGACGTGTCCTGCCCGCACGGCGATCAACTGGGCGAGCACACTGATCGCGATCTCGGCCGGCGTCTGCGCGCCGATGGCGAGGCCGACCGGAGCCTGCAGCATCGCCAGCCGCTCGGCCAACGCCGGCAGCGCACGATGCACCTCGGCGATCCGGCGCCGGCTGCCCATCATGCCGATGAACTCCGGCGGCCGTTCGGCGAGCACGGCGAGCGTACGTACGTCACACAGGTAATCGCGGTTCAGCAGCACCGCGAACATGCGCCGCCGGCCGTCGAGCAGCGGTCGCAGCCGTGCCAGATCGCCGTCGATGCAGTGGACGCCATCGGCGCAGGTCGCGTAGTCGAACACGTCGGCGCGCTCATCGAACAGGTGGATGTCGAAATCGAGTTCGGCGGCGAGCCGCGCGAGCACTGCACCGCAGTGCCCGGCACCGACGATCAGCAAGCGCACGTCGGGCTGCAGTTCGAAGTCCTCATCGGCACCGCTCAACGCGGCCGGCAACGGCGCCGGCATCCCCGCTGCCAACGTCGCGGCGATCGCCGCGTAGGCTGCATGCTCGGTCGGATCGCAACGCCGCAACGCGATGCACATGCAGCCGCCGCAGACACCCGCGGCACCGGGTCCGCCGTCCAGTTCGATCGTGAGGTCGGCTGCTGCATGGCCGGTCGCCGCGTCGAAAGGGGCGTCGAGCAAGGCGCGGGCCGCGGCCACCACCTGCGCCTCGGCCTGCCCACCGCCGACCGAAAACCGGCAATGCGCGGCCGTGACCAGCATCCGTGCGCCGCGCTTGCGTGGCGTGGCGCCACGGGTATCCACGACACTCGCCAGCACGACCGGCTCACGGGCGAGTGCGTCGGCGAGCGTGCGGAACAGGCGGAAATCCATCGGGGTTCAATCGGGGGTCAATCGGGGGTCAATCGGGGGCGGCGGGCTGGCAGGACGAAACAGGCGCTCCGACGCGCACTGTATACGAGCGGTATGTGGCTGCGCTGTCAGGCATCACGCTGTTGTCCCTCGATACCTCGGGACGAACGGTGACCGTCGCGACCCGCGCTGTAGCGTCGGTGCCGCCGGCAGTCGCGACCCGCGGCACGTAAGGCCCGCTCGCCGCGATGGCCACCCGCAGCGTCGAAAGCCGACAACTGCCGCGCACCTGTAGGAGGGGCTTCAGCCCCGACCGCAAGGCCGGGCGAAGCCGGCGAAGCCGGCACGGACCGGGCTGGTGGTCACTGACGATTCCAACCTGACGGCGCCCCGCCCGCGGCCCCAGCCGCGGGTGCATGGCGGGTGCCGAGCGCGCGGTCGGGGCTGAAGCCCCTCCTACAGGTGCGCGGCGATCGGCGGCCGACGATCGGGCGGTGTGCGGGTGCGCTGTCAGGCATCACGCGGTTGTCCCTCGATACCTCGGGACGAACGGTGAGTGTCGCGACACGTGCTGTAGCGTCGGTGCCGCCGGCAGTCGCGACCCGCGGCACGTAAGGCCCGCTCGCCGCGATGGCCACCCGCAGCGTCGAAAGCCGACAACTGCCGCGCACCTGTAGGAGGGGCTTCAGCCCCGACCGCAAGGCCGGGCGAAGCCGGCGAAGCCGGCACGGACCGGGCTGGTGGTCACTGACGATTCCAACCTGACGGCGCCCCGCCCGCGGCCCCAGCCGCGGGTGCATGGCGGGTGCCGAGCGCGCGGTCGGGGCTGAAGCCCCTCCTACAGGGCAGCGTTGGATGCGGCCCGGCGACCCGCGCCGCGTCGGTGCCGCCGGCAGTCGCGACCCGCGGAATCGGCGGCCGCGTCCGTCAGGAGTCCGCCGCCGAGCGGTCCGCCGCGGCAACTGCCGATGCCCCAGGCCGGGTGACATCGGCCATGCCGCGAACCCGCTCGATCGCCGCGTACAGCGCTTCCGGCGTGGCCGGCGAGGCCAACCGCACCTCCCGCGGCTGTTCGCCGAATGCCGCAACCGCATCACGCAATGCCTCGCGCACCGCCAGCGCCAGCATCAGTGGCGGCTCGCCGACCGCCTTGCTGCCGAAGATCACGTCGGTGCTCGGTTCGATCGGCCGCCGGAACAGCGCGACGTGGAACGCCTCCGGCACTTCTCCGATGGTCGGGATCTTGTACGTGCTCGGCGCGTCGGTCAGCAGTCGGCCGTCGTCGCCGAAGCGCAGTTCTTCGCAGGTCAACCAGCCCATGCCCTGCACGAAGCCACCTTCGATCTGGCCGCGGTCGATCGCCTCGATCAGCGAATCGCCGACGTCGTGCAGGATGTCGACCCGCCGCAGCCGATGGGTGCCGGTGTAGCCGCACAGCTCGACCTCGGCGACCGCGGCACCGAACGCGAAATAGTAGAACGGATGGCCCTGGCCGGCGGCGGCGTTCCAGTGGATCACCGGCGTGCGGTAGAAGCCGGTTGCCGACAGGCTGATCCGTGCCGCATGCGCGGCGCAGGCCAGCGCCGTGAAGTCGACCGCGCGCTGCGGCCGGCCGCGCATCCGCGCCGCGTCGTCGGTGAACCCGACCTCGTCCGGCGTGCAGCCGATCAGGTCGGCGGCGAGCGGCCGCAGCCGCGCGAGCAGCGCCTCGCAGGCGGCGCGCACCGCCTGGCCGTTCAGGTCGGCCCCGCTGCTGGCCGCGGTCGCCGACGTGTTCGGCACCTTGTCGGTGCTGGTCGTCATCAGTTGCAGCCGCGCCGGATCGCAGCCGAGCGTGCGCGAGGCGACTGCCAGCATCTTGCTGTGCAGGCCCTGGCCCATCTCGGTGCCGCCGTGGTTCAACTGCAGGCTGCCGTCGGCGTACAGATGCAGCAGTGCGCCGGCCTGGTTGTACTCGGTCTTGTTGAACGAGATGCCGAACTTGACCGGCGTGATCGCCAGCCCCCGCTTGAGCATGCGGTTGGCGGCGTTGAACGCGGCGATCTCGCGCCGCCGGAGGTCGAAGCGGCTGTCGGTCTTCAGTTGCTGCCACAGTGTCGGCAGGGTGTTGTCGACCACCGGTTGCCCGTATGGCGTGCGGTTGCGCGCCGGATCGTCCGGCCGGTACAGATTGCGCTCGCGGACCTGCTCCGGCGGCAGCCCGAGCCGGCGGGCGATCCGATCGATGATCTCCTCGCCGATCAGCATGCCCTGCGGCCCGCCGAAGCCACGGAACGCGGTGTTGGACGGCAGGTGCGTGCGGCAGATCCGGCCGACCGCCTCGAGTGCCGGCCAGTGGTAGGCATTGTCGACATGCACCAGCGCGCGCAGCAGCACCGGCGGCGACAGGTCGGTGCTCCAGCCGCCGTCGGCAAACAACGCGACGCGCAGCGCCTGCAGCCGACCGTCGTCGTCGAAGCCGGCCTCGAAGCGGGCCAGGAACGGATGCCGCTTGCCGGTCAGTTGCATGTCGAGGCTGCGCGGCAGCTTGATCCTGACCGGCCGGCCGGTCTTCCATGCGGCCAGCGCCGCGATCGCGGCGAACGGATTGGCCTGGGTCTCCTTGCCGCCGAAGCCGCCGCCCATCCGCAGCGAGCGGCAGACCACGCGATTGGCCGGCAGTCCGAGCACGCGGGCGACGATCAGTTGCGTCTCGGTCGGATGCTGGGTCGATGCGGTCACCTGCACGATGCCTTCGGCGTCGATCGCGACCCAGCTCGTCTGCGTTTCCAGGTAGAAGTGATCCTGGCCACCGCAGCCGATCTCGCCGTGCAGCCGGTGTTGCGACTGCGCCAGCGCCGCGGCGACGTCGCCATGCGCGATCCGGATCGGTGCGCCGTGGAACGCCTCGGCAGCGATGGCCGCATCGATCGACAGCAATGCCGGCAGCGGCGTGCAGTCGAACCGCACCATGCGCGCGGCCGCCGCGGCCTGCGCCTCGCTGTCGGCGACCACCCAGGCGACCGGCTGGCCGTGATGCATGACCTCGTCGACCGGCAGCAGCGGCTCGTCGTGGACGATCGCGCCGGTATCGTTGGTGCCGGGAATGTCGGCCGCGGTCAGCACCGCATGCACGCCCGGCATCGTCAGTGCGACGCCGGCATCGATCGCGCCGATCCGTGCGTGCGCGTGCGCCGCCTGCACCGGGTGCAGGCTCAGCATGCCGAGCGGCGGATGCTGCTCGTCGGTGTAGACGGCGCGACCGGTGACATGGCCGACCGCGCTCTCATGACGATCCGGCCGCGTGCGCATCAGCGACACCGCTCAGCGACGAAGCGACGGAACAGGTTGCCGGCCAGCGCGCGCCGGTAGTCGGCTCCGGCGCGCTGGTCGGACAATGGCGTGAACGCGGCCTGCAGCCGTCGCACGGTTTCGTCGACCGTTGCCTCATCGAGTCGGCGACCGCGCAGCGCCGCCTCGACCGCGTGTGCGCGCAGCGGCGTCGCCGCGACGCCGCCGTAGGCGAGTCGCACGTCGCCAACGCTGCCGTCGGCATCACGCTGCAGCGCAAACGCTGCGGCGACGATGCTGATGTCGTCGGTCGCGCGTCTGGCGACCTTGTATGACGCGTCGATGCGCGGCAGACGCGGGATCCGGATCCGCGCAATCAGCTCATCGGCACCGAGTCGGGTCTGCCGGTAGCCAGTGAAGAAACCGTCGATCGGCAGCCAGCGCGACGCATCGGCCGACACGCATTCGATCTCGGCATCGAGCGCGAGCAGCACCGGCAGCAGGTCGCCGATCGGCGACGCGGTGCCGAGATTGCCGCCGAGCGTCGCGCGGTTCTTGACCTGCCGCGCGGCATACCCGTGCAGCATCGCGTCGAGCGCCGGGAACATGCCGGCCAGCGCGGTCTCGAGCCGGCGCAGGCTGACGCCGGCACCGATCGTGACGGCGGCGTCGGCGATCTCGAGTACCTGCAGTTCGTCGAGCCGATCCAGCGCGATGAACATCGGCGCGCGGGCGCGGGCCCGGCTCAGATCGACGCCGAGGTCGGTCGCGCCGGCGATCCAGGCGGCGTCCGGATGCCGGCGCCGGAGCGCGAGTGCGTCGGCCAGCGACCGCGGCTGCAGAAAGCCGTGCAGCGGCGCGTCCGACGCGGACTTCGGCGACGGCATCGCCGCGACGGCGCTGCCGGCTGGCGTGGTGGCGGGTTGCTCGCGCAGCCGCTGCGTGGCTTCGCGGATCGGCCGGTAGCCGGTGCAGCGGCACAGGTTGCCCTCGGTCGTCGCGTCGTCGAGTTCGCCGTGTTGCCAGCCGACGAACAGGCTCATGACGAAACCGGGCGTGCAATAGCCGCATTGCGAGCCGGCAGTGTCGATCAGCGCCTGCTGTACCGGATGCAGCGGCCCGTTGCGAGCGGCCAATGCCTCGACCGTCAGCACGCGGCGGCCGACCAGCAACCCCATCGGCAGCAGGCAACTGTTGACGGCGCGGTAGCGCAGGCTGCCGTCGTCGTCGGCGTCGATAAGCGCGACCGTGCAGGCACCGCAGTCGCCGTCGCCGCAACCTTCCTTGGTGCCGTGCAGCGGCCGCTGAGCAAGCCAGCGCAGCAGCGACAGTCGCGGATCGCAACCGGCGAGCGCGACCCTCTGGCCATTCAATTCGAAAGACGGGCCGTCCATGGCCCCGAAGCGTAGCAGTTGCGGCTGCCGCGATCGTCCCTGCGGTCGGCCGCGGCGGCTCCGGTGTTCGTGCCGGATCCTGACCGCCGCGGCCGCTGGCGACCGCGATCAGTCGCCGCCGTCGTCGTCGCGCGGCGGCTCCGGCTCGGCCTCGTCAACGTCCATCTCGTCGAGTTCGGTGCCGGCGACCCGCTGCTGTCGGGCGTCATCGCCCTCGAGCCAGTTCTGCGCGGCGAACCACGACTGGTACTCGTTGCGTGCAATCATGCCGTCGCCGTTGATGTCGTAGTCGACGAAGCGTTCGGCAAGGGCGCTGTCCTCGGCCAGTTCCTGCTCCGACAACTGGCCGTCGCCGTCGCGATCGAGCCGCTCGAAGCGCTGCGCCGCAAGGCGTGCGCTGGCGCCTTCGGAAAAGCCCTCGCTGCCGGCGGCGGCGGCGAACGGCGTGCCTTCAACCGACTGCACGGTCACGTCGCCGCCGGTTCCGGCGGTGCCGCTGTTGCCGGTGCCGCCGCCGGCAACCTGTGTGTCGCCGCTGATCGGCTGCTCGGCGTAGTCGACTTCGTCCTGCTGCTGCCGGTCGCTGTCGACGCCGACCATCGACTCGCTGACCGCTCTGCGCTCGTCGATGACCATCTGGTCGTCCTCGAAGCCGGAGTGGATCCGTTCGCTGCGTGCCGGGTCGCTCGGTGGCGACTGCGTGCGGGCCTGGCGGGTGGCCGGATCGGCGTCGAACTCGATGTCGGCGTCGGCGAGTGGCGGCGCGTCTTCGTCGTCTTCCTCGTATGCGTAGCGCTCGTCGCGCTCGTCGACGGCCTCGTCGCGTTCCGGCCAGGCCTGCGCGTCCTGTGCGCTTTCGACCGCCGGCGGCGGATCCTCGATGACGCGGGTCGTGGTGTCCTGAGCGGCAAGCGCTGCCGACGACGCACCGAGCGCGACGGCGATCAGAAGCGAAAGGCTGCGCTGGTTCATGGACGACCTCCTTCGGGCGAATGCCTGCCTGGCTGCAGCGAAGCAGGCGCCGTGCCAGCAGCGGCGGCGGCGCGCCGCCGGCGGCATCGATCGGCCAGCCCGGGCTTATCGCCCGTCAGTGGTGCCGCCGTGTTGCATATTGCATCCGGCGTGCGGGCTGTCGGCCGGGTCCGGCTTGCGGCAGACTGCCGATCGAGATCCTGCCGGAGTGTGTGTTCATGAATCGAGCTGACGCCGCCGTCGAGCGGGCCGCGTTCGTCCGCGGCCTGCCGAAGGCCGAGCTGCATCTGCACATCGAGGGCTCGCTCGAGCCGGAACTGATGTTCGCGCTGGCCGAACGCAACGGCATCGCCTTGCCGTATCCGGATGTCGACGCGGTCCGTGCCGCCTACAGCTTCAGCGACCTGCAAAGTTTTCTCGACATCTACTACGCCGGCGCCGGCGTGCTGCAGACCGTGCAGGACTTCGACGACATGGCCTGGGCCTACTTTCAGCGCGCACACGCCGACCGTGTGATCCACGCCGAACTGTTCTTCGACCCGCAGACCCACACCGAACGCGGCATCGCGTTCGAGACCGTGCTCGACGGCCTGCAGCGGGCGATGCAGCGTGCGCGCAGCGAGCTCGGCATCCGCAGCGAACTGATCCTGTGCTTCCTGCGCCACCTGAGCGAACAGGCCGCGTTCGAAACACTCGAACAGGCCCGGCCGCACATCGGACGCTTCATCGGCGTCGGCCTCGACTCCAGCGAAGTCGGCCATCCGCCGGAGAAGTTTGCCCGCGTGTTCGCCGAGGCGCGCCGGCTCGGCCTGCACGCGGTCGCGCACGCCGGCGAGGAAGGGCCGCCGGACTACATTCGCAGCGCGCTCGACGTGCTGCATGCCGAACGGATCGACCACGGCGTGCAGGCGGTCCGCGATCCGGAGCTGATGGCGCGGCTGGCCCGCGAGCGCATTCCGCTGACGGTCTGTCCGTTGTCGAACGTCAAGCTGCGGGTGTTCGACACGCTGGCCGAGCACACGCTGCCGGCGTTGCTCGATGCCGGCATCGTGGCGACGCTGAACTCGGACGATCCGGCCTATTTCGGCGGCTATGTGAACCAGAACTACGTCGATACCGTCGATGCACTCGACCTCGATGCGGCGACCGCGGCACGGCTCGCGCGCAACAGCATCGACGCCAGCTTCGCGGCGGAGATCGACAAGCAGCGCGATCGCGAGCGGCTGGCGGAATACTGCGCGCAGGCCGGAGTGCCGCTGTGAACCGCTGCAACGAACGGTGCCGCGCCGCGCATCCCGAAACTCCACCGCACGAGCGCGACCGATGGGCCGGCTGACCACCCACATCCTCGACACCATGCACGGCCGACCGGCCGCCGGTGTCGCGATCCGCCTGCTGCGGATCGCTGCGGACCGCCGCGAGCGGCTGGTCGCGGTGCGCAGCAATGCCGACGGCCGCGTCGACGCGCCGCTGCTCGATGGCAGTGCATTCGTCGCGGGCGCCTACGAACTCGAATTCGCGATCGGCGACTACTTCGCCGCGGCCGGCGTCATGCTGCCCGAACCGCGCTTTCTCGATGTCGTCACGATCCGCTTCGGCATCGCCGAGCCGGACGCGCACTACCACGTGCCGCTGCTGGTGTCGCCGTACGGGTACAGCACCTACCGCGGCAGTTGATGGACGGCTACCTGCTCGACGCTGGCACCTTCCTGCTGCGCTGGCTGCACGTGGTCGCGGCGATCGCCTGGATCGGCGAGTCGTTCTATTTCGTCGCGCTCGACCGCGGCCTGAAGCCGCCGGCGACGGCGGCGCCGGGGCTCGCCGGCGAATCGTGGTCGGTGCACGGCGGCGGTTTCTATCGCAAGCAGAAGTACCTGCCGGCACCGCCGCAACTGCCGGACGAACTGCACTGGTCGAAGTGGAAGTCGTACACGACCTGGCTGTCCGGCTTCGCGCTGCTGTGCGCGCTGTATTTCAGCGCGCCTGGCATCTATCTGCTCGATCCGGCCGTTGCGGCACTGACCCCGGCGCAGGGAGTCGGCGCCGCGATCGCGCTGCTGCTGGTCGGCTGGATCGGCTACGACCTGCTGTGTCGCGCGGTCGGCTTCCGCGACGGCGTGCTCGGCGTGCTGGTCGCGCTGCTGGTGTCGGCGCTGGCGCTGGTCGCGACGCAGTTGTTCGCCGGGCGCGCGGCGTTCCTGCTGACCGGTGCGGTGCTGGCGACGATCATGTCGGCCAACGTGCTGTTCGTGATCATTCCGGGGCAGAAGCGGATGGTCGCGGCGCTGGCGCGCGGCGCGACGCCGGAGCCGCTGCCCGGTCTGCGCGGCCGCCAGCGTTCGGTGCACAACACCTACTTCACGTTGCCGGTGGTGTTCGCGATGCTGTCGACGCACTACGCGCCGGCCTACGCGCATCCGTACAACGGCGCGGTGCTGCTGCTGTTCATGCTGGCGGCGGCGCTGATCCGGCAGTTCTTCGTCGTCTGGCACGGCGGCGAGCGGGCCTGGGGACTGCTCGCCGCCGTCGTCGTCGTGCTGCTCGCGACGCTGGCCTGGCTGGCGCCGCCGGCGAAATCGCCGGATGCGATCGCGCCGGCGACCGCTGGCGCAGTCACCGAACCGGCGGTCACGCTCGACGTGCAGTCGATCCTGCAGCGCCACTGCACGGCTTGTCATTCGGCGGCGCCGAAGCTGGTGCCGAGCGCGCCGAAGGGCATCGCGCTGGACCGGCTGACCGATGCCGAGCTGCACGCTGCGGCAATCCGGCAGCAGGTCGTCGTGCTGCGGATCATGCCGCCCGGCAACATGACCGGCATGCAGCCGGCCGAACGCGATGCGATCGCGCGCTGGAGCCGGGCCGCCGCCGCGAGCGACTGACGGCAGGGCTTCGCCCGCCATCCGCGACCCTCGCCTGCAACTGCGACGGCAACCGCGATGCCGTCGTGGCGGCAGCGGCTTCGTGCGCACCGGCCGCGGTTCCGTTCGTCGGATCGCGAACCGGACGCCGCGCCGGGCGGACCGGCGTGCTGGACCGGATCCGGACGCGCGGCTAACCTGAGATCCACCGCCGACTTCACGATCGCGCCCGGCTACGGCCTGCGCGCGGTGCCGCGTCGACGCACCATTCCGGGGGGAATTCGTCGTGATCGATCCGTCGCAGCTCAAGATGCCGACCGTGTCCAGCGAAAGCATGGAAGTCATGCGGATGCTGGATGCCGAGGACGTCGACATCCAGGCGCTGGTTCGCGCGATCGGACTCGACCCGGTGCTGAGCAGCACGCTGATCAAGTACGCCAACTCGCCGTTGCACCGGCGCGCGCGCGAGGCGACCAGCGTGCAGCAGGCGGTCAACGTGCTCGGCACGCGGCAGGTTCGCGCGGCGGCGATGGTCGCCGCGATGCGCGGCTTCGCCAGCCACGGCAATCCGATCGATACGCTGCTGTGGGAGCAGAGCGTGGCGGTGTCGACGCTGGCGCGCGCGGTCGCGCAGCGCGGCTGCCGCCGGCTGGCAGACGAAGCCGAGCTGCTCGGCCTGCTGCACAACATGGGTGCGCTGGTGCTGAACACCAATTTCCCGGAGCTGTACCAGTCGCTGGCCGACAGCCTGACCGCCGACGGGCCGCGCGTGCACGAGGTCGAGCGCGAGGTGTTCGGGCTCGATCGCGGCGCGCTGGTCGAGTCGCTGGCCGAGCGTTTCCGGCTGCCGCGTGCGCTGACCGACGTGCTGCTCGCGTACCACGCGCAGCGGGTGCCGCGCGAGATTGCCAGCGACGGCGACCGGCTGCTGGCGTTCCTGTGGATCGCGCAGTCGGTCGCATCGTGCTCGCAGGCGGCGGCGCAGTGGCTGCCGGAATTTGTGCCGGCGTCGATCGCGCCGCTGGCCGAGCAGTTCGGCATCGACGACGAGGCGCTGCTGAACCTCAGCGAAGACGTCGACATGCTGGTGGCGGAGCGGCTGACCACCGCCTGAGCGGCCCGGCGCCGGCAGCGGCGTTGCGTCAGCGCGGGTCGATCGTCCAGCGGGTCGCCAGCGCGACCTCGTCGCAATTGCTGCCCGGTCCGCCGCGGTCGAGCACGAGGAAATCGCCGCCGTCGAGCGCGATCAGCGGGTGGTGCCAGACGCCGGGACGGTAATTGATTCCCTGTCCGCCGCCGGCCAGGAACGCGCGCGGTTGCTGCTGCGGCGAAGCCGCGACGACCACGACATAGCGCAGCCGCGGATCGAGCGGCACGAACGCCTGGCTGCCGAGCGGATGGCGTTCGAGCAGCGCCACCGTGAACGGCAGCGGGCGCGGCGCGGCGCGGAAGATGCCGAGCCGCGGCCGGCCGCCAGCCGCACCGACCTCGATCGTCGCCAGGTCGTCGAAGCGGGTCGCGCTGCCGGCGTTGACCGCGAACGCATCGCGCGCTGCGGCCGGCGCGATCAGGTCGCCGAACGGCTCGAACGCGGCGGCGCTCAGCGGTTCGACCTGCAGCGGCGCCGTTGCGCCGGTCATGCCGGCCGGCCGAGCAGCCGCAGCCGCGACACGCCGCCGTCCGGATGGATATCGAAACGGACGTGGCTGACCGGCCGATGCGACCCGGCCGGGGCATCGAACCAGTGCTCGGCGTCGGCGCGCAGCGGCTGTTCCGGCAGCAGCGTTGGCCAGAACATCGATTGCGTGACCAGCGCTGCGACCGGCGTCGCCGGATCGACCGCGGCGGCGCGCAGCGAGCAGCGATCGGGGTAGTTGCCCTTGAAGTGCGCGGTGTCGACGCCGATCGCCTCGATCACGCCCGGATGGGCCAGCTCGATCAGGCACCAGTCGTGGCCCGGCTCGCGCCGACGGCGGGTTTCCCAGCCATCGCCCATGTCGATGCCGCGACCGGGCAGCAGCAAGCGCGACGCGGCGCCGAAATGCTCGTTGTTCGCCGCCAGCGCGATGCCGCCGTGCAGCGCCGCGGCCAGATCGATCAGGCCGTTGCCGTCGGTCGCGGCCGGATCGAACGCGGGCCGTCCGTACACACGCAGGCGTGCCAGGCCGCCATCGGGCAGCAGGTTCACGCGCAGGTGCGACCAGCAGGTGGTCGATTCGATCGGATGGAAATGCCGGCTGTCGCCGCGCAGCGCAACGGCCGGCAGCAGCGGCTGCCAGTCGGTCGCGGCATCGGGATCGCCATCGGCGATGCTGCAGGCCTCGATCGAGGCGGCCGGCGGGAAGTTGCCGGTGAAGTGCCGGGTGTCGAGTTCGATGCCGACGATCCGCCCCGGCCGTGCCAGCCGGACGATGCACCAGTCGTGGCCGGCATCGCGCCGCCGCCGGCTCTCCCAGCCGTCCATCCACTTGCCGTGCGCGTCGTACTTGCCCGGCACGAACACCGGCGGCTCCGGATTCAGCATCCGCGAGCGGTCGGCGAAGAAATCGTCGCTGGCGATCAGTGCGACCGCGCCGAGCCGGGCGTCGGCGAGATTGACGAAGCGGCGGGTGAAGTCGGGCGTGTCACTGTGGTCGGGCAGGTGCATGGATCGTTTCCGTGGGCAGGGAAGCGTCAGCCGCGATGTCGGCAGGGTGTCGCTGATGCGTGCGTCGCCGCCTTGCAGCACCGTCACCGGTCGAGCAGATCGTGCAGTCGGAACAGCGCGATCCGCTCGATCTGCCGCAGCGCTTCGGCGTGTTCGCTGTCGGCATCGTGCTGCAGCCGCTGCTGCAGCGCGGCGATGATGCTGTGCCGGTCGTGGCCGCGCACGGCGATGATGAACGGAAACCCGAAGCGCTCGCGATAGGCGGTGTTGAGCGCATGCAGTCGGGCGAACTCGTCCGCTGTGCAGCGGTCGAGCCCGGCACCCTGCTGCTCGTCGCGTGACGCCGCCGTCAGCTCGCCGGCGATCGCAGCGCGGCCGGCGAGTTCCGGATGCGCGCGAACCAGCGCGAGTTGCGTCGCCGGATCGGCGGCGCGAACCGCGGCGCACATCGCCGCGTGCAGCGCATCGAGCGAACCGAACGGGCGCTGCGCGGCGACCGCCTCGGCCACCCACGGCGAATGCTCGAACACGCCGCCGAGCACGGCGACGAACCGCTCGCGGTCGCAGGTGTCGAGTGACGTCAGCGTGATCGAAGTCATGCCGGGTGCCGGAGCTTCCAGTGACGGGCGATGTCGATCCGGCGGCAGATCCAGACCTGCGGGTGGCGGGCGACGTGATCGAGGAAGCGCTGCAGCGCGACGAACCGGCCGGGCCGACCGAGCAGCCGGCCGTGCATGCCGATCGACAGCATCCGCGACCGCTCGGCACCTTCGGCGTACAGCACGTCGAAACTGTCGCGCAGGTAGTCGAAGAACTGCGTGGCGGTATTGAAGCCTTGCGGCGTCGCGAAGCGCATGTCGTTGGCGTCCAGCGTGTACGGCACGACGAGCTGTTGCACGGCGCGGCCGTCGGCGGTCGTCACCGGCAGCCAGAACGGCAGTTCGTCGCCGTAGTAGTCGCTGTCGTATTCGAAGCCGCCGTGTTCGACGATCAGCCGGCGCGTGTTCGGGCTGTCGCGGCCGGTGTACCAACCGAGCGGGGCGGCGCCGGTCAGTTCGCGATGGATCGCGACTGCGCGCGCGATGTGCTCGCGTTCGGTCGCCTCGTCGATGGTCTGGTAGTGGATCCAGCGCCAGCCATGCGACGCCACCTCGTGGCCGGCCTCGACGCAGGCCGCGGTCAGCTCCGGGTTGCGCTGCATCGCCATCGCGACGCCGAACACGGTCAGCGGCAGCGCGCGGCGCTCGAACTCGCGCAGGATCCGCCACGCGCCGACCCGACTGCCGTATTCGTAGATCGACTCCATGCTCAGGTGGCGCGCCGGATAGGCCGGCGCGCCGACGATCTCGGACAGGAACTGCTCGCTGGCCGGATCGCCGTGCAGCACGCAGGCTTCGCCGCCTTCTTCGAGATTCAGCACGAACTGCAGCGCGATCCGCGCGCCGCCCGGCCAGTCGGCATGCGGTGGCGTGCGGCCGTAGCCGGTCAGGTCGCGCGGGTAGTCGGCCGAAAAGGGCATCGCGTCGTTGCGGTCGGGGTCGCCGTATTCAAGCACAGCGCCGCACCGCCGGCGCATTGCCGTGACGGTCTGGTGAGGGTGACTGGTTGCGGGCGATCGTCGCGGCGCGAGCCCGGACTCGCCCGAGGGCGAATCAGCGGCTCGCGCGCGGCTCAGCGCGCCGCGCCGCAATCCACCGGCTGTTCGTCAACCGCCTGCCAGCGGCCAGCCGAAACGATGCCGCAGCTCGGCGGCGACCGCGGCGGTCTCGCGCAGCGGCGGGTACTGCCACGGTTCGAAGTCGGTGCTCAGCGGGCGCAGCCGGTCGCTGTCGAGCAGCGCCCGATGGAACGCGGCGATCCGGCCGTGCGGTCGCGTCGGCAGCGGCACACAGACCGGCACCCCGGTCGCGCAGGCTTCGCTGAGCAGGTTGACCGAGTCGGCGGTCGCGACGATCCGTTCGGACCAGGCCAGCATGCCGGGGTACGGATTGTCGCCATCGGCCGTGCCATGCCACTGCCGGCCGGGCACATCGGCGAACTGGGTCCGGGCCGCCTGCCGCAGCCAGTCGGGCGTGCGACGCGAACTGCTGACCAGCAGACTGCCGCCATCGCGATCGAGCCAGCGCGACAGCACCGCGGCCAGCCGTCGCCAGTCTGCCGGTCCGAACGGTACCGCCGCGGTCGGCCCGCCGAGCAGCAGCAGCGTGCGTGGCGCCGGCAGCGCCGCCAGCATCGGCCAGGCGCTCCGTGCCGCGTCGAGCCAGGCCGCATCGACCGCATGCAGGCTGCCGAGCGTGCGGATCACGTTGGCGCCATCGAGCCGGTCGTGGCTCGGCGCGATCACCGCGTCCCAGTGCCGCGGATCGATCCGCGGATCGAGGATCTGCAACCGGACACAGCCGGCCTCGTCGAGCAGGCGGGTCGCCAGCGCCGCCTGCCGGCCGCAGCCGATCGCGAGCTCGGGCCCCGGCCCGTCCAGCCGCGCAGCAAAGTCGGCGCCGAACGCGCGCCGCGCGCCCGGCCAGCGCCGCGGCGCTGCCCAGCGCCACGGCGCGCGTGGCACCAGCGTGATCGGCTCGACGCAGTCGGTCAGCGCGGCGGCCAGCGCATCGGCCTGCCGGCGATTGCCGACCGCGGCATCGGCCAGCGACCAGGCGGTCAGCGACATCACGGAGCTCGGCGGTTCATCGCGGCAGTATCCCATTGCCGCGCCGGCAACGCCGCTGCGGCCCCGACGGCCGGCGAGTGCGCGGGAGGCCCCGGATCACGCCGCGCCCGGATCCATGCTCGATTCTGCTTTCGCAGAGCGGATTGCGAGAACAGCAGAATGGATCCCGGCTTTCGCCGGGATGACGAGCAAGAGCGTAGCCTCCCTCCCTCGGTGGTGTCCGGTGGGGGAGGGTCGGGGAGCGGGTCGGACAGCAAGCGGATCACGCCTGCGCCGGCTGCGCTGCGCTTGCCTCGCACCGTGGCAGCACCAATCTCCCTCCCCCGGTGGTGTCCGGTGGTGGAGGGCCGGGGAGGGGTCAGGGAACAAGCGGATCACGCCTGCGCCGGCTGCGCTGCGCTTGCCTCGCACCGTGGCAGCGCCAGTCTCCCTCCCCCGGTGTCCGGGGGAGGGCCGGGGAGCGGGGGTCAGGGAGCCAGCGGATGACGCCTGCGCCGGCGGCGCTGCGCTTGCCTCGCACCGTGGCAAGCGGATCACGCCTGCGCCGGCTGCGCTGCGCTTGCCTCGCACCGTGGCAGCACCAATCTCCCTCCCCCGGTGTCCGGGGGAGGGCCGGGGAGCGG
>JAWLBY010000019.1:0-43946 GCA_041687455.1 Lysobacteraceae bacterium | reverse complement strand
CCTCGCACCGTGGCAGCACCAATCTCCCTCCCCCGGTGTCCGGGGGAGGGTCGGGGAGCGGGTCGGACAGCAAGCGGATCACGCCTGCGCCGGCTGCGCTGCGCTTGCCTCGCACCGTGGCAGCACCAATCTCCCTCCCCCGGTGTCCGGGGGAGGGTCGGGGAGCGGGTCGGACAGCAAGCGGATCACGCCTGCGCCGGCTGCGCTGCGCTTGCCTCGCACCGTGGCAGCACCAATCTCCCTCCCCCGGTGTCCGGGGGAGGGTCGGGGAGCGGGTCGGACAGCAAGCGGATCACGCCTGCGCCGGCTGCGCCGGCGCAGGTGTACACTTGCGCGCCGATTCCCCAGCAAGAACGCCATGGTTTCCGCCAGCTCGCCCGCCGCGCCGCAGACCCCGAACGCCGAGCGCCGCTACGAAGTCAGCCGTGCCGAACTGCCGCTGTCGTGCCCGACGCCGGCGATGAGCCTGTGGAACTCGCATCCGAAGGTCTACCTGCCGCTGGCCGCCAATGGCGAGGCGCGGTGTCCGTACTGCGGTGCGCTCTACGTGCTGAAGGACTGACCGCGATCGCGGATCGCGCCGACCCGTCGTCCGCGCTGCCGTCGACCACGCTCGGCAGGTCGCTGACCGTCATGCAGTTGCTGCCGGCGCTGGAGTCCGGCGGCGTCGAGCGCTCGACGCTCGAAATCGCGGCCGCGGTCGTCGAGGCCGGACACCGTTCGCTGGTGGTGTCGTCGGGCGGGCGGCTGGTCGAGCCGCTGCTCGCCACCGGCAGCACCCATGTCGCGCTCGACATCGGCCGCAAGTCGCCGTGGACGCTGCGCCACGTGGTCGGTCTGCGCCGGCTGATCGAGGCGCAGCGGCCGGACATCATCCATGCCCGTTCGCGACTGCCGGCCTGGATCGCCTGGTGGGCGCTGTCCGGTCTGCGCGGGCCGCGGCCGCATTTCGTCACCACCGTGCACGGGCTCAACTCGCCCGGCCACTACAGCGCGGTGATGACCCGCGGCGACCGCGTGATCTGCGTGTCGGAGACGGTCCGCGACTACGTGCTGCAGCATTACTCCGGCGTCGAGCGGCCGCGGCTGGTGGTGATCCCGCGCGGCATCGATCCGGACGAATTCCCGCACGGCTACATGCCGGATGCCGGCTGGCGGCAGCGATTCTTCGACGACTACCCGCAACTGGCCGGCGGCGTGCTGCTGACGCTGCCCGGCCGCGGCACCCGGCTGAAGGGCCATGCCGACGCGATCGACCTGCTGGCGCGGCTGCATGCGGCCGGTGTCGACGCCCGGCTGCTGCTGCTCGGCGCGCGCGAGGCCGGTCGCGAACACTACCTCGACGAACTGGCCGCGCAGGCGCGTCGGCTCGGCGTCGCCGACAGTCTGGTCATGACGCCGCCGCGCAGCGACGTTCGCGACGTCTACGCACTGTCGACGCTGGTGCTGCAGTTGTCGACCAAGCCGGAGGCGTTCGGCCGCACCGTGCTCGAGGCGCTGAGCCTCGGCCGGCCGGTGCTCGGCTATGCCCACGGCGGTGTCGGCGAACTGCTCGGCACGCTGTTTCCGGCCGGCGCGGTGCCGCTCGGCGATGTCGGCACGCTGGTCGAGCGGGCGCAGGCGATGATCGCCGCGCCGCCGCGGCTGGCCGCGGTCGTCGGGCCGACCCGTGCCGACATGCAGGCGCGCACGCTGGCGCTCTACGCCCAGCTCGCCGCCTCGGCGCTGCCGAGCGCGTGAGCCGGCACGCGCCGCTGCTGGTGCTGCTCGCGGTGCCGGCGCTGCTGCCATTCGGCCGCGCCAGCGAATTGCCGCTGCTGATCGGCGCGGTGCTCGGCCTGGTCTGGCTCTGGCAGGGCCGGATCGCGATCGGCGCGCCGGCCGTGCGGCTGGCCGGCCTGCTGTTTCTCGGCTACTGGCTGCCGCAACTGCTGTCGGCGTTCGATGCCGTCGCGCCACGGAAGGCGTGGATCGAGGTCGCCGCCGATCTGCGCTATCTGCCGTTCCTGCTGTTCGCGATCGGCACGCTGGACAGTGCCGAGCGGGTCCGTCGGGCCGTGCTCGGCAGCGCCGCGATCGTTGCCGTGTGGCTGCTCGACGCGCTGGTCCAGGCGCTGACCGGCTGGAGCCTCGGCGGCCCGGCCGAGGCCGACCGGCTGAGCGGCATCTTCGGCGCCGATGACCTGAAGCTCGGCAACGCCGTGGCGGTGCTGTCGCCGTTGCTGCTGTGGCCGGCGTGGCAGGCGCGCCGCTGGCTGGCGGCACTGGCGCTGGTCGCGGTGCTGGTCGTCGTGCTGCTGGCCGGCGCGCGGGCCGGCTGGATCAGTCTCGCGGTGGCGATCGTGCTGCTGCTGTGGGCCGCGTTGCCGCATCGGCAGGCGTTGCTGGCATTCGCCGCGGTCACGCTGCTCGCGCTGCTCGGTGCCGCGGCGAGCTACCAGCTCTCGGAGCGCTTCGCGGCACGGATCGACCGCAGCGCTGCTGCGCTGGCCGGCGATCCGGCCGCGATCGATCATGCGCTGTCGTTCCGGCTGCCGATCTGGCGTGCCGCCGGTTCGATGATCGTGACCCATCCGGTCAACGGCGTCGGCGTGCGTGGCTTCCGCTACGCCTATGCCGAACATGCCGCAGCCGATGACCGCTTCATCGGCTTCGACGGCGACCGTGGCGCGTTCCACGCCCATCAGTGGCTGCTCGAGGTGGCGTCGGAGACCGGCCTGGTCGGACTGTCGTGCTGGCTGCTGGCGATCGCTGCCGCGGTGCGCGGCTGGCGCGCGGCCGACGCCGCGGCGCGCCGCGCCGCATGGCCGGCGACGGTGGCGCTGGTCGCGATGCTGTTCCCGCTGAACACCCACTACGCGGTCTACTCCAGCGTCTGGGGCGGGCTGCTGTTCGTGCTGCTGGCGCTGTGGATCCCGGCAGTGGCCGCGTCGTATCGGGCGGGACCGCCGACGTCCGACTGCTGACGTGTGCCGCCAGCGACGTTCGCGCCGCGGTCAGTACACCGGCGGCGCGCCGGGCGGCCGTCGCTTGAACCGCTTGTGCACCCACAAATACTGCGTCGGCGCTTCGCGGACCATCGCCTCGATCGCGGCATTGACCCGCGCGCTGTCCTGTTGCGGATCGGCGGACGGGAAATCGGTCAGCGGCTCGCCGATCCGCAGCAGGTAACGATCGCCCTCTCTGCGGTGGAAAAACGGCACGACCGCGGCGCCGGTCAGCCGTGCCAGTTGATGGGTGGCGGTGATGGTCGCGGCCGGGATGCCGAAGAACGGCGCGAACACCGCGTCCTTGCCGCGCATGTCCTGGTCCGGCGCATACCACAGCATGCCGCCCTGCTTCAGGTGCCGAATCGCCGGCCGCAGTTCCTCGCGGCGGAACATCGCGCTCGCATAGCGCAGCCGGCCACGCAACACCGCCCATTCCATCGCCGCGGTGGCGTGGCGGCGATACATGCCGGCCAGCGGCACGTGGTCGCACAGCAGCCGGCCGCACAGTTCGAGCGTCATGAAATGGCCAGACACCATGATCACGCCGCGACCGTCGGCCTGCAGCCGCTGCAGGATGTCGAGGCCGTCGATCCGTGCCGATCCGCGCAACGGTTCGACTTCGCCCCACCATGCGCGCAGGAACTCGAACACGCCGATGCCGAGGTCGCGGAAACTGCCGCGCAGCAATCGCGCATGGGCAGCGTCATCGAGCTCCGGAAAGCAGAGCTGCAGATTGCGCGCGGCAACCCGGGCGCGGCCGCGCAGCAGCCGCTGCAACAGCGCGCCGAGCGCGCCACCGAGCGCGCGCTGCACCGACCACGGCAGTCGCGCCAGCAGCACGCCGAGCCCGATGCCGAACCAGGTCGGCCAGGTGCGCGGATGCAGCGGCGGGCGGGGCAGATCGGCGGACGTCGTCACGGCGCGCAGTGTAACGAGGATGTAGAAAAAGTCCGCGGTCCGAAGCGCGGCCGTTACGGCAGGCAAAAACCGCTCGCCACAGTTGAATTCTGGATGCATTTCGGACCGCTAGCTGCTCAGAATTCACGTACAGCGCTGCTCCCATGCCCGATTTCACGGCCGTCAGACTTTTTCTACAGCCTCAACGGCCCGGCGCCAGGCGCAGCACCGAGCCGCGGAACCGGCAGCCGGTCCGGTATCCTTCGCCGATGCTCTCGCCCTCGTTGCGCCGCCGTCTGATGCGCGCGGCCTACACCTTCACGATGTATCTGGTCACGCCGGTGATCCTGTCGCGGCTGGCAACGCGCGGGCTGCGGCTGCGCGGCTACCACTCGCGCTGGAAGGAGCGCTTCGGCTTCTTTACCGCGCCACTCGTGCAGGACAGCGTCTGGGTCCATGCGGTGTCGGTCGGCGAGGTCAACGCCGCGGCACCGCTGATCGATGCGTTGCGCACGCGCTATGTCGGTCGCACGATCGTCGTCACCACGGTCACGCCGACTGGCTCCGACCGCGTGCGCCAGTTGTGGGGCGACGGCGTGTTCCATGTCTATCTGCCGTACGACCTGCCGGCCGCGATCAGTCGCTTCCTTGACCGCGTGCGGCCGAAGATCGCGGTGATCATGGAGACCGAGATCTGGCCCAACCTGTTGCTCGAACTCGATGATCGCGGCATCCCGATCGTGATCGCCAACGCGCGGCTGTCGGAGAAATCGTTGCGCGGCTACGGTCCGGCGATGCCGCTGGCACGCGAGGCGGTGCGCTGCGCGACCTTCGTCGCCGCGCAGTCGCAGGTCGATGCCGAGCGTTTCCGCGCGCTCGGCGCCCGCCCTGAGCGGCTCGAAGTGGTCGGCAACCTGAAGTTCGACATGCGCGTCTCGCCGGAGCTGCCGGCCAACGCGGCGAACTGGCGGCAGCGCTGGGGCGCGCTGCGGCCGGTCTGGATCGCGGCCAGCACCCACGAGGGCGAGGAGCTGCTGGTGATCGAGGCGCACTCGCGGCTGCTGCATCGGTATCCCGATGCGCTGCTGCTGGTCGCACCGCGGCATCCGGAACGATTCCGGCCGATGGCACAGTTGTGCCGCAGCTACGGCTTCACCACCGCCTGCCGCAGCGAGGACGTGCTGCCGCGGCCGGATACGCAATGCTTCGTGATCGACACGCTCGGCGAACTGGTGCCGTTCCTGGCCTGCGCCGACGTCGCGCTGGTCGCCGGCAGCCTGGCGCCGATCGGTGGCCACAACGTGCTGGAGCCGGCTGCGCTCGGCATTCCGGTGCTGGTCGGACCGCACACGTTCAATTTCGCCGAAGTGACCGACCTGCTGCTCGAACGCGGTGCCGCGGTGCGGGTCGGCGACGCCGAATCGCTGGCCGCGGTGCTGCAGCAGTTGCTGACCGCGCCGGAGCAGCGCCGCGCGATGGGCGCGGCCGGACACAAGACCGTCGTCGCCGCCCGCGGCGCGGCGATCCGCACGCTGGACCGGATCGAGCAGTTGTGTCCGGCTGATCGGCGCGGGCCGGCGATCCCGCTTCCCGGGAGCTGACGCGCGACGTCGTCACGCCCTCGTCCGTGTTCGTCGTTCCCGCGAAGGCGGGAGCCCGGCGACATGAATCAGCAGCACGGTGGGGCCCGCGCCTTCGCGGGGCGACGGCAGACGGATCATCGACTTGCGCGATGGCACGTGTTTCCGCAGCGCTCGGTGAAGCTTCCTCGGACGGTAGTGGGTGTTCGTGTTCGCCGGGAAGACGGTGTCGCGAGATGGACCGTCGAAGCCCTCACCCCGACCGTTCGTGCGCCAGCCGTTCGCGCGTGTACTCGTAGCCGGCCGCGACCGCGCGGTCGAACGCCTGCCAGTCGAGCAGGTCGATGCCGTCGAGCGGCGGCTGCAGCAGCAGCTTCGACTGCTTGCGGCGGCGGGCGACGGTGGCGGCGGAGTTGACCATGCCGCTGCGCAGCAGGATCTCGCCGATGCTCGGCCGCGAATGCTTGCCGAACAACTGCGGCAGCAGCCGCCACCACGGCGGCAGCTCGGTTTCGTCGTGGTGGGCTTCGAGCCGGTACTGCAGGCCGACGTCGATCGCGACGATGTCGCCGGCCATCCGCTTGCGCATCTCGGCCACCGGCAGGTTGTCGATCACGCCGCCGTCGACCAGCACGCGGCCGGCCGACAGCACCGGCGGCAGCACGCCGGGAATCGCGCTCGATGCCCGCAGCCAGGTCCACAGCGGACCGTGCTCGTGCACTTCGAGCGCGCCGTCCGACAGGTTGCTGGACACGCAGAAGAACGGAATCGGCAGGTCATCGATCTCGCGTGCACCGAATGCCGCGCGCAACTGCCGGCCGACCCGATGACCGCTGCGCAGTGCCACCAGCGGCACGGTCCAGTCGGCCAGCGGATTGGCTCGAACGAAGTGTTCGCGGTAGGCGGCGTCCATCTGGTCGTCGCTCCAGTCGCAGGCCAGCCCGGCACCGACGATCGCGCCGATGCTGGCGCCGCCGATCCAGTCGAACGCATAGCCTGCCTCGCGCAGCGCCCGGATCGCACCGAGCTGGGCGAAGCCGCGTGCGCCACCGCCGGACAGCACCAGGCCGGTGGCCCGCCCGAGCAGGCGCCGCACCAGCCGCTGCAGGTCGGCATCGTTGCGGATGTGATGATGGCCCTGCGCATCCGGCAGCCGTTCGCGCCACAGCCGGGTGCTGCCCGGTCGCGGATCGCCTTTCTGCAGAAATACCAGATGCAGCGGTACATGCTGGCTGCGTGACGGCAGCGGCAGCCGATCGACCAGTTCCGGCGGCCGGCTGGCATCGACCAGCAGCAGCACGCAGTCGGATTGCCGCACGCAGCGCTCGCGCCAGGCCGGATCGTCGTCACCGACGTACAGCAGATGCCGCATGGCCGCTTCGCGCTCGGCGAACCAGTCGCCGGGGCGATGGTCGGCGGCAGCCGCGTCGATCAGTTCGAGCCGCTCGAAGCCGCCCAGCGCCTGCCCGAGCCGCTGGCCGAAGCCGGCGACATCGATGCCGGCCATCGCCGGCAGCAGTGCGAAGCAGTTCGGCGTGGTCGGGCGGTTGCGGGTCGCGTAGAAGCGCCGCAACACGAGCTGGACGATCTTCAGCATCGATTCCGGATGCCGTCCGGCCAGCCGCTCGAAGCCGCTGCGCGGCAGGAACAGCAGCTCGCAGTCACGCAATGCAACGACCCGCGCATAGCGTCGTTCGTCGGCGATCAGTCCGGTTTCACCGACGCATTCGCCGGGCGAGATCGTGCCGAGCTGGCGGACCCGGCCGTCCGGTTCGCGACGGGTCGCGCCGAGCCGGCCGTAGATCAACAGGAACAGCCCGTCGGAATCCTCGTGCTGGTCGAACAGCACATGGCCACCGCCGAGCGCGAACCATTCCATCTGGTCGGCCAGCGCCGACAGCGCCGCGCCATCGAGCCCGGCGAACAGCGGCTGCTCGGCCAGGCTGGTCAGGATGCGGCGGCGGGCGATGTCGGCACGGCGGGTCATCGCTCCAGTGTAGGGCCGGCTCCGATCGCGAGGCCACGCGCGTGACGCGGCGGCGTCGTTTACGCCCCATGCCTTGAATTCGCCCGCCGTCCGGTCCACCTTGCCGGAATGAATACCGATACCGAATTCGATTCACCGACCGAGAATCCGCTGCTCGCCGATCATCTGCTGCCGGCGTTCTCGGCGATCCGGCCCGATCACATCAATCCGGCGATCGACCAGATCCTGGCCGAATACCGGACCGCGGTCGATCATCTGACCGCCGACCCGTCGGCGCGCAGCTTCGATCGCCTGCTGGCGCCGCTCGAGCGCTGGGAGGAGCGGCTGTCGCGGGCCTGGGCGCCGGTGTCGCACCTGCACGGCGTCAAGGATTCGCCGGCGCTGCGCGAGGCGTATTCGAGCGCACTGGAGAAGCTGACCGAACACAGCACCGAGCTGGGCCAGAACCGCGCGCTGTTCGAAGCGGTCGAGGCCGTCCGCAACGACGCCGGCTACAACCAGCTCGACCGGCCGCGGCAGACGCTGGTCGAGGACAGCCTGCGCGGTTTCCGCTTGTCCGGCGTCGCGCTGCAGGGCGCGCCACGCGAACGCTTCCGCCGGATCCAGACCGAGCTGTCGAAGGTCGAAACCGAATTCGAGGAAGCAGTGCTCGACGCCACCGACGCCTGGACCCGACCGGTCAGCGACGACGAACTGGCCGGTCTGCCCGATTCGGCCCGGCAACTGCTGCGCGGCGCCGCCGACGAGCACGGCCAGGACGGCCACATGGCGACGCTGAAAGGCCCGGTCGTGCAGGCGATCCTGACCTATGCCGACGACCGCGCGCTGCGCGAGGAGGTCTACACCGCCTACCAGACGCGCGCGTCCGACCAGGGGCCGCACGGCGGCCGCTTCGACAACAGCGGGCGGCTCGACCGGATCCTCGCGCTGCGCCACGAAGCGGCGCAGTTGCTCGGCTACGCCAGCGCCGCACACGTCTCGCTGGCCGACAAGATGGCAGCGACACCGGACCGCGTGCTCGGCTTCCTGCGCGATCTGGCGCAGCGCGCACGACCGGTCGCCGAACGCGAGCTGGCCGAGCTGCGGCTGTTCGCCCGCGAGGCGCTCGGCATCGCCGACCTGATGCCGTGGGACGTTGGCTACGCCTCGGAGAAACTGCGCCAGCGGCAGTTCGATTTCAGCGAAGAGGATCTGAAGCCGTACTTCCCGCTCGATCGCGTGCTGGACGGCCTGTTCGACATCGCGGCGAAGGTGTTCGGCGTCAGCTTCCGCTCGCGCATCGATGTCGATGTCTGGGACGACGACGTGCGCTACTACGACGTGCTCGATCGCGACGACAGCGTCCTCGCCGGCTTCTACGTCGATCTGCATGCGCGACCGGCCAAGCGCGGCGGCGCCTGGATGGACGTCTGCCGCGCACGCTATGCCGACAACCAGTTGCAGCCGCCGATCGCGTTCCTGACCTGCAACTTCCCGCCGGCGCTGGAAGGCATGCCGGCGCTGTTGACCCACGACGAGGTGCTGACGCTGTTTCACGAGTTCGGCCATGGCCTGCACCACATGCTGACCGAGGTCGACTGGCCGTCGGTCGGTGGCATCAGCGGCGTCGAGTGGGACGCCGTCGAGCTGCCGAGCCAGTTCATGGAAAACTACGGCTGGCAGCGCGAATCGCTGAACCTGTTCGCGCGCCACTGGCAAACCGGCGACCCGCTGCCGGACGCACTGTTCGACAAGATGCTCGCCGCGAAGCACTTCCATGCCGGACTGTTCCTGGTCCGCCAGCTCGAATTCGGCCTGTTCGATTTCCGCGTGCATCTCGAATTCGATCCCGAGCGCGGCGCCCGCGCGCTCGAGCTGCTCGACGAAGTGCGCGACGAGATCGCGGTGATCCGGCCGCCGTCGTGGCAACGCTTCCCGCATGCGTTCACGCACATCTTCGCCGGCGGCTACGCGGCCGGCTACTACAGCTACCTGTGGGCCGAAGTGCTCAGCGCCGACGCCTTCGCGGCGTTCGAGGAAGCCGGCATCTTCGACCACGCGACCGGCGAGCGTTACCGGCGCGAGATCCTCGCCGTTGGCGGCTCACGCCCGGCGCTGGAGAGCTTCGTCGCGTTCCGTGGACGGGAACCGCAGCCGGAGGCGTTGCTCAAGAGTTACGGGTTGGCGGCGTAGGGCGGCCTGTGAGCGGCGCCGGAGCGACGCCGCTGCGTCTGCATCGGCCGCGCGAGTCGTTGGCTGGCCACGCCGGACGCCTGCAACGCACCGGAGGCGGACAGGGCAGGTGAGCGGCTGAATCCCGGCGTGCGCGCACGCCGGAACGCACAGCGCGCTCCGATCGACGGCTAACCGGCGACCCGGAGTTCGGCGTGCGCGGCCGGCGCTACTCGCGCCCCGCGTTGCCCGGCGCAGCCAGCACGTCGTCGAGCGACGTCGACGAGAACGCGCCGGATTCCTGCACGAAGCGATCAAGCAGGTACGCGTGGCCACTGCCGTAGACGACCAGGACGCGGTCGTCGGGCGCGTCGGCCAGACGCACCAGATTGGCAAAAATGCGCATGTTGCGTGCATACCAGTGGCCAAGCCAGTTGGCGCCCGGATGCTCGTCGCCATCGCCGAGCAATGCGTAGTCGAAGTACGCACGGTGCATGTGGGCGCGCGCCTCGGGCCGGTTCTGCCGCTGCAGCCAGCCGCTGATCGTATCGTCGCCGAGCGCATGCGACCGGCGACCGCGCTGCGGGTCGCGGATCGCGGCCAGCCGAGCCTGTTGGCCATTGGCATTGGCCCACTCGTCCCAGTCGTAGCGGGCGAGTTCACCCGGTGGGTAGCCGTTCCAGTCGACGGCGTGGACGCGCGGCAGGCCGAGCCGGGCGGCCAGCCGCAGTCCGAGCTGATCGGTTTCGGAAAGCCCGAGCGGTCGCTCGCCGCTGCGGTAGGCGCGGTAGCGGGCGTCGAGCCCGTCCTGGTCTGCCGCCGGCCACTCGACCGCAATCTTCGTTGGCGCGAACGATGCCAGTCGATCCACCAGCGCCTCGAACTCGGCCTGTCGGCGCGGGCTCGCCAGATCCTCAACGTCATCGTTGATGACATCGCGGCCCGGATTGTCGAAGTGCGCGGTGCCGATCAGCAGCAGTTGCGGACGCATCGCGGCACTGCGCTCGCGCAGCAGCACGACATCATCGGCCGCAGCGACGGAAGTTGCGAACAGAACCGAAGCGGCTAACAGGCAGGTCAGAACGGAGCGCATACGGTCTCGGACGGATCGATCGGGTCGTCGGCGAATTTGTGCGCAAGGCCCGTTGCTGCACCAGTGACGGTGGTCATGCCGCGCAACCGGCAATTCCGAGCACGAGCGGGGTCAGCGACGAACGGGCGAGCCGCGGCCGAAGTGGACTGGAAAGGATCGATGGGCGGCGGCAGACTGGCGAAATCGGGCTGTCCCTGGAAATGAGGGTCTCAGGAGAGCAGTTTCTGGATGATGCGGAAATTGCATGCTGACCCACATGCTGACCCCGATTCTTGAACTCATCGCATCTCAGCGAACAAGGCTTCGCCCCCGCGCTGTTCCCCGCCCGCATCCGCCGTCCGGGCAGCGTCCCGAGGGGCCGCGGATTCGCGAACCGTCGATCACTCCATGCCGATGGCACGCAGCACGTCGCGGCGCACGCTCGCCTCGTCGGCATCGAGGTCGACCGGTATCGCCGGCACCAGCGGCTCGTTGTTGCCGCGCGTGCGGTTGAGCCAGACCTTGACCGGCATCACCAGCACGTTGCCACTCGGCAGCTCGTAGCTGCTGCCAACCATGTAGACACTGTCTGCTCCGGTGGTCTCGCCGACATGCACCACGCCCGGCACGCGCAGCACCAGATCGGCGAAATCGAGGCATGCACTGACGCATCGTCTGTCTGTGAGCAGCGCGACCCTGGCATCGGTGCGGCGCAGGTGACCACCGCGTGCGGTCACGTCATCGCGGGTGATCTTCCGTCCGGCGTCCTGCTCCACCCATGACTCACCCGCCACGCGGGCGGCGACCACGCGGTCGCGGAACGCCAGATGATCGGCGACTCGGGGGCTGTCGGCGCCGTACAGCGCCGTCAGCCGGTCGGTCGCCGAGTCGAGGAAGTCGACCAGATGCGCGGACACACGCCACCGCGCGTAGTAGCGAGGGAGCGCATCCAGATCGCTCTGGTCGAACTCGAGGCCACCGCTGGCAGCTTCGAAGATCCGGTCGCCGATGCTGCTGTCACCGCCGCGATTGCCACGAGCGTCGAACACGACGGCGCGGAATCCGCGCGCCCGCCGGAGGCCGGCAAGGACCGTGTCGAGGGCCTCGCGATCGGTCGAGTTGGCGCGCAGATTGAAATTGCCCGCGCGGACCCACAGCACACCGTCGGCGTCATCGAAGCCGTTGGCGGCGCGGGCGCTGCCGTCACTGACGTCCGACAGCGCGGCGAAGAACTGCTGTGTGGAGACCGGCTGATACGCAACCGGCAGTTGCAGCGAATCGCCGGCCGCTGTGCGGAAGCTGCACACGCGCAGGCTTTCCGCGAGCGGCGGCTGCTTCCACAGCGATGTCGCCCGGATCTGTCGGCTACTCTCGCCTTCGCGACGGTCGGTGAACGGGCCGACCACGTTGCGCAACACATCCTCGGCGGCGCGGCCGTCGCAACCGGTCCACACCGCGCCAACCGGCGGCAGCGCGAGGCGCCATTCCGGCAGGGTCGTCACGACCCGGTATTCGCCATCGGTCCAGCGGACGTACCAACCGGTCACGAGGATCGGAAAGTCCTCGCGAATGTTGTCCGAGTAGATCAGGTGCCCGTCTTCGAAGCCGACGGTGTAGTAGCGCACCGCCGCCAGTGCAGTGTCGTAGCTCACGACGTACGGGATATGGGCAATGGCCTGCTCGTAACCGACTTCGAGCCAGCTCTTGAAACCGGGGTTGTCAGGGTCGATCACGCCGGGATGCGCATCGGTGATGCGCGCATGGATGGCATCGAGATCAGCCCGCGCCATGGCCTGCCAGCGTTCGGCCTCGGCGGTCGGCGATGAGGCGGCAGCCCCCGCTGCGATCATCATCAGTGCGGCCGATACAGCCCGCGTAGCTCGCTCGTGCATCGACACGCTCCCGCGCGGACATGGGGAGTTCAATCGTTCAGCGACGCGCGGCCACTGTCAATCGCTCATGTGTCCGAGAAAGTTGGTGCCGCGCGCTACGACGCCTGCAGCCTGCCGGCCGCGATCGGCCGCTACATTGCAGTTCGTTGCAGATGGCGCCCCGGCGGCGAAGTCGGCCCGTTTCTCGGACGAGCCGGTTGACGACGCCGCGATCGCAAAGCTGCTCGACACGCTGGCCCGCGCGCCGCTCGGCCTGAGTCGCGACGATGGCTTCAGCTCGATCGCCGGATCGGATTCTGGCCTCGTCTGGCACAAGCCTTGCTCGATCTTGCCGCTCGCGGACTCAGCGAGGACAACATACGAGCAGGTGACCCATGTCCAGAAAATACATCGATTGCCGCGAAGCGCCGAGCCAGTCGAACTGCACTGTCGCCATCGCGGCCGACAGCGAAGATGAGCTGATTCAGGCGGCCGTGCAGCACGTGGTTGCTGTACACCAGGAGCGGGACTCGCCCGAGCTTCGCCGCGAGCTGCGCAAGCACGTCCATGAGGGCGCACCGCCCGCCTGAGCGGAGTATTGGTGCAGGCCGCGGTCGATCTCGCTTGCAGATCGTGCGTCGGCCTGCATCTTTTTCGCGCCGCGCCTGGCAAGGGAAATCCAGCGATAGATCGGCACGGATCCGCTGAAAGGGTCGGAGTCACACTCCCCGTTGGCTCCGTGCATCGTCGGGTGCGCGTGGTGCAAGCGGGCGCTGGCGATCGAAAACGGCAAGGCGAGCAGCTCGGCTGCGCATCGCCGCAACGAGAGCGATCAGGCCGGTGCCGGTGTGCATTGCGTGGTCTTCGTCATCGACGCCGCCCACATGCCGACCACCGCCAGCGCCGTGCCCGCGGCAAGACCGGCGAACGCGGCCAGCGGTCGGATCAGGTACAACATCGCCGGCCATTGCATCAGCAGACCGATCGCGCCGGCGATCCACGGATTCGGTTTCCAGTTCATCCCAGGCCCGATGTCAGTGCTGCGCACCGCATTGCCCCGGATGCCGTGAGGGAGCGGTGGACGCTGCACGAGCAAGTGCCACGCTCATGCCGTGAGCGGGCTGGGCAGTGCAGCTTCACCATCGAATGCTTCCGGGCCGGATGACGCTGCGCCCCGGGGCGATCGCGGCACGCAGTCGGCGGCTTGTCCGCCCGGAAACTCCTCACACGCATGTCAGGTGCGCTGTGGCCTGTGCGCGTTGGATGCGCGGGATTCTGGCCGTCGGCGGCTTGCGGCCAGTGTCGGAGCGCTTCGTCGCGGTGCCCGAGCACGAGCGCTGCCGGCCGGGCACTTCTCGACCGCCGCGCTGCAACGCACAATCGGCCGATGCCCACCGACCTGATCCGGCGCCTGTTGTTCTGGAGCGCGTTGCCACTGGCGGCGCCGCAGGGCCTGTGGCTGCGGCGGACGACACCGCGGCTGCCGGCGGCGGCCGGGGCCGAGGCCGGCCGGGTCGGTGCCGGGCCGCCGCTGCACGTGCTGGCGCTCGGCGACTCGGTGATCGCCGGGGTCGGCGCCGTGATCAGCGAAGCGGCGTTGCCGGCCTGCTTCGCGGCCGAGCTCGCACAGCGGCTGCACAGGACCGTGCACTGGCGCACGCTGGCCCGGGTCGGCGCCGATGCCGCATGCGTCCGGCATCGGCTGCTGCCGCAGCTCGGCACCGGCGATGTCGATCTGGTGCTGCTGTCGGTCGGCGTCAACGATGTCGCCGGGCTGCGTACACGCGCGGCGTTCCGTGCCGATCTGCTCGGCCTGCTGGAGGCGCTGCGCAGCCATTCGCCGCGCTGCCGGATCGTGTTGGCCGGCGTGCCGCCGCTGCAGCATTTCCCGCGCCTGCCGCAGCCGCTGCGGTTCCTGTTTGGCCAGCGCTCGCGCAGCCTCGACCGGGTCATGCGTGAGGTGGCGCGGCATCGGCCGAACGTGCTGCACGTGCGCTGCCTGCAGCCGGCGCCGCAGCGTTTTGCGACCGATGGTTATCACCCGAATGCGAAGGGGCACGCCGAATGGGCCGAGCGGCTCGCGCGGCTCTGCGTCGGGCACTGGACCTATTGGCGGACTGCGTCGCGCGGCTGATTGCGCCGTCCCTGCGCTGGCAGCGGCATCGCGTCGTGAGCTGTCTCCGGCCGGTTTTCCGTTATGCGCAGTGCAGGGACCATGACGATGCCCCCTGGCGTCGCTGCCCCACCCAGGACGAACAGGTGCAGACCATGATTGATTTCACGATTTCCGTTGCGGCGCGCCGCGCCGTGCTCGCAACCACGGTGGCCGTTTGCGTCGGCTGCGCCCCGGTGAACCGGTCATTGCCTGCATTCGGCCCGGAGCCGCTGCAGCAGTTGCGGCCGCAGCCGCCGCACAAGGCGCCGAAGGAGCCATTCATTTCGCGGATTCCGCCCGGCTATCCGGTGGCGGTCACGCTGCCCGCGGCCAAGGCCATCGCCGTGCAACGCACGCGGATGGATGACGGCGACCCGTCGACCCAGAACTACGAGGTCCACCTCGAGGTGATCGGCAGCGATCCGGACTCGCCCGATGGCGATGAACTGCTCGCGGCTTGGATGACCGGCACGCCGCGGGCCGACGGCCTGACCCAGACGCGCCTCGCCGTTGCACGCAGTGCCGACGGTGGCGCCAGCTTCGCGCCGGTCGTGCTCGACTTTGCACTCGAGGACCAGTCGCTTCCGTTCGATCCCACGGTCGGCGTGGATCCGGTCACCGGCATCGCCTACGTGGCGGTGTTGTTCCAGGACGCCCATTTCGGGCGCTCGCTGTGGGCGGCCGCTTCCGCCGGGCCGGGCAGCGCGCATTTTCTGCCGGCCGTGCAGGTCGATGCCGGAACTGATCTGGACAAGAACTGGCTGGCCGCCGGCGCTCTGCCGGACGGCGCGGCTGCCGTCTACCTGAGTGACACGCGCGGCGTCAGGCAGAGCCTGGACGGAGGCGTCAACTGGTCATTGCCGGCGCGCCTGCCGGAGCAGAACAACCTGCTGCAGCCGGTCGTGTTGCCGGGCGGCTCGCTCGGCGTCAGCTACTTCGGATTGACCGGCCAGACACTGTTCGCCCGGATCGCCGACTTCGCGGAGGCTCCGCAACCGGTCGCCGTGCACACCTTCGTCGGCAGCTTTCAGGAGCTGTCTCGCGACGCCATACCCGGTCGTTTCCGTGCGCCGCCGACGGCGATGTTCGCCAGCGATGCGACCGGCGAGCGCCTGTATGCGGTGTTGCACGACGTATCCCGCCGGCAGAACGGCGAGGCCGACCTCGATATTCTGCTGAAGACCTCCACCGACGGCGGTGCGACGTGGAGTGCCGGGCTAAACATCACCGGTGATCTGGTCCCCTACAGCGACCAGTTCCTGCCCTGGCTGGCGGTCGATGCAGGCGGCGGACTGCATCTGGCGTACATGGAGGCGCAGCCGTCGATCGCCGGCGATGCGGCCGAAGAGGCAGACGTCCACGTCTGGTACGCGTACAGCACCGACGAGGGCGCGAGCTGGACCCGTCACCGTTTGACTCCGCAGGCGATCCCGTCCGGTCGGACCCGTTGGCAGCCGCTGGGCGTCACCGAGGAGTCGCAGTTCGTCGGCGACTACTTCACGATCGATGTCAGCCGGCATGCCGCCTATGTCGCCCACCCGGTGTATGAGGGCGAGATGACCGGCATGGCGGTCAGCCGCATCGCCATTGACGCGACGAGCGCGCCGATCCGTGACCCGCGCGGATTGGCCGGCCTGTGGTACGAGCCCGCCACGAGCGGCCAGGGCTTCCAGTTCGACTGGATCGCCGGCAACCGGCTGACCGCCATCTTCTACGGTCACCGCGACGACGGCAGCAACCTGTTCCTGACCGGTGTCCACGGTGGCGAAGCACCCGCGTATGGCCAACCGATGACGGTGGAGCTCCATGCGACAAGCGGTGGACGATTCAACGGCTTCGACTCCGCCACGATCTCGAATCAGCCCTGGGGCACGCTGGAGCTGCGCTTCGACACCTGCGACCGCGGCTACGCGCGCCTGCAGGGCAACGACGGCACCAAGGAACTGCAGCTCGAGCGGTTGGCGCTTCCGGTGAACCTGCCCTGCGACTGAGGCCGTGCCGGCCTGTCCCGCTCACTCGAGTGCTGGTCGAGCCGCCAACTGCGGCCACCAGCCATCGCGCGGGTAGGCCTCGGTAATGAAGTCGGCGAACACGCGGACCTTGGCCGGCAGGTAACGATTGGCCGGATAGACCAGCATCAGCGGGATGCCGGGCGCGACGTGGTCGGTCAGCAGCGGCTGCAGCCGCCCGGCGACGATCGCCCGGTGCACCAGCGCGTCCGGCACCTGCGCGATGCCGGCACCGGCACAGGCCGCCTCGGCGGCGGCATCGAGCGAGGTCAGGCTGAGACGGCCGTTCGGCGCGAACGCGAGCGGACGGCCGGCGCGGACGAAGCGCCACTCGCGCGGCCGGCCGGTCGATGGCGACACGAAGCGGATGCAGTCGTGGTCGGCGAGCTCGGCGATCGTGCGCGGCGTGCCGCGTCGGGCCAGATAGTCCGGCGACGCGCAGGTCAGCAGGTGGGCGGCGAACAGCGGCCGCGCGACCAGCAGTGCGTCGTCGGCGATGTCGACGCCGCGCAGCGCGCAGTCGATGCCTTCCTCGACCAGGTTGACCGCCCGGTCGGTCACCACCACATCGACCGCGATCGGCGGGTGCTGCTGCATGAACGCGGTCAGCAGCGGCAGGATGCCGAGCGACTCGAACGACTGCGGAATCGAGATCCGCAGCCGGCCGTGCGGCGTGGCCCGACCGCGCGATGCCTTGTCCTCGGCTTCGGCCAGCTCGCCGAGGATCCGCACGCAGTCGTCGTAGAACTGCCGGCCCGCTTCGGTCAGGCTCAGACGGCGCGTCGTACGCTGCAGCAGCCGTACGCCGAGCCGCGTCTCGAGCGCCGCCACCGCAGTCGTGACCGTCGCGCGTGACAGCGACAGGTCATCGGCGGCGCGCGCGAAGGCGCCGTGCTCAACGACCCGGACGAACACCCGCATGCAGGCGAGCTGATCCACGATTGTTCTCCAGGTGTGAATGATCAATTCGTTCTGGCCGCGTTTATTGGCCTCAAACGCGCAATTACAGTCTCGCCTCCGCCGTAGTCCGTCAACCACGCCGTGCCGGCGCCAGCGCACCGGCCGGCCCCATCGGAGATACCGAGATGTCATCGAATCGAATCATTGCCGTCACCGGCGCCACCGGCGCGCAGGGCGGCGGCCTGGTCCGCGCGATCCTGGCCACGCCGTCGGCCGGCTTCACGGTCCGCGCGATCACCCGCAACCCGGGCTCGGACAAGGCGCAGGCGCTGGCCGCACTCGGCGCCGAAGTCGTCGCTGCCGACCTCGACGACCGCGAGTCGCTGCAGCGTGCCTTCGCCGGCGCCTTCGGTGCCTACTGCGTCACCAACTTCTGGGAACACTTCTCGCCCGAGAAGGAGCTGCAGCAGGCCGGCAATCTCGCCGCCGCCGCGCGCGACAGCGGCCTGCAGCATGTGATCTGGTCGACGCTCGAGGACACCCGCGACAAGGTGCCGCTGTCGGATCCGTCGATGCCGACGCTGGGCGGCCACTACAAGGTGCCGCACTTCGATGCCAAGGGCGAGGCCGATCGGCTGTTCCGCGAGGCCGACGTGCCGACCACGTTCCTGCGCACGTCGTTCTACTGGGAGAACTTCATCCATTTCGGCATGGGTCCGCGCAGGGGTGACGACGGCAGCCTCGTGCTGTCGCTGCCGATGGCCGACAAGCGACTGGCCGGCATCGCCGTCGAGGACATCGGCAAGGCGGCGCTCGGTCTGTTCCGACAGGGCCGCGCCACGATCGGCCGCACGGTCGGCATCGCCGGCGAACACCTGACCGGCGAAGCGATCGCTGCGGCGATGGCGCAGGCGCTCGGTCAGCCGGTCCGTTACGCACCGATGTCGTTCGATGCCTATCGCGCACTCGGCTTCCCCGGTGCCGACGACCTCGGCAACATGTTCCAGTTCTACTGCGACTTCGAAGCCGACGTGCTCGCTGCCCGCCCGCTCGACGCGACCCGCGCACTGAACCCGGAACTGCAGAGCCTCGAGCGCTGGCTCGCCGCCAACGCGAGCCGGATGCCGCTGGACTGATCGGCGTCGGGCTCGCCACGGCCGCCGCAGGTCGGCCATAGATCCCACCCGCTCCGGCGCCCGACCGATCGTGGTCGCCGATTTCGGCGACAGCCTTCCACGCTCGTCATCCCGGCGAATCCCGGGCGAACGCCGCGATCCAGGTTCCGTCTCTCACGCCCGTAGTCGCAACAGCAGAATCAAACTTGATCCCGGCTTGTGGCGGGATGCCGGTGTCGCGAGATTCGGTGCCAGCGATTGGCCTGGACAGCAGTGGGCTTTCGGCGGAATGACGGGCAAGGCGGCGGAATGACGGGCAAGGCAAGGAAGGCCACCGCCTGACGCCGATTTCGGCGACAGCCCCCACGCTCGTCATCCCGGCGAAAGCCTGGCGAAAGCCGGGATCCATCTTGATCTTGCTGGTGAGCCGAAGCGAAATGCCGGATGGATTCCGGCTTCCGCCGGAATGACGAGCAACAGCCACAGCAAGATCACGTGCAGCGCGCTGATCCGATCAGCGCGCCTGGTGGAGGTTTCACCCCGCGGCGGAGTCCGGAGTCGCCGCCGGGCGCGCGGGTCAGCCCGGCGAGTGCTGGCGGCGCTGCGCGATCACCGCGCGATAGGCGTCGAGATAGGTTTCGGTGACTGCATCGATGTGGTGACGCGAGAGGTCGACGTCGCGGTGCGGCGGGCGCTCGCGATGGTGTCTGGTCAGCAGCGCGGCCAGCGCATCGACATCCTCGATCGGGAACAGGTCGCCGCCGTAGTCGGCGACCAGTTCGACGCAGCCGTCGGCGGTCGACGCGACGACCGGGCAGCCGGCGTCGTAGGCCTCCAGCATCGTGCGCGGCAACGGCTCGCGGCGTGACGGGCAGACGAACAGGTCGAATGCCTGGTACAGATCCTTGATGTCCTTGCGATGGCCGGGCAGTGCGATCGACGGATCGCCGGAAGCGAGTTTCGCGAGTTTCGGTTGTTCGCGGCCGGCGCCGAAGATCACCAGCTTGGCGTCGGGCAGACGCGCCCGGCGGAATGCTTCGATCAGGGTGTCCCAGCCCTTGCTGCGTGCCAGCCGGCCGACGCCGCCGACCAGGAACGTGCTGTCGTCCGCGCCGAGCGTCGCGCGCAGCTCACGGCGCTGCCCGGCATCGAGGCGGCGGTGCGGCACCAGCGAGTTGTTCATCTTGAACACCAGGCCGCGGTAACCGTCGGGAATGTCGCGCTTCTGCCAATGCGCGTTGCAGATCAGACCGTCGAGGTCGAGATACCAGCGGCCGTTGACCGACAGGTGCAGCGTCGCGATCGTCGCCGCGTCCGGCTTCAGCTTCGTCACCAGCCGGGTCGAGCGGCGCAGATGGGTGTGGATCAGGTCAGGGCGGAACGCGGCGATCGCACGCCGCATCGCGCGCTTGGTGAACAGCCGGCTCGGCACGATCTCGACCTGCACGTTCGGCGCGATGTGATCGAGGATCGATGCGCCATTCGGACCGCGATGGCGGCGCTGCACGATCAGCAGCACGTCGTGGCCGCGTGCGGCCTGGGCGTTGCACGACTCGGCGGTCGAGCGCTCGGAGCCGGCGAAGCCGCGCGACAGGATGGTGTGGATGATGCGCATGTGAGGATCGGTTATTCGGGATTGGTTATTCGGGCTTGGTGATTCGGTCTTGGTGATTCGAACTTGGCGATGCGGATCGACGCGACGCAGTTTGGCGGCGGCCGGTCTGTGGAAGCGGCCTCGGTTGCGACAGTCGATCGCATCGGTCGCGGCCGCCGTGGGACGCGAACCGCATCAATTGAATCCGATCCCGGATCCCGCCGCTCAATGCGCCTCGTCCCAGTTGTCGCCGACGCCGCACTCGACCAGCAGCGGCACGCGCAGCTCGGCGGCGCCTTCCATCAGCGCGACGACGCGTTCGCGCAACGTGTCGACGAATCCGGCTTCGCACTCGAACACCAGTTCGTCGTGCACCTGCATGATCATCGCCGCACGGTCGGAGTGCGGCTGCAGCCAGTCGTGCACGCGGCGCATCGCGCGCTTGATGATGTCGGCGGCGGTGCCCTGCATCGGCGCGTTGATCGCGGCGCGCTCGGCGCCAGCGCGCTGCGCCTGATTGCGCGAATGGATCTCGGCCAGGTGCAGTCGGCGGCCGAACACCGTTTCGACGTAGCCGCTCTCGCGTGCCTGCTGGCGCGCCGATTCCATGTAGTTCTGCACGCCGGGATAGCGCTGGAAGTACAGCGCGATGTAGTCCTGTGCCTCGCCACGGCCGATGCCGAGCTGGCGCGCGAGACCGAACGCGCTCATGCCGTACATCAGGCCGAAGTTGATCGCCTTCGCGGCCCGCCGCTGGTTGCCGTCGACCTGTTCCAGCGGCACGCCGAACACTTCCGCCGCGGTCGCGCGATGTACGTCCTGGCCGGATTCGAATGCGGCGAGCAGGCCGGGATCACCGGACAGGTGCGCCATGATCCGCAGCTCGATCTGCGAGTAGTCGCAGGCGACAATCTTCCAGCCGGGCGGGGCGATGAACGCGCGCCGGATCCGCCGGCCGTCGTCGCTGCGGATCGGAATGTTCTGCAGGTTCGGATCGCTCGACGACAGCCGGCCGGTCGCAGCGCCCGCCTGGTGATAGCTGGTGTGCACGCGGCCGGATTCGGGATGGATCATTTCCGGCAGCTTGTCGGTGTAGGTGCCGCGCAGCTTGCCGAGACTGCGGTTGTCGAGGATCAGCCGCGGCAGCTCGTGCAGGTCGGCGATCGCCTCGAGCGCTTCCTCGTTGGTGCTCGGCTGGCCCTTCGGCGTCTTGACCAGCGCCGGCAGCTTCAGCTCCTCGAACAGCAACGCGCAGAGCTGCTTCGGCGAATCGAGATTGAAGCTGCGGCCGGCCAGCTCGTGCGCGCGTTGCTGCGCGGCCATCATCCGCTGCGCGAGATCGTGGCTCTGCCGGCGCAGCTCGGCCGCGTCGACCAGCACGCCGCGTGCCTCCATCGTCGCCAGCACCTCGACCAGCGGCATCTCGATGTCGCGGTAGACCGCGTCCAGCCGTGCCGCGGAGGCGAGCTTGGCGGACAGCGTCGTGTGCAGCCGCAGCGTGATGTCGGCGTCCTCGGCGGCGTAGGCGGTCGCGCTGTCGAGGTCGACCTGCGAGAACGGGATCTGCCTGGCGCCCTTGCCGCAGACGTCCTCGTACAGCTTTGTCTGGTAGCCGAGGTAACGGAACGCCAGCGTGTCCATGTCGTGGCGCGAGCTGCCGGCGTTCCAGACGAAGCTCTCGAGCATCGTGTCGTCGTGGTAGCCGGCCAGCGTGACGCCGTGCCGGCGCAGCACGTGGATGTCGTACTTGCCGTGGTGGCCGAGCTTCGGTCGCTGCGGATCCTCGAGCAGCGGCCGCAGCGCATCAAGCACGCGACCGCGGTCGAGCTGTTTCGCCACGCCGGGGCCGTCGTGCGCGAGCGGGATGTAGCAGCCACGGCCGATCTCGACCGCCAGCGACAGGCCGACCAGATTCGCCCGCAACGGATCGAGCGAATCGGTCTCGGTATCGATCGCGAACCGCGGCGCGGCGCGCAGCCGTTCGATCCACGCGGCGAGCTGCGTCTCGTCGAGCACGCACTCGTACTCGCCGCGCACCGCCAGCGCCGGATCGATGCCGCTGTCGGGCGCGGCCGGGGCGGCGGCGAATCCGCTGCTGCGGGCGCGGGCCGGTTCCTTTTCGGAGACTGCCGGTGCAGCGCCTTCGAGCTCGCGCAGCGCCTGGTTGAAGCCGTAGCGGGTGTACAGCGTGCGCAGCGCATCGACGTCGCGCGGCACCAGGTGCAGCTCGTCGTGGCGCAGCTCGAGCTCGCAGTCGCACTTGATCGTGACCAGCTCGCGATTGGCCGGCAGCCGGTCGAGTGCAGCGCGCAGGTTGTCGCCGATCTTGCCGCCGATGCGGTCCGCCGCCGCGATCACGCCGTCGAGCGAGCCGTGTTCGTTCAGCCACTTGGCCGCCGTCTTCGGCCCGCACTTGTCGATGCCGCGGATGTTGTCGACGGTATCGCCCATCAGCGCGAGCAGGTCGACGATCCGCTCCGGCGGCACGCCGAACTTGGCGATCACGCCGTCGCGATCGAGCCGGCTGCCGCTCATCGTGTTGACCAGTTCGATGTGCGGCCGGACGAGCTGGGCGAAATCCTTGTCCGAGGTCGAGATCGTCACCTCGCAACCGGCTGCGGCAGCGTGGCAGGCCAGCGTGCCGATCACGTCGTCGGCTTCGACGCCGGGCACGCGCAGGATCGGAAAACCGAGCGCGGCGACGATCGCCAGCATCGGTTCGACCTGCGCGCGCAGGTCGTCCGGCATCGGCGCACGCTGTGCCTTGTAGTCGGCGTACAGCGCGTCGCGAAAGGTCGGGCCGGGCGCATCGATCACGAACGCGGCGTAATCCGGCGCTTCCTTCAGCGTCGCGCGCAGCATGTTGACGACCCCGAACAGCGCGCCGGTCGGCTCACCGGCCGCGTTCGACAGCGGCGGCAGCGCGTGATAGGCGCGATACAGGTAACTGGAACCGTCGATCAGGATCAGGCGGGACATGGCAGGCGCATGGACGGGTCGGCCGACGATTGTAGGCGCTGGCGGCGACGGCGGGCCGCCGCTGCGGCGCCGCGGCCGGCGGCCGATCCGGGCCGCGGCGCCGCTGCTATCCTTGTCCGACACTCCGGGAGAACCGCCATGCGTGCCGTCCTGCTGTCGCTGCTGTGTTTCGCCGCCCTGCCGGTGCTGGCCCAGACGCCGCCGGCCGAGGAGCCGCCGCTGCCGGAGAAGATCGAACAGCCGCCGGCGCCGGAGGCGGCGCCGACCGTGACGATCCGCAAGCTCGACAACGGCGACCGGGTCGAGGAATACCGCTTGAACGGCCAGTTGTACGAAGTTCGGGTCACACCGCGCCGCGGCATTCCGTACGCGCTGCTCGACACCAACGGCGATGGCCGGCTCGACCGTCGCGACACCGACGGTGATGTCGCGCCGGTCTACTACACGCTGTACCAGTGGGACTGACGCCGGCGCGCGGTCGCGCCGGCCGGTTCGCGCAGTGCCCGAGCATCCGGGCGACACGTCGGCGCGTCGTCGGCCGATGACCGCCGCCTGGATCGATGCGCTGAGCAGTGCGCTCGGCCGGGTGCTGGCGTGGCTGGTGCCGGCGCTGGTCGCGCTGGTGTTCGGCCTGGTGGTCGCCCGCTACGGCTTCCGGCTCGGTTCGATCGCGGCGCAGGAAGCGACCCAGTGGCTGCACGCGCTGATCTTCATGCTCGGCCTGTCGGTCGCGCTGCGGCACGGCCGGCACGTGCGCGTCGACGTGCTGCAGCAACGCTGGTCGCCGCGGGTCCGCGCCGCTGTCGACATCGCCGGCATCGTGCTGCTGCTGTGGCCGTTCGCGGCGGCGATGCTGTGGCTCAGTGTCGACTACGTCGACGCAAGCTGGGCGATCCGCGAAGGCTCGCGCGAGCCCGGCGGACTGCCGGCGCTGTACCTGCTGAAGGCGGCGATTCCGGCGGCGGCGATCCTGCTCGCGCTGCAGGGACTGTCCGAGCTGCTGAAGGCGTGGCGGGTGGCGCGCGGCGGCGATGATTCCGATCCGGGCGGCGGCGCTGCCGGTGGCGCGGCGCCGCGCCAGGAGCGCGCCCGCTGATGCAGGGCGTCATGCTCGTGCTGCTGGTCGTCGCGCTCGCCGCGGCCTTGCTGGCCGGCTTTCCGGTCGCCTTCACGCTGGCCGGCGTGTCGCTGCTGTTCGCCGGTCTCGGCGCGCTGCTCGGTGTGTTCGATCCGGTCTACCTGCAGGCGTTTCCGAATCGCGTGTTCGGCATCATGGGCAACGAGACGCTGCTGGCGGTGCCGCTGTTCGTGTTCATGGGCGTGATGCTGGAGCGCTCGCGGCTTGCCGAGGACCTGCTCGAGTCGGTCGCGGCGCTGTTCGGCGACCGCCGCGGCGGGCTGGTGGTCGCGGTGCTGCTGGTCGGCGCGCTGCTCGCCGCCTCGACCGGCATCGTCGGCGCGACGGTGGTGACGATGGGGCTGATCTCGCTGCCGGTCATGCTGCGCCACGGCTACTGTCCGCGACTGGCGGCCGGCGCGCTGTGTGCGTCGGGCACGCTCGGCCAGATCATCCCGCCGTCGGTGGTGCTGGTGCTGCTCGGCGACCAGCTCGGCAACGCCTACAGCCAGGCCCAGCTCAAGCTCGGCAACTTCGCGCCGAAGCAGGTGTCGGTCGGCGACCTGTTCGCCGGCGCCCTGCTGCCGGGATTGCTGCTGGTCGGCCTGTATCTCATGTACGCGCTGTGGGTGGCATGGCGGCAGCCGCAGCGTGCGCCGGCACTGCCGCGCGAGGCATTGGCCGGGCGCAGCGCAGTGCGGCTGCTGCGCGCGGTGCTGCCGCCGCTGCTGCTGATCCTGGCCGTGCTCGGGTCGATCCTGGCCGGCATCGCGACGCCGACCGAGGCGGCGGCAGTCGGCGCGGTCGGCGCCACGCTGTTCGCGCTGCTCGCCGGCCAGTTGACGATCGCGCGGCTGCGCGAGGTGTCCGAGCAGACCGTGCTGGTCACCGCGATGGTATTCGCGATCCTGCTCGGTGCGTCGCTGTTCTCGCTGGTGTTCCGCGGCTACGGCGGTGAGGATGCCGTGCATGCCGCGTTGACCGCTCTGCCGGGCGGCGCGGTCGGCGCGATGCTGGCGGTGATGCTGGCGGTGTTCCTGCTCGGCTTCATGCTCGACTTCATCGAGATCATCTTCGTCGTCGTGCCGATCGTTGCGCCGGCGCTGTTCCTGCTCGGCGTCGACCCGGTCTGGCTCGGCGTGATGCTGGCGATCAACCTGCAGACCAGTTTCCTGACCCCGCCGTTCGGCTTCGCGCTGTTCTACCTGCGCGGGGTCGCCCCGCCGGCGCTGTCGACAGTCGACATCTATCGCGGCGTCGTGCCGTTCATTGCCTTGCAGGTATTGATGCTCGGGCTGCTGGCGCTGGTGCCGCAACTGGCGACCTGGTTGCCGGGCCTGTTGTACCGGTGAGGGCCGCGCGGCCGTCACGTCCTGGAGGTGGCGCAGCCCGGCAGGACGGAAAGCCGGGCGCGCCCGCGCTTGACTCGCGCGGAGCGCGACCCGCGGGAGCGATCCGAGCCGGCCGACGTTGCTTCGGGCCGGTTGGTGATGATCATTGGCCTTCCCGCACGAACCTCGGTGCAATCGTGCGCCGCAGCGCCTGAAACGCCGCTCTCCGCCCGTGGCCCGTCATTGCGTCGGTGTCCGGCTGGCCCGGGCTCAGTGTCATACCGCCTTGCTGAGCCGCATCGCCCGGACCTGCTCCGGCGCAGCGAACGTGTTCGGCCGCGCCTGCGGCCAGAAGGTCCGGAACACGTCGTGTTCGGGCAGTCCGTCGAGCAGTTCGCCGGGCTGCAGGAAGTGGTGCAGTGAGGCCAGCGAGCGCACCTCAAACGGCGACAGCCGGCGCAGGATGTGCTCGGGTCCAAGCTGGCCCGGGTCGGTCAGCCCGGCGGCGCCGAGCAGTTCGCGCAGCGCGTGCAGCGTGTTGCGGTGGAACTGGAACACCCGCTCGGCCTTGTCCGGCACGTCAAGACCGCGCCAGCGCCGCACGTCCTGCGTCGCGACACCGGTCGGGCAGCGGTCGGTGTGGCAACTGCGGGCCTGGATGCAGCCGAGCGCGAACATGAAGCCACGGGCGGCGTTGCACCAGTCGGCACCGATCGCCATTGCCCGTGCGATGTCGAACGCGCTGGTGATCCGGCCGGCCGCAGCGAGCCGGATCTCGTCGCGCAGTCGCAGTCCGACCAGCGTGTTGTGCACCAGCAGCAGCGCCTCGCGCATCGGCAGGCCGACGTGGTCGATGAACTCGGCCGGTGCCGCGCCGGTGCCGCCCTCGGCACCGTCGACGACGATGAAGTCGGGCAGCAAACGGGTTTCCAGCATGGCCCTGGCGATGCCGAACCATTCCCACGGGTGGCCGATCGCCAGCTTGAACCCGGTCGGCTTGCCACCGGACAGCTCGCGCACCCGGGCGACGAACTCGAGCAGGCCGATCGGCGTCGTGAACGCGCTGTGCTGCGGCGGCGACACGCAGTCGACGCCGGGCGGTACGCCGCGGGTCAGCGCGATCTCGGCGTTGACCTTGCGCCCGGGCAGCAGGCCGCCGTGGCCGGGCTTGGCGCCCTGCGACAGCTTGATCTCGATCATCTTCAGTTGCGGATCGCGCGCATTGGCGACGAAACGCTCCGGATCGAAGCGGCCGGCCTCATCTCGGCAGCCGAAGTAGCCGGAGCCGATTTCCCAGACCAGGTCGCCGCCGCCCTCGCGGTGATACGGCGAGATCGAGCCCTCGCCGGTGTCGTGGTAGAAGCCGCCGCGCTTGGCGCCGGCGTTCAGCGCCCGGATCGCGCTCGGCGACAGCGAGCCGAAGCTCATCGCCGAGATGTTCAGCACGCTGGCCGAATACGGCTGCGCGCTGCGTGAACCGACCAGCACGCGGAAGTCGTGACTGTCGGCGTAGCTCGGCACCATCGAATGGTTGATCCATTCGTAATCGACGCCGTAGATGTCCTGCAGCGAACCGAACGGCCGGGTGTCGTTGACGCCCTTCGCGCGCTGGTAGACCAGCGCCCGCTGCAGCCGCGAGAACGGCACCTCGGCGGTGTCGTCCTCGATGAAGTACTGGCGCATTTCCGGGCCGATCGATTCGAGGCCGTAGCGGAAGTGCGCCAGCAGCGGGTAGTTGCGGCGCAGCGTGCTGTCGCGCTGCAGCAGGTCGGCGCTGCCCCACAGCGCGAGGCAGCCGAACGCGATCACGCCGATCCACCAGCCCGGGTGGGTCATCACCAGTGTGGCGCTGACCAGCGTCAGCGCGATGCTCGACAGATAGGGCAGGTAGCGCAGCATCGGTCGAGCTTAGCGCGCCGGCAGGGGCCGCGGTTGATCGGGCGGTGGGTAGGCCGTGACGGTCAGGCCAGATAACCGCCGTCGACCGCGAAGCTCGCGCCGGTCACGTAGCTCGCCGCGTCGGACAGCAGGAACAGCACCAGTGGGGCGACTTCGTCGGGCTGGGCGACGCGGCCGAGCGGGATCGCCCGCAGCAACTGCTGCAGCCGCTTCGGGTCGCTGGTCAGCGCCGATGCGAATTTCGTGTCGGTCAGGCCAGGCAACACCGCGTTGACCCGGATGCCGTCGGCGGCCAGCTCCTTGGCGAAGCCCTCGGTCATGTTGACGATGCCGGCCTTGGTCATCGAATAGACCAGTTGCCCGGGCGCTGCACGCTTCGCGTTGACCGACGCGATGTTGACGATTGCGCCGCCGCGGCCGCCCGCCTTGATCCGCTTCGCCGCCTGCACCGTGGTCCAGAAATAGCCGCGCAGGTTGACCTCGACGGTCTTCTCGAACGCCTCCAGTTCCATCTCCAGCGCGGGGCCGAAGTACGGGTTCGCGGCGGCGTTGTTGACCAGCAGCTCGGGCGCGCGGTCCAGCGCATCGAGTCGCGAGAACACCGCCTCGATCGCGGTCGGATCACCGACGTGCATCGCCATCGCCTCGGCCGAGCCGCCCTGCTCGCGGATCGCCGCCACCACCTCCTCGCAGGCGTCGCGTTTGCGGCTGGTGCAGACGACGTGCGCGCCGGCTGCGGCCAGCAGATGCGCGATCGCGCAACCGATGCCGCGCGACGCGCCGCTGACCAGTGCGGTCTTGTCGGACAGGTCGAGCAGGGCGTGCGCAGATGCTTGATCCGACATGCAGTTTGTTCCGTACCTGCTGGTATGCTCGGGAGCCTAGCACAGCGCAAGGAGCCGACCGATGCAGCGTCGCCGAGTCCTGATCACCGGCGCCGGCAGCGGTCTCGGCCGCGCGCTGGCCGAGCGCCATGCGGCGCGCGGCGACCGCGTCGCCTGCGTCGACATCGATGCGGCCCGTGCCGACGAAACCTGCGGACGGCTGGTCGGCGACGGTCATCTGGCGGTGCAGGCCGATGTCGGCGATGACGCATCGATGCAGGCGCTGCACCAGACGATCGAACGCAGGTGGGGCGGCCCGCTCGACCGGCTGTTCAACAACGCCGGCGTCGCCAGCGGCGGCGCGATGGTCGACACCACGATGGACGAGTGGCAGCGGGTGCTGGAGATCAACCTGCTCGGCGTCGTCCGCGGCTGCCGGCTGTTCCTGCCGGCGATGCTCGAGGCCGGCCGCGGTCACGTGATCAACACCGCGAGCTTCGCCGGCCTCGCCGGCGCGCCGTCGATCATGAGCTACGGCGTGTCGAAGGCGGCGGTCGTCGCGCTGTCGGAGCAGTTGCGCGCCGAATGTGCCGGCCGCAGCGTGCAGGTCAGCGTGCTGTGCCCGGCCTTCTTCCAGACCGGCCTGCTCGCGAACTGGCACGGCGACGGTCGTCTCAGGCGATTCGCCGAAAAGATGATGGCCGACTCGCCGGACTCGCTCGATGAGGTCGCCGACGCCTGCGTCGCGGCGATCGATCGCGGCCGCTTCCTGGTGCTGCCGACCCGCCGCGAACCGCTGCGCTGGCGTCTGAAGCGGTGGTTGCCGGAAGTCTATTTCGGGCGGCTGCTGAAGCTGGCCGCGGCGCGTGCAGCGGCACGCTAGCGAGTTTCGGTGGCTTCAGCCGCGATCGCGCGCTCTTCATTGCCCGTCGGCGAGCAGGAGCCAGAGCATTCCGGACAGGACTACGGCCGGCCCGCGACCGCTGTCCGCGAGATCGACCGTGCGCCTGCGGCTGCGCGCTGTGCGGTCGACGGGCTAGGTCCGTGTTGCGCTGTCGGTCAGCAAGGTCTCCAGCCGGCTGTCCTTCATCTGCCACAGTTCGTTCAGCCACTCCCGTAGCCGGATGCGGAAGTCCTCGTCGCTGTCGTAGTCGCGGCCGACCAGCTCGGCCGGAATCGGACGCTCGACGATGTCGACGACGATCCGCCGGACCCGGCCGGCAAACAAATCGAGCACGGTCGGCGCGCCGCCCGGATAGGCGATCGTCACGTCGACCAGCGAGCGCAACTGATCACCCATCGCTTCCAGCACGAAGGCGACGCCACCGGCCTTCGGCCGCAGCAGGTGCCGGTACGGCGACGCCTGTGCCGCGTGCTTGGTGGCGCTCAGCCGGGTGCCTTCGACGAAGTTCATCACCGACACCGGGATCTCGGCGAATCGCCGGCAGGCGCGCCGGGTCGCGGCCTTGTCGCGTCCGCGCCATTCCGGATGCCGTTCGAGCTGCGCCTTCGAATAGCGGCGCATGAACGGGAAATCGAGCGCCCACCAGGCCAGCCCCAGCACCGGCACCCAGATCAGCACCTGTTTCAGGAAGAACTTCAGCAGCGGAATCCGGCGGTTGAACACGTACTGCAGCACCGGGATGTCGACCCAGCTCTGATGATTGCCGAGTACCAGGTACCAGCCTTCGTGGCGCAGCGTCTCGCCGCCGACGATGTCGATCCGGGTCGGTGTCAGCGCGCGGATCAGCGCATTGTTGACGCCGGACCAGCTTTCCGCGAGCGCGGTCAGCCAGCGCGACAGCGTGCGTCGCACCGCCGCCAGCGGTAGCAGCAGCTTGACCAGCGCCAGCGTCAGCAACGGCAGTACGTGGGTCAGCGTGTTGGCCGTGACCAGCAGCAGGGCGAACGGAACGCGCAGGGCGGTGGCGATCGAGCGGGGCATCGTCAGTCGGTGCGGACCGGGCAGGACGGCATAGCGTAGCAACTGCCGTGCGCCGGCGTATGGTGCTGCGATCGGCCGAGGCTTGGGCTACCCTGAGCGCCCCCCACGCAGCCGCCGATTCCGATGCCGTCCTTCGATGTCGTCAGCCAGGTCGACAAGCACGAACTGACCAACGCGGTCGACCAGGCCAACCGTGAACTGAGCAACCGCTTCGACTTCCGCAACGTCGATGCGAAATTCGAACTGGAGCAGGACAAGGCGGTGCTGCAGCGCGCGCCGAGCGATTTCCAGTTGCAGCAGATGCTCGACATCCTGCGGGCCAAGCTGACCGCGCGCGGCATCGACCTGCGCTGCATGGATGTCGGCGAGCCGGAAGTCAGCCTGGCCGAGGCGCGGCAGAAGATCACGATCAGGCAGGGCCTCGAGCAGCCGGTCGCGAAGAAGATCGTCGCCGCGACCAAGGCCGCGAAGATCAAGGTCGAGGCGCAGATCCACGGCGACAAGCTGCGCGTGTCCGGCAAGAAGCGCGATGATCTCCAGGCTGCAATCGCGTTGCTGCGCAAGGAAGACTTCGACGTGCCGCTGCAGTTCGAGAACTTCCGCGACTGATCCCGCGCAGCGTCCGCTGCCGACGCCGCAGGAGAGCGGTTGAAGCCGCTCCCGCAGCCAGGTCCCGGCAACGGCTGGAATCGAACGAATGACGTCGTGCGGCGCCGGGCGTGTCAGCCCCGCCTGGCCGGCACCCGCAGCACCTGCAGCGCGGCGATATCGACCGCTTCGATTTCGATCTGCAGCCGGGCATCGCCGTTGCAGCGGTAGTAGTCGCCGGCCAGCGTTCGCAGCACGGGATCGATCGCGACGCCGTCCTGCAGCACCCGGCTGCCGCCGACGTTGAGCAGCGGCACCAGGTTGTTGATCAGCAGCAGATCGCCGGCCGCGCACGCCGTGGTCAGTGTCCGACGCGCCGTTACGCCGGTCGCGATCAGGTCGACGTAGTCGTTGCGCAGGTAGCGGGTGTGCGGCGTCGGTACCACCGGATCGTCCGGATGCAGCACCTCGACCGTGTCGATCAGCACGAAACCCCAGGCGGTCGCGCTGCCTTCGAGTTCCAGCGCATCGGCCACCGCCCGCGGCAGGCCGAGCAGATGCCGGCGCGCGCTCCGGCCGCCGAGCCGGATCGCGCGGCGATCCCGGCAGGCCAGCGTGGCGGCGACGCCCTGCCCGAAGTGGTAGGCGGTGGCCAGTTCGCCGTGCAGTGCGGTGTCGCCGGCCTCGCATAGCTGTCGCGACAGAGGTTCGTGCGCGTGCAGCGGCAGCCAGAACGATGCCGGCAGCGCGGGCTGTCGGCGATGGACGTCGGCCAGCGTCAGCGTGCCTTGCGGAGCCAGGCCCTCGGCGACGATCCGGTCCCGTTGCAGCAGCAGCAAAGCGTTGGTGGCGATCGCGAGCAGCAGCAGCGCGTGGGCGAGCGTCTGCTGTCGCTGCGGCGGCAGCCAGGCGGCGAGGCCGATCGCACCGAGCACGGCGGTGAACGGCGTCAACGAATGGAACATCCAGGCCGGCGCGGCGTCCCGCAGCAGCCCGATCGCGACGGCAGCCGCCAGCGCGGTCGGCAGCAGCCAGCGGACCGGCCCGGGGCCGCGCAGCCTGCGCAGCACGCCGAGCGCGGCCACCGCCAGCCCGGCCAGATACAGGCCCTGCCACAGCCGGCCGACGATGCTGTCGGCGAACAGATAGTGACGGACCCACTCGGCCTGGCCGAAGCTGAGCCCCCACAGCAGGTCCGGCGTGGCTGCCAGCCGCCGCGCCAGCGGGCTGCCGGCAGCGTAGTCGCGGCTCGCCGCCAGTTGCGGCCAGCCGGCCAGCGCTTCGGCCAGCAGCATCGGCAGGAACGGCAATGCGAATGCCATCGCGGCCAGCACGGCGACCGCCGGCGCGCGTTGCCGCAGACTGGTCCGCAGCACCGTTGCAGCCGCGAACGGCAGCAGCACGGCGGCGGTCGGATGGGCGTGCAGCGTCAGCGCTGCGGCCGCGCTGGCCAGCACCGCGGTGGTCCGCCGGCCATCGCGCCAGCCGCGCAACGCGAGCCACAGCGTCGCCGCGCTGCCGGCTTCGACCAGCGCGGTGTGATTCAGCACGATCTGGCCGACGCTGGCCCAGCCGGGAAGCGCGATCAGCGCGGCGCAGGCCAGCCCGGTCGCGCGTCCGCCGAGCTCGTCGCCGAGTCGGTAGCCGAACCACAGCTTGCTGGCGGCCAGCGCGGCGAGCAGCACGCCGACGCCGGTGATCGATCCGCTGACCGCCAGCAACACCGCGAGCAGGTAATACCAGATTGGTCCGAGATGCCAGATCCCGTTGAGCTCGGGGCCGAGCTGCGGAAACTGCTCGCCGCGCACGATCGCCAGCGCCCAGGCGAGATCGCGGCCGGAATCGATCACCAGCACCTGCAGCGGCGCCTGCGCCAGCAGCAGCGCCAGCAGCAGCGCCCAGCCGAGCGCTGCCGGCCAATGCGTCGGACGCTGCGCTGCGTCGTGCTTCACCGGCGCAGTGCCGACCAGCAGTGAACGAACATCGGGATCCACGGGACTCCTTGCGCGACTCGGCGTAACGGCATGCAGCGCCGTCCCGCTGTTGTCCGGGGAAAGTCTGCGCCACCGCGCCGACAATCCTGGCGCCGGCATTCGGTGCGGTGGGCATCACCGGCCGACTCGGAGCGCGACGCCCTCGCTCGTCATCCCGGCGAAAGCCGGCGTCGCCAGGATGGCGCTGTCGCTTTCTCGGCAGTGACGATTTCCCCGGACAGTAGTGCGTCGCCGCTGGGACGGCGAGCCCTGCAGCCGACGGCAATCCGCGCCACGCGTCGCAGGGCGGCGATTCTACCGCTGCACGCGGCGAGCCCGGCGGCGCATCGCGCCGCGCTGACCGAACTCAGGCCCGACGCACGGCGCCGGATGGCCGCGTACTTCGCGTCGGCCTCGCGGTGCCGCCGGACGGCCTGCGGACACCTGTCGGACAGCCGCCGGACGCCGGTCACGCCGCGGCGCCGCCGACGGCGCTTCTGCCGCTCGGTCAACGGCTGCAGGCGCGTCCGCGCGGTCGGACTTCAGTCCACTGCGAGCAGCACGCGCCGGCTGGCCGAGAAGCGATCGCCGAAGCGGGTGACGCCGTCGGCGCGCATCGCCGCGGCGTGCTCGGCGAGATAGGCATCCAGCGCGGCGGCGTCGCGCAGCCGGTATTGCACGCAGAATTCGGCGCGTTCGCCGCCGGCCGGCGACTGCAGCACGTCGAAACGCTGCGCATCGATGAAGCCAGGCAGCGCCAGCATCTCCCGCACGTGCTCGGCCAGCCAGCGGCGGTAGTCGTCGGCGATCGCCCAATCGACGCTCAGGTTGACTTCGTAGACGATCACATCGTCACCAGATTGAGCAGCATGTTGGCGACCATGCCGAGCGACAGGAGCACGCTGTAGGCAATGCCGATCAGCACGAATTTGAGGCTGGTCATGATCCAGCCCTGTCGATAGACGCGCTTCTGCATCAGCAGCAGATACAGCGGCATCCACAGCGCCAGGCCACGTTCGAACCAGCCCAGTGCCGCATGCACGACACCGCCGTCGAACTGGTCGCGCGCCGCATCGGCGCCGACCAGCAGCAACACGGCCAGGCACAGGAAGGCATGGCTGTGCAGCGCGACGATCAGGTGTTCCATGTACAGCCGCCGCTTGAACAGGTAGGCAAACTTCAGCAACAGCGCGAACAGCGGCAGCAGCACGAAGAAGGTCTGCGGCAGCGTCTGCAGGAAGGTTTCGACCAGCAGCCGCGGCTCGTTCTGCACGCGCTGAAGGTTTTCGTCGGCCCGGCCGATCTGCACGTTCAGCCAGTCGTTGGCGGCGTCCGGCAGGGCGTCGAAATGCAGCGGATTGTCGACCGGATGCCAGGGCTCGGAGTCGAACTGCAGGCTGGCGCCGCGCTGCACGCGCATCACCGGCGCCTTCTCGCCACGCGCCAGCGCCGCGTCGCGCTGGGCGAGCCAGTCGATTCGCCGCTCGGCGTCGGCGTCGACCTGCGCGATCTGCCGCTCGAGCCGCTGGCGGGCGGCACCATCCTGCACGTCGTCGTGGGCGCGCCGCAGCGCTTCGGTCGCGTTCGCCCGCATCCGTTCGACTTCGGCCACGTTCTCGGCATTCTGGATGCCGTTGCCGTCGCCGCTGATCATTTCGTCGTCGATCGCCAGTTGCACGACGAAGAAGCTGATCACGCACAGGAACACGAACAGCCGCACCGGGCTGACGTAGCGGACCCGGCGGCCGGCGAAGTACTCGTTGCTCAGATAGCCGGGACGGGTCAGCAGCGGGCCGAGCGTGCGCAGCACGCGCGAGTCGAAGTCGAACACGCTGTCGAGGAAGTCCCCGGCGATGCTGGAGAAGTGCCGCACCAGTCCCTTGACCGGCTGGCCACAGGCATAACAGTGGTTGCCGAGCAGCGGCTTGCCGCAGTTCTGGCATGGACGGGCTTCGGGGCTCGGGGATTCGGCGGACATCGGCGGGTTCGTGGCCGGCAGGCGTGCCGGCTAAGATAGCGAATGCGCCGCGGTCCGGCGCAGTTCTTCGTGCATGGACACAGCCTTCTTCCCCCGCCTGCGCCGCGAGATGGGCGCGACGTTCGCGCTCGCGCTGCCGCTGGTGCTCGGTCAGCTCGCTTCGGTCGGCATGAACGCGGTCGACACGCTGCTGGCCGGGCGCCATGGTGCGCTGACGCTGGCGGCGGTCGGCGTCGGCAGCGCAGTCTGGTCGCTGGTGATCCTGGTGCTGATCGGCGTGCTGATGGCGGTGCCGCCGTCGGTCAGCCAGTTGAACGGCGCCGGCCGGCGAGCCGCGATCGGCGCGCTGTTCCGGCAGGCGCTGTGGCTGGCGTTGGGCATGGGGCTGGTGCTGCTGGTGCTGGTCCGGCACGGCGACCGGCTGCTCGGATGGCTTGGCGTCGCGGCCGACGTGCAGCCGGCCGCGACCGAGTTCCTGGCCGGCGTGTCATGGGGCGCGCCGGCGCTGGCGGCCTACCTGTGCCTGCGCTACGTCAGCGAAGGCGTCGGCCTGACCCGACCGACGATGCTGTTCGGCCTGGCCGGCCTGGCGCTGCTGGTGCCGCTCGGCTACTGGCTGCTGTGGGGCGGTTTCGGATTGCCGGCACTCGGGGCGTGGGGGCTCGGTTTCGCGACCGCGCTGGTGCTGTGGCTGCAGGCCGCGGCGCTGGCGCTGTATCTGCGGCGCTCGCCGCGTTACGCCGACCTCGGCCTGTTCGCGCGGTTCGACTGGCCCGAGCCGCGCCAGCTCGGCGAGCTGCTCCGGATCGGCGTGCCGATGGGCATCGCGATCTTCATGGAAGGCACCCTGTTCGTCGCCACCGCGCTGCTGATCGGCTCGCTCGGCGCGGTGGCAATCGCGGCGCACCAGATTGCGATCAATCTCGCCGCGTTGTGCTTCATGGTGCCGCTCGGCGTGGCGATGGCGACCACGGTGCGGGTCGGCTACGCGGCCGGCGGCGGCGACGGCTCCGGACTGCGCTGGGCAGCCGGCGGCGGTTATGCGATCACCGCGCTGACCCAGGTCGTCACCGCGAGCCTGCTGCTGCTGGCGGCCGAACCGCTGGCGCGCGCCTACACCGGCGAGCCGGAAGTCGTCGCGCTGGCCGCGCATCTGCTGCTGTTCGCCGCCGTGTTCCAGCTCTCCGACGGCCTGCAGGCCGCGTCCGGCGGCGCGCTGCGCGGCTTGAAGGACACCCGGTTGCCGGCGGTGATCACGGTGCTGGCGTACTGGGGCCTCGGCATGCCGCTCGGCTGGTGGCTCGGGATCCATCGCGGCGGCGGTGCGCCGGGCATGTGGATCGGACTGATCGCCGGCCTGACCGCGGCGGCGCTGCTGCTGACCTGGCGGTTCGTCCGCGCGGCGCGCGCGAGATGACCCGGCGTTGACCACGCGGCGCGGGCAGCGTCAGCCTCGCCGCGTTGCCGCTGGCTGCATCGCTGCGCAACGATCGCGACCGCAGCCACCCGATCGCGACCGACGCCGGAAACGAAAACGCCGCCAGCAGGCGGCGTTTTCGCTGCAGGCATCGCTGCGCGGCGATCAGCTCGCGTTGTCGTCGCTCTCGTCGACCGCCAGCTTGGCCTCGGCGTCCTCGACCAGCAGCCGATTGACCTCCTGCAGGTCCTTGACCTCGATCGTCCCGGCCGCCTGCTCGAGGCGCAGCGTGTTGACGACGAAGTTGTGCCGGGCCTGCGAGTAGTCGCGTTCGGCCTGGAACAGCAACTGCTGGCTCAGCAGCACGTCGACGATCGTGCGGGTGCCGACCTCGAAGCCGGCCTCGGTCGCCTCCAGCGCACTGCGTGCCGACACCACCGCCTGCTCGCGCGCGGCGATCGTCGAGATGCCGGCTTCGACCGCGCGATAGGTGTTGCGCGTGGTGCGGGTCACCGCCCGGCGCTCCTGCTCGAGCTGTTCGTCGACCAGATCGCGGTTGTAGGCGGCCTGCCGGACCTGCGAGCTGACCAGGCCGCCGGAGAAGATCGGCACGCTCAGCGTGATCCCGACGGTGGTCGTATCGCCGGCATTGTTGGCCGGGAAGAACAGTCCGTTCGAACCGCTCTCGCCCCAGGTCGCGCGGTCGCCGTAACTGATCGAGCCGCCGAGAGTCGGCAGATGACCGGCTCGTGCGGTGGCGATGTCGTGGCCGGCGGCGGCCAGTGCCAGCTCGCGCGACAGGACTGCCGGGCTGTTCTCCAGCGCCAGCCGGACCCAGTCCTCGATCTTCGCCGGGGTCGGCAGTTGCGGTGTGAAATCGGACGCCAGACCGCGGAACTGCTGCAGGTGGCGGCCGGTGATCTCGGCCAGTGCCTCGCGGGTGTCGTCGAGCGCATTCTCGGCGGAGATCACATTGGCGCGCGCCGCATCGTAGCGGGCGCGCGCTTCGTGCACGTCGGTGATCGCGGTCAGGCCGACTTCGAAACGCTGCTCGGCCTGGTCGAGCTGGCGCTTGACCGCACGCCGCTCGGCGCGGGCGAAGGCCAGCGAGTCGATCGCCGTCAGCACGTTGAAGTAGCTCTCGGAGACACGCAGCATCAGTGCGTCGGACGCGCGGTCCAGATCGGCGCCGGCGGCGTCGCTGCGCGCGCGGCTGGCGCGCAGCCGGGTGTAGTTGCGGTGGTCGTAGATCGACTGCTGCAGATTCAGGTTGTAGTTGCGGCTGCGGGTGTCGGACTCGCCGCGGCTCTCGCCGAAGCTGACCGTGCCGTCCTCGTTCGGAATCGTGCCGACCTGCACGCTGTCGCCTTCGCTGTCGCTCAGCGACGCCGTGGCGCTGATCTGCGGCAGCAGGCTCGACCGCGCCTGTGCGACGTTTTCACCGATCGCCAGCCGGTTCGATTCGGCGATCTGCAACTGCGGATCGCTCTGCCGGGCCAGTTCCCAGGCCTGCATCAGGTCGGCGGCGGAAGCGCTGCCGGCCGCGCAGGCCAGCAACAGGCCAGCGGCCAGTGGCTTCAATCGGTGCATCGCGCTCATCGGCAATCCTTTGGTTGTTGTCGCGTTACAAGACGAAGCGCGGCTTCGGCTCGGCGCCGCGCAGATACTGAAGATCGGTTTCGAACAGGCTCTCGTCGTTCCAGCCGCCGTCCTCGCGCCGGGTCAGCAGCATCGCTTCCTGCACCGGCGACTGGCCGCAGACCACGAACAGCCGGCCGCCTGGCCGGACCCAGTCGCGGAAGCGGGCCGGAATCTCGGCGACCGAACCGGTGATCACGACCGCGTCGAACTGCCGGCCCGGATCGAAGGCCAGCGCATCGGCAGTCTCGAAGCGGGCGCTGGGCACGCCGGACAGCCGGGCCGCGGCGCGCTCGACGAAATCGGCGTGGATGTCGATGCTGAGCACCGAATGGGCCAGCTCGGCGAGGCAGGCGGTGATGAAGCCGCTGCCGGTGCCGACCTCGAGCACTTCGTGGTGCGGTTCGAGCGCCAGCGCCTGCAGCATCCGGCCTTCGACGACCGGTTTCATCATCGCTTCGCCGTGCTCGAGCGGGATCTCGAAATCGGCGAAGGCCAGCTTGCGGTAGCGCGGCGGCACGAAATCCTCGCGCCGGACCACCCCGAGCATGTCCAGGACGCGGGAGTCGATGACATCCCAGGTCCGGACCTGCTGCTCGATCATGGTGTGGCGGGCGAGTTCGAAATCGATCGGCATGACAGCTCCAGGGGCGGCGGGGCCGCGAGGCGGGCAAAGACGCGAAAGTTTAGGCCGCCGCGGCCGGAGCCGCAAAAACAGCATGGCGGCCCGGACGGCTCCGGCCCGAGTGCCGGAAGTCATCGGGTTGCCTCCCGTTCAGCCTGGCAGCCGGGCCGGCGGCCTCAGGCAGCCGGCCGGACCCGGAACCAGGCCGCATACAGCGCCGGCAGGAACAGCAGTGTCAGCGCGGTGGCGACGAACAGGCCGCCCATGATCGCGACCGCCATCGGTCCGAAGAACACCGAGCGTGACAGCGGGATCATCGCCAGGATCGCCGCCAGCGCGGTCAGCACGATCGGCCGGAAACGGCGGACGGTGGCGTCGACGATCGCGTCGATGCGCGCCCGGCCAGCGGCGATGTCCTGCTCGATCTGGTCGACCAGGATGATCGAGTTGCGCATGATCATGCCCGACAGTGCGATCGTGCCGAGCATCGCAACGAAGCCGAACGGTACCCGGAACACGAGCAGGAACAGCACCACGCCGATCAGTCCGAGCGGCGCCGTCAGCAGCACCAGCAGCGAGCGCGACGCACTGCGCAACTGCAGCATCAGCAGCGTGAACACGACCACCAGGAACAGCGGCATGCCGGCGTTGACCGAACGCTGGCCGCGCTCGGCGTCCTCGACCGTGCCGCCGGTCTCGAGCAGATAGCCCGACGGCAGGGCGGCGCGGATGCCGGCCAGCGACGGCGCGATCTGCGCGGTGACGGTCGCCGGCTGCACGGCGCCGTAGATGTCGCCGCGGACGGTCACGGTCGGCAGCCGGTCGCGATGCCAGATCACGCCTTCCTCGAAGCCGTACTCGAGGCGGGCGATCTGCGACAGCGGAATGCTGGCGCCGCTCGCGGTCGGCACCGACAGGCTGCCGATCAGGCTCATCCGGCTGCGTTCGTCGTCCGGCCCGCGCAGCAGGATCTCGATCAACTGGTTGCCTTCGCGGTAGTGGCTGACGTGCGAGCCCGACAGCGAGCCGCGCAGGAAGGTCGCAAGCTGCGCCGAGCTGATGCCGAGCGCGCGGGCGCGCTCCTGGTCGATGTCGAGCCGGATCACCTTGCTCGGCTCTTCCCAGTCCAGGTGGACGTTGCTGACCTGCGGATTGGCGCGGACCTGCTCCGCCACCTCGCGGGCGATCCGGCGCACCTCGTCGACATGCTCGCCGGACACCCGGAACTGCAGCGGGTAGCCGACCGGCGGGCCGTTCTCGAGCCGGGTGACGCGCGCCTGCAGGCCCGGGAAGTCATTCGCGAACAGCTCGATCAGCCACTGACGCAGCGCTTCACGGGCCTCGATGTCCTCGGTCAGGATCACGAACTGGGCGAAGTTGGCCTGCGGCAACTGCTGGTCGAGCGGCAGGTAGAAGCGCGGCGAGCCGGTGCCGATGTAGGCGACGTAGTTGCGGATGCCTTCGCGTTCGGCGAGCAGCGCTTCGAGCCGGGCCGCCTCGCGCTCGGTCGCAACCAGCGAGCTGCCTTCGGCGAGTCGCAGGTCGACCATCAGCTCGAGTCGGGTCGAGGCCGGGAAGAACTGCTGCGGCACGAACCGGAACAGCAGCACCGACGACACGAACAGCGCCGCGGTGATCGCGATGACCGTCTTGCGATACCGCACGCACCACTGCACCAGCGCGCGGAAGGCGCGATAGAAGCGCGTGTCGTACGGATCGCGGCCGACCGCGTGGCCGCTGCCGCTGCGGGCCGGATCCGGCAGCAGCTTGTCGCCGAGATAGGGCACGAACACCACCGCGGCGATCCACGACACCAGCAGCGCCAGCGTGACGACCTGGAAGATCGACCGCGTGTACTCGCCGGTACCGGATTGCGCGGTCGCGATCGGCAGGAAGCCGGCCGCGGTGACCAGCGTGCCGGTCAGCATCGGGAAGGCGGTGGTCTGCCAGGCGAAACCGGCGGCGCGCAGCCGGTCGAACCCCTGTTCCATCTTCACCGCCATCATCTCGACCGCGATGATCGCGTCGTCGACCAGCAGGCCGAGCGCGAGCACCAGCGCACCGAGCGAGATCTTGTGCAGGCCGATGCCGAAGTAATGCATGCCGGCGAAGGTCATCGCCAGCACCAGCGGAATGGACAGTGCGACGACCAGTCCGGTGCGCAGGCCGAGCGAGAAGAAGCTGACCAGCAGCACGATCGCGACCGCCTCGGCCAGTACGCGAATGAATTCGCCGACCGAGTCGCGCACCGCCGCCGGCTGGTCGGCGACCCGATGCAGCGTCATGCCGACCGGCAGCGTCTCCTGCAGCCGGGCGAACTCGCGATCGAGCGTGCGCCCGAGCGCGATGATGTCGCCGCCGGCTTCCATCGATACCGCCAGCCCGATCGCATCGGCACCTTCGAAGCGCATCCGCGGCGCCGGCGGATCGGAGAACCCGCGGCGCACGTCGGCGACGTCGTCGATGCGGAAGCTGCGGTCGCCGATCCGGATCGGGAACTGCCGGATCGCGTCGACGCTGTCGAAGCGACCCGACACCCGCAGTTGCACGCGGTCGCTGATGGTTTCGAAGAAGCCGGCCGGCGCCACCGCATTCTGTTCTTCCAGCGCCTGCTGCACGGCGGCCAGCGGCACGCCGAGGGTGGCGAGCTTGGTGTTGCTGATCTCGATCCAGATCTTCTCGTCCTGCAGGCCGATCAGCTCGACCTTGGCGACGTCGGCGACGCGCTGCAGTTCGAGTTGCAACCGCTCGGCATAGTCGCGCAGCGTCGCGTAGTCGAAGCCGTCGCCGGTCAGCGCATAGATGTTGCCGAACGTGTCGCCGAATTCGTCATTGAAGAACGGCCCGATGCTGCCCGGCGGCAGTTCGTGACGGATGTCGGTGACCCGCTTGCGGATCTGGTACCACAGCTCCGGAATCTGCGCCGAGCGCATCGCATCCGGCGCCATGTAGATGATCTGCGACTCGCCGGGGCGCGAGAACGAGCGCACGTACTGGTACGTGCCGGTCTGCATGACCTTCTTCTCGATCTTCTCGGTGATCTGTGCGGCGACTTCCTCGGCGGTCGCGCCCGGCCACAGGGTGCGGACCACCATCACCTTGAAGGTGAACGGCGGGTCCTCGCTCTGCCCGAGACGGCTGTAGGAATACAAGCCGATCAGTGCCAGCAGCACCATTGCGTACAGCACCAGGCTGCGATTGTTGAGCGCCCAGGTGGAAAGGTTGAAGGAGGAAGCCATGCAAGCCTCGGGATGCGTGCGATACGTCTGCAGGAACCGCTTCAGCGGCGACCGGTGCCTACCGGTGGAACGTCAGAGCTGGACGGGGCGGTTGTCGCGGTCGACCGGACGCACCGTCTGCCCTTCCCGCAGCAGGTGCACGCCGCCGGCGACGACCCAGTCGTCGGAAGCAATGCCGGAACGGATCGTCGCGCTGGCGTCGCCGAACGGGCCGATTTCCACCAGACGGCGGTGTACCTGCGAAGTCGCCGGGTCCACGATCCAGACGTAGTGCTGGCCGCCGTCGGCGGTCAGCGCCGGCAGCGGCACGCCGAGCGCCGAGTTGCCGTTGCGGGCGAACAGAACGCGCGCGCTCTGGCCGAGTTCGATCGATCCGGCGGTGCTGCCGATGGTGATCCGCGCGGCGTAGGTGCGCGCGGCCGGATCGGCGGCCGGCGCAATTTCGCGCACGGTGCCGGGGATGCGTTGGTCGGGCTTCGACCACAGCCCAACCAGCACCGGCTGGCCGACCGCATGGTCCCCGATCCCCTGCTCCGGCAGGCTGATGACCACCTCGCGTTCGCCGTCGGCGGCCAGCACGAACACCGGCTGACCGGCCGCGACGACCTGGCCGGCCTCGGCCAGTCGCTGGGCGATCACGCCGTCGTCGCTGGCACTCAACTGCGCGTAGCCGGCCTGGTTGCTGGCGACATCGAGCTGCGCGCGGGCCTGGCGGGCGCGGGCTTCGGCGGCGCGGAACTGGCTGTCGCGGACATCGAACAGCGACTGGCTGATCAACTGCCGATCGAGCAGATGGCGGTGACGGTCGCGCTCGCTGCGGGCCAGCTCGAGGTCGGCCTCGGCCGCGGCGAGCTGCGCCCGGGCCGCCTCGGCCTGCAGTTTCAGGTCGTCCGGGTCGAGTTCGGCCAGTGGCTGGCCGCGGCGCACGCGGTCGCCGACGTCGACCAGCCGGCGGGCGATCTTGCCGCCGACCCGGAATGCCAGCGCCGGCTCGTGGCGGGCATGCACCTCGCCCGGGAACACTTCGTATTCGGCGGTGACCGGCACCGGCCGCGCGACCATCGCTGGTCGCGGCGGCGCGGTCGTTTCGGCCTGGCCACTGCAACCGACCAGCGCCGACAGTGCAGCGGCCAGCAGGGCAGAACGGATGAAGGACGAGCGAAGTGGCTGACGCACGGGCTTACCCTCTCGGAGCTGGCCGGGTAGTATTTGAACTGGCCGGTATACTAAAAATTAAAAACCGGTGAGTCCAGTAATTTATCGACGAGCCTGATCTGCATGCCTTCGAAACCGAGCAAGCCCAGCGGTCCCGGTCGCCCGAAAGACCTCGAGAAACGCGCCGCGATCCTCGAGGCGGCCAAGAACCTGTTTCCGCAGCGCGGGTTCGACGGGGTCAGCATGGACGCGATCGCCGCCGAGGCCGGCGTGTCGAAGCTGACCGTCTACAGTCACTTCAAGGACAAGGACGCGCTGTTCTCCGAAGCGGTCAAGTGCCGCTGCGAATCGCAGTTGCCGCACGAACTGTTCGAGGTGAAGCCCGGCCACGGACCGATCCGCGACGCGCTCGGCGCGATCGCGCGGGCCTTCTACGCGCTATGCACCAGCGCCGAAGCGGTCGAGCTGTATCGGACGATGAGCGCGCGGGCGATGACCGACCCGAAGCTGTCGCAGTTGTTCTACGAAGCCGGGCCAAAACGCACGCTGGGCGAATTCGAGACTTTCCTGCGTCAGGCCAACGCCGCCGGCACGCTCGAAGTGCCGGACCCGGTCCGGGCCGCGCAGCATTTCTTCGCGATGCTGAAGGGCGAGCTGCACTCGCGGCTGGTGGTCGGCTGTTGCGACTGCGTGCCGGAGGCGGAAGCCTGCGCCCACATCGACAGCGTGGTCGATCTGTTCCTGCGCGCCCACGCGCCGCGCTGAACGCCACCACTTCGAAGCCACTGGCCGCTGGCTCGAATCGACGACGCTATTGCTCGTCATCCCGGCGAAAGCCCACTGCTGTCCGGGGAAATCGTCATCAGAAAAGTCCCGGCTGAACAGCGACTTGTGCTATCCGACGGCTTCTTCGTCGT
>JAWLBY010000018.1:0-81531 GCA_041687455.1 Lysobacteraceae bacterium | reverse complement strand
TTCCGTAGGAGGGGCTTCAGCCCCGACCGCAAACCTTCCGTAGGAGGGGCTTCAGCCCCGACCGCAAACCTTCCGTAGGAGGGGCTTCAGCCCCGACCGAACACCTTCCGCAGGAGGGGCTCCAGCCCCGACCGTACACCTTCGGGGCTTTCGCGCCGGGCGCCGCGGTCGGGGCTGAAGCCCCTCCTACCAGTGGAGCATCCGGCTTGCGCGTCGCGATTGGTCCACGCAACCGGCCGCTCACCTGCGGTCCATCCGCAGTTCCGGCATAATTGGGCGGTTTTCTTCCCCGCTTTGCAGCGGGGGAACCCCTCCCCGCCTTCGCCAGGAGCTACAGGATGAGCGACTCCTTCTCGACCCGCACCGGACTGACCGTCGACGGCCGCGACTACACGATCTACAGCCTGGCGAAGCTCGGCGAGCGCTTCAATCTGGCGCGCCTGCCGTTCTCGATGAAGATCCTGCTCGAGAACCTGCTGCGCAACGAGGACGGCGTGACCGTCACCAGGGAATCGATCGAAGCGGTTGCCAACTGGGACGCGAAGAAGGAACCGGACACCGAGATCGCGTTCATGCCGGCGCGCGTGGTGCTGCAGGACTTCACCGGCGTGCCCTGCGTGGTCGACCTCGCCGCGATGCGTGACGCCGTCGTCGCGCTCGGCGGTGACCCGACCCGGATCAACCCGCTGATCCCGTCGGAACTGGTCATCGACCATTCGGTGCAGGTCGACGTGTTCGGCAGCAAGGACGCGCTCGACCTGAACGGCAAGATTGAATTCGAGCGCAACAAGGAACGCTACAGCTTCCTGCGCTGGGGCCAGAAGGCATTCGACAACTTCAAGGTGGTGCCGCCGAACACCGGCATCGTGCACCAGGTCAACCTCGAGAACCTGGCCCGGGTCGTGTTCGAGCGTGAAGTCGACGGCGTGCGCTACGCCTATCCCGACACCGTGTTCGGCACCGATTCGCACACCACGATGATCAACGGCATCGGCGTGCTCGGCTGGGGCGTCGGCGGCATCGAGGCCGAAGCCGCGATGCTCGGCCAGCCGTCGTCGATGCTGATTCCGCAGGTGGTCGGCTTCCGCCTGAAGGGCCGGCTGCCGGAAGGCGCGACCGCGACCGACCTGGTGCTGACCGTCACCCAGATGCTGCGCAAGCACGGCGTGGTCGGCAAGTTCGTCGAGTTCTTCGGCGACGGTCTCGACCACCTGCCGCTCGCCGACCGCGCGACGATCGCCAACATGGCGCCGGAGTACGGCGCGACCTGCGGCATTTTCCCGATCGACGCCGAGGCACTGAGCTACCTGCGGCTGTCCGGCCGCCACGAAGAACAGATCGCGCTGGTCGAGGCCTACGCGAAGGCGCAGGGCCTGTGGCGCGAGCCGGGCGCGGCCGAGGCCGAATACAGCGTCGTGCTCGAACTCGACATGGGCACCGTGCTGCCGTCGCTGGCCGGGCCGAAGCGCCCGCAGGATCGGGTGCTGCTGACCGACATGCAGTCCAATGCGCGCGACAACGTCGCCAGCTTCGCAGCCGCCCGCGAGAAGAAGGGCGGACCGAAGGCCGGCAGCGCGCCGCTCTCGATCAAGGGCGAGACGACCGAACTGAAGGACGGCGCGGTCGTGATCGCCGCGATCACCTCCTGCACCAACACGTCGAACCCGGCCGTGATGCTCGGCGCCGGCCTGCTGGCCCGCAACGCGGTCGCCAAGGGCCTGAAGGTCAAGCCGTGGGTCAAGACCTCCAATGGCCCGGGCTCGCGGGTCGTGACCGAGTACTTCAAGAAGGCCGGCCTGATGGATGATCTGGAAGCACTGGGCTTCCACGTGGTCGGCTACGGCTGCACGGTCTGCATCGGCAATTCCGGTCCGCTGCCGGCCGAGGTCAGCGCCGCGATCGCCGCTGGCGACCTGACCGTCGCCTCGGTGCTGTCGGGCAACCGCAACTTCGAAGGCCGCGTGCATCCCGAGGTAAAGATGAACTACCTCGCGTCGCCGCCGCTGGTCGTCGCCTACGCGATCGCCGGCACGATCGACATCGACCTTTCGAAGGATCCGCTCGGCACCGGCTCCGACGGCCAGCCGGTCTACCTGCGCGACATCTGGCCGAACAACAAGGAAATCGCCGACACGATCCAGCAGGCGATCGCGCCCGAGATGTTCATGCGCACCTACGCCGACGTGTTCCACGGCGACAGTCGCTGGAACGCGATCGCGTCGCCGGAAGGTGACGCGTACCAGTGGGACGCTTCGACCTACATCAAGAACCCGCCGTACTTCGAAGGCATGACGATGGACGTGCATGCGATCGAAGACATCCATGGCGCCCGCGTGCTGGGCCTGTTCGGCGACTCGATCACCACCGATCACATCTCGCCGGCCGGCAATATCAAGAAGGACTCGCCGGCAGGCCGGTTCCTGATGGAAAAGGGCGTGCAGCCGGCCGACTTCAACTCGTACGGTTCGCGGCGCGGCAATGACGACGTGATGGTGCGCGGCACATTCGCCAACATCCGGATCAAGAACCTGATGCTCGGTGGCGAAGAAGGCGGCAACACACTGCATCAGCCGGATGGCGCGAAGATGTCGATCTACGACGCCGCGATGCAGTACAAGGCCGAAGGCACGCCGCTGGTGGTCATCGCCGGCAAGGAGTACGGCACCGGCTCGTCGCGCGACTGGGCGGCCAAGGGCACCATGCTGCTGGGCGTCAAGGCGGTCATTGCCGAGAGCTTCGAGCGTATCCACCGCTCGAACCTGGTCGGCATGGGCGTGCTGCCGCTGCAGTTCATGGAAGGCGAGAACGCCGCGTCGCTGGGCCTGCAGGGCGACGAGCAGTTCGATATCACCGGCCTGAACGACGGCGCCGCGCGCCATGCGAACGTCGTCGCAACCCGCAAGGATGGCTCGAAGGTCGAGTTCCGCGTCCACGTGCTGTTGCTGACGCCGAAGGAAGTCGAGTACTTCCGCCACGGCGGCATCCTGCACTACGTGCTGCGCCAGCTCGCCTCGGCGCCGCAGGCCGCGACCGCGTAAGCGGCAACTGCTACGTTGCGATGCAAGGCGCCGCCTTCGGGCGGCGTCTTCGTTTCCGGTGATGAACGGGCCCGCGCCGCCGTTGCAGGACGGCGACGCTTCCCCTATGGGAGCGGCTTCAGCCGCGATCTTTTCCTCTGGCGCCGGGCATCATCGTCAAACGAAAAACGCGCCCGTAGGCGCGTTTCGATGAGGGTGGCGACCCCGCCAGCACTACTCCGGCGCCCGAATCAGCCAATACCGTTGCTTCCTTCCGGACCTGGCGGGGTTTTCGGCCTATCGTCGCGGAGGCACCGACGGGGCCACCATTGATCCGGTGGCGTTCGATCGCCTGCGCTGCAGCAGCGATTCAGATGGCGGAGAGGGCGGGATTCGAACCCGCGATACGGGGTTTAGCCGTATACACACTTTCCAGGCGTGCTCCTTCAACCACTCGGACACCTCTCCACCCGGGCATCGCCTGCGGCGATGTCGCCGGCGACCCGATCCTCGGGACGCAAGCGAGCCGCGAAGGATACCCGGCAGGCCGCGGCGGCACAAGCAACGCGGTGACGTCCAGGGGCAGCGCGGCGCGGCGCGTCGGCATGCCTGTCCGTGGTCGGGTCCGGTACAGACCGCCGGTTGCCGCAACGAATGGGTTGGTCGCGCTGGCGGCAACTTGGCACAATGGCCGTTCGCCCTTCGGCCGGTCCCCGCATGTCCTATCTCGTTCTCGCCCGCAAATGGCGGCCCAAGCGTTTTGCCGAGCTGGTCGGGCAGGAGCATGTCGTGCGCGCACTGTCGAATGCGCTCGACTCCGGTCGCGTCCATCACGCGTTCCTGTTCACCGGTACCCGCGGCGTCGGCAAGACGACGATCGCGCGGATCTTCGCCAAGAGCCTGAACTGCGAGCGCGGCGTCGGTGCCGAGCCGTGCGGCGAGTGCGCGATCTGCACCGCGGTCGACGCCGGCCGCTTCGTCGACCTGATCGAGATCGATGCCGCCAGCAACACCGGTGTCGACGACGTTCGCGAGGTGATCGAGAACGCCCAGTACATGCCGACCCGCGGCCGCTACAAGGTCTATCTGGTCGACGAGGTGCACATGCTGTCGCGCAACGCGTTCAACGCGTTGCTGAAGACGCTCGAGGAACCGCCGGAACACGTCAAGTTCCTGCTCGCGACGACCGATCCGCAGAAGCTGCCGGTGACGGTGCTGTCTCGATGCCTGCAGTTCAATCTGAAGCGGTTGATGCCGGAGCAGATCGCGCAACAGATGCGCCGGATCCTCGCTGCCGAGGAGATCGCGTTCGACGACGGCGCGATCGCCCAACTGGCTCGCGGCGCCGACGGCAGCCTGCGCGACGGCCTGTCGCTGCTCGACCAGGCGATCGCCTACGGCGGCGGCACGCTCAACAACGACGAGGTCGCGGCGATGCTCGGCACCGTCGATCGGGCCCAGGTCGGCGAGCTGCTGGAAGCGCTGGCGGCCGGTGACGGCCCGCAGTTGCTCGCGGCGGTCGATCGGCTGGCCGGCTATTCGCCGGACTTCTCCGCCGTGCTCGACGAGCTGGCCGCGCATCTGCACCGGATCCAGGTCTGCCAGTTGGTGCCGTCTGCGGTCGATGACGACGAGCCGCTGCGGCCGCTGGCCGAGCAGGTGCCGGCCGAGCTGGTGCAGTTGTGGTACCAGATGGCGTTGTCCGGACGGCGCGAGCTGCCGTTTGCGCCATCACCGCGGATCGGCTTCGAGATGAGCCTGCTGCGGATGCTCGCGTTCCGCCCGATCGGAGCCAGCGGCGGCAGCGACGGACTGCCGAAACCGGCGGCTGCTGCGCTGCGCAGTAGCGCGCCGCCGATGCCGGCGGCCCTGATGGCGCCGGTGCCGGCGTCGTCGCCGCCGGCACCGGCCGGGCTCGAAGCCGCCGCGGCCGCCGCTGCGGCGATCGTGGCGCCGCGCGCACCGGCGCCGCTGCCAAGGGCGCTGCCAGCGCAGGCGAGCCCGGCCGTGGCCGAGCCGGTCGCGCCGGCGTTCGTGACCCGCGGCGCGCCGATCATGGCACCGCCGCCGGCTGCCGCAGCGCCTGCGGTCGCAGCGGGCCGGTCCGGGCGGCTGCTCTGCGACAGCGAACAGTGGCTCGGCACGGTCGCCACGCTCGGCCTGAAGGGGCCGGTCCGCGAGCTGGCCGCCAGTGCCGCGTTCGTGTCGCACGCCGATGATCGACTGCAACTCGCATTGCCGGATGCGCTCGAACATCTGCGGATCCCGTCGCTGGTTCAGCAACTGGCCGATGCGCTGGCGGAACCGCTCGGCGGCGCGCCGAGGATCGAGTTCGTCGCCAGCCGTCCCGGCGGCGAGACGTTGCACGAACGCACGCGCCGTGAACGCGATGCCCGGCAGTCCGAAGCGGAACGCGTGTTCGTCGCCGACCCGACCGTGCAGCGACTGATGACCCGTTACGAGGCGCGGCTGGTGCCGGATTCGATCCGGCCGGCCGACGACACCACTCACTGAAGGAGACTCCCCGATGCGCGGCCAGATCGCGAACCTGATGCAACAAGCCCAGCGCATGCAGGAAAACCTCAAGCGCGTGCAGGATGAACTGGCGCAGGTCGAAGTGACCGGTCGCGCCGGCGGCGGCGCGGTCACCGTCGTGATGACCGGAAAGCTCGAGGTCCGGCGGATCAGCATCGATCGCGAGACGATGGCCTCGGATCCGGAGATGGCCGAGGACCTCGTCGCCGCCGCGGTCAACGACGCGATCAACAAGGCGCAGGAAGCCAGCCAGGCGAAGATGTCGGAAGCGACCGCCGGGCTGCCGTTGCCGCCGGGCATGAAGCTGCCGTTCTGAGTCGGCACGCGGACGCCTTTCACTTCGCATGAGCACGTCTGCACTGCTCGATCAGTTGATCGACGCCTTCCGCGTGTTGCCCGGTGTCGGTGCCAAGACCGCACAGCGGATGGCGCTGCATCTGCTCGAGCGCAACCGCGATGGCGGTCGCCGGCTGGCCGCGGTGCTGGCCGAGGCGATGCAGAAGATCGGCAACTGCGAGCGCTGTCGCAACCACAGCGAGGAACCGGTCTGCACGCTGTGCCGCAACCCCGCCCGTGACGTCGAACTGCTGTGCGTGGTCGAATCACCGGCCGATCTGGCCGCGATCGAGCAGGCCACCGGCTACCGCGGTCGCTATTTCGTGCTGCACGGCCGGCTGTCGCCGCTCGATGGCCTCGGCCCGCGCGAGCTCGGCCTGGACATGCTCGCCGCGCGGCTCGCCGAAGGCGATGTGTGCGAACTGATCATCGCGACCAACCCGACCGTCGAAGGCGAGGCAACCGCGCACTATCTCGCGCAGCTCGCCCGCCAGCACGGCGTGCGACCGAGCCGACTGGCGCATGGCGTACCGCTGGGCGGCGAGCTCGAGTACATCGATCGCGGGACGCTGGCGCATGCATTCGGTTCGCGGCAGGAAGTGTAGGGTTCACGCGCGTCGCCGTCGTGATTCGCAGCGCTGGGACCGCAGTGAGTCATCGGGACGCGCGGTGGGGTTGCAAACACGAGATCGAAGCGGTTCGGCTTGCGCCCCCTCTCCCCGACCCCTCTCCCGCAAGGGGAGAGGGGCTTGCAGTGCGCTCCAACCGAGCGAAGCCTGCCCCCAGACCAAACCCGCCTTGCACACAAGAATCCGGCCGCCTTGCACACACACGAATCCGGACACTCCCCTGCCCCAATCCCAATCCCAATCCCAATCCCAATCCCAATCCCAATCCCAATCCCAAATCCCAATCCCAATCCCGAATCCCGAATCCCGAATCCCGAATCCCGAATCCCGACGAAACCAGAAGCCCGACGGCACCCGCTATCCCCGGATTCGCTCCACAGCCAACGAGACGCCCCATGTCCGACACGATTTTCGACAAGATCATCCGCCGCGAGATTCCGGCCGACATCGTCTTCGAGAACGACGACGTGCTCGCCTTCCGCGACATCGATCCGAAGGCGCCGGTGCACGTGCTGTTCATCCCGAAGCGCGCGATCGCGACCTTGAACGACCTGCAGCCGTCCGATGCCGAGCTGGCTGGCAAGCTGCTGATCGCCGCGGCGGCGTTTGCGAAGCGGGAAGGCTTCGCCGACGACGGCTATCGCGTCGTCATGAACTGCAACGACGATGGCGGGCAATCCGTCTACCACATCCACCTGCACCTGCTCGCCGGCCGGCGGATGCACTGGCCGCCGGGCTGATCGCTGCGGCACGGCCGGACAGCAGGGGCGAACGCCAAGGGCCCATCCTGATTCGCCCGGTTTGCGACATTTCCGCCACCGTTCGTGTCGAGGTATCGAAACACGAACGGCCGCGGCGGCGCGCGGGTTCGCCCGTCGACAGCGCGAACGGGCCCGGACAGCCGTGGGCTTGCGCCGGGATGACGCGCCAGGCCAGACGGCGGTCAGTCCGCGAAGCGGCGCCGGTACTCGTCGGTGTAGTACAGCACTTCGATCAGGCGCTCCGGCATGTGCGGCTGCTGACGCCAGTGAGCAACGCCTTCGCTGTCCGGCGTCAGGTCCATGAACGCGCGGTACAGCAGCACGATCTCGGCCTCGGTCGTCAGCAGGTTCCGCGCACTGGCGAAGCGATGCACGGCGAGCACGAAATCGGCACGGGTCGCGCGCTGCTGCTGCAGCGCGGCACGCCACTCGGCGATGCTGCCGACGGCGTCGACGATGGCCTGCACATCCGGATGTGCGTCCAGGTCCCTGCCGAGCGCGCGACGCCACAGCAAGCGGATGAACGCTTCATCGCCGAGCGAGCGGGTGACTCGCACGAATGCCGGGTCGGCGGCCAGGCGGCGCGCTGCGGCCGGTTCGTCTTCGCCAGCGCGTAGCCCGGCCAGCAGCGATTCGAGTGCGGCCCGGTTCACCGTGTCGCCGAAACCGAGCAGCGCCAGCCGGGCGGCGGTCAGTGCCCCACGCCGGACCGGCAGCGAGCGCAGGATCTCGCGGGAAGTCGCGATGCGTCCGACCGCAGACAGCCGCGATGCCCAGTGCGCCAGTTCAGTTGCCGTCCACGGCCTGCCGAGCAGGTCGTCCGCAAGCTGCGACAGAAAGCCGTGATCCGAAGCGGCCGGGGTGCCACTGGCTGCGAGGTCGACACTGTCGAACGCGATCCCGAGCCGGCTGTCGTAGTCGCTGGCAGACAGGCCCGGGAGCCCATCCCGATCGCGAACGCCGACCTCGACGAAGAAATGCAGGCCGGTCAGCGGCACCGGCGTGGCACTCGGGAAAGGCTGCTCGAAGCGATCCCCGACGCATTGATAGAGCGCTCGCAGATCGATCGACACCGGATGCGGCGCATTGTCGGCGATCGGTGCCGGTGCCAACGAAGCGGGAAGCTGCAGCGCCGCGTTCGGACAGTGCGCGCTCAACCACGCTGCCGATGTGAAAACGATCTCCGCCCCCGGATAGAACATCGATTCGCGAAGGCCCCAGTTCCACAACGCCGTGAACGCTGGCTCGTCGCTTGCGAAGGCCTTGACCAGGTTGATCCACACCCAGCGCTTGCGGCCCTGCCACTGCGCCTCGACGAACAATCCGGCGTACTGGCCGCGCGGCTTCGGTGGCAGCGGCTGGCCGACATCGAACATGTCGGCATTCGAATCGACCAACCGATAGTTGAAGCGCAGCAGCGGAGACGGTCCTTCCGGCCCCAGTTCGGCGAGCGGCCCGCCGGCGCCGCGAGCGCTGTCGAGGCCGTAACTCAGGAACGGAATGAATTCATCGGTCTTGCAGCTCGGCCGCTCGGCACGTTGGCGTGGTCGATGACTCAGGTCGACGGCAAGCACCACTTCGTTGCGATAGGGCTGGGCGGTCGTTTCCGCTGGCTGCACCGAGAGGCCGAATACGCCCTCGAACGGACGCACGACCGGCTCGCTCTGGTTCGGTGGGCCGCTGTTGCAGTTGCGATCGAGCGTCGGCTCGACATTGGCGGTCACCACCCAGAACGGTTCGGCGCTGCCCGGCAATCCGACCCAGTTCGAACGCGAATACACGCGCGGTGGAAACGAACCGGTCTGTCCGGGCAGCGGCTGCAGGTTCTGCAGGCAGATCGCGAATGGCGACTGCGGGAACGGGCACATCGGATCGTAGTTCAGCGGCCGCATCGCGGTACCGATCGCGGCACTGGCGAAATCGCTGCGCCAGCGTCCATCGAGGAATCCCGGGTCCGGAAGCCCGGCCGACTGCGCCGGGGCGATCGACGCAGTCGCCGTGCCGATCGCTGCAAGCAGGGTCCATCGTTTCATCGGCACTTTCCTTGATCCTCAGTGCCGATGCTCGCCCTTCGGACAGTGGCATGGCGCGGTCGGGCCGTACTGGATGCCGTGGCCGAGCGCCGATCCATGCCGCTGCCAGTGGAAGGTCGGTGCCGGGGCGTTCAGGCCGCCGATCTCGGCCATCGTGTCGACGTCGAACAGCCGGCCGTTGACCATCACGAACTCGGTATTCGCCGTTTCGCGGATGTTGTCGAGCGGATTGCCGTTCAGCACGACGAGGTCGGCGCGCTTGCCGGCTTCGAGCGAGCCGAGCTGGCGGCCGAAGCCGATGTAGTCGGCGCCGTCGATGGTGGCCGCGCGCAGCGCCTGCCAGTTCGAGAAGCCGCCCTGGGTCAGCATCCAGATTTCCCAGTGCGCGGCCAGGCCCTGCATCTGGCCGTGGCCGCCGACCTGGATGCGAACGCCGGCGTCACGCAGTGCCTTGGCCGCCTTGGCGACCTCGACGTGGTAGTAGTCCCAGTCCGGCGCCATCTCACGGCGGATCGCGAGTGACTGCAGCGTGTCGCGCGGGAAATAGCGATTGAGCTTTTCGTCTTCCCACACCGCGTCCCGTGCATACCACCAGCGCTCGCCGGACAGGCCGCCGTAGCTGACCACCAGCGTCGGCGTGTTGCGCACGTCGGTGCCGGCCATCAACTGGATCACGTCCTTGTACAACGGCGCGACCGGCAGGTTGTGTTCGATGCCGGTGACGCCGTCGAGCACCATCGTCAGGTTGTGCGAAAAGGTCGAACCGCCCTCCTCGACTACCACCATGCCGAGCTCGCGCGCGGCCTGGTTGATCTGTTGCCGCTGGTCACGACGCGGCTGGTTGTAGCTCTTGACCGAGAACGCGCCGAGCGCCTTCATCCGGCGCAGATGCGCGCGGGCGTCGTCGATCGAATTGACCACCGCCTTGAAGTCGCTGTCGGCGCCGTACAGGATCGTGCCGGTCGAGAACACCCGCGGACCGACCATCCGCCCGGCCTTGACCAGCTCGGCCTGCGAGAACACGAACTCGTTGGTCGCCGACGGGTCGTGCATCGTCGTGATGCCGAAGGCGAGATTGGCGTAGTAGGCCCAGTTCTGCTGCGGAACGACGCCGTTGCCGAAATGCGCGGCGTGCGCGTGCGCATCGACGATGCCGGGCATGATGGTCTTGCCGCGTGCATCGATCACGCGGGCGCCATCGGGCACGCGGATGTCGCCGTTGCGGCCGACCCCGACGATGCTGTCGCCGGACACGACCAGCACGCCGTCGTCGATCACTTCCTCGGTGTTCTCCGCATCGCGCATCGTGATGATCCGCGCACCGACGAACGCGACCGTGTCGCCCGGCGCGTGGACCGGCTGCCGGACGCCGAGCTCGATGCCGCGCAGCGCGTCGGCCTTCGGCAGCGCCTTCGGCGCACCCGGCACGAACGCGAACGCGTCCTTCAGATCGCGGCTGAAATACTGGTTGCCGAGCATCCAGTGCAGGCGCTTCGAGTCGCCCGACCAGTGCAGGTAGGAACCGGCGTCGTGGCTGATCTTCGCGACCGGAATCGCCTTGCTCTCGCGCGAAAGTTCGATGCTGCCGCCGGTTTGCGGCAACGGCGCAACGTAGGCGTTGAACAGCTCGGTCCAGGCCACCCACTGGCCGTCCGGGCTCAGGCTGACCTGGCTCGGATACTTGAAGTTGAACACCTCGCGCGGTGCATCGCCGTCGACGCCGATGCTCATCAGCCGCTTGGCCGGCAGGCCGCCGGTGAAGTACAGCACGCGGCGACCATCGGCCGAGAACTGCGGCGAGTGGCCGCTGTTGGCGATCCGGCGCGGCTCGCCACCGGCGGCCGGCATCAGGTACACGCCGGCTTCCTGGGTCCAGGTGTTGCCGGTCAGCCCGCTGCCGCGCACCTTCGCGAACACGATCCGGCTGCCGTCGGGCGAATAGCGCGGGCCGTAGTAATACCCGGGATCGAGCTCGAACACGCGCTCGCTGCCGCTGGCGAGGTCGCGTTCGACGATCCGCACCAGGTCCTGGTCGTTCCAGCGTGTGTACAGCAGCTTGCCGCCGTCGGACGAGAAGCTCGGCTGGTACTCGTAGTTCTGCGCGTCGGACGTCAGCCGCTGCGGACGGCCGTTCGGCAGCGTGCGGGTCCACAACTGGCCGACCGCGTGGAACACGACGGTGTTGCCGTCCGGCGAGGTGGCGACGTCGCGGATCATCTTCGGCGCGAACTCGCCGGCGTCCAGCGTGCGCTCGAAGCGCAGCGGCGCGGCAACCGACTGCTCGACCTCGGCCTCGAACGGAATCCGGTTCGCCTCGCCGGACTGTGCATCGACGCGCCACAGGCCGCCCTGCGCCCAGACCACCAGCGCCGAGCCGTCCGGCAGCCAGTTGTAGTTCGCATACGGGCCGAAGATCGCCCACGCTTCCTGCTGGTCGTGCGACAGTCCGTCCCACAGCGGACGCACCCGACCCGATTCGAGATCCAGCAGGTGCAGCACCGACTTGTCGAGCACGCGCTTGACGAAAGCGAGCTGCGTGCCGTCGGGCGACGGCTGCGGGCGCACCGCGCCGCCCGGCGTGCGGATCAGGTCGACGACTTCGCCGGTTTCACGATCGAGCCGGCGGATCGCGTAGATCAGATCGTGCGCATTCTTGTTGTACTGGAAGTACGGGCCGTCGCTGACGTCCTCGGAGAAATAGACGTAGCGGCCGTCCGGCGACAGCGCCGGTTCGCCCTGGTCCTGCTGGTCGTTCTTCTGTTTGGTCAACTGCAGGCCGCCGTTGCCGCCGCTGACGTGGTACATCCACAGCTCGCCGGCGCCCAGCGAACGCTGGCCGGTGAAGTGCTTGCGGCCGACCAGATACTGGCCGTCCGGCGTCCAGGCCGGATTGTTCAGCAGGCGGAAGTCTTCCTTGCTGACCTGCAGCGGGTTCTTGCCGTCGATGTCGACGATCCACAGGTTGTTGCCGCCGCCGCGATCGGACGTGAATGCGATCTTCCGGCCGTCCGGCGAGAAGCGCGGTTGCAGGTCGAACGCGCGGCCGCTGGTGATCCGTCGGGCCTTGCCGCCATCGATCGGCAACAGGTACAGGTCACCGAGCAGGTCGAAAACGATCGTCTTGCCGTCCGGCGCGACGTCGAGATTCATCCAGGTGCCTTCGGTGGTCGTGAAGCGGATCGTGTTCGGCGCCGCGAGGCTCGTCTCGACCGACCAGCTCGGAGACTTGTCGTCGGCGGGCTTCTTCGCCGCGAGCGCCGGCACGGCGGTCAGGGCCAGGGCAAGGGCGGCAACGAGCGGGCGACGCAGCATGGGCAAACTCCGACAGACAGACATGCAATCAGCGGCCGAGCCTAACCGAAGCCGACCGGAGCGGCATAGGTCGACCGTCATCGACCGACCGAGCGGGCGGCGGACCGAAAGCTTTCCGCGGCAGACGGAAAGAACCTCAGCGAGCGCGGAGGTTGACGCGACCGCGGCGGCGAGCGGTCGGATGCCGCCGACGTCGCCTGACTGGCCCGCCAGCCAGGCCAGCCGCGACCGTCGACGGTCGGCCCTTGGCACGGAAGCTGCTCATCATCGCTACCCGCCGCGATGCCCGCGGCCTTTTCGTCGGCAACCGGAGAATCGCATGGTCAGCAGGCCGAAGGTCGTGATGCAACAGGTCCACGAACTGCTCTATCAGGCGCTCGAGACCGAAATCGCCGACCAGCAGGTGTACCAGAGCGCAATCGCCTGCGCGCAGAACGAAGACCTCAGGGTCGAGTGGACCCGGTGCCTCGAGCAGACCCGACAACAAGAAGACATCCTGCTCGGTGTACTGGAGGCATTCGGGCTCGATCCGGAACAGGACACACCCGGACGACAGGTCGTCGCCCATCTCGGTGAATCGCTGATCGCCGCGATGCAGATGGCACACGACGCCGGCAACCCCCAGGCCGCCGAACTGGTCGCGGCCGAATGCTTGATCCTGGCCGAGACCAGGGACCAGCAGAACTGGGAACTGATCGGCATGCTGGCCCGCGCGTTGGACGGCGAGCATGCGCGGGTGCTGAAGAAGGCCTGCGACGAAGTCGAGGACGACGCGGACAAGCACGTCCACCACACGACCGGCTGGATCCGCGAACTGTGGATGGATAGCCTCGGCCTGCCGGCCAGGCTGCCGCCACCGGAAGAACCCCGCCACATCAGCCGCAATCGCGGCTCGGAGATGACCAAGGAACAGCGGCACGAGCTGCTTTGATTCGAGGGCGGCATTCGCTCGAGAACCGACATCGGCCACTGTTGACCAACAGCGGCCGATCGGCACGATGCGCTGATCCGGCCATCGGCGACTCGCACCCGCCGCGCCGGCCGCGAATCGCCGCTGCGCGCCACCACGCCACCGCAGCACCGCCACGCGCCGACCGAGCGAGCGATTCCGGCGACGAACCGAATCCTCGGTCGCATCGCGCGGTTCATCCCGCTGTTAGGATCGCGCTTTCCCACCGGAGACCGTGCCGATGCGCCGTCTGCTGTCCGTCGCCTTGCTGACCCTGCCGGCGATCGCCGGCGCCCAGGACACCGTGCTGCACTGCGGCCGGCTGTTCGACGCCGACTCCGCCAGACTGCTCGGGCCGCACAGCATCGTCGTCCGGGACGGCCGGATCGCCGCCGTGCAGCCCGGCCATGTCGCTGCGCCGGACGGTGCGCAGCGGATCGATCTGTCGCAACAGAGCTGCCTGCCGGGGCTGATCGATTCGCACGTCCACCTTTCCGGCGAAACCAGCCCGACGGCCTACTCCGACAACTTCCGGCTCAACCCCGAAGACCAGGCGTTCCGCGCGGTCGGCTATGCCGAGCGCACGCTGCTGGCCGGCTTCACGACCGTGCGCGATCTCGGCGGCACGACCACGCTGGCGCTGCGCAACGCGATCGATGCCGGACTGGTGCGCGGCCCGCGGATCGTCGCGGCTGGCAAGTCGATCGCGACCACCGGCGGACACGCCGATCCGGTCAACGGCGTCAACCGCGAGATCCTGCACGCGCTCGGCTACCCGGGGCCCGAGGACGGCGTCGTCAGCGGTCCACTGGAGGCGCGCCGCGCGGTCCGCCAGCGCTACAAGGAAGGCGCCGACGTGATCAAGCTGACCGCCACCGGCGGCGTGCTGAGCGTCGCCAGGAGCGCCGACAATCCGCAGTTCATGATCGACGAGATCGAGGCGATCGTGGCGACCGCGCGCGACTACGGCTACAAGGTCGCAGCCCACGCGCACGGCAAGGAAGGCATGCGCCGCGCGATCGTCGCCGGGGTCGACTCGATCGAGCACGGCACCTACATGGACGACGAGATCTTCACGCTGATGAAGAAGCACGGCACCTGGTACGTGCCGACGATCCTCGCCGGGGTGTTCGTCAGCGAGAAATCGGCGGTACCCGGCTACTACCCGGAGGTCGTGCGACCGAAGGCCGAGCGGATCGGCAAACTGATCCAGGGCACTTTCGGCCGCGCCCATGCAGCCGGCGTCAGGATCGCGTTCGGCACCGATGCCGGTGTGTTCCCGCATGGCGGCAACGGCCGCGAGTTCGCGCTTATGGTCGAGGCCGGCATGCCGCCGGCACTGGCGCTGCAGAGCGCGACCCGCAACGCCGCCGAGCTGCTCGATCGCGCCGGCGAGATCGGCAGCGTCGCGGTCGGCAAGCATGCCGACCTGATCGCGGTCGACGGCGATCCGATCGACGACATCACGCTCATGCAGCGGGTCGGCTTCGTCATGAAGGGCGGCAAGGTCGTCAGCCACCGCTAGCCAGCTAGCCGAGGCACGCCGCAGCCGCGGTCGAACGCGGGCTGCGGCCGGCACCGGCCCCGCCCGGTCGCCGCGAGCGGCCCGGATCGCTTCGGTAGCTGGGGCCGGCACGCTTGTATCCTGTCGCGCCGCCCCCAGATGGGTCGCTACGCCCCGCCATGGACCGACTGATGACCCAGCCGCACACTGCCTCGCCACATTCGTTCGACGCCGTCACCGCGAGCTTCGAGCAGGACGTCATGCTGCGCTCGATGGAAACGCCGGTGCTGGTCGATTTCTGGGCCGACTGGTGCGCGCCGTGCAAGCAGTTGAAGCCGGTGCTCGAGAAACTCGCGGCCGAGTACGGTGGTGCGTTCGTGCTGGCCAAGGTCAACACCGACGTCGAGATGCAGCTCGCCGCGCTGTTCGGCATCCGTTCGCTGCCGACCGTGATGCTGCTCAAGGGCGGCCAGCCGATCGACGGCTTCATGGGCGCACAGCCCGAAGGCGTGCTGCGCGACTTCCTGCGCCAGCACGGCATCGAGCCACTGGCCGGCGAACCGGAGGCCGAGGCGACGCTCGAACCGGTCGATCCGGAAGTGCGGATCGCGACGCTGCGGGCGCAGATCGCTGCCGAGCCGGACAAGGACGAGCTCAAGCTCGAACTCGCGGTCGCGCTGGCCGGCACTGGCGATACCGACGAAGCCCGCGCGCTGCTCGATGCGCTGCCGGCCAACCTCGCCAGCGACGACCGCGCGCGCAAGGTGCGCGCATCGCTCGGTTTTGCCGGGCAACTGAAGGACGCGCCATCGACCGCCGAGCTGCAACGTCGCCTCGACGGTGACGACGGCGACCTGCAGGCACGTCACCTGCTCGGCGTGCACAAGCTGGTGTCCGGCGACCAGGAAGGCGCGCTGCAGGAGTTCCTCGAACTGCTGCGCCGCGACAAGGGTTACGAGGACGGACTGCCGCGCCGGCTGCTGGTCGATGCGTTCGCGGTGATCGACGACGACGATCTGGTCGGCCGCTACCGCCGCAGGATGGCGTCGCTGCTGTTCTGACCCCGGCGGTACCGGGCCGGCCCGCTCCGGTTCCACCGCCGATCCGCGCGACAGCGCGCCGCGGCATCGCCCGCCGTGCCGCGGTGGTCACCGCGCATACATTCCGTGATCGCTACCGTGGACCGCAGTCGGGGTCGACAGCGCGCGCCCGCACTGCGCCGTCTGCCTGCGTCGTACCGCCGCGCAGGCGCCGCACCACGGGCACCACCGCCGACACCCCGTCAAGGAGTCGACCATGGTGTGGAAACAGCAATGGCTGTGGTGGAAGCGCGGCATCATCTACCAGATCTATCCGCGCTCGTTCCAGGACAGCAACGACGACGGCTGCGGCGACCTGAACGGCATCCTGCAGCAGCTCGACTACCTCGAATGGCTCGGCGTGCACGCGCTCTGGATCTCGCCGATCTTTCCGTCGCCGATGAAGGACTTCGGCTACGACATTGCCGACTACACGGCGATCCATCCGTTGTTCGGCACGATGGACGATTTCGACCGGCTGCTCGCCGAAACCCATCGGCGCGGGATGAAACTGCTGCTCGACCTGGTGTCGAACCACTCCTCCGACCAGCACCCGTGGTTCATCGAATCAGCGAGTTCGCGCGACAACCCGAAGCGTGACTGGTACCTGTGGGCCGACCCGGCACCGGATGGCGGCCCGCCGAACAACTGGGTCAGCGAGTTCGCCGGCTCCGCCTGGCAATGGCACGAAGCGACCGGGCAGTACTACTACCACGCGTTCCTCGCCGAACAGCCCGACCTGAACTGGCGCAACCCGGCCGTGCACGAGGCGATCCACGCCGCGATGCGGTTCTGGCTCGACAAGGGCGTCGATGGCTTCCGCGTCGACGTGATGTGGCACATGATCAAGGACGAGCATCTGCGCCACAACCCGCCGAACCCCGACTACGACCCGGCCACGATGTCGCCGTACGAGGAGTTCCTGCCGGTGTTCTCGACCGACCAGCCGGAAGTCCACGACGTCGTCCGCGGCATGCGCCGGGTCATCGACGAATACGACGAACGGCTGCTGATCGGCGAGATCTACCTGCCGATCGAACATCTGATCAGCTACTACGGTTCGGAACAGGACGAGGCGCACCTGCCGTTCAATTTCCAGTTGATCGGTGCTCCGTGGGATGCCGCGCACATCCGCAGCGTGATCGACACCTACGAGGCGTCGTTGCCTCCGGACGGCTGGCCGAACTGGGTGCTGGGCAACCACGACAAATCGCGGCTTGGCACGCGGGTCGGCAGCCCGCAGGCGCGCGTCGCGGCGATGCTGCTGCTGACGCTGCGCGGCACGCCGACGCTGTACTACGGCGACGAGATCGGCATGCGCGACGTCGACGTCCCGCCCGAGCAGCGGGTCGATCCGCGCGAGCTCAACTGCCCCGGTCGCGGTCTCGGCCGCGACATGGCGCGCTCGCCGATGCAGTGGGATGCAAGCGACAACGCAGGCTTCTCGCGTGCGCGGCCGTGGCTGCCGCTGTCGCCGGACTACCGCGAATGCAACGTCGCCAGCGAACGCAGCGACCCGCGCTCGTTGCCGAACCTGTACCGCCGGCTGATCGGATTGCGGCGCCAGGAACCGGCGCTCGCGATCGGCGACTATGAACCGTTGCCGGTGCGTCCGCCGCTGCTCGGCTACATCCGCCAGCACGGCGACCAGGCGCTGATCGTGATGCTGAACTTCAGCAACGGCGCCCACGAATTCATCCTCGACCTGAACTGCGTACCGACCGAAATCCTGATATCCACGCATGATCCGGCCGCCCGGCCGGCCAGCCGGCAGCTCGAGCTGCGTCCGAACGAAGGCGTGATCGTGCGCCTGCAGAAGCCGCCGCATCATCCGTGTCTCGCGCATCCGGTCGACCCGAACGGCTGAGCCGGCCACTGCCGATCAGTCGCCGGCGGCCAGCACGCGGTCGCCGACGGTCGACGGCGACGAGATCACCAGGAACACGACGACGTCGTCGGAACGGTTGACGAACCGGTGCACCACGCCGGGCGGCACGTGCACGCCCTGCCCGGCCTGGAACTGCACCGCCGTGTCGGCGAACTCGAGCGTCGCGGTGCCGGACAGCACGAAGAAGAACTGCCGCGCGTGCACATGATGGTGCGGCACCTCGGCCCGCCCCGGCGGCACCCGCTCCTCGGTCACGCCAAGCCCGTCCTGCTGCAGCAGCCGCCAGCCGTCGCAATCGCCGCCCCAGCGGTAGTGCTCGACGCTATCGCGGTCGACCGCGATCGGCGCTGCATTCGGGTTTACGGTGCCCATCGGGTGCCTGCGCTCGATGTCCGATGCGGATTGCATCGCCGGACATGCTGCCCGAACGCCCGCGCAGCGAGAAGACGCCGATCGAAGCCTGGCGCGGTTCGTCACCGGCTCGATGGTGGTCGTCCGCGCCCTGCTGGCGGCCTCGGCCGCGCACTGTCATGATTCGCCCGCGACGACATGGAGGCTCGGCAATGCACGATGCAGGCGGAACACCCGATCGCGCGACGCACTTCTTCACCGAACGGACCTGTGCAGTGGTCGGCGGCGTGCCGGCCCGCTCGCTGCGCAGTGCCGCGTAACCGAACAGACGCGCTGATGCGTCAGGCGGGACGCGGCGTCTGCCGCCCCGGTCACCCGATCCGGCAATGATGGAGCGAACGATGTCACCGACTCGCTTGCTGCTTTGGATGCTGTCCGTCGTTTCCCTGCCACTGCTCGCTGCGCCGCCGGCCGCCCCGTCGACAGCGCGGGCGCCGGTCGAAACGCCGTTCCTGGCCGTGCTGACGACGGCGGACGACACCCCGTTCGAAGAGGTGCTGGGTGGTGCGGCGCAAGCCCGCTTCCAACCGGTCATCACGCCCGGCGTCGCGGTGCAGCTCGTGCCGGGACAGTCGATCTGGGTCCGGCTGCGCGCGCAGTTGCCGCAGCGCGCGGACGGAGAGTGGGTACTGCGGGCGCAGCGCACGCCGATCGAGTCGATGCGCCTGTATCTGCCCGAGCAACCCGGCGCGGCGGTCGCGCAGACCGGCTTCTTCGCCGCGCCGTCGGTCGAGGTCTACGATCGCGCCAGCCTGCGACTGCGGTTGCCGGGCGGCGATGCCGGGCCTGCCGAGTGGTACCTGCGTCTGCAGGGCGACGTCCGCACCGCGCTGCTGCCGCAACTGATGACGACCGCCGCGGCCGATGCCGCCGATGCGCGGGCGACCCGCTGGATCCACTACAGCCTGATCGGGCTGTCGGTGGTGGCCTTGCTCGCGCTGCTGCGTTTCGCATTGCAGCCACAGTCCGGTGCCGGCAGTGTCGCGTTCGCCAGCCTGCTGTTGATTCCGGCCGGTCTCGGCGGCACCGGCCTGCTGTACACGCTGCCGTTCGGCGGCGGCTTCGCCGAGCGCGGCACGATGGGCCTGTGGATGCTGCTGTTGCTGCCCTGCGGGCCGTTGCTGCTGGCTACCGCGCGCTTCAGCGGGGCGCCGTTCGGGCTGCCGGCACTGATGCCGAAGATCCGCGCGACCGGACTGGCGCTGCCGTGGCTGGCGCTGGCGATGCTGCTGCTGCGCACCGAGCTTGCGCCCACCATGCAACTGCTGGTCTGGCTGGTCTGGGCATCGCTCGCGATCGCCTGCCTCGCGATGCTGCTGGCCGACCCGCGGCGCTACCGCTGGGGGCCGATCATCGGCTGGACCGTGCTGGTGTTCGCATTGTGGCTGCGCGCGTCGGTCGAACTGCAATGGCTCGATGCCAACGAACTGACCATGTTCGGGCCACTGGCCGCGCTGGTGCTGCTGACCGCCAGCATGCTGGTGTTGCCGTGGTTGCGCGCGTGGCTGCAGTCGAAGCCCTCCGGTGCACGCCCGGCGACAGCCGCGACGGCCGCCGCTCCCGACCGGCTCGCCGCCGCGCGCGGCACACTGCAGGCGAGTCTGCAGGCACTCGCCCGCAGCGATACCGCCGACGCCGAGTGGATCGCATTCCGCAAGTTGCTGTCCGGCCTGAAGCCGCTGCTGCCGCAACAGTCGTCGGCGATCGTCGCGATGAACTACCGCGGCATTGACCTGCTGCTGGTCGAGCCGGCGGACGCAGAGGAGCGCTATCGTGCGCTGCTCGAGCGCAGCAGCAGCATGCTGCGCGGCATGAGCCGGGCGCGCGGCGGGCAGCAGATCGCGATCGACTTCGACGGCCCCGGCGGCAAGCTGCCGATGGTGCAGCTCGCTGCGGTGCCGCTGCCGATCGACCGCCCGGGCTGGGGCCTGCTGCTGATCGAGCGGCCGTCCGGCATTCGCTATGGCGACGATGAACTCGCGCTGTGCAGCGAGCTTGCGGCGCTCGCGACCCGCGGCAGCGAGCGGAGCGCGAGCGCCGCCGGCGCTGTGCCGGCCGCCGACCTGGACGTCGAGACCGGCACCTATCGCGGCCAGTTGATCGAGCAGCAATTGCAGGAGCAGATCGCGCAGTCGCAGGTGCGCGCGCGTCCGCTTGCGATCCTGCGCATCGAGATCGACGGAATGGCGAAGTGGCACGAGACGCGCCGCGATGCGGCGCTCGATGCGTTGCGGAAGATCGGCACTGCGTTGCGCGACCAGCTCGAATTCGGCGAATCGATCGGCCGCCTCGAAGCGACGACGTTCCTGATGATCCTGCCCGGCAAGGACGCCAGCGTGTGTCTGGCGCTGGCAAATCGCGTCATCACCGCGATGGGTCAGCTCGGCCTGCCGCCTGACGTTCGCCCGCACGTCGGCATCGGCGAACTGCGCCGCGGCGAAGCCACCGCGCGCTCGCTGATCGAGCGCGCCGGACGCGCCGCCGAAACCGCGCGCCGCAGCGGCACGCCGACCGTCGGCTGAGCAGCATCGCGGTCAGCCATCGCGCGGTCGCCGCCGCGCGGAAGTTCGTCCCGCGTGGATCCGCCTGCGCGAGGACCGACCGGCCCGGGCGGCGACGGCTGCACCGCTCGAAGTCGCGCGGCACCGCAGGCCACCGCTGCCGCGACCGTGCGATGCAGCGTCGTCCGGCACCGCCGAGGTTGCAGCTCCGTCCGCAGTCCGGCTGCCGCGCAGCGGTGCCGGCAGCGAACCGCTGCTGCACCAGCGCACGACAGCGAAGTCGCAACACGGCTGCCCGGGACCGGGCAGCCGTCATCGGTTGTGCGCTGCTACTCGAACACCGTCTGCACGTCGATCGTCTCGATCCGGTCCGCCGGCAGGCCGAGCGGCCACCTGGCGATCTGCTCGTCCTCGGCCAGCAGCTCGGCCGGCTTGTCGGAGTTGTAGCTGATCGGTGACGGCGTGTCGGCAGCGAGTGCGCTGGCGAGGCCATCGGCGTCCTTCGAGATGAAAACGAACTGCGCGTGGTCGGGGCTCATGTGCGTGCGGATCGCGGCATTGACCCGCTCGACGGTCAACCCGGCCAGCGCATTGCGGACGTAGTCGACGAACGCCGGCGTGCCGTACCAGTCGGAGTCGAGCGCGTAACCGAGCCGGCGGCCGCTCGCCGCGGTGAGCTGGGCGACGAACTTGTGCAGGAAGTTGCGCGTTGCGTCGAGCTGTTCCTGGCTGATGCCGTCACGGATCAGGCGGTCGATCTCGAACAGCGCTGCGCGGGTCGCGAACATCGCATCGTTGTTGTCGCGCAGCGGACGCAGCCAGACCTGGAACAGGTCGTTGCGACGCGGATAGCCCGGCGCCGGCTGGGTCATGTACATGCCGTTCGGGAAGTACTCGATGTAGGCGTAATTGCCGTAGTTCATACCGCGCGCTTCGCGGATCCGCTGGTACAGCAGCGCCGAACTGTTGCGGTGCTCGCCGAGGTAGCTGCGGACCAGCCACAGCGCCGGCCAGTCGACGTCGCCGCGCTTGAGGTCGATCGGCCAACCGAAGCTGACCGCGACCGCCGGGGTCTCCTTGGCGATGATGCGGGCGCTGCGCGGCTGCCGGGATGGGGTGTCGAACTTCAGCGCCGGCGCCTCCGATGCCGACGGCAGCTTGCCGAGATCGGCCAGCAGCCGGTCGCGGAAAGCGTCGCCGTAATTGCCGGCGAGTCCGACCCGCAGGCCGCCGGTCGAATAACGGCTGGCGTAGAACTGCCGCACGTCGTCGAGCGTCAGCGACTCGACGTCGCCGGCGTGGCCGAGGCTCAGGCTGCCGTAGGCGTGCTGCGGTCCGTAGACCATCTCGTACAACGCTTCCTTGCCGAGTTCCTCGTCGTTGTTGGCACGCAGCGACACCCGGATCGCGTTCGCCTGCTGCTGCTTCAGGCGGGCCAAGTCCTCCTCGCGGAAGCCCGGTTCGAGCAGCATCTCGCGCACCACCGCGTACCAGGCATCGAGGTTGTCGCGGTGCACGGTGCCCGACAGCAGCACGGCCTCCTTGTCGACCTGCGCCGAAACGCCCGCCGCGAGCGGATACAACGCCTGCTGCACGTCCTCGAAGCGGCGCCTGGCGGTACCGGCATCGGTCAGCATCGATGCGGTCAACCGGGCCAGCCCCTTCTTGCCTGGCGGATCGAACGCGGCGCCGGCGTGGAAGCGCAGGCTGACGTCGATCAGTGACGATTCCGACGGCAGTTCGATCGTGGCGATCGCCGGCGCAACGGCGCGCCCAGCGGCGTCGGCAACCTGCCGATCGATCGAGCCGAAGCCGTTGGCACCGGGCAGCGACTCGCCGTTGGCGATCGACACGCTGGCGCGGTTGCTGTCGATGAACACCTGGTTGGCGGCCCGGACGATGTCTTCCGGCGTCACCCGATCGAACTGCGTGTAGAGCCGGTTCAGCGTTTCGACGTCGCGCTCGAGATGGACGAAACGCGCCAGCGTGGCGCCAATCGAAGCGGCCGAATTCAGCGTATTGGCGAAACCGTACTTCATCCGCGACTTGGTCTCGGCCAGCTTGGCCGGATCGAGCGCCTCGCTGCGCGCACGCACCAGCGTGGCGGCGATCGCATCGGTGACCGCCTGCGCGTGCTCCGGCGCGGTCAGCCGCGAGCCGATGTAGAACAGCCCGGGATCCTTGTTGGCCGGCGGCCCGGCGAACAACTGGTCGACCTGTCGCTCGCGGACGACAAGCTGCTGGTACAGCTCCGAGGTCTGACCGAAATAGATCTCGCCGAGCAGCATCAGTGCGGCGGTGTCGGTCGACTCGGTCGTGAACGCCGGCCCGCGCCAGGCGTTGATCAGCCACGGCAAAGTGGGCGCCTCCCACGGCACGTGAGCGTACTTCGGACCGCCGAGCGGCGGCTCGCCCGGGATCGCGACACGGTAGCTGCCGGGCTGCCAGTCGCCCCAGTACTTCTCGACCAGCGCGAACGTACGATCGGGCTCGACGTCGCCGACCACGATCACCGTCGTGTACTCGGGCCGGTACCAACGATCGAAGAACTGTTTCGAGTAGCCCATCTGGTTGGGCATGTCCTCGATGTCCTCGAAATAGCCCATGGTCGTATGGCCGTACGGATGCACCGAGTACGCCAGTTCGGCCAGCTTTTCGAAGCCCTTCAGCAGCGGGTTCGAATAGTTCTTCAGGTACTCGCCCTTGACCGCCAGCGCCTCGGTGCGGAACTGCTCCTCCGAGTAGGCGAGATTGCGGAACCGGTCGGCCTCGACTTCGAGTACCTGCTCGAGGTCCTCGCTGGTGAAATTGGTGTGGTAGTTGGTCAGGTCGCTCGACGTGTAGGCGTTCTGGTCGGCGCCGGCGTTCTTGATCACCGCCTGGTAGGCATCGGCCGGATAGCGCTCGGTGCCGCGGAACATCATGTGCTCGAAGAAGTGCGCGAACCCGGACTTGCCCTTCTCGACCTCGTTGCGCGAGCCGGTCTGTACCGGAATCTGCAGCGACACCGTGCCGGGCGCATCGGTCGGCACCACGATCACCCGCAGGCCGTTGTCGAGCTCGCGTGTCTGGTACGGCAGGTCGAACAGCTTGTCGGCGGCGGCGGACGGCAGCGCCACCATCAGCGCAGCAGCCAGCGGGATCATTCGGAACGGCATCGGTTGTTCCCTGCAACGGACGGGGCCTGGGATTGGATCGCGGCAGGCGCCGGACCGCCTGTGCCGATGGTCAGGGGTCGCTACTGGCCACCGGCTGCATGCAGACCGAACGAAGGCGCCCGCCCCGTGGCAGCAGTCGCCGCACTGCGCCTATAGTCCGGGACGATCCTGACGACTGCCACTCCGACGCATGCGATCGTACGACCAGCCGCTGCAGTCCACCGTGCTCCGCTACGGCGCCGCGATCGCGATAGCGCTGCTCGCCGTCGTTCTGCGCGGCGCGCTGGTGCCGTGGCTGGGACCGCAGATTCCATTCATCACGATGTTCGCCGCGGTCGCGCTGAGCGTCTGGCTGGCCGGCACCGGCCCGGCGATCCTGACCACCCTGCTGACCGCGATCGGCGCGCAGTGGCTGTTCCTCGACATCGGGACACTGTCGTCCGGAACGCGATCGGCGCTGGTCGCGCAGGCGTCCTATCTGTTCGCCTGCGGCCTGATCGTCCTGTTCGGCGCGGCCGTACGGCGGCGCGGCGCCAGGGCCGCGCGCGCGGAGCGCGAGGGGCGATACAGCGAACAGCAACTGCAAAGCGTCATCGACGCATTGCCGCTGCTGATCTCGTATGTCGGCAGCGACCGCCGCTACCGGTTCAACAATCGCACCTACGAGGTCTGGTTCGGTCGCCGGCGCGACGAACTGCGCGGTCAGCACATGCGCGACGTGATCGGGCAAGCGGCCTACGACACCGCGCTGCCGTACGTCGAGCGCGCCTTGCAGGGCGAGACGGTGCGGTTCGAGTCCGACGTGACCTTCCCGAGCGGACCACGGCATGTCGGCGTGACCTGCGTGCCGCACCGGGTCGACGAGCAGGTCGCCGGATTCTTCGCGCTGATCGAGGACATCGGCGAACGCAGGCGTGCCGAACACGCCCGCGCCCACCTGGCGGCAATCGTCGAGTCATCAGACGACGCGATCCTGTCGAAGACGCTGGACGGACGCATCGTGTCGTGGAACGCCGGTGCCGAACAGTTGTTCGGCTGGCGCGCCGAGGAGATCGTCGGCCAGCCGATCCTGACCATCATTCCACCGAAACTGCACGCCGAGGAAAACGACATCATCGCCCGGCTGTCACGCGGCGAACGCCTGAGCCACCGCGAAACGGAGCGCCTGACGCGCGACGGGCGCCGGGTACCGGTGTCGCTGACCGTGTCGCCGATCCGCGATGCGTCGGGGCGGATCACCGGTGCATCGACGATCGTTCGCGACATCAGCGAGCGGAAGGCCGCCGAGCAGGCCCTTCGCGACAGCGAGGCGCGCTTCCGCAACCTTGCCGACAGCGTGCCGATGCTGATCTGGCGCGCCGATCGGCACAACGCGGCAACGTGGTTCAACCGCGCCTGGCTCGAATTCACCGGTCGTGCGATGCCGCAGGAGCTCGGCGCCGGCTGGATCGACGACGTGCATCCGGAAGATCGCGTGCGCACGCTGGCGACCTGCGGCGAGCACACCGCGCGGCACGAACCGTTCGATCTCGAACTGCGGCTGCGCCGGCACGATGGCGAGTACCGCTGGCTGTTCGATCGCGGCGTGCCGACCTTCGACGGCCCCGGCGGCAGCTTCTCCGGCTACCTCGGATCGTGCGTCGACATCACCGAGCGCAAGCTGGCCGAACAGCAACGGGCCGAGGCCGATCGACGCAAGGACGAGTTCATCGCGACGCTGGCGCACGAGTTGCGCAATCCGCTGGCGCCGATCCTGAGCGCGGTCCAGTCGATGCACCTGCAACAGGCTCCGAGCAGCGATCTGCAGAATGCGCGCGACATCATCGAACGGCAGGCGCGGCACATGAGCCGACTGGTCGACGACCTGATCGACCTGTCGCGGACCAGTCGTGGCGGCATCGTCCTGAAGAGGAACGTCGTCGACCTTGCGGAAGCGGTCGACCTCGCGGTCGAGGCCAACCGACCGCAGCTCGAGCGGGCCGGACACCGGTTCGAACTGCAACGGCCAGCGGAGCCGGTGCGGGTCGACGGCGACCTGACCCGCCTCGCACAGGTGATCGGCAACCTGCTCGGCAATGCCATCAAGTACACGCCGCGCGGCGGTCATGTCGGCCTTCGCCTGCAGCGCGATGGCGACCAGGCCGTGATCAGCGTGACCGACGACGGCATCGGCATCCCGGCACGACAGCTCGACCGTATCTTCACGATGTTCACCCAGGGCGAAGCGCCGTGCGAAGGCATGCCGGGCGGCCTCGGCATCGGCCTGACGCTGGCGCGGCAGTTGACCGAAATGCATGGCGGGCGGATCGACGCGTTCAGCGACGGCCCCGGGCGCGGCAGTCGCTTCGTCGTGCGTCTGCCGCTGGCACGGGTCGACACCGGACAGACCGATCAGGGACCGCGCAAGGACGAGCCGCCCGCCGCGAGTGCGCCGCTGTCGATCGTGATTGCCGACGACAACCGTGATGCTGCGGCCAGCCTCGCGATCATGCTGGAACTGGGCGGCCACCGGGTCGCCGTCGCGCACGACGGCGCCGCTGCGGTCGAGACGGTCGCGCGGCTGCGGCCGGACGTCGCGTTGCTCGATATCGGCATGCCGCAACTGGACGGCTACCAGGCCGCCCGGCGCATCCGCTCGCTGCCGGGCGGCGAGCGGGTCCGGCTGATCGCACTGACCGGCTGGGGCCAGGACGCGGACCGCCGCCGCTCTGCCGAGGCCGGTTTCGATCATCACTGCATCAAGCCGATCGAGTTCGAGGAACTGCAGCGGTTGCTGGCCGAGCCGGCCGGCACTGCTGCGGCTGACGGCGACGAGCACCTCGGCAATGGCGGCACCTGAACGGTGGCGTGTCGTGATCGCGCCCATCCGTGCGTTTTCGCACGGATGAGTCCGGCCGAAGTCGCCGACGATCCGCTCCGCCGCCGCAAGAGGCTCCGCATCCGCATGAATCGCGTCGTCGCAGACCCCGACCGCCACGTCCAGTGCCTGCTGGTGCAGCAACGCGCCCGAGTCGGCGGCTGCATGCTGACGCGAAACGTGCAGTGTGATTGCGTGCTCGGAACCGACCCGCTCGGCATACAGAGGGTGGTTGCGTTCACCGCCGAGCCCGACGATTGCCGGCTGGCGGTCCTGTGGGCGCTGCAGGTCAGCGATCGGATCGGAACAGCGGCCTCCGGCGCCGAACCCGGCGCGCCGGCCACGCACCATGAGACCCGAAGCGCCGCCGACGCGCGCCAGATCGCTGCCGTGCCGGTCCCGCGCTAGCGAAAGTGCTCGGCGAGGAAATCGACGAACACTCGCACCTTCGGCGCCAGGTTGCGACGGGTCGGAAACACCGCCGACAGCGTGATCGACTGCCGCTCGTACGGTTGCAGCACGGCGACCAGCCGGCCGTGCTGCAATTCGTCGCGAACGAACAGTTCCGGAAAACGCAGCAGGCCGAGTCCGTCCAGAGCCGCGCGTTTCAGTGCGCCGTCGTTGTTGCAGCGGAAGCCGCCGTGGACGCGGATCGCCAGCGGCTGGCCCGACTCGCTGGTGTAGCGCCACTCGCTCGGCGTGCGGTCGAGGCTGTAGCTGAGGCACTCGTGCTGGCGCAGTTGCTCCGGACTGCGCGGCGTGCCGTGACGGGCCAGGTAGGCCGGTGACGCGACCGTGACCATCCGGATCTGCGTCAGCGTGCGAGCGACCAGCGAACTGCTGGCCAACGCGCTGATCCGGATGCCGACGTCGAAGCGTTCCTGCACCAGGTCGACCAGCCGGTTGTCCAGATCGAGGTCGAGCTGGACGTCCGGATAGCGGTGCCGGAACGCCGCGAACAGCGGCGCCAGGTGGACTTCGCCGAAATGCGACGGCGCCGTCACGCGCAGTCGGCCGCGCGGTTGCCCGGCCAGCTCGAGCACCGCTTCCTCGGCCGATGCCAGATCACTCAACGCGGCACTGGCGCGCGTGTACAGCGCCTCACCGGCTTCGGTCAGCGTGAGCCGCCGGGTCGTGCGATTCATCAGCCGCGCCGCCAGCCGCCGCTCGAGCCGGCCGACGTACTTGCTGACGACCGCTTTCGACAGCTCGAGCTGTTCTGCCGCGGCGGTGAAGCTGCCGTGTTCGACCACGGCGACGAACACGGCGATGTCGGAGATCGTCTGCACGCGCAGCCCTATTGTTCACACATACGAACAATCTTATTCCAACAAGGCCGATTATCGAATCGGTGCATCTCAATACAGTGGTCGCCACCGCCGCCCCCGGCGTTGCCGCCAACCGGCGACCCATTCCCGAGGAGACCGAACATGAGCTACGACTTCCAGCGCGCCGAAGCGTTCTTCCGCAACCGGATCGATTACACGACCGGCCTGCACGAGCTCGAGGTGCTGATCAACAGTCGCAAGAACCCGGCCAGCTACCAGGTCGTCGACGTGCGCTATCCGGCCGACTACGCCGAAGCTCACGTGCCCGGCGCGCTGAACCTGCCGAAGGGCCAGTGGCAGCAGCCACGGGCGCTGAACCGGGACGCGGTGGTCTATCTGTACTGCTACAACGCGACCTGCCACCTGGCGTCCGAAGCTGCGCTGGTGCTGAGCCGGCAGGGCTTCCGGGTGGTCGAGGTCGAAGGCGGCTGGGACGGCTGGGTCCGCAACGGCTATGCGGTCGAGGCGGTCGCGAAATCGGCCTGACCGCCCCCGGCAGACCGCCCGCGATCGGCCGAGGCGCCCCGGCAGTGTCCGAAATGGCACTGCCGGCCGGCGCGCTGGCACGGCACACTGCCGCGCCGGTTCGCCCTGCCGGCGACCTGCCTGCGCCCGGAAGCCCCGAATGCCCGCGATCCCCGCCGACATGTCCTCCGCGCTCGACGCCGCCCATCGCGCCGCGAGCGAATTCCTCGCGACGCTGCCGACCCGCGCGGCCGCCTGCAGCGACGCCGACTCAGCGGTAGCGGCGCCGCCGGACGGCATCGGCCTGGCCGCGGCGCTGCAGCAGTTCCGCGAGCGCTACGAACCGCGACTGTCCGGCTCGGCCGGTCCGCGCTATTTCGGCTTCGTGACCGGCGGCACCAGCCCGGCCGGGCTGGCCGGTGACTGGCTGGTGTCGGCCTACGACCAGAACGTCTCGAACGATGTCGGCTCGGTGGCCGCCGCGATCGAACGCGCGACTGCCGACGCGTTCGCCAGCCTGTTCGGACTGCCCGCCGAGCTGCGCGGCGTGTTCGTCAGCGGCGCCACCCAATCCAACACGGTGGCGCTGGCCACCGCCCGGCAGTGGGCTTTCCAGCAGCTCGGTTTCGACATCGCCGAGCACGGGCTGGCGGGCGCACCGGCATTGCGGGTCGTCGGCGGCGCACCGCATGCCAGCATCGGCAAGGCGATGGCGATCCTCGGCCTCGGCCGCGCGCAGTTGCAGACCGTGGCCTGCATGCCGGGCCGCACGGCGGTCGATCCGGCGGCGCTGGCCGCGCGGCTGGCCGCCGAACCGGAGCGGCCGACGGTCGTCGTCGCCAGCGCCGGCGAGGTCAACACCGGCGATTTCGACGATCTGCAGGCGCTGGCCGAGCTGTGCCGCGAACACGGCGCCTGGCTGCACGTCGACGGTGCGTTCGGATTGTTCGCGGCGCTGCTGCCCGGGATGCGCGAGCGGCTGGCAGGCATCGAGCGGGCCGACTCGGTCACGGTCGACCTGCACAAGTGGCTGAACGTGCCGTACGACAGCGCGCTGGTCTACACGCGGCATGCAGCACTGCAGCGGCAGGTGTTCCGCTCCAGCTCGGCCTACCTCGGCGACACCCCGGACCCGCTGCACCACACGCCGGAAAACTCGCGCCGCTTCCGTGCCCTGCCCGCCTGGCTGACGCTGGCCGCCTACGGCCGCGACGGCATCGCGGCGCGGATCGCCGACAACTGCCGGCTCGCTGCGCGGCTCGGCGAGGCGCTGGCCGCCGAGCGCGGCATCGAACTGCTCGATACGGTGCGGCTCAACATCGTCTGCTTCGCGCTGCGCGAGCCCGGCGCCGATGCCCGCGACCGATTGCTGGCCCGGATCACCGAGGGTGGCCGCGCGTTCATGACGCCAACGCTGTTCGGCGGCCGGCCGGCGGTACGCATCGCGGTGTCGAACTGGAGCACGACCGACGCCGACATCGAGATCACGCTGGCGGCGATCCGCGACGCGCTGCGAAGCTGAACGCGACGTCGGCACCACAGCGGTTGACCTTCCCATGGTGGCAGGGCTCAAGCTGTGGGCCGTCCCCATCGAAGGTTCCGGCCGTGTCCGCCATCGCTCCCACCGTCGCCGCCCCGCCCGCCACGCAGGTAACGTTCAAGGTACTCGGCCTGAGCTGCGCGTCCTGCGTCGGCCGGGTCGAGAAGGCGTTGTCGCGGCTGGCCGGCGTGCAGCAGGCGAGCGTCAACCTCGCCACCGAATCGGCCACCGTGCAGACCGACGGCAGCGTGCCGGCGACGGCACTGGCCGACGCGGTCGCCGCCGCCGGCTACGCAGTTCCGACCGAAGAGATCGCGCTCGCCGTGCGCGGCATGAGCTGTGCGTCATGCGCGGGGCGGATCGAAAAGGCGTTGCGCCGGGTCGATGGCGTCCGCGAGGTCAGCGTCAACCTGGCAACCGACAGCGCCCATCTGCGCGTGCTCGCCGGCACGGCGTCGGCCACGCTCGTCGACGCGGTCCGCAGGGCCGGCTACCAAGCCGAACCAGCGAGCCCGGCAACGTCGGCTGCTCCCGCCGGTGCGGCAGCACCGTCCGATGCGCTGCGCCAACGCCGCCACGTGATCATCGCGGCCTTGCTGACCCTGCCGCTGGTCGCGCCGATGCTGGCGCTGCCATTCGACCTGCACCCGATGCTGCCGGGAGCGTGGCAGCTCGCACTGGCGACTCCGGTGCAGTTCTGGCTCGGCGCACGTTTCTACCGCGCCGGCTGGCGGGCGCTGCGGGCACGCGCCGGCAACATGGACCTGCTGGTCGCGCTCGGGACGTCGGCCGCCTACGGGCTCAGCGTGTTCCACCTGCTGTCGACGCCGCCCCACCACGGCAGCGCGTCGCTGTACTTCGAGGCATCGGCCGCAGTGATCACGCTGGTCCTGCTCGGCAAGTGGCTCGAGGCGCGGGCCAAGTGGCAGACCACCGAGGCGATCCGCGCGCTGCAGGCGTTGCGGCCGGGACAGGCCCGCGTTCGCCGTGGCGCTGCCGACCTGCTGCTGCCGATCGAGCAGGTGCGGCCGGGCGACCTGGTCGTCGTGCTGCCCGGCGAGCGGATACCGGTCGACGGCGAGGTGCTGGAAGGCATCAGCCACAACGACGAGTCGCTGCTGACCGGCGAGTCGCTGCCGGTGGTCAAGCAGGCCGGCGACCGCGTCACCGGCGGCGCGATCAATGCCGACGGCCAGTTGCTGGTACGAACCGGCGCAGTCGGCAGCGAAACGGCGCTGGCACGGATCATCCGCCTGGTCGAGGACGCACAGGCGCGCAAGGCACCGATCCAGCGCACGGTCGATCGGGTCAGCGCGGTGTTCGTTCCGGTGGTGATCGTGGTCGCCGCGCTGACCCTGCTCGGCTGGGGCCTGCTCGCCGGCGACTGGACCAGCGCGACGCTGAACGCGGTGGCGGTGCTGGTGATCGCCTGCCCGTGTGCGCTGGGCCTCGCGACGCCGACCGCGATCATGGCCGGCACCGGCGTCGCGGCACGTGCCGGGATCCTGATCAAGGACGCCGAAGCGCTGGAAACCGCCCACGCGCTGCGCGCGGTCGCGTTCGACAAGACCGGCACGCTGAGCCGCGGCGTGCCGTCGCTGCAGACACTTTCGGCGGTCGACGGCGACACACGACACGCACTGTCGATCGCGACCGCGCTGCAGCGGGGCAGCGAGCATCCGCTGGCACGGGCGGTATTGCAGGCCGCCAGCCAGCGCGGCGTGGATCCGATCGACGCCGCCGACATTCGCGCGGTGCCGGGTCGCGGCGTGCGCGGCCGGATCGCAGGCAGCGACTGGCTGCTCGGCAGCACGGCGTGGATGCAGACCGAACACGTCACGATCGATCCGTTGGCGGATCAGGCCAGCGAACAGGCGACGCAGGGCCGCTCGCTGTCGTGGCTGGCCGAAATCGGACCGACCGGCCCGCGACTGCACGCGCTGCTGGCGTTCGGCGACCCGCTGCGCAGCGAGTCGCGCGACGCCGTCGACGCCCTGCAGCGGCTCGGCCTGCGCACGCTGATGCTGAGCGGCGACCATCGTGGCGCAGCGACCGCGCTGGCACGACAGGTCGGCATCGACGACGCCGACGTGATCGCCGAAGTGCTGCCGGAGCAGAAGGCCGAGCATGTCCGCAGGCTGGCCGCGAGCGGCCGGACCGCGATGGTCGGCGACGGCATCAACGACGCGCCGGCACTGGCCGCGGCCGACGTCGGCATCGCGATGGGCAGCGGCACCGATGTCGCGATGCACGCGGCCGGCATCACGCTGATGCGGCCGGACCCGCGGCTGATCGCCGACGCGATCGACATCTCGCGACGCACCACGCGGACCATCCGGCAAAACCTGTTCTGGGCCTTCGTGTACAACCTGGTCGGCATTCCGCTGGCGGTCGCCGGGCTGCTGAACCCGATCGTGGCCGGTGCGGCGATGGCGTTCTCGAGCGTCAGCGTCGTGGCCAACACGTTGCGACTGCGGCGCTGGCGCCCGCGTGCCGGCCGCGCCAGCGGGAGGACCTGACATGGCCCGTTCAACCCACATGCGCCCCGAACTCGCCGAGGCCCGTCGGCTGGGGCTGCACAACATCGGCGAAGCGTCGGTCGCGACCGGCGTGTCGGCCAAGATGATCCGGCACTACGAACGGATCGGCCTGATCCCGCCAGCCAGCCGCACGTTCGCGAAGTACCGCCTGTACGGTGATGCCGACCTGCATCGACTGCGCTTCATCCGACGCGCCCGCTCGCTCGGCTTTTCGATCAGGCAGATCGAGACGCTGCTCGGGCTGTGGAGCGACCCGCACCGTGCCAGTGCCGACGTCAAGGCGCTGGCACGCGAACACGCCGCGCAACTGGCGCACAAGATCGCCGAGATGCAGGCGATGCAGCGCACGCTCGAGAACCTCGCCGAGCACTGCCACGGCGACGATCGCCCCGAATGCCCGATCCTCGACGATCTCGGCCGACCGACCGCCATCGAACTCGGCGACGATGCCGGCGACGAGAACTGATCCACCCGCCCGACGTCCGCTTGACCTTGCCATCGTGGCAGCCCGGAAGCTGCGCCGACCGTGCGCCGCACGGGACATGAAGGAGAAATCGATGATGCTGTTTGCCGTTGAAAACATGACCTGCCAGCACTGCGTGCAGCAGATCACCCGGGCGATGCAGGCGCTGGCGGCCGACGCCACCGTGCGCATCGACCTTGCGGCGCGCACTGCCGCAATCGCCGGTTCACTGACCGCCGAGCAGGTGCTGGCGACGCTGGCCGACGAAGGCTACCCGGCACGGGTGCTGCAGGAATCCGAGCCGGCTCCGCAAACGAGCTGCTGCGGCACCTGCCGGAGCTGATCGCGTCTACCGCTGCGCCGATCCAGGATGCATCGGCGCAGCGGGCACGTCCGTCACAGCGACACGATCGGCTTGAACCCGCCCCAGAACATCCGCCGGCCGTCGAACGGCAATGCCTTCGGGTCCATCATCGATGCCAGTCGCGGATCGTTCATGACCTTCGCGTTGACCCGGTCGCGATGCGTCCGGGAGCGAAACACGATCGTCGCGAACACGACCGTCTCGCCGGCTTTCAGCTTGACGCTCTGCGGGAACGAGGTCGACTTGCCGGGCTGCACATCGTCGGCGACGCTCTCGATGTATTCGAGCGCGCCGTGCTCGCGCCAGATCCGGCCGGCCTTGCGTGCCAGCCGTCGATATTCGGCCAGCCTGGCAGTCGGCACCGGCACCACGAAGGCATCGACGTAGCTCATGATTCACCTCCTTCGCCGAGCACGGCTGCGGCGGCCACGCCCAGGCGTGGCTGCTCGCGGATCGGCCTGATCGGCCGCACCTCGACACACCCGACCCGGGCCGGTGGAATCTTCGCCGCCATCTGGATCGCTTCGTTCAGGTCGCGCGCCTCGATCAGATAGAAGCCGGCCAGTGCCTCCTTGGTCTCGGCGAACGGCCCGTCGTGTACCGTCAGCCGCCCGTTCCGGATCCGCACCGTCGTCGCGGTTGCGACCGGCTGCAGCGCCTCCGATGCGATGCAGTGACCGGACGCACGCAACTCGGCGTCGCAGGCCAGGCATTCGCGGTCGTCCATCGTCGCAATGCGTGACTCCTCGCCGTACACCAGGCAGAGGTATTTCATCTCATGCTCCCTGCTCGGCCGGGATCGCCGACGGATCCATGTGGAACGGTTCCCAGACGTGGCCGTCGGGATCGCGAAAAGCATGACCGTACATGAAGCCGTGGTCTTCCGGCGGGCGGAACGTGCTGCCGCCGGCAGCAACCGCGGCAGCGACCAGCCGGTCGACCTGTTCGCGGCCGTCGACCGACAGCGCAAGCAGCACGGCGCTCTGCTCGCGCGCGTCGCCGATCGGCAGCGGCGTGAACTCGGCGAACTTCGCGTGCGTCAGCAGCATCACGTGGATCGTGTCGGAAACCACGATCGCGGCGGCGGTCGCATCGGTGAACCGGCGATCGACGCCGAAGCCGAGCGCCTGGTAGAACGCGATCGATCGCGGCAGGTCGGCGACCGGAAGATTGACAAAGATGCCGGATATGTTGGCGATGCTCATCGGGCGGACTCTCCCTGCATGTATCGGTCGAGACTGCGGAAACGATCGATCGCTTCGGTCGGTTCGAAATCGTCCAGCTCGAACAGCGGCCGGATCTCGATCTCGGCCTCTCCGCCATCGATCGACGGATTCGGAAAGCGCATCGCCCAGTCGCGCGCCTGCGCCTCCGAATCGGCGCGGATCAGCGTGTAGCCGGCGATCAGTTCCTTGCTCTCGGCGAACGGACCGTCGACGACGCTGCGTCGTTCGCCGTGATAGCGGATCCGGAATCCGCGACTGCTCGGCTGCAGTCCGGAGCCCTCGATCAGCATGCCGGCGTCGGCCAGTTGCTGGTGGTAGTCCGCCATCGCCGCAAGCAGCGGCTCCGGCGGCATCACGCCGGCTTCGCTGTCGGTGGTGGCCTTGACGATGATCATGTAACGCATCACGAGTCTCCTGTCGCTGCGGATGACGCCCCGGGCCGCGCAGGTCGGCGCTGCCCTCCATCGACTGGTCGAACGGCGTCGGGCCGGATCGACATCCGTCGGGCCGCAACGTCTGCCGCTCTGTTCAGGCTCCGAGTTCGGTCAGCCGCCGCCGCAGGAATCGCTGCTCGGCCTGCTGGCCGGTCAGCGCCAGCGCACGGCGATAGGCTTCGACCGCGTCGTCACGGCGACCGAGCCGTCGGCACAGATCGGCGCGCGCCGCGTGCGCATGCCGGTAGTCGAGCAGATCGCCGCGGCCGAGGATCGCGTCGATCCGCGCCAGCCCGGCCGCGGCACCATCGCGCATCGCGATCGCGACCGCGAGGTTCAGCTCGACCACCGGCGAGCGATCGATCCGCCACAACACCTCGTACAGCCCGACCAGTTGCGGCCAGTCGGTGTCGGCCATGCTCGGCGCCTCGGCATGAACGGCCGCAATCGCCGCCTGCAACGCATAGCGACCGGCCGGCCGCCCGCGCAGCGCGCGTTCGACCAGCCGGCAGCCTTCGTCGATCTGTGCGCGGTGCCAGCGGCTGCGGTCCTGCTCCTCGAGCAGCACGAGGTGACCCTCGGCAGTGCTGCGCGCATCGCGTCGCGAGTCGTGCAGCAGCATCAACGCGAGCAATCCGGCCACCTCCGGTTCCGGCAGCAGCGAATGCAGCAGGCGGCCGAGCCGGATCGCCTCGGCAGCCAGGTCGGCCCGCTGCAGTTCGTCGCCGGCGCTGGCGACATAGCCCTCGTTGAACACCAGGTAGATCACCCGCAACACCGCATCGAGTCGCGCCGGCAGTGCGTCGGCCGGCGGCACTTCGTACGGAATGCCGGCGTCGCGGATCTTGGCCTTGGCGCGCACGATCCGCTGCGCCAGCGTCGATGCCGGCAACAGGAACGCGGCCGCGACCGCCTCGGTGGTCAGCCCGCAGACCTCGCGCAGCGTCAGCGCGACCTGTGCGTCGTCGCCGAGCGCCGGATGGCAGCAGGTGAAGATCAAACGCAGCCGGTCGTCCACCACCGCGCCCACGTCATCGAACTCCGGCGGCTCGACCACGGGATCGTGGCGGGCGCTGTCGAACGCGGTGAAGCGCACCTGCCGGCGCTGCTGATCGATCGACTTGAACCGTCCGGCCGACACCAGCCAGGCGCGCGGGTGCTCGGGAATGCCGTCGCGCGGCCACTGCTCGAGCGCGGCGCGAAACGCATCATGCAATGCTTCCTCGGCACGATCGAAATCGCCGAGCAGACGGATCAGCGTCGCCAGCACGGCACGCGATTCGCTTCGGTAGATCGCATCGAGACTGCTGACGAACGAGGGCATCGCGACTTCGCCGGGTTCGGACGGCAACTTTTCGATTATCGGTCGCCGGTCGGCAGTGCGCGACGGTGTCACTGCGAACCAACCGGGCTCGACACGGTCGGAGCCGATCATCATTGCGGTGCGTGCCGGTCATGGCGCCTTCCCTGTTCGATCCCTGGCATGCCGAAACGCGGACCGCCTGGCGCAACCGCTGCGACGACTGGCGCGCCGCGCCGGCCGAGCCGGTCTGGCATGCGATCGCACTGCTCGGGTTGGCGGCGCTGCTGTTGCCGCTCGGCTGGGACCTGCTGCAGTCGCTCGGACCGCAGGCACGCCGATGGTTGGCGACATGGTGGCCGGCGGCGCTGGCGGCGCTGCTGGTCGGCCAGCTCGTCTGGCAGCGTCGGCGCCGGCGCATTGCCACGCAGCGGCGCCGGCGCGGCTGGCTGGCCGTCCAGCCGGTCACCACCGTGGTCGAGCGCCGCAACGATCGCCGGCATGCGTTGCATGGCGCCGCAGTGCAGGCTGTGCTGTGTGGCGCCGTCGCGCTGGCGCTGGATGTTTCACCGTCGCTGCAACTGGCCGCCGCGGCGATTCCGCTTGCCGCGGCCGCAGCCGCACTGTGCTTGCCGCTGACCGCGCGATCGACCGGGCACGGCATCGATTCGCGGCGTGATCTGCTGTGGCTGTCGTCCGGGGCCGGTCGCGTCTGGCGCTGGCAACTGATCGAGATCGGCAGCCTGTTCGCCCCGAAACGGCTGGCGCTGCTGTTCCTGAGTGCGTTGCTGGTGCCGGCCGGACTGGCCTTGCCGACTGCGGTCGCGGCCGCAGTGCTGCTGATGCTGCTGGCCGGATTCGTGGCGGCCTGGCAACGCAGTCTCGCGGTGCTGCCGGCCGCACAGCGCTGGCTCGCGGCGCAGCCGCTGCGCCCGGGCCGGCTGCTGCGCGCGTGGATCGCGCTGCCGGCGCTGCAACTGGCGGTCGCGACGACGCTGCTGGTCACCGCACTGCCGCTGCTCGATGCAACGACACTGCGGCTGCCGGCGGCGCTCGGCCTGCTGGCGGTCGCGGCGCTGCAGGTCGGCTGCGTCGCGGCGGAACGGCATCGACCGCTGCGCGGAACGCTGCTGTTCGCGGTCCAGCTCACGCTGTTGCTGGCGACGCTGCAGGCACTGCCGCCGCTGGTGCTGCTGGTCTGGCCGCTGCAACTCGGCTGGCTGATCCGGAGGAGTCTGCGATGAATCCGTGCCTGTTGACGATCGACGACCTGCATCTCGCCTACGGCACGACCTCGGTGATGCGGGGCGTGTCGTTGTCGCTCGCCGCCGGCGAGCTGGTCGGGCTGGTCGGGCCGAACGGCTCCGGCAAGAGCAGCCTGATGCGCGCGATCGCCGGCCTGCAGCCGTTCCAGCGCGGCCGGCTGCTGATCGACGGGATCGCGATCGACCGCGAGCCGGTCGGCGCGCGCCAACGACTCGGTTACGCGATCGATCCGTCGACGCTTCCGGCGCGCCTGAGCGGACGCCAGTGCATCGGACTGATCGCCGATCTGCGCCGCGACCAGGCGTCGCTGCAGGCCAGCGATTCGCTTGCCGACGCACTCGGCCTTGGCGCGTGGCTCGACCGCCCGGTGGGCACTTACTCGCTCGGTACGCGGCAGAAACTGGCCGTCGTGATCGCGCTGTTCGGCGAACCGTCGCTGCTGGTGCTCGATGAGGTACTGAACGGCCTCGATCCGTTGGCTGCCTTTGCACTGAAACAGGAGCTGCAGCAGCGTGCGCGCCGGGGTGTCGCCGTACTGCTCGCAACGCATGGACTGGAAGTGGCCGAGCGCTTCCTCGACCGCGCGGTGCTGCTGCTCGACGGCCGCATCGCCGCCGACTGGGATGCCGGCGCATTGGCGAGCTTCCGCACCGATCCGCAGGGCGGCCTCGAACATGCCGTGGCCGAACGGCTGCGGGCGCATGCCGATGGCCGCCCGGGCTGAGCGCGCGCCCTGCCCGGCTGGAGCCGGAGCGCCGCCGGCGCGATACTGCACTGCCGATCCGCACGCACCAGGATTCGATGAAAGCCGCCACGCTGCGACGCATGCTTCGCTTCTGGCCGCCGTTCGTGTTCGCCGGCATTTCGGTCGACGCGCTGGCCGACGATTTCAGCTATGCCCGGGTCCGCCTGAAACTGCGCTGGTACACGCGCAACTACGTGCGAACCCAGTTCGGCGGCAGCCTGTTCTCGATGGCCGATCCGTTCTGGATGATCCTGGTGATGGAACGGCTCGGCCGCGACTACCTGGTCTGGGATCGCGCCGGCGAGATCGAGTTCGTCGCGCCCGGGCGCACTGACGTGACTGCCGAGTTCGTGCTGCAGGAGCAGGTACTGGATGAGCTGCGCGCGGCGGCTGCCGAAGGTGGCAAGGTGCTGCGCTGGTTCGAAACCGACATCATCGATAGCCGCGGCGAACTGGTCGCCCGGGTTCGCAAGCAGTTGTACGTCCGGTTGAAGCGACCCGAACGCTGAGTTCGCGCGTGGTCCGATCGACCGACGCGCGTCAGCGCTCCGCTCGAAGCTGCTGTTCGACGAGCGCGACCGCCGCATCCACCATCTCGTCCCGCGATGTGCGGGCATCGATGACCGCGCAGCCGGCCGGTGGCGGCTCGAAGCGACGCAGCACCTGATCGACCAGCTCCGGCGTCCGGTCCAGCGCAGGATGGCCGGCTGCGGCCATGATTCGTTGCCGCGCCAGCTCCGGCGGACAGTCGACGTGGATCGGCAGGCAGCGCACTGCATAGGGCGCCAGCACCGCATCGATCGCCTGCAGCTCGGTGCGGCGCGAGAACGTCATGCCGTCGAGCACGCTGTCGCGGCCGAGCGCGCAGTTGACCTCGAGCGCGGTCAGCACCGCGCGCTGTGCGGCCTGCTTTTCGGCCGGCGTGAACGCACAGCGCGGAAACATCGCGGCGCGAATCCGGTCGCGACAGATCCGGTGCAGCCCGAGCCGCTGCGTCAGCGCATCGGCAATCACGCTCTTGCCGGCACCGGGCAGACCGATCAGCGCAACCACGAGCGGTGGACGAGTCGGCGGCATCGTCGGCATCGGTAGCAGGTCGGCCAAGCCTCGCGCAGTGGCGCGACGCTGGCAATCCGACCGGTGTGCCTGGCACCCGCTTGCATCCCTGGCCGACCCGGGAATATAGTTGGCACATGCAACCCAATTCCCGTCAATCAGAGTCCACGGCAGGCAGCCCCGGGCGCGATGCACTCCGGCGTGACGCCGAAGCACTGCATGCGGCGGTGTCGGCGCTGGTCCGGCTGTATCAGTTTCGGGATCGCGACCGGATCTGCTGCCACGACATCTCGGTAACGCAGTGTCACGCGCTGGAGATGCTGGTCGAGCGTGGGCCGCTGCGCAGCCAGGCGCTGGCCGATGCGCTGATGCTCGACAAGAGCACCACTACCCGCGTGGTCGATGCGCTGGTGCGCAAGGGTTATGTCGCCCGCCGTGCCGACCCGGACGATGCACGGGCACTGTCGCTGTCGGTGACGAAGTCCGGCCGCGCGCTGTTCGACCGGATCAACGACGAGCTGATCGAACAGCAGATGGACCTGCTCGTTGGCCTGGCTCCGGAGATCCGGGCGGGTGCCACCGAGCTGCTGCAGCGGCTGACCCAGGCCGCCCGGCAACGCTTCGTGACCGGCAGCGGCTGTGCGCCGGTCTGCACTCCCGCCGGCGGAGGCTGCCGGTAACAACACGCCGGTTCGGCTTCGGACCGGCGCGTCTTTCACCCAGTTGGTTGCAGGTAACAACATGAGCATCGAGATCCGCCCCGCCACTGATGCCGACGCCGCCGCGATCGCCGCGATCTACAACCGCGGCATCGACGAACGCGGGGCGACGTTCGAAACCGCACCGCGCTCGACGCAGGACATGCTGCTGCGACTGTCGGACAGCACCCGCTATCCGCTGCTGGTCGCCGTACGCGACCGGCAGGTGCTCGGCTGGGCCGGCCTCGGCGCCTATCGGCCGCGGGCCTGCTACGCCGGCATCGCCGAGTTCTCGATCTACATCGACGCCGCTGCGCGCGGCCACGGTGTCGGCAAGGTGCTGCTGCAGGCGCTGGTCGACGCGGCCGCGGAGCGCGGCTTCCACAAGCTGGTGTCGCGCATCTTTCCGTTCAACCAGGCCAGCCGTGCGCTGTGCCGTTCGGTCGGCTTCCGCGAAGTCGGTGTCTACGAGAAACACGGCCAGCTCGATGGCCGCTGGCTCGACGTCGTGATCGTCGAACGGCTGATCGAGCAGAACCTGTCCGGCGCCGCGGCGTCGGACGCCATCACCCCGTACGCATGAAGGAGACCTGCGTAATGAACACTGCACTGCCTGTCATCGTGATCGGCGCCGGCCCGGTCGGCCTCGCCGCCGCGGCCCATCTGCTGGCGCGCGGTCTCACACCGCTGGTACTCGAAGCCGGCAGTTCGGTCGGCGCCGGCATGCGGCAATGGGCGCACGTCCGGATGTTCTCGCCATGGGAGTTCACGATCGACCGCGAAGCCGGCGCGCTGCTGCAGCGGCACGGCTGGAACGCTCCGGATCCGGCCGCGTTCCCGACCGGCGGCGAAGTCGTCGATCGTTACCTGCTGCCGCTGGCGGCGCTGCCGGAGATCGCGCCACACCTGCGCGTTGCCACGCGGGTGATCGCGGTCAGTCGGTTGCGTCGCGACCGGATGAAGAATGCCGGGCGGGACGATGCGCCGTTCGTGGTCCGGGTCGAAGATGCCGATGGCGAGCGCGAACTGCTGGCGCGCGGCGTCATCGACGCGTCCGGCACGATCGACACGCCCAATCCGCTCGGCGCCTCCGGCCTTCCGGCGCTCGGCGAACGCGCGCTGCAGTCGCGGATCTTCTACGGCATGCCGGATGTGCTGGGCAATCAGCGCCAGCGCTATGCCGGCCGGCGGGTGCTGGTGGTCGGCAGCGGCCACTCGGCCTTCAACGTGCTGAACGATCTCGCGCAACTGGCCGAGCAGGCGCCCGGCACGACCATCCAGTGGGCATTGCGCCGCGAATCGATCGCCCGCGTTCTGGGCGGCGGCGAGCACGACCAGTTGCAGGAACGCGGCCGGCTCGGTCTCACGATCGGCCGGCTGGTCGAGCGCGGCGCGCTGCAGGTCGCGACCGGCTTCCACCTCGAACGCCTCGAACCGACCGCCGATGGCATCGTCGCGCACGGCGATGGCCGCACGCTGGCGCCGGTCGACGAAGTCGTCGCGACCACCGGGTTCCGGCCGGATACGTCGCTGCTGTCGGAACTGCGGATCGCGCTCGACGCCGGCACCGAGGCGCCGGTTGCACTGGCGCCGCTGATCGATCCCAACCTGCACAGTTGCGGCAGCGTCCGTCCGCACGGCGCGGTCGAACTCGCCCACCCGGACGCCGGCGTCTACATCGTCGGCATGAAGAGCTACGGCCGCGCACCGACCTTCCTGCTGCTGACCGGCTACGAGCAGGTGCGCTCGGTCGTCGCGGCGCTGGCCGGCGACTGGGACGCCGCGCGACGGGTCGAACTCACCCTGCCGGAGACCGGCGTCTGCATCACGCAGTTCGACGACGGGCAACCGGCGGCAGCGTGTTGCACGGCCGAGCAGCCGCTGGCGGCGACAAACGCCGCGCCGACCGCGCTGGCCGGATGCTGCCCTGCCCCGCCGGCGGCGCCAGCGGCCTGCAGCAGCGATGCCGGTTCGCGTTGCGGCAGCGCCCCGGCGCCAACCGCCCGGCCGACCGCCACCTGCTGCGGCTGAACGGTGGGTGCGCGACAACGCCGCGCGGTCTGGCTGCTCGGCGCCAGCCAATGCCTGCTGTGGGGCGTGCTGTACTACAGCTTTGCGGTGCTGCTGCTGCCGATCGAGCGCGAACTCGGGATGTCGCGCACCGCGGTGGCCGGCGCGTTCTCGCTGGCACTGCTGGCGACGGCCGGCGTCGCCCCGGCGGTCGGCCGCTGGGCCGACGCCGGCCACGCCGCGCTGCTGGTCCGCGGCGGTATCGGCTGCGCACTCGGCGGCCTGGCGCTGGTCGGCATCGCGACCGAACCGTTCGGCCTCTATGCCGGCTGGCTGCTGATCGGGCTGGCGATGGCGACGCTGCTGTACGAACCGGCGTTCGTGCTGGTCGCGAGGTCGTTCGACGATGCCGCGACCCGGGTCCGCGCACTGGCTGCGGTCACCGTGCTCGGCGGCCTCGCCAGCAGCGCCAGCCTGCCGCTGCTGGCGCTGGCCGTCGAGCATGCCGGCTGGCGCAGTGCGGTAGGCGCGTGCGCGGCGGCGGTCGTCGCGACCGCCGTGATGCTGGAACGCGGCGTGCTGCCGGTGCTCGCGTCGCGTCCGCCGGTCGCTCGCCCGGCGACCGCGGTGGCCGCCGCCCGCTGGCCGCCCCAGCTCGGCCGGCTGGCGCTGATCTTCGGTACCGGCACGTTCGCCGCGATGGCACTGACGACGCTGCTGATCCCGCTGCTGGTCGAGCGCGGCGAATCCGCCGCAATCGCCGCTGTCGCCCTCGGCATGTTCGGCATCGCCCAGCTTCCGGGCCGGATCTGGCTGCTGCGGCGCGAGTTGCCGCGGCTGGGATCGGCGCTGCAGGTTGCGCCAGTCGCGCTGCAGGCGGCGGGACTGATCGGCGTCGTGGTGACGCCGTCGGCGACCGGCACCGCGCTCGGCGTTGCGCTGTTCGGACTGGGCGCCGGCCTGCAGACGCTGGTCCGGCCGTGGCTGGTCGATGCGCTGTACGGCCGCGCCGAGGCCGGCCGCTGGAATGGCGAGATCGCCCGCGTTCAGGGCCTGCTGCGGGCGTCCGGGCCGGTATTGGCGGCGGCTGCCGCCTGGCTCGGCGGTCCGACTGCGGCGCTGGCCGCGGTCGCGGCGCTGCTGCTGGCGACCGTGCCGACCGCCTGGCGAATCGCCGCCGCCCCGCGCGGCTGACTCAGCGGCGGCTCGGGCGGCTCCGGCCGAGGCGGCAGGTACAGCAGGTAAGTGGCTCCGCTCAGTCCGCCGTTGTCGGACCCGACCAGCTCGCCAAGCACTGCGCCGCTGACCGGATCAAGCCGCAGCACCCGGTCGCCGCTGCCGGTGACCAGCAGGCTGCCGTCGGCGCCATGGCCCACTCCGGTCGGATTGAAGCCGGCCGGCAGCCGTGCGAACTCGCGCTCGAAGCTGCCGTCGGCGGCAAAGCGCAGCAGCGCGTCGGAACGTTCGCTGCTGACCAGCACGGACCCGCCGGCTTCGAACAGCAGGCCTCGCGCGCTGCGCAGGCGACCGCTGCGCGGTGCGACGAACTGCTCGACCCGATCGCTGGCCGGATCCCAGCGGACGACGCTGTCGCTGTCGTAACCGGGCACGTACAGCTTGCCGTCGGGGCCGAACGCGAGGCCGTTGTCCGGCCCCGCCAGCCCGCCGGCGCCAGCCGCGAAGGCCAGCCCGAGGGGGGCTCCGGTGCGACCGTCGAAACGCTGCACCGAGTGAGTGCCGTAAGCGCCGACATACAGCGTGCCGTCCGGACCGAAGTCGAGCCCGGTGATGCCCTCGCTCGCAGGCAGCGTCACGAACACGTCAACGAACGCCAGCGTGTCGGCCCGATAGCGCCGGACCTCGCCGCGGTTCTCGGCGATCGCGTAGATCAGACCGTCATGCAGACGCAGCGCCTGGGCGCCGGTCAGCTCGGCACGCGGGGCCAGCTCGCCGAGCGGCCGGCCGCTGCAGCCGTCGTAGACATGCACGGTCGACCGGTATCCGCTGACCAGCAGGCGGCCGCAGTCGCGATCGGCGGCAGACAGCGCGCCCGGCAGCAGCAATAGCAGGAGAATCAGTGGGGGCATCGGGACTCCGGGGTGAATCGCGAGGTCTCAGCATGCCGGCGCCACCGACGCCTGGTCCACTCGGAAGTTGCTTCGGCGAGCGGGCAACACGCGCCGAACAACCAGCCCGTACGGCAAGATTGCCGGCGCCACCCACGGTAGCCGCGGCGCCGGCCCCGTAGAATGCGCCCATGAGCCCGCCCCTGCATATCCAGCGTTACCTGTTGACCGGCCTGCTGACGGTGTTCCCGCTGTGGCTGACCTGGATCGTGTTCGAATTCGCTCTGCGCCAGTTGTCCAAGCTCGGCGCGCCGCTGGTCGCGGCGATGACGCGGATGGCCGACCGGCTGCTGCCGGGCCTCGGCGGCGTGCTCGGTATCGACTGGGTTCGCTTCACGCTGGCGGTCGTGCTGACGGTGACGTTCCTGTACGGGCTCGGCTGGCTGGCCAGCCGGGTGGTCGGCAAGCGCGTGCTGTCGCTGGTCGATGGCCTGATCGAACGGATTCCGTTGGTGCAGACGATCTACGGCGGGACCAAGAAACTGCTGTCGGTGCTGCAGACCAAGCCGGAGGGCGCACAGCGCGTCGTGCTGATCGACTTTCCGCACCGCGACATGAAGGCGGTCGGGTTCGTGACCCGGGTGCTGCAGGAGGAAGGCAGCGGCCGCGAACTGGCGGCCGTCTACGTGCCGACCACGCCGAATCCGACCTCCGGCTACCTCGAAGTGGTCCCGATCGAACGGCTGACCCCGACCGACTGGACCGTCGATCAGGCAATGGCCTTCATCATCTCCGGCGGCGCGGTCGCACCGGCCAGCATGCCGTACCGGCGGCCCGGCGAACCGGGTCCGGAATCCGCGGCGAGCTGATCGGCGGCGATCCGCGGCGGCAGCCGGCAGACCGTCAGTCGACCGCCGGCCGCTCGCCCATCGCGTGCAGTGCGGCGCCGATCGCCGCGGCCTCGTCGGCGTCGATCGAATACATCCGCGCGCCGGTGCCGGTCGGCGGGTGGTAGCGACCGTGCTCGACGAAGGCGTGAATCTGCCGCGCCAGATATCCCGGCTGCTGGCCGGCCACCCGCGGGATCACGTCGCCACCGCGCATCGCGTCGCCGTGGCAGGCGGTGCACTGGAAGTGCTCGATCAGGCGCTCGCCGGCCGCAACCGCATCGGCCGGCGGCGACGCGTCGGCCGAACGCCACGGGCGCTGCGACAGCGCGTCGGCGATCCGCTCGATCGCGGCATCGTCGAGGCCGCGGGCCAGCGCATCCATCGGAAAGGCCTGCCGATGGCGATCGCGGAAACGCTGCAGTTGGGCCTTCAGGTATTCGGCGTGCTGGCCCTCGATGACCGGCACCTCGCCCTGCCGGTTGTCGGGCGCATGGCAGGCCATGCAGTCGCGCAGTTCGTCGGCGGCCGCAGCCTGCGGCGCGATGGCCGCAGCGAGCAGCGCCGGCGCGATGGACTGGATCCGGATGCGTTTGTTCATCGGTTGTCCTCGGAAAGTTTCGAACCGGACATGCAGCGATCAGGCCAGCGAACGTGCGAAGCGCCAGGCGCCGAGCGCAAGCAGCCCGAGCGACAGCAGCGCGATCAGCGTGCCCCAGAACCAGTACGGCAACCACAGCGCCGCGGCGATCTGGGCGACGTCCGACGGCATCGCGCCGCGTCCGGTGACCGCCTGCGCGGTGAACAGGTAATCGCCGCGCGAGAACGATGCCAGTGCAAGCTGCACGGCCAGGAACACGCAGACGATCTGGCTCAGCCATTTCGACGCCTTCCACGCCAGCAGACCGAGCACCGCGGCGAACAGCAGGCAGGTGCCGATCGCGAGCAGATTGCCGGCCCAGACGATGCCGGCCAGCGCGAGCAGCACTGCCAGCAGCGCGAGCGCGACATGTGCGTGGACCGAGCGACGACCGGCCAGCAGCAGGCCGAACGCGGCGATCGGCGGTCCCAGCAACCCGCCGGCCGAGATCGCCGCGAGCGACAGCCGCGAGAACCGGCCCGAATACTCGGCCACGCCGGAGCCGTTCCACCACAGCAGCAAGCGCTCGAACTCGCCGCCGAGCACGATCGCGGTCAGCCCATGGCCGAGTTCGTGCGCCAGAGTCGAGGCGAGCAGCAGCGGCAGGCCGAGCTCGCGCAGCCACGCAATGCGGTGAACCGCAAAGGTGGCAGCGATCGCAATCGCGAGCGCCAGCCAGGCCTGCCTGCGGTGCAGCTCGGCCGGAACTCGCGTCGATCGGTCAGCGACGGCGCCGGGCATGCTCGGCCGGCACCTCAGACATCGACCGCGCCGCCGAGCCGCCCGAGCCCGACCTTCGCGCCGAACTCGCTGCGCAGGCGTTCGGCCAGCGCCTCGCGTGCGTTTTCCTCGCCATGCACCAGCACCACCGGCGGACGGCCGTGGAAGTGACCGTACCAGCGGCACAGACCGCTCTGGTCGGCATGCGCGGACAGGCCACCAATCGTGTGCCGGCGTGCCCGCACGCGGATCCGCTCGCCGTAGATGTTGACGAAATCGGCGCCGTCGACCAGTTGCCGTCCGAGCGTGCCGCGGGCCTGGAAGCCCGGGAAGATCACGTCGCAGTTCTCGCGCCACAGGTTGTGCCGCAGGTGATGGCGGATGCGACCGCCGTTGCACATGCCGGAGCCGGCGATGATGATGCAGCCGCTGGCGCGGCGGTTCAGCGCGATCGAATCCTGCACGTCGGTGATCAGCCGCAGGTTCGGCATCTTGAACGGATTGCCGCCGTCGTTGACCAGCGCTCGCGCTTTCTCGTCGAACAGGTCGGCATGCCGACGGTACAGCTCGGTGACCTTGGTCGCCATCGGCGAGTCGAGGAATATCTGCCAGTGGCCGAGCTCCCACTCGTCGAAATGCCGCGCCATCCAGTACAGCAGTTCCTGGCTGCGGCCGACCGCGAACGCCGGGATCAGCACGTTGCCGCCATCCTGCCGTGCCTGCCTGAGCACATCGCCGATCTCGCGGACGGTATCGGCGCGGCTGCGATGATCGCGGTCGCCGTAGGTGCTCTCCATCAGCACCAGGTCGGCTTCCTGCATGATGGTCGGGTCGCGCAGGATCGGCGCGCCGCGCGCGCCGAGATCGCCGGAAAAGACCAGTCTGCGCCGGTGCCCGGCCTGCTCGCCGACCAGCTCGACGATCGCCGAGCCGATGATGTGGCCGGCGTCCTCGAAGCGCAGCGTCAACCCGTCGACGATCTCGTGCCGCTGCCCGTATTCGAGTGGCTGCATCAGCCGCAGCGTGTCGACCACATCGCGCAGCGTGTACAGCGGCTCGATCAGCGCATCGCCATGCCGAAGCCGCGCGCGGTTCTCCTTCTCGGCGTCGGCCGCCGCCAGCGAAGCGGAATCCTCGAGCATGATCCGCGCGAGGTCGACCGTCGCGCGGGTCGCGTAGACCGGACCGGAGAAGCCGCGCTTGACCAGCAGCGGCAACCGGCCGAGATGGTCGATGTGGGCGTGGCTGATCACCACCGCATCGAGTTCGCGCGGGTCGAAGCCGAAACCGGCCGCGTTGCGCGCGGTCTCGCTGCGACCGCCCTGGAACAGGCCGCACTCGAGCAGCACGCGCTTGTCGCCGAATTCGAGCAGGTGCCGCGATCCGGTCACCTCGCCGGCCGCACCATGGATATGCACCCGCATCCGCTTCTGTTTGCGCATCATGTCCTCTCGAGCCTGCCTGCCATGGGCCGAGTGTGAACGGATCGGGCCGCCATTGCAGCCATCGGTGTCGACCCGGTTGATGGCGGTCAACTCGCGAAGGGGGGCCGGTTGTCACCGTGCGGCGGAAAACCGCAGCGCTCCGTTGCATTGCAGCAGGCAACCGGGCCCTTCGCCACTTGCCCACGCCGCTGCGCGCGTCTATAAGCCTGCGACCCCTGCCGGATCCGCCGCCATGTCCCGAATTCCGTTCCGATCGCCACTCGCCGCCGCCGCGCTGGCCGCCGCGCTCGCCAGCGCCGGCGCATCGGCGCAGACCGCCGTTGCCGGCGCCGACACGATCGTGACCCGCACGCTCGACAACGGCCTGAAGGTCATCGTCTGGCCCGACCACGACATCCCGAACGTCGCGATGTACACCTGGTACCGGGTCGGTGGCCGCAACGAATACCCGGGCATCACCGGCATCGCGCACTACTTCGAACACATGATGTTCAACGGCACGACGACGCGCGCGCCGGGCGAGTTCGACCGCACGATGGAAGCGGCCGGCGGCGCCAACAACGCCTACACGTCGAACGACGTGACGGTCTACCAGAACTGGTTCCCGAACCACGCGCTCGAGCTGATCTTCGAACTCGAAGGCGACCGCATGCAGAACCTCGATTTCGACCCGAAGGTGGTCGAGAGCGAGCGCGGCGTCGTCTATTCCGAGCGCCGCTCGCGAGTCGACAACGACAACTTCGGCTCGCTGTACGAACAGGTCCAGTCGACCGCGTTCGTCGCCCATCCGTACCAGTTTCCGGTGATCGGCTGGCCGTCCGACATCGAGAACTGGACCAGCGAACAGTTGCGCGATTTCTATCGCACCTATTACGCGCCGAACAACGCGACTTTGCTGGTGGTCGGCGCGGTCGATCCGGACCAGGTGTTCGCGCTGGCCGAGCGCCGGATCGGCACGATTCCGTCGCAGCCGGCGCCACGCGCGGTCACCACCGTCGAACCCGAGCAGAAGGGCGAGCGCCGCGTCGTGGTGCGCAAGGAGTCGCAGACGCCGCTGCTGATGATGTCCTGGCACGCGACCCGCGCCAGCGATGCCGATGCACCGGCGCTCGAACTGCTGCAGGCGATGTTGACCACCGGCGAGTCGTCGCGACTGCATCGGCTGCTGGTCGAGGAGACCCAGGCCGCGATCTCGGTCGGCGGCTTCCTGCAGAACGGCTTCGATCCGGGCCTGTTGAGCCTGTATGCGGTGCTGCCGCCCGGCGCCGAGGTCGCGGCAGTCGAGACGACGATTGGTGCCGAGCTTGCGAAGATCGCCGCCGACGGCGTCGCCGAAGCCGAACTGGCGAAGGCGCGCAAGCAGAAGCTCGCCCAGTTCTGGCGCGGCATGGCGACGATCTCCGGCAAGGCCCAGGCACTCGGCAGCCACGAGGTATTCCACGGCGACCACCGCGCACTGTTCGCGGCGCCGCAGCGCTACGCCGCGGTCACCGTCGACGACATCCGCCGCGTCGCGGCGAAGTACCTGCAGCCGGACAACCGCACCGTCGGCACGCTGCTGCCGCTGGCGGCGAACTGATTGCGCCCGAACAAGGATTCCGAATGAACCCGATGTCCGTGCTTCGCCTTGCCGGCACCGCAGTGGCGCTGTGCGCCGCGAGTTTCGCCGCCTGCGGTCAGTCGGTGCGGCTACCCGACTTCGAACGTCATGTGCTCGACAACGGCGCCGTGCTGCAACTCGCCGTGAAGCGCGACGTGCCGTTGGTCGCGCTCGACATCAGCATCCGCGGCGGCAGCCTGGCCGATCCGGTCGGCCGCGACGGTACCGCTGCGCTGCTCGCCGAACTGATGCAGAAGGGCGCCGCCGAGCGCGACGCCGCTCGCTTCGCCGAGGCGATCGACGCGGTCGGCGGCCGGCTGTCGATCGGCGCCGGCAACAATGCACTTGGCCTGTCGGCCGAATTCCTGGCCGAGGACGCCACGCTGATGGTCGAACTGGCCGCGGACGCGCTGCGCCGCCCGCATCTGTCGAAGGACGAGTTCGACAAGGTCCGTGACCGCGCGATCAAGTCACTGATCGCGGCCAAGGACGGCGGACCGGACCGGCTGATCGGTCAGTACGGCCGCGCCTGGCTGTTCCGCGACCATCCGTACGGCCGACCGAATGGCGGCAGCGAGGAGACGCTGGCGGCAATCACCCACGACGACGTGACGGGCTTCCACCGCCAGCGGCTCGGCGGCGACCGGCTGATCGTGACCGCAGTCGGCGATTTCGACAGCGCCCGGATGAAATCGATGCTGGCCGGCGCTTTCGGCGACTGGCCTGCCGCCGACGCCACGCTGCCGCAGATCACGGCCAAACCACGCGAACAGGGCCGCCGTGTGCTGCTGGTCGACAAGCCGGGCGCAACGCAGACCTACTTCTGGCTCGGCAACGTCGGCGCCGCGATCGACGATCCGCAGCGGGTGCCGCAGGAACTGGTCAACACGCTGTTCGGCGGCCGCTTCACGTCGATGCTGAACTCGGAACTGCGCGTGCGCACCGGCCTGACCTACGGCGCGCGCTCCGGCATCATCCGGATGCCGCAGCCCGGCCCGGTCGCGATCACGTCGTTCACCCGCACCGAATCGACCGTCGAGGCGCTCGACCTCGCGCTGGCGACGCTCGACCGGCTGCACGGCGACGCGATCGATGCGGCGATGGTCGAATCCGGCCGCAACTACATGCTCGGACAGTTCCCGCCGACGCTCGAGACCGCGCCGCAACTGGCCGGCGAGCTGAACACGCTGGAGCTGTTCGGCCTGTCGCGCGACGAAGTCGACCGCTACGCCGATCGCGTCCGCGCGATCGACGTCGGCAGCGCCCGCGCGGCGACGTCGGTGTTCCCGAAATCGGACGATCTGGTCATGGTGCTGATCGGCGATGCCGGCAAGATCCGCGAGCAGGTCGGCAAGTACGGCCCGGTCACCGAGATGCCGATCAGCGCGCCGCGCTTTGCGCCGACGAAGGATTGAAAGCCCTCACCGGCTGACGGCTTTCCGGAAGCCGGGGCTTCAGCCCCGACCGTGCGGCTCGGAAACGGTGCGAGCGGCGCGATCCCGTATTTCTCTGCCTGGACAGAGTAACGAACAGTGATCGCGGCTGAAGCCGCTCCCACCGGGTGGAACGCTGCGCAGCGCCCAAACCGCGCCGGTCATGCCACCGCCCGGCACCGCCCCGCCGCCTCGCGAACCGTCGCGAAATGGATGTCGACGATGTCGTCGACTTCTTCGGCGTAGCCGCCGGCCATGCTGATCGACAGCGGCAGGCCGTGCCGTTGGCAGCTCGCCAGCACGTAGCGGTCGCGCTCGCGCAGGCCGGGCTTCGTCAGCGCCAGGAAACCGAGCCGGTCATCGACATACGGATCGGCACCGGCCAGATACAGCATGGCGTCGGGTCGCGCGCACGCGATCGCCTGCGGCAGGTGCCGCGCCAGCGTGTCGAGGTATTCGGCATCACCGCAGCCGTCGTCGAGCGCGACGTCCAGATCGGACGGCGGCTTGACCGCCGGGTAGTTGCGCGCGGCGTGGATCGAAAACGTGAAGATCGTCGAATCGTCCGCGCACAGTTCGGCCGTGCCGTTGCCGTGATGGACGTCGAGATCGACCACCAGCAACCGACGTGCGAGCCCGGCCTGCTGCACATGCCGCGCCGCGACGACCGAATCGTTGAACACGCAATAGCCCCCGCCGCGGGCATGCCCGGCGTGATGCGTGCCGCCGGCCAGGTTGACCGCGACGCCATCGCCAGCCAGGGCCGCGCGAAGTGCGGCGATCGTGCCGCCGGCCGAGCGCCGCGAGCGCTCGATCAGCGCCGCCGACCACGGAAAGCCGATCCGCCGCATGTCCTGTTCGACGTCGCGGCCGGACAGCATGCGCGCCACGTAGTCCGGGCAATGCACCCGCTCGAGGTCGGCACGGGTCGCCGCCTCCGGCTCGTGCAGCGTGATGCCGAGCGGCGCCGCCGCGTCGGCGACGCGCTCGGCCAGCCGTCGGTATTTCGCCATCGGGAAGCGGTGGCCGTCCGGCAGCGGCAGCACGAACTGATCGCAATGGAACGCTTTCATCGCTGCAGCCTGCGGCGCCGGGCCGCGGCTTGTCGAGCCCTGCAGCCGCCGATGCCACCCGCGCCGAAACGTTCATCGCCGGCACGGCTAGAATGCCGCGACCGCCCGCACGCCTGCCGCCGATGCTCCGACGCCTGCCTGTTGCCGCCCTGCTTGCCCTGCTGGTTCCGCTCGCTGCTGCCGACGGACTCGACGATCGCGATCTCGATACCGCCGTCGCTGCCTGCGCCGACTTCTACCGGCATGCCAACGGAAGCTGGCTGCGCAGCCATCCGGTGCCGGCCGGCAAAGCCAGCTTCGGACTGCTGGACCAGCTCGCCGCCCGCCACCGCGAGCGGCAACTGGCGCTGGTCGATGCGCTGGCCGCGGACCCGACGCGAGTCGGCGAACCGCTGGCCGATTTCATCGCCAGCGGCCTCGACGAGGCGGCGATCGAGGCGACCGGCCGCGCGCCGCTGGCCGCGCTGCTGGCCGGGATCGACAAGATCGGCAAGATCGGCAAGCCGCCCGGCCAGGTGCCTGCGCTGCTGAACGCGCTGCATGCGCGCGGCCTTCCGGTCGCCTTCCGCACCGACGTGCAACTGCACGGCGGCACGCCGACCGTGGTGCTGGCGGCCGGTGGGCTCGGCCTGCCGGACCGCGACTACTACCTGCGCGACGATCCGGACACCCGCGAACTGCTCGGCAACTACCGGCGCTACGTCGAGCAACTGCTCGGCCTGATCGGCAGCCCGGATCCGGCCACCGATGCGGCCTGGGTGCTCGATGCCGAGATGCGGCTCGCGCGCGGCTGGCCGGCCTATGGCACCGCCGGCAGCGCCGAGCTCGGCAGCCTGCGCGAGTTCGGACGGCGCTTCCCGTCGCTCGACTGGCGCGGCTGGAGCAAGGCCCACGGGCTATCGTCGAGCCGCGTCGCAATCGCCGATCCGGCCTACTTCAGTGAACTCGACGCACTGATCGCGAACGCCCATCCGGTGCAGTGGCGCGCGTGGCTGAAATTCCGGATCGCGCATCTGCTGGCACCATTCCTCGACCGCGAGATCGTCGCCGTACACGACGCGTTCCACGACGGTGTGCTGCGCGGCGAGACGATCCGTCGCAGCCGCGCCGAACGCGTGCTGCAAGCGACCGAACGGGTGCTCGGCGCGCAGTTCGACCGTGCACTGGCCGAACGGCATCTGCCGGAGCCGCGGCGCGCGGCGGCCGAGCGGCTGGTCGAGTCGCTGCGGACCGAATTGCGCAGCGGTGTCGAACAGGCGCCGTGGATTCCGGCTGGCGAGCGCGCCGCGCTGCTCGAGCGGGTCGACAGGCTGGCGGTCGAGATCGCCGTGCCGGCGGCGCCCGCGGCCGGCAAGCCGATCGCGTTCGACCGTCGCCGCTATCTCGACAACGTGCTGCGCGCTGCCGCGCAGTTCCAGCGCAGCCGACTCGCCGCGGTCGCTGCGCGCGCGCCGCGGCTGCCACCGCGCGGCACGCCGGCGATGGCGGTGCAGTACGACTCGCGCAGCAACAAGCTGCAGCTCGGCATCGGCGTGCTGCAGTCGCCGCTGTTCCAGCCGGAGCGCGATCCGGCGCACAGCCACGGTGCGCTCGGTGCGCTGATCGGCCACGAGCTGCTGCATGCGGTCGACCTGGCCGGTGCAGCCTGGGCCGGCCAGCAGGTCAGCGAGGCGCGGATCGCCGCGTTCCGCTCGCATGTTGCGCCGCTGGTCGAGCAGTATTCCGGCTATCGCGCGCTCGGCGCGTCGATCGATGGCCAGCGTACGCTGGCGGTCAATGCGGCCGATCTCGCCGGCGTCGAACTGGCCTGGCGCGCGCTTGCGCGCTCGCACGATCTCGCCGCGCCGGAGCGCAATGGCCGCACGCCGGCACAGCGCTTCTTCCTCGGCTGGGCGCAACTGTGGCGGCGCAACTATCGCGATGCCGAGCTGTTGCGCGTCGTCCGCAGCGAACGTCAGCCACCGGCCGAATTCCGCGTCAACGGGCCGCTGGCGCACCTGCCCGCCTTCGCCGAAGCGTTCGGCTGCAGGCCCGGCCAGCCGATGCGGCGGGCAGACGGCGAACGGGTCGCACTGTTCGGCCCGGCGCCGCAGTAGACGCAGCGCGCCGGCGGCGCGGGCGAGCCTGTACACTCCCGCCCCCATGATCGCCTTCACCCCCGGCCAACGCTGGTTTTCGACCGCCGAGCCCGAGCTCGGCCTCGGCACCGTGCTGCGCCTTGCCGGACGCAGCGTACAGATCGTCTTCACCGGTAGCGGCGTGGTCCGCCAGTATGCGATCGGCTCGGCGCCGCTGGCGCGCGCGAGCTTCCGCATCGGCGACCGGATCCGTGTCGGCGGCCACGAATGGACCGTGGACGGCGTCGACGAAGCCGACGGCCTGCTCGGCTATCTCGCCGACGGCCGGCGCTTCGGCGAAGGCGAGCTGGATCCGGAGCAGCCGGTCTCGAAAGCCGACACGCGGCTGCTGTCCGGCCGGGTCGACCGCAATTCGCAGTTCGAGGCTCGGATCGAGAGCCTGCAGCAGCGTGCCCGCGCGCAGGCGCATCCGGGCTGGGGCACGCTCGGTGCGCGGATCGACCTGATCCCGCATCAGTTGCGGGTTGCCGAAGTCGCCGCCAGCCGGCGGCCGCCACGGCTGCTGCTGGCCGACGAGGTCGGCCTCGGCAAGACCATTGAAGCCTGCCTGATCGTCGCCCAGTTGCTGGCCAGCGGCCGCGCATCGCGGGTGCTGGTGCTGGTGCCGGAATCGCTGGTGCACCAGTGGTTCGTCGAGCTGCTGCGGCGCTTCAACCTCGCCTTTGCGCTGTACGACGAGGAGCGCTGCGAGTCGCTCGAGATGGGCGGCGACGGCCGCAATCCGTTCGAGGACGAACAGACCGTCATCGCTTCGGTCGGCTGGCTCGCCAACGACCGCAAGCGCCGGCAGCAGGCGATCGACGCCGGCTGGGATGCGCTGGTCGTCGACGAGGCGCACCACCTCGCCTGGAGCGCGGACGCACCGAGCGCGGAATACCGGCTGGTCGAAACGCTGGCGGCGCAGGTGCCGGCGGTGATCCTGCTGACCGCAACACCGGAACAGCTCGGCCGCAGCGGCCATTTCGCCCGCCTGCGCCTGCTCGACCCGGCCCGCTACGGCGATCTCGACACCTTTCTTGCCGAGTCGGACCACTACACCGCGGTGTCCGGCGCGGTCGACGCGCTGCTGTCCGGCGCCGTGCTCGATGCCGACGCCCGCGCGGCGCTGATCGGTCTGTTCGGCGATGAAGGCGGCAGCGTGCCGGCGCGGCTGGACACGATCGATGCCGCCGACGGCGCCGCCCGCCAGGCGCTGGTCGCCACGTTGATCGACGACCTGGTCGATCGCCATGGCACCGGCCGCAGCATGATCCGCAACCGCCGCGCCGCGGTCGGCGGCTTCCCGCGCCGGATCGCTGATCTGCGCCGGCTGCCGGCCGCCGACGAACCGGAACTGCAGGGCCGGCTGCTGGCCGAGTTCCTCGCCGACGTCGGCGCCCCCGGGCACGCCGAGCCGGAACACGACTACACCCGCGATCCACGGCTCGACTGGCTGCTCGCGCTGCTCGACGCGATCGCACCGGCCAAGGCCCTGCTGCTGTGCCGCTCGCGGGCCAAGGTGCAGGCCCTCGAGGAGGCGCTGCGGCTGCGTTCCGGCATCGCGGTGGCGCGCTTCCACGAAGACATGAACCTGCTGCAGCGCGACCGCAATGCGGTGTTCTTCGCCCAGCCGGACGGCGCGCGCCTGCTGATCGCATCGGAAATCGGCGCCGAAGGCCGCAACTTCCAGTTCGCCCAGCACCTGATCCTGTGGGACCTTCCGCTCGACCCGGACATGCTCGAGCAGCGGATCGGCCGGCTCGACCGGATCGGCCAGCGCGGCGACGTGCAGATCCACGCCGCCGCATTGTCGGGCAGCCCGCAGGACGTGCTGCTGCGCTGGTTCGACGAAGGCGTCGGCGCGTTCTCCGGCGTCAGCGCCGACGGCCGCGAACTGCTGGCCGCATTCGGCAGCGCACTGGTAGAACGTGCCGCCAGCGCGAGCCCGGCCGGGCAGGACGAAGCGCTCGACGCGCTGGTCGTCGAGACGCGCCAGTTGCATGCCGAGCTGTCGGCCGAGATCCAGCGCGGCCGCGACCGGCTGCTCGAAGTCGCCAGCCAGCGCGGCGCCGGCCACGGCGACCTGCTGCGTGCGCTGGCCGACGACGACCGATTGGCCGCGATCGACGACTATCCGCTGCGCCTGCTCGAGCAGTTCGGCATCCACCACGAACCGCTCGGCAGCGGCCTGTGGCTGCTCGATCCCGAGTACGTCACGCTCGATGCGTTCGAGGAACTGAAGAACGGCCCGCGGCAGGCGACCTTCGACCGCCAGCTCGCACTGACCCGTGACGACCTGCTCTATCTGCGCGCCGACCATCCGCTGCTGATGTCGGCGCAGGATCTGCTGCTGTCGTCGGAGTCCGGCAACGCAGCCTTCCTGCTCGACGAAAGCCTGCCGGCACGCACGGTGTTGCTCGAAGCGGTGTTCGTGCTCGAATGCGTCGCCGATCGACACCTGCACGTTGCCCGCTTCCTGCCGCCGGAGCCGCTGCGTGCGGTGGTCGACACACGCTTGCAGTCGCGCGCCGATTTCTCGCCGGGCGAGCGCGCGATCGAACGTGCCGACGATCGCATGGTCGACCTGCTGCGCTTCCGCAAGGTGCTCGGCCAGTTGGTGCCGCCGATGGTCAGGCGCGCGACCGAACTGGCCGCCGAACACGCCGCACAACGGATCGCCCGCGCCGAAGCGATGGCCGACGCGCTGCTCGGCCACGAACACGAACGGCTGCAGGCGCTGGCGCGGGTCAATCCGTCGGTGCGACAGGACGAAGTGGATGCCCTCGCCAACGAACGCGCCGCGCTGGCCGAGGCGCTGCCGCAGGCGCGGCCGCGACTCGATGCACTGCGCCTGATCGCGAGCCCGGATTTCCTGCGCATCGCCGGCTGATCGCGGCGCACATGCAGGAGCCGCTTCAGCAGCGATCGAGCGGCACCTGCACGCAGCACCACGGATTGCACGCGGCGCGGTCGCCGCTGAAGCGGCTCCTGCAGGGATGGGCGTCAGGCACCGAGGTAGCGCGCCCGTTTCGCCGGCTTCAGCCGCTGCAGGTCGAGCCGGATCAGCCCGTCGACGCAGTGACCGAACGCCGGGTCGACGCCGAAGTCGAGGAAGCGCACGCCGTCCGGTTCGCACAGATCGGGATACTGCCGGTACAGCGTCGGCAACTGCGCGCCGAGCGCGGATAACCGTTCGCGCAGCGCGAGCAACCCGCCGCGAACATCGCGTTCCCGCCAGCAGTCGGCGGCGGCAGCAGCAACGGCGCCATCCACGACATACGGATTGCGCGCCCGGGCGAGTTGCCCGGGGTCGCCGAAATAGTGTCGATGGCAATGCACGATCCAGCTTCGCGCCTCGTCCGACAGTTGCGCCGACAGGCTGACCGGACCGAACAGCCAGCGGATCTCCGGCCGATGCCGCAGGTACGCGCCGATGCCCTGCCACAGGTAGTCGAGGCTGCGGCTGCCCCAGTAGCGCGGCTGCACGAAGCTGCGCCCGAGTTCGACGCCTTGCACCAGGAATTCGTGCGCCGCATCACCGAAGTCGAACAGCATCGCGCTGTACAGACCGTCGATCCCGTACTGCGGCAACAGCCGCCCGGCCTCGCCAAGCCGATAGGCACCGACGATTTCCAGCGCCTGCTCGTCCCACAGCACGATATGGCGGTAATGGGCATCGAAGCGGTCGAGGTCCCGGCGCATGCCGGTGCCCTCGCCGACCCGCCGGAACGCCAGTTCGCGCAGCCGCCCGATCTCGCGCAACGCAGCGCAGCCGGATTGCGGATCGAGCAGCAGGATGCGCTTGCCGTCGGTGGTCTGCCCGAGCGGCTCGGCGCCGGCGAGTGCGGCACGCACCTCGCCGACCGGCTGCGGATGCGCGATCGTGGTCGTGGTCGCGAACAGGGGCGGCTTGCGCCGCGCCAGTCGGTACACATGCCGGCGCATCGTCGCGGCGACCGCCACCGGCTCCTGCCGTGCCAGCTCGCGGGCCTCGACCGGCGCACCGATCGCGAGCGTGATCCGCGACGCCTCGGCGGCAAACATCTCGCGCGGCAACAGCATCGTGGCAAGCGGCTTCGACAGCATTGACACGCCGTAAAAGGTCGGTGAGTTGTGTGCTGCGACGTGCACCGGCAGCACCGGTGCGCCGGACCTGCGAGCGAAGCGGACGAAGCCTTCCGACCAGCGGCCGTCGCGAACACCGTTCGGCCGGATCCGGCTGACTTCACCGGCCGGAAACACGATCACCGCGGCGTCACGCTCGAGCGCGCGATAGGTCTCGCGCAGCGCACCGCGCCCTGCATCGCCGAACACCGGACACGGCAGCAGAAGTTCACGCAGCGGTTCGAGCCGGGCCAGCACGTCGTTGGCAAGAATGCGAACGTCGCGACGCAACCCGCCGACCAGGTCGAGCAGCGCCAACGCATCGAGTGCGCCGAGCGGATGATTGGCGACGATCAGCACCCGGCCTTCGGCCGGAATGTTGGCGCGGTCGGCAGGCGCGACACGGTAGCTGAATCGCAGCCGCTCCAGCGCATCGGCGACGAAATCGAGTCCTCGACTGTGTCGCAGCGAAGCCAGTGCGCCATTGATCCGACTCTCGCAGGCGACCCGCCGCAGCATGCTGACTACCGGCTGCGAGATGCGTCGAACCGGTCCGTCGGCCAGCGCCGGAAAGCGGTTGTAGAAGCTCTCTTCGACACTGATCATCGCCGACCTCCACGCCGTTTCCGCCAAGGCTAGGCGTCGATTGCGACGGCGGCGTGACAGCGCGGCGGCAGTCGACGAGCGGTCGGACGGGCGTGATCCATCGGGAGCGGTCCCGGCATCCCGGCAAGACGGACTGGTCGAACTGCCAGCGTTGTGGGCGCGCCCGCCGGCGACGGGTCGGCTGACTGCATCAGTCGTCTCTTGCAGCCTTTCTGCCCTTTCGCCTGACCGGTGTCAGCCGGTCGAGCGCCTTGATCATCTCGATCGTTCCGGATTCTCGCAACGCATGCAGACCGGCCCGCAGCAGTTCGTTCTTCCGGGTCGGCCGACCGGCCGCAGCCGCTCGCTGCTTCATCAACTTGATCAGGTCGTAGTCGCCGGCCGGCATCGTGAAGCGATCCCGCACCAGCTTGTCGGCCAGTACGTCGACTTCCACCTTGCGGCGCGGTGCGGCCTTGCGTGGAGACTTGCTCGGCCCACCCTGCCGCTTGACCACGCCGGTAGTCGACGGCACGGCGGCATCGGCATCGACGACCGTGCCCGCCGTTGCGGAACGGATATCGGCCTGGCCGGAGGTGGTACCACGACGGCTCCTGGCCGCACGCTTCGGGGGAGTTGTGGAAGTACTCATGGTCTGGTTCGCGATCCGGAATACGTGGGATTGCCATGACTATCACACCGGCGTGCGACGCAGGTGACAGTCATGTGACAGTCGTCGACGACCGCACTGCTGCCGCAATTCGCCGATATCGACCCGCCGGCAGGAACCGGTGCCGATCCGCGCCGAACGCATCGTTCGAGACAGGGGCCGCGGCAGTGTCTCGCATACAACGTAAATCACCGGAGGACTTGTGCATCCAGCAGTGCGCCCGTGACGCACGCACCAAAGAAAAGGGCCGGCGGAGCCGGCCCGAAATACAGTCCATTGCTGACGTGTCTTGCTTACTGGTTAGGCAGGTTGATCGTCCAACCGTAGGTCCAGTTGTCGCGCGGTCCGGCGAACGCACCGCGGAAGGTCACCGGCACGAAGAACGCATCGCTCGGCGACTGCCCACCGGACAGCAGCGGCGAGTCGGCCTGCGGCAGGAAGCCGCCGGCGACCAGCTTCGGATCGCCGCTGGCGTTGCCGGCGCCGGCGTTGTACCAGGCACTGACCGCGTAAGCGTCGCCGGCAGCGTCCTCGAACGCGCCGGTGGCGCAGGTGCCGACGAACGAGTGCGACATGGCCAGGTCGTTGCCCTGGGCATTGGCGCTGCCGAGCGCGAAGGTGCCGGCATCATCGAGGTTAAGGCACGAGTTCTGGAAACCGGTCACGGCGACGTTGCGATAGATGCCACCGCTGCCGCGACGCAGGCGCATGCCTTCGTTACCGACCGGGCCACCGACCAGGGTCAGGTTCGAGACCACCGGCCGGGTGCGCGGTGCAAGGTCGTTGTTGTTCTTGTTGTTGTCGGATTCGATGCCGTTCGAGTCCGATCCAGCGTCGGTGTTCTCACCCTGCCAGCCGAGCAGGAACTGCAGCTTGCCGCTGTAGCCCTGGTCGAAGTCGAAGCAGTCGTCGCCCATGTTCGAACAGACCAGGTAGCGGCCGTTGACGCTGCCGCCGAAGAACTCGAAACCATCATCGAGGCCGCCGTCGACCTGCACGTGCTCGATCGTGGTGCCGTTGCCGACGCCGAGCAGGGTCAGCGAATTCAGTTCCTCGTTCGGCGCCACCGCGAAGCCGGCGTTCTGGATCCGCACGTAACGCAGGATGCCGGAATTGTCGTCCAGCTGGTCGCCGCCGTAGGTGATGCTCGGCACCGCCTCGAACTGGCACTGCGCGCCGGCGGTGGCGACGTTGCAGGTCGAGCGGCCGGCCATCACCAGGCCCGACCACGAGCCCGGCTGGTCGGTCGGACCGCGGAACACGATCGGCTGGGTTGCGGTGCCTTCGGCATAGATCCGGCCGCCCTGCAGCACCGCGATGAAGTTCGGCGTGCTCTGGTCGGCGGCGCCCTGCACCGTCACGCCCGGCTCGATGGTCAGCGTGCCGCCATCCTCGACGTTGACCTGACCCGCCACGAGGTACTTCTTGCCGGCCGGCAGGTGCAGGTGGCCGGCGATCGAGTTCGGCAACTGGCAGTCGTTGCCGCTCGCCGTGGTGCCGCTCGGGCAGGTGTCGCGCGGGACGACGCACTGCCCGCTGCCCAGCGAGTCGAGGCCGAGCGACGGCAGCAGGTTGAATGTGCCGGCTTGCAATCCGGAGCCGGCGTCCGGCGTGAAATCGAACTGGATGGAGTCGCACTGGATCGACAGGTCGATCGTGCCGACCTTGCTCGACTGCGGTGCACCGGCCGATCCGGAACGGCCGCCGGTGAACACCAGTGCGTCGACGCTGTAATCGCTGATGCCGTCCTCGACCGCGAACGCATTGGCGAACCAGACCTGGTTGCCCTGTTCGTCGTAAGTGAAAAACGCGAAGTAGAAGACGTTGGCGCTCGGAATGTAGTCGACCACCAGTCCCTTGTTGGTGCCGATCGCGCTCGGATCGGACCAGTTGCCGTCAAAGGCCTCGGTGATGTGGCTGGCGGCAACGGGGCCGGCGAAGGCGCTCGCACAGACGACGGCGAGCAGCGATTTGCGAAGGTTCGACATCTCGGTTCCTCGGTGGCTGAACAGTCGGCGCGGTGTCCTTCACCGCTCGATCCGCACACCGTAGGACGTTCGTGTTGCAGTGATTCGGCAAAGCGATGACAGTTCCGTGAAACCGGCATGTCGGTCGCACGACGGCATGTGTGCCAGTCCTCCGTGCGGGTTCGCACTGACCGGGGCGCCGCACTTCACGACTCCTGTGGCCCGCGCTGAATGATGCTGCGGCGTGAGGCCGCACGCCTGCATTTCCGCGAACAGGCAGCTCACGGTGGTTCCGCAAGAGAAAGTAGCTCGGGCCGAACGCACGCCTGACCGAAGCGTTCGCCGTTGATCCTGCTCGCGTTATCCCGTGCCTGCCGAGCTGGCACCGGCCGGACTCGCCACGCCCGTCAGTACGTCCACTCGAACGACAACCCGAATTCGCGCCCCTTTCGCCAGGATGCGGTCGACAGGCCGCCCTGGGTGAATTCGACGTCCGGGTCGAGCAGGTTCTTCAGTTTCGCCTTCAGCTTCCAGCCGTCACCCAGCGCCGCGCCGAACGTGAAGTCGAGCGCATGAAACGGTTGCTCGTAGATGTCCGGCTTGCCGCTGACGCCGACCTGACTGATGCGCGGACCGGAGACGTTGTACAGCAGCGTCGCCTCGAAGCGCTCGTCCGGATCGATCCATGCCAGCGACAGGTTGGCCACGTACGAAGACTGTCCCTGCAACGGCCGGGTCGCATTGGTCTGGATGCCCTGGTTGCCGCCGAGATCGACTTCGGAATCGATCCACGCATAGTTCGCGCCGAAGTACAGGTTGTCGAGCGCATCCGCACGCAGCCATCGCGGCAGCCAGTCGATCGCACGCAGCGCACCGAAGCTGCGATAGAGATCGAACTCGATGCCGCGATTGCTGGCCGAATCGGCGTTGGCGATCTGCAGCAGGCTACCCGAAGCCGGCGAACTGACCAGCTCGATCGGGTCACTGAACGCCTTCGAGAACAGCGCGATCGACAGGCTTTCAACTGGCGAGAAGTAATACTCCCAGCGCAGGTCGAGATGGCGGATGGCGGCCTGCTTCAGTTCCGGGTTGCCTTCGACGCGGATGTCGAGCAACGGATCGATGAAGTTCGAGCGCGACTGTTCGCGGATGTCCGGCCGCGACAGCGTGCTGCTGTAGCCGAGCCGCCACTGCGCCGCCTCGGAATAGCGCCAGGTCAGCGCGGCCGACGGCAACAGGTCGGTGGCTTCAAGCAGGCCGACTTCGGGCGTCGCGTTCGGATCGAACGGCCGCACGGTGGTGACGCGCTGCGCGATCGCCTCGCGGCGCACGCCGAAATCGAACCGCCAGTCGTGCCAGACCAGATCGGCACCGAGATACTGCGCATCGAGCGCGACATCGGCGGTGTAGGCATCGGTCGGCAGGCTGCGGTCCTGCAGCACGAGGCCTCCGGGACCGATCGTGTCCGGGTTCAGAAGCGTGTCGTAGTCGAACACCGGGCCGGGCGGCCGGCGGCCGCCGAAACGGTAGCGGCGGATGCTCGATTCACGCTCGCGCTCGAGCCGGCTGGCGCCGGCGCGCAGCGTCAGTGCGTCGTCGCCGCCGAGCGCGATCGGATAGCGAAGATCGATGCCGAACTCGCGGGCATCATCCTGCAGGAATTCGTAACGCTGCTCGTTGAAGCTCTCGAACACGTAGTCGCCGAGCCCCTCGTCGAGCGTGAAGCGGTACGAGCGCCGGTTCGGTGCGTAGCGCGATGCTTCGGCATCGGTGACGCGCCAGTTGAGCTGCAATCCGCCGAGCGCGGGAATCTCGTGCTCGCCGAGCAGTTGCAGCGTGACCAGTTCGTTCTCGATCCACTCTAGCGTCGTGATCCGGTCGTCGTTGCCGGAATCGGTGATGCCCTGATCGACCTGCGCCTCGTCGGTGGTCTGCCGCACCCGCAGCAGGTTGGCCGTCAGCGCGTGCCGATCGCCGATCTCCGCGGCCAGCGACAGGAAACCGCTGGCGTCGATCGCGCGCTCGGTCTGCTCGCGTGTGTAATCCTCGATCGGCACCAGGTCGCCGCCGGTCAGGCCGTAGAAACGACGCCGCTCGGTGCGCGAATCCCAGTGCTGCGAATAACGCAGCGCGGCGATGTAGCCGAGGCTCCAGGCGCGGTCGCCGAATTGCCAACGGTCGCCGAGGGCGAGCGCGAAACCGCTGTCCGGTCCGATCGAGCGAGGATCGACACGATAGCCCTGCGCGGCCAGCGCCTCGCCGAGCGATTCGAGCGCTGCAGGTTCGCTCGGCAGCCGCGCGTCGAGCAGTCCGGCAGGCGCGTCGCGGGTGCTGTCGAAGCCGGTCCAGTCGCGATTGCCGCCGTCGTAGCGCAAGCCGTCGCTGCCGGTCGTGCCGTCGGCGTAGCCGAGGCTGGCGGAGGCCTTGAACAGGAACGTCTCCGGCGCACCGCGGGTGCGCAACTGGATCGTGCCGCCACCGAACTCGCCGGGCATGTCGGCCGAGTATGTCTTCTGGACGACGATGCCGGACAGCACTTCGGTCGGAAACAGGTCGAGCGGCACGACGCGCCGGGTCGGATCCGGGCTCGGCACCTGGGCGCCGTTCAGCAGCGTGCTCGAATAGCGCTCGCCGAGCCCGCGAACGTAGACGAACTTGCCGTCGACCAGCGTCAGGCCGGTGACCCGCTTCAACGCGCCTGCGGCATCGGAATCGCCGGCACGCGAGATCTGTTCGGCGCCAAGGATGTCGGCCACCGCCGACGAACTGCGGCGCTCCTCGACGAACGATGCCAGCGAGCCTTCGACGTACGGCTCGAGCACGACGAACTCGGGCAATTCGAGGCCTGCCGGTGACAGCTCGATGGTGTGTTCGGTGGTCGCGTCGACGGTGATCTCGACGTCGTTCAGGGTCTGCGGTGCAAACGTGCCGGCCAGCACCGAGAGTGAGTAGCGTCCGGCTGCCATCGGCGCAGTGAAGCGGCCGTCCGCATCGCTGACCAGATCGATCGGCGTACCGGCGATGTAGATTCGCGCGGCGGCGATCGGCTTGCCGTCCTCGCCGCTGACGATCCGGCCAGCCAGTGTGCCGAACTCGGCCGCCGGAACTTCCTCATCTGTCGCAGGCACCACCGTCTTCGATCCGTGCGTGCTCTCGAACGCCACCCGCGCCGGTTGGCCGGCCACCAGCGTGGCGATCATCTCGGCGTTCTCGTCCTCGTGCAGATCGAGATCGAGCGCCAGCAGCTCCTGGTCGCCGCGTCGCACCTGCAGGCGATGCGCACCGGCCGGCAGCGCCAGTCGTGCCGCACCGTCACGGTTGGTCAGCCCCTGCAGGGCGCCGTCGACGTGCACTTCGGCTTCGGACAGCGGCGTCTGCCCGTCGAACAGGATCAGCGACAGCTCGGCCGGCTCGGCGGCAACGGCGAATCCTGCGACGAAGCCGGAGGCGGCGATGGCAAGCAGCGTGCGTTTCACGATCGATGTCCGACAAAGGGTGCGGCGGCTCACGCGCAGCTCCAGCGTTCCGCGCCGCAGTCCTGCATCAATCGCCGCAGTTCGGTGGCGCGCCGGAACAGTTCGGGACGGGTCAGTCGCGTCAGGTGTTTCTCGGCAGCTTCGAAGTCGCCTTGCAGGTAGTGCGCGTAGGCCAGCGCATAGCGCAGATCCTCGTCGCCGAGCAGGCTGGCGCGGGCCAGTGCCGGTTCCAGTGCCGTGACCTGCGTGTACCGTCGCAACTCCAGCAGCAGGCCGACACGCTGCTTCAGTTTGCTGGCCGGATCGGCGACGCGACCGTTCAGGGCCAGCGCGCGTTGCAGATGCCCGGCGCGACGGAACAGCTCGGCCACCTCGACCAGCAACTCCGGCTCGCGTTCGGCCTGTGGCGCCAGCACCTCAGCCGCAGCCAACGGATGACCGCGCTCGAGCCAGGCTTGCGCCAGCGCGCGGGCGATCCCGCCATGCCCGGGATGGCGCAGTCGTGCGGTCTCGAGGAAGCGCAGTGCCTCGTCGATGCTGCCGGCCCGCCGCAGCGCGGTGCCGATCGCGACGAAGTCGTCCGGTCCGGCATCGCTGCCGGCGAGCTGCTCGCGGCCGATCCGCGCCGCCTCGGCGAACAGCCCGGCCTCGATCAGGTACAACACCTGCCGCCGCTGGAACGATGTGTTATCCGCGAAGCGGGCGCCGGCCGCTGCCAGCGTGTCGAGCGCTGGCTGGCGCTGGCCGAGCATCCATTGCGCGTGTGCGCGCATCAGCCATGCGCCGGACAGCGGCAGCACCGCGTCGCCGGCGGCCTCGATCGCGGCCAGTGCCTCGGCGTAACGCTCCACCGCAAACAGCGATTGTGCCCGGTACAGATGCAGCAGCGGATCGGCCTCGCCGGTCGCGGCAGCCGCGGCAGCAGCGGCAAATTCCTCGACCGCCTGCGCGTGCTGCTGCGCCTGCCGGGCGAGCAGGCCGCGCACCGTGTGGAAGGTGATCCGATCGATGCCATCGGCATCGGCATCGACGCTGGCCAGCGCCTGTTCGGCGCGCTCGTATTCGCCGTCGCGGGCGAGCAGCGCCGCCAGTGCGACGTAATCGACTTCGTCGTTGCGAGCCGCCGCCGACGGCGCGCTCGACCACAGCAGCGATGCCCACACGAGCAGCGTGGCGATCGCCAGAGCCGGCCGGTTCCGCGTCGCCCCGGCGACCGGCGTCGCCGCCCGACCGCCACGCGCAGTCTCGGTCGTGCGCCGCGCTCGCCCGCGACCTGCTTCCGTCTGACTCATGACAGATCGAACCTCACCCGTTGCCGCGCCCAGACGCGCACGTTCTCGCCCTTGTAGCTGGCCGGTTCGAAGGTCCATTGACGGACGCCGGCCAGCGCGACCTCGTCGAACACACCGGACGGCTGCGACTCCAGTACCCGGACCTGCTCGACCCGGCCGGTCGGTCCGATCAGCACGCTGAGCAGCACGTAGCCGGTCACGCCGCCGGCCTTGGCCCGCGCCGGATAGCTCATCGGTGGCTGGTTCAGCGGCCGCGGCGCGACGTCGACGCTGTCGTCGGTCATCACGACGGGGCCGGCGTCGCCCAGCAGGCCATCGCCGAGATCGAGCTCGTTGGCATCGAGCCCCGGCAGGCCGAAGTTGGCGCCGGCCAGTCCGGACTCGAACCCGAGCAGTGGCGCCGGCGCGCTGCGTGCCGGTTTTCGTTTGGGCGGCTCGCGGCGGCGCACCGGTTCCTGCGGCTTCGGCGGCTCCTGCTTGACCACCGCGATCGCACTGAACGATTCGCCGTCGTCCCCGTCCGGTCGCGTGATCCGGTGGTTCATGAACAGCAGCAGCGCCAGCACCAGCGCGACACCACCAAGCGCCGACGCGGCGCCGATCCAGCGCGGGTCGCGATGCAGTTGCACCGTCAGCCCTCGCCGGCTTCGGCCACGGTGGCGACACCGACGTCCTCGGCGCCGGCAAGCCGCGCGGCGTCGACCACGTCGATCAGCTTCTGCGACGGAACCTGCGCATCGGTCACGACCAGCACCGACTTCGACGTCATGCCGCGCAGCAGGTCGCGAACGCGGCTCTGGATCACCCATGGCCGCACCGACTGGCCATCGAGCCACGTCTCGCCCTGGCGATCGATGTAGATCCGGACTGCCCTGGTCGATGCGACGCTCTGGCTCTGCGCAGACGGCCGCGACAGGTCGATCTTCATGTCCTTGACGAAGGTCGTCGAGACCATGAAGAAGATCAGCAGGATGAAGGTCATGTCGATCATCGGCGTCAGGTCGACGGCCGGATCGGTATTGGCTCGCTGGCGCGGCTTGAACATCGTCTACTCCGAACCGGGAATCGCGTCCGCGGTCAGCAGGTCCTTGATCTGGGCGAGGTCGGCGGCGATCCGTGCGGCGCGGCGGTCGAGCAGCACCTTGCAGATCACCCCAGGCACCGCGACCACCAGCCCCATCTGGGTCGTGAACAATGCTGTCGCGATGCCGCCGGCAATGCCGCCGGACTGCGAGAACAGCGTCATGTCGCCGAGCGAGTCGAAGGTCTCGATCATGCCGGCCACGGTGCCGAGCAGGCCGAGCAACGGAGCAACCGCGACCATCGCGGTGATCGTCGCGGCGTGCCGCCGGGTCGACTGCTCGGCATCGGCGAACGCATCGTCGAGCCGGCGACGCAACCAGTCGCGCGAGGTGGCGCGCACGGCGAGGCCGCGGGCGATCGCCGCGTCGACGATGCCGCGATCGGGCTTTCCGCGACCGTCGAGATGGCGCCGCAGCAATACGCGGACGTTCTTCTTGCTGCCGCGGCGCAACAGACTCCAACGCGCGCCGATCGCATACCACAGCACCAGTGTGACCAGCAGCAGCGGCGGCATCACGAAACCGCCGGCATCGAGATAGCCGGCCAGTGCCGCGGCCAGTCCCGGATCGGAAGTCGCAGGGTGCATGGCGCCGCGACTCGTCAGGCGACGGTGGCGGAGCCGCGAACGACCGCGGCATCGCGCACGACACGTGCCCCATGCGCCAGCGTGATCACCCGCAGCGCGGCCTTTTCCATGTCGTCCTTGATCCGTTCGGCCCAGCCGTTCAGCAGCGAGCCGGCCAGCAGGCACGGGATCGCGACGATCAGACCGAGCTCGGTGGTGACCAGCGCCGTGGCGATGCCGCCGGACAGCAGCTTCGGATCCGATGTGCCGAATTCGGTGATCACGTCGAAGGTCTGGATCATGCCGGTCACGGTGCCGAGCAGACCGAGCAGCGGAGCGACCGCGGCGACCGTCATGATCACCGCGCCGAAGCGCGCCAGCCGCGACGATTCGTGCAGGATCGATTCCGACACGATGTCCTCGAGATGCTCGCGATCACGATCGATGTTGCGCAGCGCTGCAGTCACGACGCGCGCCGCCGACCCCTTGAATCGCTTGACGGCGGCGATCGCCTGGTCGGCGCCGACGTGCATCGCCGGCTGCACCGCGTCGAGGATCGCGCCAATGCTGGCACCGGCGCGCTGCAGGAACACCGCGCGCAGCGCGACCAACACCAGCGCCAGCAGTCCGAGCAGCAGGATCACGACCCCGATCATGCCGCCCTTGGCGATTTCGCCGCCGATCGTCTTCACTTCCGGCTCGATCACCGCGATGTCGGCGTTCTCGAACAGGTATGCGCGCAGCAGCCCGGGGTGCTGTGCCGCGGCCAGTGCCTGCGCGGTGTCTGCCGCCTGCGGTGCGTTGAAGAGCCGGAAGCGACCTCCGCCGGCCGGCACCAATGCACCGCTCGCCGCATCGCTGACAGCGAACGCGGCAATGTTGCCGAAGCGGATCAGCGTACCCTGCACCTCGCTGCCGTCCGGCAGGAAGAACGCGCCAGGCGCGGCCTGCACCGAGCCGAGCGTGCGCAACGTCTCGAGCGCCGCGTCGAACGCGATCTGCAGTTGCGCGTCACCCGGCTGGTCGGCGGCCTGCGCAAGCGCCAGATGACCGAAGCCGCCGAGCGTCGAGCGCGCCTGCTCCAGCGTCGCCTCGATCAGTTCGCGGTCGTCGACGCCGGCCTGTTCCTGCTGCTCGGCGCGGGCCAGGGCGTCGATCCGACGCTCTGCCTCGGCCTGGGCGAGCAGCACCTGCCCTTCCAGCGTGCCGGTGTCCCGCTGCAGGCGCTCGCGCTCGGCGGCGAACTGGCGTTTCGTGTCGGCCAGCCGCACCTGCAACTCGCGCTTCTGTGCTTCGAGCAGCGCGAATTCTCGCTTGTATGCGTCTTCCAGCGACACCGATGGGGCGGCCGGAGTCGCCGTCGCAGCCGGCTGGGCGTGGACGGTCGCCGTCGTCGCCAACAGCATCGACAGCAGCAGACGCTTCATCGCGCAGCTCCGGCCAGCAGCGGCAATTCGAAATAGCCCTGCCGGATCTGCTTCTTCAGCGCATCGAACAACGCCGCGATGCGCGCCGCGTCGTCAGGCTGTTCGGCCACGACATAACGCCAGCCGCCAGCGACCGGCACGGCCTGCCCGACCCGACCGTCCCGGGTGCGGAAGTACAACTGCATGCTGCCGAGCTTGGCGACGTCGGCCAGCAGGCGCTCGTCGCCGAGCGCGATGGTCTGGCTGTGCAGGCTGTTGTCGCGGGTCAGCCGGAACTCGTCCTCGAAGAACGCCCACAACCGGTTGATCGCACGCGCCGGCGGCACGCTTCCGTTGGCGAGCTGGCCACGGAACGTCTCGATCTCGGCAACCCGTTCCTCGACCTTGAACGGCAAGCCGGCACGAACGTGCAGTTCGAGTGCGTCGACCGCCTGCTCGATCAGCGGTCGCAGGGCGTCGCCGCCGGCCCCGGCTTCGGCGATCCGGGCCGCCGCCTCGTCGAGCTTGCGCTGCGCTTCGCGGGCGGCCAGTTGCTGCCGGTCGACGCCGGCGGCAAGTTCGGCACGCTGCGCTGCGAGCCCCGCCAGTGTCGTGCGTTGCTCCTCGCGCAGCAGATCGAGCTCATGGTTCAACGCTTCGATTTCCGAGCGCAGCGCGATCAACCGATCGCTCAACGGCTCGGGCGCGGCAGCGGCGCCGGCGGAGACCAGCGCGAGTGCGAGGCCGGCGACAGGCAGGAACAACGGGCGGACCATCGTGACACTCCGGTGACGGCGCACAGGCGCCGAGCGACATGAGCGGCAGCGTATGACCTGCGCGTTACATCCTCATGACATGCTGGAATGCCTGCGGTGCGACCGCATCGCGGTCCGATCGGCGCTCGCTCAGCGTCGACGCTCGAACGGCCAGCGTCCGCGCCAGTACTGGATCAGCAGGAAGCCGAACAGCATCCCGCCGAGATGCGCGAAGTGCGCCACGCCGCTGCCGGTGCTGGCGACACCGAGGAACAGCTCCAGCGCGCCGTATCCGATCACCAGCGTGCGCGCCTTCATCGGAATCGGCGGAATCAGCAGCATGACCTGCCGGTGCGGGAACATCATGCCGAACGCGAGCAGCACGCCGAACACGCCGCCCGAGGCACCGATCGTGGGATACGGACCCAGCGCCGACCCGGCGGCGGCGGTCGCGACGACGAGCTGCACGAGGCCGGCGCCGACCAGGCAGGTGAAGTAGTAGATGCCGAACCGTCGGCTGCCCCAGTAGCGCTCGATCTCGGTGCCGAACATCAGCAGGCCGAACATGTTGAAGAACAGGTGCGCGAAATTGCCGTGCATGAAGCCGTAGGTGAACACCTGCCACGGCAGGAACCCGACCTGGACCACGCTGCGCCCGTCGTGCAGCGCATAGTCGCCGAGCGGCCACAGCATGAACGGCAACAGCGGTCCGACCAGCATCTGCAGCAGGAACACGATGCCGTTCGCGATCAGCAGCATGCGGCAGACCGGCGGGATGTTGTCGAACATGCGGACTCCGTCAGTGATGCGGCAGGAATGCCGCCGCGGCAACGCGCGAACCGCCATGATACCGGGCCGGCCGGTCGCGCCCGGCTGAATCGGCCTGCCGCGGCCCGGATTGGGCTGAGGTCGGCCGCGCCGCCGGGCTCAACCCCAGATCGCCGCGTCGAGATCGTCCTGCCGATGCGGCATGGCGACCCGTCCGCGGACCAGCCTGACGCCTTCGGCCTGCAGCCGCCTGGCCTGTTCGTCATGGGCCGCCGAACCGACCGGAAACGCGATCCGACCGTCGGCCCGCACGACCCGATGCCACGGCAGTGTCGGATCCTCGTTGCGGGACAGCACCCGGGCAGCGAGCCGCGCACCGCGCGCCAGGCCGGCGCGCCGGGCCACCACGCCGTAACTGGACACGCTGCCGGCCGGTATCGCGCGGACGACGGCGATGATCCGCTCGGCCAGCGGCGCTTCGTCGGCATCGGGCGTTGCGCAAGACATCCGATTCATCGGCCGGTAGCATACCCGCCACGCCAAGGCTGCCAGACCAATCCAATGCAGAATTTCGAACAGATCCGCGCCGAGATCGCCTCGCGCTACACCGTCACCAGCAACGATCCGTACCTGATCTGCATCGAACTGACGCTGGACCAGGGCAGCCGGCGGCAGAGCATCTTCCTCGCCGAGCTCGACAACGATGACGGCCGCAAGTATCTGCGCGTGTCGTCGGCGGTCGCGCCGGTCACCGCGATCGACGCGCGCCGCGCACTGCAGTTCAACTGGCAGCAGAGGGTCGGCTATCTCGCGGTATCCGAACTCGAGGGCGTGCCGTACCTGCAGTTGTGCGAGAACCGACCGTACGACGCGCTGTCGGCTGCGGAACTCGACCGGCTGATCATCGAGATCGGCGGGCTCAGCGACCGGCTGGAGAAGATGTTCTCGGGCGGCGGCGACGTGCTCTGATCGCTGCGGCAATTCGCCAGCCCTGCCGCTGCGGCAACGACTGCAGCCGGCCATTCCACCCCGCTCCGGGGCCACCGCGACGCACCGACCACCCGGCCTGCAGACCAGGCCGGTCGAATGCGTGCGCGCTCGTGTGTCGCCCCCCCGGGCTCGCCGACCGACAGCGCGGCGACAGGCCATGTGCGAAGGTGTCACACAACTGCAATATTCCCCGCCTAGCATGCCGCCGCGTCACACAAGTGCAACCATTCAGTAACCCTGGGGACACGAAAATGAAACGCGCACCGCTGATCCTGGGCCTTGCCCTCGCCTGCAGCATGGTCTCTTCGGCCCGCGCCGACATCGTGATCGACGTGATCGGCCCGTTCGAGGTCAGTCTCGAGGGCACCGTCCAGGCCGACGGCAACTGGTTCGACAACGACGTGGCCGACCTGAACGGCGACGGCAACAATGGCGATGACAGCGAGTTCGAATTGCGCCGAGCCGAGCTGATCCTGAAGGGCAAGGGCACGCGCTTCGACTGGGTGGTCGGCTACGACGCCAAGGCCGACAAGTTCCTCGATGCGAACGTCAAGTGGAAGCTCGGGCGCGATCACCTGCTGCTCGGCCAGTACAAGCAGCCGAACAGCCTCGAGGAGCTGTCGAGCACGAAGAACAATGACTTCATCTCGAAGGCACTGACGACCAATCTGTTCGCGGTCTCGCGTCGGCTCGGCGTCGGCTACGGCATCGATCGCGCGCAGTGGGGCGCAAGCGCCAGTGTGTTCGGTCGCGAGCTGACCCGCGATCTCGCCCACGGCAGCGGTTTCGGCGCCCGCGGCTACTGGACGCCGCTGCGCGCGGATGGCCGGGTCGTGCATCTCGGTCTGTCGCTGATCGACCGCGACACCGACGCCGACACATTGCGGCTGCGCGCACGACCCGATGCCGACCTCGCGACGGTTCGGCTGATCGACAGCGGCAGCCTGCGCGATGCCGACCGCGTGCAGACGGTCGGTCTCGAAGCGCTGTGGATCCAGGGCCCGCTGAAGCTGCAGGGCGAGTACATGCGCAGCTCGGTCGACCGCTACGACCATGCCGATTACGACGCCGACAGCGCGTACCTGCAGGCGGTCTGGAACGTCACCGGCGAGCCGTTCGGTTACAAGGGCGGCGTGCCGACCACGCCGTTGCCCGGCGAGCCGGCCACCGGCATGTGGCAGCTCGGCCTGCGTTACGACAGCGCCGATCTGAACGACGCCGGCGTGCGCGGCGGCGAACAGGACAACCTGACGATCGGTGCCAACTGGTATTGGCGCTCGAACTTCAAGGTCGCACTGAACTACGTGCGCGCAACCAGCCGCCGGTTCGACAGCGCACTCGGCCACACCATCGACGACGACCCGTCGATCGTCGAAGCCCGGCTGCAGTTCTACTGGTAAGCCGATCCGGCGCGGGCGCGCCGGCGCCGGGCGTCTGAACGGCCGTCACCGAAGCGCCGAACAGTCATATTGCTGTCATCTTCCTGTCATTCAATGACGGGACCGCCCTTCCCTTGCCATGAGAAACGCCATGAGCTTCCGTACCCGTCCAATGCGATTTGTTGCGCTTGCCGTCGCCGCGCTGCTCGCGGCTCCGGTCACCGCTGCCGACGTCACCGGCGCCGGCTCCAGCTTCTTCTTCCCGCTGGCGTCGAAATGGTCGTCGGAGTATTCGAAGAGCACCGGCCACAAGGTCAACTACCAGTCGATCGGCTCGGGCGGCGGCATCGCCCAGATCAAGGCCGGCACGGTCGACTTCGGCGCCTCCGACGCGCCCTTGGCACCGGCCGATCTCGAGCAGGCCGGACTCGGCCAGTTCCCGGCCGTGATCGGTGGCGTCGTGCCGGTGGTCAACGTCGCCGGCATCGCGCCGGGGCAGTTGCGGCTGACCGGCCCGCTGCTGGCCGACATCTACCTCGGCAAGATCAAGCAGTGGAACGATCCGGCGATCGCCGCGCTGAATGCGGACCTGGCGCTGCCGGAACAGCGCATCACGGTCGTGCACCGCGCCGACGGCTCGGGCACCACGTTCAACTTCGTCAACTACCTGTCGAAGATCAGCCCGGAGTGGAAGAACACCGCCGGCGAAGGCACCACGGTGGTCTGGCCGACCGGCATCGGTGGCAAGGGCAACGAAGGTGTCGCGGCCTACGTCAAGCAGATCAAGGGCGGAATCGGCTACGTCGAGTATTCGTATGCGCTGCAGAACAAGCTGTCGCATGCGGCGCTGCAGAACAAGGCCGGCCAGTGGGTGCAGCCGAGCAGCGACAGCTTCCAGGCGGCCGCCGCCAGTGCCGATTGGGCTTCCGCGCAGGATTTCCACCTGGTCATGACCGACGCGCCGGGCGCGCAGGCATGGCCGATCGCGGCCACCGTGTTCGTGCTGATGCACAAGCAGCCGACCGCGGCGAACAAACTCGAAGGCGCCCGGGCCGCTCGCGAATTCTTCGCCTGGGCCTACGCCAATGGCGACGACCAGGCCAGCGCGCTCGACTACGTGCCGCTGCCGGACGCGCTGGTCGAACAGATCGACGCCTACTGGTCGTCCGAGTTCAAGTACTGAGCGCCCGGCCCCTCCGCGACACACTGGTGAGCGCGCAGCACCTGTCCGCTGCGCGCTCGAGTGAGCCGGCTGGGCCTCTCGACGCGATCCCGCAACGATGAATGACGCTACCCCCCTGACGGTCGCCGGCACGACCGCATCGGCCCGCCCCGAACGCACCGCGGGCGATGCCCGGGCCGACCGCTGGTTCGCGCTCATGACCGCGACGGCCGGTCTGTTCGTGCTGCTCGCACTGACCGGCGCCGCACTGTCGATGGCCTGGGGCGGACGCGAGGCATTGCTGACGTTCGGTACGGATTTCGTCACCTCCGCCCACTGGAACGTCGGCAACCGCGAATTCGGTGCTCTGGTGCCGATCTACGGCACGATCGTCACCGCGACGATCGCACTGCTGATCGCGGTGCCGGTCAGTTTCGGCATCGCCGTGTTCCTGACCGAGGTCGCCCCCGGCTGGCTGCGCGGCCCGGTGTCGACCGCCATCGAGCTGCTGGCCGGCATTCCGTCGATCATCTACGGCATGTGGGGCCTGTTCGTGCTCGCTCCGTATCTAGGCGAACACGTCTACCCGCGTCTCTCCGAATCGCTGGCCGGCACACCATGGATCGGCGTGCTGTTCGACGGCCCGCCGTTGGGCATCGGCCTGCTGACTGCCGGCCTCGTGCTGTCGATCATGATCACACCATTCATCACGGCAGTGATGCGGGAAGTCTTCCTGACCGTGCCGAACCGGCTGAAAGAATCGGCCTACGCGCTCGGCTCGACCACCTGGGAGGTGGTCTGGGACATCGTCGTGCCGTACACCCGCTCGGCGACGATCGGCGCGATCTTCCTCGGCCTCGGCCGCGCGCTCGGCGAGACGATGGCGGTCACGTTCGTGATCGGCAATGCCTACGCGATCTCGGCCTCGCTGCTCGAACCGGGCACGTCGATCGCATCGGCACTGGCCAACGAGTTCAACGAAGCGGTCGATCCGCTGCACAAGTCGTCGCTGCTGGCGCTCGGCTTCCTGCTGTTCGTGCTGACCTTCATCGTGCTGGCGATCGCGCGGCTGATGCTGATGCGGATGAAGCATCGGGAGGGCCGCTGATGGAGCGCTTGATGCAACTCGTGCGCGAGGCGTTCGCGCCGGGTAACCGGCGCTACCTGCGACGTGCGCTGGTCAGCCGGCTGGCGATGCTGCTGTCGGCAGTCGCCGCGCTGTTCGGGCTGTTCTGGCTCGGCTGGATCCTGTGGACGACCGCGTCGCGCGGCATCGCCAGTCTCGACCTCGCGCTGTTCACGCAGATGACGCCGCCACCCGGCGAGACCGGCGGCCTGGCCAATGCGTTCTACGGCAGCGCCGTGATCGGCCTGCTGGCGATGCTGATCGCGATTCCGATCGGCGTGCTGGCCGGCACCTTCCTGGCCGAGTACGCCAACCATCGCCGGATCGGCCATCTGATCCGCTTCGTCAACGACATCCTGCTGTCGGCACCGTCGATCGTGCTCGGCCTGTTCGTCTACACGCTGGTAGTGCTGCAGATGGGCCACTTCTCGGCGCTGGCCGGAGCGATCGCGTTGGCATTCATCGCATTGCCGGTGATCGTCCGCACCAGCGACGAGATGCTGCGGCTGGTTCCCGGCGCGATGCGCGAGGCGGCACTGTCACTCGGCATCCCGCAGTGGAAGGTGACGCTGCAGGTGCTGTATCGCGCGGCGATGCCCGGCATCGTGACCGGCGTGCTGCTGGCGCTGGCGCGAATCAGCGGCGAGACCGCGCCGCTGATGTTCACCGCCTACAGCAACATGTACTGGAGCAGCGACCTGCTGGAACCGATGGCCAACGTCCCGATGGTGATCTTCCAGTACGCGATGAGTCCGTTCGACTCCTGGAACTCGCTGGCCTGGGCCGGCGCCTTCGTGCTGACGATGTTCGTGCTGCTGCTCGGCCTGATTTCCCGCGCCATCCTGCTACGCAACAAGGTCAACCATGACTGAGCCCTCCGTGCCCACTCCGAAGCTCGAAGCCCGCGGCGTCGACTTCTACTACGACCGTTTCCATGCACTGCGCGGGATCAACCTGCCGATCGCCGAACGCCGCGTCACGGCCATCATCGGCCCGTCCGGCTGCGGCAAGTCGACCCTGCTGCGAATCTTCAACCGGATCTACTCGGTCTACCCGAAGCTGCATGCGACCGGCGAGGTACTGCTCGACGGCGAGAACGTCCTCGATCCGAAGTATTCGCTGAACCGCCTGCGCAGCAAGGTCGGCATGGTGTTCCAGAAGCCGGTGCCGTTCCCGATGTCGATCTACCGCAACGTCGCCTACGGCATCGCCCACCACGAACGCCTGCCGCGCGCGGCGATGGAGGAACGGGTCGAACTGGCGCTGCGTCAGGCGGCGCTGTGGGACGAGGTCAAGGACAAGCTCAAGCAGAGTGCGCTGTCGCTGTCCGGCGGCCAGCAGCAGCGCTTGTGCATCGCCCGCGCAGTGGCGTTGCGTCCGGAAGTGATCCTGCTCGACGAGCCGACCTCGGCGCTCGATCCGATCGCGACCGCGAAGATCGAGCAGTTGCTGGCCGATCTCAAGCAGCAGTTCACCATCGCGATCGTCACCCACAACATGCAGCAGGCCGCGCGCTGCTCCGACTACACCGCCTTCATGTACATGGGCGAGCTGGTCGAGTTCGGCGAGACCGAAACCATCTTCACCCGGCCGCGCAAGTCGCAGACCGAGGACTACATCACCGGACGCTTCGGCTGACCGCGGAGACCACACGATGCACGACAGCCATCTCGGCAGCGAACACACCAGCAAGGCGTTCGACGCCGAATTCACCCGCCTGGTCGACGAGATCCTGCGCATGGGCGCGCTTGCGTCGAGTGCCCTGACCGACGTGATGCACGCCTTCGCCGAGCGCGACGCCGCCGGGGCCGAGGCGGTGCTGAGGGCCGATCGGCAGATCGATGCGCTGGAGCAGCAGGTCAACCAGGATGCGCTGCGGTTGCTGGCATTGCGCCAGCCGATCGCCCGCGACCTGCGCGAAATCGTCGCCGCACTGCGCATCGCGACCGCGATCGAGCGGATCGGCGACTACGCCGCGAACATCGCCAAGCGGGTGCGGGCGCTGGTCCAGACCGACCCGACCCCGATTTCCGCGCGCCTGATCGAACTCGGTCGCCTCGCCCAGTCGCTGCTGGACGACGTGCTGGCGGCCTACCGCCAGCGCGACGCCGAAGCGGCGTACCGCGCCTGGCAACGCGACACCGACCTCGACCGCGAACACAGCGCGCTGTTCGCCGACCTGCTCGAGCGCATGGCCGCCGAGCCGAACCATGTGCCGGCCTGCGCGCACCTGATGTTCGTCGCGCGCAACCTGGAGCGGATCGGCGACCATGCCACCAACATCGCCGAACAGATCCACTTCGTCGTGCACGGCACGCTGATCGACGAGACGCGAACGAAACAGGACACGTCGAGCTCGATCGTCTGATCGGCCGAAGCACCGGAGCCGGATCGGACCCGGCGAATCACGGCTCGCGCGCCTTCGGGTGCCGCACGTCGCGGCCCTCGACCAGGTAGAACACGTATTGCGTGATGTTCTTCGCATGGTCGCCGATCCGTTCGAGCGCCTTGGCTGCGAACAGCCACTGCACCGCCTGCGGCGCCAGCAGCGGCTGCTGCGCGAGCTGGTCGCCGAACGCCGATACCGCCGCATCGAAGGCGCGATCGAGCCGCTTGTCGCCGCGCTTGACCGCAGCCGCGTGGTCGAGGTCGAGCCGAACCAGCGCATCGAGCGCGCCATGCAACTGCTCGGCCGCCAGCCGCCCCATCTCGGCGATGGCGGCAGCGAACGGCTCACGCGGCAGTGCGGCAGCCGCATCACAACTGCGGGCGACCTTCTTCGCTTCGTCGCCGACCCGTTCGAGGTCGGTGACCGTCTTGGACAAGGTCAGAACGGTCCGCAGGTCGATGCCGAGCGGCGTCCGGAGCGCCAGCAACTGGGCAATCTCCTCGTCCGCCTTCAGTTCGATCCGATCGATCTCGCGGTCGCGGAAAACGATCTCGCGTGCCGCGGCCGGATCGGCGGCGTCGAGCGCGGCGAGCGCACCACGCAGTTGATCCTCTACCAGGCCGCCCATGCGCAGGACCAGGTCGCGCAGCGTCGACAGCTCCTCGTCGAATTTCTTCAGCGTATGTCCGGTGGCGGGATTGGTCATGATGGTCCTCGTGCGCGTGCCGGGTTCCGGCACGCTTTCAGCAAGCATAAGGTCGCGCCCCCTACACTCGCCATGATGAAATCCAACGCCAGCCGAACGAGTCTGCTGCTGTACCGGATCGCCAACGGCAGCCGCACCGACGACGTACATTGGGACGAACTGCTGGCCGCGTTCAGTGAGCGCGCGTTCGGCGTGCTGCTGCTGGTCGCGATCGTCCCGGCGCTGCTGCCGGTGCCGTTCGGCGTCGGCGCGATCAGCGGACCGCTGGTCGCGCTGGTCGGCCTGCAACTGCTGCTGACCCGCCGAGCCCCGTGGCTGCCGCAGGCGCTGCGCCGACGTGGCATCTCGCGCGACCGCTTCCGCCGCTTCGTCGCGCGCCTGCAGCCGCTGCTGACGCGCTTCGAAAAGGTCATCCGGCCGCGGCTCGAAGGCCTCGTCCACCATACCGCGGCGAACCAGTTGACCGGCCTGCTGCTGATCGTGCTCGGCTTCCTGCTGTCGCTGCCGATTCCGCTGACCAACTACCCGTTCGGCCTGCTCATCATGGCCTATGCGTTGGCGCTGATCGAGCGCGACGGCGCGCTGTTGCTGCTGGTCTGGCTGATCGGCGCCGGCGCCGCGGTCGCGTCCGCCCTGCTGTCGGCGGAAGTGGTCGACCTGCTGCAGCGGATGTTCGGATAACCCCATCCGGTCGTACAGCGCCGACCTGCGGCGTGCCCGACCACTGGAACTCGGATCGCAACCGTGCCAAGAATGGTGACGGTCTCCACGGTCTGCGTCCATGTGTTCGATTCTCGGCCTGCTGCAACTGCAATCGTCCCCGGTAGCCCTGCGAGCGCAGGCGCTGGAGCTGTCGCGGCGGATGCGCCATCGCGGCCCGGACTGGTCGGGGGTCTACAACGACGGACAGGCGATCCTGGTGCACGAACGGCTGGCGATCGTCGGCGTCGACTCCGGCGCGCAACCGCTGCTGTCGCCGGACGGGCTGCAGGTGCTGGCGGTCAACGGCGAGATCTACAACCATCGCGCGCTGCGCGCCCGCTACGAGGCGGACTATGCATTCCAGACGCATTCCGACTGCGAGGTGATCCTGCCGCTGTATCGGGCGCGCGGCACCGATTTCCTCAACGAACTGCACGGCATGTTCGCGTTCGTTCTGTGGGACGTCACGGCGCAGCGCTGGCTGCTCGCACGCGATCCGATCGGCATCATCCCGCTGTATTTCGGCCATGACGAGCACGGCACGCTGTATGTCGCGTCCGAGCTGAAGGCGCTGTCGCCGGTCTGCGTCGACGCGCGCGAGTTTCCGCCGGGACATTACTGGCAATCGGACGATCCGGAGCCGACCCGCTACTACCAGCCGGGCTGGCGCGACATCGCCGCGGTCAGCGGTTCGACGGTCGACCGCGCCGAACTCCGCAGCGCGCTCGAAGCGGCAGTCCGCAGCCACCTGATGACCGACGTGCCGTACGGCGTGTTGCTGTCCGGCGGCCTCGATTCGTCGCTGGTCGCGGCAATCGCGAAGAAATACGCGGCGCGCCGGGTCGAGGAGGACGAACGCACCGAGGCCTGGTGGCCGCAGTTGCACAGTTTCGCGGTCGGGCTCGACGGCTCGCCGGACCTGCGCGCCGCGCGCGAGGTTGCCGCCCACATCGGCACCGTGCATCACGAGCTGCATTTCACCGTGCAGGAAGGCATCGATGCGCTGTCCGACGTGGTCTATCACCTCGAGACCTACGACGTCACGACGATCCGCGCGTCGACGCCGATGTACCTGATGGCCCGGCGAATCCGCGCGATGGGCATCAAGATGGTGCTGTCCGGCGAAGGCTCCGACGAACTGTTCGGCGGTTATCTGTATTTCCACAAGGCGCCGGACGCACGCGCGCTGCACGAGGAAACGGTCCGCAAGCTGGACAAGCTGCACCTGTTCGACTGCCTGCGGGCGAACAAGGCGATGGCGGCCTGGGGCGTCGAAGCGCGGGTGCCGTTCCTCGACCGCGAGTTCATCGATGTCGCGATGCGGGTCGACCCGGAGCACAAGCTGTCCGGCCGGCAGCGGGGCAGGATCGAGAAGCAGTTCCTGCGCGAGGCGTTCGCCGGGTATCTGCCCGATGCGGTGCTGTGGCGGCAGAAGGAGCAGTTCTCCGACGGCGTCGGCTATTCCTGGATCGATTCGCTGAAGGCGCACGCCGAGCAGCAGGTCACCGATCAGCAACTGGCCAGTGCGCGGTTCCGGTTCCCGCACAACACGCCGCAGAGCAAGGAAGCCTACCTGTACCGCGAGCTGTTCCACCGCCATTTCCCGCAGAGCTGGGCCGCCGAGTGCGTGCCGGGCGGTCCGTCGGTGGCGTGCTCGACCGCCGCGGCGCTGGAATGGGATCCGAGCCTGAAGTCGATCGTCGATCCGTCCGGTCGCGCCGTGCAGGCGGTACATAACGCGGCGTATTCGTCTTGATCGCGAGTGTCCGCGTGGGGCGCATTGCAGTCATTCGCGATCGCGACGCGCCGCCCCTGTAGGAGCGGCTTCAGCCGCGACCGGCGACGCCGCGGTCCCACCCTTGGGCGAGCAGCCCATTCGCGATCATTCAGCTTTCGCCTGGTCGTCGCTCGACAGCCGCACCAGCAACAACGGCCAGAGCGTTTCGGACAGCCCTGCGGGCCGCCCGAGCTACTTTCTCTTGCTTGCCCAAGAGAAAGTAGCCAAAGAGAAGGGCACCCG
>JAWLBY010000017.1:0-90578 GCA_041687455.1 Lysobacteraceae bacterium | reverse complement strand
AAGTCGCCGTTTTCGACTTTCATCACCCAGCAAGCCCTTCGAGAACTGCAAGACCCCTTGAATCGTGATGCCGCGGTGACTTATTCAGACCTTCCCTAATGGGGCGTTGCTCCCCAACTATGCGTTCAAGCGGACCGCGGGGAGAGACTATCGTGTTTCCTGATGTTGTATCGGCCCGCGGCCGCTTAACGCTGAGGCTGTAGAAAAAGTCTGACGGCCGTGAAATCGGGCATGGGAGCAGCGCTGTACGTGAATTCTGAGAAGCTAGCGGTCCGAAATGCATCCAGAATTCAACTGTGGCGAGCGGTTTCTGCCTGCCGTAACGGCCGCGCTTCGGACCGCGGACTTTTTCTACATCCTCGTTGGGCCTCAAATGCGTAAGAGCAAACAGACTCGAGTGCTACTCATCGTCGGCTGCGCGCTGCTTCTCTCTATCGGCGCCGGATACAGCCAGAGAGTCATTCGGCTCTCCAGTGCCGATCACGGATTCAGCAGCTATACGGGAGTATCACTTCCACCGGATGTGAGAGCCAGTGCCCACGCGAGCATGGTAAATGACAACCTGTTCCACGAAATGCACTACTGGATGCTTGAGGGCCGCGAGGGATCGCTGCGCAAATTGGGTAATTCATTTGGGCTTGAGCGCTCAGACGAGGATGCGGGCTGGGCATTGCCTGATATGCAGGCAATGTTTGGCAGCCCGCTCTCGCGCGCAGACATGATAGAAGGTTATGAAGGAAGTCTCGATGGTAAACGAGATCGCTGGCTCATGATTTTCGGGGATGGCCGAGGGGCAGTCCTTGTGTACTAAACAATTGGTGGTCCACATCAGCGTTTTGGGGTTGGCGAGATGACCTGCGTCGGGTGCTTCGGCGCACTGGTCCGCAGCCCAACTAGGCGCTGCACCCGACGCCGGGTAAGCAGCCGTGCCTTGCTCATGCGTCCGGCAGCCGGCGCGGGTGAGCTTTAACGTTGGGCGTCATGATTGAGCTCCTCGCTCGCCTCAAGAAAACACTCATCCGCCTCTTCGTCATCGGCCCAGAGGCATACATCGACCATCCGTTCTTCGGGCGTATGGGGTTCTTTCCGTCGAAGAACGGTGATTACTGGGAGTGCTCTCTCGTTCTTGACGGAAATGATCTTTCCATCATGGTAGATGCCGGAGCAGCCGGGCCCAGCCCCGCCCAGGAGGAGTTCGCTAGAAACATCCTGGCCGATCCTGGCGTCTTGTTCGAGAAGGTCAAACCTCTTCTCAGCTTAGAGTACGAGCGCTGGCTAAGGCGGCCCCTAGCAGGTTCCGGCGAAGAGGCTTTTGCCTTGTCAGGTTTCACCGTGCCGAAAAGCGGCGACGTTCTGGAGCCGTGGGACGTTTCGTACGAATGCCCCGAGGAACCTGGAGGGCACTTGTTCACGGCATACTTCGAAGCAGGGAAAGCAAGCCACACGACGGTCGACGGATGACCCCCAACTATGCGTTCAAGCGGACCGAATGAACCGACTGCTCTCGGCCGCAGGCCGGTTAACAAGGCGTTGAGGCTGTAGAAAAAGTCTGACGGCCGTGAACTCGGGCATGGGAGCAGCGCCGTACGTGAATTCTGAGCTGCTAGCGGTCCGAAGTGCATCCAGAATTCAACTGTGGCGAGCGGTTTTTGCCTGCCGTAACGGCCGCGCTTCGGACCGCGGACGTTTTCTACATCCTCGTTAGATTGTCGGGTTAATCATGTTCGCGTGCCCAAACTGCCAAGAGCTCGCCGTCAGCGGTGGCGCCAAGTTCCACTCAAGTTCCGCACGGCCGGCGCAGTGCAGCTCATGTGGCTCCCTCTCGTCGGAGCCAAAATGGCTGCCGGTCGCTCTTCCCTTGGGCTGGGTCGGGATCGTCGTTCTCGCACTCAATGTCGCCACCTGGCGCACGCATTGGTGGCCGCTTGCTGCAGCCGTTCCGGCGGGCGCATTACTCGAAATCTTGGCATTCCGGTTCGCCCCACTGGCAGTGCTGGCGCCGCAGTCTGCCAAGGCGGCTCAGCGGCGCCTGCTACTATTCGCTGCTACAATTGTTGCCGCAGTCGTCCTCCTCATCGTCATCCTCGGATTGCCGAAAGGTGCGCCATGAGTGCGCCGGCTCGCAATCTAGCTATGCGTTCGAGCGGACAGATCGCGGCCTACGTAGAGAAGGACTCAGGCTGGTACGCTCAGGCCGTGGTCGCTCGGCTGGTTTCCGCTGCTGAGTCTCTTTGCGAGCTCCCCTATTTAGCCATAGGGTGGCGCTCGTCGTGGGTCTAACATGTCCGCGTTGTAAGAAGCAGCCATTCTCGGCATTGCGGCTCGTGTCGCTCGGACCACTCCGTCATATTCATTGTCGGTCTTGCGGCACTCGTTTATCCGTTGGCTGGCTGTTCTTCCTGCCCTTCGTTGCGCTCTTTACGCAGGTTCCAGTCTTCGCGGCGTTCATGGCGCTCTTCCATGCGGGTGCAGCATTCGGTGGCATCGCTGCCTTCGCTGCCTTCATCGCTGGGGGTGCTCTTGCGGCCGCCCCAATCGTGTGGGTGTATGCTCGCGTCGTTCACCTGGTCGAGCGATGATCAGACAGTGGCAGCACCTCGCATGCGATGACTAACTGCGCGTGTATGGACTCCATCAACTGAAGCCGAGAAAGTTTGATTCGCGGCGTAGCGAGATCGGTTTCGGTCGTGACATCGGTCTTGCGATGAGCGTCGTGCGCTCGGGCCATCATGGAGTTTGCGGGACGGGGTCATTCGTTCAGCATGCAGGATTTGGCCGGTGCTCTCGGCTTGGGTGTCCCGATTGCGCTGGTCACACAGGAATCCCGAGATGATCGTTCGCTACGTGGTGTCTGGTGCCGGTGTGCTCGCCGTGCTGTTGTCGAGCGGATGTGCGACACGGCCGGCGCCGGTTGATCGGCCGGCTTCGACGCTGTCCGGTGAGGTCAGCTATCGCGCCGAGCTGCCGGGCGGTGAGGGCCGTCACGAGCTTGCGGCCGGGCAGTCGATTGCGTCGCCGCCTGATCCGCTGCCGGACAATCCGTTGCCGGCCTATCCGGGGGCGCTGATCGATCGCGAATTGCCGCCGTTCGAAATCGGCGCGCTGGTCAGCATCGATACCGATGGCCGGGTCTTTGCGCTCGACGTCGGCGATCCGCAACCGCCGTTGCTGTGCGCGGATTGTCCGGATGCCTTCCGGGGCAGCCTGCGCGATGCGCTGCAGCAGTGGCGCTTCCAGCCGCTGCAGATCGCCGGCTGGATCGACGGCCCCGACGAAGACGGAGACGGCGAAGCCGATTCGGTGCTTCGCGGCATCGTCGAGACGCGTCCGTACAGCCTGCGCCTGAGGTTCCGCTTCGAGGTGCGCGATGGCCAGGCCAGCGTCAGCGCGGCGACGATCGCACCGCAGTAGCGGCGGGCCCGCCATGCGCACAGTGCCGTGACCAGCACTGGCGCTCGCGGCCACGCGAGTGCCGGTGCATGCGATATGCTGCGCCCTGACGACACCTGACTGGAGTCGACCTTCGTGTGCTCCGGCACGCGGCGGTCGATCGAACCGGCAAGTGTCGTCGCGGTTCGACCGGATCGGTACCGGTCGGCCGCGACGCCGATGTGACTGTCCGGACGGGATCGGGCACTCCGAATCCGTCCGATCCTGGATCGGGGGTGTCGATGGCGCGGCAATCAACGAGCGTCGGGCAGGGTGGCAGGCAGCGACTGCCGGATCGACTGCGATTCATGGCGATCGGCCTTGCGTCGTGGTTGCTGATCGCGACCGCCGACGCGCGCGACTCGCTGGTGATGGGCGGCGATCCGCGATATGCGCCGTACCATTTCATCGGTCCCGACGGACCGGATGGCTTCGACGTCGAACTGATGCGAACGGTCGCCGAGCGCGCGGGCTTCGCGCTGCGGGTCGAGTTCGACGAATGGGGGCGCGTACAGCAACGGCTCGAAGGCGGCGACATCGACGTCGTGCCGATGTTCGTGTCCGATGCGCGCAGCCGGCGCTTTCTGTTCACCGAACCGTTGCTGGTGCGCTATCACCTGGTGTTCGGCCATTCCGACAGCGAGTACATCGGATCGCTGGAGGCACTGCGCGGTCGGCGCGTCGCCGTGCAGCATGCCGGCCTGGCCGCTGAAGCGCTGCAGGCGATCGACGGCGTCGAACCGCATCTGGTGGATGTCGAGGCCGACGCAGTGCGGGCGGTCGTGCGTGGCGACGCCGACTACGCGTTGCTGCCGGCCGGCATCGGCTATCACACGATCGCCGGCGATCGGCTCGATTCGGTGGTCGCGATCAGCCCGCCGTTTCTCGAGCGCAGTTACGCGCTGGCGGTGCGAGCGGATCGGGTCGCCCTGCGCGATACGCTCGACGCCGCACTGCGCGAGGTGCGGCGCAGCGGCGAACACGATCGGTTGTACCTGAAGTGGCTCGGCAGGCTGTCGTCCGGCACGCCGGCGATGCCGTGGCTGGTCTGGCTCGGGTTGCCGATGCTGGCGCTGGTGGTGCTGGTGGCGGCCCGCTCGTGGACGATGCGCCGGCATGCGGAGACAGCGGTCGACGCGGCGACCGGCCTGCAGACGCGCAGCGCACTGGCCCGACGCCTGCGGGTGCGTCGGCGCACCGCGGAACAGCATTACGCCTTGCTGCGGATCAACCTGCTCGGACTCGAGATCATCGAGAACATTGCCGGCGAGGCGGTCGGCGACCAGGCGCGGCGCGCGGTGGCCGAGCGCCTGCGCGACCGGTTCGGTTTCGAACGGTTGGCCGCCGCCGGTCCGGGCAGCCTGCTGCTGGTCATCGACGGTATCGCCGACGCCGACGCCGCCGGGCTCGCCTGGCAGTGCGCCGCCGCTGCGGTGCAGCAGCCGATCCTGGTCGGCGAACTGCCGATGGAACTGCACTGTCGGATCGGCATTGCACTGCATCCGGAGCATGGCGAAGACTTCGACGCGCTGGTTCGCGCCGCGAGCCTCGCTGGTGATGCCGCCCAGCGCGACGTGGCGATGGCTCGCGTGTACCAGGCCGAACTCGAGCCGGACCCGCGCCAGTTGACGCTGATGACCGAGCTGCGCCAGGCGATCGCGCAGGGCGAGCTCGGTTATGCGTTGCAGCCGAAGATCGGCCTGGCGGCGCGGCGCTGCATCGGCGCCGAACTGCTGGTGCGCTGGCAGCACCCGCGGCACGGTGCGCTGTCGCCGGGCGCGTTCGTGCCGCTGGCCGAGCAGGTCGGCGTGATCGGCGAGATGAGCCTGTACCTGATTCGCCGCGCGATCGTGCACTGTCGCGAGTGGCAGCAGCAGGGCTGGATGCTGAGCTTGTCGGTCAATGTCTCGGCCAACGACCTCGCCGACCCGGCAATGGCCGACGCGATTGTCGCCGACAGCAGAGGCGTGGCCGATCGGCTGATCCTCGAAGTCACCGAAACCGACGTGATGCATGACCCGTCGCGGGTGGTCGAGTCGACCACGATGCTGCGCCGGCATGGCATCCGGATCTCGGTCGACGACTTTGGCACCGGCCATTCGTCGCTGGCCAACCTGCAGCGACTGAGTCCGGACGAGCTGAAGATCGATCAGTCGTTCGTCACGTCGGTGCGGAAGTCGCAGGCGGACCAGGCGATCGTGCGCGCGACGATCAAGCTCGCCCACGAACTCGGCGCCGAAGTCACCGCCGAGGGCATCGAGGACGATCTGACGCTCGAGTGGCTGTCCCGGGCCGGCTGTGACATTGCGCAGGGCTTCCTGCTCGGCATGCCGATGACGGTGGAGCAGTTCGAGCTGATGGTCGAGCGGCAGTGGGCGTGTTCCGACAGCGAGCGCAGCGAGGCCGGCAGTCTCTGACGTCGCCGGCATTCACTCGTGCCGCAGTGCCTCGATCGGATCGAGCTGGCTCGCGCGGTGCGCCGGGTAGTAGCCGAAGAACAGCCCGGTCGCGACCGCCGACAGCGTCGCGAGCAGCACGACGTCGAGTCCGAACGCGACCGGCAGCGCCGACACGCGCGCCACGACCAGCGTGCCGACGATGCCGATCGCGATGCCGATCGCGCCGCCGGCCAGCGAGATGCCCATCGACTCTGCGAGGAACTGCAGCCGGATCTCGCGCGGGGTGGCGCCGATCGCGAGCCGCAGGCCGATTTCGCGGATCCGCTCGGTGACCGACACCAGCATGATGTTCATGATGCCGATGCCGCCGACGATCAGCGACACGATCGCGACCGCACCGAGCAGCGCCGACATCAGGCGGGTCGTTTCGGTGCGCGCCGATACCATCTCGGTCATGTTGCGGACGCCGAAGTCGTCGCTCTGGCCGGGCTGGATCCGATGCCGCTGGCGCAGCAGCGCAGCGACTTCGGTCTCGACGAACTTCAGGTCCTCGGTACGCGCGACCGACAGCGAGATCTGCTGCACGGCATCGGGCCGGAAACCGGCGCTGCCGAGCAGGCGTCGCTTGGCGGTCGACATCGGCACCACCAGCAGATCGTCCTGGTCGCCGCCGAAACCGGCCTGGCCGCGCTCGTTCAGCACGCCGGCAACGCGGAACGGCACGCGCTGGATGCGGATCGTGGTGCCGACCGGGTCCTCGCTGCCGAACAGGTTGCGCCGCGCCGTCTCGCCGATCAGCACGACACGGGTCGCGCCGGCGTAGTCCTGCGGCTGGAAGCCGTCGCCGAGCACCGGGTGCGCGCCGTTGACGGCGAACCAGTCCTCGTTGACGCCGTACAGCGGGCTCGACCAGTTGGTGTTGCCGGCCACTGCCTGGCCGCTGCCGCGCACCGTCGCGGCGGCATGCCGGACCTGCGGAATCTCCTGCCGGATCGCTTCGAGGTCGCCCTCGGTCAGGGTCGGCTGGCTACCGGCACCGAGCCGTGCGCCGCCGGCGACGCCGGCCGACGAGAACACCTCGATCCGGTTCGAGCCGAGCCGCGCGATCGTCTCGTCGAGGCGCTTCTGCGTGCCCTGGCCGACCGACACCATGATGATGACGGCAGCGATGCCGATGATGACGCCGAGCGCGGTCAGCACGCTGCGCATCCAGTTGGCGCGGATCGCATCGAACGCGGCGCTGGCGATGTCGAACGCATTCATGCCGGCGACTCCGTGGCAGCGGATTCATTGCGGCGATCGTCGACGATCCGGCCGTCGGCCATCGTGCAGATCCGCCGGGCACGCGCGGCGACCGCCGCATCGTGGGTGATCAGCACGATCGTGCGGCCGCTGTCGTGCAGCCGATCGAACAGCTCCAGCACTTCGCTGCCGGTGCGCGAGTCGAGCGCGCCGGTCGGTTCGTCGGCCAGCAGCAGCGCCGGGTCGTTGATCAATGCGCGCGCGATCGCGACGCGCTGCTGCTGGCCGCCGGACAGCTCGGTCGGCCGGTGATGACCGCGATCGGCGAGTCCGACCCGGGACAGCGCCGCCTGTGCCCGCGGCAACCGCTCGGTGCGCGGCACGCCGGCGTAGGCCAGCGGCAGCATCACGTTCTGCAGTGCGCTCATTCGCGGCAGCAACTGGAAGCTCTGGAACACGAAGCCGATGCCGGCCAGTCGCAGGCGCGCGCGCTCGCCCGCATCGAGCGTGCCGATGTCGACGCCGTTGCTGCGCACGGTGCCGGAGGTCGGCGCATCGAGGCATCCGATCAGGTTCATCAGGGTCGACTTGCCGGACCCGGAAGCGCCGACCACGGCGACGTATTCGCCGCGCTCGATCGTCAGCGTGACACCGCTCAGCGCGCGCACTTCGGCCGGCGTACCGGCGGCGAACACCTTGTCGACGTCGATCAGCTCGACCGCCGGCGCGCCGGCGGTCGCGTCGTGGATCGATGCCGGAGCGCGCGGCGGCATGTCAGCGCCCGGGTGCGGCATAGCCGGTCACGACCGCGTCGCCGGCGGCCAACGGGCCGGCGACCAGTTCGGTGAACTGGCCGTCACCGATGCCGAGCCGGACCCGGCGCGGGGCCGGGGTGCCACGCTCGGGCACGTAGACGGTTGCCGCGCGGGTCTGCGCGCGGCGCTGCTGCCATTGCGCCAGCGCCGCCTGCTGCGCCGGATCGAGTTCCTGCGTGAAGGTCGCCAGTACCTGCTCGAAGCGTTCGCGGCGGCGCTGTTCGAGCTGGGTCGGGTCGCTGCGCTCGCCGTTGGCGCCGGCACCGTCGCGGCCGACGGCCAGCAGTTCCTGCAGCCGGCGCTGCTGCGTGTCGTCGAGCGACAGTTCGCTGCTCAGCTCGGCGACCCAGGCGGCCGGGCCGCCCGGTGCCTCGGCCGGCGCCGTCGTGCGGCCGCTCGAGGCGGGACCGAACGGCGTGCCGGGATCGGCGCTTGGTGCAAAGCGCAGCGCCGCATTCGGAATCCGCAGCACGTCGCGGCGCGAGCTGATCTCGATCTCGGCATTGGCAGTCATGCCGGGCAACAGCGTCAGATCCTCGTTGGCGACCGCGATCACGACCGGGTAGGTGATCACGTTGGAGACATTGGTCGCCGCCAGTCGGACCTGTTCGACGACACCGCGGAAGGTCCGCTGCGGATACGCGTCGACGTTGAAGCGCGCGGCCTGGCCGGGCCGGACCTGGCCGACGTCGGCCTCGTCGATCGCCAGCACGATCTGCATCTGGCTCAGGTCCTCGGCGATCTGGAACAGCACCGGCGTCTGCAGGCTGGCGGCGACGGTCTGGCCGCGCGAGACATTGCGGGCGATCACCACGCCGTTCACCGGCGAGCGGATCACGGTTCGCTCGAGATCGAATTCGGCGTTCTCGAGCGCGGCGCGGCGTTGTGCAACGCCGGCCTCGGCGCTGCGGATCGCGGCCTGCGCGACCTGCACGCGCGCAGCGGTCTGCTCGACGGCGACCTCGGCGGCGTCGACATCGGCCGCGGAAATCAACCCACGCGCCTGGATCGAGTGCCGCCGTTGCAGCTCACGTTCGGCCTGGGCCCGCAACTGCCGCGCTTCGGCGAGCTGCGCCTGTGCCGAGGCCAGCCCGGCCTGCGCGCTGGCCAGATCGGCACGGGCCTGCTGCAGACGGCCCTCGAACGGCTGCGGATCGATCCGGGCGATCACGTCGCCGGCCTGCACCTGCTGGTTGAAGTCGCCCGGCAGGTCGATCAACTGGCCCGACACCTGGGTGCCGACATCGACCGTCGATACCGCGGCCAGGTTGCCCGCCGCGGCCACCACGACCCGCACGTCGCCGCGATCGACGGTGGCGGTGCGCAGCGCTGCACCGTCGCGTTCGTCGCTGCCGCGCCACCACAGCAGCGAGGCGAGCGCGGCGGCGATCACCAGCACCGCCAGCACGGCCGGCAACACACGCGAGCGTCGGAGATACGGTTGGGTCATGTCGGAACGGTCTCCTGCAGTAGCGTGGGGCGACGCGCGCGGTCGCCGCCGGTCATTCCCTGGACACCGTCATCGTGCCGGTAGATGGTTGAACGACGCAGCGGCCGGAATCCATCGCTGGTTCGCGTGCGCCGCTGCGGCGGGCGGCGCCGTCAGCGCGCGATGCGTGCATCGGCGCCGGCCGGTGCGGCGTCCTTGAGACCGAGTCGCCGCGCCAGCTTGTGCAGATTGCTCGGATCGAGGCCGAGTCGGCGCGCGGCCTCGTTCCAGTTGTGCCGGCACTGCAGCAGCGTCCGGCGGATGTGTTCGCGCTGGGTGCGATCGAGCAGTTCGCGCAGCGATTCGCTGCCGTCGGCGGCCGCAGCGACGGCACTCGCCGCAGGCCGCTCGTGCGGCATCGGGTCGCGCGCATCGGTGCCGTGCTCGCTGTCGACGTCGAGCAGTTCGACCGGCACGCTGACGATGTCGCTGCGGCTGGCGCCACGGCTGACCGCCTTCAGCACCGCACGGCTCAGCACATGTTCGAGTTCGCGGACATTGCCGGGCCAGCCGTAGTGCAGCAGCGCGTCCTGGGCGGCCGGCGTCAGCCGCACGCTGCGCAGGCCGAAGCGGGCGCGGTTGAGTTCGAGGAATCGGCCGGCCAGCAGCGGGATGTCCTGCGGCCGTTCGCGCAGCGGCGGAACCGGCAGCGGATAGACCGACAGCCGATGATAGAGATCGGCGCGGAACGTGCCGACGCGCACGCCTTCGCGCAGATTGCGGTTGGTCGCCGCGATCACGCGCACGTCGACCCGTGTCGTGCGATCCGATCCGAGCCGCTGGATCTCGCCGTTCTGCAGCGTGCGCAGCAGCTTGGCCTGGATCGTCAGCGGCAGTTCGCCGACTTCGTCGAGCAGCAGCGTGCCGCCGTCGGCGGCTTCGAAGCGTCCGGGGCGATCGTCGGTCGCGCCCGAGAAGGTGCCACGCAGGTGGCCGAACAGTTCGCTCTCGGCCAGCGATTCCGGCAGTGCGGCGCAATTGACGTGGACCAGCGGCCGGCTCGCACGCGCCGAGCGCTGGTGCAGCACGCGGGCCAGCACGTCCTTGCCGACACCGGTTTCGCCGAGCAGCAGCACCGGCAGGTCGGACGCGGCCACGACGTCGAGTTCGCGCAGCAACTGCCGCATCGGCGCACTGGCGGCGACCAGTTCGGTCGGCTCGAGTTCGGCAGCGGGCGGCGTCGTGCCGTTGCCGAACGGCGAGCGTGCCAGCTTCAGTGCTTCGTTCTCCTGTTCGAGTCGCGCGACGCGCAGGATCGCCTCGATCAGGCCGCGCTCGCGTTCGAGGATCAGTCGGGTGGTCTGGTCGAAGGTGCCGGTCTGCAGCGCATCGAGCGTCAGCGCGCCCCACGGCTGGCCGTCGAGCGCCAGTTGCAGGCCGAGGCAGTCGTGTACCGGCAGCGGTTCTCCGACCAGGCTGTCGAGCAGGCCGTCGTACGGGTCGGGCAGGGTGCTGTCACGATCGAAGCCGATCAGGCCGGGGCGCGACAGGATCGCTGCCAGCCGCGGATGCTGGGCCACCACGAAGCGGCGTCCGAGCGTTTCGGCGACCAGGCCGTCGACCGCCAGCGGACGCAGGTGGTCGCCTTCGAGCTGCAGCAGCGCCACCGCGCCGCAGCGGAACCGCTCGCGCAGCTCGCGCACCAGCCGCTGCAGGCGGACTGCGGGCGGCTGCGGCTCGATCAGCACGTCGATCAGGCGCGAACGCAAGGGCATGGTTGAAGCAACCGCAATGGGGTGAATGACACCCTACACGAACGCGGGTGAAAAATACCCGTGCCTCTGCAAGATATTGATTTGGAAGTGACCCGATGACTGGCTCGGGGTTTGCTATGGCCCGGCCAGTCGTCACCAATGGAGCATGGTTCGTGCAGTTACTCGATCAACCCCTGGGCGTGCTCGCCCGCGATATCCCCGGCGTCACGCGGGTGTTCCGCCAGTTCGGCTTCGATTTCTGCTGCAACGGCCACGAGCCCTTGCGCGAGGCTGCCGCGCGCAAGGGTCTGGCGGCCGAGCAGGTCGAGCAGGCAATCCGCGCCGCGCAGGCCGCCGGCAACGCGCAGGCCGTCGACTGGCGTCACAGCGATCCGGTGCAACTGATCGCGCACATCGAAACCCGCTACCACGCCGAGCATCGGCAGCAGTTGCCGGAACTGATCCGGCTGGCCGAGCGGGTCGAGCGTGTGCACGGCGCGCGCGCCGAGTGCCCGCATGGCCTGAGCGCGCATCTGCGTGCAGTCGAGGCAGAACTGCTGCAGCACATGCACAAGGAAGAACGGATCCTGTTCCCGCTGCTGTCTGCCGGCCGCCTCGGCACGGCGCAGGGTCCGATCGGCGTGATGCGCGACGAACACCTGCAGCACGGCCGGGATCTCGAAACGCTGAACCGGCTGGCGCACGAGCTGCAGCTTCCCGACGATGCCTGCAATACCTGGCGTGCGCTGTACATCGGGCTGCAGCAGTTCCGCGAGGACCTGATGGAGCACATCCATCTGGAGAACAACCTGCTGTTCGAAGGCGTGCCGTTGCGCGGGGAGGTGAGCCATGGCTGAGTACAAGCGGCTGTGGGCGCTGCTGATCGCGGTGCTGGCGGTGACCTTCGCGTTGCTCGGCTGGTTTGGTGCCGAGGTCTATCGCAACGCGCCGCCGATCCCGGAGCGGGTGGTCACCGCGCAGGGCGAGGTGCTCTACACGCAGGAATCGATCCTCGACGGTCAGACTGCCTGGCAATCGGTCGGCGGCATGCAGCTCGGATCGATCTGGGGCCATGGCGCCTACCAGGCGCCGGACTGGACCGCCGACTGGCTGCATCACGAGCTGGTCGCGTGGCTCGACCTGGCGGCGATCGACGAGGGCGCCGACGGCTACGCCGACCTCGACCCCGACAGCCAGGCGCGGCTGCAGATGCAGTTGCAGCGTGAATACCGCGGCAACGATGTCGATGCCGACGGCACGCTGACGCTCGGCGCGCGCCGCGTCGAAGCGATCCGGCTGACCGCGGATTACTACGACCGGCTGTTCGGCGCAGATCCGGCGCTGCGTTCGAGTCGCGAGAGTTTCGCGATGAAGGAGGACACGCTGCCATCGGCCGAGCGCCGCGCGCAGATGGCCGGATTCTTCTTCTGGACGGCGTGGGTCGCCGCGACCGAGCGGCCCGGCACCAGCGCGACCTACACCAACAACTGGCCGCACGAACCATTGATCGGCAACCGCCCGACCGCCGAGAACGTGGTCTGGTCGGTGATCAGCGTGATCGTGCTGATCGCCGGCGTCGGCCTGCTGGTCTGGGCCTGGGCTTTCCTGCGCGGCAAGGAGGAACACGAGCCGCAGGTGCCGGCGCAGGATCCGCTGACGCGGCTGGCGCTGACGCCGTCGCAGCGTGCGCTCGGCAAGTACCTGCTGCTGGTGGTCGGATTGTTCGCGTTCCAGGTCATGCTCGGTGGCCTGACCGCGCACTACACGGTCGAGGGGCAGCATTTCTACGGCATCGACCTGTCGCAGTGGCTGCCGTATTCGCTGGTCCGCACCTGGCACATCCAGAGCGCGCTGTTCTGGATCGCTACCGGTTTCCTCGCCGCCGGCCTGTTCCTCGCGCCGGTCATCAACGGCGGCCGCGATCCGGCCGGACAGAAGCTCGGCGTCGACGTGCTGTTCTGGGCGCTGGTGGTGGTGGTGGTCGGTTCGTTCGTCGGCAACTACCTCGCGATCGCGCAGATCATGCCGGCGGAGTGGAATTTCTGGCTCGGCCACCAGGGCTACGAGTACGTCGATCTCGGTCGCCTGTGGCAGATCGGCAAGCTGCTCGGCGTGCTGATCTGGCTCGGTCTGATGATGCGCTGCATCGTGCCGGCGCTGCGCAAGCCCGGCGACAAGCACCTGCTGGTCCTGCTGACCGCATCGGTGGTCGCGATCGGTTTGTTCTACGGGGCGGGCCTCGCCTACGGCGAACGCACCCATCTGTCGGTGATGGAGTACTGGCGCTGGTGGGTCGTGCACCTGTGGGTCGAAGGCTTCTTCGAGGTGTTCGCGACCACCGCGCTGGCATTCATCTTCTCGACGCTCGGACTGGTCAGCAAGCGCACGGCGACGATCGCGAGCCTCGCGTCGGCCTGCCTGTTCATGCTCGGAGGCGTGCCCGGCACCTTCCACCACCTGTACTTCTCCGGCACCACGACGCCGGTGATGGCGGTCGGTGCGGTGTTCAGTGCGCTCGAAGTCGTGCCGTTGGTGGTGCTCGGCTACGAGGCCTGGGAACACTGGAGCCTGAGGAGCCGCGCGCCGTGGATGGCACAGGTCAAGTGGCCGCTGATGTGCTTCATTGCGGTGGCGTTCTGGAACATGCTCGGCGCCGGCGTGTTCGGCTTCATGATCAACCCGCCGATCGCGCTGTACTACCTGCAGGGCCTCAACACGACGCCGGTGCATGCGCATGCGGCGCTGTTCGGTGTGTACGGGTTCCTCGCGCTCGGCTTCACGCTGCTGGTGCTGCGCTACATCCGCCCCGGGCTGGTATTCAACGATCGCTGGATGACGGTCGGCTTCTGGTGGCTCAACGCCGGCCTGGCGCTGATGATCGCGACCAGCCTGCTGCCGATCGGCCTGTTCCAGTTCCACGCCAGTGTCAGCGAGGGGTTGTGGTATGCGCGCAGCGAGGAATTCCTGCAGCAGCCGTTCCTCGAAGTGCTGCGCTGGGTGCGCACGGTCGGCGACCTGGTGTTCATCACCGGCGCGCTGGCGCTCGCGTGGCAGGTCGTGACCGGCGTGCTGCGCCGTTCGGCATTCGGCCGCCAGACCGGCGCCGCGGTGGCCGGGTCGACCGAAGGGTAGTGTTGTGTCCGTTGCACGGCACCGCTGGTGCCGTGCTTCGGTCGGCAGGGGGTGTTCGAACGACGGCGGGCTTCGGCCTCAGGCTGTGGCCCGCCGTTCGTTCGTTGCTGCGGCTTCCGGAATGCCGGCGGTGCGATCACGGGAATCACGATCGCATGCGGAATCCCTCACAGATCGAAGCGTCCCGCGGCTTCCGGCTGGAACAGCAGTGCGGCGATCCGCAGCCGGCGCAGGTTGCCCGGCGTCGACACATCGATGATGTCGCCGACACGGGCGCCGAGCAGCGCCGCGCCGATCGGTGTCAGCACCGAGACCTTGCCGAGCGTCGGATCGGCATCGGACGGGAACACCAGTTCGTAGTCGAACGACCGCTGGCTGTCGACGGCCTGCAGGCGCACCCGGCTGTTCATCGTCACGATGTCGGCCGGAACCTCGGCCGGTGGAATGTCGATGCACGACGCGAGCTTGAGGTCGAGTGATTGCAGGTAATCGGGCAGCTCGCCCGACATCGTGTTCGACAGCAGCGGCTCGAGCCGCAGCAGGTCGAATCGGGACAGCGTGAGCATCTGCACTGCCATGGAGAACTCCTTACGAGATGACGCTGGATCGAAGCGGCGCGCCGGAAACGGCGCGGCCGTTGATACCCGGCGGATCCGGAACGGAACGACGGGCGTGACCGATCGAACGATCGGGCGCAGCGAGTGGGGCATGCCGGGCGCGGCGCAGGCGGCGCCCGGCCGGCTAGTGCAAGGTCAGGCGAAGCCTCGTCGAATTCTGGCGCGAATCGCGTTGCAACACAGCGTGGGCCATGGACGATGGAGTGGCAGGGCAGGGCGGGGACCGCAGCAGCGATGTTAACCCGGTCTACTCGTGAATCCGCTCATGCCCTTGATCGAATTTTTCCGCACAGGGAATTCTCCTCCCTCGGAAATGCGCCAGGGTATTCCGCTCGGTCGGATTCCCCCGCGCGAACAAGTCTCTGCGCAATCACACGGCGATTCATGAACAGTCCGGGCGAGCCCAACAGGATGGCGACCTGGTCGGTCGCCGACCAGCGCGCGACGCACGGCCAGCTCGACCGCACCGACATCAAAGCGCGTGCGAGCTGAAACCGGGCTGACGCCACCGGTGCGGTATCGATCGACGCCGCTCAGGCAAGCGCGACGGCGTTCCGCGCTGCCATTGCAGCGGCATCGGTGCGGGCCGCCATCGGTTCGATGAAGATCGCCGAGCGGGCCAGTTGCCGGGCCCGTTGCGCCCAGCGCGGATTGAGCTGATCCGGCTGCACGCTGCACAGCACGCGCGGGCCTGCATCCGGCTGCAGATCGATCGCCAGGCTCGGCTCGTCGCGGTCCGGAGCGTCGGTGATCTGCACCCGCGGCGACAGCGACATGCCCGGTCGCGACGCGATCACGATCGCCATCCGGCGGTCGGTCAGTTCGACCATCGTGCCCGGCGGGAAGATGCCCATGATGCGCACGAAGCGCGGCAGGAACACCGGGTCGAAATGCGCCCGTTCGACACCGTACATGCGCTGCAGCGCCGCGTGCGGTGACAGGCTGGCTTCGGTGCGCAGCGGCGCGACCAGCCGCAGGTAGCGATTGGCGATCGCCAGCACGCGGCCGACCGGCGACATCTGGTCGCCGCGCAGCGCCGCCGGGAAGCCGCTGCCGTCGCAGCGTTCGTGGTGCTCGGCGATCGCGCGGCCGACCGGTCGCGGCAGTTCGAGGATCGTGGCAAGTTCCACGCCGAGCTCGACATGCCGGCGGTAGCTGCGGCGTTCGAACTCGGTCAGCTTGCCGGTCTCCTCGTGCAGGAAGCTCGGAATCGTCAGCTTGCCGATGTCGTGCAGCAGCGCGGCCACGGCGGTGTGCTGCATGTCGAGCCGCGAGAACCCGCATTCGCGGGCCAGCAGCAGCGCCAGCGTCGTGACGCCGACCTCGTGCGCCGACAGCGGATCGCCGACCCGCTGCGACAGCAGTCGCACCGCCAACTCCGGCGCCTCAGCCAGCCACTCGAGCATCGAATCGCCGAGCTGTTCGGCCAACCGGCGCGCCTGCTGCGGGTCGCCGAGCACGGACTTCATCATCGCCTGGTGACGTTGCGCGGCGAGCTGGTACTCGGCCTCGACGCGGCGCAGCGACAGCTCCTGCCGGTGCAGCGGGTCGTCGATGACGGCAGTGGCCGGCGGTGCCGGCGCATCGTCAGTGCCTGCAGTGTCGGCCAGTGCGGCAACGGTCGGGCCGGCAGCATCGTGGGCCGGCACCGGATCGAGCGGTCCGGTCGTGCTGCGGTCCGGGCAATAGCGGACCTGGCGCGGGCCGAGCGAGCGCAACTGGTTCAACTGTTCCTCGGTGCGCAGCGTGAAGCTGCTCAGCGCGAACGGGTGGTTGCGCCAGCCGACGTCGAGCACGACATACATGCCGAGCTGCAGCCGGTCGACATCGATCAGCGGAAGCGGGGTGGCGGTCATTGCACGCACTCGACCCTGAGTCTGAACGGGATCATAGCGTCGACGGCCGGGCCCGGCTGTGACGCAGCCGGGCGTGTTCGACCGTTCGTCGACCGATCGCGCGCCCCCGGCGGGAGGCAGGGCCGATGCGCAGTCAGTGCCGGGCTATTCGTGGTTGCGCCGGACCGTGCCGTCGAGTCCGCCGACCCGGTACCAGGCGTAGCCGAGCGCGTCGAGCGCGATCCGGTGCCGGCCATCGGCCGCGTGCAGGTCCTGATCGATCAGCAGGTTGGACAGTTGCGCAGCGTCGGCGACGTCAGGCTCGATCAGTGCTTCCTGGCGGCGGTCGGAAAAGTTGTGCACGACGACCAGCGTGTTGTCGCGCCACACGTAACGCAGCGCGAGCACGTGCCGGCTGCCGCTGTCGAGCACGCTGCAGCGGCCCCAGCCGATCTCGGGACATACCTTGCGCAGCGCGATCATCCGCACCGTCCAGCTCAACAGCGAATCCGGCTTGCGGCGCTGCGCGGCGACGTTGATGTGCCGATAGCTCCAGACGCCGTCGGAAATCACCCGGTGCACGGTCCGGTCGGCCAGCGAGAAGCCGCCGTTGACGTCGTCGGCCCACTGCATCGGTGTGCGCACCGCTTCGCGTTGCGGCAGGCTCAGGTCGTCGCCCATGCCGAGTTCGTCGCCGTAGCGGATCACCGGCGTGCCCGGCAGCGAGAACATCAGCGAGTAGGCCAGTTCCTCGTGGCGCCGGTCGCCGAGCATCGGCGCCAGCCGGCGACGGATCCCGCGGCCGTACAGTTGCATGCACGGCTCGGGGCCGAAGCGGTCGAACACGCATTGGCGCTGGTCGTCGGTCAGACGGCCGAGATCGAGTTCGTCGTGGTTGCGGACGAAATGCGCCCACTGCGCCGTGTACGGAATGTCGCGGGTCGCCTCGATCGCATCGATCAGCGCACCGACATCGGCAGTGGCCAGTGCATGGAACAGATGCTGGTTGACCCAGAAGTTGAACATCATCTGGATGTGGTCGCCGCCGTCGCCGCCGAAGTAGGCGGCCGAGTCCTCCGGCAGCACGTTGGCTTCGCCGAGCAGGATCGCGTCGCCGAGCCGCCATTGCGCGAAGCGGCGGAACTGCGCGAGGTGTTCGAAGTGCTTCACGCCGCTGTCGCGTCCCGGCACCTTCCGCTCGATCATGAACGGCAGCGCGTCGAGCCGGAAGCCGGCCACGCCGAGCTGCAGCCAGTACCCCATGATGCGCTCGATCTCGTTGCGCACATGCGGGTTGTCGATGTTCAGGTCGGGCTGGAACTGGAAGAAGCGATGGAAGTAGTAGGCGCGGGCGCGGCGGTCGTAGCTCCAGGTGCGCTCCTGCACGCCCGGGAATACCATGCCCTTGTTCCAGTCTTTCGGCCGCTGCTGCGACCAGACGTACCAGTCGCGATAGCGCGAATCCGGATCGGCGCGCGCCTGCTGGAACCATCGGTGCTGATCGGAGGTGTGGTTGGCGACCAGGTCCATCATCACGCGTATGCCGCGCTTGTTCGCCTGGTGCACGAACTCGACGAAATCGCCGCCGGTGCCGTAGCGCGGATCGACGCCGTAGTGGTCGCTGACGTCGTAGCCGTTGTCGCGCCCCGGGCTGGGCTGGAACGGTGCCAGCCAGACCGCGCCGACCCCGAGGTACTGCAGGTACTCGAGCCGGTCGATCAGGCCCACGAAGTCACCGATGCCGTCGCCGTTGCCGTCCATGAAGCTGTCGACGTCGAGGCTGTAGATGACGGTGTTCTTGTACCAGAGGTCCTCGATCATCGGCGGCCTCGGCAGTCAGGAGGACGGCAGCGTCGGCGGGCCGGATGCTGCCGCGGGGCCGGCGCAGCGATCGAAGCGCACGGCGTGACGGGTCGAGATCGAGATTAGCGGCCGCACCGCAGCGCCAGTTGAACACGGCCATCGAGCACGACCGTCGACCAGCGATTTGTCGGTCCGCCGCCGCCCCGGCACACTCGGCGCCTGCCCGCCGCACGGAGCTTCGATGCGATGAACGACGCCATGCACGCTGCACAGCAGCATCACCCGGGATGACCTCGATCGGTCCGTTTCCGCTGGCCGTCGGCCTGATCGCGGTCGGCCTGATCGTCGCGATCGTGATTGCACGGCGGCGTGCCGACGCCGGCGAACGCCGGCGCGCGGTCGCGCTGCTGCTCGATACGCTCGGCGTCGGCGTGCTCGGCGCGCGGATCGGCTTCATCGTGCAGTGGTGGCCGCAGTACGCGGCCGAGCCGTGGTCGATGCTGCGCTTCGGCGACGGCGGTTACACGGCGTGGGCGGGCCTGCTGTGCGCGGCGGTCTTCGTGCTGTGGCGATTGCGGCGCAGGCCGCTGCTGCAGCGGCCGGTGGCCGCGGCGCTGGCCGGCGGCATGGCAACCTGGGGCGTGCTGACGATCATGTTGTGGCTGCTGCAGGGCACGCCGATGCCGCTGCCGGAGCTGACATTGCGCTCGCTCGATGGTCGGCCGGTGGCGTTGCAGCAGTACGCCGGACGGCCGACCGTGATCAACCTGTGGGCGAGCTGGTGTCCGCCGTGCCGGCGCGAGATGCCGGCGCTGCTCGAGGCGCAGCGGCTGCGGCGCGACATCGAGTTCGTGTTCGTCAACCAGGGCGAGCCCATGGCCGACGTGCGTGGCTTTCTCGACGGCCAGCCGCTGCCGGCCGATGCGGTGCTGCTCGACAACCATTCCGATCTGGCCCGCGCGGTCGGTTCACGTGGCTTGCCGACCACGCTGTTCTTCGACGCCCGCGGGCAGTTGGTCGACACCCACATCGGCGAACTGACCCGTGCCAGCCTCGCCGATCGGTTGCGCCGGTTCGAGCGGCAGTGAGCGGGCTGGCTCAGTCGGCCGGGTGCAGGTGTCTGCGGATGTCGTCGCGGAACGCCTGATGGCATTCGAGGCAGCCGGACTGGACGTCGGCGAATGCACCGATCGCAGCGGCGGCGTCGCGTCGCCGGGCCGCATCGGCAAGCACCAGCGCGGCGTCGTGCACGGCGCGATCATGAGCACGGAAGCGGCCGGCACCGGCGCCGACCGCCCGCATCACACGGGCCTTCTCGGCGAACGCGGGTGTCGGATGGTCGGCGATCCGTCGCGCCGCCGCATCGACGTCATCCCATTGGCCGAGCGCAATGGCTCCGGCGGTGTGCTGCAGCAGTTCACCGAGCTCGCGCATGATCGACAGCAGCGTGGCCGGGGCGGTCTCGGCTTCGGCGGTCTCCGGCGGTTGGCCGACTGCGGCGATCGCTGCCGGCGTCGGGGCGGCCGGCAGGCCGGCCAGGAAAGCAGCGAGCGTCATGGCAGGGAACATGGGGAACCTCATCGGGTGGAGGTGGGTGCCGGACGGCCGGCACGGCGATTCGACGGCGCGTGCTGCGGCAGGCCTCAGCCGATGCTGCGGCCTTCGCCGGCTTCTTCGTGGGTTACGCCGTCGCGGATGTGGTAGATGCGGCGGAAGGTCGGAATGATCTTCTCGTCGTGGGTGACGACGATCACCGCAGTCTCGAAGCGCTGTGCCATCTCATTCAGGCTCCTGATCACGGCCAGTGCGCGTTCGGAGTCGAGCGGCGCGGTCGGCTCGTCGGCGAGGATCACCGGCGGCCGGTTGACCAGCCCGCGCGCGATCGCGACACGCTGCTGTTCGCCGCCCGACAACTGCGACGGCATCGCCCGCGCGCGATGCGCGACGTCGAGCGCGGTCAGCAGTTCGAGCGCGCGCGCACGGGCGTCGGCATTCGCCACGCCGGCCAGCATCGGCAGCAGCGCGACGTTGTCGAGCACGTCGAGGAACGGGATCAGGTACGGCGCCTGGAACACGAAACCGATCCGGTCGCGGCGCAGTGCGCGCAGGTCGCGGGTGCGCCAGCCGTCGTCGTAGATCGTCTCGTCGCCGAGCCGCATGCGGCCGGCGCTCGGATCGATCACCGCGCCGAGGCACTTCAGCAGCGTGCTCTTGCCGGAGCCGGAAGGCCCGATCAGCCCGACCACTTCGCCCGGCGCGACCTGCATGTCGACCTGCTTCAGTGCATCGACCGCGGTGTCGCCGCTGCCGTAGCGCTTGCGCAGGCCTTCGATCCGGATGCCCTTGTCCACGTCAGCCTCCGATCGCTTCGGCCGGATCGACCCGCAGCGCCATCCGGATCGCGACCACGCTGGCGAGCATGCAGATCAGCAGGACCGCCGCGAAACCGGCAACCGAATCGAGCGGCATGAGCAGCACGTACTTCGGAAACATCGGCGCAGCCCAGGTGGCGGTGATCTTGCCGACCACGAAGCCGATCAGGCCGAGTGCCAGCGCCTGCTGCAGGATCATCCAGGCGATCGTCCGGTTGCGCGTGCCGATCAGTTTCAGCACCGCGATCTCGCGGATCTTGTCCATCGTCAGTGTGTAGATGATGAAGGCCACGATCGCCGCGCTGACCACCGCGAGGATGACCAGGAACATGCCGATCTGTCGCGCCGACGTCGCGATCAGCTTGCCGACCAGGATCCGCTCCATCTGCACGCGGTCGTAGACCTGCAGCCGCTTCCAGCGGCGGATCGGAGCGGCCGCCTGCTCGGCGGAGTGGCCCGGCGCGAGCCGCACCAGGATTGCGTTGACGGTGCTGCTGCTGGTCTGCGCGGCGAGCACGGCATCGAGCAGTGCCGGATCGCCGGGGCGGTTGAACAGTGGATTGCCGAGCGTGCGGCGGCGCTGCATCAGCAGTGCATCGTTGTCCTTCAGGAACTGCGCTTCCTGCGCATCCTTGAGCGGAATGAACACCATCGGGTCGCCGTTCGACGACACCATCCGGCGGGTCAGGCCGACCACCGTGTAGTGGTTGCGGCGGATCCGGATCCGGTCGCCGAGCGTGAAGCCGGTCGCGATGTCGGCCACCGCTTCGTAGTGGCCGCGGGTGATGTGCCTGCCGGCCACCAGGTAGGGCGGCCAGCCCGGGCTGCCGGGTCCGTCGGGGCCGATGCCGGTCACCATCGCCCGCACGTCGTCGTCGCCGTGCCGGACCTGCATCGTCAGATAGGTGACGTTGGCCGCCGCGTCGACGCCCGGCAGCGTCGAGATGCCGCGCCACAGGTCGTCCGGCACGCTCGAGGATTCGGCGTATGGACCGAGTGTTTCCTGCTGCACGACCCAAAGATCCGCACCGCTGTTGTCGAGCAGCGCGCGGGCGTCGTCGACCATCCCGCGATAGACGCCGGCCATGGTCAGCGTGACGCCGATCAGCAGCCCGAGGCCGACGCCGGTGAACACGAACTTGCCCCATGCATGCAGGATGTCGCGACCGGCCAGGCTGATCATGGCGCGGTTCCGGCAAGCCGCTCGACGATCCGGATCCGGCTGTCGGCGCGCAATGGCCGTTCGCTGTAGACGATCACCGGCGTGCCGGGCGCGAGTCCGTCGCGCACCTGCACGGTGCCGTCGAGATCGCCGGCGCCGAGCCGTACCGGCATGAATTGCGGGCCGTCGTCGGTTACGGTCCAGACGCCGGTCACGCCGTCGACGTGCCGCACCGCGGCATTCGGAATCGCCGCAGCGGCCGGCAGCGGCGGCAGCCGCACCGTCACCTCGGCCAGTTCGCCGAGCGGCGGCAACGGTTCCGGCAGCCGTTCGAACACGATCTTGGCGAGGATCTCCTCGGTGATCGGATCGGCCGACGGCTCGACCCGCAGCACCCGCGCATCGAGCGGCTCGTCCGGTCGCGAGCGCAGCACGACCGTGGCCGGGCGGTCGGCGGCGAGGCCGCCGGCGCTGACCTGGTCGAAGCGGGCGTCGATCCACAGCCGGGTCGGGTCGACGATCTCGACCACCGCCTGGCCGGCGACGACCGTGGTGCCGGGATCGACATGCCGCGCGATCACCAGTCCATCGACTGGTGCCAGCAACCGCAGATGCTGCTGCTGTGCCTGCACGGCCTCGCGCTCGGCGCGCAGCCGGGCGAGTTCCTGCCGTGCGGTCGCCAGCGCGGCCTCGGCGACGCGAAGTTCGTGCCGCCGTGTTTCGACCAGTTCCTCGCTGACCGTGTGGCGGGTCAGCAGTTGTTCGTAGCGTGCGGCCTGCGCGCTGGCGTAGCCGTGTCGTGCGGCGGCCTCGTCGACGCCGGCCTGTGCGCGGCGGGTCGCGGCATCCTGGGCCGCCATCCGGGCATCGAGGTCGACCGGATCCATCTCGCCGAGCCACTGGCCGGCCTGCACGCGGTCGCCGACGTCGACGTCGAGACGGGCCAGCCGACCCGGCGCGGTCGGTCCGATCCGGAACGTGTCGCCGACACCGACCGTGCCGATGCCGAAACGTGCCGGTTCCAGTGCCCGGGTTTCGACAGTGGCGATCGTGACCGCCACCGGTGCCAGCGGTCCCGAGCGGGCCGCCACGTGCGCGAACAGTGCAAGCAGCGGAACGACCACCGCGATCACCGCCAGCGAGCGGCCGCGAATCGGCAGGTTCTTCATGGGCTTCTCCGGAGGCCGCGCAGCAGGATCGAAATGACACCGGGGCCTTGCAGCCGGATTCGGTCGCTGCCGCCGGCGAGTCCGGACTGCAGTGCGAGCGCATCGACGACGCCGGTGAACGTGACCGCCGCCGCGGCGACGTCGAGTTCCGGATGGAACCGGCCGCTGGTCTTGCCGCGCTCGAGCAGCGGTCGCAGCCGGGCATGGTAGCTGGCCTGCAGTGCGATCGCGAGCCGCTTCGCCGGGCGATCGCCGCCACGCTGCAACTCGCCGCCCAGCAGCTTCGGAATGCCCGGATGCTTGGCGACGAAATGCAGATGGGTCAGCAGCACCGCCTCGAGTGCATCGGCCGGGTCCGGGTGCTGGCTGATCGCCAGATCGATCCGGGCCAGCAGGCGTTCGCCGATCCAGTCGATGGCTGCCGCGAGCATCGCGTCGCGGCTGGCGAAATGCTTGAACAGTGCGGTGTGGCTGAGTCCCATGTGGCCGGCGATGGCGGCCGCGGTGAGCTGCGAATGGGCGCGCTCGGCGGCCAGTGCGACGACCGACTCGGCAGCGCGCTGGCGACGTTGATCGGATGGCATCGGAACGGCGGGCATGGCGACTCCTGCAACGGATGATCCGGTCCGGTCGCTGCTGATGGCTGCGGTGCGTGGACCGGCTCGTGCGCCGCGCCAGCGATGGTCCCGGGCCGGCCTCCGCTCTGGACGGGGGAGTGACGGAGCCAGCAGGCCGGCCCGGGACCGATCGTCATCGCGTCGCACGACGCTGTGGTGAGCAGTCTGCCGGCCAGCCGTTTCGTGCCGGTTTCCGCACCGGCCCGAATCGGTTACAGAGTGTTTCCGCGGGTGTTCAGGGCGATGTCGGCGGGTTGCCGGCGATGTCGACGCGGGCTTCGGTGCCGCCGCCGTCGCGCTGCTGCAGTTCGACCTTCCAGCCGTTCGCCTCCGACAGTTGCCGGACGATCGCCAGCCCGAGCCCGCTGCCCGGAGTGCGGACGTTGCGGGCGCGCTGGAATGGCCGGAACAGCGATTCGGTTTCGTCCTGACCGATGCCGGGGCCGCGGTCGAGCACGCGGATCGTGGTGTGCCCGGGCGCGCAGCGGAGTTGCACCTCGACCGCCGCGCCTTCGCCGTGCCGCGCGGCGTTCTCGAGCAGGTTGTCGACGATCCGCCGCAGCGCCAGCGGGTCGATCGCCCGCACGCAGTGGCCGGGTGCCTGCCAGGCGACCTCGACGCCGCGCCGGCGCAGATGGCCGACCGCTTCGTCGATCAGTTCCGCAATGTCGGCCGGTTCGGCGCTCGCCGGCCCGGCGCCGCGGGCAAAGTGCAGGTGCTGGCCGATCAGCCGGTCCATCTGTTCGACGTCGCGTTCGATGTCGGCGATGACGTCCGGGTCGGTCGATTCCGGCAGCATCGCAAGCGAGATCCGCAGCCGCGCGAGCGGCGTGCGCAGGTCGTGTGACACGCCGGCCAGCAGCGTCGTGCGGCCGTCGATGAGCTCGCGCACTTCGCGCGCCATCCGGTTGAAGCGTGCCGCGAGCGCGGCCAGCTCGCGCGGGCCGCTTTCCGGCAGCGGCTCCGGCAGGCGATCCTTGCCGACCGCTTCGGCGGCCTGCGCCAGTCGCTCGAGCGGCCGGGTCATCCAGCGCGCCAGCAGCAGCGCGGTCAGCAGCGTCGCAAGCAGCGTCGTGCCGAGCATCATCCAGAACGCGGTCAGCGGTCGCGGCTCGACGCGGTCGTGATGGAAACCGACCCGGATCGTCGTGTCGCCGCGGACGACGTCGACCCAGTACATCGGCGGCGACTCGCTGCGGGTCAGTCGCGCTTCGCCGCCGAGATGACGCTGCAGCGCATCCTGCAGCATCGCAGGGTAGGGCAGTACGGTCGCCTCGCCCGGCAGCGGGCCGCGGGCGACGGCGAGCTGCAGGCCGTGGCCATCGAGTTGCTGCTGGTAGTCGGCGCGCTGCGCGACCGGCAGCCGATGCCAGGTGTCCACCGACAGCACGATCAGCGTCGCCAGATCCTCGGTGGCGCTGCGCACCAGCGGCAGGTTGACGTGCAGCACGAACAGCAATGCCGCGATCGCCTGCGCCAGCACGAACGGAAGCGCCAGCGCCATCGCAGCGCGCCGGAACAGGCTCGGCGCACGTCGGTTCACGGCCGCCGGTCGCCGTCGGGTGCGAACAGATAACCCTCGCCCCAGATCGTTCGGATGAACTGCGGTGCCGACGGATCGGTCTCGATCTTGCGGCGCAGCCGGGTCACGCGGACATCGATCGAACGGTCGAACGGCGAGCGATCGTAGCCCTTGAGCAGATCGATCAGGCGATCGCGCGACAGCACCTGGTGCGGGTGCTCGTTGAATGCACGCAGCAGCGCGAACTCGGCCGCGGTCAGCGGTACCGTTTCGCCGTCGCGGGTCAGTCGATGCGCGGCCGGATCGAGCCGGAACGGACCGAATGCATGCAGCGGGCGCTCCGCCACCGCCGGCGTCGCCGCCGGCACCGCCTGCCGTCGCAGCACCGCCCGGATCCGCGCCAGCAGCTCGCGCGGATTGAACGGTTTCGGCAGGTAGTCGTCGGCGCCGACCTCGAGCCCGACGATGCGGTCGACGTCGTCCCCGCGTGCCGACAGCATGATGATCGGCAGGCCGTGGTCGCCGCGCAGCACGCGCGCCAGCGTCAGCCCGTCCTCGCCCGGCAGCATCAGGTCGAGCAGCACCAGGTCCGGCATCCGTTCCGCCATCCGCTCGCGCATCTGCAGGCCGTCGCCGGCCAGCGCGACGGTGTAGCCGTGGTCGCCGAGATAGCGCGCGAGACGGGCGCCGAGATCGGTGTCGTCGTCGACGATCAGGAGGTGTGCGGCGGTGGACTGCATGCCATCCAGTGTGCGCGCCGACGCGCGGTCGAGCAATTTGCCGGCACCACGCCGAAACACATTGTCACAACCGAACACGGCAGCGACATCGGCGCGAAAACCGTCGGCACCAGCATGCGCCGGGCGGGCCGTCCGGCCCGCTTGACGGAGACCCACCATGATGAAATCCGGATTGCTCGCTGTCGCACTGCTCGCCGCCACGTCCGGTGCGCTGCAGGCCCAGACGCTCGGTTACAGCTATCTCGAAGGCGGCTACACCCGCCTTGAATCCGATGTCGATCTCGAAGGCTTCGGACTGAACGGATCGCTGGCGCTCGACGACCAGTTCCATCTGTTCGGCGGCCTGTCGCGGACCGAATCCGACGACTTCGCCGATCTCGACCGCTACCTGCTCGGGATCGGATACCACCGGCCACTCGGCGACCGTCTGCACCTGCTGACGCGGATCGGCTACAGCCACGAGGAACCGCAGGACGCCGACAGTTACGGCCGCTGGTTCAGCGAGGCCGGCGCCCGGTATGCGATCGGCCGCGGCTTCGAGGGCTGGCTGCTGGCCGGCTACGAGGATGGCGATGACGTCGACGGCGGCTTCTACGGCAAGCTCGGCGGCCAGTTCGGAATCGGCGGGCGTGACGGGCTGGCCCGCTGGGGCATCGTCACCGAGATCAAGTGGCTCGAGGACGACCGGATCTACTTCATCGGGCCGCGACTCGAGTTCTGACCATCGGCGTGGCGGCCGCGTCCCCTGGCGCGGCCGCCACTGCGGACTACTTCAGCCGTTCGATGCCGAGCGCCTTGAGCACGTACTTCTCGTAAAGCGGTTCGGTGTTGCCCGACTTCATCTTCGACAGGAAGTACTTCTCGAACGCGATCTTGGCGACGTGCACCCATTTGCCGACCTTGGCCCAGGTGACGTTGCGCGGCGGGATCTGCGGCAGCGCGACGAAGGCGGCGCCGGTGTCACCCATGTCGGCGAGGCAGATGGCATTCCAGGTCGCGACGGCCTGTGGCGGCTGCCCGGCGAGATCGGCGCGGATGTTCTCGACGATCGCGGTCACCATCGATTCGATCATGAAGCCGGTCTTCGGTGCGCCGGTCGGCACCGGCGTCGCCTCGACCGGCGGAATCGCGACGCAGACGCCGGCCGAGTAAATGTTCGGGTAGCTCGGATTGCGCTGGTGGCGATCGATCTGCACGAACCCGCGCGGGTTGCACATCTCCTTGACCGCGCGCACCGCATCGACGCCGGTGAACGCCGGCAGCACCATCGAATAGCGGAACGGCAGCGTGTGCTCGCGCAGTGGCTCGCCGGCTTCGTTCATTTCGTGCACGCGCATCTCGCCGGCACGGACTTCGGCGATCTTCGAATTGACGATCCACCTGATGTGTCGCTGGCGGAACTCGGTTTCGATCAGGCCCTTCGAGTCGCCGACGCCGCCGAGCCCCATGTGGCCGACGTAGGGTTCGCTGGTGACGTAGGTGATCGGCACGCGGTCGCGGATCTTGCGCTTGCGCAGGTCGGCGTCGAGGATCATCGCGAACTCGTAGGCCGGACCGAAGCAGCTTGCGCCCTGCGCGGCACCGACCACGATCGGCCCCGGATCCTTGACGAACGCCTGGTAGGCGTCCCACGCATGCAGCGCGTGCGGCGTCGTGCAGACCGAATGGGTGAACTGCTCGGGGCCGAGCCCCGGCACCTCGTCGAAGGCCAGTCGCGGACCGGTCGTGATGACCAGATAGTCGTAATCGAGCCGCCGGCCGTCACCGAGCACGACGATGTTCTCGGTCGGCAGCAGCTCGCGTGCGCCGCACGACTCGAACGCGACCGCCTTCTTCGCCAGGTACGGGCCGATGTCGATCTGGATGTCGCTCGGCTTGCGCCAGCCGACCGCTACCCAGGGGTTGGATGGAGTGAACGAGAAGTACGGACTGTCGCCGACGACGGTGATCTCGTGCGACTTGCCGAGTCCCGCGCGCAGTTCGTAGGCGACGCTGATGCCGCCGATACCGCCACCGACCACGATGATCTTTGCCATGACTGGTTCTCCCGCGCCGGCCGCTTCGGATTTCGGGGCGCTCCCGGACCGGTGAGGGAGCAGGGACCCTGCATGTTGTTGCCGGCTGCGCCGTGGACGGTCGTGAACGGCGGGCGCGGCACTTGACTGGCGGAACTTTAGGCGACTCTAATATAAGCGTCAACACATATAGTGGAGATTCACGATGTCGAAGTCCCCCGCTGATCTGGTCGCCGAGGCCCGCGCCGCGATCGCCGAGGTCACTGTCGATGCGCTCGCTGCCGAGGCACCGGACGGCTATGTACTGATCGACGTGCGCGAGCACGCCGAATTCGTGACCGGCCATCTGGCCGGTGCGATCCATATTCCGCGAGGCGTGCTGGAGTTCCAGGTCGAGGCGAACCCGGCCATTGCCTGCGTCACCGAGCCCGTGCTTTCCGTGCGTGAACAGCCGATCGTGCTGTATTGCCGCACCGGCGGACGTTCGGCGCTGGCGGCCCGCAGCCTGATGACGCTCGGTTTCCGCAACGTGCGCTCGCTGGCCGGCGGCATCACCGCCTGGATGGCCGCCGGCAGGCCGGTGACGATGCACTGAAGCGGGCCCGGCGCGGACCGCCGGCGGACGCGTCGGTTCGCGATGTGGCTGATCCGTTCATGTTGGCGCAAGCCTGAATCCATCGGAATCGCTCCCCGCGGATGTTCCTATCATGGCCGAGATGCCGTCTGATTCGCTGAACACGCTTTCGCCGGCCGAAGCCGACGAGATGCGCACGCACGCGACGGACGCCGCGCAGTTGCTGAAAGCGATGGCCAACGACCGCCGGCTGATGATCCTGTGCATGCTGGTCGGCGGCGAGCGCACGGTCAGCGAGATCAACGCCGGCATGGCGCTGTCGCAATCCGCGCTGTCGCAGCACCTCGCGGTGTTGCGCGCGCAAGGGCTGGTACAGACCCGGCGTGTCGCGCAGACGGTCCACTACGCACTGCCGCCGGGGCCGGTCAGGGACATCATCGGCGTGCTGCACCGGATCTATTGCAGCGTGCCCGGTTGAGGCGTGGGCCACCGACCAGGCCGGCACGCGGCGAATCGGAGCGTGCCCGGCGTGCCGCCGCCCGTCTTGCCATCGCGACCCGACTCGCCGATCGCGACGGCGCGAACGCCGGGCGATGCAGCGACCGTGCAGCGTCGTCGCGTCGCGTTACCACCGACTCGTGTGTCGGCGGGTTTGCACCGCGGCGGCGACTTCGCTCGTTGTCCGTGTACCCGACTGCCGATGCCGATGCCGATGGGTCCGCCACGGTCGTTCGCAGCCGCCTGGACCGCGGCCGGATCGATGCAGCGACGCTATCGGAACGATCGGAACAATCCATTTCCGTATATTAGAACGAACTCATATTGTGCGTGCACCCCAACGAAGGGGCCAATGTACACAGGAGAGATTGCGATGTCCCAGTCCGAATCCCCCAGCCTGCCGCAACTGAACCGTCCGGCGCCGGATTTCAACGCCCGTACCACGCATGGGCAGAAGACGCTGGCCGATTACCGCGGCAAGTGGCTGGTGCTGTTCTCGCATCCGGCCGACTTCACGCCGGTCTGCACCACCGAGTTCACCGCCTTCGCCGAGCGCTCCGCGCAGTTCCGTGACCGCAACTGCGAACTGCTCGGGCTGTCGATCGACAGTGTGCATTCGCACATCGCGTGGGTGCGCAACGTCAAGGAGAAGTTCGGTGTGTCGATCGATTTCCCGATCATCGCCGACCTGTCGATGCAGGTCGCGAAGGATTACGGAATGATCCAGTCCGGTGCGAGCGACACGTCCGCGGTGCGTGCCACCTTCCTGATCGATCCGGAAGGGATCCTGCGCGCGATGGTCTATTACCCGATGACCAACGGCCGCTCGGTCGACGAGTTCCTGCGCCTGCTCGATGCACTGCAGGTCAGCGATCGGTACAAGGTCGCCACGCCGGAGAACTGGAAGAAGGGCGAGCCGGTGATCGTGCCGCCGCCGTCGACGGTCGAGGGCGCCGAGAAGCGCGCGTCCGAAGGCTACGACTACGTCGACTGGTACTTCAGCCGCAAGGCGCTGTAAGCAACAACGGCGGACCCGGTGTCCGGGTCCGCCGTCTTCCCGAATTCCGCGGAATACACGAATGATCTACGCATTGGTCGGCGCATTGGCGATCGGACTCAGTCTCGGACTGCTCGGCTCGGGCGGGTCGATCCTGACCGTGCCGATCCTGGTCTACCTGGTCGGCCAGCCGGAGAAGGTCGCGATCGCCGGTTCGCTGGCGATCGTCGGCGCCATCGCGCTGGCCGGTGCGGTGCCGTGGACGCTGAAGCGCGCGGTCGACTGGCGCAGCGTGCTCTGGTTCGGCGGCCCCGGCATGATCGGCACCTGGATCGGTGCCTGGGCCTCGCAATGGGTGCCGGGCGCCGTGCAGTTGCTGCTGTTCGCGGTCGTGATGCTGGTGGCGGCCGCAATGATGTTCCGCGGTCCGCGGCTGGCGGCGGCCGAACCGGCCGCGCCGCGGCGGCGGCTTGCGGTCGTCATCGACGGCCTCGCGGTCGGCGCGCTGACCGGGCTGGTCGGTGTCGGCGGCGGCTTCCTGATCGTGCCGGCGCTGGTACTGCTCGGCGGGCTCAGCGTGCATCGCGCGGTCGGTACCAGCCTGTGGATCATCGCGCTGAAGTCGTTCTCCGGCTTCGCCAAATACCTCAGTGTGCTGGGCGCAGCCGGCCTCACGCTGAACTGGTCACTGATCGGTACCTTCACCGCGATCGGTGCCACTGGCACGCTGGCCGGCATGCAACTCGCGCACCGACTGCCGCAGCACACGCTGAAGCGTGTATTTGCGCTGTTCCTGCTGGCGATGGGTGGATTCATCGTCTGGAACACGCTGCCGACCCTGTTCTGATTCTCACGGCCACGAGGAGACCTTCCATGAAAGCCGACGTGACCCCGTTCTTCCACGACGAAAGCAGCACCTGGACCTATCTGGCAATCGATCCGGAAAGCCGCCAGGCGGCGGTGATCGACCCGGTGCTCGACTTCGACCACAAATCCGGCAACACCGGCGTCGCCACCGTGCAGCGCGTGCTGGAAGTGGTACGCGAACGCGGGCTGGACCTGAAATGGATCCTTGAGACGCACGCGCATGCCGACCACCTGTCGGCCGGGCACTGGATCAAGCAGCAGGTACCGGGCGCCCGGCTCGCGATCGGCGAGGGCATCCGCACCGTGCAGAAGACGTTCCGGCCGATCTTCAACCTCGGCGAACATTTTCCGGTCGATGGCTCGCAGTTCGACCATCTGTTCGCCGACGACGAGGCATTCGAAGTCGGCGGCCTGACCGGTCGCGTCATCAACACGCCGGGTCACACCAATGACAGCGTCAGTTACCTGATCGGCGATGCACTGTTCACCGGCGACACGCTGTTCATGCCGGACGGCGGCACTGCACGCTGCGACTTCCCCGGCGGTGACGCGGCGCGACTGTACGCATCGATCCAGCGCCTGTTCGCGCTGCCCGACGAGACCCGCGTTTTCGTCTGTCACGACTACGCGCCGGGCGGCCGCGAGCACCGGTGCGAAACCACGATTGGGGCCGAGAAGGCCGCCAACATCCATGTCGGCGGCGGTCGCAGCCAGGACGAATTCGTGACGATGCGGCAGGCGCGCGATGCGACGCTGCCGATGCCGACGCTGATCCTGCCGTCGGTGCAGGTCAACATCCGCGCCGGGCAGATGCCGGAGCCGGAAGACAACGGCGTGCGTTACCTGAAGTTGCCGATCGACCAGTTCCCGGGCGTGCCGAGCTGAGGCACGCGTCCGGCCAGTAACACCGTGGTGGGTGGGCGCTGCTTCGGTCGCGATGGTTCGATGGATCGAGCCATCGCGGCGGGAGCCGTTTTCTGGTTCCTGACGCCGCCTCCGGGCGTCCGTCTGGTCCAAATCGAACCGTCGCGTTACCGAATTCTGCTCTCGCGTGGGACGCCACGTTCCGGATCGTCACCGATCCGACGCACTGCCGACTCCGAGCGCCGCGTGATTGGCGCCAGTCTTGCCGGCGCTTCCCCACGCGCCTGACAGAGCATGTAGTGATCTCCCGACAGACGTGCAACGCTGTCCGGCGTCATGCTTTGCGTTGTGAACCTGAGATCAGCTCCTGCCGGTGCGATAAATGGCGCGCAGGCGACACTTGTCAATGACCATGCGCTGGCCGGAACGGGCAGCATGGTGCAAAGTGATTCCCGTATCCGGGGGCCGGAAAAACGAAGGCCGCCCGGAGGCGGCCTTCACATTTGACGCGCTTGTGCGCTTTGTTAGCGGGCCAAGCGCATTTCCTGATCTGCTGAAATGCAGGTGGATCATCTCAATCAACTCCGGGCAAATCAAGAGGGGGCAAGATGGCGAAGTCGTATCGGCTGGGTCTGGACATCGGCACGAACTCGATCGGCTGGTGCGTGTACGCTCTCGACGGCGCTGATCGCATTGAGCGGTTGTTGCGGATGGGCGTGCGCATCTTCCCGGACGGCCGGGACCCGCAGAGTCGTACGTCGCTGGCGGTCAACCGTCGCCTGGCCCGCCAGGCCAGACGGCAGCGGCAACGAACAGTGCAACGGCGGCATGGATTCCTGAACGAATTGATCCGGTCCGGCCTGTTGCCACAGGACGGTGAACTTCGGCAGGCCCTCGTCCGGATCGACCCCTACGAGCTGCGGGATCGCGGCCTTCGAGAGGCCCTGCCGCTGCCCGAGTTCGCCCGAGCGCTCTACCATCTCGCGCGCAAGCGCGGCTTCAAGTCCTCGCGCAAGCAACTTGCGGAAGCGGCCGATGCGAAGGAGAGCGGCAAGATCAAGTCGGGTATTGCAAGACTCAAGGCGGAGCTATCAGAACAGGGCTGCCAGACGATCGGGCAGCTCCTGTGGAAACGGCATGCGCTGAGACTGCCGGTGCTCGCCCGCCCACAGGTCGATGGAAACTACGATTTCTATCCCGACCGCGGGCTCGTGCTCGACGAATTCGACCGGCTCTGGGCGTTCCAACGCCGCTTCCATCCCGAAGCGTTGACCCAGGATTCCTGCCGCAGGTTGCGCTACTTCATCGAACATCAGCGGCCCTTGAAAGCCGTTCCCGCCGGAGCGTGCCTGCTGGAACCGGGAGAGACGCGCTGCCGGCGCGGCCACCCGATGTTTGCGCGTTTTCGGATTCTGTCCGACCTCGCCAATCTGAGAATTGAACTGCCGAATGGTGATGCGATCCCGTTGACTCGCCGCGAGCGTGACGTTTGCCTGCTCGAGGTCGAAAAGCGTGGCAAGCTGACCTGGCCGCAGGTCCGACGTGTCCTGGGCATCAGCAAGGACGACGAGATCGAGCCATTCAACCTGGCTCGCAGCAAGAAACACCTGGCGGGCGATCAGATCTCGCCCAGGCTAGCGGCGACGGAGTGCTTCGGACCCGGGTGGCACGCCTTCAGCGTAGACCGTCAGGCCGACGTGATAGAGGCGTTGGCGCTGGCGCACGATGACGAGAACCTTCGCAGTCGGCTTGCCGACAAGGGCATTGAAGTCAGTGGGGCGCAGTTGGCGGCGCTCTCACGGGTCGATGTGCCCGACGGGTTCGGAGAGCTGTCGCTGAAGGCGCTCGGTAGGCTGGTCGCCGCCATGGAGCGGGACGTGACCAGCTACGACCAGGCAGTGGCGGCCGCCGGCTACGGCAGTCATTCGGATTTTCTGCCAGATGAAAGCCGATTGCTCGGGCGTTTGCCGTACTACGGCGAAATCCTGCGTGGACACGCACAACCGATGCCGTGGTCGCAGGTGCCGGAAGAGGCCCGGTTCGGGCGCCTGCCGAACCCGACCGTCCATGTCGGGCTCAATGAGCTGCGCAAGCTCGTCAACGAGATCATTCGGCGATATGGTCGACCGCGACAGATCATCGTCGAACTTGCGCGCGAGTTCGGCATGTCGGGCAAGCGGCGCGGCGAGCTCATTGCCGAACAGCGTCGCAACGAGTTGGCGAACGAGGGCAGGCGAGCAGAACTGAGAAAGCGGGGCTTGCCTGTCAATCGCGAGAATCTGATGCGTCTTCGCTTGTGGGAGGAGCTGCCGATTCTCGAGCGCGTCTGTACATACAGCGGTCGAGCGATCGGGCAGGAAGTGCTGTTCAGCGATGAAATCGAGATCGACCACATCCTTCCGTTCTCCAAGTCGCTCGACGACGGTATTGGCAACCGCGTGCTTTCGTTTCGATCGGCGAACCGTATCAAGGGCGACCGTGATCCGCATGCAGCTTTCGCGTCCAACGCCGCTTCTATCCGATGGGACGAGATCGAGGCCAGGCTGACAAGATTCGCTGTCCATCCGGCGTGGCGGCGCAAGCAGCGTCGATTCCTGCCGGACGCTCTGCAGACATTCTTGCAGGAGCGAGACTTTCTCGATCGGCACCTGACCGACACTGCGTACCTGTCGCGATTGGCAAAGCAGTACCTGGCGCACGTTTGCTACAAGGACCGGGTCTGGGTGGCGACCGGCCGGTTGACTTCCATGCTGCGCGGAAAATGGGGGCTCAACGATGCGCTGGGCGGCAGCAGGAAGAATCGCAATGATCACCGGCATCATGCGGTGGATGCTGCGGTCATCGGCGCCTGCGATCGCTCCGTCATCCAGCGGCTCAGCAAGGTGGCCGAGGCTTACGAGCTGGGACGCAGTCACCGATTCTTCGAGCAGCTCGGCCAGCCGTTCGACGGATTCAGCGATTCAGTCCGCAGCAACGCACAACGCGTCATCGTATCGCATCGCCCCGATCACGATGCAGGCGGCGCCTTGCACAAGACCACGAACTACTCGGTCGTCGAACCTGCGGATGGCCGGACGCCGGCGCTTGTCGCGCACCGCGTGCCGCTGACGTCGATTACGGATGCGGCAAAGGCGCAGGTCGTTCTTGACCCGACCCTTCGGGATCGGCTTCTGGAGATTACGTCGGCCGGGCGGAGTGCAAAGGAGATCGCGTCGGCGCTTCAACGGTGGTCGGATGAGACGGGCATCCGGAGAGTCCGGATTGCCGAGCGGATTTCAGTCATCGAGATACCCAATCCGAATCGTATCCGGGGGCGGGCCGTGAAGACCGATGGCAATGCCTGCTTCGAGGTGATTCGCGTTGGCACCGGATGGCGCGACCGCGTCCTGTCCCGATTCGATGCGAGCAGGAATGGCGCTGGCAGCACGGCAGATGTAGTCATGCGGCTGTTCGATAACGACCTTGTCCTGATTGAGCCGAGCGCCGGCGAGCGCCAGATCATGCGGGTGGTCAAGAAGTCGGGCGGACAATTGACGCTGGCCGAGCATCACGAAGCCGGAGACCTCAAGCGCCGCCACAGTGACGCGGCTGACTTGTTCCGCTATGTCACGGTTGCCGGCTCGAAATTGAAAATGCTCCGTGCCCGGCGCGTCACGGTCGACCATCTCGGTTTCGTCCACGATCCCGGGTTCATCGAATGAAGAACAGGATCATCGAGGTCGCTTCGGACGGGCGCTATCTGCATGCCGACCGCGGATTCCTTGTGATCAAGCGAGGTATGAACGAGCAGGCGCGGGTTCCGATCGATGACGTAGGCGCGCTGATCGGAAGTGGGCACGGGTTGGTGATGACCGGCGAACTTGTTGTGCGACTGGCGGAGCGCCGGGCTCCGCTGGTTGTCTGCAATCGCAAGAAGCAGCCCGCCGCCATGTTGTTGCCACTGCAGGGCCATCATTTGCAGGGCGAGCGATTGTGGCAGCAGGCACATGCGAAACCGGGTCTACGCAATCGGCTCTGGAAACAGATCGTGCAGTCGAAGCTGCGGGCTCAGGCGCGTACGCTGGAGGCGTTCGGCCGACCGGGTGCACGGATGCGACGGCTCGTTCAACAGGTTCGGGCAGGCGACCCGGCCAACATCGAGGCGCAAGGTGCGCGGATCTACTGGACGCTGCTGTTCGGCACCGCCTTCCGCCGTGATCCGGATCAGAGCGGCATCAATCAACTGCTGAACTACGGCTACGTCGTACTGCGTACCGCTGCCGCACGCTCGATCGTTGCCGCCGGATTGCATCCAACGCTCGGATTGCACCACCGGAACCCATTCAACAGCATGGCACTCGCCGATGATCTGATGGAGCCGCTGCGACCGTTGATCGATGCGGCCGTGTTCGGCCTGATCGCCTGCGACAGGGCCGCGGCGCTGTCGCCGGACAACAAGCGACTACTTGCATTGGTTCTGTATCGGATGATCCCGACCGAGGCCGGCCTGTCTCCGATCACGACCGCGCTGGACCGGATGTGCTTCTCGCTGACCGAAGCGCTTTCGGGGAGCCGGCGAAGCCTCGAGCTGCCCGGTGAGTTGAGCGCAACCGCACTGCGAGCGCTGGCGACCGAACCGATCACGGAACACGGCGAGGTCGAGTGAAATGCCGCGTCGCCGCCAGGCCCAGCCCTCGTGCCCGCTGTCGAGGTTCCGACTCATGTGGACGATGGTGATGTTCGACCTGCCGGTGGAGACCGAGCAGGAGCGCAAGGCGGCCCACGATTTCCGGGAGAGTCTCAAGAAGCTCGGGTTCGTGATGGCGCAGTATTCCGTCTACATGCGCCACTGCTCAGGCAGGGCCGACTGCGACCAGTACATTGAGCGGATTCGGCGCGTGCTGCCGGAAGGTGGCAGGGTGTACATTCATTGCCTGACCGACAAGCAGTACGAGCAGATCGTTCGGTTCGAACAACGCCAGCGCTGCGCGCGGCTTCGGAATCCGGAACAATTCCAGCTTTTCTGATCGCATGGACGCAGATTCATGCCTAGGAAGTTTGCCGCAACCCTTTGTAATTCAAAGGGTTGCGGCACTTCGAGATTAGCAGATCAGGAAATGCGCTGGGGCCGAAACCGGCCGATGCACCGCTGCGCTGCGCTACGCCGTCAAGATTAGCAGATCAGGAAATGCGCTGGGGCCGAAACTGGCCCAGGCGATCCGCGTGTTGCTGGCGGAGATTAGCAGATCAGGAAATGCGCTGGGGCCGAAACGAGCGGATCAGTGCGTTGACCGAGGTCACGAGATTAGCAGATCAGGAAATGCGCTGGGGCCGAAACTGGCGGTCACGGGTGTAGCCAGCACCGGATAGATTAGCAGATCAGGAAATGCGCTGGGGCCGAAACGAAGTCGGTCGGCAGCGATGTTCGCTGGGTAGATTAGCAGATCAGGAAATGCGCTGGGGCCGAAACGTGTCAATGACTGCATAAGCGAACATCACGAGATTAGCAGATCAGGAAATGCGCTGGGGCCGAAACTGATATCGCTGTTCGTAGGAATGCGACGGAAGATTAGCAGATCAGGAAATGCGCTGGGGCCGAAACAGTCCAAGCCGTTCACGCCGGCACGGCCGAAGATTAGCAGATCAGGAAATGCGCTGGGGCCGAAACTGAGTGCACACGTTGGCCGCGATGTCGGACAGATTAGCAGATCAGGAAATGCGCTGGGGCCGAAACTTTGCGGCGTTGACCTCACTCCGCGCGCGCAGATTAGCAGATCAGGAAATGCGCTGGGGCCGAAACAACAAGCTGCGACTATCGCCGAACTGCAGCAGATTAGCAGATCAGGAAATGCGCTGGGGCCGAAACAACATTGAAGCCTTGGTGAACCCGTACTCAAGATTAGCAGATCAGGAAATGCGCTGGGGCCGAAACAGGAAGTTCTGACCCTGCACCATCGCCGACAGATTAGCAGATCAGGAAATGCGCTGGGGCCGAAACGCCGCCACGTCTCCATCGCAGACCGCCGATAAGATTAGCAGATCAGGAAATGCGCTGGGGCCGAAACTCCGTGATGCTTCTGCAGCAGCTCGGCAACAGATTAGCAGATCAGGAAATGCGCTGGGGCCGAAACTAGCTAGTGGTGCGTCTGTGAATCTTCCGGAGATTAGCAGATTAGGAAATGCGCTGGGGCCGAAACCGCGCACTCCTGCTGCGACAGCCCGGAGCGAGATTAGCAGATCAGGAAATGCGCTGGGGCCGAAACGATGTCGGTCACCAGCCGCACGGCCGGCAGAGATTAGCAGATCAGGAAATGCGCTGGGGCCGAAACAGAACACGCCGGACGTGTGCGGGTGCACGTAGATTAGCAGATCAGGAAATGCGCTGGGGCCGAAACAGGGGAGTCGGCTGGCGGGCGGGCACATAGAGATTAGCAGATCAGGAAATGCGCTGGGGCCGAAACAGGCTAGTCGTTGAGCTTTACTTTTACGGGAGATTAGCAGATCAGGAAATGCGCTGGGGCCGAAACGCAGATCGGCACTCGTCCGAGCGAATGGCAGATTAGCGGCCAGGAAATGCGCTGGGGCCGAAACGTGGGCGATGCAATAGGCCTCGAGGCGAATAGATTAGCAGATCAGGAAATGCGCTGGGGCCGAAACAGGTAATGGGCCGTCGTGCCGATGTCGCGAAAGATTGGCAGATCAGGAAATGCGCGGTGGCCGAAACTTATTCGCCAGAGCAGCCGATCTCGCCCCGGAATACCGGCCAGGATCTCAGCGGCGGCTGAACATATCAGCGGAGAGTAATGCGACAGTGCCGTACATTCGGGCGACTCCACGCTGCGGCGCGATGCTCCGACGCATCGTCGCGAAGTGCTCACGGGTGCGGAAGCTCGGTGCGTTCCATTTGATTTTCTCGCCGATCGCAGGATCAATCGCGAGCAAGACTTCGCGCAGGCGGATCATTTCTGGCTTGCGCGGATGGTCGAGCTTGTCGAGGAATCCCTGTACGTTCATGCGGGCGATCTCCGTGCGGGACGGTGGATGGCAGGATGCGGCTCGGAACGGGAAAATGCCTGGCGCCGTACCCGGCGACACCGTCGATGGCGAAAGCCGGGATCACTTTGATTCCGACTTAGCGACGATGGGTTGCGAGAGACGCAAGATGGATCCCGGCTTCCGCCGGGATGGCGCGCAAGGGGGGCGACGGTTCGAGTCGAATAAAGCCGTCAAGCATCGCCATGCCGACGGTAGAACGTGCTTGAGCAGTTGGCGAATTGCCCCGGGCAGTGGCGGGCTTTCGTCGGGATGACGAGGGCGCTCGGCGCGACTGGAGCAGCAGGAGAGGCGTGACGGGGCGGCGGTAGCAGTTCGATAATTCCGGCGGCACCCATCGGAGCCGTTCGCCCTGAGGTATCGAAGGGCGAGCCGACGCGCCGTCGCGGCCGTTCGTGCATCGAGACGCCAGCACGGACGGTCTGCCTCCAATAGGGCGAACGCCCCGAAACAGTCGCCAGCAGAGCCCTGGTCGAAGCGGTTGCTGGCTCCGAGCCGCTTCGAACGGCTCGTCGACCGTTCCCCCGGCCTTGCCGTGGATACTTACTGCGCCGCGTCACCGGTCCGGTAGAAATACGCGGCGGCGGACGGGTAGTCGATCACGACGCGGAAATAGCGCAGTGCGGAGCCGCCGATCGCACCGTGGGTCGGGCGATCCATCATCGAGGCCATGTACTTGCCGAAGGCGCCGTTCGGACGTTCGGCGAACCAGACCGGGCCGACCCGCTGGCCGGCGATCTGCACTTGCGGCACTTCGATCATCCGCTGCGCGGTCCTGAGCTGGTCGGCCTGCTCGACGACGCGCCAGTCCGGATGCGCGCGGGTCCAGCGCTCGAACACATCCTGCTCGATGAACGAGGTGCCGACGCCGGTGCCGGCCGGCAGGCCGAACACGGGGCCGGACGTTTCGGTCAGCGTCGCGGTGGCGCCGGTATCGAGCAGCACGTCGAGCACTTCGCCGTCGACGGTGATCGACATGCTCGGGAAGTGCATCGTGCGGTTGCCGGCGTCATCGACCTGGAAGCCGAGCGGCACCCGCGCCGGGTCGTCCTGCGCGGCAGCGAACGACGCCAGCCGATGCAACGTGCGCCGCGGGTAGTCGAAGTCCCAGATGCCGTCGGCGAACCAGCGGCCGCCGAGAAATCCGTCGCTGCCCATCATGTGGGTGTCCGGGCCGATCATCAGCCGGCCGTCCATGAAGTACGGCGGTGGCTTCGGGATGCTGCGGTCCGGATCGAACGCGGGAAACGGGATCAGCCGTGCGTCGCGGCCGTCGACCTGGATCTGTTCGATCGTGTCGTGCAGCGCGGATTCCTGCACCGCACGTTCGCTGATCGCGTTCCAGCCGCCGCCGGTGTCGGTGTAGAAGCGCAGCGTCCGGCCGCCGACGCTCGGCGTGACCCAGACCCGATCGTTCTCGAACGAGGCCGGTACGCGCTCGGAGGTGAGTTCAGTGGCGTCGCTCTGGCCGACTGTGGCAACGATCAGCGTGATGGCGGCGAACAGGTTCCGGTGCATGGGGTTTCCTGAGCAGGTTTCCGGTCGGGATGCGGCCGATCGCTGCTGCCGATCGACCGCGCGTTGTCGCGAACGTGATCCGGGCTATCGCGCTGCAACGCGCGCTGCGACTGCGGCGCCGGCATCGGCATGGCCGAAGCGACGCATCATCCAGCCGACGATGCGATCACGTCGCGTCTCGAAGCTGTCGTAGAAGGTCGGCACCACCAGCAGTGTCAGCACCGTGGACGTGATCACGCCGCCGATGATCGAGATGCCGAGCGGCCGGTAGAAATCGGCGCCGTCACCGAAGCCGATCGCAACCGGCAGCATGCCGGCGACCAGCGCGAAGGTCGTCATCAGGATCGGCCGCAGCCGCGCCTTGCCGGCGAGGATCAGCGCGCTGTCGCGGTCGACGCCTTCGGCTTCCTTCTTGCGTGCGAAGTCGATCAGCAGGATCGCGTTCTTCGCGACCAGACCCATCAGCATCACGACGCCGATCAGGCTCATCAGGTTCAGCGTCGAGCCGGTGAACTTCAGCGCCAGCACGACGCCGATCAGCGACAGCGGCAGCGACAGCATGATCGCGACCGGGGTCAGGAAGCTGTGGAACTGCACGACCAGGATCAGGTACATCAGCATCACCGCGATGCCGAGCGCGCCGAGGATGTGGCCGAACACCTCCTGCTGGTCGCGGCCGGCGCCGCCGACCCGCAGATCGTAGCCGGGCGGGAAGTCCATCCCGCGTGCCAGCGCCATCGCCTCGCCGAACACTTCACCGAAGCTGCGGCCCTGCACGTTGGCGGTCACCGCGATGGTGTTCTCGCGGTTGAAGTGCTCGATCGCGGCTGGCGAGGTGCCGAGCGACACGGTCGCGATCTGTTTCAGCGGGATGATCGTGTTGCCGGCGGCAATGATCGGCAGCGTTTCGAGGTCTTCGGCAGCGAGCCGGTCCTCGGGTGCGAGGCGTACCGCGACGTTGCGGGTTTCGCCGGTCGGATCGATCCAGTCGCCGACCTCGACGCCGGCGAATGCGACCCGCAGCGCGGTCGCAGCATCGCTCATCGACACGCCGAGGCTGGAGGCGAGGCCGCGATCGAGCGTGACCTGCAGTTCGGGCTTCGGTTCCTGGGTCGAGAAGCCGATGTCGACCGCGCCGTCGACCTGGCGCAGCTTCTCGGCATAGGCAGTCACGATCTCGGTCAGCTTGCGGCTGTCCGGGCCACGGAACTGGATCTGCAGCGGCTTCTGCCCGCCGTTGTTCAGATCGTCGGCGACCGTGTACTCGGCGCCGACCAGCCGCGCGATGTCGCCGCGCAATGCGCGCGCGACCTGCTGCGCGGAGCGGTCGCGCTGATCGAGATCGACCAGGTCGACGTAGATCCGTGCGCGGGTCACGTTGGCGCTCACGCCGACCGTGGTCTGGGTGTATTCGACTTCCGGCAGCAGGCGGGCGAGCTGCGCCGCCTGTTCGGCCTTGATCCGGGTGTATTCGAGGCTGGAGCCGGACGGCGCGGTGACTTCGATCTGCAGGCCGCCGCTGTCGGATTCCGGCAGGAAACTCGAGCCGACCGACTGCGTCGCGATCATCCCGAACGCACCGCCGAAGGCGCCGATCGCGAGCAGCCACATCGCGATCCGGTGGTGCAGCGCCCAGCCGATCACGCGCGAGTAGTTTTCCGCCTGGCGGTCGAACCACAGGTTGAAACGCTCGAGGCCGCGACCGATGAAGGTGCGATGCGGTGCATGCGCGCCGTGCGGGTCGCCCCAGTAGGCCGACAGCATCGGATCGAGGCTGAAAGAAACGAACAGCGACACCAGCACCGAGGTCGCGACGGTCAGGCCGAACGGTTTGAACCACTGGCCCGGCATGCCTTCCATGAAGGCGACCGGCACAAACACGGCGACGATCGCGAACGTGGTCGCCATCACCGCGAGGCCGATCTCGCGGGTGCCGTCGCGCGAGGCGGTGATCTTGTCCTTGCCGAGTTCCATGTGGCGAACGATGTTCTCGCGCACGACGATCGCATCGTCGATCAGCACGCCGATCGCCAGCGACAGGCCGAGCAGCGACATGAAGTTCAACGTGAAGCCGCAGGCCCACACCGCGATGAATGACGCCAGCACCGAGGTCGGCAAGGCCAGCGCGGTGATCAGCGTCGAACGCCACGAGTTCAGGAAGATGTAGACGGTCAGGATCGTCAGCAGCGCACCGAGCGACAGCGCTTCGATCACGTTGTTCAGCGATGAGCGGACGAACTGGCCGCCGTTGAACACGACCTTCAGCTCGACACCAGCCGGCAGTCGCGGGCGGATCTGTTCCAGCCTGCCGAGCAGGTCGTCGGTGACGCTGACCGTGCTCGCCTCGCGCGACTTGATCACATCGATGCCGACCGACGGCTGGCTGTTGTGCAGCGACAGCGTGCGCTGTTCGGCATGGCCGTCGACGATCGTCGCGACCTGGCCGAGCCGGACCTTCGCGTCGCCACGCTGGCGCACGACCAGTTGCTCGAAGCCGCGCACGTCCTGCAGCCGGCCGAGCAGGCGGATGCTCTGTTCGTCGAGGCCGTGCTCGACCCGGCCGACCGGCGCGGCGAGGTTCTGCGCACGCAGCGCTGCCAGCACTTCGGCCACCGACACGTTCGCCTCGCGCATCGCCGCGCTGTGCAGGAACACGGTCATCTCGCGGACCTGCTCGCCGTCGAGCTGGACCAGCGCGACGCCCGGCACCGTGCGCAGCTCGCGCGAGATGTCCTGGTCGGCCAGCCGCGACAGTTCGGTCGGCGACACCGTGTCGGACGACAGCGCGATCGTCATGACCGGCGCCGCGTTCGGATCGGCGCGGCGCAGGAACGGCTCCTTCATCTCGGTCGGCAGCTTGTCGCGGACGATCGCGATCGCATCGCGGATCTCCTGCGAAGCCTCGATCAGGTTCTTGTCGAACTCGAACACGACGACGATCGTGCCGACACTGTCGCGGGCATAGGCGCGGATGTCGCGGATGCCGGAGATCGACGACAGCGAATCCTCGATCCGGTTGATCACTTCGCGTTCGACCGTTTCCGGCGAGGCGCCCGGATACGGGATCGTGACGACCAGTACCGGCGGCTGCACATCGGGGGTCTGGTTGGTCTTCAGGCTGGTCAGCGCGAACCAGCCGAACACCATCATCGCCAGCATGATGACGACCGTCACCACCGGGCGCTTGATGCTGAAATCGGACAGGATCATGGTTCAGCGTCCAACCGCGGCGTCGGCGACCGGAGCCTCGCCGCCAGCGCCGGCGCGATCGCTGAACTCGACCGCGGCACCGTCGCGCAGCGCGCCGAGCGGGCGGCGCAGCACGCGGCTGCCGGCGTCGAGGCCGGCCACGATCTCGACCATGCCGGTGCGGCTGTCGCGTTCGCCGATCTCGACCGGCTGCCGATGCAGCGCGGCGGCGTCGATTTTCCAGACATGGCTGGCATCACCGTCGCGGATCACGGCCGAGTCCGGCGCGCTGACCACCTCACGACGCTCGACCTCGATCCGGCCCTCGGCATACAGGCCGGCAACCAGCACCGTCTCGCCCGGATCGATCGCGACCAGCACCTGCACCTGCCGGGTCGCCTCGTTGGCGATCGGGTTGACCCGTTCGACGCGGCCGCGGAAGGTCTGGCCCGGATAACCGTTGACACGGAATTCGACGCCGTTGCCGGGCGCGACTCGGCCGACCTGGTCGGCGGCGATCAGGCCCTCGAAGCGCATCGTGCTCGGCACGATCACCATCAGCAGTTGCTTGCCGACCTGGGCGGTGTCGCCGGCCGATACCTGCCGCGAGCTGACGATGCCGTCGAACGGCGCACGCACCTCGGTGCGGGTCAGTTGCTGGCGCGCCTCGACCGCGCGCGCGGTGGCCGAGGCGAGATCGGATTCGGCCTGGTGATGGCGCGTCTCGGCCGTTTCCAGGTTCTCGGCGGTGACCAGCCCCTTGCCGGCCAGCGTGCGCATCCGTTCGAGCTGGCGGTGGGCCTGGTCCAGTGCGTCGCGTGCCGCGCGTTCGGCGGCTTCGCTGGACAGCCGTTGGTCGCGCAGAGACGTTGCATCGATCCGCACCAGCAGGTTGCCCTTGCGGACCACGTCGCCGTTGTCGACCGGCACTTCGAGCACGATGCCCGGCACTTCGGCACGCAGGTCGGCGCGCTGTTCCGGCTGCAGCGAGCCGGACACGACCGGGCCTTGCCCGAACGCGCGGCGTTCGGCGACCACCACGTCCTGCTCGACCAGCAGCAACGGCCTGGCTTCGGCGCGGTCAGCGGCGACCGCGGTCTGTGGCGCGGGCTGGCCACCGCAGGCGGCGAGCAGCAGCAGGGCGGGAAGCGGCAACCAGATTCGGTTCGACATGTGCAGTCAGCCTGGGGGATGCGGGGATCGACGATGCCGGGCGGCATTCGTGACGGAATGCGGTACGGGCGTCGTGGCGGAAGGATGCTCCGCCGTTCGCGGCGGGTGGTCACGTGAACAAAGTCATGACGGCGCAGGCCGCAGCGGCGCCGGTTCAGCCGTGCGAGCCGGACCGATGCGGCGGATGGACGCGATGTCGTCGCGCGGCGGATGCCGTCCCGGCAGCCGGTGGTCGGCTCGACCCGGGTCAGCGCGCCGGCGGTTCCGCGAATGCCAGCAGGTGGCCGTCCGGGTCGAGCACGTATCCGGCGAGGTCGCCCCAGTCGCGCGGCGCGAGCGCGGACAGCGAACGGGCGCCGTGGGCCAGCGCGCGTTGCAGGTAACGCGCGGCATCGTCGACGTACAGGTACAGCTCGCTGCGGACGCCGACACAGTCGGCCGGATCGCCGAGCGCGTCACCGAGCAGCCGGCGCGCACCGGTCTGCGGCATCAGCCCGAGTACGCGACCGGGGCCGAGCTGGAACTCGCACATGCCGGGTACGTCGAGCCGCGGCTCGATGCCGAGCACGGCGCGGTAGAACGCACCGCTTGCGCGCTGGTCGGCGACGAACAGGATCAGGTGCGCGTCGCCGATCATCCGCTCAGCCGGCGCGCGCGCCGTGCGCCGAGGCCTTGCCCGGTGGCGTCATCAGTCGATCGACCCAGGCGATGCCGACCGCGGACAGGATGAAGATGCTGTGGATCACGGTCTGCCACAGCACGCCGGACTCGGTATAGCTGGTGCAGGCCGGCGCCGCGGCCGCGCCGGCGGCGGCGACTGCAGCGAGGTATTCGGGGCTGCTGCACAGTGGCAGGCCGCCGAGGTTGCCGGCGGCGATGAAGGTCTTCAGCAGGTGGATCGAGCTGATGCCGATGATCGCGGTCGCCAGCTTGATCTTCAGCACGCCTGCGTTGACATGCGACAGCCATTCCGGCTGGTCCGGGTGGCCTTCCAACCGCAGCCGCGACACGAACGTCTCATAGCCGCCGACGATCACCATGACCAGCAGGTTCGAGATCATCACGACATCGATCAGCCCCAGCACCAGCAGCATGACCTCCATCTCGGACAGCTCGAACGCGCCGTGCGTCAGGTGCCAGAGTTCCTTCAGGAACAGCACCACATAGACGCCCTGCGCGACGATCAGGCCGATGTACAGCGGCAACTGCAACCAGCGGGAACCGAAGATCAGCGACGGCAGCGGGCCGAGGCGTGGCTGGGACGGGGGAATCGAATCGGAAGATCTGGACGCCATGGGATCGAATGCGCGGAAGAGATGGGGCCGCGGGCGTGACGCCGCCGCCGGCCGGCAAGGATAGAAGCTCGACCGGCAGTTCTCAACGCAGGCTGCCGAGCGGCCGCTTTCAGCCGACCACCACCGCCACCGCCGTCGCTGCAACCAGCAGCAATACGCCGGCCAACAGCACCACCGCGCCGCGATGCATCGTCAGCCACAGGTGCAGGCTGCGCGGCCGCGCGCGATCGTCGAAGCGGCCGTGTGCGCCGACCCGCAGCGCCGGGCTGTCGAACAGGTTGTCGGGCTGGTCCGGCAGCGCGGGCTGCTGGTCCATCTGGCCGTCCCAGCCGGCGCCCGCCAGCAGCCGGTCGGCCAGTCCCGGCACCAGCTTGTTGCCGATGATCGCCTTCAGCGCCGGCCAGCCGACGCAGACTTCGCGGCGCTGCGCGTAGGCGGCGTAGCGGATGCCGCGGGCGGCCACTTCCGGCTGGAAGATCGGCGGCACCGGCTGCGGTCGACGCGGCATCCGGTTGCGGCCCCAGTCGAACTGCGGCGTGTTGTGAGCCGACAGTTGCACCATCGTCAGGTGGATCGCGAGCTTGTCGTGGATCAGCTCCGAGCGCAGCGCATCGGTCAGCCCGCGGATCGCGAACTTGGCTGCGCAGTACGGCGCCTGCAGCGGGATCGCCCGGTAGGCCAGCGCCGAACCGACCTGCACGATAGTGCCGCGGCCGCGCGGCCGCATCCGGCGCAACGCCGCCATCGTGCCGTAGGCGGTGCCGAGGTAGGTGACTTCGGTGGCGCGACGCAGTTCCTCGGCGCTGATCTCGTGCAGCGGGGCGAAGATCGTCGCCATCGCCGAATTGATCCAGATATCGATCGGTCCGAGTTCGCGTTCGACCTGATCGGCCGCGGCCTCGACCTGCGCCGGATCGGCGACGTCGACTGCAATCGGCAGCGCGGCGCCGCCGAGCGATTCGACTTCGGCGGCCGCATCGCGCAGGCGCGGCAGCGAGCGCGCCAGCAGCGCGACGCGGGCTCCATGGCGGGCGAATTCCTGTGCGACCGCGCGGCCGATGCCGGCCGAAGCGCCGGTGATCACGACCACGTCGCGCTCAGCCACGCTGGTCTCCGGCCGGATAGGCGATCGTCGACAGCAGCGACAGATGGCCGCGCCGGCTGTCGAGCCGGGTGTGCTGCACGACGACGTTGCGGTCGGACTCCAGCACGCTGGCGTAGTCGGTGTTGCGCGGCACCCGCTCCGGCTGGTCGAGATCGTTGAAGCGCAGGTGCAGCGTGCGCCGCGCCGGCACCGTGACCCGGTACGGGCCGACCGGATCGCGATCGCTGAAGTACAGCGTGATGCGGACTTCGGTGTCCTGGTCGTTGCAGTTCAGGATGCAGGCCGCCTCGTGACTGATGAAGCGGCGGTCGGTCTCGCCGTCTTCGTTGGCTGGTATGTAGCCCTCGGGGATCACCCAGACCTTCGATCCGATTGCCATCGCGATGCTCCTTGCATGCGGTTCAAGCGGCCATCCGTTGCTGCAGCACCTCGGCCAGGTCGAGCGGGCGCCGACCGGTGCAGTGTTCGATCTGTTCGCGACAGGAGAAGCCGCTCGCGATCCAGAGCCGATCCGACGCGACGCCGCGTAGCGCCGGCATCAGTGCGTGTTCGCCGATCCGCAGCGACAGCTCGAAGCGGTCGGCCGACATCCCGAACGAACCGGCCATGCCGCAGCAGCCGGCATCCAGCAGCCGAGTCGGCACGCCGACCGAAGCCAGCAGCTCGCGGTCGGCCTGCGGATCGAAGTCGGCGTGGTGGATGCAGTGCGCGTGCATGACTGCCTGCATGCCGGATGCTCCGCTCCGGATCGATGCGCCGAGATCGATGCCTTCGCGACGCAGGAAGTCGGCGAGCAGGAAGCTGTGTCGGGCAAGGTGGCTGGCGCGGGCGTCGTGCGGGAACAACCGCGGCAGTTCGTCGACCAGGCTGGCGACGCAGGCCGGTTCGACGCCGACCACCGGCCAGTCGCGCGCGATCGGTTCGGCCAGCGCGTCGAGCAGGTTGCGGAGCTGCGCGCGGGCGAGGTCGAGCATGCCCTCGGCGTACAGCGGTCGCGCGCAGCAGACCGGCTTCGGCGTGACCCACGGCGCGTAGCCGGAGGCGCGCAGTACGGCGGCCGCGGCGCGCAGCGGACCGGGATCGAAATGGTTGCCGAAGGTGTCGGCGAACAGCACCACCGGCCTGCCGTCGACGGACGCCGGGCGACGGTGGAATTCGCGACGGAAATCCGGCGACGCGAATCGCGGCACGCGGCGTTCTGCCGCGATGCCGGCCAGGCGCTTCAGCGGCAGCGCGCTCCAGTCATTCCGGGTCAGCGCGTTGATCAGGCCCGGTGCATGCGCGCCGATCCGCGCCCACCAGAAGATCAGTCCCATCGACAATGCATCACGCGGGCGCAACCGGCGGCGGTAGTGGCGCGCCATGAACTCGGCCTTCCAGGTAGCCATGTCGACGTCGACCGGACAGTCACGCTTGCAGGCCTTGCAGGCCAGGCACAGGTGCAGTGCGTCGTGCACCGCCTGGCTGTCGAAGCCGTCGGTGATCAGCTCGCCCTTCATCATCTCGAACAGCAGGCGGGCCCGGCCGCGGGTCGAATGCATTTCCTCGCGGGTGCCGCGATAGCTCGGGCACATCACCTCGTCGTGCAGGTCGCGGCACTGGCCTACGCCGACGCAGCGCAGAGTGGCGTTGGCGAAATCGAATCGGTCATCGGGGTAGGTGAAGCGGGTCTGCAGTTTCGGCAGGTGCAGCTCGGGCGACAGCCGCAGATCGGCATCGATCGGGTAGGGGTCGATGACCTTGCCGGGGTTCATCGCTCCGTCCGGATCCCACAGCCGCTTGAACTCGCGGAATGCCTCGACCAGCTCGACGCCGTACAGTTTCGGGAGCAGCGAGGCGCGGAGCTGGCCGTCGCCGTGTTCGCCGGAAAAGCTGCCACCGTGCGCGACGACCAGATCGGCCGCGTCGTCCATGAACTGCCGCCAGCGTGCGACGCCGCGCACGCTGCGCATGTCGAAGTCGATCCGGCAGTGCACGCAACCGTCACCGAAGTGGCCGTACAACGCGCAGTGATAGCCGTAGCGATCGAGCAGCGCGCGGAACTCGCGCAGGTAGGCGCCGAGCCGGGTCGGTGCGACGGCGGCATCTTCCCAACCCGGGTGCGTGGTCGGCTCGCCGGGCACCTGTGCGGTGGCACCGAGGCCGGCTTCGCGAATGCTCCACAGTCGCCGTTGCTGTTCCGCCGCCGAGCAGCGCCGGATCCGTGGCGGCGCGTCGCACAGCCGCAGGTGGGCAGCAAGCCGTTCGGCGGCGGCGTCGGACTCGCGCTGGTCGTCGCCGCCGAACTCGACGAACAGCCAGCCGTGGCCATCGGGTAGCAGTTCGAGATCGTTTGTGCGCAGGCCCTGCTTGCGCATCAGTCGGACCAGTTCGCTGTCGACGCCTTCGCAGCCGATCGGTCCGAACGCGAGGATGTCCGGCACCGCGTCGGCCGCTTCATGGATGTCGGGATAGCCGAGTACCAGCAGCGTGCGGCAGCGCGGCGATGGCACCAGCCGCAGCCGGGCCTGCAGCACGACGACGCAGGTGCCTTCGGAGCCGACCAGCGCGGCGCCGACATTGCTGCCGTGTTCGGGCAGCAGCTTCTCCAAACAATATCCCGAGACGCGCCGCGGAATATCCGGGAAGCGATCGCGCACGGCGTCGGCGCAGCGCTCGCGCAAGGCGAGCAGGTCGCGGAAAATCTCGCCTTCGCGGCCGCCGGCATCGGCGCGCGAGCGCAATTCGTCTTCGCCGCCGCCGCCGACCCAGAACCGCTGGCCGTCGTAGGTCAGGATCTCCAGCGCGATCACGTTGTCGGCGGTGCGACCCGCCATTATCGAATGGATGCCGCAGGAGTTGTTGCCGAGCATGCCGCCGAGCGTGTTGTGGCGGTGGGTCGCCGGGTCGGGACCGAACGTCAGCCCGTGTTGCTCGGCCTGTTCGCGCAGGTCGTCGAGCACGCAGCCCGGCTCGACCACCGCGCTGCGTTGCTGCGGATCCAGCGCGATCACGCGGTTCATGTATTTCGAGAAATCGATCACCACGGCGGTGTTGCAGCACTGCCCGGCGAGACTGGTGCCGGCGCCGCGCGACAGCACCGGAGCGCCGAATTCACGACACAGCGCGACCGTTGCGACGACGTCGTCGGCATGCCGCGGCAGCACCACGCCGATCGGCGGCTGCCGATACAACGAGCCGTCGGTCGCATACAGCGCACGGCTGCCGGGATCGAAGCGCACCTCGCCATCGATCCGTTCGCGCAATCTGCGGGCAAGCTGATGGGCGCGATCGGACGGCAGCGCGCCCGGTCGCCGTCGTGGCTGTGGCGTGGTCATATCCGCCACCGTTCGGCGTCGCGCTCGCGCAGCATGAGGCCGTGGCCGGGCTCGCCGCGCTCGGGCCACAGGCAACCGTCATGCAGGCTCGGCAGGCCGTCGAGCAGCATTGCCTCGATCCGCGCGTGGTCGTGGAAATATTCGACGTCGCGCAGGTTCGGCAGCGCCGCGGCACAGGCCGCGTGCAGCGCCGGAACGCCATGCAGCGACAACGGCACGCCGTGTACCCGGCTCAGCGTGTCGGCTTCGAACAGACCGCTGTAGCCGCCGCAGCGGCTGCCGTCGGCTTGCAGCACGTCGACCGCGCCATGCTGCAGCAGTCGGGTGAAGTCGTGCGCTTCCCAGCCATACTCGCCGGCGGCGATCTCGATCGGTGCCGGAGCCCGGTCGCGCAGCAGCCGCAGTCCATCGAGGTCGTCGGACGACACCGGCTCCTCGAACCAGCGCACGTCGTAGTGGCTCAGCCGTTCGGCCAGTTGCAGCGCCTGCTTGCGGCTCAGCGCGCCGTTCGCATCCACCATCAGCCGGATCTGCGAGCCGATTGCGTCGCGTGCGACGCCGACCCGCTCGGGGTCGCGTGCAGGTTCGCTGCCGATCTTGATCTTGACCGCAGCGAAACCCTGCGCGGCCCATACCGCCAACTGGTCTGCCAGGTGGTCGTCGGAGTAGTTGGTGAAGCCTCCGCTCGCATACGTCGGCACTGCGTCGCGCGCGCCGCCCCACAGTTCCAGCAGCGAGCATTCGAGCAGACGCGCCTTCAGATCCCACAGCGCGGTGTCGACCGCCGACAGCGCCATCGCCCCGGCGCCGCTGGTGCCGATTTCGCGCAGCGCGGCCAGCATCCGTGCCCTTGCGGTCGGCAGATCGAACGCATCGATGCCGTTGATCGCCGGCGCCAGTGTGTCGAGCACGATGCGGCCGAAGGCAGCGTGGCAGTAGCTGTAGCCGAAGCCGCGATGCCCGCCGGCCTCGATATGCACGGCGAGCATGGTTGTCGCGTCCCAGCGGCGGGTGCCGTCGGCTTCCGGTTCGCTGGTCGGGATCCGGTAGGCGGCGACCACGCAACCTTCGATCGGACTGCCGCCGCTGCGTGGCGGTTCACGCAGCGCGGACGACGGCCAGGCGCGGCGCTGATCGGGCGCCGGGTCGAGCCGCCCGGGTTGCATCGAGGTCATCCCTTGTCCCGCCCCCGGTTCGGCAGCACGCCGGCGACGACCTGCTTGATGCTCTGTCGGATGACGCCGCCGCGATCCGGGTCGCCCTTGATCAGCGACGTCATGTACGCGCGGGCCTGCTCGAACGTGATGTGCGGCGGCAGCGGCGGCACGTCGGGATCGACGATGAATTCGAGCAGCACCGGGCGGTCGCTGCGCAGGGCCTCATCGAATGCGGCGCCGATGTCGTCCGGGCGATCGACCCGGATGCCGCGGAAGCCGAGCAGTTCGGCATAGCGCGCGAACGGGAAGTCCTCGACGTCCTGCGCGGCCTCGAACTTCGGATCACCGGCCAGCACGCGCTGTTCCCAGGTCACCTGGTTCAGGTCGTGGTTGACCAGCACCATCACGACGAAGCGCGGATCCTGCCATTGGCGCCAGTACTGCTTGACCGTCACCAGCTCGGAATTGCCGTTCATCTCCATCGCGCCGTCGCCGACCATCGCGATGACCGGCCGGTCGGGAAACGCCATCTTCGCTGCGATCGCGTATGGCACGCCGCTGCCCATCGTCGCCAGCGTGCCGGACAGCGAGCCCTTCATGCCGCGGCGCAGTTTGATGTCACGTGCGTACCAGTTGGTGTGCGAACCGGAGTCGCCGCACAGGATCGCCTGTTCCGGCAGACGCGGCGACAGCTCCCAGAACACCCGTTGCGGATTGATCGGGCTCGCCGATTTCATCGCGCGCGCCTCCAGTGCGTGCCACCAGTCGGCGACGTTCGACTCGATGCCTTCGCGCCAGGAGCGATCGGTCTTGCGTTGCAGCAGCGGCAGCAGCCGACGCAGCGTCTCGGCGCTGTCGCCGATCAGGTTGACGTCGGTCGGGTAGCGCATGCTGACGTTGCGTGGACGGATGTCGATCTGCACTGCACGCGCCTGCTGTTCGCGCGGCAGGAATTCCGAGTACGGAAAGCAGGTGCCGACCATCAGCAGCGTGTCGCAGTGCTGCATCATCTCCCAGCTCGGTTCGCTGCCGAGCAGGCCGATCGGGCCGGTCACGAACGGCAGGTCGTCGGGTACTGCGGCCTTGCCGAGCAGTGCCTTCGCGATGCCGGCGCCGAGCACGTCTGCGGTGTCGATCAGCTCGTCGGTGGCATCCAGCGCGCCGGCGCCGACCAGCATCGCGACCCGCTGGCCGGCATTCAGGATCGCCGCCGCGTCGCGCAGTTCGGCGTCGTTCGGCTGCGGATGCGGCGGACTGTAGCCGGTGCCGGAATAGACGTGGCCGTGACTGCGTGGAATCGGTTCGACTGCGTCCTGCTCCTGGATGTCGTTCGGCACGATGATGCAGGTCACTGCGCGCTCGGCGGCGGCGATCCGCAGCGCGCGATCGATCACATGACGGATCTGGGCCGGCGCGCCGACCTGTTCGACGTAGGCGCAGACGTCCTTGAACAGCGACTTCAGGTCGACTTCCTGCTGGTAGTCGGCGCCGAGCGAGGTCGCCGCCTGCTGGCCGACGATCGCCAGCACCGGCTGGTGATCCATCTTCGCGTCGTACAGTCCGTTCAGCAGGTGGATCGCGCCGGGGCCTGAGGTGGCCATGCAGATGCCGACCTGGCCGGTGAACTTGGCATGGCCGCAGGCCATGAACGCGGCCATTTCCTCGTGTTGGACACGAATGTACTGGAAGCGGTCGGTGGCGCGTCCGAGCGCGCCCATGATGCCGTTGATGCCGTCGCCGGGGTAGCCGAAGATCCGCCGGATGCCCCAGTCGGACAGCCGCGACAGCAGGAAATCGCCTACGGTGGTGCTCATCGTCTGCTCCTGTCGAAGCCGACGGCACGACGGGCGATCCGAGCTCGGTGCGCCGCGGCTGGCATGACGAACGCGGAGCACGCGCCGGTGCGCCACGCGTTCACGTGGGTCGCGATCGAGTCTAAGAACATGGCTTGACGCCGACGTGAATCGCGCTATCCGGCGTCACGGAGCTGAACGCAGCGCCGATCGCCGCGTGCGGCAGGGCACGCTCGTGGTGGTCCGTTCACGGCCGGCCGGCGAGGCTTGCAGCGATGGCGCCGTTCGCATTCCCGATGCCGCTTGGTTCGGCGGACCGTGACCTGCGGCCGCGATCCGCGGCGCGGCTCGTCTTGCTTGCGCTGTTGCCGAGCGGCTGCCACGGCCCGCAATCGATGCTGAGCCCGCACGGCCCGCAGGCCGAGGCGATCGCCGAGGCCTGGTGGATCATGTTCGGCGCTGCCTGCCTGGTGCTGGTGCTGGTCGTCGCGCTGGCGCTGTACGCGACGCTGCAGCGGGCCGGGCGACCGCCGCCGGCGCGACCGCTGCGGATCATCGTGGTCGGCGGGCTGCTGTTTCCGGCGCTGGCGCTGGCGGCGCTGCTGGTCTACGGATCGATGCTGTCGAACCGGCTGGTCGGTGCCTCTGATCCGGGGCTGCGGATCGAGCTGATCGGACATCGCTGGTGGTGGGAAGTGCGCTATCCGGATGGCGGCCCGCCGCGCGCGCTGGGCAATGAACTGCGCATCCCGAGCGGCCGACCGGTCCTGCTAGAGATGCGCAGTGACGATGTGATCCACAGTTTCTGGGTGCCGACGCTGGCCGGCAAGCTCGATCTGGTACCGGGACGGACCAACCGGCTGACGCTGATGGCGGACCGGCCCGGCCTGCATCTCGGCCAGTGCGCCGAGTTCTGCGGCGAGCTGCACGCGCACATGCGGATCGCGGTGATCGCGATGGCGCCGGACCGCTTCGAACAGTGGCGCGCCAGGTTCGCGCCGACACCGGTGCCGCCGCCGGCGTTCGCCCACGCCGGATGCGATGGCTGCCACCGCCACGACGGGCAGCCGGTGGATGGCGGCCGCGGACCGGATCTCGCCGGATTCGCCAGCCGCCGCGGTGCGCCCGGCGACACCGATGCGCTCGCCCGCTGGCTCGAACGACGGCATCCGGCGCAACTGCGGAGCCGTGTTGCCGACGTGTCGGCGCCGTCGCCGGCCCAGGCCGACGCATTGGCCGAATGGCTGGAGCGGCTGCAGTGAGCGACAGACGCCATCCGACCGCGGCCGATGCGGCCAGGCTGCACGCCGATCTGGCCGCGATCTGGGCCAACCGGCCGGGCCTCGGCGCGCTGTCTGCGGTCAACCACGGCACGATCGGCCTGCGTTTCATCGCCACCGGCTTCGCGTTCATGCTGGTCGGCGGCCTGCTCGCGATGTTCATCCGGCTGCAGCTCGCCTGGCCCGGCAACACGGTGCTCGATCCGCAGCGCTACGCCGAACTGGTCACGATGCACGGCACGACGATGATGTTCCTGTTCGCCGTGCCGATCATGGAAGGTTTCGCGCTGTACCTGATCCCGAAGATGCTCGGTGCGCGCGACATGCCGTTCCCGCGGCTGTCGGCCTACGGCTACTGGTGCTACCTGTTCGGCGGTCTGCTGCTGTATGCGAGCTTCCTGTTCGACGCCGTACCGCGCGGCGGCTGGTTCATGTACGTGCCGCTGTCGGGACGGGAATTCACGCCCGACATCAGTGCCGATTTCTGGCTGCTCGGCGTTACCTTCGCCGAGATCTCGGCGGTCGCTGCTGCGGTCGAGCTGGTCGTCGCGATCATGATCACGCGCGCGCCCGGCATGGCGATCCAGCGGATGCCACTGTTCGCGTGGTACATCCTCGCCACCTCGCTGATGATCGTGTTCGGTTTTCCGCCGCTGATCGTCGGCAGCATCCTGCTCGAGATCGAGCGCGCGACCGGCATGGTGTTCTTCGATCCGGCCCGCGGCGGCGATCCGCTGCTGTGGCAGCACCTGTTCTGGCTGTTCGGCCATCCCGAGGTCTATATCGTCTTCCTGCCGGCGGCCGGCGTGCTGTCGACGCTGATCCCGACCTTCGCGCGGCGGCCGATGGTCGGCTATAGCTGGGTGGTGCTGGCGGTGCTCGGAATGGCCTTCCTGAGCTTCGGCCTGTGGGTGCATCACATGTTCACGGTCGGCATTCCGCTGCTGTCGCTGGGGTTCTTCTCGGCCGCCAGCATGGCGGTGGCGATCCCGACCGGAATCCAGGTGTTCGCCTGGATCGCGACGCTGTGGAGCGGTCGGCCGGAGCTGCGCGTGCCGATGCTGTACGTGCTCGGATTCTTCTTCGTGTTCGTGCTCGGCGGCCTGACCGGCGTGATGGTTGCGTTCGTACCGTTCGACTGGCAGGTCCACGACAGTCATTTTGTCGTCGCGCACCTGCACTACGTGCTGATCGGCGGGCTGATGTTCCCGCTGTTCGCGGCGTTCTACTACTGGCTGCCGCTGTGGAGCGGCCGGATGTCGCAGCGCTCGACCGCTGGGGCCGCGTTCTGGCTGATCTTCATCGGTTTCAACCTGACCTTCCTGCCGATGCACCTGACCGGCATGCTCGGCCTGCCGCGTCGCGTCTACACCTATTCGAGCGATCTCGGTGTCGACGTACTGAACATGCTGTCGACGGTCGGCGGCTTCCTGTTCGCGTTCGGCGTCGGCGCCTTCATGCTCGACCTGCTGCTCGGCTGGCGCCACGGCGTACGTGCGGCGCAGGCCAATCCGTGGCAGGCGTCGACGCTCGAATGGAGCCTGCCGGTGCCGCCGCCGAACTACAACTTCGCCGGCGTGCCGGCCGTCGCGAGCCGCGATCCGCTGTGGGACGAACCGAGGCTGCCGAAACTGATCGCGTTCGGCGAACGCTATCTCGGCATTGCCCGCGACGGCGCGCGCGAGATGCTCGGCACCAGTCCGCTCGATGGCCGGCCCGAGCAGGTGATCCGGTTGTCGAACTCGAGCTGGTGGCCGCTGGCGGCGGCGCTGGCGACGGCGGCGTCGTTCATCGGCGTGCTCGGCTCGTTCTACCTGTTGGCGCTGCTTGCGCTGGCGGTCGCGATCGGCTGTTTCGTCGGCTGGGCCTGGAGCACCGGCGACCGCCGCGCGCCGGACCGTCTGGAGGCCGGTGGCGGGCTGCGCCTGCCGACCCAGTACGCCGCGCACAACGCGCCGGGCTGGTGGGGCTTGGCGGTATTCCTGTGCGCCGATGCGACGGCATTCGCCGCGCTGCTGTTCGGTTATGTCTACCTGTGGCTGTCGGCCGAGGCGTGGCCACCGGCTGGCTGGCCGCCACCGGCGGCGGGGCCGGCACTGCTGTTCGCCGCGCTGCTGGTCGCGAGCTCGGCGGCAATCGGGCTGGCCCGCGCGTCGCTGCGGCGGGCGCGGCTGTTCCGGCGCTGGTTCGGTGCCGGTCTCGGGCTCGGGCTGCTGGCGCTGGCGCTGGCCGGATGGATCCTGCTCGACGGGCTGCCGCCGCCGACGGCGCACGCCTATGCGTCGGTCAGCGCCAGCGTGCTCGGCTTCGCGTGGCTCCACGTCGCGCTGGCCTGGCTGGTCGCCCTGTTCGTCGCCGAGCGGCACCGCCGCGGCTGGGTCGATGCCGGTCGTCCGCTCGAGCTGCGTGTCGCCCAGGTGTTGTGGAACTACGCGGTGGTGGTCGCGGTGCTCGCGATCGCGCTGCTGGTGCTGTTTCCGAGGGTGCTCTGATGCGACCGCTGATTCGCTTCGTGCAGCACTTTCCGTTGCTCGCGGCGGTCGCCGCGATGATCGTGTGGGCAATTCACTTCCTGCTCGTGTATGCCGGCGTCGGGCTGGCCTGTGCGCGCGGCTACTCGACGACCGCAGTGCTGCTCTGGCTGGCGACGACGACGGTGCTCGCGCTGCTGGTGGCGCTCGCGATCACGCTCGCCGGGTTCGATCGCGCGCGCCGGCCGGAGACCCCGCCGCATGGTCAGCGGCGCCGCTTCCTGGCCAGGCTCAGCGCGCTGCTCGGCGGGCTGGCGCTGATCGCGATCGTGCTGACCGCGCTGCCGATGCTGCTGGTGCCGCCATGCCGCTGAGCGATCGCGAGCAGCGGATTGCGCAGCAGCACATCGTGCCGAGCACGGTGCATGTGCTGCGGCATCCGATCCACCCGATGCTGGTGGTGTTTCCGATCGCGCTGCTGATGCTGGTCTGGCCGAGCGATCTGATGCTGCGTTTCAGCGCCGATCCGTTCTGGGCCAGGGTGTCGCTGTGGCTGCTGCTGGTCGGGCTCGCGATGGGACTGCTCGCGGCGCTGGTCGGAGCGATCGATTTCGCGACGATGCGGCGCGTCCGCAGCCATGTGTCCGGCTGGAGCCACATGCTGTCGGCGATCGTGCTGCTGGCGATCGCCGCCGCCAACCTGCGGCTGCGCTGGGACGACCCGGTCGGCGCGGTCTGGCCGTGGGGCTGGCTGCTGTCGCTGGCGATGGGCGCGGTGGTCGCAGTGACCGGCTGGCTCGGCGGCACTCTGACGTTCGGTCATTCGATCGGCGCGTTCGAACACGAGCAGGACACCGACGTCGGCGACGACGTTCCGCCCGGGCGCTGATCGGTCGACGTCGTCAGCGCAGCCCCGGCGCCAGCGGCGCGTGCAGCGGTGCGCGGCGCGTCTCGGCATCGAGTGGTGCGATCGTGACCGGCTTGGCTGCGGTCAGCACGATGATGCCGGTGGCCAGCAGCAGCGGTAGCCAGCCGAGCAACGAGAACGTCAGCGGACGGTGGCGGCTGCGTCCGTTCGACAGGTCGAACAGGGCGAGCCCGAAATAGGCGTGCAGCGCCAGCGCGACGGCCACCAGCAGCAGCTTGGCCGGCAGCCAGGCCCCGACCGGGGTCACCGCGACCAGGCCGCCGCCGAGCGTGACGGCCAGCACGGCGGCCGGCGTCATCAGATGGAAATACAGGCGCCGCGCGACCGGGATGAAATAGCGATCGGCGTCCGGGCCGTCCGCGCGGGCGCGCGACGCCAACAGCCGCGGCAGCAGAAACAGGCCGCCGAACCAGAGCGCGACGGCGGCGATGTGAATGGCTTTGGCGAGCAGCAGCATGGGTGACGACCGGGCCGGCGGTCCGGCCCGGTGCGGCTCAGTCGCGTTCGGTGGCGCCGAGGCGGGTGCCGCTGCTGTCCTGGATCACGATCTCGACACGGCGGTTCTGCTGCCGGCCCGAGGCATCCGCATTGCTGGCAACCGGATAGTCCTGGCCGAGCCCGACCGCACGCAGCCGCGACGGATCGATGCCGTTGCGGGCCAGATAGCCGCGAACCGCGTCGGCTCGGCGTTCCGACAGCGCCTGGTTGTAGGACGAGCTGCCGGTCGAGTCGGTGTGGCCCTCGATGACCAGGTTGAAGTCGGGACGCTCGCGCATCGCAGCGATCAGCTTGTCGAGCTGTCGCAGCGAGCCGGGCTTCAGCTCGGCACGATCGACCTCGAACAGCACGTCGCTGATCGTCACGACCAGGCCGCGCTCGGTCTGTCGCGCCTGCAGGTCGGCCAGTTCGGTCTGCATCTGCTGCATCGACCGCCGCGCCGCGTCGGCTTCGGCGCGCGCGCGTTCGGCATCCGAGCGCGCCAGCTCGGCCTCGCGCAGGCCCTGCTCGGCCAGCAGTCGTTCGCGCTCGGCGGCCAGCCGCGCCTCCTCGGTCCGGCGCATCGCTGCCTCGGTTTCGCTGCGTGCCAGTTCGGTCGAAAGCCGTGCGTCTTCGGCGCGCCGGCGGGCATCATCGGCCTGGCGGCGGGCGATCGCGGCTTCCTGCGCACGGGCGTCGACCAGCAGCCGTTCGCGTTCGCGATCGAGTTCGCGTCCACGCAGCGTGGCATGTCGGGCCAGGCCTTCGGCTTCGGCGATGTCGATCAGCCGGCCGGCCAGATAGAGGCTCTGATCGAAGTCGGCCGGGCGCATCCGGCGCCGCTCGGCGACGATCACGTTGACCGCCAGTTCGGCGTCGCGCAGCTCGACCGCCGCGTTCTGAGAGATCCGCGGATCGCTGCGCAGCCGTTGCAGGTCGTTCTGCAGCGCGAGCACTTCCGGGCGAATGGTCGGGGTGCTGGCACAGCCGGCGACGAGCGCGGCGGCCAGCAGCGCGGATGGGGTGGCCCAACGGTTCATGGTCAGTCTCCTTGGCGGGCCAGTTCCGCCCGCAGCGTGTCGACCGCCGCCTCGATCGAGCCAGTGGCGGCCTCGGCGCGCAGTTGCCGGGTCCGTGCCTCGGCCAGTCGGGCGTCCGCGTGCGCCCGATGCGCGGCGCGTTCGCAGACATTCCAGTCGCGTCGTTCGCAGGCCCGTGCGGCCAGCATCAACTGGTCGCGGGCCAGCCCGAGTTCGACGCTGGCCTGCTCCGGCGCGCCGGCGCGCTCGGCGGCGGCAACTCCGCTGCTGGCGCGGGTCAGCGCGGTCCGTGCTTCGCTGCGTCCCGCCTCGGCGGACAGCGGCGCCGCCAGCAGGGCGGCGAGCACGATGGTGGGAAAACACTTGGTGAGCATTGCAGACCTCCGTTGTCGAGCCGTCGATCGTGACGGTCGATCCCGGCCTTCGACAGGAACGCCGCAGGCCGCCGATCCCGGCTCGAACGATGTGTACGCCACGCGGATTCCGGAATCAGAAACCGCGGAACAGCACCAGCAGCAACAGGATCACGACCAGCAGTCCGGCGATGCCGGACGGGCCGTAGCCCCACCCGCGGCTGTGCGGCCAGGCCGGCAATGCGCCGACCAGCAGCAGGATCAGGATGATCAGCAGGATCGTACCGAGGCTCATGATCGACTCCTCCCTGAGATTGCCGTGCACCGGTGCGGCAACGGCCGGGGCCGCTTCGGGGCCAGACAGTGGCCGGTCGGCCCGGCCATCGGCACGGGCGACCGGAGCGCCGTACCGGTGCTACCGGATCACTCGTCGCGTTCGTAGGCAGCCAGCCGTTCGGCTTCGGCCCTGGCGACGTCGTAGCGCTGCTCGGCCTGGCTCTCGCACTGGTCCTGCGCGGCGCCCTCGAGCGCGTCGCAGCGTTCCATCGCGATCTCGTAATCGGCCTTGGCCTGTGCCAGCGCGATCTCCTGCCGGCCCTCGGCGACCGCGGCCGTGGTTTCGCGGCGCTCCTCCTGCACGCTCTGCGCGACATCCCGGCGCGTCTCGGCGACTTCCTCGCGCTGCTCCTGGCGCGTCTCGGCGACGTCCTGTGCGGTTTCGCGCGGGGTTTCCTCGCAGCCGGCCAGGACGAACATCGCCGCAACGGCGGTGGCAAGCAGGGAATGGGTTCGGATGTTCATGGTTCGGTCTCCTTGTGGTCGCCGCAACGCTCCAGGCATGGCGGCCCGTCGCTCAGCGGCGAGCGTCCTCGGCGGTGTCTTCGATCGCCTTGCCGGCGCCCTGGATATCGCGGCCCGCACCTTCGACCGTGTTGCAGCCGGTCGCGAATGTGGCGGTGGCGAGCAGGGCGAGCAGGATCAACGAGTGGCGGATGCGTTCCATTGCAGTCTCCTTTGCGGTCGATGCGTGGTTCACGGTCGGGTCTTGCGGATGCCGCCGAAGATCAACGACACGAGGAACAGCACGATGAAGATCAGGAACAGCACTTTGGCGATTCCGGTCGCGGTGCCGGCGATTCCGCCGAAACCGAGCACGGCCGCGATCAGCGCGATGACGAGAAAGGTGATGGCCAGGCCTAACATGGGACGGTCTCCTGGATGGGGCGGTGGACCGAATCGGTCGCACTTCGCTCAGCAGAAGCCGTGCCAATTAGCGCTGCCGTTGCAGCGGATGCGCGAGACAGGCCTGGAATCGGCGCGATCGGCGCCGGCGCGCGCGATCAACCCGGCTCGACGACGTCAGCGCCGCGAGCACGACCGGATTCGATGAATGGCAGGCGCGAATCGGCGAGTGAATCTATTGCAGCTTGCACGAGGCCGCGACGCACGCCGACCGCAACTTGCCCGGACCGGCCGTTTGCGGGCCGACGCTGCCAGTGCCAGATGCGTACGGGCTGCTTCGAGCGCGCCGTCCCGAAGCGGTCGTGTTCAGCCGCCGGTTGCGAGGACGGCCAGTCGCTCGTCGAGTTCGTGCGGCGAGTAGCCGAGTTCGACCGTGACCGTTTCGAGGAACTGGCGTTCCTTTGGCCGCAGTCGCTCGTCCGCCGCCGCCAGCCGCAGCAGTGCGTCGTACAACTGATCGGCCGGGTCCGAGCGCGGGCCGTGTACGGCACAGAAACGGGCCAGTTCGGCAGTCGGATCGATCTGCCGGTTGCGTCCGCGAAGTTGCGCATCCATCGCGATCTGCCGTTCGGTCACGCCGAGCTTGAGGTCGTCCATCATGTTGTTGATGAATTCGGCCTCGTGGCTGGTCAGCAGGCTGTCGAGCTTGGCGAGGTAGCCGAGCAGGCCGAACAACACTTCGATGGTCATGACGCGCTGCTCGTCCGGCTTGCCGCCGAACAGGCTGCCCAGGCTCTGGCCAAGCTCACGCAGCATGGCACCGAAGCGGCCGCTCGCGGCCTTCGAATCGCTGGACATCGCACTCCCCTGGGCAGGCCCGCTCCGGCGGACACGTCCATTGAAACACGGCTGGCGCCGAGCGCAAGAGGCACCGATCACGGCGGCGTCAGCGCGGCGTCACCGTGGCGGCACGCGCGGAGGTGCGTCGCGCCGGCCGGAGTGCTTCGCTTCGTACATCGCCTGGTCTGCGCGCGACAGCAGCGATTCGTAGCTGTCGTCATGCCGCTCCAGCACGGCGATTCCGAAACTGGCCTGCAGCGGATGTGGCAGCCGGCCGGGCGGGACCGACTGCAGCGCTTCGCGCATCGCTGCGACCTGTCGCATCGCGGCGAGCCGGTCGGCGCCGGGCAGGAACACGCAGAATTCGTCGCCGCTGAGGCGGCCGATGATCTGCCGCTCGCCGAGCGCCATCGAGCAGCGTTCGACCAGCAACGCCAGCGCACGGTCGCCGGCAGCGTGACCGTGCAGGTCGTTGATCAGCTTCAGCTCGTCGAGATCGATCATGACCAGTGCGGCCGGTTCGCCGTGCGCGATCGCACGCTGCAGTCCGGCGCGCGCCTCGTCGATGAAGAACGATCGCGTCCAGGCGCCGGTCAGCGGGTCGTGGCTCATCAGCCGCCGCAGCCTGGCATTGTCGGCGTACAGATCGGGCACGGCGATGCCGAAGTAGCTGTTGGCCGCCAGCGCGATCATCGCGAACTGCAGCGCGAGCGCGTGCTCGGCCAGGCCGAGCGCCGGGGTCAGCACGACGAGCAGCAACGAGAACGCGGCGATCGAATACAGGGCCTGCAGCGTGCGCTGGGTGTGCACGATCCAGGTCTGCACGATGATTGCAAGAAACAGCGTGAACACGATCGCCGGCTGTCCCGGCAGCAGCGCGGCGGCGGTCAGCACCAGCGCAGTGACGCCTAGCAGGATCGCCAGTTTGCTCGCGAAGGCCTGCGTATCCGCGACGCCGGGGGCCGCATGCCCGGCGAAACGGCCGACCGACTGCGGCAGTGGCGGTCGCTGGCAGACGTGCAGCAACAGCACGCCCAGCAACGGACCGAGCGAAACCAGTCCGGCGTAGTCGCCGATCGCCCACGGCACGATCAGCGCGCCGACTTCGCCGGGATCGATCATGCCGGTCATGCCGAGCCCGACGGCGCCAGCGGCGGCGGCGAGCACGGCGCCGACACTGCCACCGAGCAGGAAGGCGGTGACCGGACGCAGCAGCGAGCGCGCCGCGTCGGGACGCAACAACGCATGCCGGACCAGCACGGCGACCAGCCCGATCGAGGCACAGTGGGTCGCGGCGAACACGAGTGCGCTGGCGACCAGCCCCGCAGCGGTCAGCACGATCGCATCATCGCTCGCCGTGATCATGGTCGCCGCTGCGCAGCCGAGCAGCAACGCGGGCAGGGCGCGCCAGCCGAGCACCAGAAAACCGGCAAACGTTACCGCTGCCGGCGGGAACCACAGGCTCGCATGCGGCGCGTATTCGAGCAGCCGGGCGGACAGGAACGCCAGCAGCCACAGGCCGAGCAACACTGCCTGCGCGAGCAGCGCGCGCAGTACGGGCGGTCGGTCCGGCGGGGTGGTGATCGGCTGCTCCTTGGCGTCGGCTGGGCGCAATGTATCAACCGCGACGAGATCCGGCATTGCAGCGGCCGCAATCAGCAGGCACGCTTGACACTCATGAGCGGCAAACCCCATGCGCCGGCAACCTCGCGCAACCGCGAGCCGATCCTCGCGGTGTTGCGGCAGCATTTCGCCGATCGCCGCAACGTGCTCGAGATCGGTAGCGGCACCGGCGAGCACGCGGTGCATTTCGCTGCCGCGCTGCCGTGGCTGCACTGGCAGTGTTCGGATCTCGCCGAGCGCCTGCCCGGCATCGTTGCCTGGCTCGACGACGCAGCGCTGCCGAACACGCCGGCCCCGATAGCGCTCGACGTCGACGGCGTCTGGCCGACGCGGCGTTTCGATGCACTGTTCAGCGCCAACACGCTGCACATCATGGGCTGGCCGCAGGTCGAGGCGCTGTTTGCCGGCATGCCTTCGGTGCTGACCGCAGACGCGGTAGTAGCGATCTATGGCCCGTTCAACTACGACGGACGCTACAGCAGCGACAGCAATGCCGAGTTCGATCGCACGTTGCGCGCCGCCGATCCGCTGCGCGGCATCCGCGATTTCGAAGCGGTCGACCGGCTCGCCCAGGCGGCCGGGTTGCACCTGGTCGACGATGTCGCGATGCCGGCCAACAACCGGACGCTGATCTGGCAGCGCGGCTGAGCGGCGTTCGCTCCGCTTGGTGGATTCAGTCGAACGCGGTGAGCGGCAGGCCTTCCTGTTCGCCCTTGCAGCCGAGTGCCAGCATGTCGGCGGCCAGCGCGTCGAGCGCCGGCGGCAGGCCGTCGCAGCGCTGGCGGATCAGCCGCTCGCGATCGCGGGCGTCGAGCGGCAGCCGTGCCGACAGCGCCGCCAGCGTGCCGGCGCCCATCGCCGACGGCTGCCAGTCGAGGCCGGCTGCCTGCCACAGCGCACCGACGCCGAGCGCGATGGCGATGCCGGCCGGGTCTGGATCGCAGGCGATTCGCGCCGGGGCCGGCTGCAGGCGCAGCAGATGGGCCACGCCATCGGACCACCAGTGCGGTGCGAATCCGGGCACCCACAGCACGCCATCACGATCGCCGTGTGCCGCTGCGATGCGCTCGAAACTGGTCCGGTTCTCGATTACTCGCCAGCACCCGATCCGCCCGCTGGTGGCGAGCGCCGCGGCGAGCGTGGCCGGCGTCAGCGCGATCGGCTCGACCAGTGCCTGCAGGTCCAGCCGGCCGTCCGGGAACTGCAGCGCCAGCGGCGCGCGCAACCAGATCGCCGGCAGGTGTCGGGTGATTCCGAAGTCTTCCGGTTCCAGCTCGCTTTCGAGCCAGGCCCACTCGGCGGCGCTGATTGCCTTGGTGTGGCCGCGAGCGAACAGCGCGAAGTCGCGCCGGGTGCCGCTGCGCGCGGCGGCCAGCCAGCGATCGAGAGCGCGCAGCAGCTCGGCGCGGGCGATTGCCTGTGTCGGCGGCTGCGCGGGCAATGTCGCGTGCAGCGGATGCAGGCGCGGATCGGAAGGCACGCTGGCGAGCGATTGCTCGCGCTGCGCGAGCAGTGCATCCCGACGCGGCAGGCCGAGCGACTCGCGCAGGCCGTCGGCATCGATCCAGGTGAGTTTCGACGTCGACCAGACGCCACGTTCCCGCTGCTCGTCGAGCAAGATCCAGCCGAGTTCGAGCAGGGCGTCGCGGACGCTGTCTGCGATCGGCACGCGGCGGTTGCCGGCGATCCGCAGCAGCGTGGTCCAGCGCGATCCGGTCGCGCCGGACTTGAGCCAGTCGCACAGCAGTTGGCGCCAGTCGGCCGGCCAGTGCTGCAACGGACCCGCCTGCGGCGGGCGCGTCGAGCGACGCTGCCGGCGCGCCTTCAGCGTGCTGCGGGCGCCGGCCGGCTGCAGCTCGGTGACGATGTGGTGGTCGTCGGAGTTGCCGGAATCCATCACGCGCCGCGCTCGTTCACTGCTGCAGACTGCCGTCACCGAGCGGCCGGTCAGCCGGCCACCGCCGCATCGGTGGTGGTTGCGCTGTCGCTGCCGGCCACGCGCCGCCGCAGCACCGCCACCGGTTGCGCCCACGACGATCCCGGCCGCCGCTTGCTGGTCACCAGCGTCAGCTCCGACGGATGGAACACGTTGACGTTGTGCGTGTTCGGCGTGGTCAGCACGTACTGCGCGCGGGTCGCCTTCAGGAACGTTCCGACCTTGTCGATGTTGAAGATGTCCAGGTGCGCGAACGGCTCGTCGATGAACACGAAGCCGCCCGGTCGCTGCTCGTCGCGCATCAGTGCCACCAGCAGCAGCAGCGATTTCATCACCTGCTGGCCGCCGGACGCTTCGCCGTCATCGAGGCCGATGAAGCCCTTCTTGTCGAACTCGAAGCGGACGGTCAGGCCCATCTGCGCCAGCGCGAGGTCGTCGTTGGCGATCTCCGGCTGTTCGACCTCGACGCCAATGCCGGCCAGATCGGCCAGGTGGCGCAGGTTGCGGGCATAGGTGCGGATCGTTGCGCGCAGCACGTTCAAATAGGCGCCGCGGGCATCCTCGGTCAGTTGTTTCGCACGATCGAGGTGCCGCTGGCGCTGGTCGAGATCGTGCTTGAGCGAGCCGTGGTCGCCGGCCAGCTTGTCTCGCAATGGCACGCAACTGCCGTCGGTGACCCAGTGGCCCTCGGTCAGTCGCCGCTCCAGCCGTTCGATCTCGCGCCGCACCGCCTGCGGTGAATCGTACTGCGCGCGGACCGCGGCCAGCCGCTCGCGGTCGCGCCACTGCGGCGGCAGCCTGGCACGCCGCTGCCGGTAGTCGGCGATCCGGCCGGCACGTTCGCGGCGGGACTGCGTGTACTGCCGTTCGGCATCGTTGCGCTGCTGTTCGGCGCGCTCGATCGCGCCCTTCAGATGGCCGCCGCGCTCCTTGTAGCCGCCGAGTACCGATTCGGCATTGTTCACCGCGGTCTTTGCGCCCGCATAGGCCTGCGCGGTGCGCTGCGCTTCGGCTTCCAGTTCGATCCGCTGGCTGTCGGCAAGCGCGAACTCGTCGGCGCGCGCAGCGAGCTGGTCGGCCGCCTGCACGCCCTTGAGCCGCGCTTCGGCCTCGCCGATCCGCTGCGTCAGCGCGGCGCGTTCGTCGCGCAGCTTCTGCTGCTCGGCCTGCAGGGCGTCGAGTCGTTCGGCGGCGCGGCGCAATTGCGCCTCGCGTGCGGCGCGCCCGAAGTACAGGTCGTCGACGCCCAGATGGCGGCCGCCGCGGCGTTCGCGGAAATAACCGTCGCGGGTGATCCAGTCCTGCTCGCGCGGCAGCCGGGCGCCGTCGGCGACGCTGGCGACGCGCTGGATGCGGTCGAGCTGGCGGGTCAGCCAGTCCGGCGGCGGCGCATCGAAGCGGACCACCTCGAGCAGCGATCCCGGCGTCGCGCGCGGTGCGGCCTCGCGCTCGGCGACGACGAAATGCCGGTATTTCAGTTGCTCGCCGATTTCCCAGGCACGCCGCCGGTCGTCGGCGTCCTCCAGAAGAACGACGTGACGATAGCCGGCCAGCACCGCCTCCACCGCGGCCTGCCACTGCGGCTCGGTGACTTCGACGATTTCCGACAGCATCCGGTGTTCGATGTCGGCGTCATCCAGTGCGCGACGGAACGCCAGCTCGAATTCCGGCTGGTAACGGCGGCCGCTCTGCCAGGCCGACTGCTGTGCCTGCAGCGTGCGCAGTTCGTCGCGCAAGGCGAACTCGCGCTGACCGAGCGCGGCAAAGCGCGCACGATCGGACTCGAGCCGGCCGGCCAGCTTGCCGAGATCGACGTCGGCCTGTGCTTCGATCTGTGCCAGCAGGCGCTGGTGCTGCTGCACGATCACGTCGTTGCGGGCATGCGCATCGCGGGCGGCGACGAATGCCTGCTCGGCCGCGCCGAGCGCGGCCTGCGCCTGCTCGGCGACCGCGCGGGCGCTGGCGAACTCGGCATCCAGCCGTTCGCGCGTTCCGTGCAACTGATCGAGCTGCTCGATCGCATCGCTGCGCCGGCGCTGCAGGCCGGCCAGCGCGGCACGGCCGTTGACCAGCGCATCGCGCTGTTCGGCCAGTTCGGCGACGACCAGCGTTTCGGCCTGCAGTTGCTGCCGTTCGGCCTTCAGCGCCTGCCATTCCTCGTACGCGCGCACGCGGGCTTCGGCTTCCTGCAACGACAGACCGAGCCCGGCGAGCTGCAGTTCGAGCGATTGCCGCTCGCGCTCGGCTTCCTGCTGTTCGCCACGGGCATGCTGGTAGTCGTCCAGCACGGCCTTGTCGCCGAATACGTCGAACACCAGGTCGAGCAATGCCTTCGGCGGCAACTGGCACAGCTTGTCGGTCGCGCCCTGTTCCAGCGACAGCACGCGGCGGATCGCCTGCGACAGGCCGGCGCCTTCGAGCCGTGCGCGGTATTCGCGCAGGCCGATCCATTCGTTGCGCTTCTCCAGTTCCTCGATGCCGAGGTCGCCACCGGCGACCACGAACTGCCGCTGCCACTCGCCGCCCTTCTTCTGGATCCGCAGCGCCAGCGTGACCTCGGCATCCATCAGCGGGAAGAACAGCCGGCCGCCTTTCGGATCAAACGGATTGCCGATCACCGCGCGCAGCCAGGCATACGGCTTGCCGTTGTGGCGCAGGTACTGCTTGAAGTCGCGATTGCCGGCGCAATCGATCGTCAGCAGCGTGCGCAGTGCGTCGAGCAGCGTGGTCTTGCCGGACCCGTTCGGGCCGACGACGGTGATGATGTTGGCGTCGAGCGGCAGCGTGAAACGCTGCCAGTAATCCCAATGCACCAGTTCGAGGCGGCGGAAATCAAACATCGGCGACGATCTCGTTCGTGACTGCTGTGGGCTGTTCGGCCGCCGGCGGCGCCAGCAGGTCGGTCAGCGCGCCGTCGAGGATGCGGCGCGCGGTGCGCTCGTAGTCGAACGCCAGATCGAGCATCGGGCCTTCGCCGATCTCGCCGCGACTGCGGGTCACGAAGCCGTGCCGGGCGAGCAGGCCGAGATTGAAGTTGATCCGCGTCTTGCCGCCGAGGCGGTCACCGAAGTCGGCGATCAGCGTGCGCTCGGCGAGCACCGGCGCGACGTCGGACGTGACCGGGATCGGCCGGGTTTCGGCGAACATCTGGGTCTGCGACGCCGCTTCGACGTTCTGCCGTTCGAGCTGGCGCTGCCGCTTCGGCAGGATGATCAGTGCCCACAGCACGACCAGCAATGCGACGGCGTCGCGGTCGAGCCCGAGGGTGTTCGACAGCCAGCTCTGCTCGCTGCCGAACACGGCACGCTCGGCCTTCTTCGCGATCGCGATGCCGAGCCACGGACTGTAGGGATGCTCGCGCAGCGCCAGGCCGCAGGCCTCCAGCCGGCGGTCGAGCTCCTGCCGGAACAGCTCGTCGAGCAGGGCGCGCCGCGCCTGCGCGTCGTCGCGCGGCAGGAAGCGGTGGGCGAGCAGGCGCGCGATCAGCGCGCTGACGTCGTCTTCGAGGGACATGGCGTTCGGATTTCTGTGTGGGCTTGCCTGTCATTCCGGCGCAAGCGGGGATCCATTGCGGCCGGTACGGAATGAGCGATGGATCCCGGCCTGTGCCGCGATGACGGAATCGGAAAGGGTGGGCTGGCCGGAAGCATGGGTGAATGGTCCGGGCTAGTCGTCGGCGTCGGTGACCGCGGTGGGAGCGGTTTCAGCCGCGATCTTTTCCGGCGCGGCGTGTCCGGATGTTGCGTTTGCCGTTGAAGCGGCGCCTGCTGGTGCCTTGTCGATCGGTCGCAGCCGGCCGTCGCTGATCGCGGCGATTTCGTCGTGATCGTCGATCAGCAGCAGTTCGGTGCCGATCTCGAGCTGCAATGGCAGCCGTGCGATGTCGGCCGCCGGACCGTCCAGCGCGGCCGATTCGCGGTCGCCGAGCAGCGACAGCAGGCTCAGCCGGTAGGCGCTGTCGGCATAGCGCGCCTGCGGCACCAGCGCATGCAGTTCGATGGTCTGCAGCAGGGCGGTCAGCTCGTCGCGCCACTCGCCGAGCGGCCCGAGGTCTTCCTGCTCGGTTTCGACCTCGTGCGTTTCCGGGGCTGCACTGGCCTGCGGCAGCGACGCCTGTTCGTGGGCGATCCGCTCGCGGTCGACCAGTTCGTATTCGGCGACATCGAGCGCGATGCCGTCGTGCAGCCAGCGGCTCGGCAGCGGCGCGCAGGCGATTTCGTCGGCGAAGCTGGCCAGTCGTGCCGGACCCTGCCCGCGCAACCAGGCGACCAGGTCGCTCGACGACAGTCCGCTGCTGCCGAGGTGCACGCGGTGCTGGTCGATCTGGTTCAGCGCACGCTGGAACACGCCGGTCTGCCGCAACAGGCCGCTCTGCGCGCGCCCGACCGCCTGCGCGAGCCGATGGGTGGCCGCGTCGATCTGCGGATCCTCGGTGATCGCGCGGATGATCTCGGTGCCCTTGTCGATCCAGCGCCAGGTCTGGTCGAGGGTCGCTGCGGCGCTGCGGATCCGATGTTCGGAGCCGGACAGCACGGCACGATCGAAGTCGTCCTTCAGCTCGGTCAGTCGCGACAGCAGATGGCCGAGTTCCTCGGCCGAGACCCGCCCGACCGCCTGGCCGGCGGCGAGCTGCGCGGTGATGTAGCCGAGGCCGTCGGCGTCGTCCTGTTCGAACTGCAGCAGCGCCTCGACCGCCGCCAGCGCCTTGCGACCGAGCGGGCTGATCCGGTAGCGCTGCAGCTCGGCGTCCCAGCCGAGCAGTTGGTGTTCCTTGAGTCGGCCGACCACCGTTTCCAGCTTGGCCGGCTCGAGATAGCCGAGGTGCTCGCGAATCTCGGCCGCGCTCCAGTCCGGCGCCTGCGGCCGCGCACCGAGCGTGCGCAGCACCAGCAGCCGGACCATGACGGCATCCTCGCCGCCGTGGAACAGCGCCGTGAATGCGCGCAACAGCTCGCGCCCGCGCAGCAGCGGGAACAGCGCGACGATGTCGTCGGGGGCGACGCCTGCGATCAGGAAGTCCTGCAGGCGATGGTCGGGGTCGGCCATCCGTAGCGGTCGGGGCGGGGAGCGGACCGGAATGGTAACCGCTCGGGCTGGCAGGGCGGCACGCGCCGGGCCGGCTCCCGGGTCGCCGGGCGCTGGAGCGCGGCATCACAGCGGCTGCGGCCGCCGCTCGCGCAACGCGGCGCGCGACCCGTTAACCTGTCGCGCCTGTCCTTCCGCTGTGCAAGGTCCGATGGCCGCCAAACCGAAAACCGCCTACGTCTGCAGCCAGTGTGGCGCGAGCTCCACCAAGTGGCAGGGCCAGTGCGGTGAGTGCGGGGCATGGAACACGTTGTCGGAGTTCGTCGTCGAGCCGGCCGCAGGCAAGGGTGGCACGCGCCATGCCGGTTGGGCCGGCGGCGCGGACGCGGCGAAGATCACGCCGTTGAAGGACGTCCATCAGTCCGAGGAGTCGCGCGTTTCGACCACGATCGGCGAACTCGACCGGGTGCTCGGCGGCGGGCTGGTCGAGGGCTCGGTGGTGCTGGTCGGTGGCGATCCGGGGATCGGCAAATCGACGCTGCTGCTGCAGGCGCTGGCGCAGATGTCCGGCCGGGTGCCGGCGCTGTACGTCACCGGCGAGGAAAGTCTGGCCCAGGTCGCCGGCCGCGCACAGCGGCTCGGACTGCCGATCGATGCGCTGGCCGCGCTGGCCGAGACCTGCGTCGAGCGGATCGTCGGCCAGGTCGCGGCCAGTCGACCGCGTCCGAAGCTGCTGGTCGCCGATTCGATCCAGACGCTGTGGAGCGAACTGCTGACCGCCGCGCCGGGCTCGGTCAGCCAGGTCCGCGAATCGGCGGCCAAGCTGGTCCGCTTCGCGAAGGAAACCGGTACCTCGGTGTTCCTGGTCGGTCACGTGACCAAGGAAGGCGGCATCGCCGGCCCGCGGGTGCTCGAGCACATGGTCGATGCGGTGCTGTATTTCGAAGGCGAGTCGGGCAGCCGCTTCCGCGTGCTGCGTGCATTCAAGAACCGCTTCGGCGCGGTCAACGAACTCGGTGTGTTCGCGATGACCGACCGCGGCCTGCGCGAGGTGCCGAATCCGTCGGCGATCTTCCTGTCCGGCGCGGCCGAGAATCCCGGCAGCGCGGTGATGGTCACCCGCGAAGGCACCCGGCCGCTGCTGGTCGAGGTGCAGGCGCTGGTCGACCAGAGCCCGCTGGCCAATCCGCGCCGCGTCGCGCTCGGACTCGAACAGAACCGGCTGGCGATGCTGCTCGCGGTGCTGCATCGGCACGGCGGGGTCGGCGTGTTCGATCAGGACGTGTTCGTCAACGTGGTCGGCGGCATCCGGCTGCAGGAGACCGCGGCCGACCTGCCGGTGCTGCTGGCGGTGCTGTCGTCGTTGCGCGACCGGCCGCTGGCCGACAAGACCGTCGCGTTCGGCGAGGTCGGTCTGTCCGGCGAAATCCGGCCGGTGCCGAACGGCGAGGAGCGGCTGAAGGAAGCGGCCACGCATGGCTTCCGGCGCGCGATCGTGCCGGCGGCGAATGCACCGAAGAAATCGGCGTTCAAGGACATGGAAGTGATCGCGGTGTCGCGACTGGCCGAGGCTCTGGAAGCGGCCGGTTGACCGTCGCGACTGGCGGAGACGCTGAGCGCGGCTGAATAGGCCCGGGTCGTCGTGCGGCGTCGCTGGCGGCATATTCCCGTGGCCGGAGACCATCCGCGGGGCGGTGCCTGGTTCAGGCGCCCAGCGCCGACAGCTCCCGATTCAGGATCTCGGTGCTGCCGAGATTCAATTCGACCAGCCGCTTCAGGCGCAGGAAGCTGTCGAGGTCGATCCTGGTGCAGTTGAAGCCGAGCGCGCCGTCCTCGATCCGCATCAGCTCGACACCCATGCCGATCATCAGGCCGCCTTCGATGCGCAGATCGAGCCGGAAGCGCGAATGCGGGTCGCCGGACCAGTCGTCGGGGCGCGATACCAGCACGCCACGCAGCGACAGGTCGAGCAGTTCGGTCGTCCACATCGCCGTGCCCGAATACAGCCGCACCGTGCCGGCGACCGGGAAGCGATGGAAGCGTCGACGTTCCGTGTCGGCCATCTGGCGCTCCGCTCAGCCGGTCTTGTCGAGCACGAGTTCGAGCATGAACTTGCTGCCGAAGAACGCCAGCAGCAACAGCATCATCGCCCACAGCGTCCAGCGCACCGCCCGGCGACCGCGCCAGCCGTAGCGGATCCGTCCGACCAGCAGCGCGCCGAACACGACCCACGACAGCACCGAAAGCACGGTCTTGTGCACCAGGTGCTGCGCGAACAGGTTCTCGACGAACATGACGCCGGTCAGCAGTGCGGCGGTCAGCAGCAGGAAGCCGGCACCGATGGTGCGGAACAGCAGTTGTTCGAGCTCGGTCAGCGGCGGCAGGCGGCGCAGCAGCGGGTTGTCCAGCCGGCGCTGGCGCAATGCGCGCTCCTGCGTCCACAGCATCAGGGCCAGCACTGCGGCGATCGCCAGTGTCGCGTAGGCGAGCAGCGCGAGCAGTGCATGCAGTTGCAGTTGCCAGCCGAGCGTCGGGGCCTGCTGCGTGCCGGCGGCGACGTGCGCCAGCAGCGCCAGCGCGGCAATCGGATAGACCACGCTGCCGAGCGCTTCGAAGCTGCGGGTCCATGCGACGGTCGTGCTCATCGCCGCCATGCCGAACGCGACCAGCGACAGCGCCGAGAAGAAATGCAGGTCGATGCCGCCGGTCTGACCGATGGCCAGCGCGTGGGCGGCCATGTGGCTCGCCAGTGCGAGCAGGCCGAGCAACAGGCCGAGCCCGTTGCGGGTGGTGCCGCGCCCGTCGGCGGCGCTGCGCACGCCGAGCCGCCACGAGGCGAGGCCGTAGAACAGGATCGACAGGATGGCAGCGGCGGTCATCCGCCGAAGTGTCGCACAGCCGCTCGGCTCCGTGCAGCCGGCATATCCGGGCGCTGCGCTATACTCGGCGGTCCGTTTTTGCCGCGGTTTTTCCGTCCATGTTCGAGTCGCTCAGTCAACGCCTTTCCTCGACCGTCCAGCGCCTGCGCGGCCGCGGTCGCCTGACCGAGGAAAACATCCGCGAGGCACTGCGCGAAGTGCGCGTCGCGCTGCTCGAAGCCGACGTCGCGTTGCCGGTGGTCAAGGCGCTGGTCGAGCGGATCAAGGTCCGCGCGGTCGGCACCGAGGTCATGAAGAGCCTGACCCCGGGCCAGGCGCTGATCAAGGTCGTCCGCGACGAGCTGACCCGGCTGATGGGTTCGGCCGCGACCGACCTGAACCTCAACGCGCCGTCGCCGGTCGTCGTGCTCATGGCCGGCCTGCAGGGCTCGGGCAAGACCACCACGGTCGCCAAGCTCGCCAAGATGCTGCGCGAGCGGCGCAAGAAGAAGGTCATGGTGGTGTCCTGCGACGTCTATCGTCCGGCCGCGATCAAGCAGCTCGAGACGCTGGCAGGCCAGGTCGAGGTGCTGTTCCATCCGAGCGACCCGACGCAGAAGCCGGAAGACATCGCCCGGGCGGCGATCGATGCGGCGAAGAAGAGCTTCGTCGACGTGCTGCTGGTCGACACCGCCGGCCGGCTGGCGGTCGACCAGGACATGATGGACGAGATCCGCGCGCTGCATGCCGCGATCGATCCGACCGAGACGCTGTTCGTGGTCGACTCGATGACCGGCCAGGATGCCGCGACGACCGCCCGCGCATTTGCCGATGCGCTGCCATTGACCGGCGTGGTGCTGACCAAGACCGACGGCGATGCCCGCGGCGGTGCCGCACTGTCGGTCCGCTACGTGACCGGACGGCCGATCAAGTTCATCGGCACCGGCGAGAAGCCGGACGGCCTCGACGTGTTCCATCCGGACCGCATCGCCAGCCGGATCCTCGACATGGGCGACGTGCTGTCGCTGGTCGAGGAAGTCGAGCGCAAGGTCGACGCAGACAAGGCGGCCAAGCTGGCCGAGAAGGTCGTCAAGGGCAAGAAGTTCGATCTGAACGACATGCGTGACCAGCTCGAGCAGATGAACAACATGGGTGGCCTGACCAGCCTGCTCGACAAGCTGCCGGGCATTGGCGCAATCCCGGAGGCGATGAAGAGCAAGGTCAACGATCGCGAACTGCATCGGATGATCGCGATCATCAGTTCGATGACGAAAAAGGAACGCCGTCATCCGGACCTGCTGAACGGCTCGCGCCGTGCCCGCGTCGCCCGCGGCTCCGGCACCACGCCGACCGACGTCAACCGGCTGCTGAAGCAGTACCAGCAGATGGAAAAGATGATGTCGAAGCTGAAGGGCGGCGGCATGAAGGGCCTGATGCGGGGCATGAAGGGCATGATGGGCGGCGGCATGGGGCCGGGCGGCTTTCCGATGCGCTGAGCGCTTCCTGCGGGAGGGGCTTCAGCCCCGACCGCGGTGCGGAGGTTCGGCGACGCCTCGCTGCGCTTCGGCGCGGGTCGGGGCTGAAGCCCCTCCTACAAGGGGATCGAATGGGAACCAGCCTCATGCTTCGACACCGCAGCCCGAACGGTCGGTCCCCCCGTCAGCCAGCGCGTCACGTCCCGGTTGCGCCAACCGCCTGTTACCCCTAGAATTTCGCGCCCCGTCCGCCCGGACGGGGTTCACTTGCTTCACCGCTGACGCGGGAAGCTGCCGGAATCCGCCCACGCAGCGCTCCGGTATCCACAAGGAGAAATCTGATGCGTCATTACGAAGTCGTGTTCCTGGTCCATCCGGACCAGAGCGAGCAGGTGCCGGCCATGATCGAGCGCTACCGTGCGCTGATCGAAGGCGACAGCGGCACGATCCACCGGCTGGAAGACTGGGGCCGCCGTCAGTTGGCGTACCCGATCCAGAACCTGGTCAAGGCACACTACGTGCTGATGAACATCGAAGCGAACCAGGGCGTGCTCGACGAGCTCGTCTCGGGCTTCCGCTTCAACGATGCGGTGCTGCGCCACATGGTCATCTCGCGTGACGAAGCCGTCACCGAACAGAGCGCCATCATGAAGAGCAAGGACGAGAAGCCGGAGCGTCGTCGTCGTGACGACGAAGGTACCGAGTCCTCGACCGAAGAATCGGCCGCCTGAGCCACCCGACCAGGAGCAACCCAATGTCCAAGTTCTTCCGCCGCCGCAAGTTCTGCAAGTTCACCGCCGAGGGCGTGACCGAGATCGACTACAAGGATCTCAACACGCTGCGCCAGTACATCACCGAGACCGGCAAGATCGTGCCGAGCCGCATCACCGGTACCAAGTCGCGCTACCAGCGCCAGTTGGCGGTGGCGGTCAAGCGGGCTCGCTACCTCGCGCTGCTGCCGTACACCGACAGCCACTGAGGTAGTCGGCCAGATCGAGCGTGAGGTCGGTCGCTTCGATCGAGCCGATCTTGCCTCCACACCCGCCGCGATGCGCTGACGCGCATCGCGCCCCCTTGGCTCAAGCGGGGGAGGGGAATGGCGAACGCCTCGCTCGCGCTTCGGCGTTGCGATTCATCGGCGGCGCCATCGCTCCGGCGTGCGAATCCCGTTCGCCCTGAGGTATCGAAGGGCGAACGCTTCGAAGCGAGCGCCAACCGCTTGCCTGCATTTTCACGCCGTGTCCTGCACGGCACCCGTCCGTTCGGACAGCCATGCGTTGCGGGCATTCCAGGCCTGCTAACGAAACGGAGATATTCCATGGAACTGATTCTTCTGCAGAACGTCGTCAACCTCGGTCGTCTCGGCGACAAGGTCAACGTCAAGCCGGGCTACGGCCGTAATTTCCTGGTCCCGCAGGGCAAGGCGGTGCCGGCGACGCCGGCCAACCTCGCCGAGTTCGAGCAGCGCCGCGCCGAGTACGAAGCCAAGGCCTCCGAGCAGTTCGCCGCAGCGCAGGCGCGCCAGGCCAAGCTGGATGGCCAGACGATCACGATCCGCGCCAATGCATCGGCCGAAGGCAAGCTGTACGGCTCGGTCGGTCCGCGCGACATCGCCGACGCCTTCACCGCGGCCGGTTTCGCGTTGAACAAGAGCGAAGTCGTGATGGGCGAAGGCCCGATCCGCCGCACCGGCGAGTTCGAGATCACCGTGCACCTGCACGCCGATGTCGAGTCGACGGTCAAGGTCGAGGTCATCCCGGAAGCCTGATCGCTGTCGATCGCTTCCGCGGTACGCATCGGGCGCCTTCGGGCGCCCGATCGCGTTTTGCGGCATCCGATGCATGTCCCGCGTCCTTTCTGCGGAGGCGGCTCGACCAGCACGGAAAAGAGAATGGATCGCGGCTGAACCCGCTCCTGCAGGCCATGCGTCGCTGCGACCGGCGAAGCATTTCACACGGACCGCGCTGCACCGCGCATCGAGCACGCCGTTGCGGGGTGTCTCAGTTGCTGCGATTTGCACCGGTTATCCACAGGGTTATGCGCAACGGCCGATACGGTTTGCTCCGTATCATGGTCCGCCCGGTCCGTCGCGCGCCGGCCCCCGCAGCGAACAGCGAGCACCCGATGGCAGCCGTAATTCCGAGCGGGCGTTGGCCCGAACGATCCGAACCGCGCGTCGATTCGCTGCGCGTTCCGCCGCATTCGATCGAGGCCGAGCAGGCGGTGCTCGGCGGCCTGATGCTGGCCGAGCGAGCCTGGGACCAGGTGGCCGACCGGCTGCGCGAGGAGGATTTCTACCGCCACGATCACCGGCTGATCTACCGCGCGATCGGCCAGCTCGCCGAGCAGTCGAAGCCCTGCGACGCGGTCACGCTCGGCGAATGGTTCGAGTCGCAGGGCCTGTCCGAACAGGTCGGCGGCGCGAGCTACATCATCGAGCTGGCGACCACGACACCGAGCGCGGCCAACATCGCCGCCTATGCCGACATCGTCCGCGAGAAGTCGGTGCTGCGGCAGTTGATCGAGATCGGCACGCAGATCGCCAACGACGGTTTCCAGCCGGACGGCCGGCCGACCCGCGAACTGGTCGAAGGCGCCGAGCAGGCGGTGTTCCGGATCGCCGAGGCCGGCGCACGTGGCAAGCAGGGTTTCGTCGCGATGCGCAGCGCGGTCAAGGACGCGTTCGAGATGCTGCGCGAACGCTACGAGAACAAGGGCTCGATCACTGGCCTGCCGACCGGCTTCATCGATTTCGACGAGATGACCGCCGGCCTGCAGCCGTCCGATCTGATCATCCTCGCGGCGCGTCCGTCGATGGGCAAGACCGCATTCGCGGTCAACATCGCCGAGTACGCGGCGTTGAAGACCAAGAAGCCGGTCGCGATCTTCTCGATGGAAATGTCGGCGCCGCAGCTCGCGTTTCGTCTGATTTCGTCGCTCGGGCGGGTCCACGCGCAACGGCTGCGGACCGGCCAGCTCGAGGACGAGGACTGGAGCCGGGTGTCGCATGCGATCACGTTGCTGGCCGAGGCCAAGATATTCATCGACGACACGCCGGCGCTGTCACCGACCGAGCTGCGCTCGCGGGCGCGCCGACTGGCCCGTGAGCATGGCCTCGGACTGATCGTGATCGACTACCTGCAGTTGATGCAGGTGCCCGGCAACAAGGAAAACCGCACTGCCGAAATCTCGGAGATCTCGCGCAGCCTGAAGGCGCTGGCGAAGGAACTGAACGTGCCGGTAATCGCGCTGTCGCAGTTGAACCGCGGTCTCGAGCAGCGTGCCGACAAGCGCCCGCTGATGTCGGACCTGCGCGAATCGGGCGCCATCGAGCAGGACGCCGACGTGATCGTGTTCATCTACCGCGACGAGTACTACAACAAGGACAATTCGCCGGACAAGGGGCTTGCCGAGATCATCATCGGCAAGCAGCGAAACGGCGCGACCGGCTCGCTCAAGCTGGCCTTCCACGGCCACTTCACCCGCTTCGACAACTTCACCGCCGAGAGCTATACCGGCGCGTTCGAATAAGCCATTGCCGGAGCAGTCGAAGCGACAGCGTCGCCCCGGCGAAAGCCGGGATCCATCCTGATTGTTCTTCCGAAACAGACAGTGACATCCCGGTCTGCGCCAAAATGACGAGCAAGGGTTTCGCGCGAAAGCGGTGCCCCGGCAACTTGCCCGCCGAACGGCAGCGGGCCCGCGTGCTCGCACGGACGACCACGAACTCGGATTGATCCGTGGAACTGCGCAGACCCGTCGGATTTTCCCCGGACGGCACAGCATGACAACCGCAAACCCTCTCGAGAGCGGTCGATAGCACAGTGGATCCCGGCTTGCGACCGTGTAACGGGTGGGGTGTTGACCGACTGCGCTGCTGGCGAGCGCCGCGTTCCGGCATCGGTCGCATCCGGCTGCCCGCAGATCGCCACATTTCACCTCGCCCGCGCCCGGCACGCGCCGCTATGCTTTTCCGTGCCCGTTACCTGCGACCTGCCCACGGATGAGCCGCCCGACTTCCGCCACGATCCACGTCGACGCCCTGCGGCACAACCTGCTGCGGATTCGTGAACTGGCGCCGCGCAGCCGGGTCATGGCGGTGGTCAAGGCCGACGGCTATGGCCACGGGCTGGAGCGGGTGGCGCGGGCGCTGGAAGGCGCCGATGCCTTCGGCGTCGCGGCGATTGCCGATGCCGAGCGACTGCGTGCGGCCGGGCTGTCGCAACGGATCGTGCTGCTGTCCGGTTTCGACGAAGCGGCCGACCTGCCGTTGCTGCGGCGGTTGCGGGTCGATTCGGTCGTTCACCACGAGGAACAGTTGCGGATACTCGAAGCCGATCACGGCGGCGAGCCGTTGCGGCTGTGGCTCAAGATCGACAGCGGCATGCATCGGCTCGGCTTTCCGCTGCATGCGGCGGCGGCAGTCTACGCGCGGTTGCGCGAGCTGCCGAATGTCGCCGACGAGCTGCATCTGATGACCCATTTCGCAAGCTCCGACGATTTCGGTGGCCGCCAGACGCGGGCGCAGATTGCCGCATTCGGACAGGCGAGTCGCGATCTCGGCGGATCGCGATCACTGGCCAATTCGGCCGCCGTGCTCGGCTGGCCGGACACCCACGCCGACTGGGTGCGGCCGGGCGGCGCGCTGTACGGGCTGTCGGTGGTTCCGGGCCGCAGTGCGGCGAGCTTCGGCCTGCAGCCGGCGATGACGTTGTCGACCCGGCTGATCGCGATCAACGATGTCGCAGGCGGCGAGAAGGTCGGTTATGGCGCTGCACACGAATGTCCGATCGACAGCCGGATCGGCATCGCCGCGGTCGGCTATGGCGACGGCTATCCGCGCGCGGCCAGGCCGGGCACGCCGGTGCTCGTGAACGGCCAGCGCATGCCGCTGGTCGGACGGGTGTCGATGGATCTGCTGGCGATCGACCTGACCGCGATGCCGTCGGCGCGGGTCGGTGATCCGGTCGTGCTGTGGGGGCCGGCGCTGCCGGTCGAGGAGATCGCCGAGGCCGCCGGCACGATCGGCTACGAGCTGACCTGCGGCATCACGCGGCGGGTGCGCTTCGTCGAGAGCTGACCGGCCCGGGCCGCCGCAACGGGGGCCGAACAGCGATGCCGCGGATGCGCGGTCGACCGCTGCGTCCGGCGGCAAAAACGGCGACCATGCAGTCGCCGCTCCGATCCGGAACCCGTCGCTCGATGACCCGCGCCACGCCGTCGCCATTCCATGAGCTGCGCGAAACGACCCATCGCGGCGACGACGACCTGCTCAGCGCCGGCCTCGGTGCTGCCGGGTTGCGCAGCGCGATGCCGCCGGCAGTGCTCGATCCGGATCGGCCGAGCGGCGCCGAACAGCGCCGCCGGGCGATCTGGAGCAACTGGCGCGGCATCGCCGATCTGGCAACCGCGCTGGCCGCGCCGCTGCCGTCGGTTCCGGGCTGCGAGTTCCATGCGCTGGCGCGACTGCCGGGCGCGCGGCACCCGCACCGGGTCATGCTGCAACTGCCGGACGAACTCGATAGCGGCCTGCGTTGCCTGATCGTGACAGCGGCCTCCGGCTCGCGCGGCATCTACGGTGCCCAGGCGGTCGCGAGCCACTGGGCATTGCCGCGCGGGATTCCGGTCGTGGCGACCGACAAGGGGGCCGGCTGCGACTGGTTCGACGGCGCGACCGGCGTCGGCTTCGGCATCGACGGCTGTCCGACCGGCGATGCCGCCCGGCTTGCGTTCGCGCCGGAGCGGGCAGCCGCTGCTGCGGGCCCCTGGGTCGCGATCAGGCACGCCCACTCCGGCGACAACCCGGAGGCCGACTGGGGCCGCCATCTGCGGCAGGCGGCCGAGTTCGGCCTCGAGACGATGACGCGGGCACTGCCGCGCCAGCCGCCGTTCCGGTTCGACAACACGCGGGTCATCGCCGTCGGTCTGTCGAATGCCGGTGCGGCAGTGCTGCGGGCGGCCGAGGACCCGGCACCATGGCTGGCTGCGGCGGTCGCTGCGGCACCGAACGTGTGGGCGCCGGATGGCGGTCGCGCGCTGTACGACTACGCGACCGAGGCGGCGATCTGGATGCCGGCCGCGCAGGCGGCAGCGGCGCTCGCGGACATGCCGTCGATCGCGCCGCTGCTCGGCGACGACCTGCTGGCGCGCCGGCGTGCGGCCGCGATCGCCGAGCTGCAGCATGCCGGCCTGCTGCCGGACGGGTCGCCGCAGCGGGCCGCCGGGCAGGCGCTGGCGCGGCTGCGCGAGGCGGGCTGGACCGATGCGGCACTGCATGCGGCGGTGCTGTCGTCGGCATTCGAGATGTGGCGTGCGGTCGGCGTTGCCTATTCGTCGGCCTACGGCCGGTTCGGCGTCGGCGCGCATCCGCTCGGCTTCGGCTATTCGATGCTCGACGACAGCGGAGCGCCGCGTGCGCCGGGCGCGGCCGAGCGGGCGCGCTGGTGGAGCGACGGCGCCGGCATCGTGCCGGGCGAGGGCGTCGAGATCGTCGATCCGTCAATGGCCGATCCGTTGTCGTCGCTGCGGCGCCTGCAGGCCCTGCCGCTGCAGGACGATGAGGCCGGCCGGCGGGTCCGGCTGGGGCAGCAGGCGACCCGCGCCGCGCTGCCGCGCCGCGGGCTGCCGGTGCTCGTGCTGCATGGCGTCGATGACGGATTGATCCCCGAGCGCTTCAGCAGCGGCGCCTGGGTGCAGGCCTGCCGCCAGGCCGGACTGGATCCCGGTTACTGGCGGCTGCCCGGTGTGCAGCACTTCGACAGCTTCCTCGCGTTGCCGGACTTCGGCGCGCGCTATGCGCCGCTGCTGCCGCTGTTGCACGAGGCGCTCGATGCGATGTTCGCCCACGTCATGCACGGCGGCAGCGCGCCCGGCGATCGCGACGCGGTCGCTGCGGACTGAATCGCTCCCGCGTGATCAGCGGCTGCTGGTTGGCGCAGCATGACCAGCCGGCGGGATCGATGATGCCGCGGACGGCGACGACGCTGAGCCGCCGTCGCATCTGATCCAGCGGGCGGACTCGGTGCGTGTGGCAGGCCGGAGGGCCGCCTGAAGTTCCGCGACCGGAACGCCGTCCGAGCGAGTCCGGCCATGGGGCCGGACTCGCCACTCGAACAACGGCCACGACGGGCGTTCCTGGACAGGCTGGCTAATCGAGCGGCAGGCCGATCTGGTCCAGCCCTGCGTGCCGCGCATCGGCGAGCACCGCGGCGACCGTGGCGTACTGGACGCCATCGGCGCTGTCGAGCTGAAGCACCGGCTGCGGGTCGCGGGCGGCCTCGGCCCGGAATGCCGACGCCAGCACTGCCCGCGACATCGGGATGCCGTTCCAGTGCACGGCGCCGCTGTCGTCGATGCTGAGTCGGATCGTTTCCGGCGGGATCGGCGGTGTCGGCCCGCGCTGCGGCAGGTTCAGCGTGAGTCCGGTTTCGAGCAATGGCGCGGTGACCATGAAGATCACCAGCAGCACCATCATGACGTCGATCAGCGGCGTCACGTTCAATTGCGACAGCGGTCGGGCATCGGTATCGGCAAAGGCCATGCGGACTCCTCGGAAGCGGCGGGATGCCAGTCCGTGGCCTGCGCGCGGCGGCCGGCCGCACGCGTGATCCATGCGCTTCGATTCTGCTCCGCGGCAGCGTCTGCTGGCTGCCGCGGGCAGTCGCACTGTTCAGCTCGCGGACAGCGATCCGGACCGTTCGGATCGATTCAGTGGCGGCCGAGCGCAGCGACGGCGCCGGCACTGCACCGGCCGGCCGAAGCCGGCGGTAGCGGCAGCCGACGGGGCGATGCGCCCGCCAGCGATCGCAGCAAAGTCTCGAGCGCCGGCAGGTCGACCGGCTTGATCATGTGGTGGTCGATGCCGGCGGCACGCGATGCGATGCGGTCCTTGTCCTGTCCCCAGCCGGTCAGGGCGATGAACACGACACCGTCGTAGGCGGCCTGGCTGCGTGCGCGGCGCGCGACCTCGTGGCCGTCCATGCCGGGCATGCCGATATCGAGCAGCACGACCTCCGGGGCGAACTGCGCCAGCGAGCGCAACGCGCTTTCGCCGTCGTGCACGACCAGCACCTCGATGCCGAGCAGTTCCAGGTACAGACCGAGGCTGTCGGCTGCGTCGCGGTTGTCGTCGACGACCAAGATCCGACGCGGCAGGCCGCTGTCGCCGAGCCCGGCCGTATCCGCGTGACGCCTGCGCGGTGCCGCGGTCAGCGGCAGGCAGACGGTGAATTCGCTGCCGCAGCCGCGGCCGGCGCTGCTGGCCTGGATCCGCCCGCCATGCATTTCGATCAGGCTGCGCACGAGCGTCAGGCCGATGCCGAGACCGTCCTGGGTCCGCCGTGACGGCTGGCCCTGGGTGAACATCTCGAACACGCCGTCGAGCATGTCGGCGTCGATGCCGATGCCCTGGTCGGCGACGGTGACGCTGACCGTGCCGCCACTGCTTCTCGCGCTGATCCGTATCAGCCCGCCGCTGTCCATGTACTTGGCGGCATTGTTGAGCAGGTTGGCGAATACCTGCGCCATTCGCACCGGATCAGCCTCGATCCACAGTGGCTCGTCCGGCAGTTCGATCTGCAGCCGGTGGTCGGCGGCGTCGATCAGTGGCTGGCTGGTTTCGACTGCCGCATGCACGACGGTCGCGAGGTCGACCTTCTCGCGGCGCAGCTCGATCTGGCCGCGGGTGATCCGCGACAGTTCGAGCAGATCGTCGACCAGCCGGACCATGTGATTGACCTGTCGCTCCATGATTGCGCAGATCGGCCCGAGGCCGGTATCGCCGCGGCCGGCCTCGCGCAGGATGTGCAGCGAGTTGCGGATCGGCGCCAGCGGATTGCGCAGTTCATGCGCCAGCGTGGCGAGGAATTCGTCCTTGCGCCGGTCGGCTTCCTTCAGCTTCTCTGCCGCCTGCTCACGATCGCGCAACTGGCTGCGAATCTGGTACTGGCGCTGCCGGGCACGCAATGCCGCACGCAATGCGCTGACCAGCGATGCGATCCGGATCGGCCGCTCGAGCAGCGTCACGTTGCCGAGCGTCTCCAGCGCCTGCGCCACCGCCGGCGAATCGGCGCCGGGACGGGTCAGGATCAGCACCGGCAGATCCGACCATGACTGCTGCCGCGCCAGCGCCGCGGTCAGCGGCCGGCCGCCCTCGTCGCCGAGCGCCTCCTCGGCGGTCAGCACGGTGCCGGCACCGACCTCGATCTCGCGAACCAGCTCGGCCATCGACGGGCAGACGCAGCAATCGATCCGGGCATCGCGGATCACCGATTCGGCGCGCGCCGCATCGCGGCGGTTCGGCGCGAGGATCAGCACGCGGTGTTCGGGACCATGCCGATCGTCGTTCATTGCCGGTTCTCGCCGTCCAGGGGTAAGGGCTGTCCGGGCAGCAGGCCGCACGCAGGTCGTGAAACAATCCGCGGACTGGGCACAGGACAGGAGATCCGGTCAGCTCATTGCGGTCGGTGCAGCGTAGGGCAGGGGGCGTCCACCCAGCCCAAGGACGATCGCCTCCTCGCGCGGCAGCAGATCGCGCGGCGCGTCGATCACCAGCAGGATCCGGCCGTCAGCGATTTCCTGCTCGAACTTGCGCCGGATCGGGTCCTCGATCGTCGAGCCGACCAGCGCCGAGGCCCAACTGCCGACCGCGGCACCGACCACGGTCATCATTGCTGCACCGGCCAGCGTGATGCCGAGTGGCGGCACCGCAACCGCAGCAAGTCCGGCGAGCAGGCCGGTCGCGCCGCCATAGCCGGCGCCCCGCAGCAATGCCGGCTTGAAGTCGGTGCCGGCTTCCTTGCGACCATCGGGTATCGCCTCCAGCTCGATGTCGGCCCGCGCCACCAGCGAGAGGTCGTCGTCGTCGATGCCGGCGTCACGCAGCTCACACATGGCTCGGCGGGCGACGTCGAGATCCGGAACGGTGTACACGCGTCGGGTCTTCATGGGGGCGATGTTCCCGCGGCCGGCGCCCGCGATGAGGTGGGCGTGGTGAGGGGGCAGGCACGTCGCGAGCGGAATTTGCGGCGGCGCCGAACCTGTGTTTTCCGGAATGGAAGCAATCGCCCGATGACCGCTACCTGAACTCGGCGGCGGCGCCGCGCCGGGCTCGGGGCGGTGCAATTCGAACGCGGCGCACGGACGGCTCCGCACGCAGACGTTCGCGGTCCGCGTCTTTCAGTCGTCGAGCACGACCACCGGAGCGGCGGTCTCGATCGTCCCGCTGCCGCGCGGAATCAGCAGTTGCCCGAAATAGACACCGTCTTCGCGCCGGCGGTATTCGACCAGCGTGCGCAGCGGTTCGCCGCTCGGATCGCGCTCACCACGCTCGGGTTCGACGGTGGTGAATACACAGCGCCGACAGGCCTTGGCGACGTCGAACTCGATATCGCCTATCCGCAGCCGCCGCCAGCGGTCTTCCGCATGCGCTGTGCAACCATCGACAACCACGTTGGGACGGAAGCGCAGCATCGATACCGGTTGCGCCAGGCGCGCGTTGAGGCCATCCAGCGAGCCCTGCGAGATCAGCAGCAGCGGAAAGCCATCGGCAAAACTGACCTGGTCGCCGTCGCGACCGAATCCGCTGGCGACCGGACGCACTGCGCCGGCATCCATGAACATCAGCCGCACCGGCGTCTGCAGCCGCTCGGACAGCCAGCGGTCGGCCGCCGGGTCGACCGCAAGCGCGGCGACGCGATCCTTCCAGACCTGCACCTCGATCCGGCTGGCGTGCTCCGGTGCCGGTGTCGCGACGTCGATCGGCGCAGCACCGGGAGCCGACAGCCGCAGGCCGGTCGCCGTCGGCTCCGCGTGGATGCGGGTCAGGCCGGCAATCTGCCGTCCGGTGACGAAATTCCCGTCGCCATCGACCACCATCCAGCGGCGGTCGTCGCGCAGCCCGCGTGGCTCGACAGCCGCGCGCGACAGCGGCAACGGCGCCGACGATTTGATCGGATACACGTACAGCGACGAAACACGCATTTCCATCCGGCCGAGTATGCCTGAGGGCCCGGGGAAATCCCCGGTGCCGGCCGGGGATCACTTTCCCGGATGGGGCGCACGGCCGGTCGCGGTCAGGCGTGCAGCTCGACCTGCGGGCGACCAGCGACGGCCTCGATCTGCTGCCGCTCGAGCAGGCCATCGACGAGAGCGGTCACGAGCACGCGCCCTGCTGCACGAAGACGAGTGGCACCTCGAAGTCGGTGCCGCGAGCTGGCCGACGTCATGCTGACGTGAGGCAGGTCCCTGCTGCGATCGTCCGTGCGCAGTCGCACGCCGCACCGTACGGCGCTGCGCGACAATGCGTTGCATGCTCGTGCAGACACGCCGGTGGAAGCTCGCGGTCGGGGTCGCATTGTCGCTGTGGGCGACGACCGTCGGCGCCGCGCCGACGGCGTCGGCACGCTGCCGGATCGAACTGCTCGGCGCACTGGGCTGGCAGTTCGATACGGTGCCTGCAGTCGACCCGGTCGCGGGCGAACAGATCGAGGGCGTCCGCGTCATCGCCGGCCGGCCGTGCGAGCGTGCCGATCTGGCCTCGGCGTGGGCCGCCGGCGAGCTGCGCGTATTGCTGCCCGAACATCACCCGCTGGATCGGGACGACGCCCTGCTCGATCGGCTGCTCGCCGATCCGGCAACCCGCTGCGGCTATCTGTTCCGGCTCGGTGGCGCGACCCGCCGTGCGGTCGATCGACTGGTCGACAACCGCGGCTATCGCTTCAGCGGACTGCAGTTCGGCTGGATCGGATTCGGTTTCGGCGGCCCGGGCGCCGACGGCTGGCGCCGCACGGTCAGTTTCGGTCGCGGCTTCCAGCCGGCCGCCGGCAACTGGCGCGCGATCGAGGGCTTCTATCGCGGACGGGTCCGCTCCGAGTGCGGGGTCGGGCGACAGATCGCCCAGTATGCGAGCCAGGCCGAGTTGTACGGCGCCGACGCATTCGATCGCGAGTTCGACGCCGACGAGATCGTGATCGGCACGTTCCGGCAGTTGCACGGCACCCGCAGCATCCTGCTCGGTCGCAGTGCCGGAGAACTGGTCCGCGACGGCATGGCGGCCCGCTCGTCGCGGCTCGGCCGGCAGGGATTCGTCGGCCTGCCGGGTTTCATCGTGCATAGCCATTCGCGCGATCGCCTCGACGACATCAACAATCAGGCGCAGAACTTCGTCGTCTACGATGTCAGCCAGGCGGCCGCCGATGGATTGCGGCGGCACGGCGGGTTCGCCGAATACAACCGGCGCAGCCTGCGGATGTGGCAACTCGCCCGCACGCTCGACCGCCGCGGGCGACGCTACTTCGAGCGGCTGCTGAGCGAGCGCGATCCGGCCCTGCGCGCGCGCCTCGATGCGCAGCAGCTCGCCGTCGTCGCCGATCTCGATCGGCTGCTCGCCGATCCGTTCTTCACCGGCTTTCGGGTTTACGTGCATCGTCACGGCGTGCAGCCGGTCGGCTACCACTTCGTCCGCATGCTCGACCGCAATCCACGCACGCCGTTCCAGATCGAACTGGCGATGCACAACCTGCACACGACGCTGTACCGGCGCTACGTCGATCACCGGCTGCGCGACTGCATGGCGCGCACGGCGCAGCGATAAGCCGCGGGCTGACCTGGATCAAGGGCATGTCGCTCTGCGCCCGGCTACGGTCCGGAACCGTTTCGGCCCGGCCGGGGTCGGAAGGGACCGGCATCGCCGGACCATCCGCAACGGGCAGCGCGTTGCTGCCGGAAGGAGAACAACCATGCAGCATCGATCACTGTGGACAGCCGCGCTCGCTGCGGCGGCGTTCGCGATTCCTGCGCTGGCCAGTGACACGCCAGCGCACGAACACGGCCACGACCATTCCCGGCATGCGGCGCATGCTGCCGTTGGTCCCGCTTCCGACCAGCGCCACGCGACCGACGAGACGCTGCGCGGCAGCATGGGGCGCCTGCGCAGCGCGACCGCCGATGCGCTGCATGCGACCCATCGGGACCAGCACGCAGCCGCTGTGGCCAACACGCTGGCGGCCGCCATCCGGCACGAAGTGAACGAGATGATCGCCCACTGCGAACTCGAGCCGGCTGCCGACCAGCGCCTGCACGGCATCATCGGCACGTTGCTCGGAGCGGCTGCGCGGCTTGAGCAGGGCGGCGACGGCCAGGCCGCCGTGGATGACGTGGTCGCGGCGCTGAACGACTACTCGACCGCATTCGATCACCCCGGCTGGCAGGCCATCGAACCGCGCCAGTGACCGTGTCGTCCCGGGTCGGGCGCCGGCCCCGCGACGCCGGCCGCCTCGGCCCGGCCCGCTTCGCTTATAGTGACCGCGACCGGGGTGCCTGGGGGGTGCTGTGGCCGCGCGATCGGGGCATCGCAGCAAACGGTGGTGGCAGCAACCGATGCGCGCAGTCGGCATCGCGGCCGCTCTCGCGCTGTCGACGGTGGCTGCCGCCGATGAGGCGAATCCATTCGACCTGTCGCTCGAGGAACTGCTCGAGCTGACCATCACGACCGCCTCTCGATCGGCCGAGCGGGTCGGCGACGCGCCGGCCACGGTGATCGTGCTGACCCGCGACGAGCTGCTGCGGCGCGGCTACCGCGAACTGTCGGAAATCTTCGACGACCTGCCGGGAATGGATCTGTCCCGGCCGTACGGCGACACCTACTTCCGCAACCAGTGGCGCGGGCTGCGCGGGACGATCGGTACGCCCTGGTTGCTGATGGTCGACGGCGTCATCTACAACCACCTGTATTTCAATCAGGCCGAAATCGTCGCCGCGCTGCCGATGTCGAACATCGGCCAGGTCGAGGTCGTCTACGGTCCGGCCTCGGTGGCGTACGGGCCGAACGCCTTCGTCGGCGTCGTCAACGTGATTACCCGGCATCGACGCGACCGCGATGGTCACGACCTGAGCGGCCGGCTGACGGTCGGTTCGTTCGACCGTCGGATTGCCGACGTGCACTGGCTGTACCGTCACGGCGACTGGCGCGTGTCGCTGGCGGGCCGGATCGATCGCGGCGATCTCGACCGCAGCCGCGGCGCCAGCTATGAATGGCTGCGCGAGGATTACCTGCAGGACCGCTCGCTGTGGGGCGGCTTCGTCGATCGCTACGGCCGCTATTCGTCGCCGCATCACAACCGCGCGCTGGACCTGCGGGTGTTCCGTCGCGACACCGAGCTCGCGCTGCAGTACTACGCGCTCGACACCCATTTCGGCATGGTCTATCCGGCCGACCGGATTCCGCCGCTGTCGTACTGGTCGGAACCGGAACTGTCGGTGCATCTGCGGCAGCCGTGGGCGTTCGGCGAACGGCTGGCCGGCACGCTGCTGCTGCGCTACCGGGAAAGCGGCGTCGAGTCCGACTCCGACACGCTGGAAGGCTTCGATGCCACCGATCCTGCCACCGGCGAGGTTCGTCGGCTGCTCAACTACTCGCATTGGGGCGTCGAGACGCGGAGCTGGTCGCTGTTCAACGACCTCGAATGGAAGCTCGACGCGCGCTGGTCGCTGCTGGCCGGCTTCAAGCATGAACGCAAGGACCTGCAGAAGGCCTACCGGATAAATTTCGGCCCGAACCTGCCGCCGGCCGAGCTCGCGGCGGGTACGGACTATCCGTTCCCGCCACATGCGGACGACGACGGCATTCCGTTCAATCGGATCGATACCCGCGACTCGGCGGTCTACGCGCTCGGCCGGTTCCGCGCCGATGACTGGTGGGGCTGGGGCGAATCGCACAGCCTGCTGGCCGGCGTGCGCTTCGACCACAACTCCGGTTACGGCACCGCCCGGACGCTGCGCGGCGGCTACGTGCTCGGCCGGCAGCCGTGGACGTTCAAGCTGCTGTACGGCGAATCCTTCAATGAACCGGCTCCGCGCGAGCTGTACGGCGGCTGGAGCGGCTCCGGCAGCAATCCGATGCTCGATCCCGAAACCGCCCGCACGCTGGAGGCCAGCATCGGCTGGCAGCGCGATCCGGTCAGCCTGCTGCTGTCGCTGTATCGGCTCGACAGCGAAGACAGCATCAGTACCTTCGCCGGCGGCGCGACCAACCTCGGCGACCGCAGCATCCGCGGCGCCGACCTGCATTTCCAGGCCCGGCTACCGGTCGCAGCGCAGGCCTGGAGCCTGTGGGCCTACTACTCGTACATCGACGCGCGCGAATCGCGGCCCGATGCGTCTGGCGAACTGGTCGCGGGCGCAGTCGGCGATACCGCTCCGCACAAGTTGCACGCGGGGCTGACGATGGCGTTCGGCGCGCACTGGTCGGCCACGCTGCGCGGCCGCTATGTCGACGCCCGGCGCACCGTGCCGACCAATCCGGCCGGCCGGGTGCCGGCGTACGCGACGGTCGACCTGAACCTGCTGCGGCGCGACTGGCCGAGCCCGGGATTCTCCTGGTCGCTGGCACTGCTGAACCTGACCGACCGCGACTACCTGCACCCGGGCCTGCGCGAAGGCGACGCCGGCTTCACGCCCGGCTTCCGCGATGCCGACGGTGTCTGGCACGGCAGCGCCGGCTACTACAGCTCGGTACTGCCGCAGGACGGCCGCGGTGCGTTCCTGTCGCTGACATTCGAGTTCTAGCAGCCTGTCGGACTTAGCCCGCGCCCATGGTAGAAAGTCGCCATGAGCAAATTCATCGTGGTCGACCACAGCCAAGCGCTGCTCCTGCCGCCTGA
>JAWLBY010000016.1:40483-97797 GCA_041687455.1 Lysobacteraceae bacterium | reverse complement strand
GAAATCGGTCACGATCGACCGAAACAGGCGGTCACGCCTTACCGAAACGACCGGTCACGGGTTACCGAAATGGGCGGTCACGATGGACCGAAATACGCATCTGCTGGTAAAGCTGGGTATCTCTCATCCGCCAGAGGCTAAGCTACCCACCTGATCCGGTGAAGCCCCCTTTTTTTTCAGTATTTGGGAAGGGGTGACTGTCTCAGGGGACATCGGCGCAGGCGCTGTGTACTGTGGGCGATTCTCCGCGCGGGGGATCGAGAAGAACGTCGCTCATTTCCCGCTTACGCAAGGATTATTCCCTTAACCGCTCCTTGAGCCAAGCTCGAGCGAAACGGAGGTCCCTGGAAACTGTCGAAACGGACGTATCCAGCACTCGAGCTACCTCCTCGAGGCCAAGTCCAACCAAATAGCTCAACTCGATAACCTCTGCCTTGCGTGGGTACTCGGAACGCAACGCCGAAAGAGCGTCGTAGAGCGATTCTGCGCTACTGCCAGCCGATTCATCTCCGTCGACCGCACGCAATGTGACCCTCGTAAGCCCACCCCCATGCTTTTCAGCAGCGTCGCGGCGAGCAATGTCGCAGAGGATATTGCGCATCGCCACAGCAACTGTCTTGAAGAAATGGACGCGATCATTCCAATCGATGTTCGCCTCAAGCAGATTGACTATCAGCTCGTTTGCGAGCTCTGTAGGGTCGAGTCCGGATCGCCCGCCAGCACCTTCGCCCAGCTTGCGGGCAGCGAGTTGCCTGATCCGCTGGTAAACAAGCTGCAGCACAAGCCCGCCGGCAGACTGATCTCCTCCGCTCCAGCGGCGAAGAAGCTGGGTCAGCTTCGCGTTCTCGGTGGCCATACTTCCCCATCAGACTACACTCGGACCCGGCTACCGAAATCGGGGCCGAAGCGCCACCGCCAGCATAGTTGGAACTCGAGTGAAACACCATTCCCAGTGTTGCGCATCACTGAGCCGACCCAGCGAATCCAGCGACGATGCCCCCCCCGCATCAGACAGCCACTTCTGCTGCGACAGGCCGAGCCGACTGCCGTCGAATGGAGCACCGGTTCCGTCCGGCGGCCTTGGCCTCATAGAGCGCAGAGTCCGCCTCGACAAACATCGGGCGGAGCGCCTCCTCACTAGCCGACAGCAGTGATCCGCCAATACTGATTGTCGCAGGAATCCTGTTCCCGTCAGCGATCGCCGGATTGAGTTCGACAGCGCTCCTAAGCTGCTCTGCCACATGCTCCAGTTGCTCCAACGAACAATCCGTGAAGAATACCGCGAACTCTTCCCCACCGAGTCGGGCAGCACATCCATTCGCCGGAACAAGCTCATGAATCATGCTCGCAACATGCTCGATCACCGCGTCCCCGGCCAGATGCCCGAATCCATCGTTCACCGCCTTGAAGTGGTCAATATCAAGCATGAGCAGTCCGAGAAATTCATCCGCTGAAGCCGAGGCGTGCCACGCCTCCGTACGCATTCGAAGGCCCCGCCTGTTCAACAGTCCCGTATGCTCATCGGTGTAGATCTGCCTGAATTGCACGCAATGAACATGCCATTCCGGGGAGCCTACCCGAACGAATTTTAGCACCACCCTACCAACTGTCGCGGTTGCCCCTTCGGTAACGACCACGGACTCGACCCTCCGCCCATCCACGACCGTGCCGTTGGCTGAACAAAGATCGAGCAATGTTGGATTGCCATCAACCGTCATCAACACGCAGTGTCTTCTGGACACCGATGGGTCACGAACCCTGATACCGCACACCGGGCTGCGGCCTATTTCGATCTGATCACTCTCAATGCCGACCGCGGCGATCATCTGCCCCTGCTCGTAAACGAGCACGGCCATCGGCGCAATGCCATCAGCACCGGGCGATTGTTCGTCGGCCCTGCTTGTCGGCGGTAGCCGCATGGAACTCGATGCTGTCGGTTGATAGCGCCTTGGATTCAGTAGCGCTGCAAGATCCGAAATGCTTCTGTCTTCCAACTTTCGCATACATCCCCCAACCAGCGAGGTCAAACAAACACGTCCTCGGCCGCGTAGATGGTCAACTGTCGTCACCCAAAGCGATGCGGTTGATTATTCTTGCCGCGCCGGTTTCAGTTGCGCTCTGACAGTCGGCCGGCACGAGCGCTCCATCATCCAACATGCGTCTCACGTCTCGCTCGTAGAGTTCAACCACCTTCTGTCCGGAACGATCGACAAATACGTGCTTACCGCTGAAGATGCCTCGCCAACACAACCGAACGCGGGTCGAAGCCTGCCCACGGTATCGAATCTCGTATTCCCCTCCCACACGAAGATGGGCGACGATCGAGCTTCCAAGCTTCGCGCGGAGGGCGGCAAGTGAGGGCACCTGTGTTCGGAGCGGCGCTCGACCTTGAGCATCGACGTCCGAGGGTGACTTCGCTTCAGGAGCAAATGCCTTCATTGCACTCTCAATATCATGACCGACGCGGAGGACAAGACCTGATGCTTCCGGGGGTGATGATCCTGCATTCGTCAGGTCGAGAAGACAGCGCCAGATCAAGGCGACCTGCCGCTGGCTGTAGCCAACCGCAGCAAGTCCGCAACCAAGCTCCATGGCAACCTCACCAAGTCGCTGTATCGTGTGCTGACAGCCAACCGGATCTCTCGAGGGCGCGATTGACCACCCATCGAACGCCGCGCGGAGATTGGTGACCACCGAGCACGCATTCTTGTAAGTCACCGAGTCTTCTTCGCCGCGCAACAGCAGGTGGACCATGTACTGCGCCCAGGGCCTATGAAGCAGATCGTGCACAAACGGCGGCAATTCTGAACCGACAAGTTCTCCGCCGACCCAGGACGCGACCTGCGACCAGGCAGAAAGCGAATCACTATCTTCGCGCGCGCCACGAATGGTTATGCGCCGGATCCCGTCAATCAAAGCGATGCGGGCTTCCTCGAGACGGACCACACTGCACTCTGCTGCCGAGCCGACCGAACGAATCGAATCCAGCAAAACACTGACTATCGGGTCGCTGTCGCAAGCCCCCCAGCCACGCGCAATGCCTGCTTCCACCACCGCATCGATGTACTTTCGTGCTGCCCCTTGTGGACAACACAACTGTTCCGGAGACGTCAGAACAAGGCATGACAGCACCGTCCGAAGTCGCATGATCTCGCCGGCAAGGCGCTGCGGAAACCTTGAATCGAGTGCGATAGAGCTCAGCAGCGTGTCGACAACTTCGGCAACGGCTGCGTCCGACTCGGAGCGCTCGACCATCAAAAGCGCACCGTCGGCGTCATCGCCAGCAACAGGTCCCGACACGCGCAAGGCCATGCCTTCAAACGATCCAGCTGTGATTTTGTTCGTCCGGTCGCTCGGCACGCAAGCTGCCGGACCGGACCGCTCGACCGCAGCCGCTTCATTGCCGCCTTCCGGTGCGACAACCGAAAGCAGCAACTCGACAGGATCTACCGGCCGCGCATCGGGTAGCCAATGGCTATCGACTACATTAGCCCCAGTCTCGTCCTCGCATGCAAAGGCTGCTTGCAACCGCACGAAGTCACGTACAGCGGCGAGACTCGCCTCATCGACGTCCGAAAACGGCTCGGTGGCGCGGCGGCCAGCAACTTCTCCGACGGCGGCATAGATCAGCGGCAAACCCGCCCGCAACTGATCTCGCATTGCCCCGATCAGAACCGATATCACCCGTGGGTCGATTCCCCGGCAGATCGAAGTATCGACATACGCATGCAGTAGCGACCATGGACCAATGAAGGAGTTGATCAGTGGCTCCCACCGCGGGTCGCCTGGACAGAACCGGGCCGCAAGATCGCGAGCAAAGCCCTGCAGGGCCCGCGACAATTCCTGCGCGGCGTCCTCCACAGCATGCTCCATATGGAGATACGCTTCAGTGGACTGGAACGCCCGAGGCGCGAGTGCTCGGGTTACGACAAACGAACTGCGATTTGGAAGCGCCTGATCGACGATGTTTACCAGACACTCGCGCCGAAATGCATGCTCTCCCTTCCGCAGCAGTCGAACGCTGCGATAGACGGAAATTCTCACGGCCTTGCCGCAGAGCATCATGTCCGTGTCGTCGAGAAGCGCCTCCAGCGCGCAATCATGGGCGGCTTTGAAGACTCGGCTCAGGCCGTTGACGACAACAACTCCAACAACATCGAGCAGACAGTGACGAAGCGCAGCTTCGGAGCAACAATCAGGATCAGCGAAACCCGAGCTCGCCAACTGCATCGATTCGGCCAGACCGACCGGGACGCTTCCGGGATCAGGCAAGTGCACGGACACCCACGTTCTCCACCGAACCCCGGTTGAACTCGGCGACGGCAAGCGTGCCCGCAGTTTCCATAGTCTTGCCAGATGCCCACGCTTCTGCTGCCGGCTCCGCCGCAGCGCCTACCCAACGGCTCAGCATTTTCGACAGCGGGGCGAGTTCGATCGGCTTCGCAAGATGGTCGTCCATGCCGGCCTCAAGGCACAGTTCCCGGTCGCCCGGCATCGCGTTGGCGGTAATGGCGAGAATCGGCGTGCGCCCGAGTCTGTTGAGACGCTCGTGCAGCCGCATCACCCTGGAAACTGCGTAGCCGTCGACATCGGGCATCTGGCAGTCCATCAGAACGATATCGAATTTGCCCTTCTTCATCAGTTCGATCGCCTCGCGCCCTCCACTTGCGAGCGTGACCTCCACACCCAGCTTCTCCAGTGTTCTCTGACCTGCGTAACGGTTGATTGCAATGTCATCCACCAGAAGCGCGCGCGTACCGCCGAAGTGGCCGATCGGCGGATCCAACAGCTTGATCACCGGGGCGTCTTCAGCCACCGATTGGCCATCGAGCAGCGCCCGAACGGCCCGTTGGCTCGTGACGCGATCCAGTTCACGTGGGGCCAGACGCACCCTTCCGGCACCGTCATCCAACGGCAGCCCGTCAACGGACGCCCCCAGAAGCAACACCCGAACCCCGCCGAATTCGGCCTCGGACATCACCGGACGAACGACAGCCGCGGCGGTCTTGTTGGCGGATACCAAGTCGACGACGATCAAGTCGGGTGACGACTCCTGCTCGGCACGCGCACGGAGAATCGACAAGACCTCGTAAGCCGTCGCCGCACGCGCAATGCTGAAGCCGATCTCCGCCAAGCTCTTTGACCATGCATCTGCCAACAGGTCGTCGCGCGTGAGAACGATCGCCTCGAATTCCTCGGCCACCCCGGCCGGCACAACCTCCCCCGGGGCTCGCAACAGCGGAACGGTGAACCAGAACGTCGAGCCGCGCCCGACAGCCGACTCCACGCCGATCTTTCCACCCATCGCCTCGATGATGCGTCGGCAGATAGCGAGGCCCAGCCCGGTTCCGCCGTGCGCCCGTGCAGTGGACGCATCCGCCTGCGAAAATGGCTGAAACAGCTTGGTGGAATCCTCGGCCGCAATTCCGCGGCCGGTGTCGCGCACCGCTACCCGTATCGTGCGATGGGCACGATCCTCGCCAACCTGAGCCACCTCAACGGCAATTTCGCCGCTGCCGGTGAACTTGATTGCATTGCTCAGCAGATTGGTCAGAACCTGCCTGAGACGCAGCGAGTCCCCTCGCGCGATCGGCGGAACCGATCGGTCGATCGAGCAGGTCAGCTTCAAGCGCTTTGCCTCGGCAGACCGCCTCATCATCGTGCAGACAGACTCGACTATTTCAATGGGTCGCAGCGAGCTGACCTCGAGCTGCATCTTGCCGGAGTCCAGCTTCGAATAGTCCAGAACGTCGTTCACTATTCTGCGCATCTCACGCGCGGAGTCGAGAGCGGCGGACACCTGATGGCGGACCTCGCCATCAATCGAGCTTCCGAGCACCAACTCGAGAATCGGAAGTATGCCGTTGAGCGGCGTGCGGACCTCGTGGCTCATCGTTGCCAGAAACTCACCCTTGGCCAGAGCCGCAGCCTCGGCATCGCGCTTTGCACTGATCAACTCCGACTCGCTTGCGCGCAGCCGCTGAACCTCGGTGGTGAGTTCCTGAATCCTGGTCCGCGCGAGAGCCGCGGCGAGCGGCGCGGCGTCAGGGCTCACTGCGGGCGATCGCTCTTCCGGGGCGGGCGGTGCCTCCGGGGCCCTCCTGAGTTCTGCAAATGCGACGACTGCCAAGCACGCGGCAACCAGCAGCGTGACCGCCGACAACCAGGGCCCCGCACTGCCGAGCACCGCCAGCGACCCAACCAGCGTCAGCCCGGCGGCCGAAGCGAGAACGCTACTGGCAAGCGCTGGATGCCGCCCGGTGCGGTTCGCCGACGAACCGACCCATCCCGGTTCGGGTCGGGCGCCGCCCCCAGAGTGTGCCTCGGCAGCCGAGCCCTGCCCCGCCCTGCCGACGAGGACGCCGGAAATCTCCCTGCTGCTGGCAACGGCCGCTTGTGGATTACTGCTGTTCACTTCAACCCCCGACCAAAATGAATCAGCGATAACGTGCCCAACGCACACGGGCACTGTTGTCGTTGCAGCCCTTGGACATGCACGGCGGCTTTGCCGGGTTCCAACCGGGGTGCTTCGACAAATCGATCTCAGTGGTCTCGTTGAAGTCGACAGACTTGGCTGTATCGCTGCTTGGATCGCCCTGCGCGGCCCCAAGCACGTATCCGTTGATCGAAGCGGCGCCGGATGTGCTCAGCTCGTTGCCCGCCATCACCGTGCCACCGATAACTCCCTTTACGCTGATGTTTCCTCCGCTGAAGAGGTCCGACTCGTCGAAGCCACCGGCGATCATCGCGACATTACCGATCGCGTTGTCCTCGGACACGCTGCCACCCTCGCACAGATTGGTCGGATAAAAGTCCTTCAGCTCCTCGGCGAAATCCTTGACCTCACCACCGTCTCGGTCGGATAGCGATCCGTTCTTGCACAGCTTGTCATAGCCGGCGTAGTTAGGCGCTTCGTTGCTATGATAGTAGGCCGTCGTGATGTCGCCCGGCGTGATGAACGTGTTGACGTATGCACTTACATTGAGCTCAACGTCGCAGTCCTCGAAGTAAACAACGCCTCGGGCCATGCTCTTTGTGTCGTAGCTACCGATGACCCATTTGCAGCGTGCCTCTTCGGTTGCTTCGTGGAAGGTGATGCAGCTCACGTTGGCACCGTGCAGGCAGATCGACTGGACCGGGTTCGAACAGAGCTCGGACTGGTCGTTGGGGCCCGTATTCAGTGGATCGGTTTTGCTCAAATCCTCGACCTTGCACAGTTGGTCCGGCCGCCCGTTCCACTCAACCATCTTGTGGCCAAGTGCGTACGTGCCATCGGCTACGCCGTTCATGCTGCGAACCGTCACCTTGATGCCGCGCTTGCCGAATACCGGGTCGCGCTCGAAGACCAAGTTGGCCTTGTCCTTCAGTGCGCGTGCGTCCACCTTGGGTGTCGAACGGGTGTACTCGGGAACATCCGGAACTTCGACCTCGCCAAACGTGAAATCACAGCCCGCGGGCGCGACGCCACCCACATCGATATCGAACGCAGGGGCGTTCGCATTCTGATTGCTCGAGAAGGTCGACGCCCAGCCCTTGACGGTATACGCATGCCAGTGATTGAGCGGCCAACTGAGATGGCCCAACACACAGTAGCCCGCTTCATGCCGCGCAGAGGGTTCATTACTCCCATTGTGGGCGTGCGGCCCGCCAATCCCTACCGAAGGGTTTGCAGTTGTCGTGTGCGTCAGACTGCCCTTGGTCGTGAAACGGCCGACATGCTGCGCAGACCGAACGTCCATTGCACCAATCGTCCGCAGGTGCTGGGAGTCAAGAAACGATATTTTTTCGTCGTCCTCGCTTGCGCCGTGATAGCGCAGCGCACCGTTCCCGTAGAGGGTCTTCAGTCCGCCACCGCATGAGTACCACCACACGTCGCCTTCCACATTGGCCTGGCCGACGTAGGTGCCGTCGCGGCCCCAAATGCTCCCGCATGACTCCCCGTCGATGCCTGTGACAAGATCGCGCTGCGTCTTCACCAAGTCGGCGGAGGCCGCAACAAGGGTCACGGTTCCATGGGCCTGCACTTCCCCGTGGCCGCCGTGACCGCTGAGCAGCACCTTGCCCCGAGACAGCACCTGCGTTGACTTTGTTCCCTGGATCAGCTCGACGTCGCCGTTGGCATGCACCTTCTCGAGATTGACCCCACTGTCGACCTTGATGTAGCCGGTGGCACTGATCGTGTCGATGCCGGTCAGGTTTGTGGAATGGATATCCACGTTTCCTGTCACGCCGACGTTTGCATGCTCGGCCCCTGTCACGCTTGTGTTGCCGCTGATCTCAAGATCATCGGCAGCGTTGATCTCATCGAGCGGCGCGACCGGACCGGCCCCCGCCGTCCTGAGCGTGAGCTCATAGACGATCTCCACTGGTGCGGCGCTCTGGACCGCACCGACGCCCGCCTTGCCTTGCAGCTCGACCGTGACGCGATAGTCTTCGGTGTCGGGCCCGGACGCGCCGATGTTCTCGACGTGGGTGACTCGTACCGCCTCGAGGCCGGCAGCGCCCTCGCCACCGACCGCCAGGGTCACCGGGGCCGCGGCCGCCTCCCATGCCCTGATCGTCTCGGGACGCTCCTTGTGCAGATAGCGACGAACACCCTCGACACCAGCCCAGGCGGCGCCCTGTGCTGGCGTTACCGCGTGAACCGCGAGCGTTCGGCTCTGCGCATTCTGAGCAACATGCACGACGCTGTAGACCGTCGCCATCAGCGCCAGACCGATGAACAGAACCAGCAGGATCGTTGCCACCCCGTGCTGACGGCGCGATCGAATTGCAAATATCACTTTCATGGATGCATCCGGCCTATGTATTTGTCAGACAGAGCGAGAACAGCGTTACGTGCGTACTGGGCCCCTCGTCGCGGAGAACCACCCGCGACCGGCTCTTTCCGCCGGTACCGTACGGACCGCAACTGATGTTGGTCTTCAGATCGAATTTCGCGCCCGACAAATCGAACGTGCGCGCCTCGTCGGATTCGTCCGGCTCGAACAACGCAGCACCTGATGCCACTGCGGTGCGCTCATCGGCATTCCACGCCGGGGCTGACGGCCAGGAAGCACACGCTTTCGGTTCCAGCACGTAGATGCCGTTCGACTCCGGCGCCACGTCGGATGCGACGATCTGCAGCCCGGAGCACTGGTACGCGGGATCGGACAGGCTCTCGTAGAAACGCCAGTAGATGCTGCGTCTGTCTGCAGACAGTTGGATGTCCGAGCCGGCATCGGACACGCCGAAACCTGCTTGCTGCAGCTCAATCTGGGCCGTCAACAGCGCCGACGCAATCTGTCCGTCACGTTGCGCGCTACGTGTTGCCGGGACCGATGTCGCCACCATGCTTCGGTAGGCGCTCAGCATGGTCACCACGGTCACGATCGAGATCAGCAGGCCGACCATCATGCTCGCAAACGTCTCGCCCGATTGGCTTCTCGGGGAAGCAGTCTGCCGAATCATTGGTGCGTACCGATGACAAGCTTCGTCGAGGCGCCCGCTATGCCTAGCTGAGCTAGGTCGACTTCCGCCTTGACCGTCTTCACGGACTGGACGGTCAGCGATGTCGGCGCACCGGGAGCGACAACGCTCGGCGTAACCACGAGATCAGGAGCTGACGACGCACAATTGTAGTTCACGGCAGCAGTGCGACCATTCGGAAACGCTACACTTCCGCTGCTTCCGCACAGAGCACTACCGCTCTCACTGAGCTTTTCCCGAAGCTGCGTCACGACCAGACCATTAGCCCGCAACTCGTGGTGAGCTACCGACACCCTGGAGCCAATCTGGGCCATGCCTGCGCCGATCACGCCGGTCAAGACAACGGCAATCATCGACTCGAACAGAAAGTTTCCCTTCTGCCGTTTCGCGCTGCTATAAAAGATCGACATCGACATCACCCCTGTTAGCAACACCTACGATGAGACGACTTGCGGTCTGGGTGCAGGACAATGCGGAATCCTCGCGCTGCACGCCGCGGCTGTTGTAGGCGGTACATTCGAATGGACTTCCGTCCGGCGTCTTCAGCGCCACTGACTCAGGCACTTCGGAGCTCCAGACCGTACCACCCGCGGCATCGATCACCGACAAAACGCCACCGGCCAGCTGTATCCGCGCGGCCGTGCTGTCCGACGCTTTTCCACTGGCGTTGCGCAGTGCGATCGACTTCGCTTTGCCAACCGCGTCGACCACACTTCCGCGGGCCTGCATCTGACGCATCCCGCTGATCCATCCGGAGGTCAGCGGCGCAGCAACAAGAAACAGGATCGCACCAAGCGCCAGGGCGAGCATCAACTCAATCAACGTGAACCCGCGGACGCCGTCGCCGGGTAAGTTCGTGGCGACTACCATGACACTGCCCCCGCCACACTGCGGCACTGCTCGGACATCGTCTTGGCGTTCGCGCTGTCCATGCTGATCACGCAGTCCTTCAACCGCGCACTGCTTCCGGCATAGGTTGCGGCCAGGTCATACCCAGTGACAGGGGCGCCCTTGGGCGTGTAGGTGTAGGTGAAATTCTGTGACTCGGCGGGCGACCACCCGGGAAACATCTCAAGCAGCTTGTTTGCCGATGCTGCTGCCGTCCCGGCGGTCTTGTTTGGGTATTCGAGCCTCCTCTGCAGGTAGTTCTCCGCATTCAGGGCCAATGCCGAAAGGTCCGCCTGAGCCTTCCTGATCTGGCTCTTCAGCACATAGCCTTCATAGGACGGGATCGCGATCGCAAGCAGTATCGCGACAATTGCCACGACGACCATCAGCTCTATCAGCGTAAACCCGCGGTGATTCTTGCTCTTCATTCTTGCCCCCGTTCCAGCATGCCTTGCAGTTGCTACAGACTTCATCATCGGTGCTGCGCGTTCTGTGCAACTTGTCGCGCAATGTGCAATCGACACGCAGAGATGGCAGATCATGCAAAGTCCGCGCTGCGCACGCGATCAGCGAAACCGCTACGACGAGCTGGCCCCACCATCGCGCGTTGCTCTCGCCAAGACATTCACCATGGACTTCGGCTTGCGTTGCATGTCCTACGAACGAGATACGTTGCTGAACATTTCCCTGATCTCGTCCCGCTCTTCGTCGGTCAGGATCTCGATGAATGATGGCGTCGGACTGGTCTCGGGATACTTCGACATCAGACTCAATGCACGGGCGACCAACTCCGAAGGAGCAACGCGGTGATCCGCAGCAAGTTCCTCGACAAGCCGGCAGATCCTGTCGCCTCGAAGCGTGAGTTGAAGCTCGCTTTCTTCCGCCTGAAGATCGCTTGGCACGCCATCGCTCCAGTCAGTCGACGGATGCCATGCCCTGCACGCCACCAGGGCGGCGCACCGAAATATCGGAACCTCTGTTGCCAGACTGGAGACCAGGCTCGTCGCAGATGATTCGGCCGGCGTGCAATGAATAGCCCCTCTTTCTCAGCGCAAGCGGGCTCATCCCGAAGAACCGGCTGAAGGAGCGCGAAAAGCAGGAAAGGTTGGTGTGTCCAACATGCGCCATCAGCTCGCTCACCGGCATGCGCGTACTCAGCAGCAGCTCCCTGGCCCTCTCCATACTCAGCCTTCTCCGGAGATGTTCTGGCGGCTCGCCAAACACGGCGCGAAATTCGCGCGTGAAATGCGCCTGCGACATCCGCGCAGCCGCCGAGGCAGCCCCTACGCAGCTACCCGACACATCGGAAACGAGCACTGCCCTGCCCCGCGCCAATCTAAGGAATCTGCCGATGCGCTCGTTCGCTGACCGGCCGCGACACCGCGCAACGAAGGCCATGTAACTCCGCTGGGCAGTCAAGACCGCCTCGACATTGCTGTCAAGACTCGCCGGGGTCACGCTCAGCCCACGAATCGAATGGAGCCTGTAGAGCTCCCTCAGCGCCGACGAAACCTCGCTCTCCGGTGCATGCGCCATCTGCATTGGACGCCTGAACGGGTCACCATTGGCGGGAGCCCAGCGCGTTGATGGAGAAACGTATAGAACTCTTGCACCGGCACTTGCTACATAGCGGGCCGTCACATCTACGCCATCGCGACCGAATGCCCACCCTTCCGTCAGCACAATTCGATGATCAGGCGCTTCGACTGAAACCGACCCTCCAAGAACCAACACAAACGCAGCATCACGTCCATTCTCGAATATTCGACCCGGCTGCGTCTCGATCGAGATGTGGCTGGTGCAATACATTCCGTTGAAGCGCGTTGTAACACCTATCTTGTTCATCAATTACTTGTTACTCGAAAAGTACCGTGTCGCTCACCGCCCGGGAAACCTTGCTCGAAACACGACAAGGGTCTCCGAGCGGCGCGCCTTCGCCACGGTCGTAGTAGCCCTGAAACCATTGCACCCCATTCGACGCGCATCTGCGCAAGTCCAGCGAGGTCTCGACCCCCTCAGCGATCACCTGAGAGCCCGACGCGGCCGCGATTTTGCACAGCTCCTTCAGCCTGGAATCGTCCCCTGCAGCGACAATTCGTCGATCCAACTTTATGTAGTCGACATACTCAATGGGAATCATCAGTGATGTGCTGCTGACATCGTCTAGAGCAACTGAGACCCCTACGGAACGCATCGCGCGCAAGAACGGCAGAATGGAGGGAACGTCGGACACAAGGCAGGTCTCGGTAATCTCGAGAACGACCTGCCCCGCCATCAAAGGCGCGGCGTCAACCATCTTCATGAGCTGCCATCGAGCGTCCCTCTGACTCAGGGTCTGCCCTGAAACGTTCAATGACAGCCGTTGCAGCCCGTGTGCGTGGCCCAGCGCCTTCGCCCAAATACAGATATCGACCTGTGCGGCGCGCCCGCTCGCCTCCGCATACGTGATGAGATCGACAGCCGAGCAGCCCACGGGCCGAACCAGCACCTCGCCCCACTGCAGTCGCCGTGATCGGCCATCCACGGGCCGAATCGGTTGCAGCGCAAGATCGAACACACCTTCAAGAAGCGCCGCGGTCGCAGCCTCTGCGGCGGCGCCACGCGCGCCGCTGCAATGATTCATCTGTTGCACGAATTCGTCCCCATCCCCGAATACAGGGGAACAGCCCCTACCTCCGATAACGGAAATCGAGCGCCAATCTGGTCATGCGAGCGCGTCCCGGTGCTTCCGATCTGCTGCATGTCGCCTCTTTCCGCGAAGAAGAAGCCTTGTGCTCTTGAAGCCGCCGCCCGCAGTGCGGTGCAGTGTCTGGCTCGAGACCACCAGTGTGGCAGCAAGCATCCTGCGAGAACGGGAACAGGGCCTTCCCTGGCCCCTCCCCACGTTCGAGCATCGCCACCGGGTCACGGAACATCAACCGCGAACCGGCTCGTCGATGATCGAACCCCGCTCTTCTTTGACATGGCTCTGATTGCCCCGGTTCTTCACGGGGAAACATGGCAGAACAACTCAGTTTGGCGCCGGCTCGAAGCCACCGCGAAAGATCCTCCCGCCACGAGCCGCGAGCGTCTTCGGCCACGTTGTGGTGACGGCTCCGCCGGAGTGTGATACTCGAGCCTGGACTTGTGCTGTTCCGACCAGTGGCACGGTCCATTCCGCCCGCCATGGCGCCGAACCGACAGACGCAACGACAGCGCCGTCGACGAGATAGTCGACCTGGGTGATCGATACCAAATCGGTGGAGAGTCCCAACGTGATGGTCTGGCCGCCGCTTACCGATGACGGAGTTGCCAGCGACAATGCGAATGGGGCGGTGGCGGCTGCCTCGTCGTCATCGATACTCATCAAGTAGGCGATTAGATCGCTGCGCTGGGCGGCCGACAGGCCACTCAGACCGTGTCGATTCGCACTAGCGTGGTCAAACATGTCCTCCAGCGTGGCGGCGCTGCCGTCATGCAGGTACCGCTGCTCGCGCCACAATCCCTTCAGCGTCGGCGTATCAATCCCCGGCAACACGTCGCCCAAGCGCCGACCGCTGGCCGCACTCATCGTTCCGATGTCATGCCAGCGCCGCATGGGGCTGTCCGTGAAACCGTCGCCACCGTGACAGCCGGAACACCCCCGCTGACGGAACAGCTCGCGACCGGCCTGCGCAGGCGCGGTCAAGCTGCCATCTTCGTTCCGGAAAAACGGACTGCGGCCGAATGCGTTCAGGCTCCCCAGATACGCGGCAAGATTGTCCAGATGAGCAGAGATGCCTGCCTTCGTGTCGCCAAGCGGATGCGAACGAGTTCCTTCGTAGAAGCGCGAACTTTCCATCAAACCGGTGCCGGAAAACTCGTCGCGTATGTCGTGTTCGAAGTCCTGCACTTCGTCGAAGTTTCCGCTCCAGTGGATCGGACCGTGAGCCGCGCCGGATCGACCGATCAGACGCGTCGTACGACGCAGACCTTCACCGCGTTGGAAGAAGTCCCAGACGCGCCCATCTGCACCCCCATCAAGGTGGCACGATGCGCACGCAATGTATCCGTCAGCGCTGAGCCGGCTATCGGCGGTATTGAACAGCCGCTTGCCAGCCAGCACCGGTGCCGGCAGCGCATCAGGGCCGACAACGCTTGCGACGGACGCCAGCGGAACAAGTTCGGAACCGCCACCGTCAATCATGGGCGAGCCATCGAACACGGTGACCGCACGATCAAGCTCATTCCGCACCCACACCCGGTTCGTTACCGGATCGATGGCAATACCGCGAGGCATCGACCCGACGTCGGAACGGCCTATCTCGAGGCCAGTCCATGGATCCAGGACGACTATCCGGTCGTTGCCGGACTGGGCAATGAACAGGTGCGACCCACCCGGCGACAGCGCCATTGCCAATGTCAGGGCACTGTTGTCCATATCGATGCGTGCCGGGATGTTCTCACTTGCGCTCGACGGAGAAATGACCCCAACCATTGCTCGCACGGTGGTTTCGAAATTTAGCTCGCGACCGTCTCGAAGGAGTCCCCGCTCGATGTTGTCTTTCTTGGCGGCATACCAGATGCGCTGGTTATCCGGAGACACCGCAAGTGCGGTCAGGTAGTTCGGAAGTCCGCGGCCCGCCGTTCCGGAGTCGACGCTGGCCCGATCAATCGGAAGTGCAATTTCCTGTTGGATTCCGAAGTTCGATGCATCGATTTTCAGGATCGCTCCAGCTTCGTCGCCAGAGTGCAGACGTGCGACATACACGTGACCACCAGAAAGCGCCAGCGCCTCAGCGTCAAACCCTATAGCGATCCTGGAGCTGATGGTCCCCGCTGCAGTGGAAACTCGCAGCAGCTCGCCACTCCCAGCCAGCGCAACGAATGCCGTGGAGGCATCGGCGGTTGTGACGATTGCACTTGGCGCAGAGCCGCGGCCAGTCGACACCGTCTTGACGATCGCACCACCTGCCCCAATTTCAACAACTCGATCGCTCCCGGCGCACGCAACCCACACCGTCCCTGCCGTGCCGCGTGCGATACCTCGCGGCTGGTCGCAGGCAGCGTACTCCCCGAGCCGAAACGACAAGGTAGCGTCAGCGTCGAACACGGCCACGGTTCCCTGGTCAGGGTTGACGGCCCAGACGCGCCTTGCAGCCGCATCGACAATGATGGATGCGGACGCCTCGTGATTACCCGGAGCAGCCGCGGGCTCGACGACAATCCGGCTTGTTGCGGTCGCGATCTGTCCGCTTGCGCTGCGCGCCTGAACCTGCCAGGTATAGTTCCCGGGACTGCTGTACACGTGAGTGTGCGCGCTGCTGGTAGCCCAGGCGCTCACCCCACCGCCATCACCCGGGTCGAATCGATACGCGGTGGCATTGGTGGCAGTAACCGAGAGCGTCACCGAATCACCTGCCGTGACAGGTGAAGCCGGAGAGGAGCTGGAAGCCGTAATCGTCGGACTCAGCGCCAACTGAGAGCCAGTGGAGAAGAAGAAACTCGATCCGACAATGCCGTTGCCGGCCACGTCGCGAATCCCACCAGCGACAATACGAAGCTCGTACGTCGTGTTGTCTCCGAGTGGCGACACCGGCACGACACTGACGACGTCGTAGCTGGTGTGCATCACGATCGCCGGGACCGGGTCCGCGCCGACCGGTCGCAGTTGGATGGTACTCTCGTTCACGGTGGTCGGATCGAGCTGCTCGTGAATGACCAGCCCCACCGCGGATGTCACCGGTAAATTGATGGCTCCGTTTGCCGGATGGTGGTACGCCACACTGGGTGGTGTCACGTCCGGCCCATCCTGATGGGTGTACAGGACCGAATAGCCGCCGTTCGTCTCCGAGCCGGACACGAGCAAGAGATTACCGAGCGGAATCCATTGAAAATCGGTTCCGGTGTTGTCTGGACTGAACGTCAATTCGACAGGGTCGACGTTGTCACCTTCCACACCGACGGCCATGTTGTACTTGACGCCGTAACCGCCTGGCCCATTCGGATTGACATGCCCTGCAAATGCGTAATTGTCCTGGAAGTGGACATAACGCCCCGGAAGCTGTGACCTCGGTATCTCACGGACTAGCTGGAGACCGACATCCGGATTCTCAACGTCCGAAAAATCAATGACCAGCGCGTTTACGCGCGAGTCTGGCGCGGCGGGTCCGTTGATGTCGCTGCCGATCATCATGACCAGGTAGTGCTTCCATACGTGCCAGGCCGTCGTGTACTGAAGATAGTTCCCGCTGAGCACGTCCAGCAGGCGCGGGCTTGCTGGATCACCGATATCGTAGACCGCGACACCGCTGCCGCCGTCGCCGGGCGTCAGGAACAGCAGATTGCCGATCCGGAACCGGTTGCTGACGGCAACACCGGACTCCTGCACCAGATTGCGTTCTGCGAGCGAGGGCCACCAGCCGACCCGGGCATCGAGCACACCGTAGCTGATCGCATACGGATAGGTCGGCAGCCAGTCGTCGGCCGCGATCTGGGAGTCGATCGGGAAGTCGTGTATGCGGTTCGGATCATTCGGTTGGTTCGGGTCCGGTGAAGGCCACCGGGCCGGCCCCTCGGCAATACCATCACCGTCTGCATCAGGCAGACACATTGCTTCGAGATCCCAGAACGCGGGCGGCGAACTCCAGTTCGTCAGGTCCTGGCGGAAGAACAGGTCACCAATTTTGTACCAGACATGACTGTTGCCGAAAGTCGGGCTCTGGCACAGCAGCGACGGCAAGCGCGGATTCGTCGAAATATCGTAGACCCAGGTCTTGTTGGCCTCACCATTCGTGCCGCCCAGGTACAACATTCCCCGGTGGTACGTGGCAATCCGGCCGCCCGCCGGCCATTCAGCGAGCCTGGTGCCGGCCGCATCGGTCACTTCGGGCAAATTTTGCGCATGCGCAGCACCGACCAGGCCCATGGATACAGCACAGGCAATGGGCAATGCGCAGCACCCGCGGATGCTCCGCTCGATCGCTTTCATGCTCCCCCCTCCAGTGTCACGTGACAAGCAGTGCGCCGCGAGTTGCGTCGAACTCGGGATGGCGGTGCGTATGACGAGACATGGGAGACGATCTGGTCATCGGCGGATGACCTCGCGTCGACTGACTTGCGAAAGTGTGCGCTACGTTGCACATTGCGCACCGCCCCGACGGGCATTGCAGGCTCAACTGCCAGCCTGGCCCCGTGACGCATTCGCTGCAGCATTGAACGCCGTGTGGCGGCGGACTCCACGGATTGAGCCAACCTTGCGGCGATGCCTTTGACCGGAGTCCGGCTTCAGCACTGGGTTGTGGGGCCGCCTCCTTCGAAGGTGTCAGCAACCGGCTCTTGCGATCGGCTGCCCTCCTCCGGTATCGCAACGTCAGCCTCGGGCATTAATTGGGGGGCCCGAAGAATGATGCGCGCGATTTCGAGTGCAGGAATCGCGCCCTTCGCCATTAGAGTCGCGAGCAGCACCGCAACCACCTGCGTGCCGTCTGCGCCGCCCAGACGAATCTGCTCCGCAAGGTGCTGCGCGAGCTGCCCGTCCTTGGCCTTGAAAAGCAGCGCTCGCGCCAGCTCCTGTTCCGAAGTATTCATTCTTGCCTCCCTCATTAAAACCTGGCAAAGCCATGCTCTTCCCTGGCGTCCCGGAATCAAGATCGCGTAGTTCCGGTGTGTCGTTGCGATACTGCCGCTCGTGCTTGCCTACGACAATTCCACGCAGCTCGATGCTCGGTTCATCTCCAGATGAATTCTCCGCTGGACGTGTCATGGCGCCGGTCTCATGACTCCACGTCGGCCAGACGCCACGAGCTCATTCGATTCGGCACACGAAATACAGGGGTGGACGGAGAGATTACAGGCACGTCAACGCGAGCCCACCCTTGCCACTGTTTCTAAGCCCCGACTTCTTGCTTTCTTATCGCTCCGAGCAGTCTTCGTGCGGCGCCGGAGCCGCGCTGCCGACGCAGGTAATACATTCAGTCATTTCTTTGGCCGGGTTGCGATGCACGATCACTCGAATCCATCGGCAAAAATACTTGCGCCGGACGACGCATCGAAGGTGATCGTTAACTTGTTGTTCTCACCGCGAGCGTCAGGTGTGCTCGACCCGGCACTCGCCTCGATGACATCGCCATTGTCGGATGGCACGAAATCGGCCCGGCACTCGATGACGGCGTTCATGGCAAGGCTCGGTTGCGGACTGACCGGTGCGCATGCCAGGGCCGCCCCGGCGGGGAGGCGCGTGAAACCACAATGTGCATCCAGTGCGGCCGATGGCCCCAGGTTAGTGCATACGGCACGCACCCCTTGGGTGCCCGGCGTCGTCGCTGCCACCGCTTCGAGCGACGTCACCTCCATGTCGGCCGAGTCCGGTGGCGGCAACGGATCGATAACCAGTGCCATCGCATTGTTTCCGAGGTTCGGATCCGGCGTCGATGTCCCTGCGCTTGCCTCGATGACGTCGCCTTCGGCCGATGGGGCAAACTCCGCCCAGCAATCGATGAAGGCACCGGCAGCGAGCGTCGCCTGCGGGCTACCTGGCGTGCAACTGAAGAGCGCTCCGGCCGGAGCAACCGAGAACCCGCAGGTTGCGTTTTGCGCCGTCGACGGGCCGAGGTTGGAACACCTCGCCTGTACCCGCCGGTTGGCAGGATTGTTCGGGGTGACCGAGCTCAGCGCGCTCACCGTCATGTCGGCACTGGCCGTTTCCTCGACCGGGTGCACCAGCAGGTGGATCTCCGGCTGCGCCCAGAGGCTGCCGAAATCTCCCTGGATCGAGTTGGTCGGCACGCGCAATCGCGCGCCATCGGAGACGCCGTCCAAGGGCTTGTTGCTGACCACCGGCACCAGGAACTCGAACATGGCCTGCCCGCCCATCGGCCACAGACGCGAGGTCGCCTGCGGATCGCGCCGCTCGATCAGCACCCCTTGCCCGCCGATCGCCAGAGTCGTTACCGGCAGCGGAGCGGCGGATGGCTGCGGACACCCGGCAATGCGCAAGCTTGCACCGAAGCTGGTATCGAGCAGCGCCTGCTGGGTGAACTCGATCGCGTTGCCGGATCCGTCCATCGGCCGGTAGTAACAGCGGAGCGGCGTTGCGGGATCGGCAACCACACTCACCCCGGCCGGCAATTGCAGATAGGGGCCGACGTACCGACCGGTGACTGGGACCGCGATTCCGGCGGCCAGCGCGCTAATGTAGAACACCTGCCCGACCCTCGGCTGCGGCGGGGTGCTGACATAGGCCTGCGACACCAGATACGCGGTCCCATTCTCTACGTAGCCGGTGTAGATGTCCTGAACTGGCGTATACACGAGGAATCCCGAACGCCACTGCGACTCGGCCAAGGCGAGCTCGGGGAGTGAACCAAACGCAGCCGCGACGACCAGGGCCGCCAGGGCGGATCGAGATGAACGCATGCGACAGACTCCACGGGCGGCGGATCCGCCCCCAAGTCGATAACGGATTAGTGCGCGTTTTCTAGTCAACCGGCTGCAGCTCGCTGTGGTTGACGGTCAGGCAGGTCGGCATTGGGCATCAACCCGCGTCCCGCCATGCGTCCGCTCGGGCGCTGATCGCTGGGCGGTCGAGACAGACGAGGGCGAGGAAGCGCGTTGTGCCGGGGTCATTTCGCCGAAAAGCAGCGGCGTGTGCGGCGGCGCGCCCCCTGAAGTGATGCGATAGCCGCCTAACCCCCTGGCGGGGAGAGCAAGAAGGCGAACATCGCGTGTCTGCGATAGCATTGGGGGACTCAGACTCAACCGCGCGGAGAACACGAGGATGATGACCGCCACCAGCGTGACGCTCTCCATGCGCTACATGCTGGCGCCGGCGCATCGCAGTTCCGCACGCCTTACAACACGCCTGGTGCCACCAACGGCTTCGGATGCACCATGAGTCATCTCGGCAATTCCGCGTCGAGACTCGACGATCTTTTCGAGCAGGCAATTTCGATTGCCGACTTGGCAGATCGCAAGCGATGGGTTGATCGTTTAGACATAAGCAAGGAAGAGCTAGCGAAGCTCCACGCACTCCTCGATGCCGACGCAGATTCGGACGAAACCAGTAAACATCTGACACGGATGTTTGTCGAAGCAGTAGAAACTGCGCTCGAGATCCCGCACGAGGGGCAGTGCATAGGAAAATACAAGCTGCTTCGAGAAATCGGAAGCGGTGGATCGAGTATTGTTTTCGTCGCGGAACGCATCGACCAACAGTTCGAGCAGCGAGTTGCAATTAAGTTCATTAAAGGCTTCGCTGGAGCAGTTTCGGCGCGGCAGTTACGGCGTGAGCGGCAGATCCTCGCAAGTTTCGACCACCCTGCAATCGCCAGGTTGCTCGATGGCGGTGAAACTCCAAGTGGGCAGCCGTATCTGGTGATGGAGTACGTTCAAGGGGAAATCATCACGAGAGCTTGCTCACGGCAGCGGATTTCGCTCCAAGAAAGGCTTCGGATCCTGGCCAGCGTCGCACGCGCCGTGCATTATGCCCATCAAAGGCTAGTAGTTCACCTTGACATTAAGCCGGAAAACGTGCTCCTTCGCGAGGATGGTCGAATCGCCCTCCTCGACTTCGGAATTTCAACTCTTCTTGACCCAATAATCGGAATCAGCACACAAACACAGCCATGGTTCACTCCGGGCTACGCAAGCCCTGAGCAGAGACGAGGCGAGCCTGTGAGCACCGCAACCGACGTCTATGCGATAGGCTTACTCATGTTCGAACTTCTGACGGACAAAGCTCCGTCCGCCGACAATGAGGGGAGAATAAACTTGCCCAGCAGCGCGCTGGGCGGAACACGTGGCGCAGCCACCTTGAAAGGCGACCTCGACGCAATTGTAATGCTAGCTACGGCACCGGATCCGGAACGGCGGTACCAGTCGGCAGAAGCATTTGCGGAAGACATTGAGCGCTATCTCGCGAACCTGCCAACCCGTGCGACTTCGCACAGCTACTTCTACCGGGCGTTCAAGCACGTCGCACGGCACCCGTTTGGGTCAATCGCTACTCTGGCGTTTGCAATGGTGATCGGACTGTTTGCCTGGCAGCTCGCCGCCGAGAGCGAGCGATCCAGGCAGGAGGCCAAGGCGGCACTTGCCGTATCCGAATTCCTACTAGGCCTGTTCGAACTCGCTGACCCGGCTCGTGGCGCCGGGCGCAAAGCCCTAACACCCTCACAACTGGTCGATCTCGGGACAGAGAAACTCAGGCAGAGTACCGACTTGTCCCCACGCGAGCGGGTCCGACTGATGGGAACAGTAGGCGAGCTGTACAATAAACTCGGAGAGCCGCTCCGTGCGTCAGTGATACTCCGCGACGCCATGGTATTGAGCCATGGCCAAATTCACTCGGCTGAACGAATACGCTTGTTAGAGCAGCTTGGCATGTCGTTCGAAGGTCGCGGTTTGCTCGGATTGGCAGAGGAAGCCTACCGCGAAGGAATTGAGATTGCAGAGGAAAACAGGCTCGCCGGCGAAATGGCCCGTCTTCTTCCAATGCTCGGCCTGACGATTCAGCGGCAGGGCAAGCTTGAAATGGCGGAGGCGTTGCTCCAACGAGCTGTTACGGAGCGGAAGAAGGCATTCCCCGACCAGCCCGCCGAGGCGGCGGAAGCCCAAGTCTTGCTGGCTGATCTGCTGCGCGAATCAGGCCAACTTGGCAGGGCGGTGCCGCTGATGAATCAGGCCATAGATACAATGCGCCGCCACCACAAAGAGGACTCACCGAAGCTTCTTTCAGCACTTGGTTTTCTCGCCGAATTGCAGCGCACCTCGGGCGATCTTGATTCCGCTGAACGAACACTCCGAACAATGCTCGACGCGCATCACGCAGCTTTCGGACCTGAAAGCGCAATGACCATGAGCGTGCATAACTCTCTTGGACGGGTTTACCTCTCCCAAGGCCGCGCGAGTGAAAGCATTGAACATTTTGAAAAGGCCTATTCGATCGCCGAGTCGACCCTCGCAAACGACGACCCCAATATCGCCATTTTAGCCAACAATCTTTCCTGGTTGAAGCAACTGCAGGGAGACCATGCGGCAGCGGAATCCATGCTGCTTCATGCGATACAAATCTTGGAACCACACTCTGCCAATCAGGGGCCATCGCTGGCACGACTGAAACTGAACTTCGGCCGAATGCTTACGAATGTCGGCCGGTACCAGGATGCGCGGGAGTATCTTGATTTTCACATTCCCGATGATGGACCTGCCTTCAATCGTGTGATCTGTCTGCAGCTCGCAAACAAGGCGGAGTGGTTCAGGAGACTCGGAATGCCAGAAGAATCCCTTGAATTGCTCGATGATCTTGCCGAGCGGCCGAAGTTGCCCAACAGTGAGTGCACCGAATGGGAAGTGCCTCTGCAAACGCGCGGGTTGATCTATTTTGCGGCCGGAGACTACGAGAAGGCGCGCACCGCGCTCGAGACGGCCTACGATATCGTCGCAAGAAGAGAGCGCGCTCGCTCACTGACGGCCGGTGGAATCGCTCTCGATCTGACCGAGCTTGAGCTTGCCGCCTCACGCAAGAGTCGGGCTGCGCATTGGCTCGACCTTGCTGACGGGGCATTTGCAGGCATGCCGCCCGAGTCGCCACAGGCAAAACGACTCTCGGAAATCCGGCGCACGTCCAGGCAGGTACCTCCGAAATCATGCGCGCACTGCGATACGGCAGCCACCGGCCGCTAGAACAGCCAAACCGCACGCCAAACCACAACCGAACGCGAACCGCAGCACCCGAGGCCAGCGTGCGCGAGATCGGCGACATCCTTTCGTCCGCATCTCCCCCGGTCGGAGCTGCATCGCGCTGTCGCTGGAGACGAACAGCACGATGCGCACGTCATTTTTTTCTTGTAATGGATGTCCGGCGCAGACGCGCTCTATTTTGTGGCCTCGAATCCGTCACGGAAAATCGTACGTTCGCGCATTGAATAACGGGCAAGGCCGTGACGAGCATCGAAGCCGAGTTCGAAAAAGGCTCCGCCGACATACAGCCGTGAAGTACCGGATTCGTACAGAAGCGCGTTGACAGGATTGTCTGGCAGCGGTTGCCAATCCGGGTCCATCGCGCCCGGAGAGGCAACGGCGACACGCATCAGGTGCTGCTGAGTCTCGGACTCGAGGATTCCGCCGACATAGAGATGGCTACCTGCCAGAGCGAGCGCGTGCACCTTGCCGGAAGGTTGCGGGATCCACTCGGCGTCGAGTGCACCGGTGGTCGCGTCGGTCCGGACCAGATGGTCTTGCACGCCGGTACTGAAGAACTCGCCGCCGACATACAGCGTGTTGGCAGCTTCATCGAGAGCGAACGCGACCACGTCGAGCGCACCGGAGCCGATCGGCGCGCGGTACTCGCCAACCGTCACTGGTGTAGTGGTCGAGAGCCTTGCCACGCTGTAGCGCTCGACGCCGGCGATCTGGCGAAAGTAACCGCCGACGATGAGATCGTGGTCGGTTCTGAGGAGAACGGTTACACGACCCCGGTTGCCTGCACTCGGCGTGGTTGCCGAGAAGATCTGGGCCGGTGCGTAGAATGCAGGATCGAAATCTCCGTTGGCGCGTGACAGGCGAGCGAGACCGAAGGCGTCCGCGGTGACGATATCGCCTCCGACATAGACGTGGGATGCATCGATCGCCAGCGCAAATACATCATTGCCGGAGCCGAGTGCCGGCGACCAATTGGCCGTCTGACCGTCGAAGCCGATCTTCGCGACACCGTTTCGCGGCACTCCGCCGACGTGGGTGAATGCGCCGCCGATGAAGATGCCCTCGGCGTCGACCGCGATGGCGCGCACCTGTGCCCGGCTCGCCGAGGTGACTTCGACCGAAAAACCCTCGTCCAGCGACCCATCACCATTCAGGCGAAGCAGGTGCGTGCGAACGGTACCGTCGCGGGTCTGGGTGAATTCGCCGGCGACCAGAAGCTTGCCGTCGGGCTGACGGGCCAGAGCGTGCACCACGCCAGAGGCCAGTCCAGCGGCACCGTCCGGACGCTGCAGCCCGAGATCCGGCGCGGGGTCGGGCTGCTGGGCCCAGACCATCGTGGAGCATGCGAGTGCGATGGCGGCGGCTGAGCCGATACGGCGCAGCCAGTCGAGTGCAGCGTTCAAGTTTGTCATTGCATATCTCTCGGTAAGCGCTTTCCGACGACGCAGGTGTTCTGTCCCGGCACATCCACTAACGCAGTCCGGAGCGAAATCGCGTCATCGCGAGAGATGTCGAGCCCGTGATGCCTCGGGGCGCCCCGGCAGCGAGGCACTCGTCCGGTCCAGATACTGCACGCGGACCTTTGTCGGACGACATGCTGCCGGTTGAGGTCGGGACGAGAGTGTCTCGGTGCTGCAGCCTTCCCGGTTCCGCTGCTGCCGACGGCAACGGGAAACCCGTTACCGTCATCGAGCGGCGCGCCATTTCCGGGAGCGCCATCGGATCGCTCGCTGCAAACGAGCGAATGCTCCGGCCGTCTCAGCCGCCGATCAGCTCCAGCATGGCCTGCTCGGACAGGTTCGGATCGGCGAGCGGATTGCCGCTGACTTCCCCGTACCAGTCGGCGGCGGCTATCTGCGGCCGACTGAAACGGATCCAGTCGACTTCGAACGTCATATCGGTGCGCGCGTCCTGCAGCAGCGTGCGGTTGATGCGTTCGGGATCCTCGCGTGATGGCGGCACGTCGTCGCTGGTCGTGTAGGCGATCAGGCCGACCTGCATCTGCGGGTTGCTTTCCATCCGGTACCAGCGATCGCGCACCTGCCACGGCTGCGATTCGTCACTGCGGGCCAGGGCGACCAGCGCCATGCCGACCCGGACCAGCCGCAGCTCGACCCAGCCGCTCGAAAACGGGCGCAGTTTCAGCGACGAGTAGCTGTTGAAGGTCGCCTTGGTCTCGGTCATCGTCTCGCCGCGCTGCATGCCGACGCCGGTGGTGATGAAGTGCCAGTTCTCACGCCGCGGCTGCCACGTCTCCGAACTTGCGCCGTTCGGGACGCGCGCCATCAGACCGCCGAGCGACCAGGTGCCGCCCGGAATGTCGCTGTGATCGCCACGCACGCGGACCCGTGCGCGGACGTCGAAGTCGCCCGACAGCGTGCGATACAGGTACGGCGCGTTGAGGTCGCGCACCCAGGCCGAATGGTACGGCTGCAGGTGCAGCGAACCGTCGGTGGTATGGCCGACATCGAGCGCGCGGATCTTGTCCGGCCAGCCGAACTTCGCGTGGAACACTTCCCAGTCGCCGAGCGAATCGCGACGTTCGAACTCATCGTCGAATCGGGCGAGGTCGTTGGCCGAAGCCGAACAGGCGGCCATCGCGAGCAGCAGGGTCAGATGACGCATGGACACTCCTTGCAGGGTTATTCACGGAACCATCGGATGCTGCACGTCGGCAAGCACGCCGAACAGCCGGCAATGGCCATGCCAATGCCACCGATGACGACGCGGCACGACGAACGGAGCGAACGGCGCGCCGGAGCGAAGTGGCAAAGTCGACGGCGCCTGTCCGCGGACATTGGAACGGACGACCGCGGACGACGCTGCCGGCGTGCAGCCGGCCCGGCATTCCACACGTTCCGGCGCATCGCCGCGACCGCATTCGACATTCATCGTTAGCATTGCGTGATCCCGCAATCCGGAGCGACGACATGTCCGGCATCGATCAGGGCCGGCGCCGGGCGCTGGCTGGACTCGCCGCGGCGGCGGCAGTCGGTTCCGCGGCACCCACGCTCGCTGGCGCGAACGCCGGCGGGAACTCGCGCCGCAACGGCCGCGTCGGCATCGCTGTCGTCGGCCTCGGCAGCTACGCACGCTACGCATTGGAACAACTCGCCCAGGCACGGGTTGCCTACCCTGTCGCGCTGGTCAGTGGTTCGCCGGACAAGGCCCGCGAGTGGGCCGCGCGTTACGGCATTGCCGACGACGCCATCTACGGCTACGACGACTACTCGCGGCTGGCGAGCGACGAGCGTGTCGACGCGCTGCATCTGTGCCTGCCGGTCGGCTTGCACGCCGCGCACGCGTTGCGCGGGTTTGCCGCCGGCAAGCACGTGTTGAGCGAGAAACCGCTCGCCGGCAGCGTCGGCGATGCCGAGCGGATGCTGGCGGCAGCGAGCGCCGCCGGACGCCTGCTGATGCCGGCGTACCGCGCATGGTTTTCCGATCCGGTACAGGACCTGTGCCGCCGCGCCCGCGACGCCAAGCACGGCAGGCTGGTATCGATCGACGCCCACAAGGGCTTCGCGATCAGTCAGCCAGAGGACAACTGGCGCTTCGATCCGGCGCTGTCTGGCGGCGGCTGTCTGCCGGACATCGGCATCTACAGCGTGCAACTGCAGCGCTGGATCGGCGGCGGACTGCCGCGCCGGGTCAGCGCGATCGCGCATCACGCCGACGACCCGAGATTCGCCCGCGTCGAGTCCGACCTGAGCTGGACTGCGGAGTTCGATGGCGGCGTGCTCGCGACCGGATCGGCGAGCTGGCGCTACCGGCTGCAGAACCGCGTGCGTGCTGGTTTCGCCACCGCCTGGGTCGAACTCGACCCGGCGACGCCCGGCATCGGCGAGCGGATGCGGATCGGCGCCGATGCACCGAACCGGATCGAGGAACCGCTGTTCGCTCCGGTCAACCAACTGCCGCGCATGTACGACGCGTTCGCCGAGGCCTGCCTCGGCCGCGCCGAGCTGCCGGTACCGCCGCAACAAGGCATCGACGACCTGCGCATGATGGAGGCGATCATGCAGGCTTCGCGCGAGCGGCGGACCATCGACCTCAGCGGCTGACATTGCTGCCCCCGCCAACGCATCGGTCGCTTCCCGGGCGTCAGGGATGAACGGCGACACACTGCTTGTCTCATCGGCACTGAACGACTGCGGATCGGCCGTTGCCGCCACCGTGACTCGGGCGCACGCTGGCGGACGGGCACCGCCGTGCCCCGACGAAGCTCGATCAACGGGAGGTGCAAGATGCGCAGTGTGCATGGAGCCATGCCGCAGTCGCTGCTGGCATGTGCAATCTCGATCGGCCTGGGCGTCAGCGCATTCGCTGCCGAGCCCGCTCGCTCGCCGCCGGACAGCTACTCGCCGGTGGTGATGCACGAAACGTTTCAGGACATGAAATCGCGGATGGAGTCCGCCCGGCCGGAGGTGATGCAGCGCCAACGGCAACTGCTGGAGCAGCGCTACGATCTGTCGAACCGGCCGGCGCGCGGCGCGACGATGTCGCGCGGCAAGCCGGTGCAGGCCGGAGTTCGCGTGCGACTGCCCGACGGCGTGACGTGGCAACAGCTCGGCGCGATGTCGCCCGAGCAGATCCGCGCCCGCAATCTGTTCCCGGCCGGCTTCCTGCCGCTGCCGCATCCGAACCATCCGGAAGGCGGCATGGTCTTCCCGCAGTTCCACATCGATGCGATCCAGCAGGCCGAGCAGCGCGACCTGAGCCGCTTCGACCTCGATTTCGACCTGCCGGACCATTTCCTGCCGGAGCACCCGTCGCCGATCTTCCTGACCACCCGACCGGATCTCGGCGACGTCAGCCGCGGTCAGGTCGTGACGATCAGGAATTTCTTCGAGCTGTTCAACGGCATCCTCAACCCGAAACAACTCGAAGGCTTGCGCCTGCTGCTGACGCCGTTTCCGCAGCAGCAATTCAATGCGACGTCCGACCGCCGATCGAGCGAGCCGAGCCACGGCGTGACGTGCTTCGACTGCCACACCAACGGCAACACCAATGGCGCGACCCATCTGGTCGGTGACATCCGTCCGCAGGAGTTCCGCCGCCGGATCGACACGCCGACGCTGCGTGGCGTCAATGTCCAGCGACTGTTCGGGTCACAGCGCGCGCTGAAGACGGTCGAGGATTTCACCGAGTTCGAGCAGCGTGCCGCCTATTTCGACGGCGACATCGTCCTTGCCGCAAAGAAGGGCGTGAACGTGCTCGAACGCGGCAGTGCGGTGCATTTCATGGGCGAGTTCCAGGCACTGCTGGATTTTCCGCCGGCACCGAAGCTCGATCTGTTCGGTCGGCTGATCCAGAGCGCTGCAACCGACGCGGAGCGCCGTGGCGAAGCGGTGTTCTTCGGCAAGGGACGCTGCGTCGAATGCCACTCGCCGCCGCACTACACCGACAACACGATGCACGATCTGAAGGTGCATCGGTTCTTCGAGGCGAGGATGATCAACGGTCGACGCGCCGATGCCGAAGGGCCGATCAAGTCATTTCCGCTGCGCGGCATCCGCGACACCCCGCCGTATCTGCACGACGGCCGGCTGCTGACGCTCGAGGACACCGTCGAGTTCTTCAACATCGTGCTCGGCACGCAGCTCAGCGAGCAGGAAAAGGCCGACCTGGTGGCATTCATGCGGGTGCTGTGATCGAAGCACCGGCGGTTCCGGCGCCGCTCGCCGGACCGCCGCGCGATCACCGACGCCGCGCCGATCTCTGCCGTGCGTTATCGCATCATCGGCGCCGCACGCGGCTCATTCGGCGTCGAATCCGTCGGCGAACACCCGCGGATACTCATAAGCGCCGATGTCGACCGTCGGTCCCGACAGCCGAGCCTGGCCGAACGCATCGACGCCGCCGCTGCCGCCGTGCGGCGCCGGTTCTCCGATGTCGACCAGCGGTGAGTTCGAGCGCAGGCGCGGCGCGTCATCGAAGCCCGGATCGATCGACAGGTTGCCGCCGGCATCGGTCGCGCGCGACAGGAGATGCACGCCGATGTCGTTCGACAACAACGTCACCGTCGCGTTGCCGACGAGGTCGGCGCTGTCGTTGCCCCAGAAGATGTTGTTGACCAACACCCAGCGTCCGCCCTGGATGATCAAGGCGCCGGCCAGATTGGGATCCATGTTTCCCGGCTGGAGCGAGTTGCCGACCAATGTGTTGCCCGACCACACGCCGGCCGGCTCGTCGACCGTGTTGCGACTCTGCGCCTGGATCGGCGGACAGTTGATCCCGCCCCGATTGCCGATGAACACACTGTTGCGCACCAGCACCGAGCCGGTCCCGCCTTCGAATCCGACGATCGGGCAATCTCCGGTCACGGCGATGTCATGCACGATGATGTTATCGACCAGCAGGTTTCCGGCCCAGTTCGAGTAAGAGCTGCCGAACTTGACGGCGTACTTGTTGCCGACACTGCCGCTGGTGAAGCTGAGGCCGCGCACGGTCAGGTCCGCCGTGCTTCCGAGCGGATGCCAGCCGACGATGCCGTCGGTACTGAGCGTGCCGTCGATCTCGGTGAGCCGCGGATCGTCGAGCCGCTCGGCGCAGCCTTCCGTGTAGCCACCTTCGACGGTCAGGTCGAAATGTTCTGTCGCGGCGTAGAACAGCCGCGCCTGCGGCTGATAGACGCCGATCACGAGCTGGATCAGATCGTCCTCGCCGTTGTTCGTCGCGGCTGTCAATGCCGCCTGCAGGTCGACGGCGTTGTCGACGCAATGGGTCGCCGCGTCGACCGCACCGGGCGATGCGGCGGCGACGGCCAGCAGCAGCGACAACATCGGACCACGACGGGAGAGAGAGCAATCGCAGGACAGCATGGATCTTCCTCGAAAGGGAACCGTTGCGCGCACGGCGCGACGGGACCGGGGCATCGGACGTCATCGGCACCTTCCACGCGCTGCAGCGACGGCGCAGCGGAAGGACTCAATGCGGATAACGTGAAATCCGGCCGATTCAGCTCACCGGCTGTCGATTCGACCGGGCCGCTGGTGCCTGGCGCGTGCCCACCCGCCTCGCCCGCTGCCGCGAGCGCCTGATCCCGAAGGCTTCAGAGCCGGTCGATGAAGCGCACGATCGCGTCGTTGACGACGGCCGGATCGGTCACCGGCCCCATGTGTCCGAGCCGCCCGAAGTCGATCCGCTCGACCCGCGGCAGCACCCGCGTCAGCCGCCGTGCGACCGCGAGCGACGACACCGGTGAGCGGCCGCCGGTCATGTACAGCACCGGCACGTCGATTGCGGCGAACGCCGCCGCCGGCGTGCGTTCGCCGAGCAGGGCGCCGGCCCAGGCAGGCAGCAGCTCGATCGACTCGATGATCGACGCCTGGCGCGCCGCCGGCATCGCGGCCCAGGCGCCGGGCCCGGTCCAGTAGTCGATGAAATGTTCGGCCGCACGCGCGCGATCGCCGCCGGCAAGCGCAACGGCGGCCGCGGCGACCGTGGCGCGGATGCCGTCGGCGTCGTTGGGCGGTGCCGATTCTTCGTCGACAACCGCGAACAGGGTCGGCTCGTACAGCACCAGCGCACGCACCCGATCGGGATGCGCGAGTGCTGCCATCAACGCCACCGCGCCGCCATACGAGTGGCCGACCAGCACGAAGCGCTGGCTGACGCGGTCGAGCACCGGCTCGAGCAATGCGACTTCATCGGACAGCGTCAGCGCGCGTTCGCCCGGCCACGCCGGGCTGCGACCGGAGCCCCAGGCATCGACCGCGCAGACGTGGAAACGTGGCGCGAGCTGTTCGATCAGCCCGCGCCACTGGCCCGAACTGCTCGAATTCGAATGCAGGCAGACCACGCCGGTACCGCTGCCGGCCTCACGGTAGAACGGATGTGGTGCATGCATGGGTTCGATCCGATACGGCGTGGCGCGGTCACGGCGCAGCTTACCGCGACGGTGCTGGATGCCGGCTGCGCTCGGCGCTTGCAGGAAACGAGCACCGTCGGGCTACCGACTGCGCACGCCTGCGGCAAACCACACGGCGCAAGCTCCCGGGAAACCGGCGCACACCGGACGACCTCGAATTCCGGGCTGTACAACAACGCGGGCGGCGATCGGAGACGAGCATCACCGACCGGCTCGGTCAGCTCCCGTCAGTCCTTTCGCTCTGCCCGCCGCCCAACGACTTCAGCAGGAAGAATCGCTGGTGGCCGGGAGGAAAGTCCGGCACGGTGCCGATCACCGCATAGCCGAGCCGGCCATAGAACGCCGGGCCCTGGAACGACAGCGTGTCGACCTGCGCCGCGACGCAACCGCGTTCGCGCGCCACCTGCTCGGCCCGCTCCATCAACTGCCGGCCGAGCCCCTGCCCGCGTCGCGATTCATCGACCCAGACGACCTCGATCAGCAGATGACCGTAGATCGTCCGGCCGGCCACGCCGCCGACCAGCCGACCGCCACCATCACGCGCTATCGCCGCCAGCGGCACCGACTCGGCAGAGCCGAGCTGCGCTGCATTGTAGTGACGGACGCCCGCCACCAGCGCATCGAACACGCGATCGTCACGCTGATCGAGCACGTCGATATCAATCACTTCCATCGGCATTCCTTCGAGGGGTGAGGGCGTCGGCTTCCTGCCACGCCGGCCCGGAACGGCGGTGTGCCAGTCTGGCGAGCGGCGCGCATTCTTCCCGCAGCCACGAGCCACCGGGGAACGGCAAAAATGCCGTCCATCCTGTGCAGGATCAACATCCGTGTCGCATTCCGGCACCGAATGCTGCGATGCTATGCAATCGAAAAATGAATCACCGGGGCAGAGCACAGATGGGTTTTCTCGATTTTTTCAGATCGTTCGGTGCCGATCGCCTGAACGCACAGGAAGAGGCGGCGGCGCGCGCAGCGCTCGACCAGGCCACCCGTACGCTCGACATCGACGTCGCGATCGCCGCGCACGAGAACTGGAAGGTGCGGCTGGAGGCCTACCTTGCCGGCAACTCGACCGAAGACCTGCGCCCGGAAATCGTCTCCTGCGACGATCGCTGCGACCTCGGCAAGTGGATTCATGGCGACGGACACACCCATCTCGGCCGGTACGCCACGTTTTCCGACCTCAAGGCGACGCACCGGATGTTTCATTACGTCGCATCGAACGTCGTGACGCTGAACCAGGCCGGCAAGCATGACGAGGCGAAACAGGTTCTCAATGGCGAGTTCGGCGCGCTGAGCCGCAAGATCAGGCAGCGCCTGACCGATCTGAAGGGGCTTTCCTGAGACACCGCACGGGATCGCCAGCGCCGACTGGCTGCTTCAGCTTGCGCACTGCGGGCTGCGGAACCCTCAGCCCGCCCGCTCAGTTGACGGCGTGAACCGGTAGCACGGCCCCGCGCACCATCGTGCTGCGCTGCAGGCCGTTGCCGCCCCGCCGGCCTATTCGACGACCACCGGAATCCTGCCGATCTTCGCCTGCCATTGGCGCGGCCCGGTCTGGTGCACCGACTCACCGTTCGAATCGACCGCGACGGTTACCGGCATGTCCTGCACGGTGAACTCGTAGATCGCCTCCATGCCGAGATCCTCGAAGCCGACCACCCGCGCCGCCTTGATTGCCTTCGAGACCAGGTAGGCGGCGCCGCCGACTGCCATCAGGTAGACCGAGCGATGCTTGCGGATCGCTTCGATTGCGGTCGGGCCGCGTTCGGCCTTGCCGACCATGCCGAGCAACCCGGTCTGATCGAGCACCTGCTCGGTGAACTTGTCCATTCGGGTTGCCGTGGTCGGACCGGCCGGACCGACCACCTCGTCGCGCACCGGATCGACCGGACCGACGTAGTAGATGAAGCGGCCGCGAAAATCGACCGGCAGCGGCTGACCGCGGTCGAGCATCTCGACGATCCGCTTGTGCGCGGCATCGCGGCCGGTCAGCAGCTTGCCGTTCAACAGTAGCACCTCGCCCGGCTTCCACGACGCGACCTCGTCGGCGCTGACGGTGTCGAGATCGACCCGCCGGCCGTTCGATGCGTCGTAGGTGAGCTCGGGCCAGTCGGCCAGCGAGGGCGGATCGAGCATGACCGGACCGGAGCCATCGAGGGTGAAATGCGCGTGCCGCGTCGCCGCGCAGTTCGGGATCATCGCGACCGGCAGGTTCGCCGCGTGGGTCGGATAGTCCTTGATCTTGATGTCGAGCACGGTGGTCAGACCGCCGAGCCCCTGCGCGCCGATGCCGAGCGCGTTGACCTTGTCGAACAGTTCGAGCCGCAGCTCCTCTGCACGGTTCGCCGGGCCGCGCGCCTTCAGCTCGGTGATGTCAACGGGTTCCATCAAGGCCTCTTTGGCCAGCAGCATCGCCTTCTCGGCGGTGCCGCCGATGCCGATGCCGAGCATGCCCGGCGGGCACCAGCCGGCGCCCATCGTCGGCACCGTGCGCAGCACCCAGTCGACGATCGAGTCGGACGGATTGAGCATCGCGAACTTCGACTTCGCCTCCGAGCCGCCGCCCTTCGCGGCGACGATCACGTCGACCGTGTCGCCTGGCACGACCTTGACGTTGACCACTGCCGGCGTGTTGTCGCGGGTGTTCAGCCGCCGCCCGGCCGGATCGGCCAGCACCGATGCGCGCAGCTTGTTGTCCGGATGGTTGTAGGCGCGGCGCACGCCTTCGTTGACCATGTCCTCGACACCCATCGTGGCGTCGTCCCAGCGCACGTTCATGCCGATCTCGAGGAACACGGTGACGATGCCGGTGTCCTGGCAGATCGGCCGGTGCCCTTCGGCACACATCCGCGAGTTGATCAGGATCTGCGCCATCGCGTCGCGAGCGGCCGGCGACTCCTCGCGCTCCCAGGCCGCGGCGAGATTCTTTATGTAGTCGACCGGGTGGTAGTACGAGATGTACTGCAGCGCGTCGGCGACGGACTGGATGAAGTCTTCCTGCTTGATGCTGGCCACGGCGGTTCCACGGATCGGCGAATGCGAAGGCGCCGATTCTAGTCGACCGCGACCGGATGTTCTGCGGAACTGCCGATGCTCGGGCCGGGTGGCGGCCGAAGCGTTCCGGCCGCCACGGATCGCGCACTCAGCGCAGCCGGGTCTCGATCACGCGGTAGCCGAGCAGCCCGACACCGGCCGCGACGCTGAGCAGGCCCCACGTCCCCGGCTGGTCCGGCTGCAGGTTCCACAGGTCGATCAGGCCGAACGCAATGCCGACCAGCACCAGCACGATGCCCCACTTCAGGGCGGAGGCACGGCTGGTCTGCTCGTCGGCGAGCAGCATCGAGCGGACCAGCTCGTCGTTGGCGTGGGTTTCGGCCAGCCGGCGGCGGACGCGGGCGTCGACGACGAACTTGACGATCAGCGCGATCGAGGCGAACAGGGCAATCGGGATCAATTGTTCCACGGTGGGCTCCAGTCTCGGGCGGGATGCCCGTGTCGGACAAACTGATACGGCGACGGCGGGATCGGTTGCATGGCGATTGGACGACCGCTCGCTGTCGCCGGCCGGCCCCGGTGCGAGCATGTTGGCGGCGGCCTGCCCTGACCCGCTGATCCGCATGGACGACAAAGGCCATCCGGGATGCTGGAATGGTCCGGTCGCGGCTGAAGCCGCTCCTTCAGGGGTACGTTCGGGGCTGAAGGACCGCCGGTTTCGATCGCGGCTCGGCAGGCGCATGATGCAACCGATCTCGCGCCCACTGTATCTGACCGGGCATGGATGACGACCGCAGCGGCAGCGACCGGGAACTCGTGCAGGCGGTGCTGGCCGGCACGCCGGGCGCGTTTGCGCGGCTGGTCGAGAAGTACCAGCGGCTGGTCTGGCATCTGGTCAACCGGATGGTGCAGCACCCGGAAGACACCCGCGAGCTGGCCCAGGAGGTGTTCCTGCGCGTGCACCAGCGCCTCGGCCAGTTCCGCTTCGACAGCGCGCTCGGCACCTGGATCGGGCAGATCGCGTTCTCGATCGCGGCGCGTCACCTGCAGCGCAAGCGGCTGCCGCTGGTCGATGACGCCGACGACGACCGCGAGGCGCTGATCAATCGGGTCGGCGACGGCTTCGATCTCGAAACCGCCTGCAGTGACGCCGAGCTTGCCGGCCACCTCGGCCTTGCGCTGGACGCGCTGCCGCCGTTGCAGCGGATGCTGGTCACGCTGTTCCATATCGACGAGCTGAGCATTGGCGAGATCGCACGGATCGTCGACCTGCCGACCGGCACCATCAAGAGTCATTTGTACCGCGCCCGCCAGAAACTGCGCGAGGCGCTGGAACCCATCGTTGGAGGTGCCCATGCATCCCGATTCGCATGACGAACGCCGCCGTCGACTGACCGAGGCGCAGGCCGCAGCCGAACTCCCGCCGCGACCAGGCATCGCCGAGTCTGCCGATGTCCGCGCATACCGCCGCTTGTATGCGGCGCTGCGGCAGGTCCCGCTCAGCGAACCTCCGGCCGACTTCGGCCGGTTGATGGAGGCGCGCGTGCGCGATGCCGACGAGCAGGCAATGCTCGAGGTGTGGCTGCTGCGGCTGTGTGCCGTGGTCGCAGCGATCACCGGCACATGGCTGGCCGGACCGTCGCTGATCGATGCGCTCGGATCGCTGCGTTCGAGCACCGGGGCACCGTGGTCGTGGATGCTGCCGGCGGCACTGACGCTCGGCGGCGCCTGGCTGGTCGACCGGTGGCTGCCCAACGCTTCGTCGACGCAACGAGGCAACTGAGCGCTGCGCGACCGCCGCGCTGCAACCGCGCTTGCGACACCGGTATCCATCACTCACCCCACACGATGGAGAACACCGATGTCAGCCACACCCCGCCTGCTGGGCCTTGCCCTCGCCCTCGCCTCCGCGCTGTCGGTCCATGCCGGCCCACGCGACCATGTCAACGACGTCGCTGACGCCATCGAGCAGGTCTACTTCGACGAGACGGTCGCGACTCGCGTCGCCGGCGAGCTGCGCGACGAAGCCGCCGCCGGTCGCTTCGATGCACTGGTCGAGCCCGGCGAGCTCGCCGCCGCACTGAGTGCCCGGCTCGAGCCGATCGACGCCCACTTCGATGTCGGTTGGCAGGCGCCGGCCACGTCCGATGCCGACGCGCGGCCCGCCCCCTCGCCGGTTCCGCCGACGCTCGGCCACGGCGTGCAGCGGGTCGAGTGGCTGTCCGGCGGCGTCGCTCTGATCGACCTGCGGATGCTGGCCGCTTTCCAATACGGCGAACCGTCTGAACCGGCGCGCGAGGCGATCGAAGCGGCGCTGCGACTGACCGAAGGCGCCCGCGCGCTGATCATCGACCTGCGCTACACGCCGGGCGGTTCGCCGGCGATGGTCGGCTATCTGACCAGTGCCTTCACCGCCCCCGGCAGCAACATCTTCAACACGTTCCACGGCCGCGGCGGCCGCACGCTGAGCGAGGCGCCGCCGGAATGGCATCCGTCACCGCGAACGCAACTGCCGCTGTACCTGCTGACCAGCGGTCGCACCGGGTCGGCGGCCGAAGCGCTCGCCTACACGCTGAAACATGCCGGCCGCGCCACACTGATCGGCGAACGCACGATCGGCGCCGCCAACCCCGGCGACCGGATTCCGCTCGATGACGGCTTCAGTGTGTTCGTGTCGGTCGCCACGCCGATCAACACGGTGACCGGCGGCAACTGGGAAGGCGACGGCGTCGAGCCGGACGTCGCGGTCGACGCCGTCGCGGCACTGCAGGCGGCGCAGCGGCACGCGCTCGATGCGATCGTCGCCGCCGCCCCCGACGCGACCGATGCGGCATGGGCTCTTGCGGCGTTGCGTGCCGCCGATACGCCGCGGGAATTCGACGGTCGCGAGCTGGTCGGGCGTTATGGCGAGCTCGAAGTCGCCGCCGACGGCGACCGGCTGCAGTTGCGGCAAGGACGCCGCCCGGCGCTGCAACTGCTGGCGATCGACCGCGACCTGTTCGCGGTAGCCGCGGATCCGGCGCGGCGGATCGCTTTCACGCGTAACGCCGACGGCCACGTCGAAGCGCTGGAGAGCCGACGCGTCGACGGGCGGCTGGTCCGCTACCGCCGCGAGGGTTGAGGCACGATCGAGGACGCTCGGATGAAAACGCCCCGGCCAAGGCCGGGGCGTTTTGCCCTCGACACGCGGCGCTGATCAGCTACCGCTGCCGCACACCTGGGTGCCGTCGAAGGTGATGCCGGAGCCGGACACGCCGGTCACGCAGAACTGCACGCTGCCGGGGCTGCGGGTCTTGTTGGTGACCTCGGCAGTGCCGGAGCCGTCGGTGGTGCCGCTGCCGGAACCGCTCAGCGCGCCACTCCAGGTGCCGGTGACGGTGGCGTTGCCGACCGGATTGCCGTCCTGGCCGTGGACCACGATCGTTGCGGTGTAGTGCGTCCACGGCCCCTTGGCGGTCTTCGCGATGGTCACCGAGTCGACCGATGCGACGATGCCGTCACCGCCGCCACCACCGCCGCCGGACGGATCGAGGTAAGGCGCGACGTTCGGGTAGTACGCCGCCAGCGCGCCGTCGACGGTCAGGTTGTTGACCGCGTCGCAATTGTCGTCGAGGTTGCTGCCGCAGGCACCGTACAACTGTCCGACCACCTGGCCACTGCCGTTCAGCACCGGCGAGCCGGAACTGCCGCCTTCGGTCGCACCGTTGGTGTCGTTGCTGTAGATGTAGGTGCCGCGCGGCAGCGTGCCGCACTGGAAGCCGTTGGCATTGACAGCATGCGTCGACCAGGCCTGCGGTGCGCCGCCCGGATGGCTCATCCGGTACAACGGCGTGCTGTTGCTGGTCGCGACCGCGGTCGTGCTCCAGCCCATGAAATGGCGGGTGCCGGCCGGCATCTGGTCGAGCTGCATCAGCGAGTAGTCGCCGGACGAGCCCGACGCCAGCATCGCAGCGCCCAGCGTCGACGGGAACGATGCCCGCAACTGCGAGTAGCTGTAGTCGCACCAGCCGGTGTCGCCGCAACTCGACGCACGGAAGTCGAAGAACGCCTCCAGCGTGTCGGCTTCGCGCTCGCGGCTCAGGCAGTGGTTGGCGGTCAGGAACAGCGGCGTGCCGTCGTTGCGACTGTTGTTCATCAGCCCGCCGGAGCAGATGTAGTAGTAACGGCCGGACTGGAACAGCATGTGCGCGACCGCGTTGCGGACGTCGGACAGATAACTCCAGCCGCTGGCGCACTCGCCGTTGACGACGCAGGTCGCGTTGAAGTCGCAGAATGCCTTCTCGCCGGCCAGAGCCGACTTCATCCGCCGGGCCAGTTCGAACTGCGGACCGATGTGGCCGATCTCGGCGATCGTGAAGCGCAGTTGCGCCAGATCCGCCTTGCTCGGCTTGCCAAGCAACCGCAACTGCACGAACGCGCGTTCACCGCTGATCATGTGACTGACCAGCTCGCCGCTGTTGCCCATGCCGCGGCCGGTGTACGGTCCGTGTGCCTCGCCCGCTTCGTTGAACACGTACAGCTCGGCACCGAGCGGCAGGTTCATGCCGGAGAAGCCGATCCGCAGGCCGCTCGCCCCGGACGACTGCACCGGAATGGTCCATGACAGCCCGCCGTCGCCGGTTCGCGCGAGTCCATGGCCGCCCTTGGCCATCAGGCTGGCGCCGTCGATCGTCAGCCCGACCGGCTTGGCCACGCCGACCAGTTTGCGACGCTCGCGCGAATCGACATCGTCGCAGCCGGCGCAGCGCTCGATCTCGCCGATCGAATAGCGCTCCTGCTCGGTCAGCTCGACCCGGATGCCGAACGATTTCGGCATCACTGCAATTTCGCTGCTGAGCCAGGCGTGCAACCCGGCCATTTCGGCCGCGCGTGCTTCGACGGACTGGGTGGCCGGCGCGGTATGGCCTTCGAGCGAACGCTCGACCAGTCCGAGCTCATCGCGCAGCTCGAATGCGGCACCGTGCGCGACGACCGAGAATCCGGCCAGCGCCAACGCTGCCGACCACACGGACAGTTTCTGCATGAGTCGCTTCCTCCAGTAGGTGAGAACGCAAGCGCGCCATCTGGCGTCGCTCCGACGGTCGTCCGTGACCGAAAGCGGCAGCTCCATCGGTGGCCGGGACCGTAGACACGGCAAGCAAGCCGGTCAATCAAACCGTTAACTGGTTCACGCTCACGCAAATCCCGCTGCGACAAGGGATAGCCGGGCATAGTCAGCCACGGTTAAACCGACCAGCGGAAGCCACTCACGGACCAACGGTCACATCAGGCCCTTTACAGCGGGAGAATCGTTGCGGTGCAACATGCCGAACCGGGCGGAAAGCGCCGTGCCAGCCGCGGCAGTGCGGCTGCAATCGTTTCAGCGCCGCTGCAAGGCTTTCCGGTCCGGATCGCTCGCGCTGACCGGCGGCCAGCGACAGGCGGCGAGCCCGGCGGCGAACGCCAGGTAGACCACGGGATCGCCGTCGATCCAGCATGTGCCGATGCGGTTCTGTGGCTGCTGCTCCGGCTGGAGGAGCACCGGTGGACTACCTGACCGTCAAGTGGCTGCACATCCTGGTCTCGACGGTGCTGTTCGGCACCGGCATCGGCTCGGCCTTCCATCTGTTCGTCGCCAGTCGCCGTGGCGACCCGCGCACGGTCGCCTGGGTGGCCGACAAGGTCGTGCCGGCCGACTGGTTGTTGACCACGCCGGGGTGATCCTGCAGCCGGCCACCGGCCTCTATCTGGTCCATCTGGCCCGGATGCCGCTCGGATTGCCGTGACTGTCGTGGTCGCTGGCGCTGTATGCATTCGCGATCGCGTGCTGGCTGCCGGGTGGTGGCGATTCAGATCCGGCTACGCACCATCGCACGGGCGGCGGTCGCGGCCGGGACGCCGCTGCCTACCGAGTGCCGGCGCTGGTTCCGGGTCTGGACCACGCTCGGCTTCCTCGCCTTCTTCCCGATCCTGGCGATCTTCTGGCTGATGGTGTTCAAGCCCGGCTGACCCGGATGAAAATCGCGACCTACAACGTCAACGGCATCAAGGCGCGGCTGCCGCGGCTGCTCGACTGGCTGGCCCGGGAAGCGCCGGATGTGGCCTGCCTCCAGGAGCTGAAGGCCGCCGACGGCGCATTCCCGGCCGAGGCGATCGATGCCGCCGGCTATCGCGCGGTCTGGAAAGGCCAGCGGGCCTGGAATGGCGTCGCGATCCTGGCCCGCGGGCGCGAACCGGTCGAGCTGCGCCGCGAACTGCCCGGCGACCCGGCCGACGAACAGAGCCGCTACCTCGAAGCCACCGTCGACGGCGTCGTGATCGGCTGCCTGTACCTGCCGAACGGCAACCCGCAGCCGGGGCCGAAGTTCGACTACAAGCTGGCCTGGTTCGAACGCCTGATCGCGCACGCGCAGGACTGGGTCGATGCCGAAACGCCGGTCGTGCTGGCTGGCGACTACAACGTCGTGCCGACCGATTTCGACATCTACGATCCGACCCACTGGCGCCGCGACGCGCTGCTGCAGCCGGCCAGCCGCGCTGCCTGGCAGCGGCTGCTCGCGCAGGGCTGGGTCGACGCGCTGCGCACGCTGCACCCGGACCAGCCGATCTACACGTTCTGGGACTATTTCCGGAACCGCTGGCAGCGCAATGCCGGATTGCGGATCGACCACCTGCTGCTGAACCGTGCGGCGGCGGCGCGGCTGCAGGCCGCCGGCGTCGACCGCTGGGTCCGCGGCGAAACGGGCGCCAGCGACCACGCACCGACCTGGATCACGTTGCGCTGACAGAAGCGGCGCTGACCCGGATATTTCATGAGGGGGGCGGATGATCGCGCCGGGCTTTGCGGCGAGCGCAAGGCGCAACGACCCCGAGTGGCAGGCCCCACTTGGGGGAGGAGCAACGCAGCGATCGCCGCAAAGAACAAGCGAGGGCCGCGCCAGCGGAGAATCGCGGCAGACCAGCGTGTACCTCGCGCGCTCTTCCGGCGCAGTGAGCAATCCCGGCGAAATCCGTGGCGATTCTCCGCGACCTCGTGAAATATCCGGGCTAAAGTATCTCCCGATCCGGCCGATAAGGCCTGCACGCCCCCGAGGATCCGCCATGGACTCCGTCAGCGCCTCGATCGTCAACGCCGCCTCGCTCGCGACCCAGTTGTCGGTGCAATCGACCGCCGCCACGCTGGTGCTGCGCACCGCAATGGATCTGCAGGCCGCGACCGCCACCCAGCTCGTCCAGGCGCTGCCGCAACCGCAGCTCGCCAGCTCCGGCACGGTCGGCACGCTGGTCAACGCAGTCGCCTGATCGCGGCCCGGCCGGCCCGCCCTGCTTCCGGCAGCGGCCCCGCCGGCGACCACTCGGCCACTCACCCGCCCCGCACCGGCGATCGGGCCGCTCAGCGACCGACCGCCGCCCGATACGCTTCCAGTACCCGCTGCTGCAGCGCCTGCCGGTGTCCGATCGGCAACGTCAGCGCCGCCAGTTCGAACAACTGCTCGCGCACCTCGTCGACCGGCGGCCGATCGATGCGGTGCTCCATCTTCGCTGCCAGCCGGCGGATCTGTTCCTGCCGTCGCAGCAGTTGCGCGTGCGCAGGGGACGGCAGCCCGGCAGCCAGCTCGGCGCGCACCGCAAGCAGCTCGGCCTGCTGCTGATCGGCCACCGCAAGTTCTCCGCGCTCGCCCACCTGCAGCCGCTGCTGCAGCACCTGCCGCGCCTCGCCGCTGAGCGGCAACGCGGCCAGCTCGTCCTCCAGCGTCTGCGGCGACAGCGGCTCGGCGGCGTGCCGGTCGAGTCGTTCGGCCGCGCGGCACAGCGCCTCGAACGACTGCAGCTCACGCTCGGCGAGGTGCCGCGCACGCGCCGCGCGGACCCGCTCGACCGCGGCGTCGAATTCCTGCTCGCGCGGTTGCGCCGCAGGCGCTCGCGACCGCCGCGGAGCATCCCGATCCTTGCGTGCCGCGGCGGCCGGCTGCGGCGGTGCCAGTTCGCGCCAGCGCCCGATCAGCGCTTCGATCGTCGCGTCGGCATGCAGCAGCCGCTCGCCGTCGCCGTCGGCCAGCGCGCGCAGCTCGTCGAGAATGGCCGCGGCGGCCTGCTCGGCGTCGGCCTGTCGCTGGCGCACCGCTGTGGCCTCGCCACGGGCCTGCTCGAACAACGGATCGATCAGTCCACGCAACTCGGTCCACAGCGCGTCGTCGGCGGCACGGTCGGCGCGCGGCAACCGCTTCCAGTCGGCCTGCACACGCCTGGCTGCGTCGAGTGCCGAGCCCGGGTCGGCCTGCAGCTCGCGCCGCAGCTTCGCGATCAGACGGCGCTTGTCGACCGCCGCCTGCTCGCGCTGTTCGGCCAATCGCGCATCGATCGCGGCCAGCCGTTCGCGCAGTGCGCGGCCGAGTGCGCCGCGACGCTGCGGCGGCACGCCATCGAGGTCGCGCAACGTGGCCGCGACCTGCCGCCGCAGGTCAACCAGCACGTTCGCATCGGCGCCGTCGATCTGCCGGCTGGCCTCGTCGAGCAGCGTGTCGATCGCGTCGGCGCGACCACGACGCAGCGCGTCGCGCTTCTCGAAATAGCCGCGCGCCGGTGCCAGCGCCCGATGGCACAGCGCGCGAAACCGCCGTGCCAGGCCACTGTCGGCGGCCGGCGCGGCGGCGCCTTCGATCGCATCGAGCCGTGCCCATTCGGCCTGCAATTCCTTGACCCGGGTCGCGACCGCATCCGGATGCAGGCCGCTGCCGTGCAGGGCCTCGACCTCGTCGCACAGCCGACCGCGGACCCGGTTGCCGGACCAGCGCTGCCATTGTTCGAGCTTGCCGATCGCGGTGTCGGCCGCCGCCAGCCGCTGCCGCAAGCGTGGCGGCAGCGGCGCAGTGCCGATCGCCTCGCGCGCAGCCCGCGCGGCCGACAGGCTGCCGTCCCGCACCGCGGCATCGATCGCGTCGAGTCGCGCGACGACCTCCGCTTCGGCGGCGGCCCGCGCGCTCGCTGCGCGGCGCTGGATCTCGTCACGCCGGTGCCTGATCCGCTCCGACAGTTGCGCGAACTGCGCCGCGACCGTGGCGTTGCCGGCGTGCTGCGTGTGCAGCCGCTCGGCCTCGGCCTCGATCCCGGCAAGTGCAGCAACGGCGTCGTCGGCATCCGCTGCCGGCAATGCGGCCAGCAAGGCGTCGAACGCCGGCTCGGCCGGCGCGGTCACGGCGGCATCGGCCGCTGCGGCGACATCGGCAGTCGATGCCGTCGCCGGCAACGGCTCGGCGTCGACCGCCGGTGCCGGCATCGGCCCGCGCTCCGCGGCCTCGACCGTGGTGCGAGCCAGATCGATGAAGGCCCGCGCCCGCGCGGCCAGCGGTACATCGACCTGTGCCTGCAGCGCCTGCCAATCGGCCTCCAGCGCTGCCAGCACCTGCCGACGATCGGCCGGCAGCTCGCGGCTCAACTGTTCAAGCCGCTCGCACAGCGCACGCACGCGCCGCTCGAGCGCGGCCGGATCACCCGCCGCCAGTTGCAATGCGTCGATCCGCTCGCGCGCTGCGCGGGTCAGCGTCTTGTCGCGCTTGCGCGCCTCGCGCTCGATCCGCAGCAGCGCGTCGACCGAGTCGATCCGCTCCAGCAGCCACATCCGGATCGAACGGTCCGGGTCGGCGACGCAGCGTTCGACCAGCAGGCCCGGCCGGTCCAGCTTCTCCAGCGCGTCGCGGCGCATCTCGCTGTCGACCGCGCATTCGGCAACCCGCGCCAGCACGTCGACGTCGATGACGTCGCGCAGCACTGCGCGGCGCTCGTCCAGCGACGGCCCGTCGCTGCACAGCCGGTCGATCAGCCGCGAGCGTGCCGCCGCCGCGACCTGGGCATCGTGGTCGCCGCGAACGCGTCGCGCCAGCAGCACTGGATCATCGATCCGGGCAATCGCGGCAAGCCGCACTTCGGCAGCAGGGTCGCGCTGGGCGAGCTCGGTCAGCCGCGCGAGCAGCGCCGGATCGGCCGAGCTTCGCACCGCGCGCGCACGCACCGCCGCGTCCTTGTGTTCCCAATCGGGTTTACGCCAGCGGCCGAACAGCGACATGGGCAACCAATCCGTGGATGGAGGTTGCACAGACTGCGCGATTCGGCGCGGCTGTCAATGTCCGTCAGCAATGGCTTGTTCCGAAAGCAGAATCAAGGTGGATCCCGGCGTCTGCCTGGCGTCTGCCTGGCGTTCGCCTGGCGTTCGCCGGGATGACGGTGCCGCATGCATTCGCCCGGTTCGCCACGTCCCTGCCACCGTTCGTGTTGAGGTATCGAAACACGAACGGCCGCGGCAGCGCATCGGTTGCCCTTGGATACCTCAGGGCGGTGGCGCACAGCGCCGGCATGACGACGACGGACCGAATGGGTCGGATCGCGCGCCGAGGACCGGCGCTGCCGCCACCCGGCAGAGCCGGGCTGCTGGCTAGCGGTCGCGCTTGCCGACCGCTTTCGGGGCATCCGTGACGAGCTCCCGCCAGTCCGGCCGGGCGAAGAACTCGCGCGTCTCGCGCGCCACCAGTCCGGACAGCAGGATCAGGCCGACCAGGTTCGGCAGCGCCATCAGGCCGTTCATGATGTCGGCGAAACTCCACACCCGCTCCAGCTCCTGCACCGCGCCGACGAACAACACGGCGGCGAACAGCATTCGATAGGGCACGATCGCGACCCGGCCAAACAGCCGATCCATGTTGCGTTCGCCGTAATAGGCCCAGCCGAGCACGGTCGAGAAGGCGAAGAACGCGACGCTCAGCGTGACGACGATGCCGCCCCACTCGCCCGGCAGCCCGCGCTCGAAGGCCAGTCGCGTCAGCACGACGCCGGTTTCGCCGGACGTCCACGCGCCGGTGACGAGAATCGCAAGTCCGGTCAGCGAAACCACCACCAGCGTGTCGATGAACGTCTGTGTCATCGATACCAGTGCCTGGCGCACCGGACTGCTGGTCTGCGCCGCAGCGGCAGCGATGCCACCGGTGCCCAACCCGGATTCGTTCGAGAAGATTCCGCGCGCCACGCCGTAGCGGATCGCCGCCGCCAGGCCGGCACCGGCGAAGCCGCCGCTGGCAGCCGTGCCGCTGAATGCGTCGCGGAACACCATCGCAAACACGCCCGGCAAGGCGTCGACATGGACCGCGATCACCCACGCGGCACCAAGCATGTAGGCGGCGATCATCAACGGCACGAACAGGGCCGCGAACCGGCCGATCGAGCGGATGCCGCCGAGAATCACACTGCCTGCCGCCAGCGTCAGCGCGGCACCGGTCGCCCAGGTCGCAATGCCGAACTCGGCCTGCAACGCCGCCGCCACCGTGTTGGCCTGCACCACGTTGCCGATGCCGAACGCGGCGATCGCAGCGGCGATCGCGAAGAACACGGCGAGGAAGGTGCCGAACGGCCCGCGAATACCCTTCGACAGGTACACCTGCGGCCCACCCGACTGCTCGCCGGCCGCATCGCGGTGGCGGAACCGCACGCCGAGAAACGCCTCGGTGTACTTGGTCGCCATGCCGACCAGGCCGGTCACCCAGATCCAGAACAGCGCTCCCGGACCGCCGAGCGCAATCGCCGTCGCGACGCCGGCGATATTGCCGACCCCGACCGTCGCGGCCAGCGCCACCGACAACGCCTGGAAATGCGTGATGTCGCCCTCCGCGCCGCCCTCGCTGCGCCGGATCAGCGCCATCCACAGCGCGTAGCCGAGCCGGCGGAACTGCAGCGCACGCAGCAACAGCGTCAGGTACAGACCGGTCGCGAGCAGCAGCGGGATCAGCAGCAGCGGACCCCAGACGACATCGGCAATCGCGGCAAGCAGTTCGTTCATCCGACCGGCGCACCCATCACTGGCGGAATCGCTCCGCAAACCCGGCAGCATGCCACTGCCGGCATCACGGCGGCAGCGGCCAGGCCGTGCCGGGAATCTGCAGATACTCGAGCGTCCGCGCCGTGCCGGTCGACAGCCCGGCCCGCCGCGCCAGCAACGGCATGTGGATGCCGATACCGACGAACGGATAGCGTCGCGGCCGGTCGAAGTACTCGCGGTCGCGTTCGGCGAAGCCGCGCGTGCCGTAGCCGAGCTGCAGCTCGAACCAGCGCCAGCCGCCTTGGTTCGCTCCCCAGGCGTGCAGTGGAAACGCCAGCATCCAGCGCGAGCCGGAGTAGTCGGTCAGGATGTCGCGATGCCCGCCGCGGGTCACTGCCTCGGACGGCAGGTATTCCCACCGGAACTGCATCCGCTCACGCAGTCGCGGATGCCGCTGGCGCAGGTATTCGAAGCCGACACCGGCCATGTTGACGACCTGATCCTCCCAACTGAAGCCGTGATCGGGCGAGAACCCGTCACCGATTTCCACCGCGGTGGTCAGCAACAGGCCGATGAACGCCCCGCGACGGATTGCCGTTTGCTCGTCGAAACCCCAACGGCGATGCAAGGCGGTGCCGATCGCAGTGGCCGCCACGCCGGTAAAAGCATGCCCGAGCTTGTCCGCTCCCCCGCTGCCCGTGTCGCTGCCGAACCAGCCCTCGCTGCGGAATGCGAATGAACTCTCACCCCACTCCCAGCGACTGACGCCATAGGCCGTCACCGCCGTGACGATACCGAGGTCGAGCGCACGCGACTTGCGCTCCGCGGTCCAGAACGGAGCACGCGGCCGGATGGATTCCGCCGACGCCGGTTCTTCTTCGACCGACACACATCGAACAACGCCCAGCCCATCCCACCGGTCGGTATCCTGGCACCCGGTCTGTGCCTGGCACGTTGCTGCGGACAGCATCACCAGCCATGCGATTCCGGTGCGCACGTACGGCCTGCACGGGCAGGGTCGATCGGCTGCAGTCATGCCGCCAGTCTGGCCTGTCAGCGACCGGGGTCAATCGATCAGGACCGTTCGGTTTACCGCGCATTTACGCGCAGCATTCGCGACCGCTCAGCCGAGCGTCACCGCCGTGCCGACCACCTCGATGCCACCGGCCGCAGGTACGCGGACCAGCAATTCGCTCGGCCGTCCGATCGCCTCGCCCTGACGGATACGGAGGACGGCAGGCGCCTCGATCAGGCCGTTGGCGCGCAGATAACCGCCGAGCGCCGCTGCCGCCGCACCGGTGGCCGGGTCCTCGACCACGCCGCCGACCGGAAACGGATTTCGCGCATGGAATTCATGCCGATCCGCGCGCCAGACCAACTGCAGCGTGGTCAGGTTCTCGCGCAGCATCAGCGCTCGCGCGCGATCGAAATCGTAGTCGAGCCGGGCCAGCCGCTCCGGCGTTGCCGCCGCCAGTACCGCATGCCATGCACCGGCATAGGCCAGCGCCGGCGGCAGCGCCGGATCGAGCTCGTCGCGACGCCAGCACAATACCGCAAGCAGTTCGTCGAGCAATGCCGGCGTGATCGCTCGCTGACGCGGCTCGACCGAGGTCAATGCGGCCTGCAGCAGGCCGTCGTCGCGCGTGCTGACCGCCACCGGCACGTGGCCGACGCGGGTGTCGAGCCGATACACCCCATCGCCGCCGGCGCGGGCCAGCGCGACGCCGGCCGCGATCGTCGCATGGCCGCAGAAATCGACTTCGGCCTGCGGACTGAAATAACGCACCGTGCGCGCGAACCCGCTCGCCGGCGCCACGAACGCGGTTTCCGAGTAACCGACCTCGGCCGCGATCCGCTGCATCGTCGCCTCGTCCGGCAACCGGTCGCCAACCCAGACGCCGGCCGGATTGCCACCCGCCACCGACTCCGTGAACGCCGCCAGACGCAGCAGCATGCCTTGCTCGCCCATTGCTGGAACTCCGTCGATGCCGGAGCCTGCATTGTCCGGAGCACCGCCCGCCGGACAAGCGAAAATTTCTCGCGTTGGACGCAAACGCGGCTTGTTCCGGACCAGCCGGTGCACCACACGCGCCCCACACTACATCCCGGCCGTCCGAACCCAAACCAACCGCGCACAAAGAACAACGGAGGGCGTAGGGGTTGCGAGTCGCAGTCCATTTCGCGCCGGCCCGTGGACGGCCAGATTGTCCCGGCTCAGCTAAGATGCTGGTCCCCGTGCCGCCCCGCCGCGTATTCCCGCCCTCGCACCGTCATGCCTTCGTTCAAGTCGGATTCTTCCTTTTTTCACAAGATCGCCATGGGAGCGATCGGCAGCCGGACCGTGCGGAGTGATCTCGCCGAGCATGGCCATGACATCATCGAACTCGAGCGCGGCTCGCTCGATGCGAAGATCTGGAAAGATGTCAAACGAAAGCGGGTCCGGATTCCGGACCTAGTTTGTCGTCGCTGCGGCCAGCGAATCGAGGTTCGCGCCAAGAGCGAGCCGAAGCTGTCGATGTCGCACAGTCCAACGGTCGTTGAAAGACGGTGGGACTATGGCATGGTGGATACCGATCTGATCGCAATCCCAATCTGCAGTGAAGTCGGATCTAACGACAGCACCATTAAGCAGCACTGGATGCGCGGCATGCTCACCGGTGAAACGTCGTACTGGAATGAAAGGGAGTGGGTCTTGTGGCGCCCGGATGGCATGGTGAACTATTTCACCGTGCAAGCTTTCCGGGACGCCCGCCCTGACAGAGTACAGAAGAAAGGAGCCGAGGAAGGTTCGGAGACGACGCTAATTTGGAGGGCGTGTTTCTCACCTTGTGACGGAACGATTGTTGATATTTCTCCCGCCAACATAACCATCGAGAGCGCCGAGGGTATGCGTCGCCGTCGTGGGCGCAAGGAAATGGATGCACGCGTGGCAATCGGCGATTTCGTTCGGCAGAATCAGATCCTCGCCTGCAACGCAGAACCCGCAGCGTCCGGTCGTATGCAGTGCACAGGCGAGCTGAACAGCGACTTGATTCGCAGCATGCTCGGAAGCCCGCATCTGCCTGTCCGCTTCGCCGGGGTCAAACTCGCTCGTAGTACGAGTTGCTCAGAATTGCTTGCGGAGATCACCTCGATCGCAAGTGATCGTGACGAGGATGTTTACGTCAGGCTTGAGGCGAAGGCTTATCTCGCCCAAATGAATGCTTATTCAATCGCGGAACTGTTCGCCCCCGAACTTTCCGCGATGGACAGATCCGATCAGCTCGAGGCCGTGATCGCCATCGGCGAAGTGGGTAACGAAAACGCCGCAGTGATCCTCGCCGGCATTATTGGAGATGAGTCGAAGGGATATTTTCTTAGATCGGCAGCCGCGTACTGCTTAGGTCGCATCGACTCGAGCACGTCTCGCCGTGCGTTGGTGAATGCATTTTCGGCGCAGAGCTATCGCGTGCGCGAGGACGCGTTGACAGCACTCGCTGATGTCGGATTCGACGCGATGCCTGAGCTCGTTTCCGGCATTGACAATGACGATGAACAAATCCAGGCAGGATCGGCCGAGGTCTTGCGCTGGCTTGCACGTCGTGCCGATACCGCCAGCGTAAGCAGCCGGCTTATTCCAGAAGTCGCGCAAACCCTCACTCGCGCAGACCGGCCGCTGATCGCGGCATGGCTGGGAGGCCAACTGCCCGAGCCGCTGGTGCGAGCTGCGATAGGTGACGCCCTCGAAAACGACGTGCGCCTCGGCTATTCGCTTGCGGTGTCCTGGGCGTTTGCACGCTCGTGGATCGCTCCGCTCCACGATACGTTTCTGCCGCCGCGACTTTGATCCGATGCCCTTCCGCAATTCGTTTTCCGCTGCCAACATCGTCTACACGACCGGGCTCGGCACGCAAGTTTGCCAAGACAGCCGGATAGCGCTTCGCGCGCTGCCAGATGAATGCGTCGATCTCGTCGTCACCTCCCCGCCTTTCGCGCTCTTGCGCGCAAAGGAATACGGCAACCAGAGCCAGCAGGCCTACGTTGAGTGGATCCACGCTTTCGCTGTCGAGGTTCGTCGAGTACTCAAAACCTCCGGCAGCTTCGTGCTGGATCTCGGTGGAGCCTACGAGCGGGGCAGGCCTGTTCGTTCGTTGTACCAATGGCGAGTTCTGCTCGACTTCTGCGACACACTCGGATTTCGTCTCGCCGAAGAGTTTTATTGGCACAATCCGGCGAAGCTACCGTCGCCTATCGAATGGGTCAACAAGCGAAAGATCCGCGTCAAGGATTCTGTTAACACAGTGTGGTGGTTCAGCAAAGGTGACTGGCCCAAGGCAGATGCACGGAAAGTGTTATCGCCGTATTCCGATCGCATGAAGAAGCTGATCGAGAATCCGGAGAAGTTCTACACGCCGAAGGACCGACCCTCAGGCCACGATATCAGCAAGGCTTTCGGCACGGACAACGGAGGCGCTATTCCGCCCAATCTGCTGCAGATTCCCAATACTGAAGCGACATCGTCATATCTCAGGCGCTGCAAGGCAGTCGGCCGAGACGGTCATCCAGCGCGGTTTCCTGCCGGGCTGCCTTCATTCTTCGTGCGGTTTTTGACGAATCCTGAAGATGTTGTCGTCGACATCTTCAGTGGCTCCAACACAACCGGCCGCGTCTGCGAAGACCTCGGGCGACAATGGATCGCGATTGAGGAACGTCGCGATTATGCAGCGCTGTCGCTGGTGCGATTCGTCGACGACTGCGTGAGCGACGCACATGTTGCGGAGTTGGTCGGCCAAGCTGAACAAGGGTCGGTGACCCTTTGCACGCAACCAATTCAGTTATCGATGATCTGAACGCCGATCCACTGTCGTCGACCGGTTGATTTCCGCCTCCTTCCTTGGGCAAGAAAGGCAGGCCATCGCACCCAACCCCAAAAAAACGACAAGGGGCTGCGCGCCAGAAGCATCGCAACCCCTTGATTTCGCTGGTGCCGCTGAGAGGAGTCGAACCTCCGACCTACTGATTACGAATCAGTTGCTCTACCAACTGAGCTACAGCGGCGTGAAGACGCGGGATTCTAGTGGCGGGCGCGCTGGCGGTCAATCGACCAGCGTGATGCGGAGTTCCTTCGGCAGCGCGAAGACCATGTGCTCCGGCTCGCCAGCGAGTTCGCGGACGTCGCCGCCGCCGAGCGAGCGCAGCCGTTCGATGACGCCGCGGACCAGTACTTCGGGGGCCGACGCGCCGGCGGTGACGCCGATGTGTCGCTTGCCGGCCAGCCAGGCCGGGTCGATGTGCTCGGCGCCGTCGATCAGGTGGGCTTCGGCGCCCTGCTTCTCGGCCAGCTCGCGCAGCCGGTTCGAATTGGAACTATTGACCGAGCCGACCACCAGCACGAGGTCGCAGTGCCGGGCCAGTTCGCGGACCGCGTCCTGGCGGTTCTGGGTCGCGTAACAGATGTCGTCGTGTTTCGGCCCTTCGATGGCCGGAAAGCGTTGTCGCAGCGCGTCGATGACGGCGCGGGTGTCGTCGACCGACAGTGTCGTCTGCGTCGTGTAGGCGACGTTGTCGGGCTGCGACAGTTGCAGCGTCGCGACATCGGCGACGTCTTCGACCAGATGGATGTTGCCGGGTGCGCAGACAGCATCCCACTGCCCCATCGTGCCCTCGACTTCGGGGTGGCCGGCATGGCCGATCAGCACCACGTCGCGCCCGGCACGGCAGTGCCGGGCGACCTCCATGTGCACCTTGGTGACCAGCGGACAGGTCGCATCGAACACCTTCAGCCCGCGGCGGTCGGCTTCGCCACGCACCGACTGCGAGACACCGTGGGCGGAAAAGATCACGGTGGCATTGTCGGGGACTTCGTCGAGCTCCTCGACGAACACGGCGCCACGCGCACGCAGATCGTCGACGACGAAGCGATTGTGCACGACTTCATGGCGGACGTAGATCGGCGCGCCGAACAGCTCGAGCGCGCGATTGACGATCTCGATCGCGCGGTCGACGCCGGCGCAGAAACCGCGGGGATTGGCAAGCAGGATGTCGGGCATTGCTGCAGGGATTCGGGATTCGGGATTCGGGATTCGGGATTCGTGGTTCGTGGTTCGGGATTCGCAGAAGCAGTTTGCGCGTCGATGCGGGCCTGGATTTTCGACATCCGCCGAGCGACCGCGAGCTGCCGCTGTGGCGAAACCCTGATCGCGATCGCGAATCCCGGCTCTCAGTACGGCGTGCCGTCCTTGTGGCTGAACCGATACCCGCCCTGCTCGTCCGCTTCGCAGTGCAGGTCGACGTCCGTGTAGCGGGCGATGTCGCGCGTATCGCGACCGCCGATTTCGAGATAGACCGCCGGCAGCACACTGCGGTTCACGAGCTGGTGCGCGTTCGGATCGCCGGCGCGGAATCCGACCACCATGCCCGGCGTCAGCGTTTCCTCACCGAACTCGGTCACCAGCACCACTTCGCCTTCGAGCACGACGATCAGCTCGTCCTCGTGGGTGTGCCAGTGGCGCATCGACGATTCCTTGCCGGGCGCGAGCACGGTGTGATTGACGCCGAATGCGGTCAGGCCGAACGCATCACCGAGCGACCGCTTCTCGCGCGGCAGCACGCGCGAGCGGAACGGTTCCGGATAAAGCGAATCGGTCCGGGCCGGCAATGCGTCGATACGTTTTCCGATCATGAGTTCGCTTCCTCGCGCGTGTGTGCGGTGAATCCGAACAGCGCGAGGGCGATCGCGCCGCCGACGATTGCGGCATCGGCGATATTGAACGCCGGCCAGTGGTAGCTGCCGACGTACCAGTCGATGAAATCGATCACGTGTCCGTGCCGGAGCCGGTCGACCAGGTTGCCGAGCGCGCCGCCGATGATCAGCGAGAACGGCAGCGCCTGGCGCCAGTCGCGGCGCGGGATCCGGGTCAGCCAGTACGCAAGCAGCCCGCTGATGCCGACCGCGAGCGCCGAGAACAACCAGCGCTGCCAGCCGTTCGCGTCGCTGAGGAAACTGAATGCGGCGCCGGTGTTGAACGCCAGCATCCAGTTCCAGAAGCCGTCGATGAACGGCACCGGCTGGTAGGGCTGCAGCGAGGTCAGCGCGATTTCCTTGGTCCACAGGTCGACGGTGATGATGATTGCCGACAGCGCGAGCCAGATCAGGGCGTTGGGTTTGGCGGGCATGTGTGTGATCCGGAGTACGCCCTGTAGGAGCTGCTTCAGCGGCGACAGGCTGCCGATCGCCGCTGAAGCGGCTCCTACAGGGGAGCTTGCTAGAACCAGCGGCGCTGTTCGCCGGCGCCCTCGACATTGGTGACGCAGCGACCGCACAGCTCCGGGTGTTCGGCATGGCTGCCGACATCGGCGCGATGGTGCCAGCAGCGGACACACTTCGGATTTTCGGTCGCGCGCGCGACGATCCAGGCATCGAGGTCTTCGGCCTTGATCGCATCGGCTGACCGCTCGCCAGCCGGATGCAGCGCCAGCGTCGACGTGATGAACAGGAAACGCAGCTCGTCGGCGACCGGCTGCAGCCGATGCAGCAGCTCGGGCGCAACGTAGACGTCGACCTCGGCCTCCAGCGCAGCGCCGATCGTGCCGCCGGCGCGCATCGGCTCGAGCACCTTGGCCACCGCTTCGCGCAGCGCGAGCAGCGTGTCGAAGTCTTCGGCGGTCATCGTGCCGAGGCCCGGCAGCGGCTCGAGACCGTCGTACCAGGTCGCAAACAGCACGTTGCCGTCGCGCTCGCCGGGCAGGAACTGCCAGATCTCGTCTGCCGTGAATGCCAGGATCGGTGCGATCCAGCGGACGAAGGCCTCGGCAATCCGGAACATCGCGCTCTGCGCGCTGCGGCGGCCGTGCGAGTCGTCCGGCATCGTGTAGAGCCGATCCTTGGTCACGTCGAGGTAGATCGAACCGAGGTCGACGGTGCAGAAGTTCGACAGCCGCTGCACGATCTCGGCGAAGTCGTAGCGCGAATAGGCCAGCGCGATCTGCGACTGCAACTCATAGGCACGATGCACGGCCCAGCGGTCGAGCAGCACGAGCTGGTCGTTCGGCAACAGGTGCGCGGCCGGATCGAAGCCGTCCAGGTTGCCGAGCAGGAAGCGTGCGGTGTTGCGGATGCGGCGATAGGCATCGGCCGCACGCTTCAGGATCTCGTCGGATACCGACATCTCGTTGCGGTAGTCGGTCGAGGCGACCCACAGCCGCAGCACGTCGGCGCCGAGCTTGTCCATGACGTCCTGCGGCGCCACGACGTTGCCGATCGACTTCGACATCTTGCGGCCGTGCTGGTCGACCGTGAAGCCGTGGGTGAGCACTTGCCGGTACGGCGCGGCACCATCCATCGCGATGCCGGTCAGCAGCGAACTCTGGAACCAGCCGCGGTGCTGGTCCGAGCCTTCGAGGTAGATGTCGGCCGGCTTGCCCAGGCCGCGCGCAGCGAGCACCGCCTCGTGGGTGACGCCGGAATCGAACCAGACATCGAGGATGTCGGTGACCTTGTCGTAATCGGCTGCATCGGCACCGAGCAACTCGGCCGCATCGAGCGTGTACCAGGCATCGACGCCGGCCTGCTCGATTCGATCGGCCGCTGCCCGCATCAGTTCGACCGCGCGCGGATGCGGCTCGCCGGTGACCTTGTGCACGAACAGCGCGATCGGCACGCCCCAGGTGCGCTGGCGACTGATGCACCAGTCCGGGCGGTTCTCGATCATCGCGCGGATCCGCGCCTCGCCCCAGTCGGGGAACCAGCCGCCCTGCTCGCCGATCGCGGCGATTGCAGCGAGCGCCGACTGCCGCAGACCGGCCTGTTCCATGCCGATGAACCACTGCGGGGTGGCGCGGAACGCGACCGGCGTCTTGTGCCGCCAGCAGTGCGGGTAGCTGTGCTGCAACTGGCTCGACGCAAGCAGCACGCCGCGCTCGCCGAGCAGCGCGGTGATCGTCGCATTGGCCTTCCAGATGAACTGGCCTTCGAAGATCGGCGTGCCGGGCAGGTAGACGCCGTTGCCGCCGACCGGATTGAATTCGTTGGACTTGTAGCGTTCGAGCAGGCCGTACTTCTGGCCGACGATGAAGTCTTCCTGACCATGACCCGGCGCGGTGTGGACGGCGCCGGTGCCGTCGTCGGCCGACACGTGGTCGCCGAGGATCAGCGGAATCTCGCGCTCGTAGAACGGATGGCGCAGGCGCTGGTGTTCGAGCGCGGCTCCGTTCGCGCGGCCGAGCACTGTTGCCGTGTCGACGCCGTAGCGCGCCAGCGCCCGCTCGGCCAGTGCCGCCGCCAGCACAAGCAGCACACGACGACCGGCGCGCGCCGGACCTTCGACCAGCACGTAGTCGAGCTCGGGACCGAGCGACACCGCGAGGCTGGCTGGCAGCGTCCACGGCGTGGTGGTCCAGATCGGCACCGCAACGATGGCATCGCCGGCGTCGACACCGAACTTCGAGGCGAGCGTCCGCGGATCGAGCGCGTCGTAGGCGACATCGACCTGCGGCGAGGTCTTGTCGGCATATTCGATCTCGGCCTCGGCCAGCGCCGAGCCGCAGTCGAAGCACCAGTGCACCGGCTTGACGCCGCGCACCAGATGGCCGTTCTCGACGATCTTCGCCAGCGAGCGGACGATGTCGGCCTCGAAGCGGAAGTCCATCGTCCGATAGGGATTTTCCCAGTCGCCGAGCACGCCGAGCCGCTTGAAGTCGCGACGCTGGCCGTCGATCTGCTCGGCGGCGTACTTGCGGCACTCGGCGCGGAACGCCGCGGCATCGAGCCTGGTTCCGACCTTGCCGTGCTTCTTCTCGACCGCGTGCTCGATCGGCAGGCCGTGGCAGTCCCAGCCCGGGATGTACGGCGCATCGAAGCCCGACAACAGCTTCGAGCGGACCACGACGTCCTTCAGGATCTTGTTGACCGCATGACCGATATGGATCGAGCCGTTCGCGTACGGCGGGCCGTCGTGCAGCACGAACTGCGGCCGGCCCTTCGCCCTGTCGCGAATCTGCGCGTACAGGCCTTCGCGTTCCCAGCGCGCCAGCGTGTCCGGCTCGCGCTTGGGCAGGTCGCCGCGCATCGGGAACCCGGTCGCCGGGAGCTGGATGGTTTTCTTGTAGTCGTGCGGTGCGCTCACGCGGTCTTCCGTTGGTTGTCGGCGGGCACGGCGAGGATCGCGCGCGCGGCCTGCGCGTCGCGGTCCATCTGCGCCACCAGGGCGGGCAAGTCGGGGAATTTCTGCTCGTCGCGCAACTTCGCGACGAACTCGACCTCGATCCGGCGGCCGTACAGGTCGCCCGCGAAGTCGAACAGATGCGCTTCGAGCAAGGGCTCGGCGTTGCCGGTCACGGTCGGCCGCGTGCCGAGGCTCGACACGCTCGGCCACGGCCGCTCGCCGACGCCATGCACCCGTGTCGCAAAGATGCCGCCGAGCGCCGGCACGCGGCCGGGCACGTGCAGGTTGGCGGTCGGGTAGCCGAGCTGGCGGCCGAGCTGGCGGCCATGCACGACCCGGCTGGCGATCGAGTAACGGCGACCGAGCATCACGGCGGCGGTATCGAGGTCGCCGGCGGCCAGCGCCTCGCGGACCTTCGAACTGGAGACGCGCGCATCGCCGATGTGGTGGGTATCGATCGACTCGGCGTGGAAGCCGTGCCGTGCGCCGAGCTGCTGCAGCAACGCGAGGTCGCCGGCCCGCTTGTGCCCGAAGCGGAAATCCGGCCCGATCCAGACCTCGCGCACGCCGAGCCGGCCGACCAGCACGCGCTCGACGAAGGCCTCGGCCGACATCGCGGCGAGCGCGGCGTTGAAGCGCAGCAGGCCGACCCGGTCGATGCCGATCGCGCGCAGCCGCTCGAAGCGATCACGCGCGGAGGCGATCCGCGGCGGCGCGGCGGCGCCCATGAAGAATTCGCGCGGCAGTGGCTCGAAGGTGATGACCGCCGCGTCGACATCGAGCGCACGGGCGCGCGCCAGCGTCCGGCCGATCAGCGCCCGGTGGCCCAGATGCAGGCCATCGAACGCGCCGATGCAGACCACGCTTCCGCGGGCGCTGACGCGCCCGCCTACGACGTCACGGAACAGGCGGCACATAAGCCGCCGAGTATACCCCGGCGCGCAAAGTCGCCCTTTCCCCTGTATTGCGAGCGCGCAATCGCCCCGCTCGTCCTTGTAGGAGGGGCTTCAGCCCCGACCGCGGCACACGAACCCACGCCGTCGCGCATTGCGAAGCGCACAACCGCACCCCTCGCCCCTGCAGGAGGGGCTTCAGCCCCGACCGCGGCGCACAAACCCACGCCGTCGCGCATTGCGAAGCGCACAACCGCACCCCTCGCCCCTGCAGGACGGGCTTCAGCCCCGACCGCGGCACACGAACCAGCGCCGTCGCGCATTGCGAAGCGCGCAACCGCCCCTCGCCCCTGCAGGAGGGGCTTCAGCCCCGACCGCGCGCACGAACCAGCGCCGTCGCGCATTGCGAAGCGCGCAACCGCACCCTCGCCCCTGCAGGAGGGGCTTCAGCCCCGACCGCGCGCACAAACCAGCGCCGTCGCGCATTGCGAAGCGCGCAACCGCACCCCTCGCCCCTGCAGGACGGGCTTCAGCCCCGACCGCGGCGCACAAACCCACGCCGTCGCGCATTGCGAAGCGCGCAACCGCCCCTCGCTTCGGTAGGAGGGGCT
>JAWLBY010000016.1:0-40383 GCA_041687455.1 Lysobacteraceae bacterium | reverse complement strand
AGGGGCTACGCGCTGCGCAGATGCCGCGGCCGGATGCCGAGGGCGACCAGCACGGCGGCATAGACGAGGCCGCCGATACCGACCAGTCCGAGCATGGCCAGCCACGGCGTCCACCACGCATCGAACTGCCGCAAATCGCCGAGCCGTTCGGCCAGCAGCCAGACCACGGCGCCCATCAGCGCACTCGCGATGACCAACTGCAGCAGGAATCGCCGCCAGCCGGGCCGCGGAACGAATACCTGCTCGGCCAGCAACGCCCGCCACAGCAGCCAGGCGTTGGCGATGCCGGCGATCGCGGTCGCCAATGCGATGCCGGCATGCGCCCCGGCCACGCCGTGCCACCACAGCGGGCCGACGATCAGCACGGTCAGGCCGACGTTGATCGCCACGGTCCAGACCGCGGCGCGCATCGGCGTGCGGGTGTCCTGCCGGGCGTAGAACGCCGGCGCCAGTACCTTGGTCAGCATGAAGGCCGGAATGCCGATGCTCATCGCCATCAGCGCCCGTGCCGTCATCGTTGCGTTGGCCGGGTCGGCGGCGAACTGGCCGCGGCCGTAGACCGTCACGACCAGCGGTTCGGACAGCAGCAGCAGGCCGAGCCCGGCCGGCACGCCGAGCAGCAGCACCATCCGCAGGCCCCAGTCGATCCCGGCCGAGAAGCCGTCCGGGTCGGTGTCGGCGTGCCGGCGCGACAGGTGCGGCAGGATCACCGTGCCGATCGCGACGCCGAACAGGCCGAGCGGGAATTCGGTCAGCCGGTCCGAATACCACAGCCAGGTCTGGCTACCGGTGGCCAGCAGCGACGCGAACATCGTGCCGACGATCAGATTGACCTGCGCGACCGACGACGAGAACAGCGTCGGCAGCATCAGCGTGCCGACCCGACGCACGCCGTCGTGGCGCAGGTTCAATCGCAGCCGGGGCAGCAGGCCGTGGCGGGCCAGGCTCGGCCACAGCAGCAGGAACTGCAGGGCACCGGCACCCAGCACGCCCCAGGCCAGCGCCAGCTCCGGCACCTCGAACCAGCCGGTCAGGCCGAGCATCGCGGCGATCACCGCGAGGTTGTGCAGCACCGGCGTGAAAGCCGGCAATGCGAACCGCTGCAGGCTGTTCAGCACGCCGCCGGCGAACGCGACCAGCGAGATGAACAGCAGGTACGGAAACACGATTCGCAGCATGTCGCTGGTCAGGGCGTACTTGACCGGCTCGTCCAGCGTGCCGGGTGCGATCAGCGCGACGATCCACGGCGCCGCCAGCATGCCGAGGCCGGTCACGACCAGCACGACCGCCAGCAGCGCACCGGCCACGTGGTCGACGAAATCCTTCAGGGCACGCGCATCGCCGCGCTGCTTCAGCTCCGATAGCACCGGTACGAATGCCATCGCGAACGAGCCCTCGGCGAAGATCCGCCGCAGGTAGTTCGGAATCCGGTACGCGATCGTGAACGCGTCGGTCGCCGCACTGCTGCCGAACAGCGCCGCCTGCAGCATGTCGCGAACGAAACCGGCGATCCGCGACAGCAACGTCATCGAGGTGAACGCGGCGGTGGAACGAAGCAGGCTGCGGCGCATGGCAATCGTCAGGCAAACGCGCGACCGGCCGCGCATCGGGGGCCAGACTTTGCCTGCTGGCGGCGTGGCAATCCAGCACCTGCCCGCACGCTGCCCGAATTTGCCCGCGCTGCGCCACTGCAGGAGGGGCTTCAGCCCCGACCGCACCGGCGGCCGCACCTGTCGGTCGGGTGCCGACAGAGTCAGTGCATCGGCACATGATCGGCGGCGACAGTGGTCGGCCCCGGCGTCATCGGTCGGGGCTGAAGCCCCTCCTGCCGGGGCAGCCTGATCGCGGCGTTCGGCCTTGTCTGGACGGCCGGGGTCGCGCCAGGACGATCAGCGCTGCGACGGTTGATTGGCGGTAACCGGGCACTGATCGATCGGGCGATCGGAGGCACGTCAGCCTCCCGCGTCACCGGTCAGGGCTGAAGCCCCTCCTGCCGGGGTTTGCGATTGACTGGACCGCTCTCGCGGCGCATACTTGCGCGTCTTTTCCGCCCGATTCCGTCGGCATACAGCTCAGGAGCAACCCTTTGGCCAACATCAAATCCGCGAAGAAGCGCGCCAAGCAGGCCGTTGTGCGCAATGCGCGCAACAGCAGCCAGCGTTCGATGCTGCGCACCTCCGTCAAGAAAGTCCTGAAGGCGATCGAAGCCGGCGACGCCGCCGCCGCGAACGAAGCCTTCGCTACCGCCCAGCCGATCCTGGACCGCTTCGCGGCCCGCGGCCTGATCCACAAGAACAAGGCCGCTCGCCACAAGAGCCGCCTGACCGCGCGTATCCGCGCGATCGCGTAAGCGGTACACCGACGGAATCGACAGAAGAGCCGGCGCAAGCCGGCTTTTTTGTTCGTGGCGCTACGAAAGCGCCGGCGTGAGCCGTTGTTGTTGGCGCGCATTCTGTGGGAGCGGCTTCAGCCGCGATCCTTTTCCCGAACGGGCCCAGGCCGCGGATCTTTCTCCACAGATCGATAGATCGCGGCTGAAGCCGCTCCCACAGGCGCGGAAGCCTGCCGAGAGCATGCACCACCGAGGCTCAGCCCTCCGGGCCGCTTCCGATCCCGCGCGGGTCGTACTCCGGTTCGGCCGGCGGCCGCAGGCTGTCGAGAAAGTCCATCGCCTTCTGGCAGATCGGCCAGGTGCCTTCCTTCGAGATCGCGGCGATCGCGAACCATTCGCGGCGCCAGTCGAGCGCCTGCAGGATGGCCTGCACGCGGGCGTCGCGCTCGTCCTCGGTCACCAGGTCGAGCTTGTTCAACACCAGCCAGCGCGGCCGGTCGACCAGCTCCGGATCGAATTTCTCCAGCTCGGCCTCGATCGCCCGGACCTGCGCGACGACGTGCGCGACCGGGTCGACGCCTTCCTCGAACGGCGCGGCGTCGACGATGTGCAGCAGCAGCCGGTTGCGCTGGACATGCTTCAGGAACTGGATGCCGAGGCCGGCACCTTCCGCCGCGCCCTCGATCAGGCCGGGGATATCGGCGACCACGAAGCTGCGGTCGCGCTCGACGCGGACCACGCCGAGATTCGGATACAGGGTCGTGAACGGATAGTCCGCGACCCGTGGCGTCGCCGCCGAGACCGCCCGGATGAAGGTGCTCTTGCCGGCGTTCGGGAAGCCGAGCAGGCCGACGTCGGCCAGCAGCTTGAGCTCGAGCTTCAGTTCGCGCTGTTCGCCCGGCGTACCGGGCACGGCGCGGGTCGGTGCGCGGTTGGTCGACGACTTGAAATGGATGTTGCCCCAGCCACCGCGACCGCCTTCGGCCACCTTGAGCCGGGCGCCGTGCTCGGTCAGGTCGCCAATCACCTCGTCGGTCTCGATGGTGGTGACCACGGTGCCGACCGGCACCCGGATCACGACGTCCTCGCCCTTCTTGCCGTACTTCTGCCGGCTCATGCCGTTCTCGCCGCGCTGTGCGCGGAACTGCCGCTGGTGGCGGAAGTCGATCAGCGTGTTCAGGTTCTCGTCGGCCTCCAGCCAGACGCTGCCGCCATCGCCGCCGTCGCCGCCATCAGGCCCGCCGAACGGAATGAACTTCTCGCGCCGGAAGCTGGCGCAGCCGTTGCCGCCGGCGCCGGCGATGACCGTGATTTCTGCTTCGTCGACGAGTTTCATGGGGCCGGGATTCGGGATAGGAGATTCGGGATTGGTTGAAGCAGAGTGCGGCACGCCGTTGCTTCGACGAGCAGGATACGGGACCGGTCCGGACGCGCGGGAAGCTCGCTGTAACGAATCCCGAATCCCGAATGCCGAATCCCGCGTTTCCGCCCGCCACAAACGAAAAGCCCCGCGCTAGCGGGGCCTTCCGGATACTGCCTGGCGGAAACGCTTATGCCGCCTTGACGCTGACCGTGCGGCGCGACTTCGGGCCCTTCACGGCGAACTCGACGGTGCCGTCGACCAGCGCGAACAGCGTGTGGTCGCGGCCGAGGCCGACGCCCTCACCCGGATGGAACTGGGTGCCGCGCTGGCGAACGATGATGTTGCCGGCTTCGACGACCTGGCCGCCGAAGATCTTGACGCCGAGGTACTTCGGATTGGAATCGCGGCCGTTACGGGTACTGCCGCCTGCCTTTTTGTGTGCCATGACGAATTAACTCCTTAAGGCGTTCGGGCAGCGCGTCAGGCGCTGATGCCGGTGATTTCGATTTCGGTGTAGTGCTGCCGGTGACCCATCTGCTTGCGATGGTGCTTGCGGCGGCGGAACTTGACGATCCGGACCTTGTCGTGACGACCGTGGGCCTTGACCGCCGCGGTGACCTTGGCGCCGGCCACGACCGGAGTACCGACCGTGACCTTCTCGCCGTCGCCGAGCATCAGCACCTGATCGAAGTCGATCGTGCTGCCCGGCTCGACGTCGAGCAGTTCGACGCGCAGCGTCTCGCCCTTCATCACGCGGTACTGCTTACCGCCGGTAACCATGACTGCGTACATGTTGCTTCCTCTGTAGTTCTTCTGGCTTGCAGGGGTCGCCACGGCACGCCGGGCGACTCAAAGACCGCGAAATATAGCGGGGGCCGCGGGCAAGGTCAATCTGCCGTCGGCCCCTGAATTCCGGCGCACCACCCCTGCAGGAGGGGAGCCCCGACCGGGCCGGTAGACCCGCGCCGCGTGCGAACCGGCCTCCGCTGTTGCGCCACGTCCAGGCGCCGCCGGTCGGGGCTGAAGCCCCTCCTACGGGGAGCCCGCCCGGTGGTGCGTCGTTCCGGGGCAGTCGATCCGCGCCGCGCGCGAACCGGGCATCCGGTGTTGGGCCGAGTCCAGGCGTCGCCGGTCGGGGCTGAAGCCCCTCCTACGGGGAGCCCGCCCGGTGGTGCGTCGTTCCGGGCAGTCAGTCCGCGCCGCGCGCGAACCGGCCTCCGGTGTTGCACCACGTCCAGGCGTCGCCGGTCGGGGCTGAAGCCCCTCCTACGGGAGCCCGCCCGGAGGTGCGTCGTTCCGGGCAGTCAGTCCGCGCCGCGCGCGAACCGGCCTCCGGTGCTGCACCACGTCCAGGCGTCGCCGGTCGGGGCTGAAGCCCCTCCTACGGGGAGCCCGCCCGGTGGTGCGTCGTTCCGGGGCAGTCGATCCGCGCCGCGTGCGAACCGGCATCCGGTGTTGCGCCGAGTCCAGGCGTCGCCGGTCGGGGCTGAAGCCCCTCCTACCGGAATTGCGGCAGCCGACCGGCGCGGCACCATGACGAGCAAGCGGCCGCTGTTGACTTTGACTGGACTGGTCCGGTCGCTAGACTGCCCTGTTCCCTGTTTGATGGCCATCCGATACCGAATGGACAGCATCCGCATCCGCGGCGCGCGGACGCACAACCTGAAGAACATCGACCTCGACCTGCCACGCGACAGCCTGATCGTGATCACCGGGTTGTCGGGCTCGGGCAAGTCGTCGCTGGCGTTCGACACGATCTATGCCGAAGGCCAGCGCCGCTACGTCGAATCGCTGTCGGCCTACGCCCGGCAGTTCCTGTCGGTGATGGAAAAGCCGGACGTCGACCATATCGAGGGGCTGTCGCCGGCGATCTCGATCGAGCAGAAGTCGACCTCGCACAACCCGCGTTCTACGGTCGGCACGATCACCGAGATCTACGACTACCTGCGCCTGCTGTTCGCCCGGGTCGGCACGCCGCAGTGCCCCGAGCACGGCCAGCCGCTGGAGGCGCAGACGGTCAGCCAGATGGTCGACACAACGCTGGCGCTCGATCCGGAGCGGCGCTACATGCTGCTCGCGCCGATCGTCCGCGACCGCAAGGGCGAGCATCTGCAACTGTTCGACCAGTTGCGCAGCCAGGGTCTGGTCCGGGCCCGGGTCGACGGCCGGCTTCACGAACTCGACCAGGTGCCGAAGCTGTCGCTGCGACAGAAGCACACGATCGAGGCCGTGATCGACCGCTTCCGACCGCGGCCGGATCTGCAGCAGCGGCTCGCCGAGAGCTTCGAGACCGCGCTGAAGATGGGCGACGGCCTCGCGATCGTCGCCGACCTCGACGACGCCGATCGCCCCGAGCTGCTGCTGTCGTCGAAATTCAGTTGCCCGCATTGCGACTATTCGCTGCCGGAACTGGAGCCGCGGCTGTTCTCGTTCAACAGCCCGAACGGCGCCTGCGGTGGCTGCGACGGCCTCGGCGTCACGCAGTTCTTCGATCCGGCGCGGGTGGTGGTCAATCCCGACCTGTCGCTGGCGGCCGGCGCGGTACGCGGCTGGGATCGCCGCAACGCGTACTATTTCCAGTTGATCATGTCGCTGGCCAGGCACTATGCGTTCGCGGTCGATACGCCGTGGAACGAACTGCCGGAAGCGATCCAGCATGCCGTGCTGTACGGCAGCGGCGACGAGCTGATCAGCTTCACCTATCTGACCGAGGCCGGCGGCCGCACCCAGCGCAAGCATCGCTTCGAGGGCATCCTGCCGAACCTCGAGCGGCGCTACCGCGAAACCGAGTCGCCGATGGTGCGCGAGGAACTGTCGAAGTACATCAGCCACCGGCCGTGTCCGGAATGCGAGGGCCAGCGGCTGAACAAGGCGGCGCGGCACGTGCTGGTCGCCGGCCGCAACCTGCCGTCGATCACGGCGCTGCCGATCGACGAGACAATGGCGTTGTTCGAGCAGTTGAAGCTGGCCGGCTGGCGCGGCGAGATCGCAGTCAAGATCGTCAAGGAGATCCGCGAGCGGCTGCGCTTCCTGATCGACGTCGGCCTCGACTACCTGACACTCGACCGCCAGGCCGACTCGCTGTCCGGCGGCGAAGCGCAGCGGATCCGGCTCGCGTCGCAGATCGGCGCCGGCCTGGTCGGCGTCATGTACGTGCTCGACGAACCGTCGATCGGCCTGCACCAGCGCGACAACGAGCGGTTGCTCGGCACGCTGGTGCGGCTGCGCGACATCGGCAACACCGTGATCGTCGTCGAGCACGACGAAGACGCGATCCGTGCCGCCGACTACATCGTCGACATCGGCCCCGGTGCCGGCGTGCACGGCGGCGAAGTGGTCGCGCAAGGCAAGCTGAAGCAGATCGTCGCGGCGCCGCGCTCGATCACCGGCCAGTACCTGTCCGGCAAGCGCGCGATCGACGTTCCCGAGAAGCGGCTCGCGCCCGACCCGGAACGGATGCTGCGCCTGCTCGGCGCCAGCGGCAACAACCTGCGCGATGTCGATCTCGAGATCCCGGCCGGCCGCTTCGTCTGCATCACCGGCGTCTCCGGTTCCGGCAAGTCGACGCTGATCAACGACACGTTGTACCGGATCACCGCCGCCGAACTGAACGGCGCCAACGAGAAGCCGTCACCGTTTCGCGAGATCCAGGGTCTCGAGCTGTTCGACAAGGTGGTCGACATCGACCAGTCACCGATCGGCCGCACGCCGCGCAGCAATCCGGCCACCTACACCGGTGTATTCACGCCGTTGCGCGAACTGTTCTCGCAGGTGCCGGAAGCGCGCGCGCGTGGCTACGCGCCGGGCCGCTTCAGCTTCAATGTCAAGGGCGGCCGCTGCGAGGCCTGCCAGGGCGACGGGCTTATCAAGGTCGAGATGCACTTCCTGCCGGACGTCTATGTGCCGTGCGACGTCTGCCACGGCAAGCGCTACAACCGCGAGACGCTGGAAGTGACCTACAAGGGCCACACGATCCATGACGTGCTGGAGATGACGGTCGAGGATGCGTTCGCGCTGTTCGAACCGGTGCCGACCATCGCGCGCAAGCTCGAGACGCTGATGCAGGTCGGGCTGTCGTACATCAAGCTCGGCCAGTCGGCGACGACCTTGTCCGGCGGCGAGGCGCAGCGCGTCAAGCTGTCGCGCGAACTGTCCAAGCGCGATACCGGGCGCACGCTGTACATCCTGGACGAGCCGACCACCGGCCTGCACTTCCACGACATCGAGCAACTGCTCGGCGTGCTGCACCGGCTGCGCGACGACGGCAACACGGTGGTCGTGATCGAACACAACCTGGACGTGATCAAGACCGCCGACTGGATCGTCGATCTCGGTCCGGAAGGCGGCCACCGCGGCGGTCGGATCATCGCCACCGGAACGCCGGAGCAGATCGCGAAGCACCCGGATTCGCACACCGGACAGTTCCTTGCCCCGCTGCTCGGCATCAAGCGCAAGAGGAAAGCGGCATGAGTCAGGACGACAGCCGGCCGGTCAAGGGCAACGACGACGACACCGGCATCGCGCCGGCCGAAGAGAAGACGACCGGCGGCAAGCCCGCCGCCAAGAAGGCGCCGCGCAAGCGCGCCGGCAGCGCACGCGGAAGCAGGAAGACGCCGGCCGCGCCACCAGCCGCTGAGGCCGCAGTCGAAGCGGCAGTCGTGCCCGAGGCCGCGCCACTGGCCACCGGCGCAGCGGCCATCGCGTCCGAGCCGCCCGCAGCCAGCGACGCCATGCGGCCGGAGCCGACACCGGCCGAGCGTCCGCTATTGCTGCAGACGGAACTCGACGTGCGCTGGGGCGACATGGACGCGTTCAACCACGTCAACAATTCGGTGTTCCTGACCTACCTCGAGGAAGCGCGACTGCGCTGGCTGCAGGCGCTGGCCGGACCGTGGCTCGACGACAACACCGCCCCGTTGCTGGCGGCGGCGAACGTCAACTACCGTCGGCCGATCGAGTGGCCGGCCCGGCTGGAGATCGAGCTGTACGCCGAGCGGGTCGGCAACTCGAGCCTGACGCTCGGACACCGCGTGCTCGACAGCCGGGATCGATCGATCCTCTACAGCGACGGCCACACGGTGCTGGTCTGGATCGACCGCCGCAACGGCAAGGGATCACGACTACCGGCCGCGGTTCGGCAGGCCTGCGCAGGCGTCCGCCGCGATCGCGGCGACGAGTAACAGCGGCGCCGACCGGTCACGCCGCGATCGGGCACCAAAGGTTCGCGATGCCGTCGTCCGGCGTCGCGCCTGGGCCGCGATGCGTCAGTGATCGTGTTCGCCGTGATCGTGTTCGTGATGCTCGTGCCCGCTCTCGGGCGACATGCTGCGCACCTTGAAACTGATCGGCAGCGCTTCACCGTCGGCGTCGACCAGCTCGATCACGACCAGGTCGCCGAGCATCAGCTTGCGCTTCGGCTGCATCAGCATCAGGTGCAGGCCGCCCGGGGCGAGCTCGACGCTGCCGCCGGCGGCGATCGTCAGCTCGGGCACGCGACGCATCCGCGCCATGCCGTCCTCGTGGGTGGTTTCGTGGATCTCGATGCTGCCGAAGGCGTCGCTGTCGGCCTCGACGATCCGCAGCTCGGTCGAGCCGGCGTTGTGCAGGCGGACATACCCGGCCAGCATCGCCGCACCGGGCGGGGCCGAGCGGATCCAGGCCTGTTCGGCGGTCAGCGATTGGGCGGCGGCGGCAGCCGCCGATGCGAGCAGTACGAGGGCGATCAGCAGTCGGTTCATCCGGTGATTGTAGCGCCCCGGCCAACCGCCATTCCTGCCGCCGGTCAAACTCGCTAGGCTTGCGGCCTGTCCTGCCAGGAAGCGCGCCATGCTCGAACGTCATCACCACGCCGACGACATCTTCGAACTGCGACTGGCGCGGCCGCCGGTCAATGCGCTGAATCCGGCGCTGCTGCAGGCGCTGCGCGAAGCGATCGAGATCGCTCCGCAGGAAGGGGCGCAGGCGCTGGTGCTGTCCGGCAGCCCCGGCATCTTCTCGGCCGGGCTCGATGTGCCGGCGCTGCTGGCGATGCCGCGCGACGAGCTCGAGCGTGCATGGCGGGCGTTCTTCGAAGTCTGCACCGCGCTCGCGCATTGCCCGGTCCCGACCGTCGCGGCGCTGACCGGCCACAGCCCTGCCGGCGGCGCGGTGCTGAGCCTGTACTGCGACTACCGGGTCATGGCCGAAGGCGACTTCCGGATCGGCCTGAACGAGGTGCAGGTCGCGCTGGTCGTGCCGGAATGCATCCAGCACGCGCTGCGCCGCGTGGTCGGGGCGTATCGGGCCGAGCGGCTGATGGTATCGGGCGCGATGATCGATGCCACGCAGGCTGCGCGGATCGGCATGGTCGACGAGCTGGTGCCGCTCGATCAGGTGGTCGCGCGCAGCGTCGAGTGGCTGCAGGCGCTGCTGGCGCTGCCGCGGCGGGCGATGCTGAAGACCCGCGAGTTGGCCCGCGCCGACCTGCGTGCGGCAATCGACGATCCGGCCCTGCTTGACCTCGATGCGTTCCTCGATGGCTGGTTCGGCGACGAGACGCAGGCCGTGCTCACGGCGCTGGTCGCAAAACTGAAGTCGAAGGCCTGATTCCGCCGAGCAGGCCAGCCGGCGGCGGCCGGCCGATCTGCCCGGCCGCCTCGTCGGCCGGCAACGGACCGCCGAACAGGAAGCCCTGCATCGCGCCGCAGCCCATCGTCCGCAACGCATCGGCCTGCGCGTCGGCATCGACGCCCTCGGCGATCACCGACAGCTCCAGCGTGCGCGCAAGCGAGATCACCAGCGACACGATCGCCTGGCTCGATGCATCCTGCAGCATCGTGACGACGAACGAGCGATCGATCTTCAGCGTGTCGACCGGCAGCGTCGCGAGGTAACGCAGCGACGAATAGCCGGTGCCGAAGTCGTCGATCGCGATGCAGACGCCGGCGGCGCGCAGCCGTTGCAGGGTGCGGATGCAGGTTTCGACGTCCTGCATGATCACCGTTTCGGTGATCTCGAGTTCCAGCGCATCGGCGCCGACACCGCAATCCTCGATCGCGGCCAGCACGCGGTCGGCGAAATCCGGACGATGCAACTGCAGTGCCGACACGTTGACCGCGATTCGCGGCGGCTGCAGGTCGCGACGACTCCAGTCGCGGTAATCGGACAGCGCCTGCCGCAGCGCCCATTCGCCGAACTCGAGGATCAAACCGGTTTCCTCGAGCAGCGCCATGAACGCACCGGGCAGCATCAGGCCGCGCTCCGGATCGTGCCAGCGCGCCAGCGCTTCGAAACCGAGCAGCTCGCCGCTGTCGGCGAGCCATTTCGGCTGGTAGTGCAGGCAGAACTGCCGGCGCTCCAGCGCCCGCCGCAGGCGTGCCTCGAGCGCCAGCTTCTCGGCGACTTCGGCATTCATCTGCCGCGCGTAGTACAGATACCGCTCGCCGCTGAGCTGGGCGCGCTTGAGCGCGGCTTCGGCATTGTTGAACAGCGTCGCGGCGTCGTCGCCATCGCCCGGATACATCGCGATGCCGGCCCGCGCGGACAGCAACAGGTCGCTGCCGTCGACCGAGAACGGCTGCTCGATGTTGCGCAGCACCTGCTCGTTCAGCAGCATCGCCGCGTCACTGCGATGGTGCAAACCGCCGATCGCCAGCGCGAACGAATCGGCGCTGATCCGCGCCACGCTGAACGGCTCGTCGACGGCCTGCCCGAGCCGCTCGGCGACCATCCGCAGCAGTGCGTCGCCGACCTGCCGGCCGAGGCTGTCGTTGATCTGCGTGAACCGCTCGAGGTCGAGCACGACCACCGCGACCCGCTCGCGGCTCAGCCTGGCGTTGGCAACGAACTGCCGCAGCCGGTCGAGGAACAGCGTGCCGTTGGCGAGCCCGGTCAGCGGATCGTAGAAGGCCAGATAGCGCAGCCCCTCCTCCTTGCCGATGTACTGCAGACCGAAACCGATGTCACCGGCCAGCTCGCGCAGCAGGCGCAACTCCTGCTCGTCGAAGTAGCCGGCCTCGGCGGCGCACAGCGTCAGTACGCCACGCAGCTCGCCATCGACCCTGATCGGAAACGCTGCCATCGAACTGCATTGCAGCGGCTCGTGTCCCGTGCCGAGCTGGGCTTCGCCGGCGAGGTCGTTGATGATGACCGACCGCGCTTCGTGCAGTACGCGATTGGCGGCATGCCGGGGCGACGTCGGCCACGACGGCAGATGCCGTTCGGCACCCTGCGGCGTGCGGCGCGCGCCGGCTGCAACCTGTGGATGGCGTGGCCCGACGATGCCGATCCAGGCGATTTCGAACCGGCCTTCGTCGACCGCGATGCGACAGGCTTCCTGCATCAGTTCGTCGCGATCTCGGATCCGCACGATCGCCGAATTGATGTCCGACAGCACGGCGTAGATTCGCGTCAGCCGGGCGATCCGCTGTTCGTGTTCACGGCGCTCGGTGACGTCCTCGGCGACACCGGCGATTCGCTGCAGCTCGCCTTTCGGTCCATGGATCGGGAATCCGCGCACGCGCACCCAGCGCTCGGCGCCATCCGGGCGCCGGATCCGGAACTCGCTGTCGAACTGGCCCGGCGGTATCGCCAGCAGCACTTCGCGCTCGACCCGTGCGCGGTCGCGAGGATCGATGTCATCCATCCAGCGATCGAGCGATTCGTACAGCATCGCGCCGCTGCGGCCCCAGATCCGCTGGTAGGCCGGGCTCAGGTACAGCAGCCGGTTCCTGCCCGGCGCGACCAGGAAGAACACTTCGTTGATCGTTTCGGCGAGCTGACGGAACCGGCGCTCGCTCTCGGCCAGTCGACTGACCGCCAGCTTGCGTTCGGCAATTTCGGCTTCGAGCTGTTCGGCGTGCTTCTCCACCTGGTCGTACAGGACCAGGTTCTCGTACGCTGCCGAGGCCTGTGCCGCCAGTGTTGCAGCGAACTGCTCGTCTTCGTCGCTGAACCCGGCAGCGCCGAGCTTGTCGGCGAGATACAGCCAGCCGCGGATGGCACCGCCGCTTTCGACCGGCACTGCCAGCATCTCGCGGACCGGCGGATGCGAGGGCGGCAGGCCAAGCGCATCGAGCGACGGAACCGTCCGCAGGCGCTGCGCATGGCCATCGGCGGCGACCTGCCCGAGCAGGCCGGCGGTCGGCTGCAGTGCGGCACGCACCGCGGCCAACTGATCGGCAGTCATGCCACGGGCGACGAACCGCCACGGACGCGGGCCGGCAGTGTCGATGCAAAGGCCAGCGTAGCTGGCGACGACGACGTTGCGCGCGGTACTGCAGACCGCCTGCAGCAACCGATCGGGATCGCGCTCATGCGCCAGATCGAGGCCGAGCTCGAGCACGGCGGCCAGCCGCGTGCTCAGCGTCTGCAGGCCGTCCAGCGCCTGCCGCAGCCGTCCGCCCGGCCGTGCCGGCTCGCCGGCCAGCGCCTGCATGCCTTCGCCCAGGGAATCCTGCAGCCGCTTCTGCAGCGCCAGCAGCTCGGCGGCGGCCGGCAGCGGCAACGGGTCTCCGCCGTTCCGCACGGCTGACGGCGCGAGCAGGGCACGCACCGTGTCGAGGATCCGTTGCGGCTCGGCCGGCTTGCCCAGCACCGCGGCAGCGCCGACCGGGCCGGCCAGCGCGCGCGCTTCGTCAAGCTGGTCGACGGCGGTGCAGAGCACGACAGGCAGCGAGGCAGTGACCGGGTCGGCGTGCAGCCGGCGGGTCAGTTCGATGCCGTCCATGTTCGGCAGCGGAACGTCGGTGACGACCAGATCCGGGCGCTCGCGCCGGACCGTCTCCAGTGCCTGCACGCCATCCCGGGCCTCAAGCACCCGGTAACCGGCGTAACCGAGCAAGCTGGCGAGGAATTCACGGCCCGGCGCGCGATCGTCGACGACCAGGACCGTGCGCGACCGTTCGCCGTTCCGCCCCGCCGTCGTGCCGATGCCGGGCGGCGGCAAACGTTCTCGCGGCGATCGGCCGGGCAATGCCCGCGAGCGCATCAGCGCGTCTCCGCCCACCGCAGGAACAGCGCGCCACTGCGGCCGAATCCGGACCGCCCGACGGCGTTCCCGAGCACGACATCGGCCCCGGCGTCGCCGGGTGTGACGGCGACGGACGCCTGGGCGTCCCGCAGCAATGTGTGTGATATCGCCATCGGCCCTGCCTGCCCGCAGCGCGACGCCGCGCCGTCTGTCGGCAGACAACCGCGACGGACTCCTGCACCGGCTTCATGCTCGGCCGGGCCGGCTGAACAGGCTCGCAACCCGGCCGAGCCGGCGATCTCGCCGCTGCGGCGGTCAGCGGTCAGCGGTCAGCGCTGGCAGGGTCAGGCGACGCCGCGGGCGACCGGGCGCGACCGGCTGGAGTCGCCGATCCATTCGCTCCACGAGCCCGGATAGACCCGCGAGCCGACCAGTCCGGCATGCTCCATCGCCAGCAGGTTGTGGCAAGCGGTGACACCGGAGCCGCACATGTGGATCGCCTCGGACGGATCGGCGCCGGCCAGCAGCTCGGTGAATTCCTGCTTCAGTTGCACCGACGGCTTGAAATGACCGCTGCCGTCCAGGTTGCAGACGTAATGACGGTTGATCGCGCCGGGGATGTGTCCGGCCACGCTGTCGATCGGCTCGATCTCGCCGCGGAACCGCTCCGGCGCGCGGGCGTCGATCAGCGGGCTCGCAGCCAGTGCCATGCGCGCCGCGACCACTGCCATCGACGCGATCTGCCGGACATCCCAGCGGGCGCTGTACAACGCCGGCCGCGGCCGCGGGATGCGCTGGTCGACCGGCTGCCCGGCGGCCACCCAGCCGGTGTAGCCGCCATCGAGCACGGCCACCTTCCGGTGTCCGAGCAGGCGCAGCATCCACCACAGCCGAGCGGCGTAGGCGCCGTCGGCACCGTCGTAGGCGATCACCTGGGTATCGGCAGAGATGCCCCAGCGTCCGAGCCGGGCGCAGAAATCGGCCGCGTCGGGCAGCGGGTGCCGGCCGCGTTCGGGCCGGGTACGGTCGGCCAGCTCACGGTCGAGATGGGCGTAGACGGCACCAGGCAGGTGTCCGGCCAGATAGGCTTCCTCGCCGGCACGCGCGTCGGCCAGGCTGAAGCGGCAATCGACCGCGACGACCCCGGGACGCCCGAGCGCGGCGGCAACTACGTCGGCAGAAACTAGCGTGGTCGCTTGCATCATCGTTGATCGAAAGGTGGCTGGCCGGTCAGGCGGGCGCGCAGATTGAGCAGCATCGCCGCGGTCGCGCCCCAGATCAGGTGCCGACCGTAACGGAATCGCCAGTAGTGTCGCACGCGGCCGTGGAGTTCGCCGCTGACACGCTCGCAGTTGGCCGGCGCGAACAGGAACTCGAGCGGTACCTCGAAGGCCTCGACGACCTCGGACGGCTCGGGAATGGCGTGGTAATCCGGTGCCAGCTCGGCCACCAGCGGCCAGATCCGGTAGCCGGTGATGGTGTCGTACGGGTCGAGGAAACCGAGCGGCGCGATCCGTTCGGACGGCACCGCGATCTCCTCGGCAGTCTCGCGCAGCGCGGCGGCCAGCGGCCCGGCGTCGCCGGGGTCGATCCGCCCGCCCGGAAAGGCGATCTGGCCGGCATGCCGCGACAGCGACAGCGTGCGCAGCGTCAGCAACACCTGCGGACCGTGCGGCCGCGGCACCAGCCCTACCAGCACCGCCGCCGGCGTGCGCGGCTGTTCGGGCGGGAACAGGTCACGGATCTCGTCGAGGTTCCAGGCCGGGCCGCTGGGCGGCTCGGCCAACGGATGCAAGGCCCGTCCGGCGTCGGCCCAGAGGCGCCGGGGTCCGTTCACCGTTGCGCTTCGCGCGCCGGCAGCACGTCGTCGATCAACCGCTGGCGGGTCGCATCGTCGTAGTCGCGCCAGCCGGCGATCTCGTCGGCGGTGCGGAAACAGCCGGCGCAGAGGCCATCGTCACGCAACCGGCAGACCCCGATGCAAGGTGTCAGAACGGATTTCGATGGCGGTCTCGGAGTGAACAGCATTGCGGTCGTACGGCCTGCGCCGGCAGCTCGGCCGGCGCAGGCGCGCGGTCACTTGACCTCGATCAGCTTGACGTCGAGCACGACGGCCTGATTCGGGCCGATCGGCGAGCGCGGCGAGGAGCCGTAGGCGAGGTCGGCCGGCAGGAACACTTCCCAGCGCGAGCCCTGCTTCATCAGCGGCAGCACTTCCTGCAGGCCGCGCAGCGGCACGTCGCCGACCTTCATCGTGACCGGCCGGTTGCCCTGGTAGGTGCTGGCGAATTCCTGTCCGGTATACAGCGAGCCGCGGTAGTGCAGTTGCACCTCGCTGCTGCTCGACGGCCGGCTGCCGTTGCCTTCCTCAATGATCCGGTACTGGGCACCGGACGGCAGCGCGACGATGCCGGTCTTGCCCTTGTTCTGGGCCAGGAACTGGTCGCTCTTGGCCTTGTTGTCGGCCGCGACGCGCTCGAATTCGCTCTTGGCCTGCTCGACCAGACGGGCCTGCATCGCTTCCAGCGCAGCGGCCATCTGGTCCTCGGCGACTGCCGGCTGGCGCTTGCCGTAGCCGTCCTGGATCGCCTTGATCACCGTGTTGACGTCGACGTCCATGTTCTTGTCGGCAAAATCCTTGCCGATGTTGTAGCCGATCGCGTAGCTCAGCTTGCCCTTGTCGGACGCGGTGTCCTGGGCCAGCACCGTGCCGGCGCCGAGGGCGGCGAGCAGTGCGAGGGTCAAACGCAACTTCATCGGGTTCTCCTGGAATGCAGCCGGACGGGCACCATGCCCGAGCATAAAGACGCAGAAGCATACTCGCCGGCCGGAAGGGCCGCCACCGGACGACCGCCGCCGGTGACGGCGCGCGACATCAGACGCGGCTTGGTGCCCGGAGTTCCCGCGCCGCCGTCGGATGTTGATCCAGACCGACCCGGACCGCCCCGCGAACGCCTAGAATTGCGACCCCGTTTCGTTGGAGTGGCGTCATGGACTACCCCACCCTGCTGGTCGAGGACCGCGGCGCGGTGCGCCGGATCACGCTGAACCGGCCGGACAAGCTGAATGCGCTGAACCGGCAGACGCTGACCGACCTGCACGCCGCCTTCGACGCCGCCGCGACCGACCCGGCGGTGCGCGTGGTGGTGCTGTCGGGCGCCGGTGGCAAGGCGTTCGTGGCGGGCGCCGACATTTCCGAGCTGACCGCGATGTCGGCGATCGAGCTGCGCGACTTCTCGCGCTACGGCCAGCGCCTGATGAGCCGGATCGAACTGCTCGGCAAACCGGTGATCGCCGAGATCGGCGGTTTCGCGCTCGGCGGCGGCATGGAACTGGCCATGTGCTGTCACCTGCGGATCGCCAGTGAAAAGGCCCGCTTCGGCCAGCCGGAAGTGAACCTGGGCCTGATTCCGGGCTTCGGCGGAACCCAGCGCCTGCTGCGACTGGCCGGCCGCAGCGCCGCGCTCGGCCTGTGCCTGTCCGGGCAGCAGATCGATGCGGCGCGCGCGCACGCGCTCGGCATCGTCAACGAAGTGGTCGCGACCGACCAGCTCGAAACCGAAACCATGCAGCTCGCCGAACAGCTTGCCGCGGCAGCCCCGCAGGCGCTGGCCGGCGTGCTCGACGCGATCCTGGTCGGCGGCGAGTCATCGCTGGCGGTCGGGCTCGACTACGAAACACAGGTTTTCGCGCTGTGCGCGGCGACCGAGGACATGCGCGAGGGCACCCGCGCGTTCCTCGAGCGTCGCAAGCCGGAGTTCACCGGCCGCTGAGGCGGCCGCGCCGGTCATGACCCTGCATCGCTTCCACGGCGGGCTGCGGCTGGCCGGGCACAAGGCCGAGCTTGGTCGGCAACCGGTGCAGCCGTGTCCGTTGCCGCCGCAACTCATCATTCCGCTGCTGCAACACATCGGCGAGCCGGCCGAGCCCTGTGTCGCGCGCGGCGAGCGGGTGCGCCGCGGCGCGCCGCTCGGCATCGCGCGCGACCCGCATGCAGTGCCGGTGCATGCGTCAGCCGACGGCGTCGTGGTTGCGATCGAGCCGCGGCCGCTACCGCACCCGTCCGGCCTGCCCGGCCTGTGCGTCGTGTTGCAGCCGGATGGCGCCCAGCATGCCGACCATGCGCCGCCGATCGACGACTGGCGCCACACCGACCGCGAGGCGCTGATCGAACGGATCCAGCAGGCCGGCATCGTCGGCCTCGGCGGTGCGGCGTTCCCGACCGCAGCCAAGCTCGAGGTGACGCGACGGCTGCTGGTGCTGAACGGCGCCGAATGCGAGCCATACATCGCCTGCGACGACCGTCTGTTGCAGGAACGCGCCGCCGACGTGCTGGACGGCGGACGCGTGCTCGGCCGCGCGGTCGGTGCCGAACGCATCGTGCTGGCGATCGAGGACACGATGCCGGCGGCGCTGGCCTCGGTGCGCGCCGCGCTGGGCGATGCCGACGACATCGAGATCGTGCCGGTGCCGACGGTCTACCCGACCGGTGGCGAGCGGCAACTGATCCGCGTGCTGACCGGACTCGAAGTGCCGCGCGACGGACTGCCGCGCGACCTCGGCATCGTGGTGCAGAACGTCGGCACCGCCGCGGCGGTCTGGGCCGCCGTGCATCGCGGCGACCCGCTGACCTCGCGGATCGTCACCGTGGCCGGTCGTGGCGTCCGCGCGCCGGGCAACTTCGAGGTGCCGATCGGTACGCCGATCGCGCATCTGGTCGCGCAGGCCGGCGGCTACACCGATGTCGCCGCCCGGCTGCTGATCGGTGGTCCGCTGATGGGTCTTGCGCTGCCCGACGACGGCTATCCGATCGTCAAGGGCAGCAACTGCGTGCTGGTGCTGGGTGCCGACGACATCCGCGACCCGGCGCCGGAGCTGCCCTGCATCCGCTGCGGCGAATGCGCACGGGTCTGCCCGGCGCAACTGCTGCCGCAGCAACTGCTCGCCTTCGAACGCGCCGAACAGTGGTCGCGCCTCGACGAACACGGGCTGTTCGACTGCATCGAATGCGGCTGCTGCGACCTGGTCTGCCCGAGCCACATTCCGCTCGTCGAGCACTTCCGCTACGGCAAGAGCGCACTGCGCTGGCGCGAGCATGAAGCGAACGCCGCGGCCTCGGCGAAGCGGCGCTTCGAAGCGCGATCCGCGCGACTCGAACGCGAAGCGGCCGAACGCGCGGCGAAGATGGCGGCACGCCGCGCGGCCTCGTCCGATGCCGTGCAGGCCGCGCTGGCCAGGGCGCAATCGAACAAGGACCGCAGCGATGGCGACTGAGGCACCCCGGCAGCGACCGCAGCGGCCGCCGTCGATCGACCAGCGAGCGGCTGCAACTGCTCGCACCAGCCACGGCGAGCGTGGACGGGCCGTGCCATGAGGCAGTTCCCGACCGCGCCCGCACCGCATCTGCCGGCCGCCCGCAGCGTGCGCCAGGTCATGCTGTGGGTAGTGATCGCGCTGCTGCCGGCGATCGCCGGCCACGTCACCTGGTTTGGCCCGGGGATCCTGCTGCAGATCGCGCTGGCAGTCGCGTTCGCGCTGCTGTTCGAGGCGGCGATGCTGGCGCTGCGGCGGCAACCGCTGCGACCGTTCCTGACCGACCTCAGCGCGCCGCTGACGGCGCTGCTGTTCGCGCTGTGCCTGCCGCCGCTGGCGCCGTGGTGGATTGCCGCGATCGGCATGTTCGCCGCGATCGTGCTGGCCAAGCAACTGTACGGCGGCCTCGGCTACAACCTGTTCAACCCGGCGATGGTCGGCTTCGTCGTCGTGCTGCTGTCGTTTCCGTTCGAGCTGTCGCAGTGGCCGCCGGCCGCCGCGGCCGCCGCGGCCGCCGACTGGGCCAGCATCTGGCAGGCGGTGTTCGGCGGTGCGCCCGCGGTCGGCTGGGACACGCTGGCGCAACCGACCCCGCTCGACACCGCCCGGCAACTGGCCGGCTCCGGGCTGAGCCTGGCGGAGATCCGTGAGCAGTCCGGGCTGACCGGCGCCGGTGGCCGGGCCTTCGCGTGGCTGGCGCTGCTGTACGCGGCGGGCGGCGTCTTGCTGCTGTGGCTGCGGATCATCCCGTGGCAGGTGCCGGTCGCGCTGATCGGCACCGTCGTGCTGCTGACCTTGCCGTGGCATCTGTTCGATCCCGACCTGCATCCGTCGCCGCTGCAGCATCTGGCGACCGGCGCGCTGGTCTGCGCGGCATTCTTCATCGCGACCGATCCGGTCAGTGGCTGCACGACCGCGCGCGGCCGCCTCGTGTTCGGCGCCGGCGTCGCGCTGCTGACGCTGGCTATCCGCCGCTGGGGCAGTTATCCGGACGGCGTCGCATTCGCCGTGCTGCTGATGAACGGCGTCGCGCCGTGGCTCGATCTGCATCTGCGGCCGCGGATCTTCGGCGAGCGGCACCCGCAATGACGCCGGCCTTGCGGGCGACGCTCGCCTCCGGCGCCCTGCTCGCCTCCGCAGCGCTGCTCGCGGCACTGCTGCTGACCGGCACCGAGCGCCTGACCCGCGAACGGATCGCGACCGCGCAGCGCCAGGCCGAACTGGCGGCACTGGCGATCGTGCTGCCGCCCGGAAGCTACGACAACGACCCGCTCGACGACGCCATCATGGTGCGCGCGCCGGCCTGGCTCGGCAGCGACACGCCATTGTCGGTGCGCCGCGCACGCTGGCAACAGCAACCGTCCGGCCTCGCGATCGAAGCGGTCGCGCCGGACGGCTACGGCGGCCCGATCCGGCTGCTGGTCGGCGTCGATGCCGGTGGCCGGATCAGCGGCGTGCGGGTCGTCGAGCATCGCGAAACGCCGGGGCTCGGCGACAAGATCGAAGCGACTCGCGGCGACTGGATCGGCCGCTTCGTCGGCCGCACGCTCGGCGACCCGCCATTGCCACGCTGGACCGTCCGCAAGCACGGCGGCGAGTTCGACCAGTTCGCCGGCGCCACCGTGACGCCGCGCGCGGTGGTCCACGCGGTCCGGCACGTGCTGCAGTATGTTCGCCGGCACGGCACCGAGTTGTACGCGGCACCGGCAGGCGACACGTTGCAGCATCACGATCGACTGGACGCTGCTGCGGAGCGCGAGCGCGGCAGCGCCCCCTGACACGACCCACCACGCCGATGAGCAGCACAACCGCCCCGTCCCCCGCCAGCATCGTCGAATACGGCCTGTGGTCCGGCAATGCCGGCCTGGTGCAACTGCTCGGCCTGTGCCCGTTGCTGGCGGTCAGCAACACCGCGGTCAATGCGCTCGGCCTCGGCGTCGCAACGGTGCTGGCGCTGACCTGCACCAATGCCGTGATCGCATCGATCCGCAGGCTGACCCGACGCGAGATCCGGATTCCGGCCTTCGTGATGATCATCGCTGCGGTCGTCACCAGCATCGAGCTGGCGATGCATGCGTTCCTGCCGGCGCTGCACGCGGTGCTCGGCCTGTTCGTGCCGTTGATCGTGACCAACTGCGCGATCATGGGCCGCGCCGAAGCGTTCGCTTCGCGGCATGACCCGGCCCGCGCGGCGCTGGACGGCTTCGCGGTCGGCACCGGCTTCCTGCTGGTACTGCTCGCGCTCGGCGTGATCCGCGAGGCGATCGGCCAGGGCACGCTGTTTGCCGGCGCCGGCGCCCTGCTGCACCTGCCGGCGATCGAACTCGCGCTCGAGGGCTATCGCGGCCTGCTGCTCGCGATCCTGCCGCCGGGTGCGTTCTTCGTGCTGGCCGGCCTGATCGCCGCGCGGCAGTGGTGGCTCGCCACGCGGCCGGCGCCGCTGGCCGGCGCACGCAGCGAGGCCGCATGAAGCCGGCCGACCGTTTCGAACTGTTCCGGCGCCTGCGCGAGCTGAACCCGCAACCGACCACCGAGCTCGAATACACGACGCCGTTCGAACTGCTGATCGCGGTGATGCTGTCGGCGCAGGCGACCGATGTCGGCGTCAACAAGGCGACCCGCAAGCTGTTTCCGGTCGCCAATACACCGACCGCACTGCTCGCGCTCGGCGAGGAAGGGCTGAAGCGCTACATCGCGACGATCGGACTGTTCAACACCAAGGCCAGCAACGTCATCGCCACCTGCCGGATCCTGCTCGAACGGCATGGTGGCGAGGTGCCGCGTTCGCGCGCCGCGCTCGAGCAACTGCCCGGGGTCGGCCGCAAGACCGCCAACGTCGTGCTCAACACCGCGTTCGGCGAGCCGACCATCGCGGTCGACACGCATATCTTCCGGGTCGCCAACCGGACCGGTCTGGCCCCCGGCAAGACCCCGCTGGCGGTCGAACAGGCGCTGCTGAAACGGGTGCCGGAGGAATTTCGCCGCGACGCCCACCACTGGCTGATCCTGCACGGCCGCTACGTTTGCAAGGCACGCCGTCCCGACTGCCCGCACTGCGTGATCCGTGATCTGTGCCGGTACCGGCACAAGACACCGGGCGCCGGCGAATGATAAACCGCGGCTGAACCAAACCGTTCCTGCGGCGGATCGCCTGGCGCCGACCGGCCCTCATCTGACCGGTCGGCACTGCTGCCGACAAATCCACACACTGGCGCTATGCTCGGCTGCCGGGGAGGGGACGATGCAGGGACTGGCAAGGCACGACGACATCGAGGCCGCCTGCCGCGGCGACGCGCAGGCGCTGGGCCGACTGCTGGCCGGCGAACGCGCCCGTGTCGTCCGCTACGCGGAACGGCATTGCGCGGTGCACGACGTCGAGGACGCGGTGCAGGAAACGCTGCTGATCGCCAGCCGCCACCTGCGCCGGCTGCGCGCGCTGGCCGCGTTCAATGGCTGGCTGTTCCGGATCGTCAAGCGTGAATGCGACCGGATGAAGCGGGCGGTGCGCCGTTACCTGTTCGACTACGCGCCCGAGCGCCCGCTCGAACGACTGGTCGTGCTGCCGGCCGACGAACTGCGCCACGACCTGCTCGCCGCGCTCGAATCGCTGCCGGCGCACTACCGCGAGGTCGTGCTGCTGCGCGACTACGAAGAGCTGACGATCGACGAGATCGCCGAACGACTGGCGTCGAGCCGGCCGGCGGTCAAGGCGCGATTGCACCGCGCCCGGCAACTGGTCCGCGAGTATCTGGACCCGTGAGCCCGGATCCACACAATTTCCTGCCGCCACCGCGGCAACACCGTTTCCCGTCACCGCGACGGGTCTGGCTGCGGGCATCCGCCTGCGCATCAATCCACTGGGAGAGCAGCAACATGAACAACAAGCGCATTCAGTCCCTGTCGCTGGCGATCGGCGCCGCATTCGTCGGTTCGCTGGCGCTGTCGGCGCAGGCCGATGCGGGCAGCTTCTCGCTGACCGATCTCGACGCCGGCTACCAGCAGGTCGGCGAGAAGGGCGCCGAGGGCAAGTGTGGCGAAGGCAAGTGCGGCGGCGACAAGAAGGACGCCGAAGGCAAGTGCGGCGAAGGCAAGTGCGGCGGTGACAAGAAGGACGCCGAAGGCAAGTGCGGTGAGGGCAAGTGCGGCGCCGACGCCAAGGCGGCCGAAGGCAAGTGCGGCGAGAAGAAGGACGCCGAGGGCAAGTGCGGCGAAGGCAAGTGCGGCGGCAGCGTCTGATCGGACGATGAGCCAGCCCGTGCTTGGCGCTGCCAGTGCCGGGCTCGGACTGCGGCGGGCCCTGTTGGGTCCGCTGCAGGACGCGGCCGCCGGCAGCTTCGATTTTCTCGAGGTGGCGCCGGAGAACTGGATCGGTGTCGGCGGCCGTGCCGGCCGGCAGTTCGCCGCGCTGGTCGAACGTCATCCGCTGGTCTGTCACGGATTGTCGCTGTCGCTCGGCGGCCCGGACGCGCTCGACGAGCCATTCCTGCACCGGCTGCGCCGCTTCCTCGACCAGCACCGCGTGCCGATCTACAGCGAACACCTGAGCTACTGCACCGACGGCGGCCATCTGTACGACCTGATGCCGATCCCGTTCACGTCGGAAGCCGTCACCCACGTGGCCGCGCGGATCCGCCGCGTGCAGGACATCCTCGGCCGCCGGATCGCGATCGAGAACGTCTCCTACTACGCCGCGCCGCACCGTGAACTCGACGAAATCGATTTCATCAATGCAGTGCTGGACGAGGCCGACTGCGACCTGCTGCTCGATGTCAACAACATCTACGTCAACAGCATCAACCACCGCTACGACGCGCACCGGTTCCTGCGCCGGCTGCCGGCGCAGCGCGTCGCCTACCTGCACATGGCCGGGCACTACCGCGAAGCCGAGGATCTGATCGTCGACACCCATGGCTCGGATGTCATCGAACCGGTCTGGGAGCTGCTCGCGGCAGCCTACCGTCACGTCGGCGTCAAGCCGACCCTGCTCGAACGCGACTTCAACCTGCCGCCGCTGCCGGAGCTGCTGGCCGAGGTCGCCCGCATCCGCGCCTGCCAGCAGCAGGCATCGGCCAGCGAGCGCCGCGATGCGGCCGCTTGAGGCACCGGCGCGGCTCGCCGCGCAACAATGCGAGTTCGCCGCGCACCTGCGCGATCCTGCCGCGCATCCGGCGCCGGCCGGCATCGAGGAGCGGCGGCTGCAGGTCTATCGCGAGCTGTTCTTCAATTCGCTGGAAGGCCTGCTCGCCGGCACCTTTCCGGTGCTGCGCAGCCTGCGCGGCGATGCGGTCTGGCGCGCACTGGTGCGCGACTTCTATCGCGAGCACGCAAGCCACACGCCGCTGTTTCCCGAAATCGGTCGCGAGTTCGTGCGCTATCTCGAGGCGCGCGCCGAGCAGGACCGCGGCGATCCTCCGTTCCTGGTCGAGCTGGCGCACTACGAGTGGATCGAGCTGGCGCTCGCCAACGACGAAACCGATCTCGCCGCGATCGACTGCATCGCCGACGGCGACCTGCTCGACGGCGTTCCGCTGGTGTCTCCGTTGGCCTGGCCACTGGCCTACCGCTACCCGGTGCACCGGATCCGTGCCGACCACCAGCCGGTCGATCCGCCCGCGCAGCCGAGCTTCCTGCTGATCGTTCGCGGACGCGACGACAGCATCACGTTCAAGTCGATCGACCTGCTCGGCTTCCGCCTGTTGCAGGCGTTGGCGAACAATCCGGGCCGAGCATCCGGTCGGGCCGTGCTGTCGGCGCTGGCGAGCGAGGCCGGCGCGGCCGCCGACGCGTTCATTGCCGGCGGCGCGCACCTGCTCGCGCAGTTGCGCGAGCGACAGGCGATCCTCGGCACGGTCCGCGCCGTGCCCAGCGGCTGAGACGCGAGCTTTGCCGCTGGCCGCAGATAAATCGAGCCATTGCCGCGACAGCATTGTTTTCACGCCCTGCCATTGCCGCGACAGTGTTTTCACGCCCTTCTGATCCGACCGGAACCGATCGAACATGCACAAGATCTTCGATTTCCTCGACAGCGTGACCGAACGGCTGGAAGGCATCGGCCAGTGGCTGGCGCCGCTCGGCCTGCGGCTGATCCTGGCCTGGGAGTTCTGGGAGGCGGGCCGGGGAAAATTGGGCGGCGACAACTGGTTCATGAGCATCCAGGACCGATTTCCGTTTCCGTTCGACCTGATGCCGCCGTCGCTGAGCTGGGCGCTGGCCACCTGGACCGAAATGGTCGCGGCGATCCTGCTGCTGCTCGGACTCGGCACGCGTCTCGCCGCCTTCGCGCTGCTCGTACTGACCATCGTCGCAACCGCGGCAGTGCACTGGCCGAGCGACTGGACGCTGTTTGCCGAGCTGGCGCAGGGCTATGCGATCACCGATCGCGGCCACGGCAACTTCAAGCTGCCGCTGCTGTTCGTCGTGATGCTGCTGCCGCTGGTGCTGCGCGGCCCGGGTCGGCTCAGCCTCGACGCGCTGATCGCCCGCGCCAGCGGCCGTGCCGAGTTGCATCCGTACGCCGACCTGCTCGGCTGGGGCGTGGCGCTGATCGCGCTCGGCCTGCCGATCGCGATGCTGCTGCCGGTGCCGGGTCTGGCCATGGCCGCACTCGGCGGCTTGCTGATCGTCGGCAGCCGCTGGCTGCGTCACTGACGACTTGTTGAGAAATGCCCGTCGAGGGCGTTTCCACATCGCGAGCCCGGCACGTGTCCGTACTCGCTCACGGCGATTCAAACGCTTGCCCGCCTGCTCCGCTGTGTCGCCCCGCGCTGGCGGCGGCCAGCAGGCGGTCTTCCTGACCGCCCGCCGCGTGCTGGCGGGGCGGTCAGTCGGCGCCGGCGCGCCGCGGCCCCTCTGCTATCCTGCCGCGATGAGCTTTCCTGCCCCGCCGACGCGAATGGCGCAGCGTTTCCGCGGTTTCCTGCCGGTGGTCGTCGATGTCGAGACCGGCGGTTTCGACTGCGAGCGCCACGCATTGCTCGAGATCGCCGTGTCGCCGATCGAAATGAGCGAGGATGGCCGGATCTATCCGGGGCCGGTCGTGTCGACGCACGTCGAACCGTATCCGGGATCGCAGATCGATCCGCGCTCGCTGGAGGTCACCGGGATCGACATCGACCATCCGTTTCGCGGCGCGCTCGCCGAACGCGACGCGCTGAACCACGTGTTCCAGCCGGTGCGGCAGGCGCTGCGTCGCCACCAATGCCAGCGCGCCGTGCTGGTCGGCCACAATGCCGCGTTCGACCTCGGCTTCCTGAATGCCGCGGTGCGCCGGACCCAGCACAAGCGCAATCCGTTCCATCCGTTCAGCACGCTCGACACGGTGTCGCTGGCCGCGCTCGCTCTCGGCCAGACCGTGCTGAGCCGGGCCGTACAGGCAGCCGGGCTCGACTGGAACGGCAACGAAGCGCATTCGGCCGTCTACGACACCGAGCGCACCGCCGAGCTGTTCTGTCTGATCGTCAACCGGTGGCGCGACTTGACGCTTCCGTGCGCCGCCCCCATTGCGGATACGGTCAGCGCGACGACCTGAGCCATGCCGATCTACGAATACCGCTGCTCCACTGCCGACGGCTGCGACATGTGCCGGACCGGCTTCGAACGCCTGCAGAAACTCAGCGACCCGGATGTCGAACACTGCCCGCAATGCGGCGCCGCAGTCGAACGGGTCATCTCGGCGCCATCACTGGCAATCGGCGGTGCGCACCTGCTGAAGGAAAAGAAGATCGGCGACGCCGGCTTCACGCAGTACCGCAAGATCGGCAAGGGCGTCTACGAAAAGACTGCCGGCAAGGGCCCGAACATCATCAAGGGCGACTGATCCGCGGCCGGACCTGCTCGCCGCAAACCGGACCACGGCGCGCGCGCCCTGCGGTGCCGGCAGCGAGCTACAGCAGCGCCGCCAGATCCTTCTCGATGCTCTCCGGCGTGTCGGTCGGTGCGTAGCGGCGCACGACCCGGCCCTCGCGGTCGACCAGGAACTTGGTGAAGTTCCACTTGATCGCCTCGGTGCCGAGCAGGCCGGGCGCCGCCTTCTTCAGATGCTTGTAGAGCGGATGCGCGCCGGCGCCGTTGACCTCGATCTTGGCGAACAGCGGAAAGCTGACTTCGTAGTTGAGCGAACAGAAATTCCTGATCTCGTTCTCGTCGCCCGGTTCCTGATGGCCGAACTGGTCGCACGGAAAGCCGAGCACGTCGAAGCCGCGCGCCTGGTACTTGCGATGCAGCGCCTCGAGCCCGGTGTATTGCAGCGTGAAACCGCACTTGCTCGCAGTATTGACGATCAGCAACACCTTGCCGCGGTAGTCGGCAATGGATTGCTCGTGGCCATCGATGTCGATCGCGGAAAAATCGTGGACGGTGCTCACCCTGCTCCCCTCGCCTCGCCTCGCTGTGCGCCAAGCTTAACGCGCGGATGATCGGAACTGGGCTGCCGACGGCACGAATCGTCATCCGAATCTGCGATGATGCGGCGCAGCAGAAGAGGATCGTATCGTGCTGTATCGGATGCATGAATTGTCCCGCGCCTGGTGGAGCCCTTGGGTGCAGGCCGCGGAAGCGGCGGCGAAGATCTACTCGGCGCCGGGAAGCTGGCTGTCGACCTTGCCGGGAGCGCAACGCATCGCCGCCGGCTACGAACTGTTCTACCGGGTCGGCAAGGACTACGAGAAACCCGAGTTCGCGCTTCGCGAAGTGCAGGCGCATGGCCACCGGCTGCCGGTGGTCGAACTCGAGGTCGACCGCAAGCCGTTCTGCCGGCTGCTGCGCTTCAAGCGCTACAGCGACGACGCGCGGGTCATCGGCGACCTCAAGGACGACCCGAAGGTGCTGGTGGTCGCGCCGCTGTCAGGCCATCACTCGACGCTGCTGCGCGACACCGTGCGCACGCTGCTGGCCGACCACAAGGTCTGGATCACCGACTGGGTCGACGCGCGGATGGTGCCGCTGGCCGATGGCGCATTCCATCTCGACGACTACGTCGCCTACATCGAGGACTTCATCCGCCGGATCGGCGCCGAGGACCTGCACATCGTGTCGGTCTGCCAGCCGACCGTGCCGGTGCTGGCAGCGGTATCGCTGATGGCCGCTCGCGGCGAACCGGTGCCGCGCAGCCTGACGCTGATGGGCGGCCCGATCGATCCGCGGCAGAGCCCGACCGCCGTCAACGACCTGGCGACGACCCGGCCGAAATCGTGGTTCGAGCACAATCTGATCTACGAGGTGCCGCCGAACTACCCCGGCGCCGGCCGCAAGGTCTATCCGGGCTTCCTGCAGCACGCCGGATTCATCGCGATGAACCCGGGCCGCCACGTGCAGTCGCACTGGGATTTCCACCAGCACCTGGTTCGCGGCGACCTCGACGATGCCGAGTCGCACCGGCGCTTCTACGACGAGTACAACGCCGTGCTCGACATGGCCGCCGAGTACTACCTCGACACGATCGAGGTCGTGTTCCAGCAGCACCGGTTGCCGCGTGGCACCTGGGACGTCGCCGGCGAACGCGTCCGTCCCGAGGCGATCCGCGACTGTGCGCTGCTGACCATCGAAGGCGAGCTCGACGACATCTCCGGCGTCGGCCAGACGCGCGCCGCACATGCGCTGTGCAGCAGCGTGCCCGAGGCGCGCAGGCAGCACATCACCGCCGAAGGGGCCGGTCATTACGGCATCTTCAGCGGTCGCCGCTGGCGCGACGTGATCTATCCGAAGGTGGGCGAGTTCATCCGCATGGCGCAAGCCGGGGCCTGATCCGCGACGGGCGCCGCCGTGCGGTCGAGCCGGCTATCGCGGCCACCACGGTGGCAGTCCGTCGCCGCCGCCGGCCTTGCCGCTCAGGTCGCGCAATTGCCGACGCGATTTCTTGTCCGGCCGCCGGGCCGGATGATCCTGCCCGGCGCCTTCGAGCCGGCGCTGCTCGCGTTCGGCCTGGCGCCGCGCGATCGACGCCTCGTCCTCGCGATACAACTGCTGCGCGACCGCGGCCGGACCGCGCTGCCCGGCGACGGCGAGTACTTCGATGTCGAACCGCTCTTCGCCGCGGCGCACCGACAGCCGGTCGCCGTGCCGGACCGGCCGCGCCGGCTTGTGCACGGTGCTGCCGCCCGCCGCGATCTTGCCGCCTTCGACCGCCTGCTTGGCCAGCGCGCGGGTCTTGAAGAAACGCGCGGCCCACAGCCAGACATCGAGCCGGACCGATTCTGCATTCTCGTCCATGCGCGCACGATGCAACGTCGTCGACGCGCCGGCAAGCGCCGTTCGGCGCCATTCCGGCACCGGGTGTTCAACCGGCCTGCGGTCTGCGTTAGTCTGCAATGGCAATGACGGTCGCCGTCCAGTAAGCAAGGGGGAGCGGAGCGATGACCATGGATTCCGGCCGCGACACGTCGCCGGTCAAGGAGCAGTTGCCGGAGCAACTGAACCTGATCCTGCAGGAATGGAGCCAGTTGATCGTGTCGCTGGCGGCGTTGATCCGCGAGAACGTCGAAGGCCTGCTGCCGGCGGTGTTCAACCTGTCCGCGCTGGCCAGCAAGACGTCGGAAGCACGGGTCGAAGCGACCGGCAGCGCCCGCGAGGCCGGGGCGTCGCTGCGTGACCGCGCCGCCCAGCTCAATGCCGCGATGCAGCCGCTGGCCGACGCGACCGGCGGCACCGACGCACTGCGCAGTCAGATGCAGTCGCTGGCCGATCAGGCTGCCGCACTGCGCAGCCAGGGCGCTTCGGTCGACGGACTGGATCAGATGCTGGAGACGCTGCTCGACGGGCCGCAGGCGATGCTGCCGCGGATGCAGCAGTTGCTCGATGCATCGCTCGCGGTGCAGCGCAGTGGCGGCGAAGCACTGCAGCAACTGGTCGCCGGGCTCGACATGATCGACACGCTGCTGCACGCCGACACCGCCGAGATCGAAGCCGCCGCCGGGCGGGTCCGGCACTTCGTCGAGTCGAGCCGCAGCGCCGTCGAGCAACTGATCGTCAAGCTGCAGTTCCAGGACCGCACCGACCAGATCCTGTCGCACCTGCTGGCCGATTTCGAAAGCCTCAGCAATGCGCTGAACGAAGTCGGCGCGCAATCGTTCGATGTCGAGGCGTGGCGCAACGCGCGGACCCGGCGTTTCACCACCGAGGAAGAGCGCAACGCCGGCAGCAGCGGCGCACTGTCGACCGAACCGGGCGACATCGAGCTGTTCTAGTGGGCTGTAACGGATGAAACGGAAGTGGGATCGCGACGGGATGGGCGTGGTGGACGCCGCTCCGGAGCGAGGCCGATAGCCGAAGCTATCGGTCGAGTGAGGAGCAAGTACAACGCGGCCAGACCGAGCGAGCTACTTTCGATTTGTCCGTTACAGCCCACTAGTAACGGCTTCCGGTAGCGACGCAGCCCGGCCGGGGCAGCGAGCCGGGCCGCGAACGGCCCGGCCGAGGCGTTGCCTACTGCCCGACGATCACGCGATTGACGCGCTGGATGAATCCGGCCGGATCCTCCAGTGCCCCGCCCTCGGCGAGCTGGGCCTGCTCGAACAGCAGCAGCGCCAGGTCGGCGGAGCGCGCGCCGTCGGCTTCTCCATCGAGTCGCTTGAGCAGCGGATGCGCCGGATTGATCTCGAGCACCGGCTTGCCGCCCGGCACGTCGTGACCGGCGGCCTTCATCAGCTTCTGCATGTGCAGCGCCATGTCGTGCTCGTCGAGCACCAGGCATGACGGTGACTCGGTCAGGCGGTCGGACACGCGGACGTCGTTGACCCGCTCGCCGAGCTGTTGTTTCAGCTTGTCGATGACGCTGCCGGCGTTCTTCTTCGCCTCCTCGCGTTCCGCCTTGTCGGCCGGTTCGCCGAGCTTGTCGAGCTCGAGCTCGCCCTTGGCAACGTTCTTCAGCGACTTGCCGGCGTATTCGAACAGATAGCCGGCCATCCACTCGTCGATCCGCTCGTGCATCAGCAGCACTTCGACATCGCGCGCCTTCAGCGCCTCGAGCTGCGGGCTGTGCCGCGCCGCATTCCAGCCTTCAGCGGTGAGGAAATAGATTGCTTCCTGACCCGGCTTCATCCGCGCGATGTACTCGTCGAGCGAGACCAGTTCGTCCTTGCTGGCACTGCGGGTCGACGGGAAGCGCAGCAGCTTCGCGAGCCGCTCGCGGTTGCCGTGGTCCTCGGCGACGCCTTCCTTGATCAGCGCGCCGAACTCGCGCCAGAAAGCCTCGTACTTGCCCTTGTCCTCGTCGGACGCGAGCTTGTCCAGCAGGTCGAGCACGCGCCGGGTCAGTGCCGACTTCAGCTTGTCGGTCTGCCGGTTGCCCTGCAGCAGCTCGCGGCTGACGTTCAGCGGCAGGTCGTCGGAATCGATCACGCCGCGGACGAAACGCAGGTAGGCCGGGAGCATCTGCTCGGCGGCGTCCATGATGAACACGCGGCGGACGTACAGCCGGAGGCCCTTGCGTTCGTCACGATTGAACTGGAAGTCGAACGGCGCCTGCTTCGGCACGTACAGCAGCGACGTGAAATTCTGGTTGCCCTCGACGCGGTTGTGCGTCCACGCCAGCGCATCGTTGAAGTCGTGGCTGACGTGCTTGTAGAACGCCTGGTAGTCGTCGTCGGTCAGTTCCGACTTCGGCCGCGTCCACAGCGCCGACGCCTGGTTGACGGTTTCGCGCTCGTCGGTCGGCTTGCCGTCCTCGATCTTCGGCATCCGGATCGGGAACGCGATGTGGTCGGACCACTGCTGTACCAGTGAGCGCAGCTTCCACGGTTCGAGATACTCGGCCGCGTCGTCCTTCAGATGCAGCGTGACAGTCGTGCCGCGCGGCAGGTCGGCGACCGCCTCGAGCGTGTAATGCCCGCTACCATCGGAAGCCCAGCGCCAGCCGCCGTCTTCGCCGGCCCGGCGGGTCTCGACCGTGACGCGATCGGCGGCGATGAAGGCGGAATAGAAGCCGACGCCGAACTGGCCGATCAGGTTGGCATCTGCCTTCTGCCCTTCGGACAGGTGCTCGAGGAACTTGCGCGTGCCCGAGCGGGCGATCGTGCCGAGGTTGTCAATCAGTTCCTGCCGGCTCATGCCGATGCCGCTGTCGCGGATGAACAGCGTACGGGATTCCTTGTCCCAGCCGAGATCGATCGCGAGCTCGCTGTGGTCGCCGTACAGTGCCGCGTCCTGCAGCGCCTCGAAACGCAGCTTGTCGCAGGCGTCCGATGCATTCGAGATCAGTTCGCGGAGGAAGATGTCGCGATTCGAATACAACGAATGGATCACCAGATGCAGAACCTGCTGCACCTCGGCTTCGAACTTGAAGGATTCGGCGGTGGCCGTGCTCATCTCTGGGCACCTCGGTTGGGATTCGGGTGCGGAGCAGATGAGGGCGGCGTGAAAGATTTCAAGGCGGACCGCCCCGCGGCGCAGCGTCCGACGCCCCTGTAGGAGGGCTTCAGCCCCGACCGGGAGGCTTGGCCTTGGCGGCTCAGCCGACGGGTGCGCGGTCGGGGCTGAAGCCCCTCCTACAGGGAGCCGGGCGATGGCGGGCAACCCGGGCACCGCATATGGCAACGGCCGCTTTCGCGGCCGGACATGCTGGAACAGAAACGGCCGCTTTCGCGGCCGAACACGCTGGAAACAGAAACGGCCGCTTGCGGCCGAACACGCTGGAAACAGAAACGGCCGCTTGCGGCCGAACATGCTGGAAACAGAAACGGCCGCTTTCGCGGCCGTTTCGGATCCCACTGCGCTGCGAGCGGACTCAGGTGCTCGCGTGGCTTTACGAGCAGCCTCAACTGCTCTTGCGCGCGCCCAGGTCTTCCTGGATGCGGGCGGCACGGCCTTCGAGGCCGCGCAGGTAGTACAGCTTGGCGGCGCGGACCTTGCCCCGGCGCTTGACTTCGACCGAGTCGATCGCCGGCGAGAAAGTCTGGAACACGCGCTCGACGCCGGTGCCGTGCGACATCTTGCGCACGGTGAAGGCCGAGTTCAGGCCGCGGTTGCGCTTGGCAATGACGACGCCCTCGTAGGCCTGCACGCGCTCGCGATTGCCTTCCTTGACCTTGACGTTGACGATGACGGTGTCGCCCGGGCCGAAGTCCGGCAGTTGGCGCGCCATCTGGGCGCCTTCGAATTCCTGGATGATCTTGTTCATGTGTGCACCGACCGTAATGTAGTTCTTGGGAATGCGCGTGCGCGTCGGAAAGTCGCGCATTATAGCCGGCGAAATCCGGCAATTGCTAGTCCGGGTTCAGCCGGACTCCGATTCGTCCGACGAGCCCGCCGTCGTGGCGCGCCAGTCGGCCTGGAACTGCTCGAGCAGGCGCCGGTCCTGCTTGTCGAGGACACGCCCTTCGAGCAGATCGGGACGCCGCAACCAGGTTCGACCGAGCGATTGCTGCCGCCGCCAACGGGCAATCGCCGCATGGTCGCCGGACTTCAGCACCGCCGGTACGTCACCGAACGGGTGATGCTCGGGTCGCGTGTAATGCGGACAGTCGAGCAACCCGCCCTCGAAACTGTCTTCGGCCGCCGAGGCCGCATCGTTCAAGGCACCCTGCTGCAGCCGCCCGACCGCATCGATCAGCACCGCGGCCGCGAGTTCGCCGCCGGACAGCACGTAGTCGCCGATCGAGAGTTCCTCGTCGACCTCGGTTGCGATCAACCGCTCGTCGACACCTTCGTAGCGTCCGCACAGCAGCAGCAACCGCGGCAGCGAGGCCAGCTCGCGAACCTTCGCCTGATCGAGCCGCCTGCCCTGCGGACTCAGGTAGATCGTCCGCACCGGCGCCGGATCGGCCACGCGCGCGGCCTGCATCGCCTCGCGCAGCGGATCGATCAGCATCACCATGCCGGGACCGCCGCCGTACGGCCGGTCATCGACCGTGCGATAGGCATCGTGGGCGAAATCACGCGGATTCCAGCCGACCAGTTCTAGCAATCCACGCTGTTGCGCGCGACCGACCACGCCGAGCGCCGCGCACTGCGCGACGAATTCGGGAAACAGCGTGACGACGTCGATGCGCATGAGCGGGGATTCGGGATTGGAGATTCGGGATTCGGCCGGCGAGCTCGACGCCGCTTCAAGCGTATCGCCACGCGTGGCGCCGGCCCGGCATTCGAATCTCGAATTCCGAATCCCGGCTTCTCAGAACTCCGGATCCCAGTCGACCAGCATCCGCCGCTGGTCGAGGTCGACCGAACGGACGACGTCCGGCTGCACGAACGGAATCAGCCGCTCGCGCTCGCCACGAACGACGATGACGTCGTTGGCGCCGGTGGCGAACAGGTGCGAGATCCGGCCGAGCGGCTGCCCATCGACGGTCAGCACCTCGAGCCCTTCGAGATCGGTCCAGTAGTACTCGCCCGGCGCAGCCGGCGGCAGCATCGCACGATCGACCCAGATTTCAGCGCCGACCCAGGCCTCGGCCGCCTCGCGACTGTCGATGCCGGGCAGTTGCACCACCAGCGACTTGCCGATGATCTGGCCCTTGACGCGGGACACGTCACGCAATTCGCCGCGGCAGCGCAGCCGCCACGGACGGTACTCGAGAATCGCTTCGACCGGATCGGTATGCGAGCGCAGCTTCAGACCGCCGCGCAGACCGTGGACTCCGACGATCTCGCCGAGAAGCAACTGGCTCTGGTCGGCCATCCGCTCCCCGACGAGCGAACTCAGGCCGCTGCGGCCTGAGCGGACGCCTGCTTGTACAGCGAACGGACCTTGTCGGTCATCTGCGCACCGTGACCGATCCAGTGGTCGACGCGGGCGGTGTCGAGCTGCAACGCCGGATCACTGCCGCTGGCGACTGGGTTGTAGAACCCCAGCCGCTCGATGGCGCGACCGTCGCGCTTGTTGCGCTGGTCGGTCACGACGATGTGATAGAAGGGGCGCTTCTTGGCGCCACCGCGGGTCAGACGGATCTTGACCATGAGTCGATTTGCTCTGTCGTTCTAGGTAAGGTCAAACGCCCTGGCCGGGCGCAGGAAGCGCGGAATGATAGCGGGTATTCGCCGGCAGGGGAATCCCCCGGCGTATCGCGTGGAGCCGGATCGGGCTGAGCGGGTTCTGTGGAAGCGGGTTCCGCGGGAGCGGCTTCAGCCGCGACCGTTCGATTTTCTGACTCCCCGGAAGCAGGAACAGATCCCGGCTGAAGCCGCTCCCTCAGGCCGAACCCGTTCCGCCGGAAGCGCAGATCCACGCCCCCGGTTCTGGCCGGGACCGCCACTAGTTGGGCTGTAACGGACAAATCGAAAGTAGCTCGCTCGGTCTGGCCGCGTTGCACTTGCTCCTCACTCGACCGATAGCTTCGGCTATCGGCCTCGCTCCGGAGCGGCGTCCACCACGCCCATCCCGTCGCGATCCCACTTCCGCTTCATCCGTTACAGTCCACTAGTCCTCGTCGCCCCAGCGCGGCAGCGCCGGCACTGCGGAGTTCCGGCTGGCCGCGGCCGGCTGTGCGTCGACGGCCGACCAGACAGCCAGCGCATCGCGGGTCGCCGCGACATCGTGCACGCGGACGATCCGGGCGCCGTTCTGCACCGCAATCAGTGCCGCTGCCACCGAGCCGAACACGCGCTGATCGACATCGCGCCCGGTCAACGCGCCGATCATCGACTTGCGTGAAAGACCGGCAAGGATCGGCGGACCGAGCTCGAGCAGCCGGCCGAGCTGGCGCAGCAGCCGCAGGTTGTGCTCGAGCGACTTGCCGAAGCCGAAGCCGGGGTCGATCAGCAGCCGCTTGCGCTCGATGCCGGCCATTTCGCAGGCGAAGATCCGCTCGGCCAGGAAGCCATGCACGCTGGTCACCACATCGTCGTAGTCGGGCGCCTGCTGCATCGTCCGCGGCTCACCCTGCATGTGCATCAGGCAGACCGGCACGCCGAGCTCCGCCGCTGCGGACAAGGCACCGTCCTCGCGCAAAGCGCGCACGTCATTGATCAGGCCGGCGCCGGCAGCGACCGCGGCCCGCATCACGGCCGGCTTCGACGTGTCGATCGACAGCGGCCGGTCGCATTCGCGTGCGAGTCGCTCGATCACCGGGATCACCCGGTCGAGTTCCTGCTGTTCGCTGACATCGCCAGCCCCCGGACGGGTCGATTCGCCACCGATGTCGAGCAGGTCGGCCCCTTCCGCGACCAGCCGCAGGCCGTGCGCGAGCGCGGCGTCGGCATCGGCGTGCCGGCCGCCGTCGGAAAACGAATCCGGCGTGACATTGACGATGCCCATGATCCGCGGACGGTCGAGCAGCAGCGGCCGTCCGGCGCAGTCGAGGCGAAGGATGCCGGGATCGTCGAACATGCGGGGCCAGCCATCGGCGAAGGGGGCCACAGCGTAACGCACGCACTCCGGGTCACGCTGCATTCGTGGTTCGATGCCTCACCACCAACGGCGCGAACTGTTCGGGCTCGCTGCGTGCGTGCTGCGTGCTGCGTGCTGCGTGCTGCGCATCAGTCTGTCGCGCCATCGCTCGGTGAGGCGGTCGCTGCAGCCGCAACGCCGCGGCAATTGCGCCGGATTGCGTCGACCCGGCGGAAAACGCTCGGGGGCGCCGAAGCGCCCCCGAATCATCAATCACGTTTCACGGACCACGGCGTCAGGTCTGCGGCGCCGCGCCGCCGACCACCGGCGAACCGCTGCCGCTGTCGCCCTTCGGCTTCTGGTCGCCACCGCCGCGCTTGTTGGCATCCTCGACCCAGTCGGCCGGCGGGCCCGGCTGGCGGCCTTCCATGATCGCGTCGATCTGGCCGACATCGATCGTTTCGTAGGTCAGCAGCGTCTCGGCCATCAGGTGCAGCTTGTCCATGTTGTCGAGCAGGATCTGCTTCGCCCGCTGGTAGGCGCTGTCGATGACCTTGCGGACCTCCTCGTCGATCCGCCGGGCGGTCTCGTCCGAGACGTTCTTGTGCTGCGTCACCGAGCGGCCGAGGAACACCTCGTCCTCCTGCTCGCCGTAGGTCATCGGACCGAGCTCGTCGGACAGGCCCCACTTGGTGACCATGTCGCGGGCAATCTGGGTCGCGCGCTGGATGTCGTTCGACGCGCCGGTGGTGATCTTCTCCGGCCCGAAGATCAGCTCCTCGGCAATGCGACCGCCGAACAGCGAGCACAGGTTGCCGATCAGCAGTTCCTTCGAGTAGCTGTAGCGGTCCGACTCCGGCAGGAACATCGTCACGCCGAGCGCGCGGCCGCGCGGGATGATGCTGACCTTGTAGACCGGGTCGTGGCCCGGCATCAGCCGGCCGACGATCGCATGGCCGGCCTCGTGATAGGCGGTCAGCTTCTTCTCCGATTCGCTCATCGCCATCGAGCGACGCTCGGCACCCATCATGATCTTGTCCTTGGCGCGATCGAAATGATCGCGGCGGACTTCCTTGGCGTTCTCGCGTGCCGCGAACAGCGCCGCCTCGTTGACGAGATTGGCAAGATCGGCACCGGAGAAGCCCGGGCACCCGCGCGCGATCACCGACGGGTCGACGTTGTCGGCGACCGGCACCTTGCGCATGTGCACCTTCAGGATCTGCTCGCGGCCGCGCAGGTCCGGCAGCGGCACGACGACCTGGCGGTCGAAGCGGCCCGGACGCAGCAAGGCCGGATCGAGCACGTCCGGACGGTTGGTCGCGGCGATCACGATGATGCCTTCGGAGCCCTCGAAGCCGTCCATCTCGACCAGCAACTGGTTCAGCGTCTGCTCGCGCTCGTCATGACCACCGCCGAGGCCGGCACCGCGGTGGCGGCCGACCGCGTCGATCTCGTCGATGAAGATGATGCACGGCGCCTGCTTCTTGGCCTGCTCGAACATGTCGCGAACGCGGCTGGCACCGACGCCGACGAACATCTCGACGAAGTCCGAACCGGAAATCGAGAAGAACGGCACCTTGGCTTCGCCGGCGATCGCCTTGGCGAGCAGCGTCTTGCCGGTACCCGGCGAGCCGACCATCAGCACGCCGCGCGGAATCTTGCCGCCGAGCTTCTGGAACTTGCCCGGGTCGCGCAGGAACTCGACCAGCTCGGCAACCTCTTCCTTGGCCTCGTCGCAGCCGGCGACGTCGGCGAAGGTGACCTTGATCTGGTCCTCGGCGAGCAGCTTGGCACGCGAGCGGCCGAAGCTCATCGCGCCGCGGCCGCCACCGCCGGACTGCAACTGCCGCATGAAGAATATGAAGATGCCGATGAAGATGATGTACGGCAGCAACTGCAGCAGGATGTAGACCAGCGACGGGCTGTTCGACGGCGGCACGCGCTCGAACTCGACCCGATGGTTCAGCAGGTCGTTGACGAGGTCCCGGTCGCCCGGATTGACGGTCGTGAACTTGCTGCCGTCGCGGCGCTCGCCGCTGATCGTCAGGCCGTCCTCGGCAATGCGGACCTTGGACACCGCATCGCTTTTGACCTGCGCGATGAACTCGTTGTAGGTCAGCGACTGCATGCCCGGCGTGCGCGGCGAGAAACTCTGGAACACCGCCATCAGTACGACCGCGATGATCACCCAGAGCAGCAGATTCTTGGCCAAATCGTTCATCGTCCTACCTTAGCGCAGCCGACCGTCGACGCAATGTGCCGATGGTGCCTGCGTTCGTCCGCGTTGGCGAACAGGGCCGGACCGGCTCCGGCTGCCCCGCCCGACGGGCGGCATCATGGCTGCACCGGCCCGGTACGTTTGCCCGTGGCCAGCACATACACCTCCGAGGAGCGGCTGCGCGAGGCTTTCGGCTTGCGCACCTGGATCTTCGCGTAGCGGCTGCGCAGCTCACGCAGGAACGCATCCGACCCGACTCCCTGGAACATCTTCAACAGCAGGCTGCCGCCCTGGCGCAGGTGGGCATCGGCAAAATCACGAGCCAGCTCAACCAGATACATCGCACGCGCCTGATCGACAGCCTCCACTCCGCTCATATTGGGGGCCATGTCGGACAACACAAGGTCGACCGGCGCGCCCCCCAGCAGCGCTTCGAGGCGCGACAGTGCTTCGGCTTCTCTGAAATCGCCGTGAACGAACTCGACCCCGGCGATGGCCGGCATCTCGAGGATATCGAGCGCCAGCACCCGTCCGCTGTCACCGAGTTCGCGGCGCACGACCTGCGACCAGCCGCCCGGTGCGGCGCCGAGGTCGACCACGACCATGCCCGGCCGGACCAGGCGATCGCGGTCGAGCAGCTCCTCCAGCTTGTAGGCGGCGCGCGAACGCAGCCCCTCGGCCTGGGCGCGTTTGACGTAGGGGTCGCTGAAGTGTTCCTTCAGCCAGCGTTGACTGCTCTTGCTGCGGGCCATGCGGTTTCGGTCGGGTGCGACCGACCGGGCGCACAGGACCGTCATGATACCCTTGCGCCCCGATTTCGCCGACTTCCAGACCGCCCCGCGTCATGCCCCAAGCCCTGTCCGCCAATCAGCGCCGCCATCTGCGCAGCCTTGCCCACCCGCTGCGTCCGGTCATCCTGGTCGGCGCCAAGGGCATCACCGACGGCCTGATCGCCGAGCTCGAGATTGCGCTCGAGCGCCATGAGCTGCTCAAGGTCAAGATCTCCGGCGCCGATCGCGACGATCGTGACGCGATGATCGACGCACTGGTCGACCGCTCCGCTGCGTCGCTGGTGCAGCGTGTCGGCAACATCGCCACGCTGTACCGGCGCAGCCGCGAGAATCCGCAGATCATCCTGCCGCGCTGATCGATGAGCCTGGTCGAGGAGCGTCCGGAAGGATTCCACAGCATCCGCGCGGTACAGACCGAGCGGATCTTTGTCGACGACCGCACGCTCGAAGCCAGCTTCGTGCTCGCGCCGGACCAACTGGTCGAACAGTGGCCGCCGCGCTCGGTCGAGCAGATCGATGCGGCGACCGTCGAACCGATCATCGCGCTGCAGCCGCAACTGGTGCTGTTCGGCACCGGCGCCCGCCAGCGCTTTGTTGCCCCCGCCGTGCAGGCGCTGCTGATGCAGCGCGGCATCGGCGTCGAATCGATGGACAACGCCGCCGCGGCACGGACCTACAACCTGCTGGCGCAGGAAGGCCGGCGCGTCGTCGCGGCGTTCGTGCTGGGGGAGTGAGCGATGGTGTGGGCCGAGCGGGCGTTGGTCTGCTCAGGGCGCATTGCAGTCATTCGCGATTGCAGCGCGCCGCCCCTGTAGGAGCGGCTTCAGCCGCGACCGGCGACGCCGCGGTCCCACCCTTGGGCGAGCAGTTCCATTCGTGATCATCCAGCCTTCGCCTGGTCGTCGCCGGCTGCGATGCTCGGCGCGGGACACGGGGTCGCCGCGTCGCCATCTCGTCGCAGTTGATGGTGGGCGCTCCGCCGTAGGAGCCGCTTCAGCAGCGACCGCGAGGCATGAGCACACCACGCCGGCGACGGGTGGCGACCGGTCGCCGCTGAAGCGGCTCCTTGTACCTTGGGTTTGGCATCAGATTCGGCTATACGGCCGATCGATTTCCGGGGAAGCCGTTCGCTCCTTGGGGCAGTTCTGACTGACCCCGTC
>JAWLBY010000015.1:0-107839 GCA_041687455.1 Lysobacteraceae bacterium | reverse complement strand
GTCCTTGAAGGCTTGTCCGTATCGAGCCACGTCTTGAGTCCTTTCGCCCCGCTATGGTGATCGTATCCGGGCGACAACTATTCTGACGCGGGGGGCTGCTGCCGAACTGGAGCGATGAACGTCTGTCGTAGTGCGGAATCGGCCTGCTGCAGTTTGACTGCTGCTTCCCGCCATTGCTGTTCCCCATCCCGCTGTTCGGCGGCGCGCGCGTCCGCCTGTCTTGCGGGGCATGACCGGCGGAGCGAGCTATCCCCGGCCCCTGGGCTGCAGCGCAGACGTTCGCGCGTGCTGTAGCTGAATTGCTCGGTCTGGCGGGCGGATGGTGGTCCAGGGCCCGCCTATGGTGTTTGGAGCGCTGCGCTTGGTCCGGGGGCAGGAAAATCGTGATATCGGTTTCGTCTCAGCGCGCTTCGTCGTAGCATCGGCCCGGGGAGTCGAGGGGGCGAGACGATGATTCGAGTGTTCCTGGTCGATGACCACGGGCTGATGCGCACCGGCTACCGAATGCTGCTGCAGACCCAGCCCGACATGGAGCTGGTCGGTGAGGCCGGCAGCGGCGAGGAGGCGCTGCATGGGATTCGCGCCGCCGCGCCCGGTGTCGTCGTCTGCGATCTGCACCTGCCCGGCATGAGCGGTCTGGAGCTGGCCGAGCGCCTGCTGCGCGGAGACGCGGCACCGAAGTTCGTGATGGTGTCGATGCAGAAGGACGGGCCGATGCCGCGGCGGTTGCTCGAACTCGGTGTCAGCGGTTACCTGAGCAAGGACTGCGATGGCGCCGAGTTGCTGCGGGCGATCCGCGAGGCGTCGCGCGGCCGGCGCTACATCGGCACCGACATCGCCCAGCACCTGGCCCTGTCCAGCGTCGGCGGTCAGGCGTCGCCATTCGACGCGCTGTCGCCACGGGAGATCGAGATCAGCATCCGGCTGGCACGCGGCCAGCGCATGGTCGACATCGCGACGGCGCTGAGCCTGAGTCCGAAGACGATCGCGACCCACAAGTACCGGCTGTTCGACAAGCTCGGCATCGGCGACATCGCGGCGCTGGTGCGGCTGGTCCGCCAGTACGGGCTGGCCGAACCGGACTGAGCAAGGCTGCGGGAAGCCGACGCGGCCGCGGCGTCGCAGGACGTGGGCTGCGCAGTGTCTCCGTGACCAATCGCGATCAGAACGCGCAAACGTCTTCGGCCGTCGGCTCTGGCTGCACCTGACGGCGCCGGTCGACTCGAACGCACCAGCGCGTCATCCCGGCGACAGCCGCAATCCATGTTGCTGTTCGCGCAACAGTCTGTTCCGAAAGCAGAATCAAGATGGATCCCGGCTGTCGCCAAGCTGTCGCCGGGATGACGGCGTCGCGAGACGCGGAGCCAGCCATTCCTGCTGGACAGCAGTTCGGCGGACGGCAATCTTGACGAGGATGGCGTCGCAGTCCGGGGCGGCCGGCGATGCCCATCGCATGCCGGCGCCAGTCCGGGTCGCATTCCCGCCGCAGGGCGCAATGGTTCCCAGCATGCCGGCGGAGTGGGGTTTCCGCCGGACGGACGATGGCGAATGCTGGAATCGCCTGTCCGTTGCGGCGATGACGGGCCACGCCCGGCGGCATCGAGCCGCCGGACCGGTTGGCCGCGGTCAGCCGTGACGTTGCTGTGGCGCCGTCGAGCCGTCGTCGGAGCCAGCCGGTGCCGCCGGCGGCTGCGGCAGTTCGTCGTTGCCGGCGGCGTCGCTCGACACCACCGGGTCGTCCGTGGCCGTGCCCTCCGCTCCGATCGCTGCTGCCAGCCGTGCCGGTTCGTCGGCCAGTACCGGCGGGACGATCGTTGCCGGGTGCTCGCCAAGTTCGGCGGCTGCTTCCGCAACGGCCTGTTCGGATGGCATGTCGTCACCTTCCGATGCGGCCAGCGCGGGTTCGATCACCGCCGCTTCGGCATCGGCGATCGACGCGGTCGGTGTCGCAATCACGTGTTCGGCAACTGTCGGAGTCGGCGAAACCGCATGCGGCGGCTGCGACGGCGGCGGTTCGGCCGCGACGGCGGCGTCGTGATCGCTCACCTGCGCCGCGGCGGCTGCCGGAGCGGCGCTCGCGGCCGCCGTCATCGGCTCGCCCGGTTCGCTCGCATCGGGCGCGGCGGCGCGCGCTTCGACCGCGGGTGTGGCATCAGTCCGGGCCTGTTGTGCCGTGCTCGGCTCGGTGGAGCGGATCGGCGCCGCCAGCGGGGCCGGCGCCAGGACGGCAGCGGCGGCCGGGGTCGCGATCGCAGCGGTCGGAGCCGGAGCTGCAGCAGCCGGAGCCGGAGCCGGAGCCGGAGCCGGAGCCGGAGCCGGAGCGCGGGCGGTGGTGATCGTTGCGTCGTCGTCGGCTTCGTCGTCGTCACCGTCACCGTTGAGATCGAGGCTGGCCTGGTTCGGTTCGCCTGCAGCAGCGGCATCGGCACCGCGGCGACGGCGGCGTCCGCCACGGCGGCCACGCCGGCGACGGCTGCTGCCGCTGGCGTCGGCTTCGGCTTCGGCTTCGGCTTCGGCTTCGGGTTTGTCGGTCGCCGGTTCTGCCGCCATCAGACCGGCCGGAATGTCGGCGGTGTCGGCGGTCGTTACGTCACTCGGGGCGGGCGTCGGCACGACCGGCGCGGCAGGTGCCGGCTTCGCTGCCGGTGCAGCGGCGGCAGCGGCTGCTGCGGCTGCTGCGGCTGCTGCGGCTGCTGCCGCTGCAGCGGCGACCTTGGCGCGCTCGGCCTCGGCTCGTTCGTCACGCTCGCGGCGTTCGCGTTCCTTGCGCTCGGCGCGCTCGGCGTTGGTCTGCTGCCGGTCGCCGCGCTGATCCTGCTTGGCCGGACGCTCCTTCTGCGCCGGCCGCTCGCCCGACTTGCCGGCCGCGCTGCGATCCTGCCGGCCGCGTTCGCCGCCGCGCTCGCCGCGTTCGGCGCGTTCGGCGCGCTCGCCGCGGTCGCGTTCCGGCCGCTCACGATCCTGTCGCCGGCCGTCGTGGCGCGACTTCTGCGGCTTCTGGCGGCCGCCATTGGCGGGCCGGGCCTCCTGCCTGGCTTCGACAGTCGGCTGGGTCGGCGCGCTGCCGCGGAAGAACTTGATGATCCGCGCGATCAGGCCTTCGCTGTGGCTCGGCATCGGCGCAACCGGCGCCGGCTGCGCGATCGGTGCGGTTGCGACCGGCTCTTCGTCACGGCTCGGTGCCGGCGTCGCCGGACGTACCGCGGTGACGGCCGGCAGCTTCGGCACGTTCAGATTGGCCTTGGTCAGCGCATGCACTTCGAGCTTGCGCGGCGTGGTCCGGTGGTAGCTCGGCTTCGACGCCTCTTCGGCCAGCTCGTTCTCGCGGACGCGCTGGACGTTGAAGTGCGGTGTCTCGAGCTGCGCATCGGCGACGATCACGATCGGCACGTCGTGGCGCCTCTCGATCTCGCCGAGCGCCTTGCGCTTCTCGTTCAGCAGGTAGTTGGCGATTTCGCTCGGTGCCTGCACCAGCACCTGGCCGGTGTTGTCCTTCATCGCCTGTTCCTCGGACAGGCGCAGGATCGACAGCGACAGCGACTCGACGCTGCGCATCCGGCCGTGGCCGTCGCAGCGCGGGCAGACGATCTGGCTCGACTCGCCGAGGCTCGGCCGCAGTCGCTGGCGCGACATCTCGAGCAGACCGAAACGGGAAATCCGGCCGAGCTGGACCCGCGCGCGGTCCTGCTTCAGCGCCTGCGCGAGGCGCTGCTCGACTTCGCGCTGGTGCTTGGTCGAGCTCATGTCGATGAAGTCGATCACGACCAGACCGCCGAGGTCGCGCAACCGCAGTTGGCGGGCGACCTCATCGGCAGCTTCGAGGTTGGTGTTGAACGCGGTTTCCTCGATGTCGCCGCCCTTGGTCGCACGCGCCGAGTTGACGTCGATCGCGGTCAGCGCCTCGGTCTGGTCGACGACGATCGCACCGCCGGACGGCAGCCGCACCTCGCGGCTGTAGGCGGCCTCGATCTGCGATTCGATCTGGAAGCGGTTGAACAGCGGCGTCGTGTCGCGGTACGGCTTCAGCTTGCGCAGCGTCTGCGGCATGACCTGGGCCATGAACTCGCGCGCTTCCTCGTACATCTCGTCGGTATCGACCAGGATCTCGCCGACGTCGGCGCGCAGGTAGTCGCGCAGCGCTCGGATGATCAGCCGCGACTCTTGATAGATCAGGAACGGCGACGGCTTGGTCAGCGCCGCTTCGGTGATCGCCTTCCAGACCTGGACCAGATAGTCGAGGTCCCACTGCAGCTCTTCGGCGTCGCGGCCCATGCCGGCAGTGCGGATGATCACGCCCATCTCTTCGGGGATGACCAGTTGGTCCATCGCTTCCTTCAGCGCGGCGCGGTCGTCGCCCTCGATCCGCCGCGACACGCCGCCGGCGCGCGGGCTGTTCGGCATCAGCACGAGATAACGGCCGGCCAGCGAGATGAACGTGGTCAGCGCCGCACCCTTGTTGCCGCGCTCTTCCTTGTCGACCTGGATGACCACTTCCTGGCCTTCGCGCAGCAGTTCCTTCAGACCGGCCTTGTTCGGGTCGACGCCCTGCGCGAAGTAGTCGCGGGAGATTTCCTTCAGCGGCAGGAAACCGTGGCGGTCACCGCCGTACTCGACGAAAGCCGCCTCGAGTGACGGCTCGAGCCGGGTGATCCGGCCCTTGTAGATGTTGCCCTTCTTCTGTTCCTTCGACGGCTGCTCGATGTCGATGTCGTAAAGCGTCTGGCCGTCGACGATCGCCACCCGCAGCTCTTCGGCCTGGGTGGCATTGATCAGCATTCTCTTCATTGGTGACTTCCTCACGCGCTCTTACCGCGAGGAAGGCCGGGGCTCCGTGCGCCGTGGCGGGTGGGGGCATGGCCGGTGTGGGCCGGTGCCGATCCCGCCGAACCGGGGGCTGACCCGGCTCGCGACCGCGACATCGCTGTCGCGCCGGCAGGACTCGCGTCCTGCCGGGCATCCCGCGCGTTGTTGCCGCGCCGGGAAGCAGAAACCTCAGCGCATCCGACCGCCAGGCATTCACCCGCGGGAGCGCTTGCAAAATTCCAAGGTCGAGGCACGCAACAACGCACTCCGACCACATGCCGGAAACTACTGACACGCGGGAGTTTCCGTGCGATGACATCTGGCCGCACAGCAGGCGCTGCACCGGTTACCATGCCCGGCCTGCGAGCATGAAGACTGGCGCGAGCACCGCTGCCGGTTCCCGTTGGTCGCACTAAATCACTGAGCGATCAACAAAATACGGACGTGATTCGCGGCCGAAGTGTAGCAAGCGGGGACGCATGGCAGCAAACGAGGGAACAAATGGCGGCTCCGGGGTCCGGATCGTCCGGGTCGATCCCGAGCGGGCCGGACAGCGGCTGGACAACTTCCTGCTCGGCCAGTTGAAAGGGGCGCCACGCTCGTTGATCTACCGGATCCTGCGCACCGGCCAGGTCCGCGTCGATGGCCGCCGGGCGAAGCCCGACACCCGGCTCGAGGGGGGCGAACAGATCCGTATTCCGCCGGTCCGGCTGGCCGAACCGACCGATCCGGGTCGCCCATCGACGCGACTGCTCGGGCAGATCGAGGCCAGCATCCTGTTCGAGGATCGCGCGCTGCTGGCGCTGAACAAGCCGAGCGGCATCGCCAGCCACGGCGGCAGCGGAGTCAGCCACGGCGCGATCGAACTGCTGCGGGCGCTGCGGCCGCACGACAGCCTGGAGCTGGTGCACCGGCTCGACCGCGATACCAGCGGCGTGCTGGTGCTGGCCAAGAAACGCTCGGCGCTGACCGAGCTGCAGGCACTGATCCGCGAGGGTCGGCTCGAGAAGCGCTACCTGGCTCTGCTGGTCGGCCGGGTCCGCAAGCCGAAGTTCACGGTCGACGCGCCGCTCGAGAAATCGCTGCTGCAGGGCGGCGAGCGGATGGTGCAGGTGCATGCAGCCGGCAAGGCATCGGTCAGCCATTTCCGGCTGATCGAGCCCGCCGGGCCGCACAGCTTCTGCGAGGTCGTCATCGAGACCGGCCGGACCCACCAGATCCGCGTGCATTCGGCCTACGCCGGGCATCCGGTGGCCGGTGACGAGAAATACGGTGACAAGGCGGCCAATCAGGCGCTGAAGCAACAGGCGGGGCTCAGGCGCTTGTTCCTGCATGCGGCGTCGCTGTCGTTCGCATTGAAGGATGGCACGCAGCCATACGTGCTGAATGCGCCGTTGCCGCATGAGTTGAAGGCGGTGCTGGATCGGCTCGGCGGCGGCTGAGGGCGATTGATCGTTCCCTGTGGGAACAGAACACCTGCGGCGTACGCGGTCACGAAGCAAGCTGAAGCAGTTTGCTCGTCATTCCGGCGAAAGCCGGAATCTACCGGTTCGCGGTCCTCAAGAGCAGGATGGCTCCCGGTTTTCGCCTGGTTTTCGTCGCGACAGCGATTCCGGGAGTGGCAGAGTCAAGCGGTTGGCTGTTGTCTGATGAAAGCCGCTTCAGCCGCGATCCTGGAAGCGCGCTCGTGAATCGCCGCGGCTGCGCGTCTCGTCTCGGTGGAACGCCGATGCGGCTCAGCGCTCGGCATCGGCGTACAGGCGTTCCGCTTTCGCTGCGCAGATCAGGTCGTTTTCGGTCACGCCGCCGCAGTCGTGTGTCGAATAGCGGACCACGCAGCGGTTGTAGTGCACGCCGAGGTCCGGATGATGGTTCTCGCGATGGGCGACGAAGGCCAGTGCATTGACGAACGCCATCGTCCGGTAATAGTCGGCGAATGCGTAGGTCTTGCCGAGTGCCCGGCCGTCATCGATCGCCGACCAGCCCGGCAGCATTGCAAGCGCGTCGCGGACGCGCTCGGCCGGCAGCCGGTGCTGATCGCCGTGCAGCGGCTGGCAGTGGCGGGCGGCGAGGGTGTCGAGGTCGCTCATGGCTGCGGTCTCCTGCGAACGATCGAAAGCCGGTGGATCGCCGTCGTGCCGACGCGGCGGCGGGCGACGTCGGTGCGTGACGGCGCGCGAGTATAGCAACGCGCTCGGTTGCTCAATGGCCGAAGCGGAGCAATGCGATCGTTCCGATACCGGCGAGCAGCAGCAGGAACTGGCGCAGCCCGGCGAGCGGCGACACGTGCCGGTGCAGGTGCGGGATCAGGTCGGCAGTCGCGACGTAGATGAAGCTCGCGGCCGAGATCGCCAGCATGACCGGCACGGCGTCGCGGGCACTGTCGAGCCAGAAGTAGCCGATCACGGCGCCCGGCAACGTGGCCGATGCCGACAGCGCGTTCAGCGCCAGCGCGCGACCGCGGCTGTAGCCGCTGTCGAGCAGGATCGCGAACTCGCCCATCTCCTGCGGCAGTTCATGGGCGACGACGGCGATCGCCGTGGCGATGCCGAGCGGCACCGAGGTCAGGAATGCCGCGGCGATGACGACGCCGTCGACGAAGTTGTGGAACGCGTCGCCGAACAGGATCAACGGTCCGGGCCGTCCGTGCAGCTCGCAGTCCGCATCGTGGCAGTGCCGCCACAGCACCAGCTTCTCGAGTACGAAGAACAGCAGCAGCCCGGCCAGTATCGAGGTCATGACCGTCTGCGCCGGCGCCTCGGCGAGTGCGGCCGGGATCATTCCGAGAAACGCGGCAGCGAGCAGCGCGCCGGTCGCGTAGCCGACCAGGGCCGACACCAGCCGTTGCCGCAGACGGGCAGGCAACAGCAGCAGCAGCGCCGCCCCGGCGATCGCGCCGAGGCTGCCGAGCAGCGCGAACGGGACGATCCAGCCGATCACGGTTGCCGCCCCGTCCTCGCGGCGGGCGGCGGCTCAGCCACGGTACGGCCGCAGGTAGTTCCATTCGAATGCACGCTTGAGCCAGTGGAACAGTCGCAAGCGTGGCAGCATCCAGGCCCGGCGTTCGTCGCGGTAGACGAGCATGCCGCTGTCGAGCGCATCGACGATGCAGATCAGTTCGTGACGGAAGCGGGCCGACGGCGATTCGCCGTCCAGCGAACGCAGCAGGTTGTCGGCCGCGGCGCGGGCCTGCAGATCCGCCATGTGCGCCTGTTTCGGCGCCCAGTCCGGCCCGGGGAAACTGCCGGCATCGCCGGCCACGAAGATCCGTTCGGTGCCATTGACCCGGCCGAAGGGGTCGGCGTCGAAGAAGCCACCGTCCGACAGCGGCAGGCCGGATGCCCCGGCCCAGTCGGGGCCGGTGAGGCCCGGCATGAACAGGATCAGGTCGGCCGGCACCCGTCCTGCCGCGGTCTCGACGCCGTCGGCATCGAAGCGCTGGATCGGCTGGCCCAGGTGCAGTTCGACGTCGCGCCGCTTCATTTCGGCCAGCAGGGCCTGTACGGCGCGGTCGCCGAGCCGCTTGCCCGGTTCGCTCGCGGCATTGACGAACGCCAGCGTGAAGCGGTCGCGCAGCCGGCGCCGGCGCAACCAGGTATCGATGCCGAACAGCAGTTCGAAGATCGGTCCGCCGCGCATCGCCGCCGGTTGTTTCGGATTGGCGCCGAATCCGAACACGATGCGTCCGCCGGTCATGGCCGCGAGTCGTTCGCCGATCGCCTCGGCGGCGGCGATGCCGCCGCAGATCGGCAGCGCATGCTCGATTCCCGGCAGCGATTTCAGCAGCCGGCCGCCGCTGGCGATCAGCAGGGCGTCGTACTCGACCGGCCCGTCGTCGGTCAGCAGCAGGCGACGCTCGCGATCGAGGCCGGTGGCTCGGGCGGCGATGAACTCGACTCGCTGGCGGGCGAAGAAGCGCTGCAGCGGCAACACCAGATCGGACGCCCGGCGCAGTCCGGTCGGCAGCCAGATCAGGCTCGGCTGGTAGACGAACTCGGCGCGCGGCGCGACGACGATGATCGCGTGCTGCGGTGCGCGACGACGCAATCGCCGCACGGCGGTCAGTGCGGCAAAACCGGCGCCGACGATGACGATGCGGCGGCGGGCTCTGGCGGCGGTCATCGGCGTTCTCCCGTGGGTCGGCGTCCGGATGGCGCAGCGACAGTGTCGCATCGCCGCACTGAAGACTGTGTTGAGCCGAATCAGGCCGCGCTCGATCGCCTCGGCCAGCCGCTCTCGGGCGGCGTCCGTCGGGTCCGGCACGAACCTGTTGCATCGCGGCGCCGATGCGACCGGCGGCGCGCGCCGGGCCGCCGGCGCCGGGGCGGACCACGTAGAATGTCGCCGTCAATGCATGGTCCAGCGATGATCCAGATCACCACGAAAGCCCAGCAGTATTTCCGCCAGTTGATCGAGCGCCAGCAGGGCGACTGGATCGGCATTCGCCTCAGCGCACTGCGGGCCGGTACGCCGGCCGCCGATGCGCGGCTCGAGTTCTGCGAGCCGGTCGACCTGGCCGGCGACGAATGGGCGATCGATTGCGAGGGCTTCACGCTGTATGTCGATGCCGACAGCGTGCCGTTCTTCGACTCGGCCGAGATCGATTTCGCCGATGCGGTTGGTGGCGGCCAGGTCAACATCCGGGCACCGAAGATCAAGGGCGGTGTGCCGGGCGCCGAAGCCAGCCTGGTCGAACGCGTCCGCTACGTCGTCGAGTCGGAGATCAATCCGCAGTTGGCCTCGCACGGCGGACGGGTGTCGGTCGAGGAAGTCGCTGCGGATGGCGAGGTGGTGCTGCGTTTCGGCGGTGGCTGCCATGGCTGCAGCATGGTCGACGCAACGCTGAAGAACGGCGTCGAGAAGACCTTGCGGGCGCGGATCCCGGAGATCAGCGCGGTACGCGACGCGACCGATCACAGCAGCGGCGACAAGCCGTACTTCCGCTGAGGCCGGGGTCGGCGCTGCCGACGGCGGCCGGCGACGGAAAAGCAAAAAGGCCCCTTGCGGGGCCTTTTTTTCTGCGTCGCGCGAGTGCGGCGTGTTACTTCAGATGCGACAGGTCGCGCAGCGGGCCGTTCTGGCTGGCGAAATAGGCGGCCAGGTCTTCCATGTCCTGCCGGCTCAGTGTCGCGGCGAAGCCGGCCATGATCGGGTTCGCGCGGCTGCCACTCTTGTAGTCTTCGAGCGCCTTGACCAGATAGTCGGCATGCTGGCCGGCCAGCAACGGGTACTGGTCGATGCCGGTGCCGTTGCCATCCGGGCCGTGGCAGGCCTGGCAGGTGGCTGCCTTGGTCTTGCCGGCTTCGGCATTGCCGGCGGCAAACGTCAGCGGGGCGAACGCCAGCATCAGTGCGGCGGTGAGGATCTGCAGCTTCATCGTGGTGCGCTCCCGGATCACTGGCTGTTGCCCTTCAGGCTCGACAGATAGGTGGCGATGTCGTCGATGTCCTGCTCGCTGTAGCCCTGGGCCTGAGCCTGCATCGTCGGATGCGTGCGCTCGCCCTTGCGATAGGCGTTCAGCGCAGCCATCAGGTACTCGTAGTTCTGGCCGCCGATCTTCGGCACGTGGTAGTGCGGATAGGCGTTCTTGTACCCCTCGATGCCGTGGCAACCGGTGCAGGTGTAGGCCTTCAGCTTTCCGGCTTCCGGGTTGCCGGCGGCGGCGGCGGCGGGCAGGGCGAGGGCGGCCAGAGCGAGGCCGGCGGCGAGGCGCAGGATCGGCGTCATCGTGAATCCAGACAGTATGGAGAAGCGAGCACGCCGACCCCCCGGCCGGCGCAAAGCGCGGAGTATAGCGGCTCGACCGCCGACCGGAACAGTTCGCCTGCCTTGCTGCGAGCTGAACGGGGCCTGTCACCGCCGGCCGGGTTCACGCATCGATGACTACATGCACGGGCGCGACACCGCTTTCCGGGCGCACTCTGGCATGAGCGACCCTGCTTGACATTGCAGGTGTTGTAGCAGACTATCACACCACAACCCCAATACAGCGGCGATCATCATGAGCACGAACCTCGTAGTCGGACGGACCCCCAGCCTCGGCCTCGGTCGGCGTGCCGGACGCGCTGTGCTGCTGGCAGCCGTATTGGCCGCACTGTCCGCCTGCGGAGGCCAGCAGGCGTCGGCCGAGCCGGAGGCGCCGGCGCAGGCTGCAGCGGACGCCAAGGCGGACGGCAAGGACGGCAAGAAGAAGGCCGCCCAGACGGTGCCGGTCGAGGTGGCCGAGGTCGCGCGGCGCTCGCTGGCCGCCAGCTACAGCGGCACCGCGACGCTGGACGCGCCGAACGAGGCGCAGGTGGTCGCCAAGACCTCCGGCGTGTTGCTGACGCTGATGGCCGAGGAAGGCGACCGGGTGCGCGCCGGCCAGGTGCTGGCGAAGATCGACCCGGAACGCGCGCGGCTCGAGGTTCGGCGCGCCGAGGCGGCGCTGCGCAAGCTCGAGGCCGAATTCAACCGCTCGAAGGAGCTGTTCGAGCGCAAGCTGATCGCTGCCGACGCGCACGAACGGCTGCGTTTCGATCTCGACACCCAGCGCGCCGCCTACGACATCGCCCGGCTCGAGCTGTCCTACACCAACATCGAGGCCCCGATCAGCGGCGTCATCGCACGGCGGCTGGTCAAGCAGGGCAACCTGATTCCGCTCAACGCGCCGCTGTTCCAGATCGTCGACACCGATGCGCTGGAAGCCGTGCTGAACGTGCCGGAGCGCGAGCTGGCGACGATGCAGGCCGGCCTGCCGGTGTCGATGCAGGTCGATGCGATGCCGGGGCGCAAGTTCACCGGCACGATCGATCGGGTCAGCCCGGTGGTCGATTCCGGCAGCGGCACGTTCCGCGTGACCGCCGCGTTCGATGCCGAGAATGCGTTGAAGCCCGGCATGTTCGGTCGCATCGAAGTCGTGTACGACCGCCGCGAGGACGTCCTGACCGTGCCGCGCGCGGCCTTGCTCGAAGGCGAGGGCGAGGCTGCGGTGTTCGCCGTGCATGAAGGCAAGGCGGTACGCACCGGCATCGCGCTCGGCCATGTCAACGGCCGCTACGCCGAAGTGCGCGGCGGCCTGTCCGAAGGTGATCAGGTCGTCACGGTCGGCAAGGTCACGCTGCGCGACGGTGTCGAGGTCGATGTCGTCAACGTGCCGAAGCTGCCGGCCAGCGATGCCGCCCAGATCGCCCAGTCGGCTGCCACCGCCACCGCTGCCGCGGCGACCTCGGAATGAACCTCGCCGAATTCTCGACCCGCCGTCGCGTCACCATCGCGATGGCGACGCTGACGATGGTGCTGTTCGGCTTCATCGCGCTGCGCGACCTGAAGGTCAACCTGCTGCCGGACCTGTCGTATCCGACGCTGACCGTGCGGACCGAATACGTCGGTGCGGCACCCAGCGAGATCGAGAACCTGATCACCGAGAAGGTCGAAGAGACCGTCGGCGTGGTCAAGAACCTGCGCAAGCTGCACTCGGTGTCGCGAACCGGCCAGAGCGACGTGATCCTGGAGTTCGTCTGGGGCACCGACATGGACCGCGCCAGCATGGAGGTCCGCGACAAACTCGAGTTGCTGCAATTGCCGCTCGAGGCGAAGAAGCCGGTGCTGCTGCGCTTCAATCCGTCGACCGAGCCGATCATGCGGCTCACCCTGTCCGGCGAGGCCGATGCCGGCGTCGCCCGCACCGCCGAGCTGATGCGGCTGCGCCGGCACGCCGAGGAAGAGCTGAAGAAGCGCATCGAACCGATCGAGGGTGTCGCTGCGGTCAAGGTGTCGGGTGGCCTCGAGGACGAGGTGCAGGTGCTGATCGACCAGCAGCAGCTCGCCCGGCTGAACCTGTCGGTCGGACAGGTCATCGAGCGGCTGCGGGTCGAGAACGTCAACGTCTCCGGCGGCCGGATCGAGGAGGGCAGTCAGCGCTATCTGGTGCGCACGATCAACCAGTTCGCCAACCTCGACGAGATGCGCGAACTGCTGGTCACGACCCACGACGGCGTGCCGGTGCGGATGCGCGACGTCGCGACGATCGAGCAGGGCTACAAGGAGCGCCAGGCGATCATCCGTCTGGATGGACAGGAAGCGGTAGAGCTCGCCATCTACAAGGAAGGCGACGCCAACACGGTGCAGGTCGCCGAGCGCGTCAAGCAGGTGCTGCAGCGGCTCACGCAGGGGCTGCCGGCCGGCGCGACGTTGACCGAGGTCGACGACCAGTCGATCTTCATCAAGCAGGCGCTGGACGAAGTCCGCACCGAAGCCTTGATCGGCGGCAGCCTCGCGATCCTGATCATCTTCTTCTTCCTGCGCAGCGGCTGGAGCACGCTGGTGATCGGCCTGTCGCTGCCGGTGTCGATCATCGCGACGTTCTTCTTCATGGGCCAGTTCGGCCTCAGCCTGAACGTGATGTCGCTGGCCGGCCTCGCGCTCGCGACCGGCATGGTGGTCGACGACTCGATCGTGGTGCTGGAGAGCATCGCCAAGGCGCGCGAGCGCGGCCTCGGCCTGCTCGAGGCGGCCGTGGTCGGCACCCGCGAAGTCAGCATGGCGGTGGTCGCGTCGACGCTGACGACGGTCGCGGTATTCCTGCCGCTGGTGTTCGTGCATGGCATCGCCGGCCAGTTGTTCCGCGACCAGGCACTGACCGTCGCGATCGCGATGCTGATGTCGCTGGTCGTGTCGCTGACGCTGATCCCGATGCTGTCGTCGCTGAAGGCGAAGGCACCGCTCGGTTATGCCGACGAGAGCGGCGATCCGCGTCCGCTGTGGCGGCAACTGGTCGATTTCACCGTGCGCCTGTTCCGGTGGCCGCTGGTCGAGGCCGGGCGCAACGGCGCGCTGCGCTGGATCGGCTGGCTGCTGCTGTTGCCGCTGAAGCTCGCGCTGCTGCCGTTGCTGCTGGTCGCGTTCGTGCTGGTGCTGGTACTGCCGTGGCTGCTGTTCGGCATCGGCTGGGTCGGTGGCTGGATCGGTCGCCTGCTGGTCGCGACGGTCGGCCGCCTGCTGCAGGCGATCGGTGCGCTGCTGATGCGCGGCTACGACCGGGTCGAGCGAGGCTACGCGCGGCTGCTGCCGAAGGCGCTCGAACAGCGCACGCTGGTGCTCGGCTCCGCGACTGCGGCGTTCGTCGCCGCGCTGGCAGTACTGCCGACGCTCGGCATGGACCTGATCCCGCAGCTCGCGCAGGATCGCTTCGAAATGACCGTCAAGCTGGCGCCGGGCACGCAGTTGCGCGACACCGACGCGCTGGTCCGCGAGCTGCAGCGCGCGCATGCCGGCGATGCGGGCGTGCGGACGATCTACGGCGTCAGCGGTTCCGGCACCCGGCTCGATGCCAACCCGACCGAATCCGGCGAGAACATCGGCAAGCTGACCGTGGTGCTGGCGCGCGGCGCCGACGCCGCCGCCGAAGCGGCCGAGATCGAGCGGCTGCGCGAGACGATGGCGGGCTATCCGGATGTCGAGGTCAAGTTCGGGCGGCCGGAACTGTTCTCGATGGCGACGCCGCTCGAGATCGAACTGCGTGGCACCGACCTCGACGCGCTGACCGCGGCCGGCCGCGAACTGGCCGCCCGGCTGAGTGCCGACGATCGCTTCGCCGACGTCAAGACCTCGGTCGAGGCGGGCTTCCCGGAAGTGCAGATCCGCTTCGACCAGGAACGTGCCGCCGCACTCGGGCTGACCACGCGGCAGATCGCCGACCAGGTGGTGCGCAAGATCCGCGGTGAAGTGGCGACCCGCTACTCGTTCCGCGACCGCAAGATCGACGTGCTGGTACGTGCCCGCGAAGCCGATCGCGCGTCGGTGGCCGACATCGCCAAGCTGATCGTCAACCCGCAGAGCGATCGTCCGGTGACGCTGGACGCCGTTGCCGAGGTGATTCCGACCGTCGGGCCGAGCGAGATCCACCGGGTCGACCAGATCCGGGTCGCGCTGGTGTCGGCGAATCTGCGGCACGGCGACCTCGGCAGTGCGGTCGCCGAAGTGCAGCGGCTGGCCAGCGAGCGCCCGCTGGCCGCCGGCGTGACGATGGCGATCGGCGGCCAGGGCGACGATCTCGACGAATCGATGCGTTCGTTGCTGTTCGCGTTCGCCCTGGCGATCTTCCTGGTCTATCTGGTGATGGCCTCGGAGTTCGAATCGCTGCTGCATCCGTTCGTGATCCTGTTCACGATCCCGCTCGCGGTGGTTGGTGCGGTTCTGGCTCTGATGCTGACCAACAACACGCTGTCGGTGGTCGTGTTCATCGGCTTGATCCTGCTCGCCGGTATCGTGGTCAAGAACGCGATCGTGCTGATCGACCGCGTCAACCAGTTGCGCGGCGCCGGCATGCCGAAGCGGCAGGCGATCGTCGAGGGTGCCGAGGCGCGGCTGCGGCCGATCGTGATGACCACGCTGACCACGCTGTTCGGCTTCATGCCGCTCGCGCTCGGTCTCGGCGAGGGTGCCGAAGTGCGCGCACCGATGGCGATCACGGTGATCGGCGGCCTGCTGGTGTCGACCCTGCTGACGCTGGTCGTGATTCCGGTGGTCTACGATCTGCTCGATCGCAAGTCGGACGAGGCATTCGCCCGAGAGCATCGCAAGCTCGACCTCGACGACGATGGCAGGCCGGCCGGAGAGCCGGCATGAGCGCGCCGCGACCGACCCGCGGCTGGAGCCTGGCCGAGCTGTCGTTGCGGCGGCCGGTCACGGCGATGATGTGCTTCGTTTCGCTGATCGCGATCGGGCTGATCGCCGCGTTCAGGCTTCCGCTGGCGTTCTTTCCGGAGATCGAAGGGCCGTTCCTGTTCATCAACCTGCCGTACCCGGGCTCGACCCCGGAAGAGGTCGAGCGGACCATCGTGCGGCCGGCGGAGGAGGCGCTGGCGACGCTGTCCGGCATCAAGCGGATGAACAGTCGTTCCAGCGCCGACGGCGGCGGCGTGTTCCTGCAGTTCGGCTGGGGCCGCGATACCGATGTGCTGGCGTCGGAGGCCCGCGAACGGCTGGATGCGATCCGCGATGAACTGCCGAGCGACTTCCAGCGCTACTTCGTGTTCAAGTGGTCGTCGGCCGACGAGCCGATCCTGCGCGTGCGCTTCTCCAGCGACCGTGACCTGCGCGGCGAATGGGATCTGCTCGAGCGCAACGTCAAGCGCCGCCTGGAGCGGATTCCGGGCGTCGCGCGCGTCGACATCTCCGGCTCGACGCCGCCGGAAGTCGAAATCGCGATCTCGACCGACCGACTGACCGCGCACGGTCTGTCGCTGAACGAGCTCGCCGAGCGGCTTCGCGCGGCCAATTTCTCGCTGTCGGCGGGACAGATCGACGACGGTTCGCAGCGCCTGCGCGTGCAGCCGATCGGTGAGCTGTCCGATCTGCAGCAGGTCCGCGATCTGGTCGTCGCGGCCAACGGCACCCGTCTCGGCGATGTCGCCAACGTGCAGTTGAAGCCGAGCCGGATGGATTACGGACGCCGGCTGGAGGGGCGTCGCGTGGTCGGCATCGACGTCTACAAGGAGCGTCAGGCCAATCTCGTCGATGTCGGCACCGAGGTGCTCGCGGAAACCTATCGGATCGGCGACCTGCCGGACTTCTCCGACGTCGAGTTCAAGGTCATCCACAGCCAGGCGGACGGCGTCACCGATTCGCTGACCGAACTGGCCAAGGCCGGCGTATTCGGATCGCTGCTGTCGCTGCTGGTGCTGTTCTTCTTCCTGCGCCACTGGCCGTCGACGTTGATGGTGTCGATGGCGATCCCGATCTGTTTCACGATCACGCTCGGCGCGATGTATTTCTTCGACATGAGCCTGAACGTCATCTCGATGATGGGCCTGCTGCTCGGTGTCGGCATGCTGGTCGACAACGCGGTCGTCGTGACCGAGAGCATCTTCCAGTACCGCGAGAAGTATCCGAACGACCCGTGGCGCTGCGCGATCGAGGGCACGCGGTCGGTGCAGCTTGCGGTCACTGCGGGAACCCTGACCAGCATCATCGTGTTCGTGCCGAACCTGTTCGGCGAGCGCAATCAGATCAGTCTGTTCCTCGGGCAGGTCGCGGTGACGATCACCGTTGCGCTGCTGGTGTCGTGGATCGTCGCGGTCAGCCTGATTCCGATGCTGTCGGCGCGCGTCCGCACGCCGCCGCGAGTGCAGGGGGCCACGGGTCTCGTTGCGCGGATGCAGGACCGCTACGGCCGTCTGCTGTCGTGGACGCTCGCGCACCGCGGTTTCAGCGTGCTCGGCATCATCCTGATCGTTGCCGTCAGCATCATCCCGATCCAGAACACCAAGATCGACATGTTCGCGCAGGATGCGCGTCGCGAGTTCGAGATGAACTTCCAGTGGAAGGGCTCGTATCCGCTCGAGCAGTTGTCGGCCGAAGTGAAGAAGATCGAGGATTTCCTCGACGAAAACCGCGAGCACTACCAGATCGAGCAGATCTACAGTTGGTTCTCCGAACAGGGCTGGGCCGGGATCCGGGTCAACCTGCGCGAGGAAGGCGACGACCTGCGGGCACCGGCCGAGGTCATCGAGGAGATCCGCAAGGACCTGCCCAAACTCGCGACCGCGACAATCCGGATGCAGGGCCAGGGTGGCGGCGGCGACGAGCAGGGCGTGCAGATCCAGTTGTTCGGCGATTCGGCCGAGGTGCTGCGCGAGACCGCCGAGGATGTTGTCCGGGTGCTGGCGCAGAGTCCAAAGCTGCGCGACGTGCGGGCCGAGGTCGGCGACGAGACCAGCGAAGTCGCGGTGACCGTCAACCGCGATCGCGCTGCCGCCTACGGGTTCTCGGCCCAGGAGGTCGCGAGCTACATCGGCATCGCACTGCGTGGCACGCCGTTGCGCGAGTTCCGCCACGGCGAGACCGAAGTCCCGATGTGGGTTCGGTTCGACGAGAGCGACACCAAGAGTGTCGACGAGCTTTCGAACTACACACTGGCACGTCCGGACGGCACCCGTATTCCATTGCTGGCGGTCGTCGACGTCGACGTGCGACGTGGCCCGAGCCAGATCAACCGGATGAACCGGCAGACCGCGGTGACGATCCGCGCCAACCTGCCGGACGGCGTGACGATGGGCGAGGCGCGCGAGGCGATGGAGCAGATGCTCGCCGGCGTCAGTCTGCCGCCCGGTTACCGGCACAGCTTCAGCGGCGGCTTCGAGCGCAACGACGAGGCCGGGCAGCGCATGCTGTTCAACACGCTGCTGGCGCTCGTGATGATCGTGATCGTGATGGCGGCGCTGTTCGAGTCGCTGCTGTATCCGATCGCGATCGTCAGTTGCGTGCTGTTCTCGATCCTCGGTCTGTTCTGGCTGTTCTTTCTGACCGGAACGGTGTTCTCGATCATGGCCGCGATCGGCATCCTGGTGCTGATGGGGGTGGTCGTGAACAACGGCATCGTGATGATCGAACACATCAACGCATTGCGGCGCGGTGGCATGTCGCGCGACGAGGCACTGGTCGCCGGCGGACGCGAGCGACTGCGCCCGATCCTGATGACGATGGGCACGACCGTGCTCGGCATGATTCCGCTGTGTCTGGGCGGCGTGCAGATCGGTGGCGACGGACCGCCGTACTTCCCGATGGCACGCGCAATCGTCGGCGGCCTGGTGTTCTCGACGCTGGTCAGCCTGGTGTTCCTGCCGACCATCTACGCGTTGCTGGACGACTTCGGCCTGCGTGCCGGGCAGGTCTGGCGTCGGGCGCTCGGCAAGGTCTGGAAGCGCAGGGGCGAGGCCGCCCCCCTGTAGGAGCGGCTTCAGCCGCGACAGCGAACCTGCAGTGTGCGGCGTCACAACGATGGCCGACGCCGGCCCCTGTAGCGGCTTCAGCCGCGACAGCGAACCTGCAGTATGCGGCGTCACAACGATGGCCGACGCCGGCTCCTGTAGTAGCGGCTTCAGCCGCGACCACACACCCGCAGACGGCGCAGCGTCGTTGCGTCCGACCGGCGGTTGCCGCGACGCGCGCGGTGCGGCCGGGCGATCCGACGCCGAGTCGATTCGTAGAGGCCGTGGTCGCGGCTGAAGCCGCTCCTACAGGGGAGGGCTGTTGACGACCGACCCGGCTGTGGTCAGCCGCCCAACGGCTGCAGCCGCTCGCCGACCTCCGCATCGACCGCCTGCAGGTCGACCTGCTCGATCCGCTCGCAGCCGGCGGTCGCGCGTTGCAGGATCTCGCGTTGCAGTCGGCCGCGCTCGAACGCCGTTGCGTACGGCACGCGGCTGAAGCTGACCATCGCGTAGCGCGGCACGAAGCGGCCCGGATGCCGCTCGGCGAGCAGTCGTTCGAGTTCGCGCTGCAGCAGGAAATCGGCGTCGTCGACGCGGTCTCGCATCTCGATGTAGTTCTCCAGCGCCATGGTCTGGATCGCCTCGGCATTCGGTCGCCGATCGGCCTCGAACGCAGCGAACGCCGCCGCCGGATCATCATGCTCGACCAGGCAGCGCTCCAGCGCGATGCAGTCCTCGAACGCGCAGTTCATGCCCTGGCCGTGGAACGGCACCATCGCGTGCGCGGCATCGCCGAGCAGTACGGCGCGGCCGTCGAGATGCCAGCGCTGCAGCCGCAGCGTGCCGAGCTGGCCGGTCGGATGCTGCATGAAATCATCGAGCAGTGCCGGCATCAGTGGAACTGCATCGGCGAAATCGTCCGCGAAGAACGCCTGCACCGCGTCGCGATCGGCCAGCGTCGCGAAACTCGGGTGCGGACCGTCGTTGGGCAGGAACAGCGTCACGGTGAACGTGCGTTCGGAATTCGGCAGCGCGATGCACATGTAGCCACCGCGCGGCCAGATGTGCAGCGCGTTCGGCTCGATCCGGAAGCCGCCGTCGTCGGCCGGCGGAATCTCCAGTTCCTTGTAGCCGTGGCCCAGCGGATCGAAGCGCTCGCCGAGCTCGATCTGCGTCGCGAGCGCCTGGCGCAGCGCCGATCCGGCGCCGTCGGCGCCGATCAGTCGCTCGAAGCGATGGGTCTGCCGCTGCCCGTGGCGGTCGTCGATGGTGCTGAACTGGCCGCCGTCGAAGTCGACCTGTTCCAGCCGCTGGTCGAAGTGCAGCCGCGCGCCGGCTGCTTCGGCGGCATCGAGCAGGGTCAGGTTCAGGCGCCCGCGATGCACCGACCAGATCACTTCGCTGTCGTCCCGGCCGTAACGCTGCAACTGTTCGCCGCCCGCGGCGAAATGCACCTGCCGGCCGCGCATCATGACCGCCTGCGCCATGACCTGCTCGGTCAGCCCGGCCAGGCGCAGCCCGTGCATGCCGCGTTCGGCCAGCGCGAGGTTGATCGAGCGACCGCCCTCGTAGCCGGCGCGGCGCGGGTCCGGTCGGCGTTCGAACACATCGACCGCGAAGCCGCGGCGGGCCAGCAGCGTGGCGAGCAGACCACCGGCGAGGCCGGCGCCGATGATGGTGATGGATTTCCGGGAGGAAGCGTTCATGCAGAGTCGTTTCCGAAAGTCACTGGGTCCTCGACTTCGCGGGGGCGACGGTGACAATTCTTGCGGTGGGACAGATTGCCCTCCCCCGCGCAGGCGGGGGGGGCAGTGACTTTTCACCGACGCTCGCCGCAATTGCTCAGCGGTGTTTGGGCGTTGGTGCTGCAGCGCTCACCGCCCATCCCGCCACCGCTCCACCGCCCGCACCAAGCCGAGCACGTCCATGAAGCGGTTGTACAACGGTGTCGGCGAGACGCGGATCACGTCGGGTTCGCGCCAGTCGACCACGATGCCCTGCTCGGTCAGCGTTTCGAACAGCGCGCGGCCACGCTCGCGACCGGCCAGTACGCGCAGCGACAACTGGCAGCCGCGGCGTGACGGTTCGGCCGGGGTCAGCACGCCGAGCGTGTCGGTCAGACGCTCGCGGATCAGTGCTTCGAGGTAACCGGTCAGGCGTATGGACTTCTCGCGCAGCGGACGCGTGCCACCGGCGCGCTGGAATACCTCGAGCGAGGCGCGCACCGGCGCCAGCGCCAGGATCGGCGGATTGCTGAGCTGCCAGCCGTCCGCGCCCGGTGTCGGCACGAACTCCGGGTTCATCAGGAAACGGGTCGCCTGCTGGTGGCCCCACCAGCCGGCGAAACGCGGCCGTTCGCTGCTCGCATGGCGTGCGTGGACGAACGCGCCGGCGACCGCGCCGGGCCCCGAATTGCAGTACTTGTAATGGCACCACGCGGCGAAGTCGGCGCCGCTGTCATGCAGTTCGAGCGGAAGATTGCCAACGGCGTGGGCGAGGTCGAAGCCGACCGTGCAGCCGTGGGCATGCGCGAGCCGCGCGATCTCGCGCAGATCGAAGGCCTGCCCGGTGCGGTACTGCACGCCGGGCCACAGCACCAGCGCGATCCGCGAGCCGTGCTCGGTCAGCGCGCGTTCGATCGCGGCCATCGAGATGGTTCCGTTCGGCTCGTCGGCCTCCAGTTCGATCAGGTCGTGGGCCGGGTCGAAGCCGTGGAATCGGATCTGTGATTCGACCGCGTGGCGGTCGGACGGAAACGCGCCGGCCTCGATCAGGATCGCCGGCCGCTCGGCGGTCGGGCGATAGAAGCTGACCATCATCAGATGCAGGTTCACGGTCAGCGTGTTCATCGCGACCACTTCCTGCGGCTCCGCGCCGACCAGTGCGGCGAGCGGCGCGCGCAGTTCATGGTGGTACGGCATCCACGGGTGGCGACCGCGGAAATGCGCTTCGACGCCGAAGTCGGCCCAGTCGTCGAGTTCGGACAGCACCGCGTCACGGGTGGCCTTTGGCTGCAGGCCGAGCGAATTGCCGCAGAAGTACAACTGGTCGCGGCCGTCGAGCTGCGGAATGTGGAAATCGCTGCGGAAGCGCGCCAGCGGATCGGCGGCATCGAGGGCGAGGGCGTGGGCTTCGCTGTGGAGGTCGGTCATCGGGGAGCGGGATTCGGGAGTCGGGATTCGGGAGTCGGGAGTCGGGATTTCGGAGCGCCTCGCCCTGCACGGGAAGGTCAGACAAACCGCGATGCCGGCAGGCCGAGCCAGTCCAGCGCGGTCTTCGAGAACAGTTGCGCGCGCGCGGCATCGTCGAGGCCGAGCGCGTCGATGCCGGCGCCGGGCTCTTGCTCGCCGAGCGGGAACGGATAATCGGTGCCGAGCATCACCCGGTCGACGCCGACCGTGTCGATCAGGAACTGCAGCGCCTTCGGATCGGCGACCCAGGAATCGAAGAACAGTCGCGGCAGGTAATCGCGCGGATTGCGCGGGTTGTCGGTCGCGACCAGGTCCGGCCGCATCCGGAATCCGTGTTCGATCCTGCCGATCGTGTACGGAAAGCTGCCGCCGCCGTGGGCGAGGCAGACCTTCAGCCGCGGCAGGCGTTCGAGCACGCCGCCGAAGATCAGGCAACAGGCCGCACGCGACTGTTCGGCCGGCATGCCGACCAGCCACGGCAGCCAGTACTTCGGCATCGTGTCGCTGCCCATCATGTCCCACGGATGGACCAGGATCGCCGCGCCGAGGTCGGCGGCAGCTTCGAAGAACGGAAACAGCTCCGGCGCATCGAGGTTCCACTGGTTCACGTGCGAACCGATCTGCACGCCCTGCAGGTCGAGCTGGTCGATGCAGCGTTCCAGCTCCTGGATCGCCAGCCGTGGCGACTGCAGCGGCACCGTTCCGATGCCGGCGAAATGTCGCGGCTGCTCGCGGCACAGCGCCGCCATGTGGTCGTTCAGCGACTGGTGCAGTTCCAGCGCGTGGTGCGGCTGCGCCCAGTAGCTGAACATCACCGGCACCGTCGACAGCACCTGCACCTGCACGCCGAAGCGGGCGTAGTCTGCGATCCGCAGTTGCGGGTCCCAGGTGTTCGGCCAGATCTCGCGGAAGAACCGGCCGTCCTTGTAGATCCGGTGGCGGCCGTCCTCGGTGTGGTGGATGACCGGAAAGCGCGGGTCGCCGTACTTGCTGGCGAGGTCGGGCCAGTCGCGCGGCAGCAGATGGGCGTGGGTGTCGATTTTCAGCACGGCAGCGATCGGATCGGCGAGCGTGGGCGGCCATTCTCGCAGACCGCGCGCGGCGCTGCGCCGGCGGGCACGCATTCGGGGCCGATTAACCGCCTCCGGGTATGGTTGACCCGGACCTCGCGCCCGGGTCGTTGGCGTGGCCGCGAGCGACGACGCATGACCGCGCCGACCAAGCCCAGGAGCTGCGCATGAGCCCGGATGAACCCTGCGTGCCGCCGTCGAATCCGTCCCCCGACAGCACGATCGGCCCGTTTCTCGGCCACACGCGGATCGCCTATTTCACGATGGAGATCGCGCTGCGCCCGGAGATGCACACCTACAGCGGCGGCCTCGGCGTACTGGCCGGCGACACCGCGCGCGCCAGCGCCGACCTCGACCTGCCGATGGTGTTCGTGACGCCGGTCTGGCGTGCCGGCTACCTGCGGCAGCGGATCGACGGCGACGGCTGGCAGCGCGAGGACGACGACACCTGGCAGCCGCAGACCTACGCCCGACCGTTGCGCGCCAAGGTCGCGGTGCTGATCGAAGGGCGCGAGGTATGGGTGCGACCGTGGCTGCACGTGTTGCGCAGTCCGCGCGGCAGCGAAGTGCCGGTGCTGCTGCTCGATACCGACCTGGCCGAGAACGACGAGCAGGACCGCCGGATCACCGACCATCTGTACGGCGGTGACGAAGCATTGCGGCTGAAGCAGGAAGTCGTGCTCGGCATCGGCGGGCTGCGGCTGCTGCAGGCGCTCGGCTTCACGATCCAGACCTATCACATGAACGAAGGACACGCGGCGTTGCTGGCGCTCGACCTGCTGCGACGCTACCCGCGGCCACGCGACCAGATCGGTCCGCACGAACTGCAATACGACGTCGCACCGGTTCGGCGCGCCTGCATCTTCACCACCCACACGCCGGTCGAGGCCGGTCACGACCGCTTCGACTACGCCTTGTTCGACCACGTGCTGCAGGGCTACGTCGACATCGGCCAGGTGCGGCTGCTGGCCGGCCACGACCGTCTCAACATGACCCGCCTGGCGCTGAGCCTGTCCGGCTTCATCAATGGCGTCGCGGTGCGCCACGCGCAGACCACCACGCAACTGTTCCCCGGCTACAGCATCAGTGCGATCACCAACGGCGTGCACATCCCGAGCTGGGTGCACCCGGCATACGCCGCGCTGTTCAACCGCAGCGATCGCGCCTGGGCCTACGAGCCATCGACGATGGTTCGCTTCGACACCATCGACGACGAACGGGTCTGGCAGGCGCACCAGCAGGCGAAGAGCGAGCTGATCGAGCTGGTCCGCGATCGCTGCGGCATCGAACTCGATCCGCAGTTGCCGATCCTCGGCTTCGCGCGCCGAATGACCGCGTACAAGCGACCGGACCTGCTGTTCACCGACCTCGAGCGGCTGCGGGCGATCCATGCCGCGCGGCCGTTCCAGCTCGTCATCGGCGGCAAGGCGCATCCGCGCGACCAGCGCGGCAAGGAACTGATCCGCCGCATCCACGAGCTGTCAGCGGAGCTCGCGCCGGACCTGCGGGTCGCGTTCGTGCCGAACTACAACCTGTCGATCGCACGCACGATCGTGTCCGGTCCGGACGTCTGGCTGAACACGCCGGAACCGCCGCTCGAGGCCTCCGGCACCAGCGGCATGAAGGCTGCCATCAACGGCGTGCTGAACCTGTCGTTCCTCGACGGCTGGTGGGTCGAGGGCTGCCTCGAAGGCGTGACCGGCTGGGCGATCGGGGTCGACGAGCGCCGCTCGCACGACGTCGATGCGGCCGACCTGTACGACAAGCTCGAGCGCATCGTGCTGCCGCTGTACCACGACGACCGCGCCCGCTGGATCTGGATGATGAAGCAGTCGATCTCGAAGATCGGTACGTTCTTCAACGCGCACCGGATGATGCGCCGCTACGCCGCCGAGGCATACATCCCGCGGAGGCCGTCCGAGCGCAGCGCCGGCGTGCTGGCGGCGACGCGCTGAAGCCGACCTGCCTGTTCCGCCGCGAGGCCTGCTCGCGGCGTTCGACGCGGCCGAGCCTGGTCCGTCTGCGTGCGCCGGTGCGACGACATCGCGGGATCGCGACCGGCCAGGCGTGAGGTCGATTCGACTGCGTGCGCCAGCGTACGAGAGCAGGAATCCGTTCAGTCGCTACTGGCGATGCTTCGGTGCAAGTCGCCGCGCATCGGCGACCGCCCCGGAACGAACGATCGACCCGCCGTGCGCGCTGCGCCCGGGCTGTGGCGATGTCGTCTCCGGCCCGGGTCGCTGGCACGAATCTCCGACAGCAGGAGTCGCCATGGATTCGCCGTTCTGGCTCGGTCAACAGCACGGGCAGCAGCAGGTCGTCGATGCGGGCAGCTACTCGATCCCCGGTCGCGTGCTGTTCGCGGCGGCGGAGATCGTTCCGTTCGCGAAGACCGGCGGACTCGCCGACGTGGCCGGCGCACTGCCGCAGGCGCTGGCGGAACTCGGCGCCGACGTGCGGTTGATGATGCCGGGCTACCCGTCGGCGCTCGAACAGGTGCTGGCGCCGCACACCGTGCTCGAGTTCGACCATCTGGCCGGCGTCCCGGAAGCGCGGATCGTCGCCGGCCGGGTGCCGGGCAGTGCGCTGCCGATCTGGCTGCTCGACTGCCCGAGCCTGTTCCGCCGCGCCGGCGGGCCGTATCAGGATCCGGACGGCCGCGACTGGTCGGACAATGCACAGCGCTTCGGGCTGTTCTGCCGGGCGGTCGCGCGGATTGCCGCCAGCGGGATGCTCGGCTGGCGGCCCGATGTCGTGCATTGCCACGACTGGCATACCGGGCTGGTGCCGCTGCTGCTGCGTGGCGAAGACGCGTCGCAGGCACGCAGCGTGTTCACGATCCACAACCTCGCGTTCCAGGGCAATTTCCCGCTGGCGGCGGCCGAACGGCTGGGCCTGCCGGCCGCTGCACTCGGTAGCGACGGGGCCGAGTTCTACGGCCAGTTGTCGTTCCTGAAGGCCGGCATCCGTTACGCCGATCGACTGACCACGGTCAGCCCCAGCTACGCACGCGAAATCACCACCGCCGAGCACGGCTGCGGTCTGCACGGCCTGCTGCAACTGCGGCGGTCGGTGCTCGGCGGCATCCTGAACGGCATCGACACCGCGAGCTGGAACCCGGCCGCCGATCCGTATCTGCCGCAGACCTATTCGGTCGCCGACCTCACCGGCAAGCGGCTCTGCAAGGAACGGTTGCAGGCCGACTGGGGACTGGCGGTCGACCCGCAGCGCCCGCTCGCGATCATGCTGAGCCGGCTGACCGGGCAGAAGATGGCCGACGTGGTCGCCGCCGAGCTGCCGACCCTGCTGGCGGCCCGCCCGGACCTGCAGTTCGCACTGCTCGGCCAGGGCGATCGCGCGCTGGAGCAACAGTTCGTCGCACTGGCCGCGGCCCATCCGACGCGGGTCGCGGTGCGGATCGGCTACAGCGAACCGCAGGCGCATCGACTGCAGGCGGCCGGTGACCTGCTGCTGCACGGCTCCCGTTTCGAACCCTGCGGGCTGACCCAGATGTACGCAATGCGCTACGGCACGCTGCCGGTCGTGCGCCGCGTCGGTGGGCTCGGCGACAGCGTGATCGATGCCGGTCCGCAGGGCGACCATCCGCACGGCACCGGCTTCGTGTTCGATGCCTGCAGCGGCGATGCGTTGCGTGACGCGGCGCTGAGCGCGGTCGACCTGTACCGGCAGCAGCCGGCCCGCTGGCGCCGTCTGCAGCGCAACGCGATGAGCGTCGACTTCGGCTGGCAGCGCTCGGCGCGCGAGTACCTGCAGTTGTACGGTCTCGAACGCACCGCTGCGCCGTCGGCGCGATGGACCGGTGCCCGACTGGAGCCGGCCGCGCACTGAATGTCGCGCGCCGCGTGACGATGATGTCGCGTCTGATCGGCCGGTCGGGGCACCGGCAGTCGGCCATCGATGCGGGCGGTCTTGCCCGTTCGCTCAGCCGGCGTCGTTCGCCGGACCCCCGCTGACCTCGATCAGCCGCAGTTCGTACTTCGGCTGGCCCTGCTCGGTCTGCAGCATCCGCACCGGTGTCGGCGGCAGCGCGGTGTCGTACCAGATCCGCGTCGTGCGTTGCCGGTCGGGCCGTTCGTTGACGACCGGAATGGCGGCGAACCGGCCGGCCGGCACCTCGATCGGTTCGCGGCCCTCGATCCGGTACTGCTGTCGCTTCATGCGGCCACGTTCGTAGACCGGAAAGCTCAGCACCGAATCCGGCGGTGCCGCGGCGACATTCAGCGCCAGCAGCAGGTTCAGCAACTGGCCAGTGGTCGCGCCGCGCTCCAGTGGCAGCGGGCCGGCCTCGCCGGGCTTGACGTCGCCTTCCCAGCGCGCGGTCATCGCCTGCCAGTCGAACAGCGTGCGGACCTCCCGGCGACGCAGCACCGAGGCGTTCTCGGCCACCGATTCGAGCAGCCGCGGGCGCTGGTCGATCAACTCGAAGCGGACCGCCTGGCGCAGCTCGATTGCCGCCAGTCGCGCGAGCCCGGACGAACCTTCGGCCTCGACCCGGTACTCCCAACTGCCGTCGACCAGCGGCGCGAGCTGCATCCGGCTGATGCCGCTGCGCTTGCCGTTCAGCCAGACCTCGTAGCGGGCCTCGAACGGCTCCAGCGGATGGGCCGCGACCGGCGGCGCCAGCGCGGTGGCCAGCAGCGCCGTCACGCCGAGCAGCACCGTACGCTTCATGCCGCGTGCCGCTGCAGCGTGCCGCCGACGTCGAGAGTGAGCGGCTCAGCCAGTGGCGTGCCGTCGAGGCAGACCCGATCGTGCCGCAGCGACAGTCGGCGCGCCGCGAACAGCTCGACCGTCGCGATCATCAGCGGGTGCTCGCGGGCGAGCACCCGGCTCGCGAGCCGATCGGCATCGTCGTCGGCCAGCACCGGCACCCGCGCCTGCGCGATGACCGGCCCGCCATCGAGTTCGGGCGTGACGAAATGCACGCTGGCGCCGTGCTCGCGATCACCGTCGGCGATCGCGCGCTGATGGGTATGCAGGCCTCGATGACGCGGCAGCAACGATGGATGGATGTTGATCATGCGTCCGAGCCGGGCCTCGACGGTGTCGCTTCCGAGTAGCCGCATGTATCCCGCACAGACGATGAGGTCGGGCTGAACCCGGTCGACGGCATCGAACAGCGCCGCTTCGAACGCCGGGCGATCGGCGAACGACCGCGGCGCCATCGCCTGCGCCGGCACCGCGTACTCGGCGGCGCGCTGCAGCACGGCGGCGGCCGGCCGATCGGAGAACACGCCGACCAGCTCGATCGGCAGGCGGCCGGCACGCATCGCTTCGGCCAGCGCGACGAAATTGCTGCCACGGCCCGACGCGAGCACGGCGACGCGCAGCGGCGGGAGCGTCGGTGTCGGCATGGGGCTCGCGGTGACGGCGCTGGCGGGCGAAGTCGGCAGTGCCGCGCCCGGATCGTGTGCGTCAGCCAATCCGGACCCGCTCGCCGCCTGCGGCCTCGACGACGCGGCCGATCGGCGTGGCTGGCAGATCGAATGCCGCCAGCGCGCGCTGCACTGCCGCGACGTCGGCATCCGGCACGATCACGGTGAAGCCGATGCCGCAATTGAAGGTGCGCCACATCTCGGTCATCGGCACCTGGCCTTCGCGCTGCAGCCAGTCGAACACCGGCGGCAGCGCGATTGCGCCGGCGTCGAGTTCGAGGCCGAGGCCGTCGGGCACGACGCGGATGATGTTCTCGGTCAGGCCGCCGCCGGTGATATGGGCCAGGCCATGCACCGGCTGTTCGGCGAGCAGCGCCAGGATCGGCTTGACGTATAGCCGGGTCGGCGCCATCAGCGCGTCGGCGAGCCGGACGCCGCCAACATCCAGTTCGAGCGGACGGCCGGCGCGGTCGAAGATCCGGCGGATCAGCGAATAGCCGTTCGAATGCGGGCCGGACGACGGCAGGCCGAGCACGACGTCGCCGGCCGACACCTTCGAGCCGTCGAGCAGCTTCGACTTCTCGACCGCGGCGACGCAGAAGCCGGCCAGGTCGTACTCGCCCGGCGGGTACATGTCCGGCATCTCGGCAGTCTCGCCGCCGATCAGCGCGCAGCCGGACTCCTCGCAGCCGCGGGCGATGCCTCCGACCACCGCGACGGTGGTGTCGACATCGAGCTTGCCGGTCGCGAAGTAATCGAGGAAGAACAGCGGCTCGGCGCCCTGCACCAGCACGTCGTTGACACACATCGCGACCAGGTCGATGCCGATCGTGTCGTGCCGGCCGAGCTGCTGGGCCAGCTTCAGCTTGGTGCCGACGCCGTCGGTACCGGACACCAGCACCGGTTCGCGATACTTGCCGGACAGGTCGAACAGCGCGCCGAATCCACCCAGCCCGCCCATCACCTCGGGCCTGAAGCTGCGCTTGACCAGCGGCTTGATGCGTTCGACGACTTCGTTGCCGGCGTCGATATCGACGCCCGCATCGCGGTAGGTCAGCGGAGTGGAATTGGCGGTCACGGCAGGTGAGGGCTGGAGATCGCCGCGCAGTTTATCAGTCGGCCGCGGTGCCCGCCTCAGTGCGACCGACCCGCCGCCGGCATCGTTCCGGAATCGCCTGAAAACGGCGAGTAGCCGAGCTGCCTGAGCGCTGCCAGCCGTTGTCGGGCAATCTCCGGCTGGTCGAAGTACGCAGAGCCGAGCAGTTCCGGTGCGACTTCCGGCCATTGCTGGCGGATCTCGCTGGCGATCGCCCGTGTTTCGGCGCCGATCCGCGCCGCCCGCTTGATCAGATGCGCAGCATTGACCACGGCGAACACGACCATGACCGCCAGCAGCAGTCGCCGCCAGCGCAGCGCGCGATCGTCTCCGTTCGTCGGGAGCCCGAGCAGCACGCCGGCCCAGCCGAGCCAGAACAGCGACGAGAAGCTGACGTAGCGGGACACGAATGCCTGCTGCGCACCGAAGTCCGCGGCGCGGCCGAGCGCGACGAATCCGCCAGCCAGCAACGCGAACAGCATCAGCAGCAGCCACGGCCGCTGCCGCGGGCAGCTTCGTGCCCTCCACGCCGGCCCGGCGATCGCCAGCACTGCGACTGCCGCCAGCCACGGCGCGAGATCGGTGGCGAAACGCGCCACGCCGGCGCCGACGAAGTTCAGCAGGTACGCGGCTGCCACGGCAGGCTCGACCCCGCCGCCACGGCCGGCCATTCCGCCACCCAGGTAATACGCGGCCACGATCGCACCGAGTACGAGCCACGGCAGCCCATGCAGCAGACGATGGCGCAGTGGCAGTTCGCTGCGCAGCAGGATCGCGAGCAGCGCCACTGGCAGCAGCGCCAGCGCGCTGGCGAATGCGAGCAGCGCGGCGGCCGCGGCAAGCCAGGCAATCGCGTTGTGCCGGAGGCCCAGCCGGGGTGCGCTGAGCATCAGTACCACGAGGCCGGTGCCGAGCAGACAGATGAACACCGCGACCTGCCATCCCCACTGGAGGTTGGGGAGATGGCCGGGATACAGGGCCAGCGCGAGCAGCAGCAGCCAGCCGCGCGGGTGCTCGGCAAGGCCCAGCCCGGTGCGCCGCGCGAGCCGGTCGATCGTCAGTGCGAAGCCGAGCAGGAGTGCCCAACTGACCACGCAGTCGAGCCATGGCTGGCCGTCCGACAAGGCGGTCGTCGCCAACAGGACCACGTAGGCGGCGGCGTGCCAGTGGCCGCCGTGGAAGTCGAGCCACGCCGACGGGCCGGCCGTGTCCGGCGCCATCTGCAGCAGCGGCACCAGGTCGAGGTGGTCCCACAGCATCAGCGGGATATGCCAGGCCAGCGTCATGCCGAGCAGCGCGGCAGCCAGCGCGCCGATCAGCGGCGCCGGTGACGGGTAGCTCAGGAGGACGGTGCGCGAGCGGGGGGCCTGCATGCGGAGTCGGCCGAAGGCGAAAGCCGGCGATTATGACCCGCGTGGCGCCCGGAGGACCGGGCTGGCAACCGGTCGGCGTGGACGGCCGCCGGCGCATTCGGCACCATGGTCCGCTGCTTTGGGATCGATCGACCGTCATGTTCCTGTCTCGATTGCTGATTCTGCTCGGTCTCTGGTTGGTGGCAGCACTGCCGCTGTCGGCGCAGACGATTGCGCTGTACGAGGGCGAAGTGCCGGTGGCCGACCAGAGCGAAGCGGCGCGGCTCGCGGCGTTGCCGCAGGCGCTGGCGCAGGTGCTGGTCAAGCTGACCGGCGATCCGCTGGTCGCCGACGATCCGACCCTGGCTGCCGAACTGCCGCGCGCACCGGGCCTGTTGCAGCAGTTCCGCTACCGCAGCGGCGATGCCGGCGGCACGGCGCGGCTGCTGCTGGTGGCGAGTTTCCAGTCCGGCGCGGTCGATGCGTTGCTGGCCGCTGCCGGTCGCCGGGCCTGGCCGCTGCCGCGGCCGGAACCGGTGGTCTGGCTCGCGATCGACGACGGCCGCGGCGCGCGGCTGCTCGGCGCCTCGCAGGCTCAGGCGGTCGCCGCATTGACCGGGCAGGCCGCCCGCCGCGGCCTGCGGCTCAACTACCCGCTGCTGGATCTCGATGACCAGCGGCAGATCGACGCCAGCCGGGTCTGGAACTTCAGTTTCGATGCGGTCACCGCGGCGACCGCCCGCTATGCGGCGCAGACCGCGCTGGTCGGCAAGCTGTACCGCGAGGGCAGCGGCTGGGCGGTCGAATGGCGCGTGCTGGCCGATGGCGGTGTGATCGACCAGCGTCGCGCCGCCGACGCCGAGGCGGCGCCGTTGCTCACCCTCGGTGCCGACCTGGCCGCCGACGCGCTGGCCCGCCGTTTCGCCAGCACGATCGAGAACAGCGGGCCGCCCGGTCGCTACGCGATCCGGGTCGCGCCGATCGGCAGCGCCGAGGACTACGCGCGGCTGATCGGCTATCTGCGCGGCCTGCCGATCGTGCGCCGCGTGCAGCCGACCGACGCCGACGACGGCAGCCTGCGGGTCGAACTCGAGCTGAGCACCGGTATCGACGGTTTCGCCCGACTGGTCGACGGCCGCGGCGTTCTGCGCGTGCTGCCCGATCGCGGTGGCGACGCCCGCGAGTTCCAGTTGGAGCCATGAACTGGCGGTACCTGCCCAATGCGTTGACGCTGCTGCGCATCGGGTTGGTGCCGATCGTCTACCTGTCGATTGCCGACGGCCACAGCCGGCAGGCGCTCGGGCTGCTGGTGATCGCGGCACTGACCGATGCGCTGGACGGCTCGCTGGCGCGCCGCTACGGCTGGCAGACGCGGTTCGGCGGGCTGCTCGATCCGATTGCCGACAAGCTGCTGCTCAATGCCAGCTTCCTCGGCCTGTGGAGCTACGGCGCGCTGCCCGGCTGGATGCTCGCGCTGGTGCTCGGCCGTGATCTGCTGATCGTGAGCGGCGCGGTCGCCTACCAGGTGCTGGTGCAGCCGGTGCCGGCCCAGCCGAGCCTGCTCGGCAAGCTGGCCACGCTGCTGCAGGTGCTGCTCGCGTCGATGCTGCTGCTCGAGCTCGAACTGATCGACTGGCCGTCACACTGGACGACGATGGCCATCTGGACCGTGGCGCTGGCTAGCGTGCTGAGTGGCGCCGACTATGTCGTCCGCTGGAGCCGGCGCGCCTGGCAGGAAACGCATCGATGACGTCAGCAGGATATGCAGGCGCGCGACCGGGAGAGTGTTGTGACTGATACGCACAAATGGCAACTGCTGGCGCTGACGCTGCTGGTCGGCGCACTGCTGTATCTGCTGGCGCCGGTGCTGACGCCGTTCGCGGTGTCGGCCCTGCTGGCCTATCTCGGCGACCCGCTGGTCGATCGCCTCGAGCAGCGGATGTCGCGCACGCTGTCGGTGCTGGTGGTGTTCCTGATCATGACCGCGGTGATGGTGGTGGCGGTGCTGCTGCTGATCCCGATGCTGGAGCGGCAACTGCTCCGGCTGATCGAGCAGTTGCCGCGCTACCTCGACTGGCTGCAGGGCAACGTGCTGCCGTGGATCGAAGCGCAGACCGGCTTCACCATCGACCGCTTCGAGCCGGCCGCGCTGGTCGCCATGCTGCGCGAGCACTGGCAGCAGGCCGGCGGCGTCGCCACCGCGGTGCTCGGCGGGATCACCAAGTCCGGCGGCGCCGTGCTGCTGTGGCTGACCAACCTGGCACTGATTCCGGTCGTCACGTTCTACCTGCTGCGTGACTGGGACGTGCTGCTCGCCCGCATCCGCGAGCTGTTGCCGCGCTCGATCGAACCGACCGTGAGCCGGCTCGCCGGTGAATCCGACAACGTGCTCGGCAGCTTCCTGCGCGGCCAGCTCGCGGTGATGGTGTCGCTCGGCACCATCTATTCGGTGGGACTGTGGCTGGTCGGCATCGACCTTGCGTTGCTGATCGGCATGCTGGCCGGCATGGTCAGCTTCATCCCGTATCTCGGCGCGATCGTCGGCGTCGGCGCCGGATTGATCGCTGCACTGGTGCAGTTCGGCGATCTGCCGCACGTCGCGCTGGTCCTGCTGGTGTTCGGCGTCGGCCAGACCATCGAGAGCTTCGTGCTGACGCCGTGGCTGGTCGGCGACCGGATCGGCATGCATCCGGTCGCGGTGATCTTCGCGATCATGGCCGGTGGGCAATTGTTCGGTTTCCTCGGCGTGCTGCTGGCGCTGCCGGTCGCGGCGATCGTGATGGTGATGCTGCGTTACGCGCACCAGCGCTACACCGCGAGTGCGCTGTACGGCGCCCGATGGTCGCCGGGCGGGGTGCTGGTCGCTGCGGTCGACGCGCCGGCCGAGTCACCGCCGGACGATGCCGGTCCTGCCGTGACTGCGGCGGCCGACGACGACCAGGCCGCGCCGGCACCGCGTGCGCGGCGGCGCCGGCGGCGCAAGCGATGAACGTGCCGCAACTGCCGCTGGCGCTGCGCTTCGCCGCCGAACCGCGGTTTGTCAATTTCGAACCGGCCGACGGCGAGGCGGTGCTGGCGGTGCGCGCGCTGGCGCTGACCGGCCACGAGCGCCTGTTCCTGAGCGGTCCGACCGGCAGCGGCAAGACTCACCTGTTGCAGGCCGCCTGCGGACTGGCTGCCGAACACGGCCGCCGGTTCGCCTTCCTGCCGCTCGCCGCGCTCGGTGCCCACGCCGCCGACGTGCTGCAGGCGCAGCCGGCAGTCGACCTGCTGGCGATCGACGGGCTGGAACGGATCGCCGGCGATCGCGACGCCGAGCTCGCGCTGTTCGCGCTGCACAACCGGCAGGCCGATGCTGCCGGCGCGCTGCTGTATGCCGCCGATGCCGCGCCCGATGCGCTGCCGCTGCTGCTGCCGGATCTGCGTTCACGCCTGCAGCAATGCCGCCGGCTGCGCCTGGCGCCGCTCGACGAGGCGCAGCGCCGGACGCTGCTGCGGCGGCGGGCGCTGGCGCGCGGCCTGGAGCTCGATGACGCCGTGCTCGATTACCTGTTTCGCCGGGTCGGCCGCGACCTCGGCACGCTCGGCGAGCTGCTGGATCGGATCGATCGCGCCAGTCTCGCCGCGCAGCGGCGTGTGACGGTGCCGTTCGTGCGCGGGCTGATCGAACCGTAGGACGGCGCTGACGGCGCCGCGTCAGCCGCGCAGTTCGGCGTCCAGTGCCTGCAGCCGTTCCGGTGTGCCGACGTCGGTCCAGCGACCGCGATGGTGCTTGCCGGTCACGCTGCCGCGTGCCATCGCCGCGCGCAGCAGCGGCGCCAGCCTGAAGCGTGGCGGATCGGCCTGCAGGCCCGGCTGGTCGGCGCAGGCGCGGCGCCAGTCGTCGAACAGCGTCGGCCGATAGACGCCGATGCCGGCGAATGTCAGCAGCGCACCGTCCGGGCCGTCGCCATGTACGCGGCCGGCAGGATCCAGCGCGAAGTCGCCGCGCGAGGCGAAGTCGGGCCGGTCGACCAGCACCAGATGCGCCAGCGCGGCCGGTTCGCGCGGCAGCGTGGAGAAATCGAGGTCGGTCCAGACGTCGCCGTTGATGACCAGAAACGGCGCATCGCCGAGCAGTGGCAACGCATTCAGCATGCCGCCGCCGGTTTCGAGCGGTTCGTCGCCTTCGTAGCGGTAGTGCAGTCGCAGCCCCCAGCGCGAGCCGTCGCCGAGTGCGGCCGGGAAGCATTCGGCCAGGTGCGACGTGTTGATGACGACGTCCTGCACACCGAGCGCGGCGAGCTTTTCGAGATGCCAGACGATCAACGGCTTGCCGCCAACGGCGAGCAGCGGCTTCGGTGTCTGCGTGGTCAGCGGCCGCATCCGCTCGCCGCGGCCGGCGGCGAAGATCAGCGCCTTCATGGCCGGCTCCGGTCGGTGCCAGCGTCGGCCGTCGGCCGTGGCCGCGGCGTCGACCTCATGCCCGCGGCTCGCGGATATCGCGCTCGCCCAGCACGCGCTCGATCAGTTCGATCAGCGGCCGGATCGTGTCATGACGGCGACCGACTTCGCGGGTGTAACGCCACACCAGCGGCAGGTCGTTCAGATAGCTGCGCTTGCCGTCCCGATACCAGAGCCGGCAGAAGATGCCGAGCACCTTGATGTGGCGCTGCAGCCCCATCAGGTCGAACCAGCGACGGAACTGCGCCGCATCGACGGCCAGCAGGCCGGCGTCGCGCAGCCGCGCGTGGTAGCCGTCGACCCAGCCGTACACCTGCCGCTGCGGCCATTCGATGTAGCAGTCGCGCAGCAGCGAGACCAGGTCGTAGGTGATCGGGCCGCGCACGGCGTCCTGGAAATCGATGATGCCGAGCCGTTCCGGACGCGCGCCCGGGTCGATCGGCAACAACAGCAGGTTGCGCGAGTGGTAGTCGCGATGCACGAACACGGTCGGCTGCGCCAGCGCGGCATTGACCAGCACGCGGAATGCCGATTCGACGATGTCCCACTCCTCGCATTCGGGCGTGTAGCCGAGATGGCGCTGCAGGAACCAGGTCGGCATCAGTTCCATTTCGGCGACCAGTCGCGGCTCGTCGTAGGCTGGCAGGCCGGCGGCATCGGCGTGCTGCTGCATCGCGAACAGTTCGTCGAGCGCCAGCGGATACAGGCTGTCGACGCTGCGTTCGTCCAGTGCCGGCAGCAGCAGACGGGTGCCGAGATCGGCCAGCAGCAGGAAGCCCTGCGCACGGTCTTCGGCGAACACTTCCGGTGCTTCGAGTCCGGCCGCCCGCAACCGGGCGACGATGCCGAGCCATGGGCCGAGGTCTTCGTGCTCCGGCGGGGCGTCCATGACGATCCGGCTCGGCGTCACGCCGACCGTGCGCCAGTAGCTGCGGAAGCTGGCGTCGCTGGAGGCCGATTCCAGTGCCAGCGCAGGGGCACCGAGTACCTGGCGGGCCCAGGCGAGGCGGGCGGCGGCGCGTGCGTGCGAGCTCATCGGGACGTCCCGCTGCATTCGGTCGACGATGCCACCGGACCACCGCCTGCACCGTGGCGACGAACATCGCGACTGGCCCGGCATGCGCCGTGCGCGATCGAATCACGAACAACAACGAACACTCGACGATCCCTCTCGATACCCGTATTCAATATCCGGCTCCCGACTCCCGACTCCCGCCTCGGGAATTCACGATTCCGCCAGCGCCCGCACGTGGGCAACGCTCGATTCGCGCAGCGCGGTCAGGCTGTAGCCGCCCTCCAGCGCCGAAACGATGCGACCGTCCGCGTGGCGCTCGGCGACGGCGACCAGCGCGCGGGTCAGCCAGTCGTAGTCGTCGGCATGCAGGTTCAGGCCGGCCAGCGGATCGAGCGCATGGGCATCGAAGCCGGCCGAAATCATCACGAGCTGCGGAGCGAAGGCGTCGAGCGCCGGCAACACGATCTCGGCGAACGCGCGCCGTACGGTCGCGCCATCGCTGCCTTCCGGGATCGGTGCGTTGACGATGTTGCCGCTGCCACCGCGCTCGTGGCCGAAGCCGGTGCCTGGATACAGCTCGTGCTGATGCGACGACGCGTACATCACGCGCGGTTCGTTCCAGACGATGTCCTGGGTGCCGTTGCCGTGGTGTACGTCGAAGTCGACGATCGCGACGCGCTCGATGGCGTGTTCGGCCAGCGCCTGCAGTGCGCCGACCGCGATCGAGTTGAACAGACAGAAACCCATCGCTTCGTTGCGCGTCGCATGGTGCCCCGGCGGACGCACCGCACAGAACGCACGCCGCGTGGCGCCGCCGAGCACGGCATCGACTGCGGCGCAGACCGCGCCGGCGGCACGCAGCGCCGCTTCGGCGGAAGCGTCGTTCATTGCGGTGTCGGCGTCGATCCGGCGCAGCTCCGGGCCGACCGGGCTGTCGAGCACGGTCTGCAGCAGGCCCTTGCCGTGGGCGCGAGCCAACTGCGTGCGGCTCGCCAGCGGCGCTTCGAACCATTCGACCCCGGGCAGGTGCGCCGCTTCGAGGGCCTGCAGCACCGCCGCCAGCCGCGCCGGCGATTCCGGATGACCCGGCCCGGCGTCGTGCCGCAGGCAGGCCGGATGGCTGTAGATCCGCATCTGCGGCGTCAGCGCGCCGCCTGTGCGCGGCGCTCGTGCTGCCAGACCGTTTCGCCGTGTCCGCTGGCGCGCGCCAGCACGCGGGCGATCACGAACAGCAGGTCCGACAACCGGTTCAGGTAGCGGATCGCTTCCGGGCGCACCGGCTCGGCGCGCGACAGCGCGACCGTTTCGCGTTCGGCGCGGCGCACGATCGTGCGCGCCAGATGACAGTGCGCTGCCGCCGCGCCGCCGCCGGGCAGGATGAATTCCTTCAATGGCGGCAGGTCGGCGTTGAAACCGTCCAGCAAATGCTCCAGCCGCTCGATGTCGGCATCGAAGATCGCGGCATGGCCGGGAATGCACAGCTCGCCGCCGAGATCGAACAACTGGTGCTGGATGCCGACCAGACAGCGCTGCACCAGCTCCGGCAGCGCCTGCGCGAGCACGATGCCGATCGCCGAGTTCGCTTCGTCGACGGTGCCGTAGGCGGCGACCCGCAGCGAATCCTTCGGCACCCGGCTGCCATCGCCGAGGCCGGTATCGCCGCGGTCGCCGGTACGGGTGTAGATCTTGCTGAGGCGATTGCCCATGGGTCGGGATTTCGGTCGGTCGGGATGGGGCCGGCCGCGCATTGGCCGCGATTCCAGCGAGGCCGTAGCATAGTGCGCTTTCTCCGACGGTGCGAAGCGTCTCCGACCCACGGAGCGGCGACGTGCCGAACGCGCAGGTGAGCGTGACCGAATCCCGTAACTCCACTGCTGAATCCCGCCTGGTCGATGTGCTGATCGTCGGCGGCGGACTGGTCGGTGCGAGCCTGGCCTGTGCGCTCGACGCGTGCGGGCTGCAGGTCGGCCTGGTCGAGGCGGTCGCCGAGGCCGCCGATCGTCGCCCGCCCGGGTTCGACGACCGCAACCTGGCACTCGCCGCGGCGAGTCTGAATGCGCTGTCGTCACTGGGCGTGCTGCCGTTGCTGGAGCGGGCGCCGGCGCCGATCCGGCGCATCCACATCAGCCGGCACGGCGATTTCGGTGCGGTCCGGCTCGACGCGCAGCAGTACGGCCGCGACGGCTTCGGCGGCGTGGTCGTCGCGCGCGATCTCGGCCAGGCATTGCAGGCGCGGCTAAGACAGTTGCGCGACCTGCAACGCTGGTGCCCGGCGCAGGTCGTCGCGATCAGCGGACACGACGGCGGCTGGACGATCGAGCTGCAGCGCGACGACGGCAGCCGCGAAGCGGTCCGCACGCGGCTGCTGGTCGGCGCCGACGGCACGCACAGCTTCATCCGTGAGCAGCTCGGCATCGGTACCCGGACGCACGACTACGCGCAGACGCTGTTGGTCGCCGCGCTGGCCAGCGACCGGCCGCCGGATGGCCAGGCCTGGGAGCGCTTTTCGGCCAGTGGTCCGGTCGCCCTGCTGCCGCGCAACGACGGCCGCTACGGCGCCATCTGCGGCGTACCGACCGAACAGGCCGCCGCGGTCGCCGCGCTCGATGATTCCGCGTACCTCGGCTACCTGCAGCAGCGTTTCGGCGCTCGCGCCGGCCGCTTCCTGCGAGTCGGCCGGCGCAGCGCCTATCCGATCGCGAGCCGGCTGGCCGAACGGCTGGTGGCGCCGCGCGCGGTGCTGGTCGGCAATGCCGCGCAGACGCTGCATCCGGTCGGCGCCCAGGGTTTCAATCTCGGCCTGCGCGATGCGCTGACGCTGGCCGAACTGGTGATCGAAGGCGGCGATCCGGGTGATCCGGCGCGGCTCGCGCGCTATCCCGAGTTGCGGCGCGAGGACCGCGAGCAGACCCATGCCTTCAGCGACGGGCTGGCGCGGATGACCGCGCGCGAATCATTTCCGTCCCATGTACTGCGCTCGCTCGGCCTGATCGCGCTCGACAGCATGGCGAGCCTGCGGGCACCCCTGGTGGCCGGCGCGATGGGCTATCGCGGCCGCGTGCCGGCACTGGCGAGGTCGGCATGAAGCGGCGCGGCATGCTCGATGCGATCGTGGTCGGCGCCGGCGTGGTCGGCAGCGCGATGGCGCTGGCGCTGGCGCGCGACGGCCGCCGCGTCGCGCTGGTCGAAGCGCACGAGCCGGCAGCGTGGCAGCTCGATCGACCGGACCTGCGCGTCTATGCATTCGCCGCCGACAACGCGGCGTTGCTGGTTGATCTCGGGGTATGGAACGCGATCCGCGACGCGCGCGCGCATCCGTACCGGCGGATGCGGATCTGGGATGCGGCCGGCGGTGATGCATTGACGTTCGATGCCGACCGCTTCGGTCAGCCGCAGCTCGGCTGGATCGTCGAGAACGGCCTGCTGGTCGATCGCTTGTGGCAGGCGCTGGTCGCCGGCGGCGAGGTCGAGCGGCACTGCCCGCAGCGGGTCGTCGCGCTCGAACAGGACGACGAAAGTGCGACGCTGACGCTCGACGACGGCCGCCACCTGCAGGCGCGGCTGGTGATCGCCGCCGACGGTGCCGGCTCCGGCCTGCGCGCGCTTGCCGGCGTCGATGTCGACCGCCACGACTACGGCCAGCGCGGACTGGTCGCCTACGTCGAGACCGAACGGCCGCACCAGGACACCTGCTGGCAGCGTTTCCTCGGCAGCGGCCCGCTGGCGTTCCTGCCGTGCGGCGACGGTCGCAGCTCGATCGTCTGGACCCTGCCCGATGCCGAGGCCGAGCGGCTGCTGGCGGTCGACGACGCGACCTTCTGCCGCGAGCTGACGCGCGCGTTCGATGCGACGCTCGGCGAAGTGCGTGCAGTGTCCAGGCGCGTCGCGTTCCCGCTGCGCCGGCAGCTTGCGCAGCGCCATGTGGCCGGTCGCGTCGTGCTGGCCGGTGACGCCGCACACACGGTGCACCCGCTGGCTGGGCAGGGCGTCAATCTCGGTCTGCGCGACGTCGCCGCGTTGCGCCGCGTGCTGGCATCGGCAGCGCCGGGAAGCGATCCCGCCGCAGCGCACCGGCTCGATCGCTATGCACGCGAGCGGCGCAGCGAGAACAGCATCGCGGCATGGAGTTTCGACGGCATCAATCGACTGTTCTCGAATGATGCCGTGGTGCCGACGCTGCTGCGCGGGCACCTGCTCGGGATGGTCGACCGGGTGCCGCCGCTGAAGGCGCTGTTCTGGCGGCGGGCGGCCGGGCTGTAGCGCGTGGCTGCGGGTTGAGCCAGGGCGTTCCGGACCGGCCTGCGGCCGTTCCGAGCTGCCTCACTCCGCAGCTCGGCGACGTCGATCCTGAACGCGTCGCGGCTGCTGCGCATCGTCGAGGTACCAGCCGTCGGCCAGGTTCAGGCTCGCATCGGTCGCCAGTGGCCACGGGATGCTGACGGCATCGAAGCCGCCACTGACGCGCAATGGCGATCCGTCGACACGCAGCTCGCCCCACGCATCACGCAACACGATCTTCCAGTAGATGCGCGTCCCGTCACCGGTCGCCGTGACCTGATTCGGATCGAAATCCATTGCCGGCGAACGGAGGGGCAACTGCAGGGTATCGGCGCCGCTGGTGCGAGCCAGGGCATCGTCCAGCCGCTGACGCTGCTCGGCCGCCACGGCTCGCTCCTGCTCGACCAGCGCCGCTTCGTCGTACAGCGAGCCGTCGGCAACGTCGGCGGGTTGCCGAGGCATCAGATCCGGCAGGTCGCGCCCACTGTCCAGTGATTGTTTCCAGTCCGGGCGGATCGCATCGAGGAGCAGCCCCCATGCCGGGCCGCTGGCATAGGCGAAGGTTCGCCCGAGCGACGGGCCACCGGCCGCTCGACGAAGTGCTGCCAGCGCCAACCGGACGGGCTCGCCGGACAGCGCCACGCCGGTGTAGCTGGCCACGCCCTCGTTGAGCATCTGCGCGCGCTCGTTCCGGGCCGCATCGGCACTGCCCAGCCGTTCGGAGCGGAACGCCAGCGCCTGGCGGATGTGTCCGTCGCGCACACTGCCATCGCTGCCCAGTGCCTGCTCGAGCGCCCGCCACTCGAGCAGCAGCAATATGCGTGGGCGCAGCTCGGACAGATGGCCAGCCACCGCGTCGCTGGCGGCCAGCCCGAGGGTGGGTTGATGCACGTGGAATGCTTCGTGGAAGAGCAGGTTGGCGCGCTCCGCAGGATCATGCGGCAGCGGCCCGAGCACCATCACCCATCGCCGGCCGGCCCAGTCGATGGCAGTGTTCGCACGGGTCGCCGGCAGCGGCCCGGGCATCGATTCGCTGGCAATGATCGATCCGTCGCGGGTGTCGACCACGACCACCGGCGAACAGAGCGATCTTCCCCAGAGACGTTGTCCGGCGGCCTCGCATTCGGTCAGGTAGTCGGCGAGCAGCGGCGAAGCCGGCTCGACGGCCGCCGCAGTGCCCGACAGCGCGAGCAGTGCCGCGGCGATGACTCGACGCGTTCCGATTGCCTTGCAGTTCATCGTGTTGCTCCGGTGGTTGCCTGCCGACATTGCATCGCAGGTCTGCGTCGGGCGTGTGTCCGCTTCCGCATGCTCCCGCGGCATTCGGGACACACTGCAGATACACTCGTCTGTGAGGGTGGATGCGTATGGCCGAGACGATCATCGTTGCCGACGACGACGACAGCGTGCGCGATGCACTCGAGGAATACCTCGGTGAGCATGGCTACGACGTCCGGACCGTCGCAGACGGCGAGCGCCTGGCAGCCGCGCTTCGCGAGCGGCCTGCCGACCTGTTGATCCTCGATGTCATGATGCCCGGAGAGAGCGGGCTGGATATCTGCCGGCGGCTGGCGCCGAGCGGGCAACTGGTCCTCGTCCTCAGTGCAATGTCTTCGACGATCGACCGGGTCATCGGCCTCGAACTCGGCGCTTCGGACTATCTGGCGAAGCCGTTCGATCCGCGCGAACTGCTGGCGCGGGTGCGGGCGATCCTCCGCCGCCACGCAATCGTTTCCGATGCGGATGCCGTCTACGGCTTCCACGGCTGGCGTTACGACGTTTCGGCCTGCAGTGTCACCGACGCTCGTGGAAGGCAGGTCGATTTCACGCGCGGCGAAGTTTCCGTGCTTCGCGCCCTGCTCGAGCGCCCCGGTCGCGTGGTGTCGCGCGACGACCTGCTGCAGCTCGCCCGTGGCCGCGACAGCGATGCGTTCGACCGGGCGATCGACCTCGCGATCAGCCGGCTGCGGCGCAAACTCGCCGCACACGGCGGCGACCAGATGATAGAGACGATCCGCGGCGAGGGTTACCGTTTCGTTCCAGCGGTGCGCCGGCTGTGAAGCAGCCGATCCCGTTCGCCGTTCAGGCCGGCCTCGTGATGTCGGCGATCGTGGCGCTGGTGGTCGCGGTGTGCTTCGTGATCGTACTCGGCATGCCGCGGCCAGCGGTTTCCACGACCAGCGTCCGTGAGATGGCCACGGCATGGCGCGACGCGTCGAGCCAGGGGGGCGAGCGGCGTTTCGAAGTCGGCGACACGCTGCCGCCCGGTCGCCAGTCGGTATTGATTGCCCGGATGATGGCCGAGCAGTTGCAGGTCGATCCAAGCAGACTGCGCGCGTTCTGGAATGCAGAAGTGCCGGCCTCGATAGGTGGCGCGAATGCGATGCAGGCGCTCATCGCGATCGCCGGGCACGACGTCGTCGTCGATGCCCATCCGGCCGGTTTTTCGTTGCGCAGTGGCGAATCGGCGATCCTCGATGCGGACACGCCGGTGCCCGCGTTTCACCTGGCCATGCATCGCGACGACGGCCGCTGGCAGGTGCTTCGTTCCCCCGACACCCAGCTTTCGCAGTGGCGGATGCGGATACTCGCTGCGTTCGTGCTCAGCGTGGTCGCCGCTGCGCCGCTCGTCGCGTGGCTGGCGCGCAGCCTGACCCGTTCGATGCGCCAACTGGCCGAGGCCACCGTCCAGGCCGGGCTCGAGCCCGGAGGCGATCCGTTCCCGACGCGCGGCCCGCGCGAAGTGCTCGACGTCGCCCGCGCGGTCATCGCGATGCGCGCGAGACTGGCTGAGCAGGCTGCCGAGCGCACGCGCATGCTGGTCGCCGTGGCGCACGACCTGCGCAATCCGTTGACCGGGCTGCGACTGCGTGCCGAAAGGACGCCTCCGGATACACGCGATCGGATGGTTCGCGACATCGACCGGATGTCCGACATGGTCATGCAGGTGCTGGATTACGCGCGTCCGATGGCGGGCCGACAGGCCTTCGAGACAGTCGAGCTCGGAGCCTTCGTCACCGAACTGGTCGAGGATGCCGGCGCGTGCGGGCGGCAGATCCGGCTGACGGTGCCCGCAGACGCCTGTCCGATGCGTATCGAGCGCTCCGCGCTGCGGCGAGCCATCGACAACCTGCTCGACAATGCCGCGCGCTATGCCGGTGCGGCGGAGGTGAACGCGGAGTTCGACGCGGAGCGGGCGCGGATCGTGGTCGCAGACCGCGGTCCGGGCATTCCGGCCGCCGAGCTGCCCCGCCTGTTCGAGCCGTTCGAGCGGCTCGAACAGTCGAGGAGCCGCACCACCGGCGGTATCGGTCTCGGTCTTTCGATCGCTCGGAACATCGTCGCCGGCCATGGCGGGCAGTTGCGGCTGGAAAACCGGATCGGCGGCGGCCTGGCGGCCACCATCGAGCTGCCTCGCGTTGGCGGTGCAGCCGCGTCGTGATCCACGCTCGCCGGTGCCCGGGTGGCCGACAGCGTTCCCTGCGTCTCGGACCGAGCATCGAAGCTGCGAGATTCGGATCGGCGTCATCGGCGTGCATTGCGCAGCCGCCTGCGCTCCAGCAGCAGGAAGGTTGCCGGCATCACCAGCATCGACAGCAGCGGTGCCGTCAGCATGCCGCCGATCATCGGTGCGGCGATCCTTTGCATCACCTCGGAACCGGCACCGGCTCCGATCATGATCGGCAGCAGCCCGGCCAGGATCGTCGCGACCGTCATCGCCTTCGGTCGCACGCGCAGCACGGCGCCTTCGAGCACGGCGTCGCGCAGCGCTGCCTCGTCGGCGGCCGGGTCGGTGGCGAGCCGGCGCTGCCAGGCCTGTCGCAGGTACAGCAGCATCACGATGCCGAATTCGGCCGCCACGCCGGCCAGCGCGACGAAGCCGATCAGCGTCGCGACCGACACCGCGTGTCCGAGCCACCAGATCAGCCAGATGCCGCCGAGCAGCGCCAGCGGCAGGCTCGACATCACCAGCCAGGCTTCGGCGGCGCGATCGAACACCAGGTAGATCAGCACGAAGATGATCGCCAGCACGGCCGGTACCGCCAGTGACAGCCGTTGCTGCGCGCGCTGCAGATATTCGTACTGGCCCGACCAGGCGATCGCATGGCCCGGTGGCAGAGCGATCTGCGCGGCGACCGCCTGCCGCAGGTCGGCCACTGCCGAGCCGATGTCGCGCTCGGCGACGTCGATGAACACGTAGCCGACCAGCCGTCCACCTTCGCTGCGCAGCATCGGCGGCCCGCCGGTCACGTCGATCGTCGCCAGTTGCCCGAGCGTCAGCAGTGCACCGCCGGACGACACCAGCGGCAATGCCTCGAGGGCGGCGACGCTGTCGCGCAGGTCGCGCGGATAGCGCAGCAGGATCGGGTAGCGTTCGCGGCCGTCGATACTGACGTCGATCGGTTCGCCGCCGACCGCGGCCGAGATCAGCGCCTGCAGTTCACGCTGCGTGAACCCGTAACGGGCGGCCTGCGCACGATCGATCGCGATGTCGAGGTAGCGGCCGGAAGCCGGTCGTTCGGCGATCGCCGACGCCACTCCCGGCACCGTCCGGGCGACCGCTTCGATCTGCTGCGTGATCCGCTCGATGACGACCGGATCGGCGCCGAGCACCTTGGCGCCGATCGGACTCTTGATGCCCGTCGCGAGCATGTCGATCCGGTTGCGGATCGGCGGAATCCACAGGTTCGACAGGCCCGGCACCTGCACCGCGCGATCGAGTTCGTCACGCAGTGTCGCCATCGTCATGCCTGGCCGCCATTCGTTGCGCGGCCTGAACGTGATCGTCGTCTCGAACATCTCGAGCGGGGCCGGATCGGTTGCGCTGTCGGCGCGGCCGGCCTTGCCGAATACATGCGCAACTTCGGGCACGCTGCGGATCATGCGGTCGGTCTGCTGCAGCAGCTCGGCGGCCTTGCCGGCCGACAGACCGGGCAGCGCGGTCGGCATGTACAGCAGCGTGCCCTCGTCCAGTGCCGGCATGAATTCGCTGCCGAGCCGCGACAGCGGCAACAATGTCGCGAGCACCAGCAGCAGGGCGCCGAGCAGGGTCAGCCGCGGATGTCGCAGCACCCCTTCGAGCAATGGCCGGTAGCCCGCGATCAGCAGGCGATTGAGCGGATTGCGCGTTTCCGGACGGATCCGGCCACGCACCAGATAGCCCATCAGCACCGGAATCAGCGTGACTGCCAGGCCGGCCGACGCCGCCATTGCATAGGTCTTGGTGTAGGCCAGTGGCGAGAACAGCCGGCCTTCCTGCGCCTGCAGCGCGAACACCGGCAGGAAGCTCAGCGTGATGACCAGCAGGCTCATGAACAGCGCCGGGCCGACCTCGACCGCGGCATCGGTCAACAGCCGCCAGCGGGTCGGCGAGTCGGGCTCGCCGCCGTGCTCGGCATGCCAGCGTTCGAGATGCTTGTGGCCGTTCTCGATCATCACGACGGCGGCATCGACCATCGCACCGATCGCGATCGCGATGCCGCCGAGCGACATCAGGTTCGCACTGACACCCTGCGCGTGCATGACGATGAAGGCGACCAGCACGCCGAGCGGCAGCGTGACGACAGCGACCAGCGCCGAGCGCAGATGCCACAGGAACAGCGCGCAGACCAGCGCGACGACGATGAACTCCTCGGCCAGCTTGCGGCCGAGGTTGTGCACCGCTGCGAGGATCAGCTCCGAGCGGTCGTAGGTGGTGACGATCTCGACACCGTCCGGCAGCGAATTCCGCAGTGCGGCGATCCGTGCTTCGACCGCGCGGATTGCCGACAGCGCGTCGCGGCCGCTGCGCAGCACGATCACGCCGCCGACCACTTCACCTTCACCGTCGAGTTCGGCGATGCCGCGGCGAAACGTCGGGCCGCGGCTGACCGTCGCCAGTTCGCCGAGCAGCAGCGGCGTGCCGTCGTCGGTGGTCGCGACCGGCACCCGCTCGAACGCCTCGCGCTCGCGCAGGTAGCCTTCGACCCGCAGCATCAGTTCGGCCTCGCCCTGTTCGATCGCGCCGCCGCCGGCCGCGCCGTTGGCCGACCGTACCGCTTGAACGATCTGTTCGATGCTGACCGCGTGGGCCGCCAGCGCGGTCGGGTCCGGCGTGATCTGCCAGGCGCGGACCATGCCGCCGATCGTCGCGACTTCGGACACGTCCGGTACGGTCAGCAGTTCGTAACGCAGGAACCAGTCCTGCAGCGCGCGCAACTGGCCGAGGTCGTGCCGGCCGCTGCGATCGACAAGCGCGTACTGGTAGATCCAGCCGAGGCCGGTCGCATCCGGCCCGAGCGACGGGCTGATGCCATCCGGCAGGCGTTCACGCGCCTGCGACAGGTACTCGAGCACCCGAGAGCGCGCCCAGTACAGGTCGGTGTCGTCGTCGAACAGCACGTAGACGAACGAATCGCCGAAAAACGAGAAGCCGCGCACCGCACGTACGCCGGGCACCGACAGCATGGTGCTGGCGAGCGGGAACGTGACCTGGTCCTCGACGATCTGCGGCGGCTGTCCGGCCCATTCGGTGCGCAGGATCACCTGGGTGTCGGACAGGTCGGGCAATGCGTCGAGCGGCGTGGCTCGCAGGCTCCACAGGCCCCAGGCGGCGAGCAGTACGGCGGCCATCAGCACCGGCATGCGGTGGTGAACCGAGGCGCGGATGAGGGTGGCGATCATGCGTGATGCCCGCTCGACGGGTGACCTGCGGTTTGCGTGGTTGCGACTCGCGCGGCAGTGTGCGGTGCCGCGATCGGCAGATCGGCGGCCGAGGCAAGGGTTGATCGGCTTGCTTCGGCCGAATCTCCACCGCGACCCGTCTCGTGGCGGGAGAGGGGCTCGTGCTCATGCGGCTCATTCGCGCGCTCGTGTGGCTCATCCTTGTGCCGGGGCTGCTCGTCCGGTGGGTGATGGTCGTGTTCCGGCGCCGTGCGGTCGGGTCGCCGCGGTAGTGACTCAGCGTCACGCGAGAGCGTCGGTTGCGCTGCCGGCATGACGTGATCGAGGTGGCCGGGGTGCGGGGTCTCGGGCGGCGCCTCCAGCCGCCGCAGAAATCCACTCAGGCTCGCTTCGGAGTCGATCAGGAACTGGCCCGAGACGACGATCCGCTCGCCGCCGTCGAGCCCGCGCAGCACTTCGACCCGATCGCCGGCACGGCGGCCGAGTACGACTTCGACCGGCAGGAAGCGATCGTCGTCGCCGGCAACGATCACGCGGTCGCGGTCGCCGCCGACCAGCACCGCATCGATCGGTACCAGCGGCACGGCGCGCTCGGTGTCGACGCGCAATCGCGCCTCGGCGAACATGCCGGCGGCCAGCCGCGCGTCGGGGTCGTCGAGCACGATGCGGGCGCTCTGGCTGCGGGTGGTCGGATCGAGTTCCGGCAGCAGCGCCTCGACCGTGCCCTTGAAGGTTTCGCCGCGCAGCGCGCTGATCCGCACGCTGGCCGTTTGTCCGACCAGGCCCGGCTCGGCCTGTGCCTGCGGGATCTCGGCCAGCATCCAGACCTGCGCGGTGCCATTGATGCGGAACAGCGTGTCGCCGGCCGACACGCGCTGCCCGCTGCGTACCGCGATCTCGCCCAGCACGCCGTCGAGTGGCGCGCGGACGGTGATCCGCGGCACGCCGCCGGGAGCGGACGCCGTGTCGTCGATGTCGGCGGCGGTCAGGCCGATCGTGCGCAGCCGCGAGCGTGCGGCGGCGAGCAGCTCGCGCCCCTGCGCCGACTCGCTCGCGGCCAGTGCGCGGTATTCGGCCAGCGCGGCACTCCATTCCGGCGCCAGCAGCGTCGCCAGCGGTTCGCCGCTGCGGACCCGCTGGAACGGCGTCGCCACGAACAGCCGGTCGACGATGCCGTCGACCCGCGCGCTGACCCGCTGTTCGGCGCGCAGATCCCACTGCAGCGTGCCGGGCACGGTCAGGACCTGTGCCAGCACGCCGCGTGCGATCGTTGCCGTCCGCACGCCGAGATTCTGCTGGATCGCCGGATCGATCCGGACGCCGGCTGCGGCGTCCTCGTCGGCGTAGCGCGGCACCAGCATCATGTCCATGAACGGCGATTTGCCCGGCGTGTCGAACCGCTGGTCCGGCACCATCGGGTCGTACCAGTACAGCACCCGACGCGACTCGCTGGAGGTTGCGTCGCGCCGGGGGCTGGCGTCGGACGGTGGCTCGGGGGTGAGCTGGCGGCCGATCAGCACGCCGAGCAGCAGCAGTCCGCCGCCGAACAGCGCCAGCATGATCGTGCGCGCGTTCATCGGGCGTCCTCCGGCAGCAGCGTCGCCAGCAGCAGCCATTGCTCGGCCAGTTCGGTCTGCGCGTCGAGCTCGGCCAGGCGCAGTTCGATCTCCTGTTGTTGCGCGCGCAGCCACGGTTGCAGCTCGCCGCCGCCGCTGTAGCCGGCCAGTGCGACGCGGCTGCGGTCGCGCAGCAGCGGCAGCAGCGTGTCGCGGTAGTGCGCAACCTGCGCACGAAGGCCGCTCCAGCGCGCCAGCGCGAGTTCGAGTTGCTCGCGCTGCTCGCGGCGGACCTCGTCGAGCTCGGCGCCGGCGGCGTCGGCCTCGGCACGCCGCGCCGCGATGTCGCGTTGCTGGCGCTGGGCCGGAAACAGCGGCAGGCCGATGCCGACCTCGAACATCAGCATGTCGCCGCGGGCGCTGCGCGCGCCGTAGCCGACTCCGAACCGGAGATCGGGACGCCGCTCCGCCAGTGACACGGCGATACCGCGTTCAGCGCGATCGAGTCGAGCGGCCGCCAGTATGGTCGGCGCGAAGCGGTCGAGTGCCGCGCGCAGCCGCTCGGCCGGAATCGGCAAGCTGTCGAATGCCGGCGCTGCCGCCAGCGGCCGTTTGGCGGCAGCGCCGATCCAGCGGGCCAGCGCCGCGCCTGCTGCTTCGCGCGCCGCGTCGGCGGCGATTCGCCGCGTGCCCAATGCGACCCGTTCGGTACGTGCGTCGAGCGCGAGTAGAGCCGAACCGCTGCCGCCTTGCAGCCGGGCTTCGGCGGCTTCCGCCGCGCGGGCCAGCTCGGCGTCGAGCGCATCGAGCAGGGCCAGCCGCTGTTCGGCATTCCAGCGCGCGATCCAGGCGCGGCCGGCGTCGCGCTCGACTTCGCGTCGGATCGTGAGGCGGCCGGCTTCGGTTTCGGTCACCATCGCTTCGGCCCATTCGCGACGCGCAATTCGCTTGCCGCGCGACGGCCAGGCCTGCATCAGCTCGATCCGCCGCATGGTCATCATGTCGGTGCCGAACCGAAATGCGTCGCTACCGTCGACCGGCAGATTGTCGATGCCGAACGCCAGTTCGGGATCCGGCAGCGCGTCGGCGCGCGCGGCGTCCTCTCGCGCGGCCTGCGCGAGTGACGCCTGTGCCGCAAGCCGGGGCGCGTCGGCGACGGCCACGCGCATCGCGGTGAACAGGTCGAGCGGTGCAGCCGTTGCCGATCCGGCGAGCAGCACCAGGGACAACAAGGCCAGCGGGCCGGACCGGGTCACCCGGGTCGGCGACAACGCAATCGGATCGGATGCCGGGAATCGGCGGTGCAGGGCAGGCATGGGATCTCCGGTAACGATGAACACGCCGCGCGCGGCGGCGGACCTGTCGCGGAGGTCGAGCTAGATCAGCAGCGTGCAGAACCGCAACATCGGCGGCGGATCGACTGCGGCGTCCGGAGCGCCCGGCACGATCGCCTGCGGGCACTGGTCGCTGGCGGGTGGCATCGAACAGGGCGGCAGCAGCGCCGGTGCGACGGCCGGCCCGGCACCGTCGCTCGCCGCGATCAGTTCGTCGGGGCTGCAGTGCCTGTCGCACAGCAGTCCGGCGTCGGCATCGGAAGGCGTTGGCGCGCTGCGGCAATGCTCCCGATGGCTGCCGCCGTCGGCGGCGCTGTCGGCCGCCGCGGGCGGTTCGAACCCGCGCTCGCAGGCATGTGCCGCCAACGCGAACTGCTGCAGCAGCAGCGCGAACAGGGTCAGCCAGGCCAGGCGGACGCGGCGGCGGTGGCGGAGACCGGGGCGCATCGTTGCATCGTAGCGCCGCCGGTCCGGCCGTGGCGTGATCCTGGTCATCCGCGCCGTTCGCGACGGCCTCAGCCCGGTTGCGGCGAGCGCAGCCGCCGCGGACGCAGCCCCTGGCACAGATCGCGCGCCAGCCAGCCGATCAGGTATGGCTGCGCCAGCGCCCTGCCGAGCATGTAGGGCAGGTGGGCGGCGCCATACGGCAGGTACATGCGGACCGGCACGCCGAAGCGCGCGGCAAGCCGGCACGGCTCGCGCTGTGGCAGGCCGTGCAGCAGTTGCAGTTCACAACGGGTGCCCGAACGCTGCAGGCGCTGCAGTGCCGGGGCGATCACGGCCGGGTCGTGGCTGGCGACCGCGACCGGCGCGTCGCTGCCGCACAACGCGTCAACGACATCGAGCAATCCGTCGACCAGCTCGGCCGGCCGGTCGTCGCGTTCCGGCCACTGGCCCTTGACCACCCGAACCGGCAGCCGGCGATCGGCGGCCCAGCGGGCATCGCCGACGCTGCGCCGCCAGCGGCCCGGCAGCGTGAGTCCGAGCCGGTCGGCTGACACCACGGCCAGCATCCGGGCCGCCACGCGCAGCGTCGGTTCGGCGGTCGCCGGGCCGTGCGAGTCGAGGTGCAGGCGGATGCCGCGTGCGGCCGCCTGTTTGGCCAGCGTGGCGAGCAGTGCATCATCGAACGCGAGCGCCGGAGGCTTGATCGACAGGTGGTCGTCGGCGCCGAGTGCGGCGAGCGCCTGCCGGTACCGGCAGGCGACCTCCGCCGGTGACTCGCGCTCGTCGTTGAAGTAGCCGAGCGTGCAGCCGATTCCGCTCGCGGCCAGGCGCGAGCGCGCGGCCAGCGCGTCGTCGAGCCGATCGCCGACGACGTAGGCGCGTGCGGCGCGCCGCAGCAGCGGCGTCAGGCAGGCCACAGCGGTTCGGCGTGCCAGGTTCATCGGAAGCTGTGCCGCATCAGCGGGGTCCGTCGCAGCGTGCCACCGGCGACCGCGGTCGCCAGCGCCAGCGTGCCGCGGACGCCGGATGGATACAGGCGCAGGCAGCAGCATTCGTGGCGCTCGCGGGTCCATGGTGCGATCCAGTCCTCCGGCAGTCCGAGGAATTCGTAGCGCTGCAGGCCGCACTGTGCGGCATGCCGCACAGTGTGCTGCAGCAACAGCAGCCCAGGCGAACAGGCCGCGAAGGTGTCGTCGTAGCCGATCTTGAGCACGGCGTAGCGGCCACCGGCGACGGCCGCGATCTGCGTCGCGGCGACCTGCTCGCCGAGCCACAGCAGCGCGATCCGCAACTGGCCGTCGGCGGCGGCGAGCTCCGCGTAGCGGCGGAAGAATGCGCGGCGCCGATCGTCGTGCAGCAGGGCGGTACCGTCGCGGCCTTTCCAACTGCGCGCCTCGACCGCGATCGCGTGCGCGAACAGCGGTTCGAAATCGGCCGGAGTCGGTGCATGGATGTCGATCCGCAACGGGCCGTGCGCGGCGGCGCGGCGTGCGGCACGGCGCAGGTCGGCGCGGCGACGCGGGTTCAATTGCGACTCCGGTTCCAGCCAGCGGCCGTCGAGCGTGATGAACGGCGCCGCCGGGGCCGGTTGGCGGCTGCTCTGCACACGCCAGCCGGAACACTCGGCCAGCGCCTGCAGCAGCCGTGATCCGCTGGGCAGGCGCTGCAGCAGCAACGGTGTGCCGGGCGACAGCAGCATGTCGAGCAGCCGGCGGGCGGCGCCGGCATTGCGACACGGCAGGTCCATCGGTTCGTACAGCGCGTCGACACCGAGCATCGCCAGGTGGTCGATCCCGAAACGGCGGATCCGGACCATCGGCGCCACTGCGGTCAGCTCGCCGCGCTCGCGTACCGTGAACACCTGCCAGGCATCGGGCGCTGCCAGCGTGCCGGCACAGGCGGCGGCCCAGCCGAACTGCTCGGTCGGACCGCTGTGGGCGGCCAGTGCTCGCCACTCGGGCGCGTGCCGCGCGAGCGTGTCGGCGTCGGTGATGACCTGCGATCGTGCGTCGGCAGGCCTCGTTACGGCGGCCGTCACAGCGGCGGCGTGGGATTCGCGCAGTCGGTTCATGCCTCACCGTGGTCGGCGGCACAGCAGCGGATGGACGAACGTGGGTCGTCAGGTTGGTCGCTCGTTCGCGCGCTTTCGGTGCGTCGCCGCACAGTGGCCGTACATTGTCGACTCCGGTGCAGCCGCGGTTCGGTCTGCCGGCTGCGGCGCGGTCAGCGTCGCGACCCGTGCAGGCGCCGCCACGGCCCGGCGAAGAAGCCGGCGTGGGCCGGGAAGCCGGGCTGCAGGGCGAGGTACTGGTCGGCCGTGACCCAGCGGCACTCGGCGATCTCGAGCGGGTCGGCAGCCAGCGGGGTCGCGTCGAGGCGCTCGGCCAGCCACCAGTGCAGCCGGTAGCGGCCGTCGTCGGTCAGGCACTGCCACAACGGTTGGACCGCCCGGACCGCGATGCCGAGCTCCTCGCGCGCCTCGCGGACCACCGCATCGGGCAATGCTTCGCCGGACTCGACGCGGCCGCTCGGCGGCGTCCAGTAACCGCCGCGGGTGACGCCGTCGGCGCGCCGGATCGCGAGGATCCGCTCGCCGTCGACCAGCACGATCACGACAGCGTCACGTGGCTTCATCGCGGGCCGGCGTAGACGGTGATCTCTTCGCGATCGTGGTAGAGCTGCCGGGCGCGGATCGTCAGTGGGCGGCCGGCCTGTTCGGCGAACAGATCGAGGCAGCGCCGGGTTTCGTCCCAGCGCTTCTTCATCGGCAGCTTCAGGTTGAAGATCGCCCGTCGGCACCAGCCGTTGCGGAACCACTCGGCCATTCGCACCGCGACCCGACTCGGCTGCTCGACCATGTCGCAGACCATCCAGTCGAGCGTTGCCGGCGGCTGCCAGCGGAAGCCGTCGGCACGCAACGGCTCGATGATGCCGGTCGCCAGTGCGCTGGCGGCCAGCGGCCCGTTGTCGATCGCGGCGACCCGGACATGATGCCGGGCCAGCACCCAGCTCCAGCCGCCCGGCGCCGCGCCGAGGTCTGCCGCGCGCTGCCCCGGCTGCAGCCAGCGCGCGCGTTCGTCCGCGGTCAGCAGCACCAGCAGTGCTTCCTCGAGTTTCAGCGCCGAACGCGACGGTGCCTCGGCGTGCATGCGCAGGCGGGGAATGCCGCCTGGCCACTGTGGACGCGCGTCCGGCGTCGACTCGGCCAGCAGCAGCCGGTCGCCGGCCAGCAGCATCACGTGCAGCCACGGCCGTCGCGGCTGCTCGGCGGCGCTCGACCAGCCGGCCTTGCGCAACGCCGGCCGCAGCGCGTTGCCGAACGCGCGGGCGAGCCCGGCGAGCGGCTTGCAGGCGGTCGAATCCGGATGCTCGACGATGACACCGCCGTAGCGCGGCGTGCCGTCCGGGCGGCCGAGCGCAGCCACGATCGGTGCGATCCGGTCCTGCGGATCGAGCCCGCGCAGTTCGGCCCGCAGCGCCAGCGTCTGCCGCGCGAAAATCGGCTGCGGCTGGGCCAGCGCGACGGCGGCATCATCGGCGGGCGGGATCGCCCCGGCACGGGTGGCGTCGTCGCCGTCGTGACGCACGTACAGCACGATCCCGGCATCGCGCTCGGCGCGCGGATAGCCGGCCCAGCCGATCGCCGCGGCACGCTCGGCATACTCGCTGGCGAGCTCCGGCTCGAAGCCGGCCCGGCAACTGCCGAGCCAGCCGTGCAGCGGGCGGATCTCTGCCGCCACTGCCGGACTCAGCCGGCCAGCTTCTGCTTGACCAGTTGCGAGGCGAGGCCCATGTCGCCACGCCCGGCGATGCGCGGCTTCAGCACGCCCATCACCTTGCCCATGTCGGCCGGGCCGCTGGCGCCGACGTCGGCGATCGCACGGTCGACTTCGGCCGCCAGCGCTTCACTGTCGAGCTGGGCCGGCAGATAGGCCTGGATCACGCCCAGTTCGAACCGCTCCTGCTGCGCCAGATCGTCACGGCCGGCAGCTTCGTACTGGGTGATCGAATCCTTGCGCTGCTTGACCATCTTCTCGAGCACGGCCAGCACGGCGGCATCGTCGAGTTCGATCCGCTCGTCGACCTCGCGCTGCTTGATCGCCGCATTGACCAGCCGGATTACCTGCAGGCGTTCCTTTTCACCGCTCTTCATCGCGGCTTTCATGTCGTCGGTGAGTTGTTGCTTCAGCGGCATGGGGCTCTCCTTGGCAGTGGCAGCGACGGGCGCCGGCAGGGCGATCGTCGCGTGAACACAAAAAGCCGGCGGCGCTCGCGGCGCGGCCGGCTTGATGTATACCCGGAATCTGCGTCACCGGCGGCGCGCGGCGCCTGTCCGGTCACACCACGCGCGACGGATCGCGCGCGTCAGGTGCGGATCAGTAGAGGCGCTGGCGCTTGGTCGCGTCGCGCGACACACGGCGCAGATGACGCTTGACCGCGGCGGCCGCCTTGCGCTTGCGCTCCTGGGTCGGCTTCTCGTAGTACTCGCGCTTGCGGGTTTCGGCCAGGACGCCGGCCTTCTCGCAGGTGCGCTTGAAGCGACGGAGCGCAAACTCGAACGGCTCGTTTTCGCGGACTTTGACGCTGGGCATGTGATCTCCGGGGGTATTCGGTTGAGCATCCCCTGTGGCGGGGAGCCGCGTATCATACAGTCGATGCCTACCTGCCGCAAACCAGCCCCAGCACTGACGACCGTCGCGCCGTGCCCGGACGGTGCCGCATGAGCGTGCTCGGCATTGAAACCTCGTGCGACGAGACCGGCGTGGCGATCTATGACCCGCGCCGCGGGCTGCTCGCGCATCGGCTGTACAGCCAGATCGCGCTGCATGCGGAGTATGGCGGCGTGGTCCCGGAGCTCGCCAGCCGCGACCACGTCCGCAAGCTGCTGCCGCTGATCGACGAATGCCTGGCCGAGGCCGGTATCGGTCGCGATGCATTGACCGGGATCGCCTTCACCGCCGGTCCCGGCCTGGTCGGCGCGCTGCTGGTCGGCGCCGCGACCGCCCGCGCGCTGGCCTGGGCGCTCGACCTGCCGGCGATCGGTGTCCACCACATGGAAGGCCACCTGCTGGCACCGCTGCTGGAGCCGGATCCGCCGGCGCCGCCATTCGTCGCGCTGCTGGTGTCCGGCGGCCACACACAGTTGATGGAAGTGCGCGCGATCGGCGACTACCGGCTGCTCGGCGAAACGCTCGACGACGCCGCCGGCGAGGCGTTCGACAAGACCGCCAAGCTGATGGGGCTGCCGTATCCGGGGGGACCCGAGCTGGCGCGGCTGGCCACCGACGGCGATCCGGACCGATTCCGCTTCGCCCGGCCGATGACCGATCGGCCCGGGCTCGATTTCAGCTTCTCCGGCCTGAAGACCCAGGTGCTGCTGGCGTGGCAGGGCAGCGACCGCAGCGAGCAGACCCGCGCCGACATCGCGCGCGGCTTCGAGGAAGCGGTCACCGAGACGCTGGCGATCAAATGCGAGCGAGCGCTGCGCGAGACCGGCGCGCGGACGCTGGTGGTGGCCGGCGGCGTCGGTGCCAACCGCCGGCTGCGCGAGCGGCTGGACGCGCTGGCGACCCGCCGCACGCTGCGGGTCTGCTTTCCGCGTCCGGCCTTCTGCACCGACAACGGCGCGATGATCGCTTTCGCCGGCGCATTGCGGCTGGCTGCCGGACAGCGGGCGCCGCTCGCGCTCGACGTCCGTCCGCGCTGGGACATGGCGACGTTGCCGGCGCTGGAGTCGGCGGCATGAGCGATCCGGATTCGGCGAACCGGCCGGGTAGCGACTGGGTGTTCATCGAGGCGCTGCGGATCGATGCCGAGATCGGCATCCGGCCGGCCGAGTTCGGTCGCAGCCAGCCGCTGCTGTTCGACCTGCAGCTCGGCTACGACAACCGCGTCCCGGCCGGCAGCGACGCGATCGAGGATTGCCACGACTACGACGCGATCAGCCGGCGGCTGGCCGCGCACGTGCAGGCACGGCGCTGGAACCTGGTCGAGACGCTGGCCGAGTCCTGCGCGACGCTTCTGCGTAACGAGTTTGGCGTGCGCCGGCTGCGGCTGAAGATCGCCAAGCCCGAGGCGGTGCCGGCGGCGCGTGCGGTCGGCGTCATCATCGAGCGCGATGGCTGAGTCGGCGGCCGCGACCGGCTGGCTGCTGGCGCTCGGCAGCAATGCGCCGGACGCCGCGGGACGGCTCGATGCCGCGGTTGACGCATTGGCGGCGCTCGGCTGCGTCCGGCGCTGCTCGTCGCGCGCAACTGGCCGTGACGTATCGGCACGCGGCCCGCGTTACCTGAATCAGCTCGTCCGCGTCGACAGCCTGCTCGGCCGAGATGCGCTGATCGCGGCACTGAAGACGATCGAGCGCGAACAGGGACGGACCGATCGACGCGACGACGGGGTCTGCGCGCTGGACATCGACCTGCTCGCCGCGCTGGACGGCGACGGTGACGCGGTCTGGCACGACCACAAGCCGCTGCGGATCCCGGCAGTGAGGAAGCTGCTGTCCGAGATCGGCGTGGCGCCGCCGTAGCGCCCCGACGATCGGGGCCGCTCCGCTCAGATGAACAACGACCGCCCGCCGTCGACGCGGATGATCTGCCCGGTCACGTAGCGCGCGTCCATCAGCAGCCAGCGAACCGTCTCGGCGATGTCCTGCGGCGAACCCTGGCGCTGCAGGCAGGTACGTTCCTCGACCACCGCCAGCGTCTCTGCCTTGACCGGATTCTCCGACCACAGCACGTTGCCGGGCGCCACGCCATTGACGCGCACCTCCGGCCCGAGTTCCTTCGCCAGCGACAGCGTCGCCATCGCCAGCGCCGCCTTCGCCATGCAGTACACGGTGTGCTGTTCCAGTGGCCGTTCGGCGTAGACATCGACCAGATTGACGATCGCGCCACAACTCGCGCGCAGTGCCGGTGCCGCTGCCTGGCTCAGGAACAACGGCGCCTGCGCATTGGTCGCGAACAAGTCGTTCCAGCGGGTGGCGTCGATCGTGCCGATCGGCGTGCGGTAATACGACGACGCATTGTTGACCAGTGCGTCGAGTCGACCGAAGCGCGCCAGCACCTGGTCGACCAGTGCCGGCAACCGGTCGAGCTGCAGCAGGTCTGCCTGCAGCAGCAGCACGCTGCCGCGGCGGTCGGCCTCCAGCGCGTCGCGCAGCGCCTGCGCCTCGGCGCCCGAACCACGATAGTGCAGCGCGATGTCGTAGCCGGCGCGATGCAGCGTGCGGACGATCTCGGCGCCGACGCGGCGGGCGGCGCCGGTCACCAGCGCCACGGGGCGTGGGTTGGTCATCGTCATTCTTTCTGCTGGACGGTCCTGCCGGTGCGACGTGTGTCGCGCGTGGATCCGGTGGGTGGCGCAGATGGTAGCCCAGCAGGCGCCATCGATTGGGCATCGTGCGGCGAGGAACGGTACCCTGCAGCGGGTTTTGCCGAGGTAGGGCGATGACGACGATGCAATCGATCTGGGCGCAACTGTCCGATCATCCGGGGCTGATCGCACTGCTCGGCCTGTCGATGCTGGCGCTGGCGGCATGGGTGGCCGACCGCATCGTGCGCCGATTCGTGCTGCGGATTCTCGCCCGGCTGGTGCAGGCGTCGCCGATGCGCTGGGACGATGCGCTGATCGAGCACGGCGTGGTCGATCGGCTGGTGAACGTCGTACCGGCAGTGGTCATCTACATCGGGCTGGCCTGGCTGCCGCAGGTGCCGCAGGCGTTGTCGCGGGTCGGCCGCAATGTGGCGCTCGCCTGCATCGCACTGACGATGGCGCTGGCGATCGGCGCGTTGCTGTCGACGATCAACGTGCTGTACGTGCAGCGCGATCCGCTGCGCGCGCGGATCCGGCCGATCAAGGGCTATCTGCAGGTCGTGCAGATCGTGGTCTGGCTGCTGGCTGCGGTATTGGTCGTCGCGGCGCTGATCGAGCGCTCGCCGCTGCTGCTGCTGTCCGGCCTCGGTGCGCTGACCGCGGTGCTGATGCTGGTATTCCGCGACACGCTGATGTCGCTGGTCGCCGGCGTCCAGTTGTCGAGCCACGACATGCTGCGGGTCGGCGACTGGATCGAGATGCCGCAACTGCACGCCGATGGCGACGTCGTCGACATCGCGCTGCACACGGTCAAGGTGCAGAACTGGGACAAGACGATCACGTCGATCCCGACCCATCGGCTGATCAGCGAAAGCTTCCGCAACTGGCGCGGCATGAGCGAATCCGGCGGGCGGCGGATCAAGCGTGCGCTGCTGCTCGACCAGGGGGCGGTGCGCTTCCTCGAACCGGACGAGCGCGAGCGGCTGCGGCGGTTCGCCGTGATCGACGACTACCTGCAGCGCAAGTCGGAAGAACTGCAGGCGTGGAATGCGGCACTGGTCGCCGCCGGGCGCGATCCGGTCAACACGCGGCGGGTCACCAACCTCGGCACGTTCCGCGCCTACGTCGACGCCTGGCTGCGAGCGCATCCGCGGATCCGCCAGGACATGACCGTGCTGGTGCGTCACCTGCCACCGGGGCCGACCGGCCTGCCGCTGGAGATCTACTGCTTCACCGCGACGACCGACTGGAACGAATACGAGGCGATCCAGGCCGACATCCTCGACCATCTGCTCGCGATCATCGGCGAGTTCGGATTGCGGGTGTGGCAGCAGCCGGGCGGGGCGGATCTGGCCGCGATCGGTAATGTCGATCCGGTCGTGGCGTCGGCGACCTCGCGTGCGGTTGCCGCCGCAATCGTCCCCGATTGACCGCTTCACCTGCAGGAGCGGCTTCAGCAGCGACCGTCATCTTTCGTGGCGAACACTGAAGCGGAAAGATCGCGGCTGGTCAGGGGGTCTGCCCACCGGGACCGGCTCGGTCCCGCGGTCGGGGCCTGAAGCCCTCCTGCAGGGGGCTGGGGCTGCGGTCGGGGCTGAAGCCCCTCCTACAGGGGGGGCTCGGGCTGCGGTCGGGGCTGAAGCCCCTCCTACAGGGGGGGGCTCGGGCTCCGGTCGGGGCTGAAGCCCCACCTGCAGGTGGGTTCGGGCTGCGGTCTGGCCTGAAGCGCGTTCTACCGGGCGGGTTCGAAGATCGTCGCGATGTCGTCGTCGCCGAGCATCCGCCATTCACCCACCGGCAGCTCGCCGAGGGTCAGCGCGCCGATTGCCGGGCGATGCAGCGTCTCGACATGGTTTCCGACGGCGGCGAACATCCGGCGGATCTGGTGATAACGGCCTTCGGTGACGACCACCCGGGCCTGTCGCGGACCCAGCACCTCGAGTGCCGCCGGTTCCAGCGCCACCGTTTCGCCGTGAAGCAGCAGCTCGCCGCTGGCGAACAGGGCCTGTTCGTCGCCGCGCAGGTCGTGTGCCAGTGTCGCTTCGTAGGTCTTGGTCACCTTCGAGCGCGGCGCGATGATCCGATGCAGCAGCGCGCCGTCGTCGGTGAACAGCAGCAGCCCGGAGGTGTCGCGGTCGAGTCGGCCGATCGACGACAGCGCCGGATTGCGGCGCCGGAACCGCGGCGGCAGCAGGTCGTGGACGATTCGCCCCGGGTCCTTCGTCGAACAGGTATGGCCGACCGGCTTGTGCAGCATCAGCAGCAGGCCGGCGGGCGGGTCGAGCGGTTCGCCGTCGATGCGCACCGCGTCGTGGCCGACGACATCGTCCGCGTACAACACGTCGCCGGTCGCATCGGTGATCCGGCCATCGCGGAACATTGCCTGCACCTCGCGGCGACTGCCGTAGCCGAGATTGGCGATCCTTCGCAGCAGTTTCATCGGCGTGGCTCCCGGGCTTCGATGACCTTGAATCCGTCGCTATCGACGACGGTGCGAACCCGGCCGAAGCGGGCCTGCAGCGTCGCCTCGTACGGCAGGTGGCGGTTGGCGACCAGCCACAACGTACCATCCGCGCGCAGCGCGCCGGCGGCGGCTTCGATGAACGCGATGCCGAGCGCCGGCTGGTCGGCGCGGCCGACGTGGAATGGCGGATTGCTGATGATCGCGTCGTAGCGCAGCGGCAGGCCGGTGGTGACGTCGTGCCAGTGCAGCCGGATCACCGCCGGCGTCGCGCGGCCGGCATTGGCGCGCGCCAGGTTGTGTTCGGCGGCCGGCAGCGCGCGCGCCTCGGCTTCGTACAGGTCCAGCGCGTCGATCGCCGGACAGCGTCGCAGCAGCTCGGCCGACAGGTAGCCCCAGCCACCGCCGAGATCGGCGATCCGGCCGTGCAGGTCGGTCGGCAGCGCCTCGGCCAGCAGCGCGGAGGCGCGATCGATGCGGTCCCACGAGAACAGTCCGGGGCGGCTGACGTAATCGCCGCCGGCCACCGGCTGCAGCCGGTCCAGCGCGGCCCAGGCGGCCAGCCGGTCGGTATCGACGGCGGCGCCGGGCGCGGTCCAGAACACCCGGCAACGCTGCTTCGACCAGCATTCGAGCGGTCCGGCGAGCTGCCGCAGGTCGTCCTCCAGCGAGCGCGCTCCGGCGTCGTTGGCAGCCGCCGCCAGCACCCGGCCGTCCGGGCCGGCGTGGCTGACCGCGCGGGCGAACAGTGCCCGCGCCTCGTCGCGCTGGCGCGGCGGCAGCAGCAGCACATGCGCGAAGTGCTCGCCGGCGCTCGCCTCGCCGACCCGCAGGCCGGCCTGCAGCAGCGCATCGGCGAACGGCCTGAAACTCTGCTCGCAGCGCCACTGCGGCGTCGCATGGCGGCGCAGCGCGGCACCGTCGCGGGCGCGCAGGAACAGTACCGTCCGAGCGGCGTCGATCCGGTAGTGACCGGCCTCGATCGCGGCGAACATCGCATCGAGCGCCGGCTCGGGCGCGGCGGTGAAGAGCGGTGACACGGTGCGGGCCGATTCGAAAGGGGGGCCATGGTACAGCGCTGGCGCGGCCCTGATCCGACCCGATCGCGCGGCAATGGCCGCATAATGCACGGCCGCTTCGCCGTGTGCTTTCCGATGTTCCGACCGTTTCCGCCGCGTCTGCTCGACCTGCTGCTGCCGGGAGTGGTGCGGTGATCCCGTTGCGCCTGCCGGAACCGGACGCCGATGCCCGCGTGCACAGCGACCGGCTGCTCGCCGCGATCCGCCACCAGATCGCCGCGCACGGTGCGATTCCGTTCTCGCGCTACATGGAGCTTGCGCTGTACGCGCCCGGGCTCGGCTATTACAGCGCCGGCGCGACCAAGTTCGGCGCCGCCGGCGATTTCGTCACCGCCCCCGAACTGGGACCGATGTTCGGCCGCTGCATCGCGCAGGCGATCGCACCGGCATTCGCGGCGCTCGGACCGCAGGCCAACCTGCTCGAACTCGGCGGCGGCAGCGGTGCATTCGCGGCGGCGGCGTTGCCGTGGCTGCAGCAGCTCGATGCACTGCCGGCACGCTACTGGATTCTTGAACCGAGCGCCGATCTGCGGCAACGCCAGCACGAGCGGTTGCAGCAGGCGCTGCCGGCCGAGCTGTTCGCCCGTGTCGAATGGCTCGATCGGGCGCCCGAGCAGGGCTGGCGCGGTGTGCTGTTCGCAAACGAAGTGCTCGATGCGCTGCCGGCGACGCGCTTCGTGATCGAACAGGGTGAGGTGTTCGAGGAGCACGTCGGACTCGACGACCAAGGTCGCTTGCAGCGCGTCGACCGGCCGGCCGATGCGCTGGTCTCGGCGGCGGTGCGGCACATCGAACGGCGGCTCGACGCGCCGTTCGCCGACGGCTACCGCTCCGAGCTGCTGGTGCAGTTGCCGTACTGGATGCAGGCGATCGGTGCCGCGCTCGAAGCCGGCCTGATGCTGTTCGTCGACTACGGCTACCCGCGCCGCGAGTTCTACCTGCCGGAACGCCGCGACGGCACCCGGATCTGTCATTACCGCCATCGCGCGCATGACGATCCGTATTTCCTGCCCGGGCTGCAGGACATCACCACCTTCGTCGATTTCAGCGCCGTCGCCGAGGCCGGCCAGGCGGCCGGCTTCGAGCTGGCCGGCTACAGCTCGCAGGCGAACTTTTTGCTCGGCAACGGGCTCGAGACACTGGTCGCCGACGGCGACAGCGACCCGCTAGAGATGCATCGACGCGCCGAGCAGGCCCGCCGACTGGTGCTGCCGGGCGAGATGGGCGAACGATTCAAGGTGATCGCGCTGCAGCGCGGCATCGAGGCCGGCGCGATGTTCGCGTTCGGCGAGCGCAGCGCGGCGCTGTAGAGCGGTCGATCGAGCGCCGGGCGCTTGCCCATCCCGCCATGCCCCGGCCTCGCACCACCGGCCCGCGCCGGTTCATAATCCGCGGGCACATCTTCCGGGGAGGGGTAGTCATGTTCGAGCGTTTTTCACGCAGTTGGGCGCTGGTGCGGGCGAGTGCCGGCGTATTGCGGTCCGACAAGGAGTTGCTGCTGTTTCCGGTGCTGTCGACACTGGCGGCGATCATCGTGCTGGCGAGCTTCATCGCACCGGCGGTCGGTCTCGGCTGGCTCGAGGCGCTCGATGAAGGCGGCGAAGCTTCGCCGGTGATGTGGCTGTGGGCATTCGCGTTCTACCTCAGCCAGTACTTCGTGATGTTCTTCTTCAACAGTGCGCTGGTCGGCGCGGCGATGATCCGGCTCGACGGCGGTGATCCGACCGTCCGCGACGGGCTGCGGATCGCCTGGTCGAAGGTCGGCACGATCTTCGGCTACGCGATGATCGCGGCGACCGTCGGCCTGATCCTGCGGGCGATCGAGGAGCGTGCCGGCTTCATCGGCCGGATCGTCGTGGCGCTGATCGGCGCGGCGTGGACCGTGGTGACGTTCCTGACCGTGCCGGTGCTGGTGGCGCGTGATGTCGGGCCGCTCGATGCGGTCAAGGAAAGCGCCGCGCTGCTGCGCCGGAGCTGGGGCGAGAACCTGATCGGCGCTGGCGGTATCGGACTGGCGTTCGGACTGCTGATCGCACTGCTGGCGGTCGGTGGCATCGGCCTGGCCGTCGCGCTCGGTGGCGTGCTGCAGTCCGGCCTCGTTGCCGGCGTGCTGATTGCCGTGACGGTACTCGTGGTGCTGCTGCTGGCGCTGGTCCAGGCGGCACTGACCGGCATCTACTCCGCTGCGCTGTACCGCTACGCCGTCAACGGCGACGCCCCGGTCGGGTTCGACGCGGTGGTGCTGAAGAACGCCTTCCAGAAGAAGGTCTGAGTCGTTCGCGATTCCCGCCCGCCCGAAACGGCGGGCGGGCCACGTCGACGCTTGCGCGGTGGTTGGCAGGCTGTTGCAGAACGGCCCGCGACCGGCGTTTTTCAGCGTGCTGTCAGCGGTTTCCCAGCGCGCCGCGTACCCAGCCGACGATGTCGCTGCTGCTCATCGCGCCGGCCTGCCGCGCGATCTCGACGCCATCCTGCAGCAGCACCATGGTCGGGATGCTGCGGATGCCGAACCGTCCGGCGATCGCCGGCTGCGCTTCGGTATCGAGCTTGCCGAGCCGGACCAGCGGCTCGAGTTCGGCCGCGGCGCGTTCGAACTGCGGCGCCATCATCCGGCACGGGCCGCACCAGGCGGCCCAGAAGTCGATCAGCAACGGCAGTGCGCTGCGGCTGGCATGCGCATCGAAGCCGGCGGCATCCAGTTCGACCGGTTTGCCGGTGAACATCGGCTGTTTGCAGCGGCCACAGACCGGCCCATCGGCCAGGCGGGCGCGCGGCAGCCGGTTCGGGGTCCCGCAGTGCGGGCAGGCGATCTGCACGAGGTCGGGTGACATTGCGGCTCCGGGTCGATGCGATCACCGACGGTGATCGTCTGCTGCCGGAGATGGGGACGGTCGGCGATCCGCGCAAGCGGTCGTCCCGGCGCGTCTGGCGTCGCGACGGGATGCGCCGCCGGCGCGGTGCAGGCATCATTGCCGCCATGGCCCGGAAATCCCTCGTCAAGCCGACCGCCGAACAGATGCGCGGCCACGCCGACGACGCCGCGCGACTGCTCAAGGCGCTCGCCAACGACAAGCGTCTGCTGATCCTGTGCATGCTGGTCGACGGCGAACACTCGGTCGGCGAACTCAACGCCGGACTCGACCTCAGCCAGCCGGCGCTGTCGCAGCACCTCGCGCTGCTCCGCGAGCAGGGCCTGGTGCAGACCCGGCGCGACGCCCAGACGATCTATTACGCGCTCGCCTCCGGGCCGGTCGAAGCGCTGCTCGGCACGCTGCATTCGATCTACTGCAAGGCCCGCTGAGCAGGCCTTGCGGCGGCGCGCGTCCGCCCGACTACAACTGCAGCCAGTCGGCCAGCCGGGCGCGCGCTTCTTCGACACCCTGACCGGTCTCGGCCGAAAACAACTGCACTTCGGCGCGGCTGCCCTTGAGCGCATTGCGCACTGCCGTCAGCGCCTTGGCCTGCTGCCCGCGAGGGAGCTTGTCGGCCTTGGTCAGCAGCGCATGGGCCGGCAGGCCGCGCGCGGCGGCATAGTCGAGCATGACGCGGTCGAATTCCTTCAGCGGATGGCGGATGTCCATCACCACGACCAGGCCGACCAGCGCCTGCCGGGTCCGGAAATAGCCATCGATCAGGCCCTTCCAGTGCTCCCGCAACGGCTCCGGCACCTTGGCATAACCGTAGCCGGGCAGATCGACCAGATAGCGCTCTCGGCCCAGCTCGAAGAACACCAGTTGCTGTGTCCGGCCCGGAGTCTTGCTGGTCCGGGCCAGTTTGCTCTGGGCGGCGATCGCATTGATTGCGCTCGATTTTCCGGCGTTCGAGCGACCGGCGATGGCGACCTCGCGGCCGTCGTCGTCGGGCAGTTGCTCGGGGTTGTGCACGCTGCGAAGGTACTGTGCGTGGCGCAGCGGATTGGGTTCTGACATCGATTGCTCCGTGGCGGCCGCACGGGCGGACTGCGCCGTTCGTTGACCCCCGTCGGGGGCGCTGGAATAATTCCGCGGTTCCCGCGCCCGGCCTGAACACCGGTAAGCGCCCGCGCAGCGACGCCGAAGGCAGTCGCTGAATCTGGTTTATCTCCACAAGAATTCGGAGCGAGTGTATGAGCTTTCGCTGCTATCTGGGCCTGACCGGCCTGCTGTTCGCCGCTGCGGCGACCGCGCAGACCGAGCCGGCGGCCACGGTGACCCCGGCCGAAGAGAACGCGCCGGCACAGGTCAGCGAGCTCACCGACGCGCATGCCGCGGCCGAGCCGGGCAATGCCGAGGCGGGTGCCGCCAAGGCCGCCGTCTGCGGCGCCTGCCACGGTGCCGACGGCAATTCGGCCGATCCGCAGTACCCGAAGCTGGCCGGCCAGAACGAGCGCTACATCGCGCGGCAACTGGCGCTGTTCAAGACCGGCGAGCGCAGCAACCCGATCATGATGGGGTTCGCGGCGCCGCTGTCGGCACAGGACATGCGCGACCTCGGTGCGCATTACGCCGCGCAGGCCGCCCAGCCGGGCATGGCCGATGACTCGGTTATCGCCGCCGGCCCGAACGAGGGTCTGAAGTTCTACCAGATCGGCGAGCGGCTCTATCGCGGCGGCCATGCCGAGCGCAGCATTCCCGCCTGCGCTGCCTGCCACGGCCCGGCCGGCGATGGCAATCCGGGCGTGCCGTATCCGCGTCTGGCCGGTCAGCATGCCGGCTACACGGCGGCGCAGTTGAACGCGTTCCGCAGCGGCACCGTGCACGGTGCCGGCGAGAATGCCAACACGATCATGGCCGACGTCGCCCGCCAGCTCACCGACGAGGAAATCAACTCGCTCGCCAGCTATATCGAGGGACTGCACCGCGCCGGCAATGCGGGAACCGCCGGCAGCCGCTGAGGTCCGAGCCAGTTCACCACGACACGGGCGCCGCGGGGCGCCCGTGTGCTTTCCGGAGTCCGGCGGCCGATCAAGCCGAAATGCCGCCGTCGTGATTCGCCCAATGGAGCCCGTCATGCCGCAACGACTGCTTGGAATCCTGCTGTTCGGTCTGGTCACCGCCTGCTCGGCCGAAGCGCCGAATGGCACCGCAGCGACGCCCGAAGCCGCGCCGACCTTCGTCGCCGGTACCGATTACCAGCTCATCGATCCGCCGGTGGCGTTCGGCAGCGACGACCGGATCGATGTCGTCGAAGTGTTCGGCTACAACTGCATCCACTGTGCCCATGCGCAGCCGTTCATCAGCGAATGGAAGAAGTCGCTGCCGGCCGACGTCCATTTCGAGTACATGCCGGCCGTGTTCGGCGGCGTCTGGGAAGCGTTCGGTCGCGCGTTCTATACCGCGCAGACGATGGGCCTGCTGGACCGCACGCACGAGGCGATGTTCGCCGCGGTGCACGAGCAGAAGCGCTTCAACAACCTCGAGGACGTCGCGGCGTTCTACGCCGAGCACGGCGGTGGCGATCCGCAGCAGGTGCTGGCGACGATGAGCAGCTTCCCGGTCGAGACCAAGCTGGCCGAAGCGCGCCAGACCGTGCAGGCGTTCGGCGTCGAAGGCACGCCGACGATGGTCATCGAGGGCAAGTACCGGGTCAGCGTGCCGCGCGCCGAGAACGGCTTCCAGCGCATGCTCGAGATCGTCGACTTCCTGATCGAACAGGAACGCGCCGCGCGCCGTTGACCTGACGCCGGCAGCGTCGCTGCCGGCGTGTCGTGCGACCTGAACCGCATGCGGCCGCGGGCCATCCGCGGAACCTCGGCCGCCGTTCGGGTTCTGTGACCTCATCCCATCGGAGAGTCCGCTCATGCTGTTTCGTCTGCTCGGCTTCGTCGCGCTGCTCGGCGCCGCCACCACCTGCGCCGCCCAGGCTCCCGCCGCGCCGTTCCGCGCCGGCGTCGACTACTTCGTCATCGAACCGGCGCAGCCGACCAACAGCGGCGAGCGGATCGAGGTGCTGGAGGCGTTCGGCTACAGTTGCGGCGGCTGCGCATCGTTTCAGCCGTCGGTCGACGCCTGGAAGGCCAGGCTGGCCCCGGACGTGGCGTTCTCGTACGTGCCGGCGGCCTGGGGCGGCGTCTGGGAGCAGTTCGCGCGAGCGTTCTACGCCGCCGAGAGCCTGGGCGTGCTCGAAAAGAGCCACTCCGAGATCTTCCGCAAGATCCATGTCGAGCGGAAACCGGTCAGGAGCGCCGAAGACATCGCCGGCCTGTATTCCGACTACGGCGTCAGCCAGGACGATTTCCTCGCGACGATGAACAGTTTTGCGGTCAACGCCAGGATCGCCCGGGTCAAGCAGCAGTTGCCGCGCTATGGCATCGAAAGCACGCCGACGTTGATCGTCAACGGCAAATACCGGGTCAGCCTGGCCAAGGATGGCGGTAGCTGGGACCGGATGCTGGCGACGGTCGACCACCTGGTCGCGCAGGAGCGCGCCGCGCGCTGAGCGGCCGCGCTGGGCCGTGGTCGCGCTGCGCCTCACGGCGGCTCCGCATCGGCGACCGAACCGATCGTCGTGCAGCCGTGCCCGGATGGCGGGCGGTGGAAATCGCCCGAGCGGCCGGGCAGGTCCGGCATCGGTGGCGGTCGCCCGCGATCAGCGGGCCCCGTTGCGGCGTGGGCGGACTTGTAGCCGGCACGACCGGCCCCCAACAATGGAGCGATGAGTTCCGTCTTGCATCATCCACGACCGGCCGAGCAGCCCGGATCCGCCCGCCGCCTGAGCCTGTTGAGCGCCAACATCCAGGCCGGCGCGCGGACCGACAGCTACAGCGACTATCTGACCCGGCCGTGGACCCACGTGCTGCCGCACGCCGAGAAGCGACTGCATCTCGACCAGTTGGCGGCCGTGCTGAGCGAGTTCGACCTGGTCGGGCTGCAGGAAACCGATCCCGGCTCGCTGCGTTCGGGCTTCCTGAACCAGACCCACTACCTGGCCGAAACCGCCGGCTTTCCGTTCTGGAGCCATCAGCCGAATCGCCGGGTCGGACGGATCGCGTCGAGCGCCAACGGCCTGCTGTGCCGGATCGAGCCGGATGAGGTCCGCGACTACGCGTTGCCGAGCCGGATTCCCGGGCGCGGCGTGCTGTGGTCGCGCTACGGCGACGGTGAGCATGCGCTGATCGTGCTGGTGGCGCATTTGTCGCTGTCGGCCAAGGCGCGCATGACGCAGCTCGGCTTCATCGCCGAACTGCTGCAGGAAGCGCCGCATGGCGTGCTGATGGGCGACTTCAACTGCGAATCGACCGCGGCCGAGATGGAAATGCTGTACCGGCGCTGCCGGCTGTTGCCGCCTGACACCCACCTTCCGACCTTTCCGAGCTGGCGGCCGCAGCGCGCGATCGACCATATCCTGGCGACCGAGGGCGTCAGTGTGCCGCGCCGCTGGGCGCTGCCGGGACTGCCGTCGGATCACCTGGCGACGGCGGCGCTGATCGAACTGCCTTGATTCGGGATTCGGAGCTCGCGACTCCGGAATCGGCAAGCTGCCGGAACCGGTGAACGACCGGCTGCATCCGCAGCCGGACAGCCGCTGCCACCCGCTGCCTCGGGCGATTGCAGGACAAAAAAGGCCCCCGGGTTTCCCCGGGGGCCAAGGTCCAGCGTGACGGCCGGGCGGCCGTCGTGGTCGATCAGAACTTGAAGTCGGCGCGGACGTAGTAGTACCGGCCGGGCAGCATGTAGGTCGACGCGTCGTAGCCGTTCAGCGAGCACGACAGGCAGATCGGCGCGTCCTTGTCGGTGATGTTGTTGATGCCGGCGGTCAGCCGCAGGTCGGCGATCCAGCCGGTCTGCCAGCCGAACTGCAGGTCGTGGTAGGTGGTGCTGCCGAGGCGGTTGGTGCCGGTCTCGTTGACCGGGTCCGGATCCGAGCAGACATCGAAGCTCCACGCGTCGCCGCAGCTTTCGGTCAGGTCGCTGATGTGGTTGGTCGACCAGCGGGCGTTGAAGTCGCCGTAACTCCAGTCGACCGCCAGGTTCGAGGTCCATTCCGGAATCGCGCTGTTGTTGACCTCGATGCCGACGCCGGTGGGTTGCACGGTGCCGAGCCGATCGATCGCGACGTAGTCGTCGACGAAGGTGTTCTGCCACGACACCCGGATCCGGCCGAAATCGAATTCCGGCAGGCTCCAGAACAGGTCGACGTCGAAACCATCGGTCTCGATGCTGCCGAAGTTCTGCAACTGGTTGGCGAAGCCGTTGATGCCGCCGGTCGACGCGCGGGTGATGCCCTGGCAGAACGGCGAATCCGGGCCGCCGGCAACGCCGGCGACGAGCCCGGTGCACAGGTTCAGTTGGGTCTGGGCATCGATCGCCTGCACCGCGCCATCGATCTCGTGCTTGTAGTACGTCACTTCGATGTCGAAGCGCTCCGACCAGCCGGTGTTGGCACCGAACGCCGGGCTCCAGACGAAGCCCAGGCTGTAGCTGTCGGACAGTTCCGGTTCGAGGAAACGATTGCCGCCGGTGGTGACCGAGATCTGCGAATTGGCCTGCGCCGAACCGGCCGGCACGCCGAGCGCCTGGCAGACCGAGGCCGGGGCGGTCGGTGCCGAGCCGTCGAGGCCGATCAGGCACGGGTCGCGCAGCGTCGCGTCGAAGCGCGCCGCGGAACCGAACAGCTCGCCGATCGACGGCGCACGGAAGCCTTCCGCGGCGGTGCCGCGCAGCACGAACTGGTCGCCGAACTGCCAGCGGAAGCCGAGCTTGCCGGTGGTCTCGCCGCCGAAGGTCGAGTAGTCCGAATAGCGGCCGGCGAGCGAGATGTCGAGCTGCGAGCCGGCGGTCGCGTAGACCGGCAGGTTGAACTCGAGGTAATACTCGTCGACGTCGTACTCGCCTTCGGTTGGCTGCGACGGCACGCCGTTGTACTCGCCGGCGATGGTCAGTGCGTCCGGCAGGTAGAAACCATCCAGGCGGCGGTGCTCGTAGCCGGTCGCGAATGCCAGCGGGCCGGCCCACAGATCGGCCACATCGCCGGTCAGGTTGGCCGAGAACACCTGCAGGTTGTTCTCGCTGCGGTCACGGACGATCGGCTGGATGTAGGCCAGCATTTCCGGCGTGATCGTGCCCGGGCCGCCGAAGATGTCCAGCGGAACGCACTGCGGATCGGCGTTGCAGGCCGCGACCGGGCCGAGCGCCTGGGCGATGCGACGGATGTTGTAGCTGCCGTAGTTGGTCTGCTCGGCCTGGTTCGAACTGCGCGCGTAGTTGACATCCCAGTAGTACGGACGGCTGCCGAGTTCGAAGCTGCCTTCGAGGCCGGTGCCGAAATACCAGGTGTCGACGTCCTGGAAGAAGCGCCGCGCGCCGCCTTCGACCGGCCGGCGGCCGATCAGGATCAGGTTGGCGCCGGGGCCGCTCGAGATCAGGTCGATGCCGAACGGGTTGTACGGGTTGTCGGCCGAGATGAAGATGTCGTCCGCGTACGGATTGCCGGTGCCGGCGTCGGGGCCGAGGAACAGCGGTTCCGGTGCGGCGCGGTTTTCGGAGCTGCGCGTGTTGTACAGCGCGCGGACGTACCAGCCGACGTTGTCGCTGATGTCGTAGCGACCCTGCGCGAACAGGCCCTTCCGCTCCGACGGCGTCAGCAGGTAGTTGTACTCGGCGAAGTTGAAGCGGTTCGCGGTGGTGAAGCCGATGAAGTCGTTCGGGTACTGCGGCCCGTTCGGGAATGACTGCCCGTTCGGCGTCGTGATGTTGCAGAACGGTACGTCCGGCGTGCTCGGATCATCGTCGAGGTCGATCGCCGGGCAGGCAGTGCTCGCCTCCGGCGGCAGGAAGATGAAGCGGCCGTTCGGCGTTGCCGAGGAGCCGAAGGTCAGGCCGGTGCCCGGCACCGGGAAGCGCGAGATCTCGCGGTCCTTCGAATCGATGCCCTTCTGTTCGACGTAGCTCGCACCGAGGAAGAAGCTGAAGTTGTCGCCGGTCTTGCCGAACGACAGTTCCGCCGTGGTCGTCTCGCCGTCGCCTTCGTCGTACTCGCCGTAGCTGGTCGAGAACGCCACGCCGTCGAAATTGCGCCGGGTGATGATGTTGATGACGCCGGCGATCGCGTCGGAGCCGTAGATCGCCGAGGCGCCGTCCTCGAGCACTTCGATGCGCTCGATGATGTTGACCGGAATCGTGTTCAGGTCGGTCGCCGAACCGACGCCGGAAGCCGACGATTCGTTGACCCAGCGGATGCCGTCGACCAGCACCAGCACACGCTTGGAACCGAGGTGGCGCAGATCGACGGTGGCCGAGCCGGCGCCGACGCCGCTGCCGTCCGGCGGGAAGCCGAAGTTGCCGCTCGAGTTGAACTTGGTGTTCAGCGCGGAACCGGATGCGGTCAGTTCCTGCAGGATGTCGCCGATCGAGGTCAGACCGCTTTTCTCGATTTCCGAGCGGCTGATTGTCTGGACCGGTGTCTGGCCTTCGATCTGGGCCTTCTTGATGCGCGAGCCGGTCACTTCGATGCGATCGAGCTGGCGGGCTTCGTCCTCGGCATCCTGCGCCTGCACCGCTGCGATCGGCAGCAATGACAGCAACAGGGCCGAGTGCACGGCGGCGCTCAGGCGACTACGGCGAACAATGGTGCTCATTCGTGCGGAACTCCCCAAATGGTGGGCTGGGACAGCGAAATCCGCCGGTTTATTGTCGAGACCGGTCGGCAGCGTTGCTCTTGTAAATAAATCGTCAAAGTTCCGCAACTGCGCCCGTTCAGCGCAGGATCAGGCTGGCTCCGACCGCGATCAGCAGCAGGGCGAAGACCCGCTTCAGCGCCGGCCCGCTGAGCCGGTGCGCGAGCCGGGTGCCGAGCGGGGCGAACAGCACCGATGCCAGCGCAATGCCGAGTGCCGCCGGCACGAACACGAAGCCGACGCTGCCGGCCGGCATCCCGGCTGCGGCCGTCGGCGGGGCCAGCAGCGCGTAGCCGGCGGCGCTGGCCAGCGCGATCGCGACGCCGCAGGCTGCCGAGCTGCCGACCGCGCGGACCGGCGTGACGCCGAGCCAGACCAGCAGCGGCACCGTCATGCTGCCGCCGCCGATGCCGACCACCGCCGACACTGCACCGATGCCGAGACCGGCCACGGTCAGCCACGGACTGGCCGGAGCGTCGTGGTGGGCGTGCGCGCGCGGCTGGCCGAACAGCAGTTGCAGCGCCGCCAGCAGGCAGAATCCGGCGACGCCGAGGCGCAGCAGGTCGCCGGCCAGCCAGGTCGCCAGCCGCGAACCGGCCAGTCCGCCGAGCAGCAGGCCGGGCACCAGCCAGCGCACGCTCGGCCACAGCACGCTGCCGCGCCGATGATGCGCGCGAGCCGACGACAGCCCGGTCAGCACGATCGTCGCCAGCGACGTGCCGAGCGCGGCATGCATCGCGTGTTCGAGCGGCACGCCCTGGCTCGGCAGCAGCCAGGCCAGGACCGCGACGATCACCAGCCCGCCGCCGACGCCGAGCAATCCGGCCAGCAGACCGGCAGTCGCGCCGATCGCCAGATACAGCAGCCAGGCGGTCATGCTGTGACCCGGGCCGGCGGCACTCGCCGCGTGGCGCCAGCGCGGTCGACCGCTCGCTGCGGTTCGGTCGCTACCGGACTCACCCGTCGTTGATACAAGCGCCGATACACTGTTCGCATGCGTCGATATCTCTTGCTGTTGTTGCTTGGAGCGCTGGCCGCGTCGTCGTCGGCGAGCGAGCTTGAATCGCGCCGCGCCGAGTTCCGCTCGGCGCTGCAACAGGCCGAGCGCGGCCCGCCGCTGCCGGCGGCGACCCGCCGCGCGCTGCTCGACCACCCGCTCCATCCGTACCTCGAGTATGCCGAACTGCGCCGCGACCTCTCGCGCGCGACCGCTGCCGACGTGCGCGAAGTGCTGCAGCGGCACGCCGACCTGCCGTTCGTGGCGCCGTTGCGGACAGCCTGGCTGCACGAACTGGCGCGGCGGCAGGACTGGGCCGGCTTCCGCGCCTTTGCCGTCGCGACCGACGATGTCGAGTTGCGCTGCCACGCGGCCACGGCCCGGCTGGCCGGTGGTGACCGCAGCGCCGCCGTCTTCGACGAAATCGCCGCGCTGTGGCGCCACGGCCGCTCGCTGCCGAAAGCCTGCGACGGGCCGTTCGCGGCGCTGCAGGCGGCCGGTCGACTGGGTTCCGAGCTGCGCTGGCAACGCCTGCTGCTGGCGGCCGAACAGGGCAACGCCGGCCTGATGCGCTACATCGCACGCGGGCTGCCGGCCGAAGACCGGTCGCGCGCCGAAGCGTTTGCCGGTTTCATCGATGCACCGTCCCGACAGGCGCAGCGCTGGAAGCGCGATCCGCACAGCCAGCAGATTGCCACGCTCGGTCTGGCGCGGCTGGCACGGCGCGACCAGGATGCTGCGGAAGCCCTGCTCGCCGCGCTGGCCGCGCCGCTCGGTCTCAGCGAGCAGCAGCGCGGCGAAGTGCAGTACCAGATCGCGCTGTGGAGTGCGGCATCGTACGCATCGGCGTCGGCGCGCCGATTCGCCGCGGTGCCGGCCGCCGCCTACGACGGCCGGCTGCACGAATGGCGGGCCCGCGAGGCGCTCGCGCGCGGCGACCATCCGGCAGCGCTGGCGGCGATCGAGTCGATGCCGGACGAGCACCGCGGCGCAGCGCGCTGGCGCTATCTCGAAGCGCGGATGCGCGAGCTGGCCGGGCAGGGCGACGCCGCTGCCGCGCTGTACACGCCGCTGGCCGGCGAGCCGCATTACTTCGGCTTCCTCGCTGCCGACCGGATCGGCGCGCCGTACGCGCTGTGCCCGATCGAACCCAATCGCGACGCCGCGCTGCAGGCGGCGGTGCTGGCCCGGCCCGGCCTGCAGCGGGCGCTCGAACTGCATGCACTCGATCGAACGCAATGGGCACTGCGCGAATGGAACGCCACGGTTCCGTCGCTCGGCGACGACGAGCGGCGGCTGGCGGTTGCGCTGGCGCTCGATGTCGGCTGGACCGACCGCGCCGTGTTTGCGCTCGCCAACGGCGACGACCAGCGCGTCTATTCGCTGCGCTTCCCGCTCGATCACGACCAGCACCTGCGCCGCGAGGCCGGCCGGCATGGCCTCGATCCGTCCTGGGTGGCCGCACTGATCCGGGCCGAGAGCGCCTGGCAGCCGCATGCCCGATCACACGCCAATGCGCGCGGCCTGATGCAGTTGCTGCCGGTCACCGGCGCCGAACTCTCGCGCCGGCTCGGCACGCGTTGGGCCGGCGCGGCGAGCCTGTTCGAACCGCGCACCAGCATCACGCTCGGTACCGCACACCTGTCCGAGCTGCTGCAGCGCTACGGCAATGCCATCCATCTGACCACCGCGGCCTACAACGCCGGCCCGACGCCGGTCGCGCGCTGGATCGCCGAGCGCTCGGCGATGTCGCCCGACCTGTGGATCGAGACGATCCCGTATTACGAGACCCGCGACTACGTGGCCCGGATCCTCGCCTTCGCGGTGATCTACGACTGGCGGCTCGGGGTACCGGTGGTGCCGGTGTCCGAACGCATGCTCGGCAAGCCGGCCGGCGCGCTGGCCGGACGCGGTTTCGTCTGCCCGCTGCCGTCCGGACGAGTCGCCCAGCAAGATGGCGCGACCGCGCCGTAGCGGCGGCCGCCGTCCGAACGCGAGTTAGACTAGCGCGGTCGGGCCGCGGTGATCCGCTCCGACCGCGGACGCTTCAGCGATGATTGCAGGCAGGCGCGACAGCATCGCGCGTTCGCCGCTGCGCCCGTGCCGCGGTCAATCAGGTCCATTGCGACGACCCACAGCGAGCTGCCCATGATTCCCCTGAACATCGTGGTTCTCGGCGGCACCGGTTTCGTCGGTCGCCATCTGGTGCCGGCGCTGCAGCGCCGCGGCCATCGGGTCACCGTGCCGAGCCGCAACCGATCGAGCCATCGCGAGCTGTCGCTGCTGCCCGACGTCCGCATCGTCGACACCGACCCATACGACGTGTCGCAACTGGCCGCGCGCTTCGTCGGCCACGACGCCGTCATCAACCTGGTCGGCATCCTCAACGAACGCGGCAACGACGGCAGCGGTTTCCGCCGTGTGCATGTCGACCTGACCCGTGGCGTGATCGAAGCCTGTCGTCGCGCCGGTGTGCGGCGGCTGCTGCAGATGAGCGCGCTCAATGCCGGCCGCAAGCGAAGCCATTACCTGCGCACCCGCGGCGAGGCCGAAGCGCTGGTGCGCGAGTCCGGTCTCGACTGGACGATCTTCCAGCCGTCGGTGATCTTCGGTCGCGGCGACGGCCTGTTCACCCGCTTCGCCGGGCTGCTGAAGCTGACTCCGGTGCTGCCGCTGGCACGGGCCGGCGCGCGCTTCGCGCCGGTTCATGTCGGCGACGTGGTGGCCGCCTACGTCCGTGCGCTGGAAGACCGCTCGACCATTGGCCACTGCTACGAACTGTACGGGCCGGAGGTGCTGACGCTGCAGCAGATCGTGCAGTACACCGCGCAGCAGCTCGGACTGCGGCGCTGGATCGTGCCGCTGCCCGATGCGCTCGGGCGGATGCAGGCCGCGCTGATGGATCACGTGCCCGGCAAGCCGTTCTCGAGCGACAACTTCCGCTCGTTGCAGCTCGACTCGGTCGGCGGCGTCGACGGGCTGTTCGTGCTCGGCATCGACAAGACGCCGATCGCTGCGGTGGTGCCGGGGATGTTCGGCGTCGTTGGCCGGCAGTCGCGGCTGGCACGGCTGCGCAAGCGCGAATGAAGACCTATCTGGTCGGCGGCGCCGTGCGCGACCGCCTGCTCGGCCGCGATGGCGGCGATCGCGACTGGGTTGTGGTCGGCAGCACGCCGGAGCAGATGCGTGCGCTCGGCTATCGGACGGTCGGGCGCGATTTCCCGGTGTTCCTGCATCCCGACAGCGGCGAGGAGTACGCGCTCGCGCGCACCGAACGCAAGTCGGGTCGCGGCTATCACGGTTTCGTCTTCCATGCCGATCCATCGGTGACGCTGGAAGACGACCTGCGCCGACGCGATTTCACGATCAACGCGATCGCGCAGGATCACGACGGCCGGCTGATCGACCCGTTCGACGGCGCCGGCGATATCGAGCGTCGCCTGCTGCGGCACGTGTCGCCGGCCTTTGCCGAGGATCCGGTGCGGATCCTGCGTGCGGCGCGCTTCATGGCCCGTTTCGCGCCGTACGGTTTCCGGATCGCCGAACCGACGCTGCAGTTGATGCGATCGATGGTCGACGACGGCGAGGTCGACCATCTGGTGCCCGAGCGGGTCTGGCAGGAGCTGCTGCGGGCGCTGGCCGAGGCGCAGCCGTCCGAGATGCTGCGCACGCTGCGTGGCTGCGCTGCGCTGGCACGGCTGCTGCCGGAAGTCGACGCGCTGTACGGCGTGCCGCAGCGGGCCGACTACCATCCGGAAATCGATACCGGCGTGCACATCGAGATGGTCGTCGACATGTGCGCGCGACTGGCGCCCGGTGATGCGCTGATTGCGTTCGCCGGCCTTGTCCACGACCTCGGCAAGGCGCTGACGCCGGCCGACCAACTGCCGAGACATCCGCAGCACGAGCACACCGGACAGGCGCCGATCCGTGCGCTGTGCGAGCGACTGAAAGTGCCGACCGAATACCGCGAGTTCGCGCTGGTGGTCTGCCGCGAGCACCTCAACGTGCACCGGCTGGGCGAGCTGCGTGATGCGACCGTGCTGACGCTGATCGAGCGCTGCGACGGCATCCGGCGGCCGGAGCGGATTGCCCGGCTCGGCCTGGTCTGCGAGGCCGACAAGCGCGGCCGGCTCGGGCTCGGCGAAGCGGCTTATCCGCAGCGGCCGCTGCTCGATGCGTTGCACCGGGCAGCGCTCGCGGTGCAGGCACGCGATCTGGATCTGGCCGGGCTGCAGGGCCCGGCAATTGCCGAGCAGGTGCGCAAGGCGCGGGTCGCGGCGATCGCTGCCTGCCGGGCGCGCCGCAGCGATGCCGGGGTCAGCGCAGGAAATTGAACAGCGACAGGTCCTGCACCTTGGCGAAACTCTGCTGCGCGGCTTCGAGCTGCTGCAACTGGAACGAGAGCCGACTGATCGCCTCGGCGTAGTCGGTGTCGCGGACCGCCGACAGCGTCTTGCGCAGGTTCTCGTCGTCGGCCAGGTGCTGTTCGCCGACCCGGTCGATCGTGTGCAGCCGAGCGCCGATGCTGGCGCGACGGTCGATCATCCAGTCGCCGGCCTGGGCCAGGTTCTCGATCGAGGCGTAGAACTGGTTCTGCCGCGTCGCGTGTTCGGTCGGGTTGCTCTGCGGCAACTGCACCGCCGCGATCAACTGGTCGATGGTCGCGAAGATGTCCTGGTTCGGCGCCGGGCCGATCGTGAACCGGTCGCCATCGGCCGGCGCACCGGACAGCGTGACCTGGATGCCGCTGAATTCGATCGCCTGGTTCTCGACGAACGGGCCAGTCGCGATCGCGGTGTTGCTGGCGTCGTAGACGGTGTAGTCGCCCGCCAGGAACTCGATCCGGTAGCTGCCGTTGTCCCACGCCGCAGTGTCGGTGAATGCGGTCGACTCGAGCCTGCCGGAACCGCTGTTGCCGGGCGCCTGCGCCGCCGCGAACACGCCGTTGCCGGTGCGGATACGCATGAATACCTCGCTGCCCGGGTCGGTGTCGGCCACGGTCAGCTCGGCACCGATCTCGACCCGGCGCAGGGTCTGGTCGCCGTTGTAGGCGACGCCGGCGGCAGTCTCCATGAATGGCGGCGTCGCGTCGGCGGCGCCGCCGAACAGGTAGCGGCCGGTGCCGTCGGTCGAATTCGCGAGCTGCACCATGCCCTCGCGGATCTGCTGCATCTCGTAGACCAGGCCGCGAAGGGTCTGCGCGTCGTGGACACCGTTGTTGGCCTGCACCGCGAGTTCGCGCAGCCGATGCAGCCGGTCGCCGACCTGGGCGAGCACGGTTTCCTCGCGCTGCAGGCGATTCTGCACCTGGATCGAGTTTTCGTCCCAGCGCGAGATTTCGGCCAGCCCGCGCTCCATCGCCAGCGACAGCGCCGCGCCGAGCGGATCGTCCTGGGCGCTGGCAATGCGGGTGCCGGACGACAGCTCGAGCTGGGTCCGGGCGACCGCCGACTGCTTGCCCATCATCGTGGCCAGCGCCTGGTTGAAGATGCTCGCATTGGATACGCGACTGATGCTCATCGGCCGGTCGCCTGCAGCAGTGACTGGAACATCGTGTCGGCCACCGTGATCAGTTGCGCGGTCGCCTGGTAGGCCTGCTGGAAGCGCAGCAGGTTGGCGGCTTCCTCGTCGAGGTTGACGCCGGAAACCGATTCCCGGTTCGCGACCAGTTGGGTGTGGATCGCGGTCTGCGCTTCGAGCGAATCGGACGAGTTGCGCGCCGCGGCGCCGATCTGCACGGTCATCTGCCGCAGCGTCTCGTTCAGCGAGCCGGTGCCGGAGAACAGCAGCTTGGCGTCGTCGAGGTTCGCCATCACCAGCATGTTGGCGTTGTCGCTCGATCCGGGCGGCGTCGGGCGGACCCTGAACGTGTCGCCGGCCAGCACGTCGCCTTCCAGCGTCAGTGTCCAGCCGTTGCCGGCGATCGTGTCGCCCGGTGCGTAGGCAATCGGCGGGCCGCCGTTGATCGTGTAGGTTGTCGCGTCGATGAACTCGATGTCGACCGGATCGGTGAATCCGATTGCATTGCGGTCGGTCACGGTCAGGCTCGGCCGGGCATCGCCGAGGTTGCCGAGATCGGTCGACGTGGTCAGCGGGCCGGCCGCCGCGATGCCGCGTGGATCGGTCATCACGACCTGCAGCCGGGCACCGGCGCCGGCGGCCGGTTGCAGCAGGAAGCGGTCGTTCGCATTCGGCGTGCCGCCGACCACGACCGTCACGCCGCCGACCTGCAGCGGGTCGGCGAACGTGCCGGTGCCGCTGATCGGCACCGCGGCGCCGCTGCGGCGGTCGGTCGCGCTGTAGTTGGCACCGTCATAGCTGATGATGACGTCACGGCCGTCGAATGCCGGCAGGTCGGTGATGCTGGCGGTCAGCGTCGCGTTGCCGGTGTTGAGGTCGGATGGCAGCGTGTTCAGGCTCGGCTGGCTGAAGATCGGCTCGCCCGGATTGCCATACAGGTCGATGCCCTGCGCGTTGGTCTGGTTGACGCTGTAGGCGAGCGTCGCCGCCAGCGAGCCGAGGCTGACCGAGGTCGGGTCGATCACCGTTTCGCGGAATTCGAGCAGGCCGCCGAGTTCGCCGCCGAGCGCCGACGAGGCCAGCGGCACGTTCGCGTTGCCGAGCTGCAGCGACAGGTTCAGCCGATCCTGCCGGAACGTGTCGCGGCCGGCGGCCAGGGTCAGTGTGCGGGTGCCGACCACCAGCGCCTGGCCGCCCTGCGTGTAGACGTTCAGTGAGCCGTCGTCCTGCTTCGTGGTGGTGACGCCGATCAGGCCGGACAGGTCCTTGACCAGCCGGTCGCGCTGGTCGAGCAGGTCGTTCGGCGGCTGACCGCCTGACAGGCCGAGCTGGCGGCCGATTTCCTCGTTGAGCTTGGCCAGCTCGGAGGTCAGCCGGTTGACATTATCGACCCCGGCGGTCAGTCGCAGATTGACCTCGCGGTCGTACGACTGCAGTTGCAGTTCGAGCGAGCGCATGCGTCCGGCGACGCTGGTCGCCGAGGCCAGCATCGCCTCGCGCGCGGCGCTCGAACTCGGATTGCTCGACACCGCCTGCATCGAGTCGAAGAACTGCGACCACGGCTGCGCCAGGTTGGTGCCGGCGTCGGTGAACGCGCGGTCGAGCCGGTCCGACAGCAGGTTCAACTGCTGCAGTCGACCGACTTCGGCCTGCGAGTCGACCAGCCGGTTGTAGTTGAAGTCGTCGACCAGCCGCTGGACGCTGATCTGCTGCACGCCACGGCCGATGAAGCCGTTGCCGAACGCCTGCGGCGCGCGGGTCGCCAGTTCGACCTGCTGTCGGCTGTAGCCTTCGGTGCCGACGTTGGCGACGTTGTGGCTGATTGTCGACAGCGCGCGCTGGAAGGCCAGCAGGGCGGTGGTCGACGTGGACAGAACACTGCTCATGCCTCAGCCCTCATGCGGTCGGTCCGGACAGCCGTGCCAGCGCCCGGTTCAGGGTCGGGCCTTCGGCGATCGCGGTCAGTTTGGCGGCGTATTGCGGGTCGGTTGCGTAGCCGGCCCGCTGCAATGCATTGGCGAATGCACGGGCGGTGCCCTGGCCGAGTGCGGCGGCATAGCGCGGCGAATTCTTCAGCAGCGCGACGTAGTCTCCGAACGAGTCGGCGATCGAGCGATAGGCGCGGAAGGCCGCGTTCTCCTGCACGCGGGTGCCGTTGCGGAATTCGCTGGTGGCCGCGGTAACCGTCTCACCGGACCAGCGGCCGCCGGTCTTGATGCCGAACAGGTTGTTGGCATCGCCAGCGTTGCCGCGGATCATGTGCCGGCCCCAGCCGGTTTCCAGCGCCGCCTGCGCGACCAGCACCTTCGGGCAGACGCCGAGTTCGGCTGCGGCGCGCTGCGCGTGCGGCCAGATCCTTGCCACGAAAGCCTCCGGGGTGCCGGGCCGGGCGTCGCTGGCCGGCGTGCCGTGGCAATCGTCGATCGCGGCTGAAGCCGCTCCTACCGTGGAGGCGGCCACCGAAGCGGCCCCTAGCGGGGCGGCCACACCTGCTCCCATCAGGGAGGCCGCCTTCGCCGTAGGAGCGGCTTCAGCCGCGATCAATCGTGCGAGCCGTGCGGACAGCGATTCGCTGCCGTTGGCGCGTGGCTGGCTGTCGCCGCCCGGCGCCGCCGCGGCGCCGGCGCCGGGCGGCAGCGCCGCGCCGTCGAGTGCCGACAGCGCGGCGGCCTGCCTGGCCGGCAGCAACTGCCGGTAGCCATCCATCGAGTACATCCTTGCAGCCTGCTGCGGCGTCGCGGTCGCGGCCTCGCCGCCGAGCTGGCGGCGGATCATCGTCTGCAGGCCGAGCCCCTTGCCGCGGGTCAGTGCCGCGGCAAGCTGGTCGTCGTACATCTGCCGGTAATGTTCGGCGCTGCCCGGAAACATCGAGTCGCCGAGGCTGGTCGCGCGCATGCTGGAAATCAGCATCTTCGCGAACTGCGTTTCGAGCTGGCGCGCGGCGTCGGCGATCTTCGCCGGATCGTTCGGCTGGTTGCCGCCCTGCAGCGGAATGCCGGATTGGACGCGCCCGATATCCATCGCCCGACCTCAGATCACCTCGAGCTCGGCGCGCAACGCGCCGGCCTGCTTCAATGCTTCCAGGATCGCGACCAGGTCGCCCGGTGCCGCGCCAACCTCGTTGACCGCGCGGACGATCTCCTCGAGCGACACGCCGCCGCCGAACAGGAACATCCGGCTGCCCTGTTCCTCGACCTGTACGGTCGATTGCGGCACCGCGACGGTCTGGCCCTGCGACAGCGGGGCCGGCTGCGAGATGCCGACGCTTTCCTGGATCGTCACGGTCAGCGAGCCGTGCGTGATCGCTGCCGGCAACACCTTGACCAGGCCGCCCATCACGATCGTGCCGGTGCGCGAATTGACGATGACCTTGGCCGCCGCCTCGCCGGGATTCAGCTCGAGGCTCTCGACCCGCGCCATGAACGCGATCCGGGCGCTCGGATCGACCGGCGCGGCGACCTGCACGGTGACCGCGTCGAGCGCTTGCGCGACGCCCTCGCCGAATGCCTGCTCGAGCGCAGCGACCAGTCGTGCGGCGGTGGTGTAGTCGGCGCGGTGCAGGTTCAGCAGCAGGTGATCGGCCTCGCCGATCGCCATCGGCAGCGCGCGCTCGACCTGCGCGCCGTTCGGGATCCGGCCGACGCTCGGCACGTTGACCGAGATCTTCGAACCGTCGCGGCCCTGCACGCCGAGCCCGCCGACCACCAGGTTGCCCTGCGCGATCGCGTAGACCTCGCCGTCGGCGCCCTTCAGCGGCGTCATCAGCAGCGAGCCGCCGCGCAGCGAGGATGCGTTGCCGATCGACGACACCGTCACGTCGATCGCCTGGCCCGGTTTCGCGAACGGCGGCAGTTCGGCGTGGATCGCCACTGCGGCGACGTTCTTCAACTGCGGGTTGACGTTCGGCGGTACCGCAACGCCGAGCTCGGTCAGCATGTTCTTCAGGCTCTGCACCGTGAACGGCGCCTGCGAGGTCTGGTCGCCGCTGCCATCGAGACCGACCACGAGGCCGTAGCCGATCAGCGGATTGCTGCGCACGCCGGCAACCGCGGCGAGATCCTTGATCCGCTCGGCGGAGGCGGGCAGGGCGAACAGCGCCAGCAGCGTTGCGGCGAAGGCGACGACGATGCGCGGGATGTGCGACGTCGGCGACGCCTTGTGCGGGTCCACAGTCTCGGCGCTCCGGCGCGTGCGCGTGGTAGCGCGCTCGCCGTTCATGGCATCACCGGCGAGTTGAAGAAGCGCGACAGCCAGCCCATCGCATTGGCCTGCGCCAGCGCGCCTCGGCCGGTGTAGACGATCCGCGCAGCGCCGACCCGGCTCGACGGCACGCTGTTGTCCTGCGCGATGTCGGCCGGCCGGACGATGCCCTGCACCTGCACGACCTCGTCGGCACGGTTCAGGCGCAGCAGTTTCTCGCCGCGAACCACCAGGTTGCCGTTCGGCAGCCGATTGACGACGGTGACGGTCAGGCTGCCTTCGAGGCGGTTGCTCTGGTCGGAATTTCCGCTGCCCGAGAATCCGCGTTCGGCGGCCAGTTCGGTCGCGAGCAGGTCGCGGCCGTTCAGCGTGATGCCGCCGCCGGCGATGGTGCCGCCGACGCCGATGTCGGTGTCCTTGCTGGTCGATGTCGTCGAGCGGCTCTGCGCCAGCGTGCGCTCGGACAACGTGATCGTCAGGATATCGCCGGGCTGGCGTGCGCGATGATCGGCAAACAGTGCCAGGCCACCGCCGCCGGGCCGATAGATCGCACCTGCACTCGGCGTGGCCGGCGCCGGATAGGCTTCCGGTGCGATCGGCGCATAGGCCGGATCGGACTTCATCTCGGGCGTGGTGGCACAGGCCGCCAGCGTCATGCCGGCAACCACGATCAGGCCGCGTGCCGCGAGCCCGGCTCGGCCGGATCGAGGTGCTGCTGAGCCCCTCTCCCCCGACCCCTTTCCCGAGGGGCGAGGGGAGCCAGACGGCGGCATCGGTCGCGTCGTCATCGTCGCGCTCCTCAGGTGTTGTTGTTCAGGTAGCTCAGCATCTGGTCGGACGCCGAGATCGCCTTCGCGTTCATCTCGTAGGCGCGCTGCGTCTCGATCATCGACACCAGCTCCTCGACCACGTTGACGTTCGAGCTCTCGAGCATTCCCTGCACGACGGTGCCGATGCCCGACACGCCCGGCGTGCCGGTCTGCGGTGGGCCGCTGGCGGCGGTTTCGAGGAACAGGTTCTCGCCGCGCGCCTGCAGCCCGGACGGATTGACGAAGTCGGTCAGCGTCAGCGATCCGATCTCGACCGGCGCAGCCTGGCCGGCGACCGTCACGCTGACCGTGCCGTCGACGCCGATCGTCACCGACTGCGCACCTTCCGGAATCTGCAGCGCCGGCTGCACGACGTAGCCGGAGTTGGTGACCAGTTGTCCCTGGCCGTCGATCTGGAAGCTGCCGTCGCGGGTGTAGGCGGCGGTGCCGTCCGGCAGCATCACCTGGAACAGTCCGCGGCCGTTGATCGCGACGTCGAGGGCATTGCCGGTCTGCTGCATGCCGCCCTGGGCGAAGAACTTCTCGGTCGAGACAACCCGCACGCCGGTACCGGTGGTCAGTCCGCTCGGCAACTGGTTCTGCTGCGACGCGGCGCCGCCCGGCTGACGGATGTTCTGGTACAGCAGGTCCTCGAAGCTCGCACGCGAACGCTTGAAGCCGGTGGTGTTGACGTTGGCGAGATTGTTCGACACCACCGACATGCGCGTCTGCTGCGCGTCGAGGCCGGTCTTGGCGATCCACAGGGCGGGGAACATGGCGTACTCCTCGGTCGTATCAGCCCAGGCGCATCAGGCTGGCCGACGAACGTGCGTTGTCGTCGGCCTCCTTGATCGCCTTGACCTGCATTTCGAATTGCCGCTGCAGCTCGATCATCTGCACCAGCGTCGCGGCGACATTGACGTTGCTGCCTTCCAGTGCGCCCTGCGTCAGCGCGGTGCCGGCGGCCGGAGCGGGCGGCGGGCCGTCGAGCCGGAACAGACCGTCCTCGCCGCGCTGCATCAGCGCCGGGTCGGGCTTCACCAGTCGCAGCCGCGCGACCTGCGCCATCGTTTCCGGGCCCTGGCCCTGCGGCACCAGCGATACGGTGCCGTCGCCGCCGATCTGCACCTTCTGGTTCGGCGGCATCGCCAGCGGACCGTTCTCGCCCATCACCAGATGTCCGGACGCGGTGGTCAGCAGGCCGTTGGCATTGACGCGCAGATCGCCGGTGCGGGTGTAGGCCGGATTGCCGGCGCGGTCCTGCACTTCCAGCCAGACGCCTTCGTGCAGTGCGACGTCGAGTTCACCGCCGGTGACCTGCAACGGCCCGGCGCTGTGATCGGCCTGCGGCGGCGCGTCGATCACCGAGTAACGGGTCGCGAAGCCGGGCCCCTCGACCTTGAACGTCTCGGTGCCGAGCAACTGCGCCTTGAAGCCGACCGTGTTGGCATTGGCGAGGTTGTTGGCCACCGTCGCCTGCGCGCGCATCGCGGCGGATGCGCCGGCCATGGCGGTGTAGAGCGATTTGTCCATCGGGCCCCCCTCGACTTGCTGCGACGGAAGTTCGTCGCCGGTGCTGCTGTTGCTGAGTACCCTGCAAGTCCCTTGCCAAGCGGGCGGGGAGTCGGGATTCGAGATTCGGGTTCGGAACAAGCGGGCTGCACTTGGTCGTCACCTTCGGTCTCGATCTCCCGTCACCCCGCGGCGGTTCCTGGTCCGCCGATTCCCGTATCAAACGGTCCCGGATCCCGAATCCGCATCAGCGGATGTTGATGATCGTCTGCGTCACCTGGTCGAACGTGCTGATCGTCTGCGCGTTGGCCTGGAAGTTGCGCTGGGCGGTGATCATGTTGACGAGCTGCGCGGTCAGGTCGACGTTCGATGCCTCCAGTGCACCGGCCTGGATCAGGCCCAGCGAGGCGCTGCCGGCGGCACCGAGCAGCGGCTGGCCGGAATCGAACGTTTCACCCCAGACGTTGTTGCCGTACTCCTGCAATCCCTGGGGATTGGCGAAATTCGCCATCGCGACCTGTCCGAGGCTGTTGGCCTGGCCGTTGTTGAAGCGGGCGAACACGACGCCGGTCGGCGACACCTCGATGCTGGTCAGGCGGCCGGTCGTGTAGCCGTCCTGGGTCAGTTCGTTGACCGAGAACGTGTCGCCGAACTGGGTCGAGTTGATGATGTCGACTTCCAGCGTGATGTCGGCGGCGCCGTTGGCCGGCGTGAACGGACCGATGCCGGTGATCACGCCGTTGACCGGCTGGTTGACGGTGCTGTCCCAGGCGCCGTTCTCGTCGTAGGCGATCGTGGTCGGCGTGCCGACGGCCTGGCCGTCGATGTAGCTGCTGACGGTCCACTCGCGTGGGTTGGCGTCCTTGACGTAGTACAGCGTCAGCACCCGTTCGGCACCGAGCGAGTCGAAGATCGTCAGCGACGTCGTGTAGTTGTAGCTCAGCGGATCGGACGGATCGAGCGGCGTGACCAGCGGCGCCTCGGCGTCGGCCGGCAGGTTGGTGCTGGCCGAGACCGAAGTGGTCGCAGACGGTGCGCTCTCGGTGGTCGACAACTGCAGGTCCTGCAGTCGGCCGGTGTCGAACGTGCCGCCCGGCAGCGGCGGAAACACCTGCAGTCGGTGGCCGGCCGGATTGACGACGTAGCCGTTGGTGTCGGTCGCGAAATTGCCGGCGCGCGAGAACACCGCGGTGCCGCGGTCGGACAACCGGAAGAAGCCGCCGCCGGAAATCGCCAGATCGAGGCTGTTGTCGGTGAACTCGACGTTGCCCTGGCCGAACTGCTGGGTGACCGCGGCGGTGCGGACGCCGGCGCCGACCGCGTTGCGGGAGAGGCCGAAGCTCGATACCGCGAACACGTCGGAGAATTCGGCGCGCGACAGCTTGAACCCCGGTGTCGCGACGTTGGCGATGTTGTTCGCCGTCACGTTGAGGTCGGTGGAAGCGGCATTCAGTCCGCTCAGTGCAGTACGGAAAGTCATGCGGGTGTCCCTCGGTGGCTAGCCGCTGATGCGGCGGACGGCGGAAAACGGCACCGAACCGACCCCGGCGAGGTCGAGCACGAGGCCATTCGATGTGAAATAGACGCTGTTGACGCGGGCGGCGATGTGCGGTCGCAGGGCCTCGGTGGTGCCGCCGCTGCTGACCCGGGCCGCGATGCTGTAGTTGCCCGGCGGTGCCTGCTCGCCGGTCGCGGTCATGCCGTCCCATTCAAATGCCAAAGGACCGACCGCGGCGTCGTAGCTCAGCCGCCGGACCACGTTGCCGGAGGCATCGCTGATCTCGATCGTGACCTGGCCGGCGATCGGAGTGTCGATCGCGCCGCGCATCGTGCCTTCCGGGGCCAGTTCGAACCGTTCCGACGCGACCAGCGCGTCGTGGCCGATCAGGCTCGCGCCCTGCAATGCCTGCTCGTTGCTGACACTGCTGGCCAGGCCATCGAAACTCGACTGCAGTCCCTGGATGCCCTGCACGGTCGAGAACTGTGCGAGCTGGGCCAGGAACTGGTTGCTCTCCAGCGGCTTCAGCGGGTCCTGGTGCTTGAGCTGCTCGGTCAGCAACAGCAGGAAGTCGGCCTGGCCGAGATCGCCGCCGCTGCGGCTGGCGTTGTTGGCCGCGTTCTGCGCCGCGGACGAAGTGGATGGGTTTCCGACCAGCATGCTCATGCTCAGCGTCCGACGTTGATGGTGGCGATCGCCAATTCCTTGGCGGTGTTCAGCATCTCGACGCTGGACTGGTAGCTGCGTGCGGCCGAGATCATGTTGACCATCTGTGCGACCGGGTCGATCGCCGGTGCATAGACGTAGCCTTCGCCGTCGGCCTGCGGATGGCCGGGTTCGTAGCGCTTGATCGGCGCCGCCTGCGATTCCTGCACGCCGGCCACCCGGACACCCTGCAGGGCCGGGTTGTCGGCGATCGTGTAGGCCTGGAACAGCGGCTCCCGCGGTTTGTAGACCTGGGCCGGATCGCCGGTCACGCTTTCGACATTGGCCAGGTTGCTGGCCACGGTGTTGAGCCGGGTCGACTGCGCGTGCATCGCGCTGCCGGCCAACTGGAAGATCGTCAGGCTGGACATCGCGGCCTCCTTACTGTCCGGTGATCGCGAGCAGCAGGCTGCGTACCCGCGACTCGACGAAATTCAGCGACACGCGGTATTCGAGCGCGGCCTGGGCATAGGCGGCGTGCTCGAGTTGCGCGTCGACGGTGTTGCCGTCCAGGCTCGGCTGCAGTGCCTGCCGCTCGAAGCGGGCCGCCTGCGCGGCATCGGCAGTCGGCAGTGCCGGCTGGGTATTGCGGCCGAGCCCGTTGCTGCCGGTCGCGGCCTGCAGTGCGGCGGTGAAATCGAGATCCTGGGCCTTGTAGCCCGGGGTATCGGCATTGGCGACGTTCGACGCCAGCAGGTTCAGCCGCTCCTGGCGCAGTGCCAGGGCCGTCGCATGAATGCCGAACAGTGGGTTTCCGGACATCTGAATCTCCCGATGGGAGCGGTTTCAGATCCGGTTAAGCAATGGCCGTGCCAGAGCGGCGTGGTTGCCGGCGGAAGCCGTCGCAGTGGCGACCCGCTGGTTGCACCACGCGGGCGTTGCGGTCACCCGTCCGGGCTGTCCGGGAGCGACCGGGCCCGGGCGGGGAAATCTAGGCCGCAGCGGGGTTTACGATCTGCAGCAGGTGGTTGGTGACGTGCTGGGCCAGCTCGCCCGGCGAGAACTTGGCGACGAAGGCGTCGGCGCCGACCCGCTCGACCATCGCGTTGTTGAAGATGCCCGACAGCGACGTGTGCAGCAGCACGAACAGCTCGGCGAGCCGGGCATCGCGGCGGATTTCCGTCGTCAGCGTGTAGCCGTCCATCGACGGCATCTCGATGTCGGAGATCACCATCGCGTAGCGGTCGGTCACGCGCTCGCCCTGGCTGGCCATGCCCTTCAGATGGTCGAGGGCCTGCCGGCCGTCCGGCATCAGCACCGCCTCGACGCCGAGTTCCTCCAGCACGCGCTGGATCTGCGTCCGCGCGACCCGCGAGTCGTCGACCACCAGCACCCGCAGGTCCATGCCCGAGAACGTTCCGCGGCCCTGGATCAGCTCGTCGATGCTGCCCGGCTTCTGCTGCCGTGCATCGGCCAGCACGCGCTCGACGTCGAGAATCTGGATCAGTTCGCCGTGGTAGCGGGTGACGGCGGTCAGGTACGAGCTGCCGGGCCCGGTCTCCGGCGGCGGCAGCACTTCCTCGACCGCGATGTTGACGATCCGCTCGACCGAGCTGACCAGGAACCCCTGCACCGAGCGGTTGAACTCGGTCACGACCAGATAACAGTTCCGGTCGTCCTCAGACTCCGGATGCCGGATCGCCTGGCCGAGATCGATCACCGGCACCGTGCGGCCGCGGATGTCGGCACTGCCGAGCACCTGCGGCGGCGCGTGCGGCAGTTCGAACAGGGCAGGGCGGCGCAGCACTTCCTGCACCTTGAACACGTTGACGCCAAAAAGTTGACGTCCACCGAGCCGGAACAGCAGCAGGGCGAGCCGGTTGTGGCCGGCCAGCCGGGTGCGTTGGTCGATGCGATTGAGCAGGTCGCGCGACATGGCGGGAAAATCGGCCTCGGGTCGGGAAACTTGAGCGGACACGAGGGCACGGGTCTTGCTAGACCGCTGGCAGACCCGCCCCAGCCGGAGCCCCCGATGCGTCGCCTGATCGCCAGCATACTCGTCCTGACCGGCAGCGTGTTCGCCGCCGATTTCCAGCCGATCGACGAGGTCCGCTCGGCGGCGCTCGGGGTCGTCGCGGGCGGCCCGGGCGTGCATGCCGAGGCCAGCGTCGACGATGCGATCCGGCTGCCGCGCTGCAGCGAGCCGCTGACCGCGGTCGCCAGCCACGGCGGCAGCGTCGAGGTCGGCTGCCCGAGTGCCGGCTGGCGGCTGTTCGTGCCGGTTCGGGTGCAGCGGATAGAGCCGGTCTGGGTGTTGACCCGGCCGCTCGCCGCCGGTCAGCCGGTCACTGCCGACGCGGTACGCAGCGAGGCGCGCGACCTGACCCGGATCGCCGGTGGCGCATTGCCGGCCGGCACGCCGGTCGACGGCCAGATCGCCCGGCGCAGCCTGATGGCCGGCAGCGTGCTGCAGCACCAGGATCTGTTGTCGCCGCGTGCGGTCCGGCGCGGCGACGCGGTGACGCTGGTGTCGCGGGTCGGCGCGATCGAGGTCCGCGCCGCCGGCAAGGCGCTGGGCGAGGCCGGCATCGCCGAGCGGGTCAGCGTCGAGAACCTGGCGTCGCGGCGGATCGTGCAGGGCATCGTGCGGTCGTCGGGCGAAATCGAGATCGCGCGCTGAGCGACCGGTTGGCCCAGGTCTGACCAGCGGTTGTTATTGGCGGATCGAAGGATGGCCGTTCGACGGTGAGCGGCCAATACTGACGCGGCGGGTCGATTGATGGGGGCAGAATGTCGAAGCTGGTCACGAATCACGAAATCGGCCGCAATCCGTTTGCTAAAGTTTCTGCTGCCGGCGCCGATATCTGGCGCAAGAGCTTGCAGGAGAGCCGGATCATGAACACCAAGATCGAAGGCATGGCGCCCGGGTTGCCGCGCCCTTCGAGCAGCGGCAGCGCGCCTGCCGGCGCGTCGCGCGCCGGTGCCGGCGAGCGCAGCCGGGCGACGTCCGGCGATGACAGCGTCCGCCTGAGCGGCGAGGCGGCTGGCCTGGCTTCGCTCGAGCGTTCGTTGTCGGAGGCGTCGGCGATCGATGCCGCCAAGGTCGCCTCGGTGCGCGCCGCGCTCGAGTCGGGCAGCTACAAGATCGATCCGCAGGAGATCGCCGCTCGGCTGGCCGAGCTCGAACGGGCACTGGGCGTCTGAGCATGATGAGCACGGTATCGGCCCTGGACGGACTGGCTGACGCGCTGACGATGGAACGCCGCGCGCTGATCGAGAACGACGCCGACCTGCTGGTGCGGGCCAACGAGGCCAAGCTGGTCGCGCTGCGTGCGGTCGAGGCCGCACCGCCGCAGGCCCACCAGCACGAGCGGATCGCCGAGCTTGCCGAACTGAACCGCGCCAATGGAGCGCTGCTGGCGCGCCGGCACCGGGAAGTCCGCTGGGCACTGCGCCAGCTCGGCCGGGTCGAGGCGATGCCGGCCTACGGCGCCAACGGCCAGGTCGGCGCGCAGTCGCCGCGTCGCGCGCTCGGCGTCGGCTGACCGCAGCCAGCCGAGCATGCCGCGTGTCGTGCGCGGCGCCTGCTCGCGCCGAGCGAGCATTGCAGCTCTCGTTCGGATCTCTCGTGGCCGATTGCCCGCCACCGGCCAGCGATCTCATCCGTTAGGCTGTGCGCTCCGTCACGGCCGGAGGCCGGATGAACACGACAACCACCGATGCCGCGCTCGCTCCGGTCAGTCGTCCCGAGCGTGTGGACCTGCTCGACGTGCTGCGAGGTTTCGCGCTGCTCGGCATCCTGTTGATGAATATCGAGGCCTTCGTCGGCCCGCTGGCGAGCGCGGTGACCGGGCTCGATCCGCAGTTGACCGGGCTCGACCGCTGGGCCGATGCGGCGATCTACGTGATCGTGCAGGGCAAGTTCTATCCGCTGTTCGCGCTGCTGTTCGGTGCCGGCTTCGCGATGATCCTGCTGCGCAGCCGGGCACGTGGCGCCGGTGGCGGCTGGCTGTATCTGCGGCGCACCCTGGTGCTGCTCGCGATCGGCCTGCTGCACTACCTGTACGTCTGGTCCGGCGACATCCTGACCAACTACGCGCTGACCGCGCTGGTGATGCTGGCGCTGTTCCGGCGCACGCCGACAGCGCGGCTGCGGACATGGGGTCTTGCATTGTTCAGCGTGCCGATCGTGCTGATGCTGCTGTTCGGCAGCTTCGGTGAGCTGGCCCGGCAGGATCCCGCCAGTGCCGCCCAGTTCCAGCTCCAGCTCGACGAGCAGGCTCGGGAGATGGCGGCGATCGAGGCCGCGCAGCGCGCCGCGTACGGCCCGGACGGCAGCTTCGCCGAGGCCAACCGGCAGCGGCGCGCCGACTTCGGCTGGATGATGGGTTACGTGCCGATCATGTTCATGCCGCTGGTGCTCGGCCTGTTCCTGCTCGGCGCCTGGCTGCTCCGCAGCGGCATCTGGCTGCAACCGGACCAGCACATCGACTGGTTCCGTCGCTGGCGGCGGCTCGGTTTCGCGATCGGGCTGCCGTTGGCGCTGTGGTCGTTCTGGCGCGTGCCGACCGCCGACTTCGCGCGGATGGACATCGAAGCGGCGACCGCGGCCGCGGCGATGCAGGCGGCCGGCCTGCTGCTGTGCCTGGCCTACGCGTCAAGCATCGCACTCGGCCTGCACAACCCGCGCTGGCAGCGGCGCCTGCTGTGGCTGGCGCCGGCCGGGCGGATGGCGCTCAGCAATTACCTGCTGCAGTCGATCGTCTGTGTCGGCCTGTTCTACGGCTACGGCCTCGGCTACTTCGAGCGGTTGCCGCGCGCCTGGCAGGTGCCGTTCGTGCTCGCGCTGTACGTCGCCCAAGTCGCGTTCAGCCACTGGTGGCTGGCGCGCTACCGGTTCGGTCCGGTCGAGTGGCTGTGGCGCAGCCTGACCTATCTGTCGCCGCAACCGATGCGCCGCCCCGCATGAGCGACGCCGTCGACGACGTGCTGGTGCTCGGCGCCGGGGCGGTCGGGTTGGCCTGTGCCTGGTCGCTGCTGCAGGCCGGACGCAGAGTACGCGTCATCGACCAGGGCGTGGCCGGTGGCGGCAGCTCGCACGGCAACTGCGGCACCATCACGCCGAGCCACGCACCACCGCTGATCGGCCCCGGCTCGATCGGCCAGGCGCTGCGCTGGATGCTGCAGCCGGACGCACCATTGTTCATCCGGTTGCGCGCCGACCCGGCACTGGCGCGCTGGCTGTTCGGTTGCGCCCGCCGCTGCAATCGCCGTGACTGGCTGGCCAGCGCACAGGCCAAGGCGGCGCTGCTGCACCTGTCGCGCGCGGAGCTGGAACGGCTGCTGGCGGCCAGCGGCATCGACTGCGGCTTCGAGGCCGGCGGGCTCGTCTACGCGTTTCGCGACCCGCGGCGCTACGCCGCCATGCTGGATGAAGTCGACGATCTGCGCGCGCTCGGCATCGAGGTCGAGCCAATGAATGCGGCCCGCATCGAGCGCGACGAGCCGGCGCTCAGGCCCGGCCTGGCCGGCGGGCTGCGCTTCCCGGGCGACGCGCAGCTCCGACCCGAGGCCTATGTTTCCGGACTGGCCGCAGCGGTCCGCGCCGCCGGCGGCATCATCGACGAGCACTGCGAGGTGCGCGGATTCGGCACCGACGGCGACCGGATCGCGTCGGTCGTCACCGCCGCCGGCGAGCGCCGCGCACGCGACGTGGTGCTGGCGCTCGGCGCCTGGAGCCCGTTGCTGGCGCGGACGCTGCGTCTGCGGCTGCCGATGCAGCCCGGCAAGGGCTATTCGATCACCTACTCGCGGCCGGCGGTGGTGCCACGGCAGCCGCTGGTGCTGAAGGAGCGCGCGGTCTGCGTGACGGCCTGGCGCGACGGCTTCCGGCTCGGCAGTACGATGGAGTTCTCCGGCTTCGACAGCCGCCTGAACCGGCTGCGGCTCGACGCGCTGGTGCGCGGTGCGGCGGAGTACCTGCACGTGCCGGAGGGGCCGCAGCGGCTCGAGGAGTGGTACGGCTGGCGGCCGATGTCGATCGACGATGTGCCGTTGATCGGTCGCGCCGGCCGCTGGCGCAACCTGCTGCTCGCGACCGGCCACGGCATGCTCGGCGTCACCATGTCGGCCGGCACCGGGCGGCTGGTGGCGGAGTTGCTGACCGGAGCCGAGCCGTGCATCGACCCGGCGCCGTACTCACCGCGTCGCTTCGGCTGAGCGGAGCCTGCCCGGCGGACTCGAACGGCGCGCCGAGCCGCTACACTGCCCCGCCATGGACACCTTCACGTTGCTGCGCGGCGATGCGCCGCTGCTGATCAGCCTGCCGCACGACGGCTGCAGCCTGCCGACCGAACTGGTGCCGCGGCTGACGCCGGCCGCACGCGCGGTGCCGGACACCGACTGGCAGATGTCGCGGCTGTACGCATTCGCCGGCGAGCTCGGTGCTTCGATCCTGATGCCGCGTTTCTCCCGCTACGTGGTCGACCTGAACCGGCCGCCGGACGATCTGTCGCTGTATCCGGGCCAGAACACGACCGGCCTGTGTCCGATCCGGCGCTTCGACGGCGGCCCGGTCTACCAGCCGGGCGAGGAGCCGGGTGCCGACGAGGTCGAGCGACGGGTCGACCGCTACTGGCGGCCCTACCACGAGGCGCTGCAGGGCGAGTTGCGTCGGCTGCGCGACGATTTCGGCCGTGTCGTGCTGTGGGAAGGCCATTCGATCAAGGGCGAAGTACCGTTCCTGTTCGACGGCCGCTTGCCCGACCTGAACATCGGTACCGCCGACGGCCGCAGTTGCTCGGGCTGGCTGCAGGAGCGGCTGACCGGCCTGTGCGCGGCGCAGGACGATTACGACTGGGTCGTCAACGGCCGCTTCAAGGGCGGCTACATCACTCGCCACTACGGCCATCCCGAAGACGGCGTGCAGGCGGTGCAGCTCGAAATCTCGCAGCGCGCCTACATGGACGAGGACACCACGGTCTGGATGCCGACCCGCGCCGGCCGGCTGCAGCGCCTGCTGCGGCAGATGATCGAACTCGCGCTGGCCTGAACCGGCGAAGCGCCGCGTCCGTGCGGTTGGAGGATCGGCAGCGGGCATTACCCGCAGTCGGTGCAGACCGGGCACAGCGGGCATCCTGCCAGACCGGCCTGCACGGTCGGCTGACCCTGGTCTCACGCCGGATGCGCACGGCATCGGCGCGGGACCGGATCGCGCCGGGCTCGGGCGCGCCGCGCCTGTTGGAAGGCCCGGCCGGTGCGACGTCCCGGCCGCCGGTTGCGTCCGGCCGATCGACGCCGGCTGCCTGATTCGCAACCGGCTGCGTCCCGGCCGCGATGCTTCAGATTTCCAGCGTGGCGAGATCGCCCTTGGTTTCGAGCCAGCTCTTGCGGTCGGACGCGCGTTTCTTCGACAGCAGCATGTCCATCAGCGCCGACGTCTGCGCGCCGTCCTCGACGGTCAGTTGCACCAGCCGGCGGGTGTCGGGATGGATCGTCGATTCGCGCAACTGCTGCGGATTCATCTCGCCTAGGCCCTTGAAGCGGGTCACGCTGAGCTGGCCGCGGATCTTGTCGCGCTCTATCCGGTCGAGCATCAGCCGCTTCTCTTCCTCGTCGAGGGCGTAGAACACCTGCTTGCCGACGTCGATCCGGAACAGCGGCGGCATCGCGACGAACACGTGGCCGGCCGCGACCAGCGCCGGGAAATGGCGCAGGAACAGCGCCGACAGCAGCGTCGCGATGTGCAGGCCGTCGGAATCGGCGTCGGCCAGCACGACGATCTTGCCGTAGCGCAGGCCGGAGATGTCGTCGACGCCCGGATCGCAGCCGATCGCGACCGCCAGGTCATGCACCTCGGTCGACGCCAGCACGCCGCTGCTCTCGACTTCCCAGGTGTTCAGGATCTTGCCGCGCAGCGGCAGGATCGCCTGGAAGTCCTTGTCGCGCGCCTGCTTGGCGCTGCCGCCGGCGGAATCGCCCTCGACCAGGAACAGTTCGGTGCGCGACAGGTCCTGGCTCGAACAGTCGGCCAGTTTGCCGGGCAGTGCCGGGCCCTGGACGATCTTCTTGCGGACGATCTGTTTTTCGGTCTTCAGCCGCGCCGCGGCGCGCTCGATCGCGAGCTGGGCGATCTGCGTGCCGATCTCGACGTGCTGGTTCAGGTACAGCGAAAACGCATCCTTGGCCGCACCCTCGACGAAGGCCGCGGCCTGCCGTGACGACAGCCGCTCCTTGGTCTGGCCGGAGAACTGCGGGTCGGTCATCTTCATGCTGAGCACGTAGCTGATCCGGTCCCAGACGTCTTCCGGCGCCAGCTTGACGCCGCGCGGCAGCAGGCTGCGGAAGTCGCAGAACTCCCGCAGCGCGTCGGTCAGGCCCGAGCGCAGGCCGTTGACGTGCGTACCGCCCTGCGCGGTCGGAATCAGGTTGACGTAGCTTTCCTGGACCAGCTCGCCATCCGGCACCCAGGCCAGCGCCCAGTCGACCTGTTCGGTTTCACGGGCCAGCTTGCCGACGAACAGCTCGGGCGGCAGCCGCTCGCGATCGGCGACCTGGCCGGCGAGGTAGTCGCGCAGTCCGTCCTCGAAGAACCATTCCTCGCGCTCGCCGCTGGCCTCGTCGAACAGCTTGACGGTCAGCCCCGGGCACAGCACGGCCTTGGCCCGCAGCAGGTGGCGCAGCGCGCGCAGCGCAAATTTCGGGCTGTCGAAGTACGTCGGGTCCGGCCAGAAGCGCAGCCGGGTGCCGGTGTTGCGGCGGCCGACCGAGCCGATGATTTCGAGCTCGGACTTCGGGAAACCGTCGCCGAACGTCATCCGGTATTCGTTGCCGTCGCGCCGGATCGTGACCTCGACCCGGCTCGACAGTGCATTGACGACGCTGACGCCAACGCCGTGCAGGCCGCCGGAAAACGTGTAGTTGCGGTTGCTGAACTTGCCGCCGGCATGCAGCCGGGTAAGGATCAGCTCGACGCCCGGGATGCCTTCCTCCGGATGGATGTCGACCGGCATGCCGCGGCCGTCGTCGGCGACCTCGCAACTGCCGTCGGCGTGCATCGTGACCTCGATGGTCTTCGCATGCCCGGCCAGCGCCTCGTCGACCGAGTTGTCGATGACCTCCTGCGCCAGGTGGTTCGGCCGGCTCGTATCGGTGTACATGCCGGGCCGGCGCTTGACGGGATCGAGACCGGACAGGACTTCGATGTCGGCGGCGTTGTAGCGGGTGCTCATGCGGGACGAATGGTGGTGCCGGAAAGGGCGCGAGGATAGCAGTCGCGCCAGTTCCCTGTAGGAGGGGCTTCAGCCCCGACCGGTCGGCATCTTCTGGCTGGGCGCTGATGGCTGCGGCGGGTTTCGAACGGATGATCGGGGCCAACGGGGCATCCATCGCGTCGCCGGTCGGGGCTGAAGCCCCTCCTACCGGGTTGGGCGGCGGCAACGGCCATACGGCCATCGGGGTCCGGTAGAGCGGTTTCCCGCAGCTTCCTCCCCATGACTCCCTCGCCAGCTCCCTGCAGGAGGGGCTTCAGCCCCGACCGGTCGGCATCTTCTGGCTGGGCGCTGATGGCTGCGGCGGGTTTCGAACGGATGATCGGGGCCAACGGGGCATCCATCGCGTCGCCGGTCGGGGCTGAAGCCCCTCCTACCGGGTTGGGCGGCGGCAACGGCCATACGGCCATCGGGGTCCGGTAGAGCGGTTTCCCGCAGCTTCCTCCCCATGACTCCCCTCGCCAGCTCCCTGTAGGAGGGGCTTCAGCCCCGACCGGAAGCCATTTTCTGGCCGGGCACTCGTGGCTGCGGCGGGTTTCGATCGGACGATCGGCGTAAACGGAGCATCATCGCGTCGCCGGTCGGGGTTGAAGCCCCTCCTACCGGGTTTGGCGGCGGCAACGGTCACGGCGTTCCGGTAGAATGCCGCTTTCCCGCAGCTCCCTCCCCATGACTCCCCTGATTTTCGTCACCGGTGGCGTGGTGTCCTCGCTTGGCAAGGGCATCGCCGCTGCGTCCCTGGCTTCGATCCTCGAAGCCCGCGGCCTGAAGGTCGCGATGATGAAGCTCGATCCGTACATCAATGTCGATCCTGGAACGATGAGCCCGTTCCAGCACGGCGAGGTGTATGTCACCGACGACGGTGCCGAGACCGACCTCGACCTCGGTCACTACGAGCGCTTCGTCCGGGTCCACCTGACCCGCAAGCATTCGATCACGACCGGCCGGATCTACGAGAACGTGATCCGCCGCGAGCGGCGTGGCGACTACCTGGGCGCGACCGTGCAGGTGATCCCGCACATCACCGACGAGATCAAGCGCTGCATCGACGAGGCGACCGAAGGCTTCGATGTCGGCCTGATCGAGATCGGCGGCACGGTCGGCGACATCGAGTCGCTGCCGTTCCTTGAGGCGATCCGCCAGTTGCGCAGCGAGCGCGGCGCCGGACGCGCGATCTTCATGCACCTGACGCTGGTGCCGTGGATCGCCGCCGCCAGCGAGCTGAAGACCAAGCCGACCCAGCATTCGGTCAAGGAGATGCGCTCGATCGGCATCCAGCCGGACATCCTGCTGTGCCGCAGCGAGAAGCCGCTGCCGGAATCCGAGCGGCGCAAGATCGCGCTGTTCACCAATGTCGAGGAGCGCGCGGTGATCTCCGCGGTCGACCTCGACAATATCTACAAGATCCCGATGTTCCTGCAGCGCCAGGGGCTCGACCAGATCGTCGTCGAACGGTTGCAGTTGCCGGCCAGGAACGAGGCCGACCTGTCCGAATGGCAGGCGGTGGTCGACGCGATGGAGCACCCGGTCGACGAAGTCTGCGTCGCGGTGGTCGGCAAGTACGTCGACCATGCCGACGCCTACAAATCGATCGCCGAGGCGCTGAAACACGGCGGCCTGCGGCAGCGCACCCGGGTCAAGCTGAAGTGGGTCGAGTCGGAGCTGGTCGAGAAGGAAGGCGTCCGCGTGCTCGATGGCGTCGACGCGATCCTGGTGCCGGGCGGTTTCGGCGACCGCGGTTTCGAGGGCAAGGTGGCCGCCGCCCGCCACGCGCGCGAGAACGGCGTGCCGTACTTCGGTATCTGCTACGGCATGCAGGCCGCGGTGGTCGAGTTCGCCCGCAACGTGGCCGGGCTCGACGGCGCCAACAGCACCGAGAACGACCGCAACAGTCCGCATCCGGTGATCGGGCTGATCACCGAATGGCGCACCTCGGCCGGCGACGTCGAACGCCGCGGCGAAGATTCCGATCTCGGCGGCACGATGCGGCTCGGCCTGCAGGAATGCCGGCTCAAACCGGGCACCCGGGCGCGCGAGATGTACGGCAAGGACGTCGTCGCCGAACGCCACCGGCACCGCTACGAATTCAACAACCGCTACCGCACCCAGCTCGAGGACGCCGGCATGGTCATTTCGGCCAAGTCGATGGACGACCTGCTGGTCGAGATGATCGAACTGCCGGACCATCCGTGGTTCGTCGCCTGCCAGGCCCATCCGGAGTTCCTGTCGACGCCGCGCGACGGCCATCCGCTGTTCATCGGTTTCATCCGTGCGGCGCGCGAGTACAAGGCCGGTGGCCGGGTGCTGAAGGACGCGGCGGCGTGACGTCGGGGCGCGGCGTCGCGACGCGCGATGCCGACATCCCGGCGAAAGCCAGGCGAAAGGCGGGATCCATCCTGGTCTTCCACTCGGCGCTGGTCGGAAACCGAACAATGGACTCCGGCTTGCGCCGGAATGACGAGCAAGAGCACCAGCATCCATGAACCTCTGCGGTTTTCCCGTCGGCCTCGACCAGCCGCTGTTCCTGATCGCCGGCCCGTGCGTGATCGAGTCGATGCAGTTGCAGCTCGACACTGCCGGCCAGTTGAAGGAGATCACCGGTCGGCTCGGCATCCCGTTCATCTTCAAGTCGAGCTTCGACAAGGCCAACCGGACCTCCGGCACCAGCTTCCGCGGTCCCGGCATGGAGGAAGGGCTGAAGGTACTGGCCGAAGTGAAGCGGCAGATCGGTGTGCCGGTGCTGACCGATGTCCACGAGTACACACCGATGGCTGAGGTCGCGAGCGTCGTCGACGTGCTGCAGACGCCGGCCTTCCTGTGCCGGCAGACCGACTTCATCCAGGCGGTGGCCAACGCCGGCCGGCCGGTCAACATCAAGAAGGGCCAGTTCCTGTCGCCGTGGGAGATGCGCCACGTTGCCGCCAAGGCGAAGGCGACCGGCAACCAGCAGATCATGGTCTGCGAGCGCGGCGCGAGCTTCGGCTACAACAACCTGGTCTCCGACATGCGCTCGCTGGCGGTGATGCGCGACACCGGCTGCCCGGTCGTCTACGACGCGACCCATTCGGTGCAGTTGCCGGGTGGGCAGGGCGGTGCCTCGGGCGGCCAGCGCGAGTTCGTGCCGGTGCTGGCGCGCGCGGCCGTTGCCGCCGGCGTATCCGGCATCTTCATGGAAACGCATCCGGACCCCGACAAGGCACTGAGCGACGGCCCCAACGCGTGGCCGCTGCCGAAGATGGCGGCGCTGCTCGAAACGCTGGTCGAGCTGGACCGGCTGGTCAAGAAGAACGGTTTTCTCGAGATCGGATGAGCAACGCGCACCTGCAGGTGGAGCAGTTCGCGCATACAAGAATCCAGACCCCAGGAGCTTTCCCACGATGACGACGATCGCCAAGATCCACGCTCGCGAGATCCTCGATTCCCGCGGCAACCCGACGCTCGAAGCCGAGGTCACGCTGTCGACCGGCCAGATGGGCCGCGCCGCGGTGCCGTCCGGCGCCTCGACCGGCACCCGCGAGGCGGTCGAGCTGCGCGACGGCGACAAGACGCGCTACCTCGGCAAGGGCGTGCGAAAGGCGGTCGCGAACGTCAACTCGACGATCGCGCAGGCGCTGGCCGGCTTCGATGCCAGCGACCAGGCCGGTCTCGACCGCCGGCTGATCGAACTCGACGGCACTGAAAACAAGGGCAAGCTCGGCGCCAACGCACTGCTCGGCGTGTCGTTGGCGAACGCGCATGCGGTCGCTGCGGCCAAGGGCGTGCCGTTGTGGAAGCATCTGGCCGGCGGCCGCGCGCCGCTGCTGCCGGTGCCGATGATGAACATCGTCAATGGCGGCGCACATGCCGACAACAACGTCGACATGCAGGAATTCATGGTGCTGCCGGTCGGCTTCGACTCGTTCTCCGAGGCGCTGCGTGCCGGCACCGAGATCTTCCATTCGCTGAAGACGGTGCTGAAGGGCCGCGGGCTGTCGACCGCGGTCGGTGACGAAGGCGGCTTCGCGCCGGACCTGCGCTCCAACGAGGAGGCGATCGAAACGATCCTCGAGGCAATCGGCAAGGCCGGTTACCGCGCCGGCGACGACGTGCTGCTCGGCCTCGATGTCGCAAGCTCGGAGTTCTTCGACAACGGCCGCTACAACCTGGTCGGCGAAGGCAAGCGACTGACGCCGGAACAGTTCGTCGATTTTCTCGCCGACTGGGCGCGCCGCTATCCGATCATCACGATCGAGGACGGCATGGCCGAGGACGACTGGGACGGCTGGAAGCAGTTGTCCGACGTGCTCGGCGAGAAGGTTCAGTTGGTCGGTGACGACCTGTTCGTGACCAATCCGAAGATCTTCCGCGAGGGCATCGAGCGCGGCATCGCCAACGCGATCCTGATCAAGGTCAACCAGATCGGTACCCTGTCGGAAACGCTCGAAGCGATCGCGATGGCCGACGCGGCGAAATACGCCGCGGTCGTTTCGCACCGCTCCGGCGAAACCGAGGACACCACGATTGCCGACATCGCCGTCGCGACCACCGCGACGCAGATCAAGACCGGTTCGCTGTGCCGCTCCGATCGCGTCGCCAAGTACAACCAGTTGCTGCGGATCGAGGAAGCGCTGGGCAGCGCGGCGCGCTACGCCGGCCGCGACGCGTTCCCGAACCTGCGCCGCTGACCGAACGCGGCGACGGCGAGGCCTGCCATGTTCCGGCTGCTGGCGGCGGTGTTGCTGCTGCTCCTGGTCGGGCTGCAGGCCAGGCTGTGGTTCGGTAGCGGCGGCCTGTTCGAAGTGGCGCGACTCGAGCGCACGGTCGATGCTCAGCGTGACGAGACCGCCCGCCTGCGCGATCGCAACGACGCACTGGCGGCCGAGGTCGAGGACCTGAAGTCCGGTACCGCGGCGATCGAGGAACGCGCCCGCAGCGAGCTCGGCATGATCAAACCGGGCGAAGTGTTCTATCGCGTGCTCGACGAAACGGCGCCAGCGCGACCGGCCGGCGAGGCCGTGCGATGACCTGGGTGGTCGTTGCGGCCGCCGGCCGCGGCAGCCGCTTCGGCGGCGACCTGCCGAAGCAGTACCTTCCACTGTTCGGTCGCACGTTGCTGCAGCACACGCTGGAGCGATTGGCGCGGCATCCGCGGGTCAGCGGCCTGCAGGTCGTGCTGGCGAGCGGTGACCGGCACTGGCCGGGCTGGCGCGAGCTGCACGGCAAGCCGGTGCGGGCCTGCGTCGGTGGCAGCGAACGCTCGGACTCGGTGCTGGCCGGCCTGCGGGCATTGCCCGACACGGTGCGCGAGCGCGACTGGGTGCTGGTTCACGATGCCGCGCGGCCGTGCCTGCGCTCCGACGACCTCGAGCGGCTGCTCGACCACGGCTGCGCGCACGGCGTCGGTGCGATCCTGGCTGCGCCGGTGCGCGATACGCTGAAACGCGCCGACACGCGCGGCGAGATCGAGCGCAGCGAGCCGCGCGAGTCGTTGTGGCGAGCGTTGACACCGCAGTTGTTCCGCCGCGCGACGCTGGTTCGGGCGCTCGAGGCGGCATACAACGCGGGCGTCGCGATCACCGACGAAGCGATGGCGATCGAGCGGCTCGGCCTGAAGCCGATGCTGGTCGAAGGCGCCGAGGACAACATCAAGGTCACCACGCCAGCCGATTTCGCATTCGCCGAGTTCCTGCTGGCACGGATGGATCGCGACTAGGCGGCAAACCCGATTTCCCGCGGGAGCGGAGGCAGTCGCGATCTCCTTGTCGTCACGACGAACAGCGATCGAGGCCGAAGCCCGCACCCATCGGGAGCATCACCACACCACGGCGCCGGCACAGCGAACGCCGAATTCCCAATTCCAGATCCCCAATCCCGACTCTCTTTCCATGCGCATCGGCATCGGCTACGACGTTCACGCCTTCGGCCCCGGCGACCATCTGGTCCTCGGCGGCGTCCGCATCCCGCACAGCCACGGGCTGGTCGCCCATTCGGACGGCGACGTGCTGATTCACGCGCTGTGCGACGCGATCCTCGGCGCACTGGCGCTCGGCGACATCGGTCACCATTTCCCGCCGGGTGATGAGGTCTGGCGCGATGCCGACAGTCGCGTGCTGCTGCGCACCGTGCTGGCGCTCGCCAACGAACGCGGCTTCCGGATCGGCAATGTCGATTCGGTGGTGGTCTGTGAAATGCCCAGGCTCGCGCCGCATGTCGACGCCATGCGCAGGCATCTGGCGGACGATCTGCGCGTGGAACCGGACGCGGTGTCGGTCAAGGCCACGACCAGCGAGCGGCTCGGATTCACCGGTCGCGGTGAAGGCATCGCCGCGCAGGCGGTCGTGCTGCTGGTGACGCGCTGATGAGCGTCGACAGCCTTCCGCACGCGCACGGTGACGCTCTGCTGCGAGCACGGATCCGGGTCGAAGATGATGATTTCCGCGTCATCGAGCTGCCCTCGTTCGAGCCGGGCGGGCAGGGCGAACACCTGTTGCTCGAGATCGAGAAGCGCGGCATGACAACCGCGTTCGCGGCGCAGCGGATCGCCGACTGGGCCGGTGTCGCGCCGATGGCGGTGTCGTACGCCGGTATGAAGGACCGGCATGCGGTGACCCGCCAGCGCTTCAGTGTGCATCTTCCGAAGCGGGTCGCGCCGCCGATCGAAACACTGGCCGGCGCCGACCTGCGGCCGCTGTCGGCGACCTGGCACGGCCGCAAGCTGCCGCGCGGCGCGCTGGCCGGCAACCGCTTCGAACTGGTGCTGCGCGACGTCGCGCTCGACCGGCACTCGCGCGACGAGATCGAGCAGCGGCTGCAGCGGATCGCAGCGTCTGGCGTGCCGAACTACTTCGGCGAGCAGCGCTTCGGACGCGACGGCGGCAACATCGAGCAGGCCCGGCGCCTGTTCGCCGGCGCGCGGATGCGACGCGAGCAGCGCGGCATGGTGCTGTCGGCGGCGCGCTCGGCGCTGTTCAACGAAGTGCTCGCCCGGCGTGTCGAACAGGGCCACTGGGCGAGCGGGCTGGACGGCGATGTCTGGATGCTCGACGGCAGCCACAGCGTGTTCGGGCCGGTGCCGCTCGATGATGCATTGCGCGAACGCGTCGCGCGTTTCGACATCCACCCGACCGGCCCGCTGGCCGGCGCCGGCGAGCTGCGTTCGGTCGGCGCGGTGCGCGAGATCGAGGCCGCCGTGCTGGCGGCGCAGGCCGAGCTCGTCGACGGCCTGACGGCGTTTGGTCTGCGGCAGGAGCGGCGGGCTCTGCGGATCGCCGTCGCCGAGCTGCGCCACGCATGGCTGGCCGACGATCGGCTGCAACTCGAGTTCCGGTTGCCGCCCGGCGCTTACGCGACGGTCGTGCTGCGCGAGCTCGGCACGATCGTCGACGCCCGCCGGTCGGCCTCACCGGGGGCGCCGGAAGGCTCGTGAATTGCGGTGAACGGTGCTTCATGCGGGCCGCGCAGGCGTAGACTGACCTTGGCGTCCGCAATCGGGCGGCTCCCCGGAACGGACGTCGAGTCCCCTTCGATGGAGAGCGGCCATGCGCACGATATCCTTCCTGACCACTGTCGCCGTCATCGCATTGTCGGCAGGCTGCGCGAGCACCGGTGGCACGCCGGTGGCGGCATCGCAGAAGTCAGCCGACCTCCAGCCCGATTACGAGTTGATGGCTCGCGTCGAGCAGGTCGCGCGCAAACGCGGTGTCCATGTCGCGTGGGTCAATCCACCGCAGGTGCAGGATCGTCCGACTCCGTGACGCCGGCTGCGCCCGGTGAGCGCCGGGCCAGCAGCACCAGTACCGCACCGCCGCCGCCCTGGGCCGGCGGTGCCGATGCATAGGCCAGCACGTCGCGTCGCTGGCGCAGCAGGTGTTCGACCAGCGACTTGAGCACCGGGCCGGTGCTTTCCGAGTGCAGGCCCTTGCCGTGGATCAGCCGCACGCAGATCGCGCCGGAGCGACGGACATCGGCCAGGAATTGCCGCAGCAGCCGTTCGGCGTCGGCCGCGTGCAGGCCGTGCAGGTCGAGTTCGTCCTGCACCGCGTACAGTCCGCGGCGTAGCCGCTTCAACACCCGTGGGGCCACTTCCGGTCGCCGGTACAGCAGCAGGTCGGGGCTGTCGATCGCGAACGGCGCATCGCGCAGTTGCTGCAACGCGGCGCGCTCGTCGGCCTCGCGTTGCCGCGGTTCGGCGGCCGGGCCGCGACGATGCGGCATTTCGACCGGCTCGAACTCGCGCACCGGCCCGATCGCCGCACGAAACAGTGCGGCGTCATCGAGTTCGTCGGACGGCGGTTCGGCCGGTGGCTTGCGCGGTCGCATCGCGAAAGGGTACCGCGCGGCGGGTGACTGCGGACCGCGAGTCCGTCAGCGGTCATGGCCGCTCGTGGCAAAATAGCCGACTTCGCGCGCCGGGCGGCGCCAGCAAGGGAAGGCGGACGCAGTCATGCGGGTATTGGTCAGCAATGATGACGGGGTCGATGCACCGGGCATCCGGGTGCTCGCCGAGGGGCTGCGCGAGGCCGGCCACGAAGTCACCGTCGTCGCGCCCGATCGCGACCGCTCCGGCGCCAGCAATTCGCTCACGCTCGAACACCCGCTGCGGATCAAGCAGGTCGGCGAGCGGATATGGAGCGTGGCCGGCACGCCGACCGATTGCGTGCATCTGGCGCTGACCGGCCTGCTCGAACGCGAGCCCGACATCGTCGTGTCCGGGATCAACAATTTCGCCAATCTCGGCGACGACGTGATCTATTCCGGCACCGTCGCCGCGGCGATGGAAGGCCGCTTCCTCGGCCTGCCGGCGATCGCGATGTCGCTGTCGACCGGCGATCACCTCGGCCGTCATTTCGAATCGGCCGCGCGTGCGGCGCGCGAGATCATGGCGCGGCTGCTGGTCGATCCGCTGCCGGCCGACACGATCCTGAACGTCAACGTGCCGGACCGGCCCTGGACCGAGCTCCGCGGCTTCGAGGTGACCCGGCTCGGCAACCGGCATCGTTCCGAACCGTGCGTGCCGCAGAACGATCCGCGCGGGCGCACCGTGTACTGGATCGGTCCGGCCGGTGCCGAACAGGATGCCGGTCCCGGCACTGACTTCCACGCCGTGCGCAGCGGCCATATCTCGATCACGCCGATCCACGTCGACCTGACCCGCTACCAGGCGCTCGAAAACGTCGCCCGCTGGGTCGATGGCCTCAGCGCCGGGCTCGCCGACCGGCGATGATCGGACGGCCGCGAATTCGCAGCACCGAGGCGCTCGGTCTCGGCATGACCTCGCAACGCGCGCGCGACCGGATGGTCGAGCGGCTGAAGGCGGAAGGCATCGCCGACCCGCGCGTGCTCGAAGCGATGCGGACGGTGCCGCGGCATCTGTTCATCGACGAGGCGTTGGCCAGCCGTGCCTACGAGGACACCGCGCTTCCGATCGGCCGCGGCCAGACCATTTCGCAGCCGTGGGTCGTGGCCCGGATGACCGAGGCGCTGCTCGAATCCGGCGTACCGCAGAAGGTGCTGGAGCTCGGCACCGGCTCCGGCTATCAGGCCGCGGTGCTGGCGGCGCTGGTGCCGCAGGTGCATACGGTCGAGCGGATCGACGAGCTGCTGCGCACGGCGCGGCGCCGGTTCCGCCGGCTCGGCATCGACAATCTGCGCAGCAAGCACGACGACGGCCGGCTCGGTTGGTCCGAGTGCGGCCCGTTCGATGCGATCCTGGTCACCGCCGCGGCGGAGAGCCTCGATCCGGCGTTGTTCGAGCAACTGGCCGCGGGCGGCGTGCTGATCGCGCCGGTCGGTGACGGCAACGCGCAGCAGTTGCTGCGGTTCCGTCGCGACGCTGATGGCACGTTGCGGCAGGACAGTCTGGGCCCGGTGATGTTCGTGCCGCTGCTCGGGGGCACGCTCTGATGCGGCTGTTCGGACCGTGGTACGAACGTGCGCTGCGCTGGGCCGCGCATCCGCATGCGCCGGGCTATCTTGTCGCATTGAGCGCCAGCGAATCGGTGATCTTCCCGGTGCCGCCGGACGTGATGCTGGCGCCGATGACGCTGGCCAGGCCATCCCGCTGGCTGCGCTTCGCATCACTGTGCACGATCGCGTCGGTGCTGGGCGGACTGCTCGGCTACCTGCTCGGTGCGTTCGCGCTCGAAGCAGTGCTGCCGTGGATCGAACGCGCCGGCAAGCTCGACACCTTCCACCAGGTGCAGGAACTGTTCGTCCGCTACGGCTTCTGGATCGTATTCGTCGCCGGCTTCACGCCGATACCGTACAAGGTGTTCACGATCGCGTCGGGCGCGGCCGGGATCGGCCTGCTGCCGTTCGTGCTCGGCTCGCTGATCGGCCGCGGCGGGCGCTTCTTCCTGGTCGCCGGGCTGATCCGGATCGGTGGCCAGCGAATGGAAGGGATCCTGCGCCGCTATGTCGAGGCACTCGGCTGGGCGGTGGTCGTGATCCTCGGCGTCGCACTGCTGTGGCTGGAGCTGCGCGGTTGACGGCGCGCGTCGCGCTGGCGGCGCTGGTGCTGCTGCTCGCCGGCTGCGGGCCGCATCACACCGTCCGCGTCGAGCCGACCGCACGCGAGCGCGCGCAGGCCAGTGCGGCCGTTCGCGAACGCGACGGCAGTTACATCGTCGCGCGCGGCGACACGCTGTACGGCATCGCGTTCCGCCACGGCATGGACTATCGCGAGCTGGCGCGACTGAACCGGATTGCGGCGCCGTATACGATCTATCCGGGCCAGCGGCTGCGGCTTGGCGGGCGGGCTGCGGCTCCGGCGCGTGCCGCCGGTGCGTCGCCGAGCCGGCCGGCGACCGGCACCGCGGCGCGTGGTGGTGTCGTCGAGCGTGCGGTGGAACGACCGGCGCCGTCGGCTGCCTCGAAGCCACCGTCCGCAGCCACGAAGCCATCGTCCGCTGCGGCGAAGCCTCCGTCCACGCCGGCTGCAACCGGCAGCAAGCCGGTGCCAGCCACCGCCGGTAAAGGAACGATAAGCTGGCGCTGGCCGGCGAGCGGCTCGCTGCTGTCGACCTATGCCGCCAACGACCCGACCCGGCAGGGCATCAATATCGCCGGTTCGGCCGGGCAGCCGGTCACGGCATCGGCCGATGGCGTGGTCGTCTACTCCGGTTCCGGCCTGATCGGCTACGGCGAGCTGATCATCATCAAGCACTCGGACGAGTGGCTGTCAGCCTACGGCCACAACCGCAAGCGACTGGTCGCCGAGGGCGACGCGGTCAAGGCCGGCCAGCAGATCGCCGAGATGGGCCGCAGCGGCGCCAGTCGCGACATGCTGCATTTCGAGACCCGGCGGAACGGCAAGCCGGTCGATCCGCTGGGGCTGCTGCCGAAGCGATAGGCGGGCAGGGCGGGTGAGGGTGGTTGATCGGCAGCACAGGGCGCGGAGCGGTCATCCGCGATCGCAGCGCGCCGCCCCCGTAGGAGCGGCTTCAGCCGCGACCGGCGACGCCGCGGTCCCACCTTTGGGCGAGCAGCTCCATTCGTGATCATCCAGCCTTCGCCTGGTCGTCGCTTGACAGCCGCAACAGCAACAACGGCCAGAGCGTTTCGGACAGCCCTGCGGGCCGCCCGAGCTACTTTCTCTTGCTTGCCCAAGAGAAAGTAGCCAA
>JAWLBY010000014.1:97956-109858 GCA_041687455.1 Lysobacteraceae bacterium | reverse complement strand
ACGACGAAGAAGCCGTCGGATAGCACAAGTCGCTGTTCAGCCGGGACTTTTCTGATGACGATTTCCCCGGACAGCAGTGGGCGAAAGCCGGGATCCATCTTGCTCAGGCAACTCGTTGTCGCGAAAACAGGTCAAGGTGGATCCGGCTTTCGCCGGGATGACGGCATCGGGGCAGTGTGCGGAACTGTGTGCAAGCCTATTGAGGCTGCGCATTCCGGCGAAGTCGGTCAGCCCGCCGGGACGACGGTAGCGCGAGAAGCGCCGCCGCCGTATTTCACCGGAGATCTGCGAATGATGACGGCTCGGTGATGTCGCGCTCCTGCGGGACGTCGCGCCAGGTTGCTGCGCATTTCGGCAGCGCAGGTCCGCGCGCAGGTCAGCCCAGCCGTGCGACCTCGGGATACGGCGGGATGTCGGCGTAGCCGCCGCTGCGCAGGCGCTGCTGGACCTGTTGCCACCAGTCGATGTCGAAGATCTCCCCGTGCGCGGCGAGCAATGCGTCGCGCTGTTTCTGCGACAGGCCGAGGAACTGCGGGAACTGCTCCGGGAACACGTCGTTGTCGTCGACGTTGTACCAGGGGCCGTGGTGCATTTCCTCGTCGTCGTTGCGCGCGGCCGGCAGCCGGCGGAAGCGGCAGTCGGTGACCAGGCACAGCTCGTCGTAGTCATAGAAGATTGCCCGGCCCGAGCGCGAGATGCCGAAATTCTTCAGCAGCAGGTCGCCGGGGAAGATGTTGCTGCGGGCCAGGTCCTTGATCGCCTGGCCGTAGTCGAGCAGCGCGGCCAGTGCGTCGGGCTCGTCGACCTCCTTCAGGTATAGGTTCAGCGGGCGTAGCCGGCGCTCGACGTAACAGTGGTGGATGACGAGATCGTCACCGTCCTCGGTGATCGACTGCTGGCACTCGTGGCGCAGTTCGTCGAGCAGGCCGGGCTCGAACTGCCGGCACGCAAAGCGCAGGAAGCGGAATTCCTGCGCATCGACCAGCCGCCCGATCCGATCGTGGTGGAACACCAGCCGGTACTTGGCCTGCACCTCGTCGCGGGCGACGTTCTTCGGAAACGCGAAGCGGTCGCGGATCACCTTGAACACCAGCCGGTACGACGGCAGCGTGAACACCAGCATCACCATGCCGCGCTCGCCGTCGGCATGCACCAAGCGATCGTCCGGATGCGCGGCAAGATGGCTGAAGAAGTGCCGGTAGCGCTCGGTCTTGCCCTGCTTGGCGCGGCCGAGGATCGTGTAGATCTCGTCGACCGGCTTGCGCGGCAGCAGCGTGCGCAGGAACACCACCGCCGCGGCCACCGTGTCGAGGTCGGCGAGAAAGTAGCTGCGCGCGTAGCCGAACAGCACCGCGACGTGGTCCGGATGGGTCAGCAGTGCATCGGCGCGAACGCCTTGCTCGTCGTTGACCAGCGCGATCACGCACGGCGCATAGCGGTTGTCGCCGAACACCCGGCCGACCAGATAGGCGCGGCGTTCGCGATAGAACACCGTGGTCAGCAATTCCAGTGCGCGGACCGGCTGGCCGCCCCAGTCGCGCAACTGCTGCGGCAGTGCCTGGGCGATTCGCGCCGCGCAGCGGTCCGGATCGCGGTACGGCGCCGCGAACGGGTAATCGTCGAGCACGCGGCGAAACAGCGCCGGCAGGTCGTCCGATACCGCGTAGACATGGCGCGCGACCGGATGCGTGATGCGGTCGGTCGGTTCGATGTCGAGCGCGACGAATTCGATTTCCGGATCGACGCCGCGGGTGCCGAAGAAGCGCCGGGTCAGCGTGTTGAAGAAGGTCTTGTACAGCTCCTGGTCGAGCAGCGGTGCGATCAGCGCCGCGTAGCCGTCGCGGATCCGATGCCACAGCGTGCGGTCGCTGGCGCGCTCGACCAGCAGCGAACGCAGCCGGTCGGAGGCGTCGGCGACGCAGAGGTCATACAGCTCGATGCGCTCGACCGTGTCGCGCTGGGCAGCGGCCCAGGCGCGCGTCTCGAAGCGTTGCCGGGCGCGCCGCGTGATCAGCGCGAAGCGCGCGTGGTAGTCGGCGAAGGCATCGCGCAGCAGCGCGGCGCCGGCGGCGGCAAGCTCGGCTTCGGAACGGGACGGCAGCGGGTCGCTCACGACAGGCTCCGCAACGGCAGGTGGCCAGACTACGACCGCCAGCGATCAAACCCAAGCGTCCGAGCGAGCACGACGCAGCGCTTGCCGCAGCAGGCGAGCCCGGCGTGGCATGCCGGTTGCTGCGTTCCATCTGCCGGCATCGAGCCGGAGCCAACGGAGACAGCAAGATGGCCAATCAGAATCCGCGCGCAGGACAGAAGGACGAATGGGGCAACCAGGCCGGTCAGCAGCAGGGCGGCCAGCAGGGCGGCCAGCAAGGCGGCCAGCAGGGCGGCCAGCAGGGTGGCCAGGGTGGCCAGCAGGGCGGTCGTCAAGGCGAGCAGGGCGGCAAGGTCGAGCGCTCGCGCTGATCGGTAGCCACCAGCCGTGCAGGCTTTTCATCGGCGTGTAGCGTCGACCTGCAGCAATGAACAGGCCGCCTGCGGGCGGCCTGTTCGGTGGCAGTGCATGGCCGCGGCGCCGGAGGCCGGAAACACGAACGGCTCCCGGGTGGGAGCCGTTCGCGCATCACGACGGCGAGCTGGGAGCGGTGCCGATCACATCGCCGCGATCAGTGCGTCGCCGAACTCCGAGCACTTCACTTCGGTCGCGCCATCCATCAGGCGGGCGAAGTCGTAGGTCACGCGCTTGGCAGCGATCGCCCGGTCCATCGCGCTGATCAGCAGGTCGGCGGCCTCGTTCCAGCCCATGTAGCGCAGCATCATCTCGCCGGACAGGATCAACGAGCCCGGGTTGACCTTGTCCTGGCCGGCGTACTTCGGCGCGGTGCCGTGGGTCGCCTCGAACACCGCGTGGCCGGTCACGTAGTTGATGTTGGCGCCCGGCGCGATGCCGATCCCGCCGACCTGCGCGGCCAGCGCGTCGGACAGGTAATCGCCGTTCAGGTTCAGCGTCGCGGCGACGTCGTACTCGGCCGGGCGCAGCAGGATCTGCTGCAGGAACGCGTCGGCGATCGCGTCCTTGATGACGATGCCGGCGCCCGGCCTGCCATCCGGAATCACATGCCACGGGCCGCCGTCGAGCTCGACCGCGCCGAAGTATTCGCGCGCGACCTTGTAGCCCCACTCGGCGAACGCGCCTTCGGTGAACTTCATGATGTTGCCCTTGTGCACCAGGGTCACCGACTTGCGACCGTTGGCGATCGCGTACTCGATCGCGCTGTGCACCAGGCGCTCGGTGCCGAGGTAGGAGACCGGCTTGATGCCGATGCCGACCTGCACCGGCAGGTCGCGGTGCGGCGCACCGATCCCTTCGAGCGTGCGGTTCCAGTCGGCGGTCCTTTCGGCGGTACCGAAGCGGATCTTGTTGAATGCCTGCGGGAATTCCTTCTGCAGGAAGTCCAGCACCTTCTGCGCTTCCGGCGTGCCGGCGGCCCACTCGATGCCGGCGTAGATGTCCTCGGTGTTCTCGCGCAGGATCACCATGTCGACCTTGCCCGGGTCGCGGACCGGCGACGGCACGCCCTTGAACCAGCGCACCGGGCGCAGGCAGACGTACAGGTCGAGCATCTGCCGCAGCGCGACGTTCAGCGAGCGGATGCCGCCGCCGACCGGCGTGGTCAGCGGACCCTTGATCGATACCAGGTAGTCGCGGCAGGCCTGCACGGTTGCATCCGGCAGCCAGGTGCCGAACTGGTTGTTCGACTTCTCGCCGGCGAAGATCTCCATCCAGTGGATCTTGCGGCGGCCGCCGTAGCTCTTCTCGACCGCGGCGTCGAGCACGCGGACCGAGGCGCGCCAGATGTCCGGACCGGTGCCGTCGCCTTCGATGAACGGAATGATCGGGTTGTCCGGCACGTTCAGCTTGCCGGCGGCGATCGTGATCTTGGCTCCGCCGGGCGGCGGAGTGAGGGTCGGTTCGGCCATGGGGTCTCCCGGATGGATTGCCGCGCGCGGGCGCGGCGGTGGTTTTCGTTATCGGACGGATGCGTGCAGCGTCACGCAGCGTGCGGGCCGTTCATTGTCGCGGTTTGTGGGCGCCGGTTGAAGGGCGCCGGTGCAGCGGCGGCTGGTCGGGGTGCGTCGCGATCAGCCGCCGGCGAACGGCACCACCACGATCTCGGCAGGAGCACCACGCCAGGCCAGGGTGGCGCGGTAGCCGGCCGGCGCAGCGATCGCTTCGACCTGCCAGGCCTGCGGGTCGTCGCCGGCGAGCCGGATCAGCCGTGCGGTGTCGTCGTCATCGAACGCGAACGCGAGCCGGTCGAGGCCGAACGCGAGGCCGCGGCCGAGGGCCTTCAGCACCGCCTCGCGCGCGGTCCAGCCGACATGGAACCGCTGCTGCCGCCGCCCGTCCGGCAGCGCCGCCAGCGCGCGTGCCTCGTCGCGGTCGAAGAAGCGCTCGGCGAGCTTCAGCGCATTCGGCAATGGCCTGAGCTGTTCGATATCGATGCCGGGCTGGCAGTCGCGGGCGAAGGCGAGCAGCAGCCAGTCGCCGGAGTGGCTGGCCGAGAAGCGCAACGCGGGATCCGGCGCGGCCAGTTCGGGTCGGCCATACGGGTTGCGGGTCAGCAGGTCGGGGGCGTCCGGATCGACCTCCAGATAGCCGGCCAGCAACTGTCTCAGGGTCGGCTCGCTGTGCGCACGCGGGGCGTGCGGGCAGCGCCAGACGTGGATCTGGCCGGCGGCCAGCACGGGTACGTCGATCATGCCCGCATGCTTGGCGCCATTCGGCGGCCGGTCAAGCCCGCGACGCTTGAGCCGGGCCGGACGATCGCCGATGCTGTCGGCTGCAGGTGTGTCCGGATCGGTCCAGGGGGAGCAGTGTCGGCGGTCGTATTCCCGCAACGCGCATGCGCGGAGGCGTTGCCGTTGCTCGGCGCGTTGGATGGCTCGCGGCCGGTCGCGTTTCGCGACGGCCGGCCGGTCGACGGCGCCGCCTTCCTGGCCGACGTGCAGGCGGTCGCGGCATTGCTGCCGGCGAGCCGCCACGCGCTGAACCTGTGCGACGACCGCTACCACTTCCTGGTCGGCTTCTGCGCCGCGCTGGTCCGCGGCCAGACCAACCTGCTGCCGCATTCGCGGGCGCCGGACGTGGTCGACGCGACGATCGCGCAATATCCGGATGCCTACAGCCTGATCGATCACGAGCAGTCCGACCCGCCGCGCCGGCACCGGATCCGGCTGCCGGTGCAACGGCTGCCGTGCGCGCTGGCACCGACGATCGCCGCCGATCATTGCGCGGCGATCGGCTTCACCTCCGGCAGCACCGGCGTGCCGAAGCCGAACGCGAAGAGCTGGGGCAGCTTCAGCGCCAGCACCGCGCGCAATGCCGCGTTGCTCGGCCGGCTCGGCGACGCGGTCGCTCCGGGCGCGCTGATCAGCGTCGTCGCGACGGTGCCGCCGCAGCACATGTACGGCATGGAGCTGTCGGTGCTGCTGCCGCTGCTCGGCCGTTTCGCGGTGCATGCCGGCCGGCCGTTCTTTCCGGCCGATGTCGCCGCCGCGCTGGCCGGGCTGCCGGCACCGCGGCTGCTGGTCACGACGCCGGTGCATCTGCGCGCGTTGCTGCGCGATGGCCAGTCGATGCCCGCGATGGCCGGCATCGTGTCGGCGACCGCGCCGCTCGATCCGGAGCTGGCGCGGCAGGCCGAGCAGGCATACGGCGCGCCGCTGCAGGAACTGTTCGGCTCGACCGAAACCTGCGTGATCGGCCACCGCCGCAGCGCAGTCGAACCGGACTGGCAGGCCTACGACGAGGTCCGCCTGCAGCCGCAGCCGGACGGCACGATCGTCGAGGCACCGTGGTTCGACACGCCGGTGCTGCTGCAGGACCTGATCGAGCCGCTGCCCGGGCAGCGCTTCCGGCTGGCCGGGCGCAACGCCGATCTGCTCGAGATCGCCGGCAAGCGCGCCTCGCTCGGCGCGCTGACCGCACGGCTGCTGGCGTTGCCGGGGGTCGAGGACGCGGTCGTGTTCCAGTCCGATGAATGCGATGCCGGCGGTGTGCGGCGGATCGCCGCGCTGATCGTCGCGCCGCAAGCGAGCGAGGCCGAGCTGCTGGCGCAATTGCGGCCGGCACTCGATCCGGTATTCCTGCCCCGGCCGCTGAAGCGGGTCGCACGGCTGCCGCGCAACGAGACCGGCAAGCTGCCGCGGGCAGCGTTGCTGGCGTTGCTGCGCGGCGGCTAGCCGCTTGCTGAGAACGCATCGGGTCCGGGCGTCATTCGGCACCCTGCCGGCGCCGCGCCGACCGCTGCCTCACTCGAGCGCGGACAACTGCAGGTTGGCCGAGATGTGACGGTGGTTGGCGGCCGCAGCAGGCGGGCGCGGCTGCCGCCATCAGCTCACGCGGTCGAGCATGCGGCGGTGCCGGATCAGCCGCGCCCAGCCGGTGCCGACCTCGAGCCAGCAGAGGAACGCGGCCTCCTGCAGCAGCCGGCCCGGCCGCTGCTCGCGCAGCGAGAAGCGTGCTTCGGCCGCGCACGGCAGCGCGTCGACGCCGAGCGAGCGGGCGAGGCTGAGGCAGCGCGCCAGGTGGTAACGATTCGACAGCAGCAACACCGGCCCCGCCGCGCCGCCGGCCAGCATCGCGCGGGCGTTGCGCAGGTTCTCCAGCGTGTCCAGCGAGCGGTCCTCGAGCCGCACCGGCACCGCTTCCGGCAGGCCGAGCGCACGCAACTCGCGCAGCCCGACCTCGGCCTCGGTCGACCCGGCGGCGCCACCGCCGAGCAGGATCATCGGTCGCGCCGGCTGCCGGGCGGCCAGTCGCTGCGCATGCGCGAGTCGCTGCGCGTAATCGGCATCCGGCCGGCCGTCGACCAGCCGCTTGCCGAACACCAGCAGGTGCTCGCCGCAGTCCGGCGCGTGCGAGCTGCGCAGCGCGGCCCGGCAGACCCGCCACAGGTAGTACAGATAGACCGCACCGCCGCTCAGCAGCACCGCCAGCGCGGCGATGCCCAGCGAGTGGCCGATGTCGCGGCGAAGCAGCGGGTCGAAGCGGCGGCGGGTCATGCTCGGAAGATCGGGAGGGCGAGCCGGTCGCACCGGCCTGCGATACGCGGGCGTGACGGCGCGCCGAAGGGCGTCTGTGCCGGTTTGTGCGAGGCCGGCCGGTCGGCCATACTGCCGCCGCGATATATCTGGGGCAACCGTGGCACACGCACGACTGGCGCCGGCCATCACGGCATACACCGCAACGACGGCGCTCGGCGCCGGCCTGAACGCCCTCCGCAGCGCCCTCGGCAACCGCACGAGCGGCCTGCGTCGCAACGACTTCGGCGACGGCGACCCGCTCGACACCTGGATCGGCCGCGTCGACGGCGTCGAGCAGGCGCCGCTGCCGGCCGCGTTCGCCGACTGGGAGTGCCGCAACAACCGGCTTGCCTGGCTCGGCCTGCAGCAGGACGGCCTGCTCGATGCGGTGGCCGCCGCGCGGGCACGCCACGGCGCCGGACGGATCGCGATCGTGATCGGCACCTCGACGTCGAGCATCGGCGCGTCGGAGGAAGCCTACCGCCGGCTCGGCGGCGACGGCTGTTTCCCGCACGACCTGGCGCGGCCGATCGTGCACACGGTGCATTCGCTCGGCGACTTCCTGCAGCACGCGCTGGATCTGCACGGTCCCTGCGTGACGGTCGCGACGGCCTGCTCGTCGAGTGCCAAGGTGTTCGCGCAGGCGGCCCGATTGCTGCAGGCCGGGTTCGCCGACGCGGCGCTGGTCGGTGGCGTCGACACGCTGTGCGGCAGCGTGCTGTACGGTTTCAATTCGCTGGAGCTGGTGTCGCCGACGCCGTGCCGGCCGTTCGACGTCGAGCGCAACGGCCTGTCGCTCGGCGAGGCGGCAGGCTTCGCGCTGCTGGAGCCCGAAGGCGCCGGTCCGCGGCTGCTCGGCTACGGCGAATCGAGCGACGCCCACCACATGTCGAGTCCGCATCCGGAGGGGCTCGGTGCACAGCTCGCGATGGAAGCGGCGCTGCGCCGCGCCGGCATCACGCCGGCCGAGGTCGACTACATCAACCTGCACGGCACCGCCACGCCGAAGAACGACGAGGTCGAGGCGTTGGCCATCGCGCGGCTGTTCCCGGCCACCACCCACGCCAGTTCGACCAAGGGCTGGACCGGCCACACGCTCGGCGCCGCCGGCATCGTCGAATCGGCGATCGCACTGAACGCGCTGCAGCACGGCGAACTGCCGGGCGTGCTCAATGCGAGCACGCTGGACCCGAACTGCGGTCCGCAGATCCGCCTCGCCAACGCCGAGCGCCGCTGCCGTTACGTGATGAACAACTCGTTCGGCTTCGGCGGCAACAATGGCTCGCTGCTGTTCGGAGCGGCGGCATGAGCACGCAGGCCACGATCGCCGGGATCGGCTTCTGGGCCACCGGACTGCCGGGCTGGGACGTCGTCCGTGGCTTCGTCGCCGACGGCAGCCTGCCGGAAGCGGCGCCGCGCAAGCCGGCGCCGGAGCTGCTTGCAGCGAATGAACGCCGCCGTGCGCCGGACACCGTCGCACTGGCGCTGGAAGTCGCGCAGGCGGCCTGTCGCGCCGCGGCGGCCGATCCGCAGCAGGTGCCGTCGGTGTTCGCCTCGACCCACGGCGAGCTGGCGATCACCGACTACATGTGCGCGACGCTGGCCGCCGAGCCGCGGACGATCTCGCCGATCCGCTTCCACAACTCGGTCCACAACGCCGCCGCCGGCTACTGGACGATCGGTACCGGCTGCATGCAGCCGGCCACCGCGGTGTCGGCCTACCGTGCCAGTTTCGCGCAGGGCCTGCTGGAGGCCTGGGCGCAGTTGGCCGCCGGCGAATCGCAGGTGTTGCTGGTCGCCTACGACGCCGCCGCCAGCGGCCCGCTGGCCACGGTCAGCCGCAGCGAGGGCCTGCTCGGAGCGGCGCTGCTGCTGTGCGCCGGCCGCGAGGCCGCCGGCCCGCGCATCACGCTCGAGCTGCAGCCCGGCGAAGCATCTGCAGCCGACGGCGTGCTGGCCGCACGCTACGCCGGCAATGCAATGGCACCGATGTTGCCGCTGTTCGAGCGGCTCGCCCGCGGCGGCACCGGCGAGGTCGAACTGATCGCCGGCCGCCGGCAGACCTTGCGCGTCACGGTGGCGGCATGACGGCGCGCGCCGCCGCCGACCGGATCGGCGTGCTGATCCCGGCGCTGAACGAGGAACTGCGCATCCGCGAGGTGGTCTGCGCGGCGTTGCAGCACAGCCCGAACGTGATCGTCGTCGACGATGGTTCGACCGATCGCACCGTCGACGAGATCGCCGACCTGCCGATCACGCTGATCCGTCACGCGACGCGCCGCGGCAAGGGCGAAAGCCTGCGCGACGGATTCCGCGAAGCGGTCCGCTGCGGTTTCGCCGGTGTCGTGACGATGGACGGCGACGGCCAGCACGATGCGGCCGACATCCCGCGGCTGCTCGCCGCCGCCGAACGCTATCCGCAACACATCGTGATCGGCGCACGGCTGCAGAAGCGCGCGCAGCAACCGACCTACCGCCGGCTCGCCAACAAGTTCGGCGACTGGGGCATCGCCTGGGCGGTCGGCTACCGCGTCGCCGACACCCAGAGCGGTCAGCGCTACTACCCGATCGAGGTCGCCGGGCTGGCCGATGTCACCGCCGCCGACGGCTTCGTGTTCGAGGCCGACATCCTGATCGAAGCCAGCCGCCGGCTCGGCACCCGCTGCGTGTCGATCCCGATCGAGTCGCGCTACCAGGGACCGGGGCTGGCGGCGAAGTTCCGCCGCAGCCATTTCCGCCCGCTGGCGGACCTGACCCGGATCACGACCCATGTGGTTGGACGGGTGTGGACCTACGGGCGGGTGGTGCCGCGGTATTTCGAGGCGCGGCGGAATGCGCCGGTGGTGGTCGAGGTGTGAGCGAGGCGGAGCCGCTGTCGCGACGGCAGCGCCTCCTCGTGCGGGAGCCCGGCCTGTGCGAGCTGCAGCTGCCGCGTTCGCGGCGTCCGCTGCGGGAGCGGCTTCAGCCGCGATCTCCTGGTCTTGCCCGTCGTGGCTCGGCCTTGCCGCGGCTGAAGTCGCTCCAAGAACAACGGCAACGGCGTTTCGGACAGGCCTGCGGCCCGCCCGAGTCACTTCAGCCCCGCGAGCGAATTTATCGAAGCGCCGCCCCTTTAGGAGCGGCGGCGACCGCGGGGCATGAACACGCGACGCCGGTGGCAGATCGCGCCCGGTCGCCGCTGAAGCGGCTCCTGCAGGCAGGCTGGCTCCACCGGGCGGTGATCACTGCAGCGCGTGCTGGCCTTCACACCGCGCATGGCCACGATGCGGCCGAATAACCGCCAATGAATCCAAACCCCGACATCCTGATCCTCGGCGGCGGTCTCGCCGGCCTGACCCTGGCGCTGCAGCTCGGACAGCGCCAGCCGCAGCTTTCGATCACCGTGCTCGAACGCAAGCGGCACCCGCTGCCGGTCGCCGCGCACAAGGTCGGCGAGTCGAGCGTCGAGATCGGTGCGCATTACTTCGCCGACACGCTCGGCCTGCGCGAACACCTCGAACGGGAGCACCTGCGCAAGTTCGGTTTCCGGTTCTTCTTCAGTGACGGCAGGCACGACCTGCATCGCTTGACGGAACTCGGTGTAAGGACGGTGTTGCCGACGCCGAGCTGGCAGATCGACCGCGGCATCTTCGAAAACTTCCTCGCCGAAGAGGCAGCACGCCGTGGCATCGAGTTCGCCGATGGCGCGGTGGTCCGCAGGATCGAACTGGATGCATCGGGCGGACACCGCGTGCGCGTCGAACGCGATGGCGAAGGCGAAACGCTCAGCGCGCGCTGGATCGTCGATGCCAGCGGTCGCGCAGGACTGCTGAAGCGCCAGCTCGGACTCGCGCAGCCGAATCCGCACAATGCCAACTCGGTCTGGTTCCGGATAGACGCCCGGCTCGAACTCGACGGCTGGGTCGACGACGCCGACTGGCGTTCGCAATGCACGCCGCCGGAGCGCTGGCGGTCGACCAACCACATGGTCGGGCCGGGCTACTGGGTCTGGCTGATTCCACTGTCGTCCGGCGCGCACTCGGTCGGCATCGTCTGCGATGCCGACATCCACCCGCTGGAGACGATGAACAGCTTCGAGCGCGCACTCGACTGGCTGCGTCGGCATCAGCCGCTGGTTGCCGACCACGTCGAAGCGCATCGCGAGCAGTTGCTCGATTTCGCCTTCCTGCGCCGGTTTTCCTACGGCTGCCGGCAGGTGTTCTCGGCCGAACGCTGGGCGCTGACCGGCGAGGCCGGCGTGTTCCTCGATCCGTTCTATTCGCCCGGCAGCGATTTCATCGCGATCTCGAACACCTACATCTGCGAGCTGATCGAGCTCGACCTCGCGGGGCGCTCGATCGGCCCGTTCGCCGAGCTGTACCAGCAACTGTACTTCTCGTTCTACGCCAACACGATGACGCTGTACCAGGACCAGTACCCGTTGTTCGGCAATGCCGAGGTGCTGCCGATCAAGGTGCTGTGGGACTACACCTACTACTGGGGCGTGCTGTGCCAGCTCGTGTTCCAGCAGCGGCTGACCGATCTTGCGCTGCTCGGTGATCTGCGTGGACCGCTCGAGCGCGCGCAGGCGCTGAACGGCGAGATGCAGGCACTATTCCGCGATTGGCACGCGCGTTCGGACGCTGCGAATCGGGCGACGATGCTCGACCAGGGCCGGATCGACTGGTTTGTCGAACTCAACCGTGGCCTGCACGACGCGCTCGACGATGCCGGCGTACGGCAGCGGCTGCGCGACAACGTGGCATTGCTGGAACGGCTGGCAAGGACGATCCGGGCACGCGCCGGCGGAGGCTCGCCCGACGAGGCATTGCCGCTG
>JAWLBY010000014.1:0-97856 GCA_041687455.1 Lysobacteraceae bacterium | reverse complement strand
CAGCCCCGACCGTATGCAACACGCCGACCGGCGATCTGTCGCCCGGGCGGAGATGGCGGTCGGGGCTGAAGCCCCTCCTACAGGAGAAGCGATGGCGGTCGGGGCTGAAGCCCCTCCGACCGGCTCGACGATGCCGGCGTGCGGCAGCGGCTGCGCGACAACGTGGCATTGCTGGAACGGCTGGCAAGGACGATCCGGGCACGCGCCGGCGGAGGCTCGCCCGACGAGGCATTGCCGCTGTTCGAAGCACCAGCGAACGCCCGACCCCTGTAGGAGGGGCTTCAGCCCCGACCGTATGCAACACGCCGACCGGCGATCTGTCGCCCGGGCGGAGATGGCGGTCGGGGCTGAAGCCCCTCCTACAGGAGAAGCGATGGCGGTGGGGCTGCAGCCGCTGCTGCAGGAGCAGCATGGCGTGCGGCGGGAGTTACATGTCGCCGAGTTCGGCGCCGTCCTGGGGGTTCTTCAGCCACATTGCGATGTCCTTGCCGAGCGCTTCCATCGTGCGGCCGAGCACCGAGCAGGACCCCTTGTAGCCGGCAAATGCGCCGCCCATCGAGTTGCGCAGGCCGCGGAAGCTGGCGACCTTCTCGCCGTTCTCGAACAGTGTTCCTCGGACCTTGCTGAACTTCTGGTGTCCGATGAACGCATTGCCCATGCTGACCGCATCGGTGATCTCGACCAGCAGCACGCGGCCGGGCGCGCTGGTGTCGATGCGGTCGACCAGTTGAACGTCGACGCCCTGCTTGCCGCCGTAGACGCGAGTGAATTCGGCCAACTGATCGTTGAGCTTGACGCACTCGGTGCGCACCTTCTGCGCGATGTCGGCGTCGTCGGCGTACGGCACGCTGCGGATCATCGAAACCGGTTCGGCGACGGCGGCGCCGGTAGCCAGCAGTGCGGCCAGCGGCAGCAGGCGGAGTCGGGTCATGCGGGTGGTTTCCGTGTACGCGGCGAAGTGCCGCGGCGGAACGATAGCGAATCACGGCCGCTCCGCGCAGGGTTGGCGACGTTCCCGATCAACCGGGGACGGCGGGCAATCGAAACACACAGCGGCGGGCCGCCGAGGCCCACCCTATGCCATGCCGCCATTGACGCCGATCACCTGGCCATTGATGTAGCCCGCGGCATCCGAGCACAGGAAGCGCACCAGCGCGGCGACTTCGTCCGGCCGACCGGCGCGACCGGCCGGCACCATCGCGCGGATCTGCTCGGGCGGAAAGGCGTCGGCGGCCATCCGGCCTTCGATGACGCCCGGAGCGACGACGTTGACGGTGATCCCGCGCGAGGCCAGTTCGCGGGCCAGCGAGCGGCTGGCGCCATGCAGGCCGGCCTTGGCGGCGGCGTAGTTGGTCTGGCCGCGGTTGCCGAGCACCGCGGCGACCGACGACAGGTTGACGATCCGGCCCCAGCGGGTGCGGGTCATCGGCAGCAGCAACGGCTGGGTGACGTGGAAGAAGCCGTTCAGGCCGACGTCGATCACGCGATGCCATTGCGCGTCGCTCATGCCGGCCATCGTCGCGTCGTCGTGGATGCCGGCGTTGTTGACGACGACCTGGATCGGACCGTCGGCGAGCAGCGCCTCGATCGCCGCGCGGCTCGCATCGGCGTCGGCGACGTCGAACGCGACTGCGGCCGCCTGCAGGCCCGCTTCGCGCAGCTCGGCCGCCAGCGCCTCGGCGCGATCGACGCCGCGATTGGCATGGACGTGGACGAACAGGCCGTCGGCGGCCAGTGCACGGCAGATCGCGCTGCCGATGTCGCCGCTGCCGCCGGTAACGAGAGCACGACGCATCAGGTCTCCTTGCTGCCGCGGATGTCGATGCCGAGGTCCTTCAGCTTGCGGTACAGGTGCGTGCGCTCCATGCCGCAGGCCTTGGCCAGTTTGCCGACGCTGCCGCCGGCCTGCTGCAACTGGCGCAGCAGGTAGATCCGCTCGAACGCGTCGCGGGCTTCGCGCAGCGGCTGGTCGAGGTCGATGCCGAGCCCGGATGCATCGTCGTCCGGGCCGGTGCGGCCCGGTTGGCCGAGCGCGGCGGCGACCTCGGCCGGCTGCACGTCGCCGCCGGCGCCGAGCAGCAGCAGGCGCTGGACCAGGTTGCGCAGTTGCCGCAGGTTGCCGGGCCAGTCGTGCTCGGCCAGCGCACGCATCGCGGCGGCGCTGAATGTGCGCCGCGGCAGGCCGTCGCGGGCCGAGTACAGGTCGACCAGCGCCGCGACCAGCGCCGGCAGATCGCTGCGGCGCTCGCGCAGTGCCGGCACCGCGACCGGCAGCACGGTCAACTGGAAGTACAGCTCGTCGCGCAGCCGGCCGGCGGCACGCTCGGCCTCGAGATCGAACGCGCTCGCCGCGATCACGCGGACATCGAGCGGCACCGGCTGGCTGCCGCCGACCCGCAGCAGTTGCCGCCGTTCGAGCACCGACGACAGCCGCAATTGCAGTTCGGCGCCGAGTTCGGCCGGTTCGTCGATGAACAGCGTGCCGCCCTGCGCCTGCTCGAGCAGGCCGGTGCGGACGCCGTCGGCGCCCTCGACGCCGAACAGCGTCGCCGCCGCCTGCCCCTCGGCGATCGCGCCGGCAGCCACAGTCACGAACGGTGCCGCCGCCCGCGGGCCGAGGGCGTGCAGCCAGCGCGCCAGCGTTTCCTTGCCGGTCCCGGCTTCGCCGCGCAGCAGCACCGGCGCCGCGTGGGCGGCCAGCCGGCGCAGTTGCTCGCCCAGCGCCGCGATCGCCGGCGACTCGCCGACCGGTTCCAGCCAGCTCTCGGCCTGCCGCCGCAGTGCGGCGTTGGCGTCGCGCAGCTTCTGCGCCTCCAGTGCGCGCTCCAGCGTGATCAGCAGCTTGGCCAGCGCGATCGGCTTCTCGATGAAGTCGTAGGCGCCGAGCCGGGTCGCCTCGACCGCGGTCTCGACCGTGCCGTGGCCGGACATCATCACGACCGGGCACGGCAGCTCGCCGCCGTCGGCCCATTCGCGCAGCAGGCCGATGCCGTCGGTGCCCGGCATCCAGATGTCGAGCAGGATTGCATCCGGCGCCAGGCCCTCGCCGAGCACGCTGCGCGCCGCATCGGCGCTGGCGGCGGTGCTGACCCGGTAACCCTCGTCGCCGAGGATGTCGCGAACCAGTTCGACGATGTCGGGCTCGTCGTCGACGACCAGGATGTGCGCGGCGGCCATGCGGGGGCGGGTGTTGGCTGGGCGCAACAGTGTACGAGCCGGGAATCGGGAATGGGGAGTCGGGAATCGGAACAGCAGTCAGCGTCGCGCTGATCGATTCGCGGCAGCAGGTAAGATCCCGCGTTCGGTTGCCGTACCGTGTCGAGTGCTTCCGACGATTCCCGACGCCCTCATGCCCGATCGATAGATGCCTGCCTTCGAATACCAAGCCCTCGACGCCGCCGGTCAGCGGCTGCGTGGCGTGCTGCAGGCCGACACGCCGCGGGCGGCGCGCGGGCAGTTGCGCGAGCGCGGACTGCATCCGCTGGCGCTGGAGCCGGTCCGGGAAGGCGGTGGGCGGCGGCGCACGCGGCTGTCGACGCCGCAGCTCGCGCTGTTCGCGCGGCAACTGGCGACACTGGTCGGTAGCGGACTGCCGATCGACGAGGCGCTGGCGGCGCTGGCCGAGGGCAGCGAGGGACGGCTGCACGCGCTGGTGCTGGCACTGCGGGCGCGGGTCATGGAAGGCGCCGGGCTGGCCGCGGCGCTCGGTGAACACCCCGACACGTTCCCGCCGCTGTTCCGCGCGTCGGTCGCGGCCGGTGAATCGGCCGGCAAGCTCGACCGTGTGCTGCGCGCGCTGGCCGACTACGCCGAGGCGCGCGATGCCCTGCGCCGGCGCGTGATGCTGGCGCTGACCTACCCGATCCTGCTGGCGCTGGTCGCATTCGCGGTGGTGACCGGGCTGCTGGTCTACGTCGTGCCGCAGGTGACGGGCGTGTTCGCGCAGTTCGGCCAGCAACTGCCGTGGGCGACCCGGGTGCTGATCGCCGGGTCGGAGTTCGTCGCCGGCCATGGCGGCTGGTTGCTGCTGGTCGTCGTGCTGCTCGTCATCGCCGTGGTCGTCGCACTGCGCCAGCCGGCGCTGCGGCGACGCTGGCACGCCACGGTGCTGCGCCTGCCGCTGCTCGGTCGGCTGGTGCGTGCCGCCGAGGCGAGCCGCTTTGCGCGGACGCTGGCGCTGCTGGTCGGCAGCGCGGTGCCGCTGCTCGATGCGCTGTCGATCGCCGGACAGGTCGTGCACAACCTGCCGATGCGCGAGGCGCTGGCACGGGTCGCGGCGCGGGTTCGCGAAGGGCAGGGCTTCGCCCGTGCGCTGGCCGACACCGGCGAATTTCCGCCGATCGCGGTGCGGCTGATCGCCAGCGGCGAGAAATCCGGCCGGCTCGACGACATGCTGGCCGAGGCCGCGGCGCACCAGGAGCGCGAACTCGACAGCGCGCTCGGCATCGCGATGGCCGCGCTCGGTCCCGGCGTGATCCTGCTGGTCGGCGGGCTGGTGCTGTTCATCGTGCTGGCGATCCTGCTGCCGATCTTCGAACTGAACAGCCTGATCCGATGATGCGCTCGAGCCCACTACTGACGGCCGCGGCGGCCTGCGGGATGACAGCGGCTGCCTTCCACACCGCTGCTGCGCGGCCCCGCTCGTCAGCAGTCCGTTGTCGCCAAGCCACCATCAACCTGGATCCCGGCTTTCGCCGGGATGACGATTTCGGGACGACCGGCCGTCAGCCGTTTCCCCGGACAGCAGCGGGCTTTCGCCGGGACGACGTCGCAAAGGCACGGTGCCGATGAGCGCCGCCGCGCCGCTGCTGCGCTTCGACAACGTCGGCAAGCGCTTCCGCGATGGCCGCGAGGCGCTGGCCGAGCTGTCGTTCGAGCTCGCGCCGGGCGAGATGAGCTTCGTGACCGGTCACTCCGGTGCCGGCAAGAGCACGCTGCTGAAGCTGATCCACGGCAGCGAGCGGGCCAGCCGTGGCGCGGTGATGTTTCAGGGCCGCAACCTCGGCCAGCTTCGCCGCCGGCACCTGCCGACGCATCGGCGGCAGGTCGGCGTGGTGTTCCAGGACCACCGGCTGCTGGCCGATCGCAGCGTGTTCGACAATGTCGCGTTGCCGCTGCGGATCGCCGGGCTGCCGCACGACGAGATCGGCAAGCGCGTGCGCAGCACGCTCGAGCGGCTCGGACTCACCGGGCGCGAGCGGGCGCTGCCGCAGGCGCTGTCGACCGGCGAGCAGCAGCGGGTCGGCATCGCCCGCGCGATCGTCGGCCAGCCGGCGCTGCTGCTGGCCGACGAGCCGACCGGCAATCTCGATCCGCAGCTCGCCGCCGAAGTGATGGAACTGTTCACCGCGCTGCCGGCGCTCGGCACGACCGTGCTGATCGCGAGCCACGACCTGCATCTCGTGCGGCGAATGAAGAAGCGCGTGCTGGTGCTGGACCACGGCCGGCTGATCGACGACTTCCGGCCGGAGGTGATGGCATGAGCGTTCTCGCCCGTAACTCGGCGGCAGCGCCTGGCGTGCTCCCCTCTCCCCCCGGGAGAGGGGCCGGGGGAGAGGGTCCGGTCCCCGACGCGCCGATGCATGGGCCGCAAAGCCTCGTATCCGGCACATCGAGCGCGATGGTCGCGACGAACTCCGCGCTCCGCCCGGACCCTCACCCCAACCCCTTTCCCGGGGGGAGAGGGGCTTGCTTGGTCGCAAGCCCGGAGCTTTGGCGATGAGTACCAGTACCGCCAGCAAGCGCCCACCGGCCGCCAGCCGCCCCTCGCGCGGCCGCGGCCGGATCGCCGCCTGGCGCGACGCCCATCTGTACAGCCTGATCTCGTCGTTCGGCCGGATCGCCGCGCGGCCGTGGGGCACGCTGCTGTCGGTCGGGGTGATGGCGATCGCGCTGGCGCTGCCGTTCTGCCTCGGCCTGCTGCTCGACGAGGTCGGGCGCTTCTCCGGCGAGCTGCGCGACTCGCGCGAACTGGCACTGTTTCTCGAAGTCGAACAGGACGCTGCGTCCGCCGAAGCGCTGGCCGAAACGCTGCGCGCCGACCCGCGGATCCAGCAGGTCGAGCTGCGCACGCCGGAGCAGGGCCTGGCCGAGCTGCGCAGCACGCCCGACCTGGCCGGTGCGCTGGCCGCGCTGGAGCACAACCCGCTGCCATGGGTCGTGCTGGCGATGCCGGTCGCCGGCACCGACGAGACAGCGCTGGCCGACGAACTGGCCGGGCACGACGGTATCGACCTCGTCCAGCACGATGACCGCTGGCGGCAACGGCTCGAGGCCTGGATCGGCTTCGGCCGGCGCTTCGGCGCGGTCGTCGCGGTGCTGCTCGCGCTCGGCGCACTGCTGGTGGTCGGCAACACGGTCCGGCTCGATGTGCAGGGTCGCGCCGACGAGATCGCAACAGTACGGCTGCTCGGTGCGACCGACGGCTTCGTGCGGCGGCCTTTCCTGTATCTTGGCGCCTGTTACGGTGCCCTGGCCGGGCTGCTGGCCCTGCTGCTGGCCGCCCTGGTCCGGCTCGCGCTGCAGGCGCCGGTCGCGACGCTGATCGCCAGCTACCAGGGCGACTTCGTGCTGGCGTCGCTGCCGTTGCCCGATGCGGCGGGGCTCTGGCTCGGCGCCGTCGCGCTCGGCTGGCTCGGCGCGTTCCTGGCGGTCGGGCACCACTTGCGCCATGCGGAGGGCACTGAATGAGCGGCAGCGTCTCGCGCCACATCACGTCGGAACAGCCGCGGATCATGGTCGTCGACGGCAGCAAGGTCGTGCGCCGGATGATCGAGCAGTTGCTGGTCAAGGACGTGCCGGGCGTCACCGTGCTGTCGTGCGAAAACGGCGCCGACGCGAAGGAAGCGCTGCAGTCCGGCGTCGTCGACCTGGTCACGATGGCACTGCGGTTGCCGGACATGGACGGCCTCGAGCTCGCCCATTTCGTCCGCGAGCACGCGCCGCAGGCCTACATCCCGATCATCGTCGTGTCCGGCGACGTCAACGAGCGGCTGGTGCAGCGCAGTTTCAGCGACGACGTCACCGACTACTTCGACAAATCGCTCGGTTTCGCCGCCCTGTCGGCCTTCATTCGCGGCTACGTCACCAACGAGGCGTCCAGTGGCGGCGACGTGCTGTACATCGAGGACAGCAAGGTCGTCGCGATGGCGACTCGCCGGATGCTCGAGAAGCACGGCCTCGTCGTGACCCACGTGATCAGCGTCGAGGACGCGCTGGCCCACCTCGATACCGCCAAGGCGCAGGGCCGCATCCCGGGCCCGGACGTGGTGCTGACCGACGTCTACCTGAAGGGGGGGATGACCGGCAAGGACCTGCTCGAGAAGGTCCGCGGCGAATACGGCTACGGCAAGGCGCAGTTGCCGATCCTGGTCATGACCGGCGACGACAACCCGGCCAACCAGTCGGCGCTGCTGCGGGCCGGCGCCAACGATCTGGTAGAGAAACCGATCGAGGAACGGCTGCTGGTCACCAAGCTGCTGTTCCAGTTGCGGGTCGGGCGGATGATGCGCGAGCGGGTCGCCTCATCGGCGTCGGCCTGAGCGATGGAGGACCCGGCGCTCGCGCGGGTGCGGCTGCACCCGAGCTGGAAACGACGGCTGGCCGGTGAACTGCTGAACCCGCGGATGCAGGCGCTGCGCGAGTTCCTGCGGCAGGAAAAGGCCGGCGGCAAGACCATCTACCCGGCCGGCGCCGACATCTTCGCCGCGCTCGACCTGACCCCGTTCGAGGCGGTCAGGGTCGTGATCCTCGGCCAGGACCCGTACCACGGCCCGGGCCAGGCGCACGGGCTGTGCTTCTCGGTCCGGCCCGGCACGTCGGTGCCGCCGTCACTGGCCAACATCTATGCCGAGCTGCTGCGCGACCTCGGCCTGCCGCGGCCCGACCACGGCTGCCTGCTGCCGTGGGCCGCGCAGGGCGTGCTGTTGCTCAACGCGGTGCTGACCGTGCAGGCCGGCAACGCCGGCAGCCACCAGGGCCGGGGCTGGGAGGAGTTCACCGACGCCGTGATCGACCACCTCAACCGGGAACGCGAAGGCCTCGTGTTCATGCTGTGGGGCAGCTACGCGCAGAAGAAGGGTGCGCTGATCGACCGCAGCCGGCACTGCGTGTTGCGAGCGCCGCACCCGTCGCCGCTGTCGGCCCATCGCGGTTTCATCGGCTGCGGCCATTTCGGCGCCGCCAACCGCTATCTGGCCGGCCGCGGCCTGCCGACGATCGACTGGCGGCTGCCGCCGAAGGCCGAGCTGGCCGGCTGGCTGGCGGCGCACGGACTGGCAGCCGAAGCGGTTCGGGGAACTTCAGCGGCCGTTTAGCACTCTCAGTGGTCGAGTGCTAGACTCGCGCGGACGGCCAGCCGATGGACGGTCCGCGGCCCGGGCACGCAAGGCCCGGGCTCAACATATGGAGAACCGCATGTCGCAAGCCCTGGTTACGAACAACCTGCCGATTCCGAGCGCGCTCGGCTCGCTCGATTCGTACATCGCCACGGTCAACCGGATTCCGGTGCTGAGCGTCGAAGAGGAACAGGCGCTGGCGCGCCGTTACCTCGACCAGGAAGACCTCGAGGCCGCCCGCTCGCTGGTGCTGGCCCACCTGCGCTTCGTCGTCCACGTCGCGCGCGGCTACAACGGCTACGGCCTGCAGATCGGCGACCTGATCCAGGAAGGCAACATCGGCCTGATGAAGGCGGTCAAGCGCTTCAACCCGGATCTCGGCGTGCGGCTGGTCAGCTTCGCGGTGCACTGGGTGCGTGCCGAAATGCACGAGTTCATCCTGCGCAACTGGCGGATCGTCAAGGTGGCGACCACCAAGGCGCAGCGCAAGCTGTTCTTCAACCTGCGCAAGAGCAAGCGGCGGCTCGGCTGGATGAACCACGAGGAGGTCCAGGCAGTCGCGCAGGACCTGAACGTGCCGGTGGCCGAGGTGCTGGAAATGGAATCGCGGCTGTCCGGCCGCGACGTCGGCTTCGACCTGCCGTCCGATGCCGACGACGACGCCCCGCCGTCGCCGGCCGCCTACCTGCACGCACACGCGGCCGATCCGGCCGAAGCCTACGAACGCGCATCGTCCGACGACGACGAGCTCGAGCTGCTGCGCGAAGGCATGGCCCGGCTCGACGATCGTTCGCGCGACATCATCCGTCGCCGCTGGCTCGACGACGGCAACAAGGCCACGCTGCAGGAACTGGCCGACGAGTACGGCGTCAGCGCCGAGCGGATCCGGCAGATCGAGGGCAACGCGCTGCGCAAGATGAAGGCGCTGTTCGTCGCCTGACCGGACCGTGGGCCATGCAGCTCGCGAAGGCCGCCTCCGGGCGGCCTTCGCGTATCTGCAGGGCGCCGCATCGAAGTTGTGGTGCGCCGTCGAGCCGGCCTCAGCCGCAGCGGATCAGCTCCTGCCCGGTCGCCACGTAATCGAGCGGCACATCCCACGGTTCGACCGGCAGCGCGTCGACTTCCTGGAAGGCATACGCCACGCCGACCAGCAACGGCCGGGTCGGGCGCTGCTGCTCGCGCAGGAACGCGAAGCTGCGGTCGTAGAAGCCGGCACCGCTGCCGAGCCGGTTGCCACGGCGATCGAAACCGACCAGCGGCAGCAGGACGACATCGAGCTGCTCCGGCGCCAGCGGCTCGACGTCGGCCGGCTCCGGAATACCGAACCGGTTCGGCTGCAGCGGTTCGCCGACCCACCACGGCGCGAACCGCAACGAGCGGTCCGGCTGGATGCAGGGCAGGCAGTAGCGATCGCCGAGCACGCCGGCCAGCAGCACATGCAGCGACAACTCACCATCGACCGCCCAATAGCCGGCGACCCGCCGCGCCTGCGGCAATTCGGGCAAGGTCGACAGCGTCCGCGCCAGTCCGGTCGCGGCGCGCACCCGGTCGGCGGCCGGCAGCGCCCGGCGCTGTTCACGCAGCCGATCGCGCAACAGGCGGCGCGGGCCGGCGGAAGCGATCGTCGGCTCGGACATGGGCGAAACTCGGCTGGGGTTGCTGCGGGCGGGGAGCGCGTCTCCGCCGTGTCGGTGCGCACGAAACGACCTTGATCCCGAGGATCAGGTGGGATCGCTCAATCGACCTTGGGCTTCCCGCTCGTGGCGGACTTGCACGCTGGCCGGTTCTATCGCTTTCCCGGAGTCGTTATTTAGGGTCAAGGCAAATGTAAGCGTGCGCTGCCGAACACGGCAGAAGACGGCGAGAGCAGTCTAGCAGCGCGAACCGCGGCAAGCGTTAAGCCGCTGCAGAAGCATTCAAGACACCCCGACGCAGCGGCATCCGGCCGCGCGCAGTCGCGCTGGCTTTGCGGAGCCGGGGCGCCGCTGAAGCGACTCCTGCAGGCGCGCCACCGCGCCGCGGGCACGCTCCCGGCGCGCTCATCCGGTCGCCGGCAGCCGCTCGTCCGCGGCGGCGCCCGGCGCCGGATCCACACCGGCGATCCGCACGCAGTTGCGGCCGGCGCGCTTGGCTGCATAGACCGCCGCATCGGCGCGCGACAGCGCCGCTTCGAGCGACTCGCGGTCGGCGCGGACGGTCAGGCCAATGCTGATCGTCAGCGGCAGCGGGCCGAACCGCGGCGGGTAGCCGACCGCGGCGATCCGCTCACGCAGCCGTTCGGCCACCGTGCGGGCGCTGTCGAGATCGACGCCCGGCAGCAGCAGGATGAATTCTTCGCCGCCGAACCGGCCGAGCAGATGCTCCGGACGCAATTCGCTGCGCAGCGTGTCGGCGACCGTCCGCAGCGCGCGGTCGCCCTCGGCGTGGCCGAGCGTGTCGTTCAGGTGCTTGAAGCGGTCGAGGTCGCAGAACAGCACCGCCAGCGGCGCGACCGGGCCCTGCGCATCGAGCGCGGCCAGCCGGTCGGCGATCGCGCGCCGGTTCAGTGCGCCGGTCAGCGGATCGGTGTCGGCCAGCTCGCGGGCGATGTCGCGGTCGCGGCGCACGGTCGCCGCGCGGTCGGCGAGGCCGGCGGTCAGTACCAGCGCCTCGAATGCCGCCGCGACCAGCGCCGCTTCGTTGCTGCCGGTCCACTCGGCCAGCACGCCGTACATCTGCAGGCTGCCGAGCACGGTCAGCAGCAGCAGCGGGGTCCAGCCGATCGCGAATACGCCGGCATAGCGCGAGCCGCGCCGCCAGGCCAGCACGCTGATCGCGAGCAGCAACGGCCCGCCGAGGATCAGCAACGGATTGAGCAGCGCGCGGCTCAGCGCCTGCAGCGGCGCCAGCGGCACGAAGCCGAGTAGCGCATTGATCGCGATCGCCCACGCGTACAGCCGAAGCAGCCGGGCGCTGCGTGGCAGGTAGGTGGCCAGCGCACCGAACCGCTGCAGGAACAGCACCGCCAGCACCACCGATGCCAGTACCGCGAGCCGGCCCCAGGCGCGTGGCGCGGCGGTGACCCAGTCCCAGCCGAGCAGGCTGCCGACGTAGCCGGTCTGGATCACCTGGATCATCGCGTAGCTGAGTATGTAGCCGGCGTAATACAGGAAAGTCGGGTCGCGCAGCCGCAGGCCGAACACGGTCGCGATCAGCGCCATGCCGGCCAGCAGCGCCAGGCAGCCGGTGACCAGCGCGAGCCAGCGGGCATCGGCGGCCAGGAATGCCACCGGCGACTGCAGCGCGAAAGCCAGCGTGCCGTTGATGCCGTCCTGCGGTTCGACGAACAGCCGCAGCGGCTCGCCGGGGCGCGGGGGCGGACGCAGTTCGAAGCCGATCCGGCCATGCCCGTACCAGCCGACCCGGTCGGCCTGCAGCAGGTCGGCGCGGACCGGCGCGGCGCCGTCCGGCGGCAACCACTGCAGTCGTTCGAGGGTCGGCTTGGCGACCACCAGCAGCATCGGCCCGGTCGGCCATTGGCCGCGCGCCGGCCACAGCCGGATCTCGGCACCGGCCGGCTGGCGCACGATCCGAGTCAACCGCTGCGGATCGAACGAGTGCCAGGCGGGCTCATCGCTGCCGGCCAGCCGCCATTCACCGCGCAGCTCGAACGCCGGTTCGGCGGCGGTGGCCAGTCCGGCCGCCAGCAGCCAGCACGCGAACAAACCGAGCAGGCCGAACCAGCCGCGCGGCAGGCGGCGGCCGCTCACTGACGGGCCTCGTCCAGGCGCTGCCGCAGCGCGGCCAGTTCCTGCCACTGCGGCGCATGCTCGACCAGCACCGGCCGCATGACCCGTTCGGATTCGTCGAGCTGCGCTCGCACGCGTTCCGGCTCGTGCTGGTCGAGCGCGATCGCGGCCAGCGCCAGCAGCACGCCGGCGCGACCGATGTAGGCCTCGCCGCGCAGTCGCGTCATCTGCTCGAGCACGCGGTCGAGTGAGCGCTGCGCGGCGGCGTGGCGGCCCAGCGCATGCTCGATCAGGCCGCGCGTCTGCAGGTTGGTGATCTGCCGGAAGCCGATCTCGCCGTCACTGCTGGCCGGCAGTGCCGCCTCGGCGCGCTCGATCCATTCGAGCGCGGTCTGCGGCGAGCCGTAGCGGCGGTGCCATTCGGCGCGCTGGGCGAACTGGCGGACCTGCATCGCTGCGATCTCGGCGCCCTGGCCGTCCGCCAGCGGGCGTTCGACCAGCGTGCGCGCTTCCTCGGCCGGGCCGGTCAGCAGCAGCAGCCGGGCCAGTTGCTGGCGCAGTCCGTCGACGTAGCTGGCGGCGCCGCCCGGATGGGCATCGAGCGCGGCGACCGCAGCGCGCAGCAGCGTCTCGGCCGCCGGGTAGTCGCCCATGTCGATGTACATCGCGGCCAGGTTCTGCCGCATCAGCGCGAGGTCGATGTCGCCCGGGGCGGCCAGCCGCTCGCTGATCTCGAGCGCATGGCCGAAATGTCGCGCGGCATCGGCAGTCCGGCCCTGCAGGTGATACAGCTTGCCGAGCCCGCTGTGCACCGTGCCGAGCCGGGCGCTGTGGGCGCCGAACAGTCGCTCGCGGATCGCCAGGACCTCGAGCATCACGCGTTCGGCCTGCTCGAACCGGCGCAGCTCGAGCGCCAGGAAGGCGTGCCGCAGCAGCGAGACCAGCAGGTGCGGGTCGTCGGCCGGCAGCGCCGCCCGCAACACGACGATCGCGTGTTCCATCAACCGGTCCGCCTCGTCGAGGCGCCGGGCGAGGTGCAGCATCTCGGCCAGCAGTGTCTGCAGGCGGGCGGTCTCGGCATGGTCCGGGCCGTGCAGTGCCTCGGACAGCGCGATCGCCTCCTGCAGGTTCGGCTCGGCGGCCTCGAAGCGGCGCTGGCCGGCCTGCACCATGCCGAGCTCGCCGAGTCGCCGGGACAGCAGGTCGCGGTCGCCAGCCTGCCGGGCCAGCGCCACCGCTTCGACCAGCACGGCCTCGGCCGGCAGGTAGTCGGCCGCCTCGTACAGCGCCAGGCCGCGCCTGCCGAGATAGCCGGCCAGCTCGGCCGGGGCGGCGCCGCTGCTGCGCGCGGCGGTGATCGCGTCATCGAGCACGGCGGCGGCGCGGGTCGGCTCGCCGAGATTGAAGAAGATGTCGCCGAGCGTGCCGGCGAGCCGGGCCCGCTGCGGCGCCGGCAACGGCGCCAGCCGTTCGACGCCGTGCTCGATCAGCTCGAGCGGCGACAGGCTGCGGCCACCGCCGGCATGCGGGTCCGCCTCGCGGAACAGCTCGACCAGAAAGTCGGTCGCTGCCGCGGCCGCCTGCGATTCGGCCAGCGCGCGGGCCTCGGCGGCCAGCGCGCGGTTGCGCTCGTCGACGATCCGCCCGCCGGACAGCGCCAGCAGCAGCGCCGCCGCCAGTCCGGCCGCGACGCCGACCGGATGCCGGCGGACGAACTTGCCGGCCACGTACCAGCGGCTGTCCGGCGCGGCGCGGATCGGCCGGGCGTCGAGATGCCGTTCGAGGTCGTCGGCCAGCGCTTCGGCCGACGGATAGCGCCGTTCCGGCTCGACCGCGCAGGCCCGGGCGACGATCCGGTCGAGGTCGCCGCGCAACGCGCCGCGGCGCGCCCGCGGAACCCGCTCGCTCGGCGGCCGCGGCCGGCCGTCGTCGTCGAGCGTCGGCGGCTGGTCGGTGATCAGTTCGGTCAGCAGCAGACCGAGCGCGTAGATGTCGGTCGCGGTGCCGACCGGTCGGCCGGCGCGCTGCTCGGGACTGGCATAGGCCGGCGTGAAATACGGCATCGTTCCGGTGTGCTCGGCCGGATCGGCGGCCAGCAGCGTGGCGATGCCGAAATCGAGCAGCACCGGCCGGCCGTCCTCGCGCAGCAGCACGTTGGCCGGCTTGATGTCGCGGTGGATGATCAGTTGCCGGTGCGCGTGATGGACCGCCAGTGCGACTTCGCGCAGCAGCGCGATGCGTTCGCGCAGCGTCAGCCGGCGCCGTGCGGCGGCGCGGGTGATCGGCTCGCCGCGGACGTATTCGAGCACCAGGTAGGGCTGGCCCTGCGTGGTCTCGCCGCCATCGAGCAGCCGGGCGATGCCCGGGTGGTCGAGGCTGGCGAGCAACTGCCGTTCGCGCCGCAGCCGGCGAATCGCCTCGCCGGTTGCGATGCCGCGGATCAGTTTCAGAGCCGCCTGCTGGCTGAACCCGCCGTCGACCCGTTCGACCAGGAACACGCTGCCCATGCCGCCGCTGCCGATCGGTTCCAGCAACCGCCACGGGCCGAGCCGGTCGCCGAGCATCGGTGCCTGCGCGGCGCCGGCCAGTGCCGCGCCGAGCCGCTCGCCGATCGTCGCGCCGCTGCGGTCGCAGGCGAGCATCCGTTCGAGCTGCTGCCGCAGTGCCGGCTCGAGCTGCAGGCCGTCGAGCCAGCCGTCGCGCGCGGCCGCCGGCAGCGCCACGCCGTGCTCGAACAGTGACTCCAGCCGCTGCCAGTCGCTCGGCGTGCTCATGTCGTGGCCGCGTTCAATCGGCCAGCCGCTGCCGGATCCAGGCGCGGGCGAAGCGCAGGTCGCGGTTGACCGTCGCCAGCGACACGTCGAGCACTGCGGCGACCTCTTCGAGGCCGAGTCCGACCAGATAGGCCAGCTCGATCACGTCGGCCTTGCGCGGATCCAGTTCGCGCAGCGCGGTCAGCGCCTCGTGCAGCTCCTCGGCGTCGTCGGAGCGGTCGTCGCCGACATCCTCGGCGGCGCGCAGCGTGACCCGCAACTGGCCGCCGCCACGCCGGACTGCCGCCTGCTTGCGGCCGAGATCGTTCAGGATGTTGCGCATCGCGACCGCGACGGTCTTGAAGAAGTGCACCCGGTCCTGCCACTGCACGTCGGCATCGAGCAGGTTCAGCACCAGCTCGTGGGCCAGCTCGGTCGGCTGCAGCGCGGCGCTGCCGCCGTGCAGGCGGCGTGCCGCCAGTTGCCGGATCCGATCGTAGACCAGCGCCAGCACCGCATCGCCGGCGGCCGCGTCGCCGCGGCTCCAGGACTGCAGTAGCTGGGTCAGTTGGCTGGCGTCGGTCATTGCGTTGGCCCCGGTTCAGCGGCCGATGATACGGATCGGGCGCGCACAGCGTTACGCGTACGACATCACCCGTCCCCTGGAGGACACCGTATGTCGTTCCGCCCGCTTCCCTGCGCCGCGCTGGCGGCCCTCACGCTGGCCGCGGCTGCTGCCCATGCGGCGACCTCGACCTGAGCTTTGCGACCGGCGGCCTGCTGTTCGTCGATTCCGGCGGCAGCATCGACCGCATCAACGGCGTGCTGGCCGACGGCCGTGCGGCATACGCGACCGGGGCGCTGGCGATCGCCGCCGGCGGCAGTTCGTCCGATCTCGCGCTGCTGCGGCTGCGCGCCGACGGCACGCTGGACCCGGAGTTCGGCGACGGCGGCATCGCCCATGTCGACACCGGCAGCATTTCCGACACCGGCCATGCGGTCGCACGCCAGGCCGACGGCAAGCTGCTGGTCGCCGGACGGCTCGGCAACGGCAGCGCCTATACCGACTGGGGGCTGGTGCGTTTCACTGCCGACGGCCAGCTCGACACCGGCTTCGGCGAGGCCGACGGCGTCGGTGGCCGGCGCGGCTATGTCCGCATCAACGTCGCGCCGGATGCGTTCACCCACGACTGGGCGGTCGACCTCGCACTGCAGTCCGACGGCCGGATCGTCGTCGCCGGCAACGGCTACCAGTTCGACTGCAGCGGCGGCGGCACCGGCTGCGGTTTCAAGTACGCGCGCTTCGCGCTGGCGCGGTTCGACGCCAACGGCGATCTCGACCCGGGTTTCGGCGACGCCGGTCTGGCGGTGAGCCCGGGCCTGCTGTTCCAGACCGGCGAACTGGTGACCGGTATCGCCAAGCGCGCCGATGGCACGCTTCCGGACGACGACAGCATCACCGTGGTCGGCTACATGACCGCCGGCAAGGGCGCGCTGGTGCGCCGCTATCTGGCCGACGGCAGCGCCGATCCGGCGTTCGACGGCGACGGCGTGCTGCACATCACCGACACCGTGCAGGACGGCCAGCGGACCGGGATGGTCCGGATCGATGCGGCGCGGCTGCAATCGAACGGCCGGCTGGTGCTGGCCGGCCGCGCCGGCGACCGCGGTTTCGTGTTCCAGCGCCGGCTCGCCAATGGTGCGGTCGACGCCGGCTTCGGCAGCAATGGCCGCACGCTGGTCAAGTTCAGCGACGTCACCGATTACGACGAGCCTTCCGCGCTCGCCCTGTACGGCGACGACCGGATCGTCGCCGCCGGCTACGCGACCGGCACCGCCGACGGCGTCGACAACAACGATTTCGCAGTGGTGCAGTTGAGCGCCGACGGCCAGCCCGACGCTGCGTTCGGCGACGGCAGTGGCCGCGCCGCCTACCCGCTCAGCGATCGCGCCGACGCGGCGCTGGCACTGGCGGTGCTGACCAACGACGCGCTGCTGGTCGCCGGCGTCGCGGTCGACGAGGCCGATGCGGCCAATGAAAATGCCGCGTTCCTGCGCACGGTCGGCCAGGAACGGATCTTCCGCGACGGCTTCGGCGACTGAGCCACCGCGGCTCGCGGCAGCGCCGGCTCAGCCGCCGCTGCCGGCGAGCAGCCGGTCGAGCCGCTGGTTCAGTTCGCCGATCGCCCGGCCGATCTCGCTGTCGCGATGCTCGCTGCTGCGCCGCAACTGGGCCAGCTCGTGGGCGATGTTCAGCGCCGCCAGCACCGCGATCCGGTCCAGGCCGGCCATCCGGTTGCCGTTGCGGACCGTGCGCATCTGCCGGTCGAGCAGTTCCGCCGCCGCCAGCAGCCCGGCGCGTTCGTCGTCCGGACAGGCGACCAGATACTCGCGGTCGAGCAGCCGTACCGTGACCGGCTCGCTCATGCGTTCTGCTCCAGCGATTTCAGCCGTTGGATCATCGCCTCGACCCGCGACCGGGCCTGCTCGTTCTTCGACAGCAGTGCCGCGCGCTCGGTGGTCAACTGCTCCTGGCTGTGGCGCAGGCTGCGGTTCTCGTCGGTCAGCCGGACGACCAGCTCGGCGAGCCGCTCGACGCGTCGGCGCAGCAGCTCGAATTCGTCGACCAGCGGAGAAGTCTTCATCGGATGACGATACGAAGCGGTTCGGCGGGCGGTCAAGAAGGATCGGCGACCGATGCCGGCTGCAGCCGCTCGGCGTAGTCGAATTCACGGATGAACTGCAGGCAGTGTGCGCCGTCCATCGGCCGGGCCAGATGGAATCCCTGGATCTCGTCGCAGCGGTGCTCGCGCAGATACTGCAATTGCTCGGCGTTCTCGACGCCTTCGGCGACCACGTTCAGGCCGAGCGAATGCGCCATCGTGATCACCGTTGCGGTGATCGCCTCGTCGTCCGGATCGGTGGTCAGGTCGCCGATGAATTCCTTGTCGATCTTCAGCGTGTCGATCGGCAGCCGTTTCAGGTAGACCAGCGACGAGTAGCCGGTGCCGAAATCGTCGATCGCCAGCGTCAGACCGATCTGCTTCAGCTCGCGCATGACCCGGATCGCCTGTTCGGCGTTGGCCATGACCATGCTCTCGGTCACTTCCAGCTCCAGCCGCGCGGCCGGCACGCCGGTTTCCGCGACGATCGCCGCAACCTGCTCGGCCAGCCGTGAGCGCAGGAACTGCAGCATCGACACGTTGATCGCCATCGCCACCTCGGTCAGCCCGGCGGTGCGCCACTGCTGCAGCGTCTGCGCCGCTTCCCGCAGCACCCATTCGCCGATCGGCAGGATCAGGCCGGTCTCTTCCGCGAGCGGGATGAAATAGGCCGGCGAGATCTCGCCGAGTTCGGCGCTGTTCCAGCGCAGCAGCGCCTCGACGCCGGTGACCCGCCGCTGCGCCAGTGACACCTTCGGCTGGAACACCAGCCGCAACTCGCCGCGATCGAGCGCGCGACGCAGCGCCGCCAGCACGTTCGCGCGACGCCGGGTCTCGGCATCCATCGCCTCGCTGTACAACTGCCAGGTGTTGCGGCCGCGGCCCTTGGCCTCGTACATCGCGGTGTCGGCGAACTTCAGCAGGTCGGTCGGAACCTGGCCGTGGTCCGGGTACAGCGCGATGCCGATCGACGGCGAGATCACCGTCTCGCTGCGTCCGTCGAGGTCGAGCGGCTCGGCGAACGCGGCGACGATCCGGGCCGCCATGTCCTCGGCGCCGAGCGGATCGGTCAGGTCCTCGAGCACGACGGTGAATTCGTCGCCGCCGAGCCGGGCGACCGTGTCGGTTTCGCGCACGGTCGCGAGCAGCCGCGCCGCGGCCGCCTTCAGCAGCCGGTCGCCGGCGGCATGGCCGAGCGAATCGTTGATGTCCTTGAAGCGGTCGAGATCGAGGAACAGCACCGCGACCCGGCAGTCCTGGCGCCGCGCGCGGACCACCGCGCGGGCCAGCCGTTCGGCCAGCAGCGCGCGGTTCGGCAGGCCGGTCAGCGTGTCGTAGTTGGCGAGGTACAGCAGCTCCTGCTCGGCGCGCTTCTTGTCGGTGATGTCGGTCACGACGGCGACGTAGTGGGTCCGTTCGCCGCGCTCGTCGCGCACTTCCGACAGCTCGATCCAGCCGAGGAATTCCTCGCCATCCTTGCGCTTCTGCCAGATCTCGCCCTTCCAGTGGCCGAGCTGCTGCGCGGTCCGGCGCAGCCGCTGGTAGAAGTCGGCGCTGTGCTGGGCGCTGTCGAGCAGGTCGCTCGGGCGGCCGCGGACCTCGTCCTCGCTGTAGCCGGTGATCCGCGAAAACGCCGGGTTGACCGACACGAAGCGGAAATCGAGATCGATCACGCCGACCGCTTCGCCCATGCTGCGCAGCACCTCGATCGCGATCCGGCGTTCGCGTTCGGCGCGCCGGGTCAGCGTGATGTCGCGGGCGGTGCCGGCGATGCGCAGCGGATTGCCGGCTGTGTCGCGTTCGACGACCTTGCCGCGCGAGCGGACCCAGATCCATTCACCGGCTGCGTTGCGCAGCCGGTGTTCGGAGTCGAACGCATCGGTCTGGCCGGTGATGTGCGCCTGCATGACCGCCTGCACCCGCGGCAGGTCGTCCGGATGCAGCGAGCGGTTGCGCCAGTCGTCGGTCGACAGTTGCTGGTCGGTGCTCAGGCCGAGCAACTGGTCGGCGCCCACCCGGTAGATCGTGTTGTGCTGGACATCCCAGTCCCAGAACTCGTCGCCGGAGCCCCACAGCGCCAGCTTGAGCCGTTCCTCGCGCTCCTGGATCTGCTGCACGAAACGCTGCTCGCTGGCACGCCGGCGTTGTTGCGCCAGCACGAACAGCAGCAGTGCGGCGACCCCGGTCAGCAGGTACAGCGCGCGCGCCGCCGGGCTGTTCCACCACGGCGCGATCACGGTCATCGGCAGGTCGATCTCGTGCGAACTCCAGATGCCGTCGTGATTGGTCGCCTGCACCCGCAGGCGGTAGTTGCCCGGATCGAGGTTGGTGTAGGTCGCCTCCGGCGACGTGCCGCCGTCGATCCACTCGTGGTCGAAGCCTTCGATCCGGTAGCGGAAGCGGTTCTGCCGCGGCGCCGTGTAGTCGAGCGCGGCGAAGTTCAGCCGCAGCACGTGCTGGTCCTGCGGCCATTCGATCATTGGCGGCGGCGCCAGCACGGTGCGCGCAGCGTTGGCGCCGATCCGCACCCGGGTCAGCACGACCGGCGGTTCGAAGCGGCTGTCCTCGATCGTCGACGGATCGAACACGTTGATGCCGCGGATGCCGCCGAACGCCAGCCGGCCGTCGGCCAGCTCGAAGTTGGCGCCGCCGTTGAACTCGAGATCCTGCAGCCCGTCGCGCAGCCCGAACGCGCGGACCGCACCGCTGTGCGGATTGAGCCGGGCGAGGCCGAGATTGGTCGACAGCCACAGGTTGCCGCGGCGATCCTCGCGAATGCCGTAGATCGTGTTGCTCGGCAGGCCCTGGTCGCTGCCGTGCCGGCGGAACCGCAGCCGGCCGTCGGCGGTTTCCTCGACCAGTTCGTTCAGGCCGCTGTGGGTGGCGACCCACAGCCGGCCGTCGGAACCCTGGTGGATCGCGCGGACCAGGTTGCCTGACAGCGACTGCGGATCGTTCGGGTCGTGCGTGTAGCGGCGGGTCCGGCCGCTGGCGACGTCGATCAGGCTCAGCCCGTTCAACGTGCCGACCCACAGCCGGCCGCCCTGTTCCTCCAGCACGCAGTTGATCAGACCGTGGCCGATCGACTGCGGATCGGCCGGGTCGTGGCTGTACATCCGCCACTCGCCGGTCTTCGGCCAGTAACGCGCCAGTCCGGCGCTGTAGGTGCCGATCCACAGGCTGCCGTCGAACGCGCGGCGGATGAAGCGGAAATGGCTGTCGGGCACCAGCCCGGCCCGCACCGCCGGCTCCGACACCAGCCGCGCGCGATCGCTGTCCGGGTCGTAATCGAACACGCCGTGGTCGGTGCCGATCCACAGCCGGCCCTGCTCGCCGTTCTCGATGCCGAGGATGCGGATGCCGCGCGCCGCCGGCGGGTGGTTCAGCGCGCGATTCAGCGCCAGGATCCGGTTCTCGAAGCGGCCGTTGACGAGATCGACGTGCTTGAGCCCGTTGGCATCGGTGCCGAGCCACAGATGGCCGTCGGCGTCCTGCACGATCGCACGGACGTTGTTGCCCGATTCGGTTTCGACGTCGCGACGGGTGTCGAGCAGCAGCGGAAAATGCGCGCCGTCGGCGTGGGTGGTGGCGAGGCCGCGCGACTCGCCGCCGAGCCAGAGCAGGCCGCTCGGATCGACCATCAGTGTCAGCACGGTCGCTTCCGGCAGGCTGTGCGGCAGATCCGGCTCGTACTGCAGCGGCAGCGTGTCGCCGCTGGCCGGGTCGTAGCGCAGCAGCCCGCCGCCGAGCAACGCCAGCCACAGCCGGCCGCGGCGGTCGCTGGTCAGCCGCCAGACCGGCCCGATCGGCGCACCGCCGCCGGCGCCGACCGACCGCAACTGCTCGCCGTCGATCTCGAACAGGCCGTGCTCGGTGCCGGCCCACAACCGCTGCCGCTCGTCACGATGCAGCCCGAATGCCGCGGCGCGCGGGCCGACGGCAGTTGCGACCCGGGTCGTCGGGTCGATCATGATCAGACCGCTGGCCGCGGCCACCCACAGCCGGCCGTCGCGATCGAACGCCATCTCGGCCAGGTTCGGCACGCCGCGGCGGTCGTTGCGGACCACCCGATCGAGCGCCAGCACCAGCTCGCGCTGCTGCGACTGCGGGTCGTAGTGCTCGATGCTGGCGCCGGTCGTGATCCACAGCCCGCCATCGGCGGACGGCTGCAGCGCGACCACATGGTTGCGCTCCGGATCGGCGCCGACCGGCAGCGTGCCCGGATGGCGCACGGCCCGGCCGCTGGCCAGATCGAGCGCGGCGACGAAATTGCTGTTGGTGCCGACCCAGATCCAGCCATCGCCACCCGGCGCCAGCGCGGTCAGGAAGTTTTCCGGCAAGCTGCCGGTGTCGGTCGGATCGTGCTGGAACAGCGTGAAACCATAGCCGTCGTAGCGATGCAGGCCGCCCTGCGTCGCGACCCAGACGAAGCCGCGCGGATCGCGCAGGAGCGCATGCACGGTGTTCTGCGCCAGGCCGTCGGCGCTGCCGATCGTCTCGAAGTAGTGGCTGCGTTGCGCCGCCTCACCGGTGCCGACCAGGCACAGCAGGGCCGCAACCGCGAGCGCGGCCCACCGGCACGGCGACCAGGCGGCAATCGGCGAACACGCTGCAGGCGCCGGGCGCATCGGGTTCCAGAGCATAGATCCGGCTCGGAGTGTAGGCGCGTGCAGCCGACCGCAACAAGCGCGCCCCCGACCAGCCCGGTGTGCTCTTTGATCGCCGGGCAGCGCGCGCCGTGATGGCGATCACGTTGCTGCCGCGATCCGGCCGGTGCAGCGGACTACAATGCCCGGATCACCACGTGAGGCACCCATGGCCGACGACAATCTGCCGTACTACAGCGAAGTGGCCGCCGAACTGACGCGACTGCAGCTCGGCATCGATGCCGGCGAGCTGCACGGTGCGCTGTGCGGCTTCATCAGCGGTGGCGGCCGGCCACAGAGCAATGACTGGTTGCAGCGGCTCGCGCTGGAAGGCGGCGTCGATGGCGCACCGGCCGCGGACAGCGCGCTGGAACAGTTGTTCGCCGCCAGTCGCGCACAGCTCGACGACGACGAGCTCGGTTTCGACCTGCTGCTGCCCGACGACGAACGCCCGCTGGCCGAACGCGCCGATGCGCTGCTGGCCTGGTGCCGCGGCTTTCTCGGCGGCTTCGGTCTCGCCAGCGGTGAGCACCCGCCGCTGTCGCCGGACGCCGCCGAAGCGCTCGACGATCTCGGCCGGATCGCCGGATCGGCGCTGAGCTACGAAGATCCTGACGCCGACGAGGAGTCGCTGGCCGAAGTCGCCGAGTTCGTGCGCGTCGCCGCACTGCTGCTGCACGGCGACTGCAACCGGCGCGGAGACTCGGGGCGCGTGCATTGAACCGCGACCTCGCCGATCGCAGCGCTTGCGATCCGGGGCGTCGTCCTCCGATCGCAGTGCCGACCAGGAGAACGCCGTGAAACACGATGCGGTCACTCCGTCGCGGCCAGGTTCGGCCCGCGCAGCGAAATCCGATGCACGCGGCGCGTCCGCCGCCGTCGGCATCAAGGCTGCCGAGCACGCACGCCGGCGCCGGCAACTGATGAAGATGGCCGGTGACGGCAGCATCCTGATCCTGCCGGCGGCGACCGAGAAGATCCGCAGCAACGACAGCCACTACCCGTTCCGGCAGGACAGCGACTTCTGGTATCTGACCGGATTCGGCGAGCCCGACGCGGTGCTGGTGCTGATTCCCGGCCGCAAGCACGGCGAGTCGCTGCTGTTCTGCCGCGAACGCGACGCCGAGCGCGAAGCCTGGGATGGCCCGCGGGCCGGTCCAGAGGGCGCGGTCGAGCGCTACGGCGTCGACGATGCCTACCCGATCGCCGACCTTGACGACATCCTGCCCGGCCTGATCGAAGGCCACAGCAAGGTCTATTACCACTTCGGACGCGACGCCGAGTTCGATCTCAAGCTGATCGGCTGGGTCAACCGCGTCCGCGAGCAGATCAAGCAGGGCGCGCATCCGCCGCACGAATTCCTCGCCCTCGGCCACCTGCTGCACGACCTGCGGCTGTACAAGAGCCGCGACGAGGTCCGGCTGATGCGGCTGGCTGCCGCGATCGGCGGCGACGGCCATCGGCGCGCGATGCAGGTGCTGCGGCCGGGGCTGTACGAATACGAGATCGAGGCCGAACTGCTGCACGCGTTCCGTCGCCGCAACGCGGTGCCGGCCTACGAACCGATCATCGGCGGCGGCCGCAATGCCTGCGTGCTGCACTACCGGACCAACGACGCCCGGCTCGAGGATGGCGACCTGCTGCTGATCGATGCCGGCGCCGAATGCCACGGCTATGCGTCCGACATCACCCGCACGCTGCCGGTCAACGGCCGCTACAACCCGGCACAGCGCGCGGTGTACGAGCTGGTGCTGCACGCACAGCAGGCCGCGATCGACGCCGTGCGGCCGGGCGCGTCGTGGATCGCGCCACACGAGGCGGCAGTCGAAGTGCTGACCGAAGGCCTGCTGCAGCTCGGCCTGCTCAAGGGCAGCCTGCGCGAATGCCTGAAGGAACAGCGCTACCGTCGCTTCTACATGCACAAGACCGGGCACTGGCTCGGCCTCGACGTGCACGACGTCGGCGACTACCGGATCGACGGCCACTACCGCCAACTCGAACCCGGCATGGTGCTGACCGTCGAACCCGGTCTGTACTTCCCGCCCGGCACCCGCGGCGTCCCGGCCCGCTGGCAGGGCATCGGCATCCGGATCGAGGACGACGTGCTGGTCACCGCCGACGGCGCCGACGTGCTGTCGGCCGGCGTGCCGAAGTCGATCGACGAGATCGAGGCCGCGATGGCGGCGCGCTGAACGCGCCGCAGCGATCAGCGCGGCATCCTGCAACTGCCACCGATGCAGGCGGGCCGCGTCGAGGCTGCAGCAAGAGTCAGACGGCCATGAAATCGGGCATGGGAACAACGCCGTACGTGAATTCCGAGCCGCCAGCGGCTCAGTGCCTCCAGAATTCGACTGTGGCGAGCGGTTCTTGCCTGCCGTAACGGACGCGCTTCGGGCCGCGGAATCTTTCTACCGCGTCAGCGCCCGCGCTTGCGGATCCAGTCGGCCAGTTGGTCGGCTGGCAGCGGACGGGTGAACAGGTAGCCCTGTGCTTCGTCGCAGCGCAGTTCGCGCAGCCTGGCGGCCGCTTCTTCGGTCTCGACGCCTTCGCCGATCACCTTCAGCCGCAGCGCGTGGCCGAGCCCGACGATCGCTTCCGACAGTCGCTCGACCTGCGGGTCGGACAGCAGCGACAGCACGAAACTGCGGTCGATCTTCAGATGCTGCACCGGGAACCGATGCAGATAGTGCAGGTTCGAGAAGCCGGTGCCGAAGTCGTCCACCGACAGCGACACGCCGTGCGTCTCGAACAGCGCGAACGCCCGCCGCAACGTATCCGAATCGCGCATCAGCGCCGACTCGGTCAACTCCAGTTCGAGCCGTTCCGGCGGCCAGTCGGCCGCTTCGCAGGCCTCGATGACCTGCGCGCCGAACTCCGGATCGCGCAACTGGATCGCCGACACGTTGACCGCGATCCGCTCGAAGCGGATGTTGGAACGGTCCCACTCGCGAGCCTGCCGACAGGCCTGCTTCAGTACCCACAGCCCGATCGGCACGATCTCGCCGGTGTCCTCGGCGATCGGAATGAATTCCGCCGGCGAGCGCAGCTCGCCATCGGGCGATTTCCAGCGCAGCAGCGTCTCGATGCCGCGCACGCGACCGTCGCGCAGGCTGACGGTCGGCTGGTAGACCAGCGTCAGCTCGTTGCGGCCGAGCGCCTGCCGCAGCTCCTGTTCCAGCGTCAGCTTGCGCTGCACGCGCGCGTAGAAGCTGTCGTTGTAGAACTGGACACCGTTGCGACCCTGTTCCTTGGCCGCGTACATCGCGGTGTCGGCGGCGCGCAGCAGCGATTCCAGATTGGTGTTGCTGTCGTTGAGCAGCGCGATGCCGATGCTGGCGCCGACCTTCACCGTCGCCTCGCCGAGCGCGACCGGCTGGCCGATCGATGCGATCAGCTTGCGTGCCACGCGGCCGGCATCGTCGGGCCGCTTCAGCTCGCGCAGCAACACGAGAAATTCGTCGCCGCCGTGCCGCGCGACCACGTCGCCGGTGCGTACGCAGGCGCGGATCCGGCCGGCCACGTCGAGCAGCAACTGATCGCCGGCCTCGTGGCCGAGTGAATCGTTGACGTTCTTGAACCGGTCGAGGTCGACGAACAGCAGCGCCAGCACCGCGTTGCTGCGCCTTGCCGTGGCGATCGCGGCGGTGGCCAGCTCGCGGAACTGGAAGCGGTTCGGCAGCCCGGTCAGGCTGTCGAAGTGGGCGAGCTGCTCGATCCGCTCGCTCGCCTCGCGCTCCTCGGTGATGTCGCGGGTGGTGCCGGTGACCCGGATCGCCTGGCTGTCGCGCCATTCGACCCGGCCGGTGATCTGCAGCCAGACGCGATTCTCGTCCGGCGTGATGAACTGCACCTCGATCACGTCATCGTCGCGCTCGCCGCTCAGCACGCGCGCCAGAGAAGCTTCGAACACCTCGCGCGAACGGCCGTCGTACATGTGGCGGGTCGACTCGAGCGATATCGGCGAGCCGACCGGCAGGCCGTGGATGCGATAGTTCTCGTCGGTCCAGTGCAGCTCGCCGGTCAGCAGGTTCAGCTCCCAGCCGCCGATCCGGCCGACCTGCGCGATCCGATCGAGCATCTGCCCGCGCCGCAGCAACGCTTCCTCGGCAGCGCGTCGGCGGGTGATGTCCTGCACCACTCCGAGCAGCCGCTCCATCCGGCCGTCGGGCGCGCGCAGCGCCTCGGCACGGGCCGAGATCGCGCGGATGCTGCCGTCCGGGTGCTGCAGTTCGAGTTCCAGCTCCGGCGTGTGGCCGTGTGCGCGCAGTTCGCTCGCGGCATCGCGCAGTTGCCGTGCCGACGCCTCGGTCAGCATCGAGGCGAGGCCCTCCAGCCCGCCGGGCGCAGGAATCTCGTCACGTCCAACCACCCGCCGGAAGCCGTCGGAAATCCACAGCCGGCGCTCGATCGGCTCCCAGCTCAGGATGCCCATCTGGCCGAGCGCCTGGGCCTGCTCGAGCAACGACTCGCGCTCGCGCAACTGCGCTTCCAGCGTCTTGAACCGGGTGATGTCGACGTTGCTGCCGATCGCGCGCAGCGGTGCGCCTTCCGGGCTCCAGCCAATCACCTGGCCGCGCGTCAGCACCCAGATCCAGTGGCCGTCGGCATGCCGCAACCGGTACTCGCCACGGTAGTGCGCGGTACGCCCTTCCAGCAGGTCGCGAATCCCGGCCCCGACCATCGCCGCATCGTCGGGATGCAGCCGCGACGTGAACTCGTCACGGCCGTCGCCGAGCGCGACCTCGGACAGCCCGAGCATCGCTCGCCAGCGCTGCGAATAGTGGACCCGGTCGCTGGGCAGATCCCAGTCCCACAGCCCGTCGTCGGTGCCCTGCAATGCGTAGCGCCAGCGCGCATCGTCCGGCTGCGGATCGCTCGACGCCGGCTCCGGCTGGAACAGACTGAACGTGAAGCCCTGCACCGCGCCGTCGCCGCCGAGCGCCGGCACCAGCGTGCACTCGAGCTCGCCGTGCAGGCTGAACTGCTGCCAGCGGACCACCCGGTCCGGATGGGCGACGATCTGCACGAACGCCAGTTGCAGCCGCGGCCGCACCGCCGCGAGCAACTCACCGCCGAGCAGCTCGCGGGCGCGCTCGTTGGCGTCGACCCAGTTGCCGTCGCAATCCAGCACCACCAGCGCCCGACGGATCGGGTGTTGCATCAGGCTGGCGACAAAAGCTCGATCCATGCGGGACAGCGGGCCGTGCAGTGAAACGCCAGCTTAACCGCTTCGACCCGCCGCGGCAGCGCCCGCCGACAGTCCCGCACGCCCGGCTCGCACTGCGGCCCGAACGGTGCCATAATCCGCGGCCGCACCCGTCCCCGGGTGCCCGCACCGCATCCGACGCGATGCCGTGCCATCCGCGCGCCCGTAGCTCAGCTGGATAGAGTAGCGGCTTCCGAAGCCGTTGGTCGGGGGTTCGAATCCCTCCGGGCGCGCCATCCTTGATCAATGACCTGGTCTGCCGCGCTCGCTGCTGCGAGGTCGCGGTCGGTGCCTGTGATCATTTGTGGCCGTCGTTGCGGTCAGCGTCTGCAGCCGCGTCGCCGGTGCGATGTTGTTCAGTTCGCACGACCACACCACCGTGCTGTTCACGAACGAAAGCCCTTGAAACGTGCCTGCTGGATTCGTCACCTACCGGGTGGCGAACGGCGCTGTCCTCGGGGCAGCGGCTGCAGTCGGCCAGTTTCAGACGTTCGCTTGTGGCAGGGACTTGCCGCCGAAAGCGATCTTTGGCGAGCAGGAATGTTGGAGTCTGGCACTAGCTATTGATGGCGCCTTGGTGGCAGCACAGCTCCAAGTGAGCAGCCTCCACGAAAGCCAGGGCAGTTCAGCATATGCTGGGGCAGGTTTCACTGACACGCTGTTCAAGCGCTTTCCCACTAGTTGGCTTAATTCGGAACGGGTTCCCGATCACTATGCAAATAAGAACTTTCCAAAACCATGCAAGAACGCACCGCTGAGTTCTGGAACGGGCTGGAGACTGAGATAAAACGTGCAGTCACCTTGCAAGATAACCAACTGCGGGCGCTGCTTGGGACAAAGCACGGTGGATTAACGTTTGTGTGCTCTCCGACCAATCGATTCTCCCCAAGCATTCACCTAAGCAAACACAAATCCCTCAAAATCGACTTCCCTGAAGGTTTTTTCCTGTGGGCGGATGAGGCGGTGCAATTCATGCTTGAAGATACTCCTTATAGAGATTCATTATCCATTTGCCGAGCATGGCCTAAAACCGATCCGTCGCGCATATTTCATCAACTGTGGAGCTTGTGGATCATCCATCACGAGGTATCCCACTATCTCTGTGGTCATCTCAATCACCTATCAATCAAAGATTTCATCGAACTAGAGGCTGCTGGCACTAGAACGCTTTCTACTGACGAACGTCTTCTTAGGGAGTCAATGGAAGTGGACGCTGATATCCGTGCTGCGAGAATGTTCTTCGGGGCAGTTGGTCAGCAATCTGCTCTGGGGAGTTGGGACGCAATCTATCACTCGAAAGAGTCGGGCAGGCTGTTGATGCAGGATTTAGCGCTAATCTTTCTGCCCTTGTTTATGCTAATTGGCCGCGGCGAGCCAGACGATCAAAGTCGACGAATACACCCCAAAGCATTTCATCGAATGGTTATATTTCAGATATTTGGCTTGACAGCCTATCGTGAGGTGATGCGCTCTGGGGCTGATCAAGGCCTAGCCGGCTTCGGAGCTGGCCTTAGAAAAGCGTGCGAGCTGCTTTTCCATATTGAAGGAACCATGCTTCATGGCGACTTGAGCTCGGCTGACTTTACTGTGCACAAGAATGCACTGATTGCAGCGCAAATGGATAAAAAGCGGCTGATTGGGATGCCAGATGATTGGCTGAGGAGGCAGAGGTTCGATGCGCCCCTCAGTTCTGAGTAAACGCAGCTGTGGAGTCCACTCCGAGTGTTCGGGGTCATCAGCGGTTCGCTCCTGCGGCCCCGCAAGGCATCGTCAGATCGCGCGCCATCGAACATGGTCGAATGACCGCACTGCCTTGGCGCAAGCGACTTCGACTGACCGAAACGGGTCTACCTTCTCAGCTACCCGACCAAGTCAGAGGAGCCCGTCGAGGCGATTGCTGGCTAACCATAGCGAAACTGTGCACGCGGCCGCTCGAGCTCAAACGGCCGCAATGGGTCGAAAGCAGCCGCATTCTCGCCGCACTGCGAATCGCCGTAGCGCTACCGCCGCGGGAATTGAAGCACCGTGCGCGGCGGTTGTCTGTCAGGAGATCCGGACATGCGTGTCAGCCGTTCGGTGCAGCAAGCCCGCCGGGGCTCCCGCTCGCCCCCGTACTACAATCCGTCGCTGCCAGGCTGCAGTCGCCGCCTGCTTGCCGTGGCCGGTCCGGCATGTCGTTTGCCCCACGCACAGGGTTTGCCGGATGGAGTTGCACGTCGTCGAGTTGCTGCTGGCCGGGTTGTTCTTCGTTGCGGCGCTGCTGTATGCGTCGGTCGGACATGCGGGGGCGTCGGGCTACCTGGCGGTGATGGCGCTGATCGGTGTCGCGCCGGCGACGATGAAGCCGACTGCGCTGGCGTTGAACATCGTGGTCGCGCTGGTGGCGACGCTGCGGTTCTATCGGGTCGGGGCGTTTTCGTGGCGGCTGTTCCTGCCGCTGATCGTGTTGTCGATTCCGCTGGCCTACCTCGGCGGAAGGCTGGCGCTGCCGGCGCATTTCTACAAGCCGGTGGTCGGCGTCGTGCTGCTGTACGCGGCGTGGCGGTCGATCCGCACCGCGACCGCGGAGCACGACACGGCACTGCGGCCGGTGTCGCTGCCGGTGCTGGTGGTGGCCGGCGGTGCGCTCGGGTTCCTGTCCGGGCTGACCGGGGTAGGCGGCGGCATCTTCCTGAGCCCACTGCTGCTGTTCCTGCGCTGGGCGCCGGTGCGGGCGATCTCCGGCATCGCCGCGGCCTACATCCTGGTCAACTCGATCGCCGGTCTGCTCGGCGTGATGGCCAGCGGCCCGGTCTGGCATCCGCAATGGCCGCTGTGGGCGGTGGCGGTACTCGGCGGCGGCCTGATCGGCGCCGAGGTCGGCAGCCGCCGGCTCGGCAATCCCGCGATCAAGCGGCTGCTTTCGCTGGTGCTGCTGGTGGCCGGCGCCAAGATGATCGCGACCGCCTGAGCGGCGCTGCGGTGCGCAGCAGCGGCTGATCCGCGCGCCGGGCGCGAGCCCGGATGGTGCCGGTTTCACCCCGGCAATCTCGGCCATCCGGCTGCCCCGACGGCAATTTTACGGTGGGTCATGAACCGGTCACGGCAGGGTCGGCAGCGGTCACGCGGCCGTCATGACCGGCCGGCGGCGCGCATCGAGACTTCGCCCAGGTCGCTGGCTGCGCGATCGGCCACGGATGCCGGCGTCGCGACCGAGTCAGGAGGACGACCGCCATGCGATCTGGCGGACTCCGTCGCCGGATCTCGTAGCTGCCGCTTGCCGCGCCGCGTGGGCCGGCGCTGCACCTGGCGCATGCCGACCGTGCCCAAAGCCCGTCACTACCGGACCTTTCCATCGATGACCGCGAACCCCATTCCGCGCCTGCTGCTTGCGACGCTCTGCGCGCTCGCCGGATCGGTGGCCCTGGCCACGCCGATCCGCTTCACGACCGAGTTCGGCTCGATCACCGAGCTGGAAAATCCGTCGACCGGCTTCCCGCACGGCCGCACGATCCGGATCCACGTCACGGTGCCGGCGGCGGCGTCGGCGGACATGCCGCTGGTGGTCATGAACCACGGCAGCGGCGGGCCGTACGGCAAGCTGTCGCGACTGGCGGCCGGCGAGCTGAGCGAGATCTCCCGCAAGTGGTCGACGCTGCTGGCGCGGCTCGGCTACGTGACCGCGTTCGTCGACGGCTACACGACCCGCGGCTTCGTCCGCGATGACGAGCTGATCGATTGCCACACGACGAGCGGCAGCCGGGTTCGTTCCGGGCCGTGCACCGACGACGAGCTGGCCAGCGGCGGGTTCGCCGACGACCGTTCGTACCGGCTGCCCGGCGAGGCGCTGATCACCGCGACCGAGTGCGGCGACCCGTGCGTGTCGAATGCGCCGCAGCGCGCCTGGGACGTCAATTTCGCCGCCGATCACCTGGCGTCGGCGGCGTTCGCGCAGCAGTTGCGCGACGCGGTCGGCGTCGCCGCGGCGTCGGTCGATCCGGCCCGCTTCTACATGTTCGGCCACTCCGACGGCGGCATCACGACGCTGGCCGGCATGTTCCACGGTCATGCCGACGGCGAGCACCTGCCGGCCCGCGATGCAGCCAGCGACACCGCCTATCCGCGGCCGCGCTACGCCGCCGCGGTGGCGTTCTATCCGGGCTGCTTCATGCACGGCGCCTACCGCGACGCGTCGAAGAACAGCCTGTACTACCCGTACGCGACGACCCTCATCCTGCACGCCAATGCCGACGACCTGTATCGCAAGCCGGACGAGTCGCAGCCCGGTCACTGCGAGGCGCGGCTGGCCGCGGCACGGACGCGGATGCAGGAAGACGGCCGCGACGTGCCGTTCGAGATGGTCGTCTACACCGCCGACGGCCAGCAGGATGCCGGCGATCGGCCGGGTGTGCGGCACGGTTTCGACCAGGCCTACTGGGACGACGTCGCCGACATGGATCGCTGGCTGGTGCCCGAGCACATGAGCAAGGTGCATGGCGATGCGCTGATGCTGCAGGTGTTCGCGCTGCATCCGGATCCGCAGCGCGTTCGGCTCGATGCCAGCCCGTTGCGTCGCGGCGCGTTGCCATACCAGGCCTGGCACTTCCCGAGCCTGCCGCCGACCTGGATGGTCGATCCGGCAACGCCGCTGCAGCTCGATCCGGCGGCCGTCGTGCTGTCGTTGCCGACCCTGGTGCAGAACCCGTACTTCTACGACACCGCCGGCAACATCGACATCAGCGGCGCGACCGAGCCGCGCGACTTCGCGATCCGCTATGCGGTCGACGGGCTGCCGGCCGGACTCGATTTCGACGCCGCGAACTTCCGCGTCAGCGGCAGCGTCGGCGCGGCCGGTGCGTCGTTCTGGCTGCTCGCCGAGAACGGCGGCGGCCGCTATCGGCAGCGGATCGACATCGGTGCCGATGGTCGCGTGCTGCCCGGCCCGGGCGTCCGCCTCGATACCGCCAACGGCGTGATGCGCGAGAGCGGCGCGATCGACGTCGCGCTGGATCTGTACCTCGCTCGCGTGCCCGCCGGCAGCCGCGTGCAGTTCGCGGCGGTCGATACCGCCGCGCTGCCGGCCGGCGCCGCGACCCTGCTCGACGCCGGGTTGCTGCGCATCGATCCGGCCGCATTCGCCGCGCTGCCGGCCACCGTCGACGTGACGCTGGACGTCGACGGCGAGCCGCTGACCGAGACACTGGTGATTGAAACGGCGTCGCGCTTCGGCCACCCGGACTTCCAGCGGGTCCGTTTCGACAGCCACTACGATGCGGCGAGCGTGGTCGACTATCCGGCGCAGTTCTACGACGCCGGTTCGCCGACCTCCGGCGACGGCTTCGGTTTCGATCCGGACGACGGCGGCGTGCCGACCCCGTCGGCCTCGCCGCGGATCTTCCGCAACGGCTTCGAGCCGCACTGAGCGGCGTTACCGAATGCACGCCGGCCACCGCTTTTTACGGTGAACGCGCGGTTTTCGGCGCTACCGGCCGGACCCGAATGCATCGAGTCCGACGGCGTTCATGCGATCGCGATCACGAGTGACCGTTGTCCGGATCGTCGGCCGGATCGAGCGGCGGGCACTGCGGTAGCGGCAGCAGCCGCGACAGGTTGGCGATGCCGCGCCGGCCGTCGTGCAAGCGGTAGCGGATCGACGCCGCGTTGCAGTGCTGGAATTCGATGTCGAGTTCGCCGACCGGATCGCTCTGCACCGGCGTCGGCCGTTCGAACGTGCCGCCGTCGGTCCGGTACACCTGCAGCGCGGCACGCTCGGCGTGGTACGGACCGACCGCGGTGAACCAGCGCGGTGCGGCGGCGCCGCGCGGGTCGGCCGGATCGAACGTGAACCAGCCGGCCAGCAGCTCGCGGCGGTTGTGCGCGACCTCGAACACCAGGCCGTGGCCGTCCAGGCCGTCGAGCTGCCAGAAGCCGCCGATCGCGTCGTCGATCAGGTCGATCCGCTCGCTGTCGAGTTCGGCGATGACCCGGTAGTTCCAGAAGCAGATCCGGCCGCCGGTGTTGCGGATGAACTCGGCGACGTCGGCCTCGATCAGGCCCGGCCAGCCGTCGCAGAGCTCGATCGCCAGCTCGGCGAAGCCGTCGAACCGCTCGATGTGCCACGACCACAGCGGTTCGTCGTGCGCGATCGTGTTGCGGTTGATGCCGTCGCTGCCGGCGGCGATGGTTGCGCTGACGATGTTGCCGACGCCGCTACCGACCCCGTCCGCAAGCCACGCGCGAGCCTGCGCGATGTCGGCGGCCTTCTCCAGTGGCAGCAGGAACGACTGCTGCGAGCCGGGTTCGGCAACGACGAACCAGGTCGGAGCGGCCTGTGCGGGGGCAATGCAGGCGAACGGAAGCAGCGCTGCGCAAAGCAGGCGTGACAGGCAGGTGGACGGCATTCGTCGGGTCCTCGGAAACAGGCCGTGCGCGGACGGCGGTTCACCGGTCTACGACGAAAGCGGCGCAGATCCGCCACTGCGCGTCGCCACGCCGGCGGTCGCGACCGCCGGCGCGGCGGTGATCGGCTGCAGTGCGGCGGCGCGGATGAGCCGGTGAGCGCGGCTCAGCGCGGTGCGGCCATCCGCGGGTCATCGAGCAGCGGCTGCCAGTGCCGGTCTTCGGCGAGCAGATCGCGGTCGACCGAATAGCCGGTCGCGACCCGGATCGCGTCGTCGCGGCGGCCGGCGAACGCATAGGCGAGCGCGAGGTCGGTGGCGACCCCGCGGGTGTTCGGGTGTTCGCTGCCCCAGCGTTCGACGAACTGCGCCAGTGCCGCTTCGGACTCGGCGATGCCGGCATCGTGGTCGCCGCGCCGGACCATGGCGTGGCCGAGCACCGCCCGTGCCATCAGCGTCGACAGGCCCTGCTCGCCGAGCACCTGCATCGCGTCCGGCAACGTTTCGCGCAATTGCGCGACGCCGTCGTCGAAGCGCGCCAGGTAGACCAGCGCGCGACCGCGCAGCAGTCGCAACTGGATCGACAGCGAGGCCTGCCGGCCGAGCGACTGTTCGGCCAGCGGCACCAGCGTGGCCAGCCGCTCCAGTGCTTCGCGGCGCCAGTCCGCCGGCGCGCGCGATTCGTCCTGCAGCAGCGTCAGCACGATGTTCATGCCGAGCGCGATGCTGTTCGGATGGCTCGGGCCGTAGATCGCATCGAAGTCGACCGCGGCGCGCCGGTACAGCGCCAGCACCCGCTCCGGCTCGCCGCGCATGCCGAGCACGGTGGCGAGGTTGGCCCGCGCCGAGGCGTTGAGCGTGCGAGCCGCGGCGTCGCCATCGGTCAGCGCCAGCACCCGCTCGAAGGCGGCGATCGCGTCATCGAGCCGGCCGGAGGCGCGTCCGATCCGGCCCAGCGCGTTCAGCGCCAGCGGCTCGATCGCGGTGCGTTCGGAGCGATCGAGCTGCGGCAGCAGCGCGACGGCAGCCCGGTATTGCGCTTCGGCGTCGTCGATCGCCCACAGCGTCTCGTAGCCCTTGCCGAGCGTCAGCCGCAGATGGGCCTGGGTCAGCGGGTCGTCGCCGAAGCGCGCGGGTGGCGCCTCGGCGGCGCGGTCGAGCGCGAGGCGGGCGAGGCTCTGGTCGAAGCCGGACAGCTCCGGCTCCAGCGAGCGCAGCGTCTCGATCACGTGGTCGAGCACGCTGCCGGCGAGCTGGCCCTGCAGTTGCGCGGTGCGTCGCGCGCGGTCGAGATCGAGCGCGATGTTCGTGACGACCGCCGCGAACGCCGCCAGGCTCACGATCAGCGCGACCGCCAGCGCCATCGGCAGCGGATAGCGGCGGAATGTCTTGCCGAGCAGGTACCACCACGATTGCCGGCGGGCGCTGACCGGCCGGCCGGCGAGGAACGCACGGACATCCTCGGCGAAATGCGCCGCGCTCGGATAGCGGTCTTCCGGATGCAGCGCGATTGCGCGCAGCACGATCCGGTCGAGATCGCCGGCCAGCGTTCGCAGCAGCCGGCGCACGCCGGCGCGGCGGTGCTCGGCGATGTCGCGTACGCCGCGGCGGTCGCCGCTGTCCAGCAGTCGCCGCAGCCGCACCGACGGCGGCGGCGGTTCGCTGGCGGCCAGTGCGGCGGCTTCGTCGGCGGCGATGCCGCGAGCGACCTGCGGGCGCACGCCGATCAGCAGCACGTGCAGCAGGATGCCGAGCTGATAGACGTCCGATGCGAGGCCGACGCCGTGGCCGAGCAGTTGTTCCGGGCTGGCGTAGCCGGGCGTCGCCGGGCTGCGGCCCGGCTCGGTCAGTGCAGTCTCGCCGCTGCGCTCGTCGAGCAGCTTGGCGATGCCGAAGTCGACCAGTTTCGGATTGCCGTCGCGATCGACCAGCACGTTGCTCGGCTTGATGTCGCGATGCACGACCAGGTGCCGGTGCGCGTAGGCGACCGCGTCGACGACCCGCGCGAACAGCCGCAGTCGCTGGCGGATGTCGAGATCGCGGCGGTCGCACCAGGTGTCGATCGGCTCGCCGTCGATGTACTCCATGACGAAATACGGCCGCCCCGATTGCGCCTGGCCGATGTCGATCACGCGGGCGATGTCGGGGTGGGTCAGCCGGGCGAGGATCTGCTGTTCCTGCCGGAAGCGCGCCAGCCCGGTGGTCGATCGCGCGTCGGCGTGCAGGTATTTCAGCGCGACGCGCTGGACCACGCCGTCGACTTCGCGCTCGGCCAGGTAGACCTCGGCCGATCCGCCGATGCCGAGTCGGCGCAGCAGCCGGTAGGCGCCGAGCGCGTGCAGCTCCGGCGGCGGGTCGGCCAGCGCCTCGAGCGCATCGCGCCAGCCCGCGTTGTTCGGCAACGTGGTGTCGTCGGCCTGTTCCGCATGCGCGCGCAGCCGGGCGACCAGCGCGGCCAGCTCGGCGTCGTCGCCGCACAGCGTGCGGGCCAGCGCGTCACGCTCGGCCGCGCTGCTCGCGAGCAGGCGTTCGAGAATCCGGTTGGCCTCGAGCCGTCGGGCCTGATCCATGGCGATTCCGGGTGCGGGGACCGCCCAAGCGTACTGCAGCGCGCGGCCGGCGGTGGCTGCGCACGCCGGGTCGATCGTTCAAACGCCGGAACAAACTGCGATGTCGGCGCCGTGGGACCGGCCGCTCGGGCCGGACTGTTCCTGAAGGGTGCCGACCGGGGGATCGCGGCTGAAGCCGCTCCCACCGGAGCATGAGCCGTGTTCGCAGGACGCGCGGTGCATCCGGCGTCCGGCGTCCGGCGTCCGGCTTCCGGGTTCCGGCTTCCGCTTTCCGGCTTCCGGCAGGGCACGCCATCGGAGCCGTTCGCCCTGAGGTATCGAAGGGCGAACCGATGCGCCGCCGCGGCCGTCCGTGTTTTCGATGCTGCAACACGAACGGCATCGGCCGCATCGGTGCGATCGGCACCCATCGGAGACGAGAAAGATCACGACTGAAGCCGCCCGCCCGCGGGGTGAGGCCGGGTCAGCCGGCCTCGAGCAGTTCGCGTATCCAGGCCCGGGCGCGCATCCAGTCGCGCTGCACGCTGCGCAGCGGGCGCTGCAGCGCGGCGGCGGTTTCGTCGTCGGTCATGCCGGCGAAATAGCGGCACTCGAACACCCGCACCAGCGTTTCGTCGATCGCTGCCAGCCGGTTCAGTGCGTCGTCGAGGAACACCAGTTCCTCGGCGTCGTCGTGGTAGCCGAGCTGCAGGTCCTCGAGGCCGACCAGTACCGCGCCGGCGCCGCGCTTGTCGGCCATCCGCTGGCGCACGTGGTCGATCACGAACTGCCGCATCGCCCGCGCGCAGATGGCCAGGAAATGCGCCCGGTCCTGCGCGCTCAGCGCACGCTGGCCGTGCATCTTCAGGTAGGTCTCGTGGACCAGGCCGGTGGTGTCGAGGGTCAGTTGGTCCCATTGCCGCAGGCTGCGGCGGGCGATTCGCCGCATGTCGGCATAGACCAGCGGCAGGATCCGCTGCAGCGCGCCCGGCTGTCCTTCGCGGTAGGCCTGCAACAGAGCCTGCAGTTCGACGCCGTCGGTCACGGGCACGGGTTCCGGTCGTGGACACTTGCCGCGGCTGTCGGCCGCGGCTGCGCCATCGTAACGCGAGCGCGCGGCCGGTGGCGGGATCGGTGCCCGGCTGCCGTATCCGATCGGCAGGCCCGGGAATGTCGCTTGCATCGCCGGTGCCGGTACCGCCCGCAGGAGCGCCGGCGGTCGTTCGTCAGGGTCCGCCGCACCGGAGTCGTCAGCGGGCGGTCCCGTTCGTAATGGAATGCCCATGAGCCTGTACCGATCTTCCCTGCCCCAGATGTCCGACCGCCACTTCATGACCGATGGCGGTCTGGAAACCACGCTGGTGTTCCACGACGGCATCGAGCTGCCGCACTTCGCCGCGTTCGACCTGCTGCGCGACCGCGCCGGTCGCGAGCACCTGCGCGGCTACTACCGCCGCTATCTCGACCTCGCCCGCCAGCACCGGCTCGGTTTCGTGCTCGAAGCGCCGACCTGGCGCGCCAATCCCGACTGGGCCGGCCGGATCGGTTACGACTATGTCGCGCTGGCACAGGCTAACCGCGATGCGATCGCGCTGATGTCGGAGCTGCGCGCCGAGTTCGACGACCCACAGTCGCCGGTCGTGATCAGCGGCAACATCGGCCCGCGCGGCGACGGCTACCGGCCGGACCTGCAGATGGGTCCGGCGGTGGCCGAGGACTACCACTCGCCACAGATCGCCGTGTTCGCCGACAGCGACGCCGATCTGGTCTCCGCCTTCACGCTGAACACCATCGGCGAGGCGATCGGCATCGTCAACGCTGCGCGCGCGCACCGGATGCCGGTGGTGATTTCGTTCACGGTCGAAACCGACGGCCGGTTGCCGACCGGCGACAGCCTCGGCGATGCGATCCAGCGCACCGACGAGGCCACCGACGGCTACTGCGCGTACTACATGATCAACTGCGCGCATCCGCGCCACTTCGAGGGCGCGCTGGCCGACGGCGCGCCGTGGCTGCAGCGTCTGCGCGGCGTCCGCGCCAACGCGTCGATGCGCAGCCACGCCGAGCTGGACGACAGCACCGAGCTCGATGTCGGCGATCCGGAGCAGCTCGGCCGCGACCACGCGCGGCTGACGGCACGGATGCCGTGGCTGGCGGTGTTCGGCGGGTGCTGCGGCACCGATCACCGGCATGTCGATGCAATCTGCCGCTCGGTCGGCATGCGGGCGGCCTGACCGGTGCGGCTGCCTCCGATCGCCACCGCCCGCGTCGCTGCGCGCGACGTCACGGCGCTTCCGGCGCCGCCCGTCGTCCCGCTCTGGCAACCGGAACGGCTCGGCCGCGAGCATCACGCCGAGATCGTCGAGCTGCTGACCGACGCCTTCCACGATTACCCGGTCATGCGCCACGTGCTCGGCGACGGCGGCATCCATGCCCAGCGGCTGCCGATGCTGCTCGCGATGTTCGTCGCCGCACGGCTGTTCCATGACCAGCCGGTGTTCGGCGTCCGCGACACCGCCGGTCGCCTGCTCGGTGTCGCGCTGTGCACGCCGCCGGAACCGGCGCCGGTCTCGGAGCGGGTCGAGGCGTTCCGCATCGCGACCTGGCGGGTACTGGGGCAGGCCGCGCGGCAGCGTTACCAGGCCTTCGTCGCCGCCTGCAATGCCTCCGAGCCGCCGCTGCCGGCGCACCATCACCTGAACATGCTCGGCGTGCGGCGTGGCCGGCAGGGCCGCGGCATTGGTCGTGCGCTGCTCGAGGCGGTGCAGGCCCTGGCCGATGCCGACCCGGGCTCGGCCGGGGTTGGCCTGACCACCGAGTCCGAGCCGAACCTCGCGCTGTACGCGCATGTCGGCTATCGCGTGGTCGGCCATGCGCGGGTTTCCGACACACTGGAAACCTGGAGCCTGTTCCGACCCGGGAGCCGCCCGATCCGCTGAATCGTGGCGGGCCGCCGCCGTGCCCGCCGTATCCCCTGACGTGACCATCACGCAGGGGAACGTCCATGGCTCCGACCCGCCGTGCGCGGTGCGCCGGGCTGATCGTCGCGCTCGCAACCGGCAGCCTGGCGCTGCCGGCTGCGGCCGATGATCTGCTGGCGGCGCGCTGTCGCAACCTCGCCGAGCCGGTGCTGGCACTGCCGGTCGGCGCAACCACGTTGCCGAACCCGATCCTGTTCGTGACCCAGTTGCCGATTGCCGCCGATCTCGGCAACCGCTTCACGACCTTCGGCAACCATCTCGGCCAGATGAGCGCCGCCGGCCGCGGCGGCGACCTGTGGCTGCTGTATCCACCGGACCCGGCGCAGGGCATACCGGACGGCTGCCTGCGCAATCTGACCCGCGAGGCGGGCCTCGGCATCGACGGCGAACTGCAGCACGGCGACGCCGCGATCGCGGTGCGCGAGCCGCGCGTGCACTGGGACGGCCAGCGTGCGCTGGTCAGCATCGTCAGCGGGGCACCGAGCAGCGCGAGCAACCCGCGCTACTACTGGCAGATCCACGAAGTGCGCGGGCTCGGCCTGCGCGATCCGTTGACGATCGAGCGCGTGGCCGGCCAGCCTGGCGACTACAACAACGTGTCGCCGATCTACGGCGCCGACGACGGCGTGATCTTCTTCACCTCCGACCTGCCGCGCAACGGTGCCGCTGCCCGGCATCTGTATCCGGCGCAGGACGAGTACGAGCGCAACGAGACGGTGACCGGACTGTGGCGGCTCGATCGCGGCAGCGGCGAAATCGCGCTGATGACGCACAACCCGTCCGGTACCTTCTCGCCGCTGGTCGACTCGCTCGGCCGGATCATCGTCAGCCGCTGGGATCACCTGCAGCGCGACATCTTCGCCGAAGTCGCGACGCGGGTCGCCAGCGAAGTGCCCGATGCCGTCGAACTGCCGTTTTCCGAATCGTTTCCGGAGCCGCTGCCGGGCGATCCGGCGCTCGACGACCTGCACCCGCTGTACGGCGCGACCCGGCCGTTCAACTTCAAGCATTTCTTCCTTTGGCACCTGCAGGCCGACGGCAGTGGCGAGGAGATCATCAACCACCTCGGCCGCCACGAACTGGTGCACTTCTTCGACCGCAATCTGGCGCAGTCCGGCAACGGCCTCGAGCAGTACAGCAACCCGCGCCCGCGCGAGCAGACGGTCGAGAACATGCTGCAGGCGGAGGAAGATCCACGCACGCCGCAGCGCTACCTGTTCGTCGACGCGCCGCATTTCCTCAAGCAGTCGGCCGGTCGGCTGCTGGCACTGCAGGCGCCGCCGGGCGAATCGCCGGACCGGCTGCAGCTCGTGCCGCTGACCGATCCGCGCGGCAACGACCCGGAGGCGGCCGGGTTCGACGGCGACCGCTTTCGCGATCCGCTGCCGTTGTCCGACGGCACGCTGATCGCGAGCCACGCAAACCCGTGCGCCGGCCAGCGGCCGTGCAACGACGACACCCGTGACCGCGACCCGTCGGCGGCCGGCTTCGACCCGAACTACCGCTTCCGGCTGCACCGGCTGCGCGACCTCGATGACGACGGTTATCTCGAAGTGGCCGAGCCGATCACGCCGACGATCGAACGCCGTCTGCTGCTGTTCGGCGTGCAGCAGGACCGGCAGGTCACGTTCGACGGCGCGATGTCGCAGCTCGATGCGGTCGAAGTGCGGCCGCAGGCGGTGCCGCCGACGACCGCCGCGCCGCCGATCGACGCGCCGGAGCAGCAGGTGTTCGCCGACGAGGGCGTCGATCCGGAGCAGTTCCGCCGCGACCTCGCCGAGCGCGGGCTGGCACTGCTGGTGGTCCGCGATGTCACCACCCGCGACATCCACGATCGCCAGCAGCCGTTCAACCTGCACGTCGCCGACTCCGGGCACGGCAGCGACACCGGCGACGGTGCGCTGTTCGACGTGCAGGCGTTGCAACTGTTCCAGGCCGACCTGCTGTCCGGCTACGCATTCCGCGCCGGCCGGCGGCCGCTGGCGGTGCCGATGCACGACGTCCCCGAGGCACTGCAGCCGGCGCCGCCGCTGCCGACACTGGAGCCCGGCGCGCAGGCTTCGCTGCGGCCGATCTCGCCGCAGGACGGCTCGGTCGCGGCGCTGGTGCCGGCCAGGCGCGCGCTGAGCTGGCAATTGAACGACCGCGACGGCACACCGCTGGTCCGCGAGCGCTACTGGATCACGTTCCAGCCCGGCGAGATCCGGGTCTGCAGCTCCTGCCACGGCCCGAACGACGTCGACCAGCTCGGTCGCAGTCCGCCGCGGCAGCCGCCGGACGCACTGCGGGCACTGCTGCGGCACTGGAAGACGCAGACCGGCCGCGTGTTCCGCTCCGGTTTCGAGCCCGGCGTCTGAGCGGACACCGTAGCGGCCGCGCGGTCGCTACGGATGCACGTCGAACCGGCCCGGGATGCGTGGCCAGCCGAGCAGCGCGGTCTGCAGCGGCGCCGCCAGCAGCGAGGTCGCGAGCAGGCCGACACTGGCGGCGACGGTCAGCGCGCGTTGGCCGGCGCCGGGCAGCTCGGCCAGTGGCCCGGCCTGCAACCACAGAGCCACCGGCAACCCGGTCAGCAACAACAGCAGCGCCAGCAGCGGCGGCAACAGGCGCGCAACGTCGGTCGGACTGAATTGCATGGCGGATCTCCAGCAGGGTGATGGAGGCCATGCTAGGCCCGGCGATCGTCGTTGATTAGTCGCCAATCGCGTGAAATACCGTTCCGCAGGTGCAACAATTCAGCTCCGGCCGTCCATACGGAAAGCGTCGATGGCACGCGATCTCAACGACACGCTGCTGTTCGTCCGGGTGGTCGAGCAGGGCAGCTTCACTGCCGCGGCCCGGCTGCTCGGGCTGCCGAAGGCAACCGTCAGCCGCAAGCTGCAGGCGCTCGAGGCGCGGCTCGGCGTGCAACTGCTGCACCGGACCACCCGCCGGCTGGCGCTGACCGAAGCCGGCGGCGTCTACTTCGGCCACTGCCGCCGGCTGGCCGCCGACCTCGAGGCGGCCGAAGCCGCGGTGCAGCAGTTGCAGGGTGGCCCGCGTGGCTGGCTGCGCTTCACCGCGCCGATGTCGCTCGGGCTCAACATCCTCGGCGGCCTGCTGGTCGAGTTCCGCGAGCGTCATCCGGACGTGCGGGTCGAGATGCTGATCAGCAACGAGCGGTTCGATCTGCTCGAACACGATCTCGACCTCGCGTTGCGGGTCGGTCCGCTGCCGGATTCGACGCTGGTCGCGCGCAAGCTCGGCCGCTTCGGTTCGCAGGTGCTGGCCGCGCCGCGCTACCTCGAACGGTTCGGCGAGCCGCGCAGCCCGCACGAACTGGTCGAACACCGTGCGCTGGCGATGCCGCAGCATCGCCGCGGCAGCCGCTGGGTCTGGCCGCTGCGGCAGGGCGAACAGGCCGACGAGTTTCCGCTGCAGCCGGTGCTGGTCGCCAACGATCCGTATGCGTTGCGACCGGCGCTGCTGGCCGGCGACGGGCTGATGCTGACCAGCCCGGTCGCGCTCGGCGGCCGCCTCGCCGACGGCGAGCTGGTGCGCGTGCTGCCGGGCTGGCGCGGGCCGAGTGCCGAACTGAATGCGGTATTCCCGCGCGGCACCAGCCTGTCGCCGAAGGTCCGCGTGTTCGTCGATTTCCTGATCGAACGGCTGTCGCCCGACCTGCTGCGCTGATCGCGATGGCCGGCTCGCGCCGCGGGTTGCGCGCGGAATCCGCCGCTGCGCCCGGCGGCCGTGTGGCGATGCCGACCGCGCCGTCGGCGGCCGCGATCGCCAGCGAGCGGTTCGGTCAGTCGGCGCCGCCGAATCGCCACTCGACCAGCAGCATCGTCTCGCCGATGTTGTCGCCGTTGGTGCTGGCATTCGACAGGTGCTGCAGGTACAGGCCGACCCGCCGCCATTCGTGGCCGGCCGTGGTCAGGAACTGCAGCGTGCCGCTGATCGCGTCGGTGCGGGCGGTCGCCAGCGCCGGCGAGAAGCCGAGCAGCCAGCCGTTGCGGCGCCAGCGCAGCCCGACCGCGAGCGCCTGCACATCGCGATGCAGGTCCCGCCCGGTGTCCGGCCGGCCCTCGATCGACATCAGCGTGGCATCGATCGACAACTCGCCATCGAACCAGCGGCGTCCGGCCCACGGCCACTCCGCCCCGAGCGAATACACCGCGCTCGACTCGCCGCCGATCGACGTCACGTAACCGGCGGCGACATGTCCGCTCCAGTCGGCTGCCTGCGCCGGCGCGACCGCGGCGCCGAGCAGCAGTGCGGCCACCCATGTCTGCATCCTGCAAACCTGCATCGATTTCGTCCTCGTCTTCGCCGGCGTTCGGGACCAAGGGTCGCCGTGCGCGGCTGAATCGGATCCCTTTTGCCTGCCAGCGGTGGCGACGCCATGCGCTTCGGGTCGATGGCGCTTGCCGTGGGCTCATCCGGCTGGCAGCCTCGAAGCGACTATCCGACCACCACTGCGCATGACAGCGATCCGGGTTCCGACCACCCTGGCCCATGCCCAAGGCGCGTACACCTGCCGGGTGCTGCTCGGGAGTGCGCGACAACCTGTGCACCTGCTGCTCGACACTGGCAGCAGCGCACTGGCAGTGCTTCCGCATGCCTACGACCCGGCCGGCGACGGTGATCTGCAGCCGACCACGATGGCGCAGGAAGTGATCTACGGTGCCGGCGGCTGGGCCGGGCCGGTGCTGCGGAGCTGCCTGCGCTTCGACAATGCGGACGGCATCGCGCTCGACGATGGGCAGTTCGCGCTGATCGAAGCATGCAAGCAGGATTTCCGAGGCGCCGATGGCATACTCGGCCTGGCCTATGGCGGTCTCGATCACGCCCGCGATTTCGCCGCCTGGCTCGCCGGCCGCGGCATTACACCGCCGCTGACCTGGCCGTGGCCGACCGCCGCGCTGCCGGCCGAACTGCAGGCGTTCCGCCAGCTCGCTGGCCAGCAGCCGGCCGTCGCGCTGCGCCCTGCGTTCGATGCTCTCGAGCGTGCCGGGCTGGTCTCCGATCGTTTCGAGATGATGATCCGGCGCGCATTGCTGCACGTCGCCGACGACGGCGCCGACGCGGCGGCGCTCGAACGCGATCCGTTCAATCGCGGCGAGCTGCTGCTCGGCGTCGACGCCGCAGCGCCCGACGCGCCGGCGATCCGCATCGTTCACGACCTCTACTACAACGTGAACCTGCAGGCGCTGCAGATCGGCGATGAAGCGCCGTTGCCGGCGCCGCTGCTCGCGGAGCGCGACATTCCCGCCTATGCCAGCAACGCGATCGTCGACACCGGCTGCAGCTTCATCCTGCTCGAGCATTCGCTGTACCAGGCGATGCTGGCGGCATTCGACCGGATCGATCCGCGGCTGGGACAGACCATCGCTGCGTTCCGTAGCGCGAACGCGCGACAGCAGGGCGTTGCCAACGAAGCGCTCGACGGCCTGCCGTGGCCGCCGCTCGTATTCCATCTGGAAGCGCCCGACGGCGGCACGACCGTCGTCCGTTGCGGCCCGGACGCCTATTGGCAACGCAACGCACTGCGCGCTGGCCAGGCCTGGCTGGTGATCGGAAACCAGTTGCCGCAGTGGCCGGCGCAAAGCGTGCTCGGGCTGCCGCTGTGGTGCGGGCGGCGCTGCCTGTTCGATCGCAGCGTGGCACCGGCCGGTCGACTGCAGTTGTTCGAGGCTGGCTGATGACGCATCGACTCACTGGGCCGGACATCGAACTGGTGCCGCTCACAATGGCTGACAGGTCACTCTACTGTGGTCTGTACGGCGATTCCGAGGTGATGCGCTGGGTTGCAGCGCCAGTGTCGGCAGAGGCAGCAGAGCGCGCCTTCGATCGCGTGCTCGCCGGCCTCTCGCGCTCGTGGCCGACGACGCTGCTGTGGACGATCCGCCCCAGTTTGGGGCCTGCTCCAGTCGGGCTACTCGGGCTCGTCGCGACGGAATCGGACGAGGCCGAACTGGGCGTGCTGCTCGAGCCGTCGGCCAGCGGTCGCGGTATCGCCGCGCGGGCGATCCTTCTGGCCCTGCCGTTCGCGTTCAACAGGCTCGGCCTGCGCCGTGTCACGACGCGCCATGATCCGCATAATCGACCGGCGCAGCGACTGATGGAGGCGGTCCGTTTCGAGCCATTGCCGATCACTGACGACCATCGCCGCTGGCAGTGTATGCAAGGCGGGCTGCGGCACAGATAATGGCCTGACTACCAAAAAGGGGAAAGACGATGAACACAATCGAGCTGTTGCAGCGTCTCGGCGCGTCGCCGGCGACCCGGGCGACGCTGAGCGAGGCGGAGCTCGCGCAACTGCGCGAAGAGATTGCGGCGGCCGGTGAGCTGGCCTGCATCCTGCTCGTGCCGGACGAGATCGAGGCGGAAACGGTCTGACCGTCTTGCCTCACATGGCCGCGCCCCATCGGTCGAGTGCTGAAGCTGCTCGCGGCAGCCTCAGTTGCGTCGGCATCGGCATGATGCTCGGCGCGCACCTGTCACCTCGTGCGCGCAGCTACATCGAGCAGGCCGACGTGGTATTCGCGGCAGTGTCCGATCCGCTGGTCGAACAGTGGTTGCAGCAGATGCATCCGGATCTGCGCAGCCTGCAACCGTTCTACGCGCCTGGGAAATCGCGCAAGCAGACCTACCGCGAAATGCTCGAAGTGATTCTGGCCGAAGTGCGCGGCGGCAAACGGGTCTGCGGAGCGTTCTACGGGCATCCGGGCGTGTTTGCGCTGGTGCCGCATCAGGCGGTCGTCCAGGCGCGGGCCGAAGGTTTCGAGGCCGTGATGGAGCCCGGCATCTCTGCCGCGGATTGCCTGTACGCCGATCTCGGAATCGACCCCGGTCGGCTCGGCTGCCAGTATTTCGAGGCGAGCCAGTTGCTGCTGTACCGGCGACGGTTCGACCCGGCCGCGTATCTCGTGCTCTGGCAGGTCGGCGTAACCGGCGATCGCAGCTACGGCCGGTTCGAGACGACGCCAGCGCGACTGCAATTGCTGGTCGACGTGCTCGCCGCCGACTATCCGTCCGATCATCCGGTCCTGATCTACGAGGCGGCTACCCTGGCGATCGACTCGCCGCGGATCGAGACGATCGCGTTGTCCGACCTGCCGAGAACGAAGCTGTCGCTCGAATCGACGCTGGTCGTGCCGCCGGCAATGCCGCTCGAATCGAACCAAGCAGGTGTCGCGGCGTTGGAAGCGCTCGAACGTATCGAAAACGATGTGCGTCGGAAGGATCCATTGCATGAGTGAAGCCGTTCCAGAAGTGGAATTGGTGCTGGCAACGGCGCGCTAGGTTCTGGAAGTGCCCAGCCCGGCTGGACGGAATCCTTTCGCGTCTTATTGGTGTGCGGTAAATCAACGAAGGGGGATGCGATGAACTCGGTGATTGGATTGCTCGAAGAGCTTGGGAGAAACCCGCTCCGTGGTGCTGCTGATACGCAGGCGTTCGTAGGATTGCGACGACAGGCCCGACTCTACTGCGCCCTGTTGCCGGCGGAGAACGATTCACCGTCCGATCCGGACGATGACGGTGGATCGAGCGAACCGGCCCCGGACGAATCCGAGGCATCTCAACAGGCGAACTGATCGAGATCCGCAATGTTGTCGGCAAGGCAGTTGCGCACGGCAGCACTGCTGGCTGCGCTGTTGGTCTTGTCGACAGGCAACAGCGCGCCGGCCACGTTCGGTGCGCTGTTGCAGCGTGCAGATGAAAGCAGGAGTGCAGATCCGCAACGGTTTCAGCAATTTCTGAAGCAGCTCAATTCACGAGTTGGAGAAGCATCCAACGAGGAGCATGACAGGCTCAGATACCTGAACGCCTACGCTGTTGCGTACAGCGGAGATTACGCGCAGGCGGCCCGAGAACTTGAGGTTCTTTTCCATCAGGTGGGCGATCCGACCCTTCGTTTCCGCGTCGGAGCCTTGCTCGCAAACAGCATGGCAACGACACGGCAATTTTCCGAGGGGTTGCTGTTTCTCGACCGAATGCTGGAGCTTCTTCCTGAGGTCGGCGATCAGGAGATTCGCCATCAAGGCCTCGGCGTAGCGGCGCTGCTGTACAACCAGGTAGGGCAGTTCGAGCTGGGTCGACAGTACGCGCAATTGGTGCTTCGTAATTCTCCCAACCCGCGCATGCGCTGTTATGCCAACCAACTGTTGATGGAATCGTTGTACGGCCTCGGCCAGTTGCCGAATGATGACCGGGAGTTTCGTGGTGCGGTCGATCAATGCCTGAACGAGAATGAAGCGATCGGGGCTGGGCTGGTTCGCAGTTACATGGCTCGCGTTCTGTTCAAGAGAGGGCAGATCAGTGAGGCGATTGATCTGCTGCAGTCGGAACTACGCGCGGTAGAAGACACTCGCTATCCGCGCCTGCTTGCCGAAGTCCATTCGTTGCTCGGTGAGCTTGAACTCGCCGGGGGGCGGCTGGAAACTGCTGAATCGCACTCGATGAAGGCGATCGAGCAGAGCGGTGCGCAGGAGTATTCGCTTCCGGTCGTCGTGGCCCACAAGACGCTGTCGGAGATCGCCCGTCAGCGCGGTGACGACCGAGCAGCGCTGGCGCATTTCCGCAAGTATGCCGAGGCCGACAAGGCCTATCTCAACGAGACGATGGCGCGGCAAATCGCATTCCAGTTGGCTCGACAGGAGTCGCTGCAGAAGAGCCGCACCATCGAGCTGCTGAACAAGCAGAACGAAGTGCTGCAGCTCGAACAGCAGGTGGCCGAGCAGACCGCCAAGTACAACCGGGCGATGCTGGCGCTGTTGATCGTGTTGCTGGCGTCGATCGGGTTCTGGGCTTATCGGCTGCAGCGTACGCAGCGCTCGTTCCGGCGGTTGGCCGAAACCGACGCGCTGACCGGCGTCGCCAGCCGCCACCACTTCATGCAGCGGGCCGGCAGTGCGCTGTCGCGCGCGGCGCAGGAGCACGGCCGGATCGCGCTGGTGATCCTCGATCTCGATCACTTCAAGGCGATCAACGACGGATTCGGCCATCCGGTCGGCGACTGGGTGCTGCAGCAGGCGGCCGAGGCCTGCCGCGGCGCGCACCTGCTCGGACGGCTCGGCGGCGAGGAATTCGTGCTGCTGCTGCCCGGGCACGATGCCGGACAGGCACAGCAGGTCGCCGAGCAGTGCCGGCGTGCGATCGCGCGGATCGACACCGGCGCGCACGGCGGGCGGTTCGCGGTCACCGCCAGTTTCGGCGTGGCCTGCACCACCAGCGCCGGTTACGACCTGGCCCGGTTGATCACCCAGGCCGATCAGGCGCTGTATGCAGCCAAGCGGTCCGGCCGCGACCGTGTCTGCCGCTACGTCGCCGATCCGGAGCTGGCATCGGTCGACTGACCTGGCCGGCGGCCGTCGCGCGGCCGCGACTGCGGCACGCTGTCGCCCGCGCGCTCGCGCAGCGACAGCAGCGCGTCGAGCCGACGTCGGCCCGGTTCGGTCAGCATGACCTCGCCCGGCGAGTGCTCGCCGATTTCGACCAGGCCCTGCAGCGCGAGTTCGTGGGCGACATGCTTCGGCAGTTGCGCGCCACTCTGTGCGGCGCTCTGCAGGTGGTGCAGCAGTGCGATATCGGTCGATCGGATCGCTCCGGACATGTCGGACTTCCTGTGGCTCTCGATCGGTGGAGCATCGCCGAGCCGTTGAAGAAATGAGTTCGGGCCAACCGCCGCTGATCGGCGCGACCGCTGCGTCGGGTCCGGCGGCCGGTCACGGCATCAGCGGGTTCATCGTCGGGACGGCAAGATCGAACCGTCACGACAGGCAGGGCAGGCAATGGGCGAACGCAAACGCACTCCGGGCAGTCGGCAGATCGCCGCGCACGCCTACCGGGCCGCGCCGGCGCGCCGGTTCGCCGACGAGATCGTCGACTTCCTCGGCCAGGTGCCGGCCAGCGCCGAGCCGGCCGGGCCGGATCCGCGGGCGCGGGCCCGGGCGATCGCGCAGCGCGCGGCCGGCCGGGCCGCGCTGGCGGCCGGCGGGCTGGCCTTGCCGCCGGGACCGCTCGGCTGGCTGACCGTGCTGCCGGAACTGGTCGCGGTCTGGCGGCTGCAGGCGCAGATGGTTGCCGACATCGCCGCCGCCCACGGCCAGCGGGCGACGTTGTCGCGCGAACAGATGCTGTACTGCCTGTTCCGCCACACCGCCGCCCAGGCCTTGCGCGATGTGGTCGCGCGGGTCGGCGGCCGCTGGGTGGTGCAGAAGGTGCCGCTGGCGACGCTGCAGCGGATCGCGGCGGCGATCGGCCTGAGCCTGACCCGCCGGACGTTGCGTCGCGGCGTCAGCCGCTGGTTCCCGCTGGTCGGCGCCGTCGGCGTCGGCGCCTATGCGTACTACGACACCCGGCAGGTGGCGAACACCGCGATCGAGCTGTTCGCTGCCGGGCCGCTGGTGATCGACTCGACCGCCGAGCCGGTCGATCCGGATGGCGCGGCCTGAGCGCGCCCGGGAAGTCCGACGGTCTGCTTGCGCCGATTCTGTTCCGACCGCCCGACCGGCGATAGCGCCGGCGCAGGCGATCTGCCGGCCGGTCGAGCGCAGCTCAGCCGTCGCCGTGCAGCGCTTCGAGCCGTGCCGCCAGTCCGCTGCCGCGCTCGGCACGCCGCTCGACCGCCGCGCGCAGCGCCGGTTCGCTGGCCCAGAGCTGCAGCCGCCGGCGGGCACGGGTGATGCCGGTGTAGAGCAGTTGCCGCGACAGCAGCGGGTGGGCCGGGTCCGGCGGCAGCACCAGCACGACGTCGTCGTATTCGGAGCCCTGGCTCTTGTGCACGGTCAGCGCCCAGGCACTGCTGTGCTCGGGCAGCAGCCGCGGTGCGACCGGATGCGCGGTGGCGGCGCCGTCGCCGTCGCTGCGCTCGAACCAGACCTGCAGGCCGTGCGGGCCGGGCAGGGCGATGCCGACGTCGCCGTTGTAGAGGCCGAGGCCGGGTGCGTTGCGGGTCACGATGACCGGCCGGCCCGGATACCACGGGCCGTGCTCGTCGAGCGCCAGCCAGCGGCGCAGGGTCCGCTCGATCGTCGCGTTGAGGCCGGCGGCGCCGAACGGGCCATCGCGCAGCGCGGCCAGCAGCACCGACTCGCGCAGCGTCGCCAGCGCGCTGAGCGGGCCGAGTTCGCCCGCCGCGCAGCGTTCGATCCGCTCGCGTCGGGCGGCCAGCCAGTCGTCGATGCAGCCGGCCAGCGCGGTCGCCGTCGCCGGCTGCGACCAGCCGATGGGGGCGCGGTCGCCGGCGGGCGACTCGACTAACAGCGCGACGAATCGCTCGGCGTCGCCGCGGCGGGCCGCGGCCGGCAGGTCGAGCAGCGCGCCGCTGGCGCGCCAGACGTGGTCGAGGCGCAGCGTGTGGCCGGCCAGCGGGCCGCGGCCGGTGGCATCCGGTGCGCCGTCGTCGAAGCAGCCGGGCAGCGCGGCGAGCCGGGCCGCGGTGTCCGGGTCGACCGCATTGTCGGCCGGCGCCGCCGCGACCAGATCGGCCAGCACCGAGCCGGCGCCGACTGCCGACAACTGCTCCGGGTCGCCGAGCAACAGCAGCAGCGCGGTCGCCGGCAGCGCGTCGAGCAGCGCCGCCATCATGCCGAGGTCGACCATCGAGGCCTCGTCGACGACGACGATGTCGGCCGCCAGCGGCGACTCGGCGTCGTGTTCGCAGCGACCGGACAGCGGCGACCAGCCGAGCAGCCGGTGCAACGTCGCGGCGTCGCCGTCCGGGATCGCCGCCAGCGCCGGCTGCCAGTCGGCATCGAGCCGATCGACGAGCTGCCGGCGACCGGCCCGAACCGCTTCGGCCAGCCGCTGGCCGGCCTTGCCGGTCGGCGCCGCCAGCACCACCCGCGGCTGCCGCGGCCAGCCGAGCGCGGCGTGCCGGCGCAGCAGCAGCGCCAGCAGCCGGACGACGGTGCTGGTCTTTCCGGTGCCGGGGCCGCCGGCCAGCAGGAACAGCCGGCGGCCGGCCGCCGCGGCCAGCGCGGCGCGTTGCCAGCGGGTCGGCCGCGGGTCGCTGCCGGCGAACAGCGCGTCGATGTCGGCCGCCAGCGCCGCGGTGTCGAGCGTGCCGCTCGCCGGCGCGCAGCGCGCCGCCAGCGCCGCGCCGACCCGGCCTTCGAGCGCGTGCATCCGCCACAGGTACAGGCCGGCCGCGGTTCGCACCAGCGGCGTCGGCTGGCGGCCGTCGCCGAGCCAGCGGCTGCCGGCCAGCGCGGCGAGGTCGAGCGGAGGAAAGCCGGGCAGGTCGAGCGGCCGGCCGTCGTCGGCCAGCCGCAGGCAACTGTGGCCAAGGCCTTCGGCGGCGGCCGCCGAGCAGGCGGCCAGCCCGAGCATAGGCTCGCCGCTGCGCTCGGCCAGCCAGTCACCGAGTTCGAGATCGAGCGCACGCAGATGCTCGCGTGCGGCTGCCGGCAGCCGACCGGCAAGGCGGGGTTCGAGGCTCATGCCGGCTCCTCCGTGGCGCGCTCGGCGCCGTCGAACAGGCGGTCGACCGCGGCCAGCAGGGCCGGTTCGAACCGGCGCCGCCACAGCCCGGCGCCCGACGCCAGGCCGACCGCGCGGACGAACAGATAGATCGCCTCGCCGAGCTGGTGCTGCGGATCGAAGCCGGGCAGCCGGCGGCGCAGGTGGCGCTGCAGTGCGACCGCGTAGATCAGCGCCTGCAGCGGGTAGCAGGCCTCGTTCATCGCCCGCTCCAGTACGTCGGCGCGGTAGTGATCGAGCCGGTCGCCGAGCCAGTTGCTCTTGTAGTCGAGCAGGTGGAAGCGGCCGTCGTGGCGGACCACCAGGTCGATCGCGCCGCTCATCATGCCGTCCAGCCGCTGGTTGCCGAGCGTGGCCGGCACCAGCTCCGGTCGGCCGTGCGCGGCACAGACGGTGCGCAACTGCGCCAGCGTGCCGCCGTGCAGCGGGAAGTGAAACGTGAACTCGGCGACCGCGTCGTCGGCCGGCAGCGCGGCCAGCCGCAGGCCGCCACCGAGGTCGGTCGCGCGGACCGCGTCGATCCGCCGCGCCAGTGCCTCGATCGCCGGCTCGCCACGCTCGCCCGGAGCGACGCCGAATTCGGCCAGCACGCCCGGGATCCAGCCGCGCTGCTGCGGCCACAGCGGCTGCTGCGGATCGCTGCGCTCGAACAGCGCATGCAGCGCGTTGCCGAAGCCGAGCCCGCGCAGGCCGGCCAGCCGCTGCAGCGCGAGGTCGGCCGAGGCCGGCTCCGGCCACGGCGTCAGCGGAGCACCGGTCTCGTCGGCCGCCGGTCCGGGGTCGGCCTCGGCGGCGTGGCGGGTCAGTGCACTGAAGCTGGTCAGCCACAGCGGCGGCCGCGGCCCCGGCCAGTCACTGCGCGACTGCCGCGGCCCGTCGGCCGCGCGCGGCGGCCGGTAGTGCGCGGGCGGCGCCGACCAGCCGTCGAGCAGCGCGATCGTCGGCGATGCCTGCGGCAGTTGTGGCAGCGCGTCGAGCGGCGAAGGCAGGCCGTGGCGGGCGGCGAGCTGCGTCAGCAGCCGGCCGAACGCGCTGTCGTCGCCGGTCGGGTGCCAGAACACGTGGCAGGCGTGCACGGCGCGGGTCAGCGCGACGTACAGCAGCCGCAGCCGTTCCTGCAGCTCCTCGCGCTGCGCAATCTGCCGATGGCGATCGAGCTGCGCGCTGCCGAGGTCGAAACACAACGCGCCGGGCGCGCTGGCGCCGTCGCCATCGGCGGCGTGGAAGCGCGGCAGCGCCGGCAGCGCGGCGCGGCCGTCGAACGCCAATGGCAGGAACACCAGGTCGAACTGCAGGCCCTTGCAGCCGTGCAGCGTCATCAGCCGGACGCGGGCGGCGTCGCTCTCGAGCCGCAGCCGCCGCTCGTCGAGCGCGGTCGCGTCGCCGGCCAGCGCATCGCGGCGCTGGCGACGGAAACTCTGCAGCAGCGCAGCCGGCCCGGGATGCTGCGGTGCCTCGTCCTGCAGCAGTTCGCCGAGATGACGCAGGTCGGTCAGCCGCCGCTCGCCGTCGCCGCGCGCCAGTTCGACCGCGGCACGTTCGCGCTGCACCGCCTCGATCAGTGCCAGCGGGCCGCGCTCGCGCCACAGCCGGCGCCAGCCGTCGAAGCGCGCCGCCTGCATCTCACCGGCGTCGGGGTCGTCGTCGAGCGCCAGCAGCGCATCGTGATCGAAGCCGAGCAGCGCGGTGCCGAGCGCGGCGCGGACCGCGCCGGCCTGCTCCGGGTGCAGGCTGGCGTGCAGCAGCAGCTCCAGTTCCTCGGCGATCGGCGTCGCCAGCACCGACTGCCGGCCGGCGCCGACGCAGGGCACGCCGCGCCGTTCGAGCGCGGCACGCATCGCGGCGACGTGCTCGTTGAACGGCAACAGCACCGCGAGCTGGCCGGGGCCGGGCCGGTGGCCGTCGATCGTGGCCGGGCCGTCCGCCAGCAGTGCCGCGATCTGCGCCGCGCAGGCATCGATCGCGGCATCGCGCAAGGCGCCCTTGTTGCCGTCGCGGCGGTCGACGTGGATCAGCAGCCGTGCCGACGGATCGCCCTGGTAGTGGTGGTCGCCGCCGCGGCGTGCCTGCACCTCGCGGAACACGATCTGCGGATGATCGAAGCCGTCGCCGCATTCGCGGTACAGCGCGTTGATCGCCGCGACCATCGATGGCGCCGAGCGGAAGTTGTTGGGCAGCGTGTAGACGGAATCGCCGGCCGAACGCGCCGCGCGCAGGTAGGCCTCGACGTCGCCGCCGCGGAACCCGTAGATCGCCTGCTTCGGATCGCCGATCAGATGCAGTGACGTGCGCGGATCGGCATCGCGGTAGATCCGCTCGAAGATCGCGAACTGGCGCTGGTCGGTGTCCTGGAACTCGTCGATCAGCGCATGTCGATAACGCTGCGACAGCGCGGTGGCGAGTGCCGCGCCGTTGGCCCCGGCCAGCGCGTCGGCGACCCGTTCGACCAGTTGCGAGAAGCTTGCGACGCCACGCCGCTCGCTGCGTTCGCGCAGCAGCCGCCGGCACCAGTGCCATCCATCGTGCAGGGCCTGCGCGCGCAGTCGCGGCGCGATTGCGCGGGCGAGCTCGGCAGTGTCGAGCAGCGCGTGCAGCGTCGCGCAGTCGGCCAGCGCGGCGGCGCCGGACTTTGGCACCGCCTTGCCGCATTGTTCGGCGCTGACCTTGTCGAGCGTCTTGCCGTCGAGTTCGAGCAGCGAGGCGCCGGCCGCCAGTGCATCGAGCGCGACGTCGAGATCCTGCGGGAACGCGGCGTTCTTCTTCCACGCCAGCGCAGTCTCTCCGGCCGCGATCGCGCGCAGTTCGGCGATCCGTTCCGGCATCCGCAATGCGGCTTCCCGCTCGAACAGGGTGTCGGCGGATGCGAACGACGGCAGCAGCAGGCGCGCATCCGGATTGTTGAACAGTTGCTGCAGCTCGCCGCGCAGCGCGTCGGCGTGCTTCTGCAGCAGCGGCCAGTACGGTGGCCGCTGCGCCGCCGGCGCCTGCAGGCCGTGACGACGGAAGTCGTCGAAGGCCTCGCCGATCAGCCCGGATTCGTCGACCAACTGCTCGGCCAGCAGCGCGCCGCCGCACAGGAACGGCTGTTCGCGCAGCACGCGGGCGAGGAAGCCGTGGATCGTGCCGATCGCGGCGCGATCAAGGTCGAGCCGGGCCAGCCGCACCCGGCGCAGCGCATCGGCGGCATCTTCGCCGCAGCGTTCGAGCAGGTAGTGGCCGAGTTCGTCGTCGTCATCCGGTGCTGCCGGCGGCGGCCAGGCGCCGAGCCGGGTTTCGAGATCGACCAGCCGGGCGCGGATCCGATCGCGCAGTTCCTGCGCGGCGGCATCGGTGAACGTGCAGACCAGCAGCGCATCGATGCCGTCGTCGGTTTCGAGCAGCAGGCGCAGCACGATCAGGCCGATCGTGTAGGTCTTGCCGGTGCCGGCGCTGGCCTCGATCAGCACCCGGCCGGAAAGTGGCAGCGTGCGCCAGTCGAGCGGGCGGCTCATGCGGCGTTCTCCTCGGCCGCCGATGCCGGTGCCAGCAGCGCGGCGATCTGCTCGGCCAGCGCAGTGAATTCGGCACGCAGCTCGCCGTCGTCCGCGAACGGGCCGTCGTCGCCGAGCAGGTAGCGTGGGTACGGCGGCGTGTAGTCGCGCTCGCCGTTCCAGACCTGCCGGACCTTCGCCTCGCGCTGGTCCGGGTCGGCCGCCGCGCAGGCGTCGCTGCTGTACGGCAGCCATGGCAACGGCGCGACGGCGCCGAGCTCGAACAGTTCGAGCAGCCGCCGCAGGCCGTGTTGTGCGCGCTGGTGGACCGATTCCGGCGGGCCGTCCGACCAGCCGGCGCAGGCCGGCGAGAAGCCGACCCGCAGCCGGCCGTCACGCTCGTCGACCGTGACGACCTCGACCCGCACCGGCGTCATCGGCTCGGCCAGCGTCAGCGCCGCCCAGCGCACGAACAGCGGCAATTGCTGCCGGAGCGGCAGCTCGCGGCCGAACCGCCAGGCCGGCAGCAGCCAGCCACCGGCGTCGCGCAGCAGCGGCCGGACATGCCCGTACAGCCGCTCGCGGCCGTCGAGCGCGACCGTGACCGGGCGCCCGACCGGCCGCTCGAGCGTGGCGCCGAAGCGCTCGTGCAGCGCCTGCGCGGCGGCGTCGGCCAGCCGTGCCGCGCGGCGGTAGGCGGCATCGCCCGGCGCGCCCGGTGGCAGCAGGCCGGCGCCGGCGAGCCAGGCCGGTGGATGCCGCGGATCGATCGGTTCGGCCTGCCACAGCGCGCGTTCGAGCAACGCGCTCTCGATGCCGTCGACTGCGGCGGCGCGCGGCGCGAACGATTCGCTGCCGTCCGGCTGGTCGTCGTCGAGGATGTCGAGCCGCAGGCGCAGCCGACGCTCGCAGTAGTGCCGCAGCGGCTGGCGCAGGAAACGCAGCAGCTCGCGCAGCGACCGGGGCGGCGCGTCGTCGTCGATGCTGGCAGTCGGCCAGCGCGCGCCGAGCAGGCCGCGGCGCGCCGGCGTCGCGTGGCGGTCGTTCGGCAACGCATAGGCCGCCGCGAACGAGAACCAGCGCGGGTCGTCGCCGCGGGCGCCGTAGTAGCGCGGATCGAACGGCTGCAGCGCATGCCGCAGCAGCCATGGCGGCGCCTGGCCGGCGGAGTCGATCCGGCGTGCCAGGAAGCCGAGCAGCTCGGCCAGCGGCGCGGCCGGATTGCGCGGCTGGCCGTCGTCGGCACCTTCGCCCTGGTACGACAGATGCAGCGCATCGCGCGCCGACATCAGGCATTCGAGGAACAGGTAGCGGTCTTCGGCCAGCGGATCGCGGTCGCCGTCGCGCGGCGCGGCGGCGATCAGGTTCAGTCCCGGCGCCGGCGGTTGGCGCGGGAACGCCGCCTCGTCGAGACCGAGGATCGCAACCACCCGGAACGGCACCACCCGCGCCGGCACCATGCCGCAGAAGGTCATGCCGCCTTCGAGGAAGCGCGGCTGGCTCGGCGCGCCGTCGAGGGCGCCGCGCAGCGCCTCGCGCACGGCCGGCCAGCCGAGCTGCGGATCGCAATCGGCGCGCAAGGCGCCGTCCTGCAGCGTGCCGATCTGCTTGCGCAGCGCGTGCAGCGCGGCGGTTTCGGCGGCGTCGACAGGATCGGCTTCGAACAGCGCGTCGAGCCAGCCGAGCAGCCAGCCGCACCAGTCCGACAGCCGCTGCCGGCCGGTCATCCGCGCGCGGCCGTCGGCCAGCAGCCGCAGCAGCCGGCGCAGCCTGCCGAGCGCGTCGGCATCCGGACCGGTCGCCGGCGCCGTCGGCGTGATGCCGTCGAAGCCGTCGAAGGCCGGATCGGCGCCGACCATCACGCCGAGCAGCAGCCGGTCGAGCGCCCAGGCCCAACTGTGCTGTGGCTCGTCGATGCCGCAGAAGTCGGCCTTCATCGCGCCATCGAGGCCCCACTGCACGCGACTGCGCAGCAGCCAGCGCTCCAGCGCTGCGTGATCGCCGGGGCCGAAATCGAACCGGCGGGCGATCGCCGGCACCGCCAGCCAGGCCAGCAGCTCGCCGAATTCGAAGCGCCGTTCCGGCAGTTCCAGCAACTGCGCGAAGCAGTTCGCCAGCGGGTGCTGCGCGGCCAGCGCGCGGTCGGCGATCCGGTACGGGATCTGGCCGCGCTCGGCCGGCAGCCACTGCGCCGGCGGACCGAACACGGCCGGGATCAGGCTGGCGTAGGCGCCGATGTCGGGCGCCATCACGACGATGTCGGCCGGGCGCAGGTCGGGAGTCGCGGCGAGCCGGTCGAGCAGGGCGTCGCGCAGCACTTCCAGTTCGCGCAGCCGGGTGTGGCAGGCGTGCACGCGCAGCGAGGCGTCGGCCGGATCGGGCGGGCCGTCGACGCAGTCCGGCTGCAGCCGCCGGATCGACTGCTGCAGGCGGCCGAGCAGCGGCAGCGCGGCGGCGTCGGCGTCGTCCTCGTCGGCCGGGTCGCGCCAATCGTCGATCGGCTCCAGCGCGTCGAGCGCGCGGTTGAACTGCTGCCCGTGCCGGGCCAGCGCCGCCAGCAGTGGGTGGCCGACTTCGGCGTAGGCGGCGCGGCCACGTGCCGCTGCGCGGGCCAGCGCGCGTTCGCTGAACAGGTCGTGCCAGTAATCGGCGCAGGGGTCGGCGAAGTACAGATGCGCGTCGGCGTGCTGCGCGAATGCCGCCAGCGCCCGCAGCGCATCCGGCGGCAGGTGATTGACGCCGAACAGGTGCAGCGGCGGCTCGGCGTCGGCGGCACCGGTCGCCAGCGCTTCGATCAGCGCGGCCGAGACGCCGGCGCGGTGCGGCTGCGCGATGTCGGTCGCCAGCGCCCGCCACAGGCGCGCCTGCCAGTGATCGTCGCGGCCGGCTTCGGCGGCGGCGATCCAGTCGCGGCGATAGATCAGGTACTGCGTGTACAGCGCGGCCAGGTGTTCGGCGAGCTGGAACGCGCGGCGGCCGCCGGCATCGTCGGCCAGGTAGCGGGTAACCGCGGGCGCGTCCAGCGTCGGCAGATGTTCGAGGATTCGCCAGCGCAGCGCTTCGCGCTGCCAGACCGACGCTGGCTGCCGATCGGCCGGCAGGTGACGGCGGGCCAGACCGGCCAGCCATTCGCCCGGCAGCAGAAACTCCAGATGGGCGGCGATGCCGGGCGCGCCGTCCGGCCCGCGCCGGCGCGCCAGCAGTTGCCGCAGCCAACTGCCCAGCCCCGGATGGGCAACGACGATCTGCTGCGCGGCCAGCGGATGCGCCGGCGGTGCGGCATCCAGTGCCGCGGCCAGCCGCTCGGCCAGCCGCTCGACCCGGCTGGCGCGGTGGATCTGCAATCCCCGAAGCGATGGCATCGTTGGGCGAAACCCCGTGGATGGGCGGAACCGGACCGCCGAGTTTGATCGAAGTCAGCCACGATCGGGGCATTCGGGTGCAGACTGGACGCACAACCGCAACGGAGCCGGTGATGAACGCAACGATCAGCAGCATCGTGGCAGCCACCGATTTTTCCGAGACCGCCGATCTCGCGCTCGAGCGCGCGGCCCGGCTGGCCGGCCAGCATGGCGCCCGGCTCGAACTCGTCCACGCATCGCCGCTGCCGATTCCGATGCCGGTCTGGGGCGACATGGCCGGCGGCACCTGGATCGAGAACAGTGAGCTGGTCGACGCTGCGCAGTCGCGGATGGAGCGGATCCGCGCCGACCTGGCCGGACGCTATCCCGGCATCGAGATCGCGCTGCACTGCGAAGCCTCGCCGCCGGAGCGGCTGGTGCTCGCGCGCGGCGACGAGAACGACGCCGACCTGATCGTGATCGGCGCGACCGGCGAGGGCGCGCTGGCCCGGCGCCTGTTCGGCTCCACCGCGCAATCGATCGTCCGCCATGCCCGGCGTCCGCTGCTGGTGGTGCGGCGACCGCTGGCGGCCGACTACGCGCGACTGCTGATCGCCAGCGACTTCAGCGACGACGCGATGCGCGCCGCGCGACTGTCCCGCCGCCTCGCGCCGCAGGCGCAGGTGGCGCTGTTCACCGCGCTGGAGCAGCCGCGCATCCGGCTCGACGCGCTCGGTCTCGACGACGCCACCCGGCGCGCCAACCTCGACCGCGCCCGCAAGACCGTCTACGAACGGCTGCAGCAACTGGCGGTCGATCTCGGCAGCGCCGAGGCGCTGATCCACGTTCGCGACGGCCGTGCCTCGCACGAACTCGACGACGTGCTGCGCGCCACCGACGCCGACCTGCTCGCGATCGGCGCGCACGGCAAGACCCGCATCGAAGCCGGCCTGCTCGGCAGCACCAGCCTGCACGCGGTCGCCGAAGCACCGTGCGATGTGCTGGTGGTGCCGCACGGCGCCTGACCGTCGATTGCCCGCCCGCGCTCCGCTTTCCGAATCCCGAAACCCGACCTCACAGATACGCCGGCAGATGGAAATGCCGGCGTTCGAGCTGTACGCATTCGAACGGCAGCAGGGCTGCGGCGTCGGGGCCGGTGGCCGGCGCCGCATGCGGCGCGACGATCAGCCGGTACAGGCCGTCGCGGCCGGGCGGCTCGAACACGACCGCCGGCAGGCACTCGCCATCGACCCGCAGTTCCACTTCGCATGGAAAGTACGGCAGTGCCGGCTGGTCGTCGGCATCGGCGCCGCGCTCGACGAAGTTCTCGACCCAGCCGAAGCGCTGCGCCGCGACCAGCGCGATCGCGTCGTGCAGCCCGTAGCTCGGTACCAGCGACAGGATCACTTCGACGTCGCTGCGGTCGAGCGGCCGATCGGCATGCGTCAGCGGCACGTCCTGTTCCAGTTCGACCGCGAGCCGGCGCCGCTGCCTGCCGGTTTCGCTCGCCAGCTCGAACGCGACGTAAGGAACGCCATCGCTCCGGTCATGGCTCCAGCGCAGCTCGCCGCGATCGGCGCGCGCGACCGCATCGAGCGTGATCGTCGCGCCGTTGTCGTCGGCGAGCCGGTCCCAGCCGCTCGCGAACAGCCGCATCGCCCGCTCGCCGGCGACTCGCTGCAGCCGCTCGTGCAGCAGCGTCGGCGCCCAGCCGAACAGTGCATCGGCGGCCGGCGGCTGGATCAGCTCTGCGCTGCAGCCGCCGCCTTCGCGCCGGATCCGCACCTGCGCGCCGCCGGCGTGCAGCAGATCGAGTTCGTCGTCGCCGCTGCCGGCGATCCGCCAGCCGACCAGGAACTGCTCGGCCTGCGCCGACAGCGGCGCGAACCGCGAATCGCAGCGGGCGATCCGCGCGATCGCAGCGCTGCACGCATCCAGTGCTTCGAGCATCGGCTGGCTCAGCACCACCTGCGGCGGTGATTCGCCCGCGCCGAGCGTGACCGGGTCGATGAAGTCGGTGATCACCAGCACGTCGCTGCCGAGATTGAAATGCACCGGCACCGCGACATCCATGCCGTGCGGCAGCACCGCCGCGTAGCGCGGCTCGGCGTTGAACTGGTCGGCCTGCAGAAGTCGGCCGGCAAAGCGCGGATGGCGGCAATGCACGACCCACCACGAGCCCGGCTCGTCGCCGGCGAACACCAAGGCCGATCCGCTCGAATGGGTCATCGCCGATTCCCCGCCCCGTCCGGCCCAAGCATAGCGCGGCCGCCGCGGATGACGCCGGCCGCGCCGCTACAATGCGCCGATGCATCCGGGCCTCCATGTCGAAATCCATCCGGTCACGCCGTTCCAGCAGAACTGTTCGCTGGTCTGGTGCAGCCGCACGCTGCGGGCCGCGCTGATCGATCCGGGCGGCGAGGTAGAGCGGTTGCTGGCGGCGGTCGCCGCGCGCGGGCTGAGGCTCGAGAAGATCCTCGTCACCCACGGCCACCTCGACCACGCGGGCGGCGTGCGCGAACTGCAGCGGCGGCTGGCGCTGCCGGTCGAAGGCCCGCACGAGGACGACCGCTTCTGGATCGACGGCCTGCCGCAGGCCGCGGCAGGCTACGGCTTTCCGCCGACCGAACCGTTCGAGCCGGAGCGCTGGCTGCGGCATGGCGACCGCGTCACGGTCGGCGAACTGACCTTCGAGGTGCTGCATTGCCCGGGCCATACGCCCGGTCATGTCGTGTTCCACCATGCAGCATCCGCGATCGCCTTCGTCGGCGACGTGCTGTTTGCCGGATCGATCGGCCGCACCGATTTCCCGCGCGGCAATCACGCCGACCTGATCCGGTCGATCCGGCAGCGGCTGTTCCCGCTCGGCGACGAGGTCCGCTTCGTGCCCGGCCACGGGCCGATCTCGAGTTTCGGCGACGAGCGGCGACACAATCCGTTCGTGTCCGACGCCGCCGTCGCCGGCTGAGCGTCAGCCGGCCGTCGCCGGGCGGTTCCGGCCCGGCGTCGGCGTTCCGTCATCGCGCAGGCCGCGACCGGCGAACGGCACCGGCCGCCCGATCCGTGGCTGGCACGCGACTTGCTGCCCCTGCACCGGAGCGTGCACAGGGGCCGCCGTGATGTCGATGCAATGCCAACCGTTGTCCGAAGCCGATGCCGGACTGCAAATGCCCGATCCGGAGGCGCTGACCCGCTGGGTCGTGCAGACCTTCGATCGGGCGATCGAACAGGCCCGCAGCGGCCACGGCTCGCTGCGCCTGCTGCACGCGGCGGCCAGCCTGCGGGCAGCAACGCTGTCCGAGGCCAGCGCCCGACGCTTCGTGCGCAGCGAGCACGCGCTCGGCCGGGCCCGGCTGCAGCGGCTGCTGCAACTGGCGCCGGCCGCGATCGACTGGGTCGACCGCCACGCCGGCCGGATCGATCCGCAGGCCTGCGACGAGTTCCGTCGCCACCTGCAGCGTCGCTGCGATGCGGTGATCCACGACCCGCTGCAGGTCTGCGACGAGGAGTGACCGGGCCCGGCGCCGTGGAGTCGCCGCGGCGATCTGCGTAGCATCGCGGTCTTTGCCGGAGGCACTGCCATGCACTGGATCGACCTGCGCTCCGATACCGTCACGCAGCCGACCGCCGCGATGCGGCAGTCGATGGCCGCGGCCGAACTCGGCGACGACGTCTACGGCGAGGACCCGAGCGTGAACCGGCTGCAGCAGCGCCTCGCCGACGCGCTCGGTTTCGAGGCCGGACTGTTCGTGCCGTCGGGCACGCAGTCGAACCTGCTGGCGCTGATGGCGCATTGCGAGCGCGGCGACGAATACCTGGTCGGCGCCGAGGCGCATTGCTACAAGTGGGAAGGCGGCGGCGCCGCGGTGCTCGGCTCGATCCAGCCGCAGCCGATTGTGCAGGCCGCCGATGGCCGGATGGCGCTCGACGCGATCGCTTCCGCGATCAAGATCGACGACCCGCATTTCGCCCGCAGCCGCGTGCTGTGCCTCGAGAACACCTGGCACGGCCGCGCATTGCCGCTCGACTACATCGAAGCGGCAACCGCGCTGGCCCGCGAGCGCGGCCTCGCGACCCATCTCGACGGCGCCCGGCTGTTCAACGCCGCGGTGGCCAGCCATCTGCCGGCGCGGCAGATCGCGCAGCACTTCGACAGCGTTTCGGTGTGTTTCTCGAAAGGCCTCGGTGCCCCGGTCGGCTCGGTGCTGCTCGGTTCGCAGTCGCTGGTCGCGAAAGCCCGGCGCTGGCGCAAGGTCGCCGGCGGCGGCATGCGCCAGTGCGGCATGCTGGCCGCGGCCTGCGAACACGCGCTCGATCACCACGTCGGCCGCCTCGCCGACGACCACGCCCGTGCGACGCGGCTGGCCGACGGCCTGCGCGGGCTCGGCATCGAAGTCGACGGGCCGCATACGAACATGGTGTTCGTCCGGCTCGCGCCGGAGCGACTGCCGGCGCTGCGCCAGGCGCTCGATGCCGCGAACATTCGAGCCTCGATCGGTTATCTGCCGACTGTCCGGCTGGTCACGCACCTCGACATCGACGACGCCGGCATCACGCGGACGATCGAGGCGTTCGGCAAGGCGCTCGGCTGACGACGATTCGCGGTCCGTGCATCACAGCTCAGTGCCCGGCGACGCTTCACCCGTCCCTGCAGGAGCGCTTCAGCGGCGACCGCCAAGCCACGATGCTGCGGCGACCGCGACGCCGCGTCGGCGGTCCGCGGTCGCCGCTGAAGCGGCTCCTACAGGGAGGCGCCGGTCGGCTCGGTGCTGCTCGGTTCGCAGTCGCTGATCGCAAAAGCCCGGCGCTCGCCTGCAGGTGAGCGACTCGGTCGGCGGCTATTCGGTCCGTAACGCCGCGATCGGATCGAGCGCCGCCGCCTGCCGCGCCGGGTAGACGCCGAAAGCCAGACCGACCAGTGCGCACAGCAGCGCGGCAGCGAGGATCGGCAGCGGCGCCCAGGCCACCTGCCAGCCGGCCAGCGTCGCGATCAGGTAGGCGAGCAGTGCGCCGAACACGACGCCGAGCAGCGCGCCGAGCACGCAGATCACGCTGGTCTCGCGCAGGAACTGGTCGATCACGTCGCGACGGCGGGCGCCGAGCGCGCGCAGCAGGCCGATCTCGCGCCGTCGTTCGAGCACGTTGGCGAGCATGATGTTCATGATGCCGATGCCGCCGACCAGCAGGCTGACCGCGGCGATCGCCGCCATCACGATCTGGAAGATCCGCTGCGTCTGCTGGTGCTGCGCGAACAGTTGCGCCGGCACCACCAGCGAGTAGTCGTCGACGCCGGCATGGCGCTGGTCGAGCACCGCGGCGGCGACCTTCGCCGCCGGCGCGACCTGCTCGGGCAGCGCGAGTCGCACCAGCAGCCGATCCACTTCATCCTCCAGCGGCTGCATCCGCAGTCGCGCCGCCGCGGTGGCGAGCGGCACGAAGATCCGGTTGCTTTCGAGCCCGAGCTGCACGCCCTCGAACTCGTCGCGCGACAGGTCGCGGTCGGCCAGCACGCCGACCACGCGAAACCAGACGTGGTTGAGCTTGACCAGCCGACCGACCGCCCGGCCGTCCGGAAACAGCGTGTGGGCGGCCTGGTGGCCAAGCACCGCGACCGCCGCCAGTGCGGTGTCGTCGTCGACATCGAGCCCGCGGCCATCGGCAATCCGCAGTGCGGACAGCGCGAAGAAGGCCGGGCTGACCGCGCTGGCCTGCACATCGGCGCCGCCATGGTCACCGAGCACCAGATGGCTGCGCAGCTCCTTCTCGGCCGCGATCGCCTCGGCGCCGGGCAGCACGTCGAGCAGCGCCTGGCCGTCGGCAATCGCAAGCCCGAGGCTGCGGCTGCGGCGTTCCCGCAGCGCGTCGCCGTCGGCCGGCGTGCTGCGCACGATCAGGTTGTTCAAGCCGAGCCCTTCGACCAGCTTCAGTGCCTCGCGCCGGCTGCCTTCGCCGACCGCCAGCATCGCGACGATCGCGCCGACGCCGAACACCAGGCCGAGCAGGGTCAGGCCGGTGCGCAGCTTGCGGCGGCCGAGTTCTGCCAGGGCCTCGCGCCAGATCGGCGGAATCAGCCCGGTCATGGCGCGCTCCTCGACGGCCCGACCGATGGCGCCGCCGTCGTCGTTGCGGACGTTGCAGCCGCCGCCGGCAGCAACAGCACGCGGTCGCCTTCGTCGAGTCCGGCCAGTACCTGCGAACGGGCCGGCCCGCGCGCGCCGAGTTCGATCGTGCGTGGCTCGAATCGGCCGCCGCGGGCGACCAGCACCTGATGCTGCTCGCCTTCCGAGCGCAGCGCGATGTTGGCGACACTCAACGATGGTGTGTCGTCGGTGAGCAGGATCCGCGCCCGGAACGCCTGCCCGGGCACCCAACCGTGCGCATTTGCGACCTCGGCCGGTACTGCCGCCTTCATCGACACGAACTTGACCGGATTGTCGCGACCACGTTGCTGTGCCGACGCCGCGACCCAGCCGAGCGTGCTGCGCACGGCCTGGTCGGGCCGTCCCGCCGGATGCAGTTCGACCGTCTGGCCGACCGCGACGCCTTGCGCGGCGATCTGCGGCAGCCGGATCTCGACCTCCAGCGCACCGGCATCCGGCAGCGTTGCAAACTCGCGGCCGGCCCAGACACCGGCGCCGACCTTCGGCTTGTCGCCGCCCCAGTCGGCCGACAGCACCAGCACACCGGCATTCGGCGCGCGCAGTTCGAGCGCCTCGAGGTCCTTGCGACGGCCATCGGCGTTCATCGCAAAGGTCGCCTTCTGCGCTTCCAGCACGGCCAGCTCGGCGGCGCCGCGATCGGTCGCCTGATCCTGCTTCCATTCCAGCACGCCCTGCTTGATGCCGAGGAAGTGGCTGTCCTGGATCGCGTCGAGAATTTCATTGCGCGACAGCATCGCGAGGTCGGCATCGGCGTAGCGTTCGGCAATCGCCCGCTCGGTGCCGACCTGGGCGAGGTCGACGCCGACCCGCCCGTGGGTCGCCGCCAGCTCGTCCTGCTTGCCGGCCTTGGCCAGCGCATTGCGTTGCAGGTCGAGCAGCGCCTTTTCGAGGTCGAGCTCGTTGCGGGCGGCCGAGAACCGCGCGACCACCTCGCCGGCTTCGACCCGACTGCCGTCCGGCTTGATCCAGACCACCTGCCGCTGCTGCCACTGCGAGCCGGGCACCAGCAGCGGGACCGACCGCACCGCCTTCAGCTCACCGTCGCCGTCGACCTGCAGCCGCAGCGGCCGGGCGGCGACCGTCTCGGTCGGCAGCGTGTCCGGCGAACCGCCGCCACAGCCGGCCAACAGCGTCAGAGGCAGCGCCGCGGCCAGCGCGATGGCGGCGACGCGCGATCGGCGCCCGTCCGTGCTGATCCGGTGTTCGTTACTCATGCGTCCAGCTCCACCCGTACCGCCTGGCCCGGCTTCAGCCGCGCCGGCACGTCGTCCAGTTCGATCAGCAGGTCCAGTACCGGCACCGGCTGCAGTTTCGACCTGCTGCGGATCACCCGCCCCAGCTCGGCGACCCGGCCGGACAGCGCCGTGCCGCTGCCCTCGACCACGACCCGGGCCGGCGCGCCGACCGCGATCCGCGAGCTGAGGTGCTCGGCGACCGTCGCGCGCACCGCCAGACTGGCCGGATCCGGCACCTGTGCGACCGCGATGCCGCGCCACACCTGCGATCCGACGTCGAACTTGTTGCCCTGGAAGTCGGAAAGGTGCTGCATCACGCCGTCGCGCGGCGAGCGCACCTGCAGCGCCACGACCGCCTGCTGCAGTTTCTCCACCTGCTGCTGCAACTGCTGCCGCTCGGACTCGAGCAGCCGCAGTTCCTGCCGGCGCGCCTCAGCCGCCAGCCGTTCGCGGCGCTCGGCCAGTTCGAAGCTGCGTTCGGCATGCTCGCGTTCGGCGACCAGCTTCTGGTAGTCGACGCGCCGCAGCAGGTCTTCCGGCTGGCTGGCCTTGCGTTGCGCCTTGTCGCGCGCGGCCCGGGCCTGCTCGGTCGCCAGCCGTTCGGTCTTCTCGCGCTCGGCCAGCTCGAGCTGCAGCTTGTCGAGCTGGCTCTGTTTTTCGGCCAGAGCGCTGCTGGTTTCCATCAGCCGCTTCTGCACGTCGCCGCCCTCGAACTGCACGACGACATCGCCCTGTCTGACCGGCGTGCCGTCTGGCGTGAGCTGGGCGATGTTCAACTGCCAGACGCGATCGATCGACGGCGGCATCAGCGCCGCGCTGTCACGCGCGTACAGCTCGCCTTCGAGCTTCAGCGGCGCGGCCGCGACCGATTGGCCGGCGAGCAATGCCAGCAGGCAGAACCAGTGCCTCATCGGTGCGCCTCCTCCGGTTCGATCGCAACCTGCACGCTCATGCCCGGCAACAGCGGCAGCGTGTGGGTCGCCAGCGAGACATCGAGTGTGAACCAGCGGCCCGCGCCCCATTCGGCCTTCGGCTCCGGCGCGCCGGCGATCCGCTCGATGCGGCCTTCGACGCGGGCGTCCGGCAGTGCGTCGAAGCGCAGCACGACCGGCATGCCGATCTGCAGGACGGCGCGATCGGGCTCGGCCGCCCAGGCGCGGACTTCCATCGCGTCGTCGCCGACCACCGCGCCGATCCGCGCGCCCGGCCGGGTCGAGCTGCCCTCGTCGAAGCGGCGGCCCTGGCCGCTGTCGAAGTCGTGCACGACGACGCCGGCATGGGTCGCGCGTTGCTCGGCGGTCGCGACCTGCGCCTGGTGGTAGCTCAGGTCGGCGCGCAGCTTGCCGGCCTCCAGCTCGGCGTCCTCGAGCCGCCGCTGCACCGCCTGTTCGGCCGCCTGTCGCTCCTGCCGCTTCAACGCGAATTCGCGTTCGGCGCGTTCGAGCTCGCCGTGATAGCGGTCGGCGTCGAGCGCCGACAGGTGTTCGCGCGGGATCGCGGCATCGATCCGCGCCTTCGCCAGTGCCAGCCCGGCATCCAGCTCGGCGCGTTCGGCATCGACCCGCCGGACCTGCAGTTCGGCCACTTCCTTCGCCGCCCGCGCCGCGGCCTGCTCGAGCTGCGCCTGCAGCGAGTCGACCTGGCTCAGCGACTCGCCGGGATCGATCCGCACCAGCAGATCGCCGGGTTGTACCGCGGTTCCCTCCGGTACGTAATAGCGCAGCACCACCGGCCACGAATTCGATGGCGGTGCGTAGATCGGCTCGGCATCGGCCGAGTGGACCTCGCCGGTCAGCACGACGGATGCGTCGGCCGGCACTGCTGCCGCAACCAGCAACCCGAGCAGCGCTGCAGCCGCCCGCCGTTCAGCGCGCCGAATCATGCTCGATCCTCCCGTCGCGCAGCCGCACCTGGCGCGGCGCCCGTGCTGCGACATCGTTGTCGTGGGTGACCAGCACCACGGTCTGGCCGCCGGCATGCAGCTCGGCGAACAGTTCCAGCACATCGGCGGCGCTCTTCGAGTCGAGATTGCCGGTCGGCTCGTCGGCCAGCAGCAGCGCCGGCTGCATCAGCAGCGCGCGGGCCACCGCGGCGCGCTGCATCTGGCCGCCGGACAACTGGGTCGGTCGGTGGTCGAGCCGATCACCGAGCCCGACCCGGCACAACAGTCGCTCGGCGCGGGCCGTCGCGTCGGGGTCGTCGTCGCGGTCGTAGCGGCGCGGCAGCAGCACGTTCTCGCGCACGGTCAGCCGCGGCAGCAGATGGAAGCTCTGGAACACGAAGCCGATCCGCCGGTTGCGGACCGTGCTGGCGGCTTCGTCGTCGAGCGTCGCGACGTCGGTGCCTTCGAGCAGGTAGCGGCCGGCGCACGGCCGGTCGAGGCAGCCGAGGATGTTCAGCAGCGTCGACTTGCCGGACCCGGAGGCGCCGGTGATCGCGACGAACTCGCCGGGTGCGATGGCCAGGTCGACCCCGGCCAGTGCCGGGACCGTCTGGCCGCTCATCGCATAGCGGCGCTCGACCTGCTGCAGTCGGATCATGCGCGGGCAACCGTTGTCGTGATGATGAGTTCGGTTGATCGCCGGCGTTCGGCAAAGTTCCCCCGCCGACCCTGATCGCGTTCGCAACCGGGATGCACCGGATCCGCATCACGGGCGCCGCAGCCCGCTAGAATCGCCGCCATGCTGCAACTGACTCCATCCATTGCGATTCCCGACGACGAGCTGGTCGAACGCTTCGTCCGTGCCGGCGGCCCGGGCGGGCAGAACGTCAACAAGGTCGCCACTGCGGTCGAACTGCGTTTCGACGCCGCGCATTCTCGTGCATTGCCGGAGGGCCTGCGCGAGCGGCTGCTGGCGCGGCGTGACCGGCGCATCACCGAGGACGGCGTGATCGTGATCTCGGCGCAACGCTTCCGGACCCAGGAGCGCAACCGCGAGGATGCTCGCGAACGGCTGCTGGCGCTGCTGCAGGCGGCGCTGAAGCCGCCGACGCCGCGTGTCGCGACCCGGCCGACCCGGGCCTCGAAGGAGCGCCGGCTCAGCTCCAAGCGTGAGCGGGCCAGCATCAAGCGGCAGCGCGACGCGCGACGCTGGGACGCCGATACGTGACCGATGCGCGGGTGATCCCGCTGCCGGCCGCGGCGCCGCGCCGGCACGGCCGGTTCGGCCGCTGGTTCGGCCGGACCGTGCTGCGGCTCGGCGGCTGGCGCGTCACCGGCGCGTTTCCGGACCGGCCGAAGCTGGTCATCCTCGCGGCGCCGCATTCATCGGCGATGGATGCGGTCTGGGGGCTGGCGGTGAAGCTCGCGCTCGGCGTCGACGTCCGCTTCATGGCCAAGGCCGAACTGTTTCGCGGTCCGCTCGGCTGGCTGCTGCGCCGGCTCGGCGGCATGCCGGTCGAGCGCTTCGCCGCGCGCGGCGCGGTCGGCGACATGGCGCAACGCTACGCGCAGGCCGACCGGCTGTGGCTTGCGATCGCGCCGGAGGGCACCCGCCGTCGCGTGCAGCGCTGGCGCACCGGCTTCTGGCACATCGCCCGTGCCGCCGGGGTGCCGATCGTCTGCGCCTACTTCCACTACCCGGAGCGGGTGGTCGGCATCGGCGACTGCATCGAGCCGACTGACGACCTCGACGCCGACATGGCCAGGATCCGCGCGTTCTATCGGCCGTGGGTGGGGCGGAATCGGGGCACCGTCTGAGGACGGTGCCGGGAATCGGGAGAAAGGAATCAGGGAATCGAACGAGCGGCGACGCGCCGGCTGCCGCCGCGCTGCTTTCCCGATTCCCCATTCCCGCGCCGCGCGCAGCGCGCGCCTCACCGCTCCGAATGCCCGGGCTCGAAATAGTCGCTGCGGGTGAACAGTGCCGGCTTGACCAGATCGACGAACGCGCGGGCGTGCGACGACAGGTATTTGCCCTTGCGGACGACGATGCCGTAGCTGCGCGGCGGGAAGTATTCGCGCAGGTTGCGGATCGCGAGCTGGCTGCGGTCGGCGTCGGTGATGCAGATGCCGGTCACGATCGAGATACCGAGCCCCATCGCGACGTACTGCTTGATGATCTCCCAGCCGCCGATCTCGAGCGCGACCGTGTACGGTACCCGCCGTTGCTGGAACACGAGGTCGACCAGCCGGTAGGTCGTCAGCCGCTTCGGCGGCAGGATCAGGCCGTACGGTGACAGGTCTTCCAGCCGCAGGTCGGGCTTGGCTGCCAGCGGATGGTCGAGCGGCGTGATCAGCATCGGATCGAAGCTGTGGGTCGGTGCGTAGTCGATGTCGTTCGGCACATCGAGCATCGAGCCGACCGCCAGATCGACCTCGTCGGAGCGGATCAGGCCGAGGCCGTCCTGGCCGGTGACGTTGTGCAGTTTGAGCTGGACGTCCGGGTGGGCATCGCGATAGGCGGCGATCAGGGGTGGCAGCAGGTACAGGATCGTCGACGAACCGGCCGCGATATTGAGCTCACCGGCATCCATCCCCTTCAGACGGGCGCGGAACTCGCTCTCGATGCCATCGATCCCGTCGATCAGCGGTCGGGCCAGCTCGTACAGCGCCTGGCCTTCGCGGGTCAGCGCCATCCGCCGCCCGAGCCGCTCGAACAGGGCGACGCCGAGCTCGGACTCGAGCGCGCCGAGCTGCAGGCTCACGGCCGGCTGGCTCAGGAACAGCGCATCGGCCGCGCGACTGACCGAGCCGAGCCGCGCGGCATGGCAGAACGCCCGCAACTGCTTGAGTTTGTTGCCCTTGTAGTAGTGCGTGCGGCTCATTCGAGAACGTCGGTTGCTGCCTCCGGGGCGGCTTCAGCCACTGTCGTGTCTTGTTCGCCTCCGCCAACCGGGAGGGTCGCGGGCCGCTCCGACCGTCGACCCGAACCGACGCTGACCCGTCTGGCGGCGCGCGGGTTCAAACGCGCGTTCCAATCGCTTGATCCTGCGTGGATATTAACCTTTCAAATAGATCCTATTCAAACATTTGTGTACGCAAACGCACAGATGCAGGCGTAAGGTCTGCCGAGCATAAAGGTGGCACCGCCACCAGGAGGCCGATCCCGATGTCAGCGGTACAGAGCGAAGCCATGAGCCGGCGTGCCAACGGCATCGTCGTCACCGCCGCAACGGTGCCGGGCGCCGACCGGGTACTTGCGCCGGACGCGCTGGCGCTGCTGGCCGAACTGCATCGCCGGTTCGATCCGGAACGGCAGCGGCTGCTGGCCCGCCGTCGCGAGCGGCAGGCCGAGTTCGATGGCGGTGGCTTGCCGGACTTCCGCGCCGACACCCGAGCGATCCGGGAATCCGACTGGCGCGTCGCACCGCTGCCGGCGGCGCTGCAGGATCGGCGGGTCGAGATCACCGGCCCGGTCGACCGCAAGATGGTCATCAACGCGCTGAATTCCGGCGCGAAGATGTACATGGCCGATTTCGAGGACTCGACGACCCCGACCTGGGCCAACCTGATCGACGGCCAGCTCAACCTGATCGACGCGGTCGCCGGCACGATCGAGTTCACCGCCCCGAACGGCCGCCACTACGCGCTCAATCGCGATGGCCTGGCGACGTTGCTGGTGCGGCCGCGCGGCTGGCATCTGCCGGAAAAGCACGTGCAGGTCGACGGCCAGCCGATTTCCGGCGGCCTGTTCGACCTCGCGCTGTTCGCGTTCCACAACGCGACCGCGCTGCATGCGCGCGATCGCGGTCCTTACTTCTACCTGCCCAAGCTGCAGTCGATGGAAGAGGCGGCGCTGTGGGACGAGGTGCTGGCGTTCCTCGAAGTCCGGCTCGAACTGCCGATCGGCACGATGAAGGTGACCGTGCTGATCGAAACGCTGCCGGCGGTATTCGAGATGGACGAGATCCTGCACGCGCTGCGCGGCCGGATCGCCGGGCTGAACTGCGGCCGCTGGGATTACATCTTTTCGTACATCAAGACCCTGCGTCGGCATTCGGACCGCGTGTTGCCCGAGCGCAGCCAGGTCGGCATGACCGCGCCGTTCCTGAAGGCCTATTCGGAACTGCTGATCCGGACCTGCCATCGACGCGGTGCCCACGCGATGGGCGGCATGGCGGCGCAGATCCCGATTTCCGGCGATCCGGTCGCCAACGAAGCCGCGCTCGAGCGGGTGCGGGCCGACAAGCTGCGCGAGGCGAGCGCCGGCCACGACGGCACCTGGGTCGCGCACCCTGGCCTGATTCCGCTCGCGCAGCAGGTGTTCGACGAGCAGATGGCCGGCCCGAACCAGGTCGCAACGTGTCCGCGCGACGATGTTCGGGTCACGCGCGACGAGCTGCTGGCGCCGCCCGCCGGCACGATCAGCCGTGCCGGCTTCCTGAACAACATCGACGTCTGCGTGCGCTACCTCGCCGCGTGGCTCGATGGCCTCGGCTGCGTACCGATCCATCATCTGATGGAGGACGCTGCAACGGCCGAGATCAGCCGCGCGCAATTGTGGCAGTGGCTGCATCACGCTGATCTTGCGCGCGGCCAGGAGCCGCGCGCGGGTGGCCTGCGGCTCGACGACGGCACGCCGATCGACTGGACGCTGTTCGACGAGGCGATCCGCGGCGTTCCCGAGCGGCTGCCGAACGAAGGCCTGCCCGGCCAACTGAAGATCGACCAGGCCACCGGAATGCTGGCACTGCTGACCCGCGCCGACGAACTGGCCGACTTCATCACGCTGCCGGCCTACGAGCGAATCGACTGAGCGCCTTTCAGTGCCCCTCTCCCATCGGGAGAGCGGTTGGGGGAGAGGGTCCCGGCCGGAGCGGATCGATGGGCACTCGCCACGAACTCCGCTCACGCAGGACCCGAATCCTCACCCCCGACCCCTCTCCCGGCGGGAGAGGGGAGACAAGCCCGCACAGACGGGTCGAGACAACGAACCCGCGGCAATGCATCGCCGCACCCCGGTGGGAGGCCGGACGCATGGATCCATCACGACCAACCGACCAGACAGGAACACCGATGAAGAACTCGCTGCCGACCGCCGAACAGCTCCAGCTCGACTGGACCAACAACCCGCGCTGGAACGGGATCACCCGCAACTACAGCGCCGCCGACGTCGTTCGGCTGCGCGGCACCGTGCATGTCGAGCATTCGCTGGCCCGGCTCGGTGCCGAGAAGCTGTGGAAGTACCTGAGCAACGAACCGTTCATCAACGCGCTCGGCGCACTGACCGGCAACCAGGCGATGCAGCAGGTCAAGGCCGGCCTGAAGGCGATCTACCTGTCCGGCTGGCAGGTCGCCGCAGACGCCAATCTGGCCGGCGAAATGTACCCGGACCAGTCGCTGTATCCGGCCAATTCGGTGCCGCAGGTCGTCAAGCGGATCAACAACACGCTGCTGCGCGCCGACCAGCTCCACCACGCCGAAGGCGACGACACGATCGACTTCCTGCAGCCGATCGTCGCCGATGCCGAGGCCGGCTTCGGCGGCGTGCTGAATGCGTTCGAGCTGATGAAGGCGATGATCGAGGCCGGCGCCGCCGCGGTGCATTTCGAGGATCAGCTCGCTAGCGTCAAGAAGTGCGGCCACATGGGCGGCAAGGTGCTGGTGCCGACCCGCGAGGCGATCGAGAAGCTGAATGCGGCACGGCTGGCGGCCGACGTGTCCGGCGTTCTGACGCTGATCATCGCCCGCACCGACGCCGAAGCCGCCGACCTGCTGACTTCCGACATCGACGACAACGACCGGCCGTTCTGCACCGGCGAGCGTACCGTCGAGGGCTTCTTCAAGACGAAAAACGGCATCGACCAGGCGATCAGCCGCGGTCTGGCCTACGCGCCGTATGCGGACCTGGTCTGGTGCGAGACCGGCAAGCCGGATCTCGAATTCGCGAAGAAATTCGCCGAGGCGATCCACGCGAAATACCCGGGCAAGCTGCTCGCCTACAACTGCTCGCCGAGCTTCAACTGGAAGAAGCATCTCGACGACGCGACGATCGCGAAGTTCCAGCAGGAACTGGCGAGTTACGGCTACAGGTTCCAGTTCATCACGCTGGCCGGCTTCCACGCGCTGAACCACTCGATGTTCCAGCTCGCGCACGGCTACGCACGGCGCCAGATGAGCGCCTTCGTCGAGCTGCAGCAGGCTGAATTCGCCGCCGCCGAACAGGGCTTCACTGCCGTGAAACACCAGCGCGAGGTCGGCACCGGCTACTTCGACTCGGTGACCCAGGCGATCCAGGGCGGGCAGTCGTCGACGGTGGCGCTGAAGGGCTCGACCGAGGAGGAGCAGTTCCACGAGAAATCGGCGGCGGCCTGAGGCCGTCCATGGACGTTCGCCCTGGCCACCAGGGCGAACGGCAACCTCCTGCAGGAAGGGCTTCAGCCCCGCCCGCAGCACACCACCGTGCCGCGCGCCACCGCCACGGCCGCGCGGTCGCCGGTAGGAGGGGCTTCAGCCCCGACCCGCAGCACAACAACGTACTGCGCGGCACCGCCATGGCCGCGCGGTCGCCGGCAGGAGGGGCTTCAGCCCCGCCCGCAGCACACCACCGTGCCGCGCGCCACCGCCATGGCCGCGCGGCCGCCGGTAGGAGGGGCTTTCAGCCCCGACCGCAACACAACAACGTACTGCGCGGCACCGCCATGGCCGCGCGGTCGGGGCTGAAGCCCCTCCTACCCGGACGCGCTTCGTAGCCCAATGCCTGCGAGATCGACCGCCCGCTCCGCCGTGGCAGTTGTCGATCTCGAACAGCAACTCGCGGCGGCAGACTTCGGCGTTCAGCCGCAACAGCAGCGTTCTGCAGGAGGGGCTTCAGCCCCGCCCGCAGCACAACAACGTACTGCGCGGCACCGCCACGGCCGCGCGGCCGCCGGTAGGAGGGGCTTCAGCCCCGACCCGAAACACAACTAACGTGCCGCGCGCCACCGCCATGGCCGCGCGGTCGCCGGTAGGAGGGGCTTCAGCCCCGACCGCAGTACAACAACGTACTGCGCGGCACCGCCACGGCCGCGCGGTCGCCGGTAGGAGGGGCTTCAGCCCCGACCCGCAACACAACAACGTACCGCGCGGCACCGCCATGGCCGCGCGGTCGCCGGTAGGAGGGGTTTCAGCCCCGACCGCAGCACACCACCGTGCCGCGCGCCACCGCCATGGCCGCGCGGCCGCCGGTAGGAGGGGCTTTCAGCCCCGACCGCAACACAACAACGTACTGCGCGGCACCGCCATGGCCGCGCGGTCGGGGCTGAAGCCCCTCCTACCCGGACGCGCTTCGTAGCCCAATGCCTGCGAGATCGACCGCCCGCTCCGCCGTGGCAGTTGTCGATCTCGAACAGCAACTCGCGGCGGCAGACTTCGGCGTTCAGCCGCAACAGCAGCGTTCTGCAGGAGGGGCTTCAGCCCCGACCGCAGCACAACAACGTACTGCGCGGCACCGCCATGGCCGCGCGGTCGCCGGTAGGAGGGGCTTCAGCCCCGACCGCAGCACAACAACGTACTGCGCGGCACCGCCATGGCCGCGCGGTCGGGGCTGAAGCCCCTCCTACCCGGACGCGCTTCGTAGCCGAATGCCTGCGAGATCGACCGCCCGCTCCGCCGTGGCAGTTGTCGATCTCGACCAGCAACTCGCGGCGCCAGACCTCGGCGTGCAGCAGCAACAGCAGCGTTCGGCAGGAGGGGCTTCAGCCCCGACCCGCAACACAACAACGTACTGCGCGGCACCGCCATGGCCGCGCGGTCGCCGGTAGGAGGGGCTTCAGCCCCGACCCGCAACACAACAACGTACTGCGCGGCACCGCCATGGCCGCGCGGTCGGGGCTGAAGCCCCTCCTACCCGGACGCGCTTCGTAGCCGAATGCCTGCGAGATCGACCGCCCGCTCAGCCGTGGCAACTGTCGATCTCGACCAGCAACTCGCGGCGGCAGACTTCGGCGTGCAGCAGCAACAGCGGCGTTTCGGGCGCGAGCCGCTCGCGCAGCCGCGCCTCGACCCGCGGCATATCCTCGCGATTGCGCACATAGACCTTTACCAGGCTGTGCGAGCCGAGGGCTGACGGCAGCGCCGGCCGCTGCTGGCGCGCCACGCCGATCAGGCTGTCGATATTGCGCAGCGTTTCGCCGAGCTGTGCGTCGAGATCGCCCGGATGCACCGACGCATGCCCGACCACGCTGGCGGTGCCGGAAATCAGCAGCGGCAGGCCGTCATCGGCGAGCGTCGCGCGGGCGAAGCTCGGCGGCTGCGGGCCGTACTGGCGTGGGTAGTGGAATGCGCTGACCTGGCGCGGATTCTCGATTCCGCGGCCGGGCATCCGGCCGGCCAGCCAGTACACCTGCAGGCGCCGGCTGCCGTCGTGGCGGCCGATCGCGGTAGCCGCTGGATAGCGATCGAGCCGGCCGGCGATGCCGGCCGCGCGGCCGCGGTTGAAGCCTCGATAGCGCTCGTCGTCGCCGTCGCCGACGGTAATCGCATCGATGTAGTTCCAGAACCGCAGCGGCGCCGTGAACCCGCGCGCGGTGCAGAATTGCAGCAGTGTCGAGTAGGCGATTCGCGCCGCCTCGACGATGCCGCCGACCGCCGCTTCGTCGACCAGCAGGGCGCCGAATAGCCGATCGCCGCTCTGGGCCCATTGCAGTTCGCCGTCGCGTCCGGCCGTGACCGCTTGCGCACTGCGCCAGACCTCGAACGGCGCGGCTCCGTGCGGCTCAAGCTGCACCTGCAGGTAGCGCGGGTCGTCGTGCTCGGGTGCATCGCGGCCGAAACCGATCACGGTCAGCACCTGCGGATCGGCCAGCAGCTCGGGCAGCGCGCCGCGGGCGTAGCCGAACTGCAGCCGCGGCATGACGTCGACGATCGACTGCATCGCACTCACTCGCCGCTGCCGGTGCCCGGCACGTGCAGCGTCTCGTCGCCGAATGCGACAGCCGGCCGGCGCCGCCGGCGCCACCATTCGGCCAGCGCGCGCGGTGCCAGCCGTACCGCGTTGATGTAGTAGATCGCCTGGAACAGCCGCAGCCGGCGGCGCACCCGCGGGTTGTCGAACACGTCGCCGGCCAGCATCGAGATGACTGCCTGCTCGATCTGCAGCACGTTGCGCGGATTGGCGAACAGCCACGCCATGGTCGGCGAGTTGAAGCGGTAGATGAACCACGAGAACAGCCGCAGCCCGCGCTGCAGGCGCCGCTGCATCGCCCGCTGCAGCGCGGCCTCGCGGCGCGGATCGCGCAGCGCGCCATCGACGACGTCGGCGGCGCGTTCGGCGCTGTCCATCGCCAGGAACACGCCGGACGAGAAGATCGGATCGACGAACGTATGGGCATCGCCGATCGCGATCCAGCCCGGGCCGGCCATCCGCGAGCTGCAATAGGAATAGTTGCCGGTGACGTGGATCGGCCCGACCCGTTCGGCGATGCGCATCCGCTCGGCGACCTGCGGCACGCCGAGCAGCGTGCGCATCAGGAAGCCTTCGCTGTCGCCGCGGCGCTGCTTCAGGTACTCCGGGAAGCACACCGCGCCGATGCTCATGACGTCGTCCGGCAGCGGGATCAGCCACATCCAGCCGTGCTCGAAGCGCTGCACGGTGATGTTGCCGGCGTCTTCGCCGGGACGCCGTTCGACGCCGCGGAAATGGCTGAAGATCGCCGCCGACTGGTGCCGCCGGTCCTTCTGTTTCAGCTTCAGCCGGCTGCCGAGCCAGGTGTCGCGACCGCTCGCATCGACCAGGTAACGCGGCCGCAGCACGGCTTCGCCGCCGGCGTTGCGGACGGTCGCTTCGATCCGCCGCTCGGGACCGAACTGCAGGTCGACCAGCTCGGTCTGCTGGTGCGTCTGCACGCCTTGCGCGGCGGCGTGGCGGAACAGCAGTTCGTCGAACTGCGCCCGATGGACCTGCAGCGCGGCATCGCTGTGCGGGTCGAGCGCATGCGCGAAGCGGAACGTGTTGTAGCCGTCGGTGACCGGGAAATCGGCGCCGAGCTTGCGCACGCCGAGTGCGCGCGCCTGCTCCAGCAAGCCGAGCCGTTCGAGGATCGGCATGTTCATCGGCAGCAGCGATTCGCCGATGTGGAAGCGCGGATGACGGCCCTTCTCGACCAGCACGACCTGCCAGCCGCGGCGCGCCAGCAGTGCCGCGATCGTCGCCCCGGCCGGTCCGCCGCCGACCACCAGCACGTCGGGCGTCGCGATCGGGGATTCGACATTCGGTTCGGCGGTCACGGGGCGGCGGTCTCCGATCGGTGGCGGGCCGCGCGGGGCGCGGGGACGCGCATGATACACTCGCGCCCGGCCGCGCCGGCCCGCTGCCTGCACGCTTCGAACTCCTCCTTTTCTGCCGCCGCGCCCCCGCGTGGCCGCCCAGTGTGTCCGTACCGAAATGTCCGATCAGACCGCCGCCGAACGCGAACTTGCCGACCTGCTGGTCGAAGCCCTGAACATCGAAGGGCTCGGCCCGGACGAGATCGACCCGGAGTCGCCGCTGTTCGGCGATGGCCTCGGTCTCGATTCGATCGATGCGCTGGAACTGGCGCTCGCGATCTCGAAGAAGTACGGCTTCCAGATGCGCGCCGACAGCGACGAGAACAAGCGCATCTTCGCCACCCTGCGATCGCTGTCGGCGCACGTCGAGCAGCATCGCGCGGCTTGAGCCACGCGCTGCCGCCGCTGCTGGCACTCGGCTACCTGCTCGCGGCCCAGCTTGCCGTGTTCCTGCGCAGCGACGGCTGGGCGCTGGTCGCCGGCCTGCTGCTCGGTCTGCTGATCCTGTCGCCGGGCCTGCTGCGCGGCCGGCCGCTGGCCTGGCTCGCGCTGCTGCTGCTCGCGGCCGGCCTGCTGTGGCTGCAGTCGCGTTCGCTCGGGCTGCTGCCGCTGTACGCGCCGCCAGTGCTGTTGAACCTGTTCCTCGCCTGGTTGTTCGGCCATACGTTGCGTGGCGGACGGGCGCCGCTGATCGAGCGGGTGATCCGCGCGATGGGCGCCCATCCCGAACCGATCGATCCGGCGATCCTGTCCTACGCGCGCAGCCTGACCCGGGCCTGGACCATCTTTTTCGTCGCGCTGGCGCTGCTGAATCTCGGGCTGGCGATGATCGCGTCGCCGAACGGACTGCTGCTGACGGCCGGCATCACACCGCCGCTGACGCTGCCACAGTCGGGTTGGTCGCTGTTTTCGAACGCACTGAATTACCTGCTGGTCGGCGCCTTCTTCGTGATCGAGTTCGCCTACCGGAAGCGTCGGTTCGCCGTGCCGTACCGCAATCTCGCCGATTTTTTCCGGCAGATGGCGCGGCTCGGACCGGCATTCTGGCGTAACGTCGCCCGTTGAGCTTCCGGATTTCCGCATGAGCGACGACAGCTACCGCTGCCGCCTGGCGATCGACGCCGACCACCCGAGCCTGGCCGGTCATTTCCCGGGCGAGCCGGTGGTGCCCGGCGTGCTGCTGCTCGATCGCGTGCTCGATGCCGCCGAACACTGGCTCGGCCGCGCCGCCGGGCCGCTGGCGCTGCCGCAGGTCAAGTTCGTGCAACCGCTGCTGCCGGCGCAGTCGGCCGAGATCTCGCTGACCCGCAGCGCGACGCGGCTGCGCTTCCGGGTCGAGCGCGACGGCGAACTGCTCGCCTCCGGCGAGTTCGAGTGGATGACGTGAACGCCCTGCCGACCGATCAGCCGGCAGCGCCGGCCGCTGTGCCCGAGCCGACCGCGGGCGACTGCTGCGCGTCGGCGGCACGGCCGTCGCCGCCGGCTGCCAGCGGCGCCGGCGCTGCGTGGAAGCAGCGCCCGGAAGGCGGTGGTCGCTTCGCGCTGGCACTGATCGTCGGTATCGCGCTGAGCTGCGGCCGCCGCCTGACGCGGCTGCTGCTGTATCCGATCACACTGTATTTCCTGCTGGTGCGCGGGCCGGAACGGCGCGCATCGCGCGAATTCCTGTCGGTCGCGCTCGGACGGCCGGCGCATCTGCTCGACATCGCGCGCCACATCCACTGTTTCGCATCGACCATTCTCGACCGGGTGTTCCTGCTGTCGGAGCGGTTTCGCCGCTTCGATGTTCGCGTGCACGGCGTCGAAGCCGTGCACGCGGCGATGGCCGGCGGTCGCGGCGTGCTGCTGCTCGGCTCGCATCTGGGCAGCTTCGATGCATTGCGCGTGCTGTCGGACGCGCAACCCGACCTGTCAGTCCGGGTGGTGCTCGATCGGGCACAGAACCCGGTCATCACTGGCCTGCTCGAGTCGCTGAACCCGCGGCTGGCGGACTGCGTGATCGACGCCGGCCAGGACGGTACGTCGATCGTGTTCGCGATCAAGGAGGCCGCCGACCAGGGCGCGCTGATCGGCTTGCTGGCCGATCGCACGCGGCCCGGCGAGGCGAGTACGCCGTGCCGTTTCCTCGGTCGCCCGGCGCCGTTTCCGGTCGCCCCGATGCTGATCGCATCGGCGCTGCAGATTCCGGTTGCACTGTGCTTCGGCCTGTACCGCGGCGGCCGTCGCTACGATCTGCATTTCGAACTGTTCGCCGAGCGGATCGACGTTCCGCGCCGGCAGCGTGCTGCCGCGCTGTCGGCACTGATGCAGCGCTACGCCGACCGGCTCGAACACCGTGTCCGGTCGGCACCGTACAACTGGTTCAATTTCTATGACTTCTGGCAAACCACACCCGCTGCGCCGCGCGCTGCTGCTGATGTTGAGCCTCGCCAGCCCGGCGGCGCCGGCGACTGAGCTCGATGCGCTGATCGAGCGGCTGGCGCGGCCGACGCCGACCGAGACCGGCTTCGTCGAACGGCGCGAATCGGCGTTGCTCGATGCGCCGCTGCTGTCGCGCGGCCGGCTGCTGCGGCCGGAGTCGGGCACGCTGGTCCGGCAGGTCGACAGTCCGCGGCCGGAGCGGACCACGATCCGCCGCGAGCGGGTCACGGTCGAGCGCGACGGCCGCCGGGTGCGCAGCTTCGCGTTGCAGCGGGCGCCGGAGCTGGCCGCGCTGCTGGCCAGCTTCCAGGCCATGCTCGACGGCGACCGCGCGGCACTGGAGCGCCACTACGAGGCCGCGCTGAACGAGCGCGACGGGCGCTGGACGATCACGCTGCTGCCGCGTTCGGCGGCGCTGCAGCAGCAGCTCGGCCAGATCGAATTGCACGGCCGCGACGACCAACTGCAATGCATCGCGACGGCGGGCGGCCGCGGCGGCGACAGCCTGATGCTGGTCGGAAGCGCCGCCGAGGCGGCCGATCCCGACTTCGACCTGTGCGGTAGCGGGCACTGATGCGGCGCGCGCTGCTGGTCGCCGGCTGGGTCGGCGCGCTGCTGCTGGTCGCAGCGCTGGCGATCGGCCGGCTGCAGGTCAGCGGTGACCTCCGGATGTTCCTGCCCGCCGCGCAGACCGACCAGCAGCGGCTGCTGCTCGACCTGGTCGGTCGCGGGCCGGCGGCGCGGACGCTGCTGATCGCGCTGTCCGGTGCGCCTGCCGAGCGGCTCGCGGAAGCCTCGATCGAGCTGCGCGACGCGCTCGCCGAGCGGCCGGAGTTCGAGCTGGTCGCCAACGGCGACGACCGCGCCGAGGCGATCGACCAGGCGTTGCTGCCGTACCGCTACCTGTTGTCGCCGACGCTCGATCGGCAGCCATTCGATGCCGCGTTGCTGCGCGACGAACTGCAGGCGCGGCTGCAGGATCTCGGTTCGCCGGCCGCGGCGCTGGTCGAGCCCTGGATTCCGCGCGACCCGACCCTCGAGTTGCTGCAGCTCGCCGAGCGCTGGCGGCCGCCGGTCGAACCGGATCGCGTCGACGGCGTCTGGGTCGGGCCGGACCGGCGCGAGGCGCTGCTGTTGCTGCAGACCGCCGACGGCGGCTTCGACCCGCAGGCGCAGCAGGCCGCGATCGACGCCATCGACGCCGCGCTCGCCGGCCTCGCCGATCCGGCGCTGCGGCTCGAGGTCAGCGGCCCGGGCGCGTTCGCGGTGCTGCTGCAGCGGCAGACTCGCGCGCAGGCCACGCAGCTCGGCCTGCTCGCCTCGCTCGGCATCGTGCTGCTGCTGGCGCTGGCCTACCGCAGCCTGCGCGCGCCGTTGCTGGCCGCGTTGCCGGTCGCAAGCGGCGCGCTGGTGGCACTGGCGACCGTCGCGCTGCTGTTCCCGCAGGTGCACGGCATCACGCTGGCGTTCGGCTTCACGCTGCTCGGCCTCGCGCAGGACTATCCGGTCCATCTGCTGAGCCATCTGCGGCCGCGGCGCGAGGCCGACGATGCCGGCGCTGCGTGGCCGGTGGTGCGGGCGATCGGGCCGACGCTGGCGACCGGTGTCGTCTCGACCTGCGTCGCCTACCTCAGTTTCGTCGTGGTCGGCATCGACGGCCTGCTGCAGCTCGCGAGCTTCGCGATCGTTGGTTTGCTGACCGCGGCCGCCACCACCCGCTGGCTGTTGCCGGCACTGCTGTCGCCGCCGGTCGCCGATGTCGCCGAACGGCGCTGGGTGCGCCGGCTCGGTGCCGTGTTCGCGCGTTGGCCGCGCGGCTGGCCGGCGCTGCTGCCGGCGGCACTGCTCGCCGTCGCCGGGCTGGTTGGCTCGTCGCAGCCGCTCTGGAACGACGATCTCGGCAGCCTGACGCCGGTGCCGCCGGAACTGCTGCGGCGCGAAGGCGAGCTGCGCGCCGCGCTCGGTGCCGCCGACGTGCGGCACCTGCTGGTGATCGAGGCCGGCGAACTCGAACAGGTCCTGCAGGCCAGCGAACGGCTCGAACCGGCGCTGCAGGCGCTGGTCGAGGCCGGTGCGCTGGCCGGCTACGAGCTGCCGTCAACCTACCTGCCGAGCCTGCAGACCCAGCGCTCGCGGCAGGCGCGGCTGCCCGATCCGGCCCGCGCGCGCCAACTGCTCATCGAAGCGACGGCCGGTCTGCCGTTCCGGCACGGGCTGTTCGAACCGTTCATTGCCGATCTCGCCGCAGCCCGCACGCTGCCGCCGTTGGCGCCGGATGGCCTGGCCGACACGCCGCTGTCGAGCCGGCTGCAAGGCCTGTTGCGGGAGACCGCCGACGGCCGCCGGATCGGGCTGGTCAGCCTGATCGGGCTGCGCGATCGCGCTGCGCTGGAGGCGATGGCAGACAGCGACCGGCACTGGCACCTGCTCGACCTGAAGGCGGCGTCGGAATCGTTGTCGTCGAGCTACCGGCAGCGGCTGCTGGGCGCGCTGGCACTGGCGACGCTGCTGCTGCTGCTGGCGCTGCGGCTGTCGCTGGGCTCGTGGTCGCGGCTCGGCCGGGTGGTCGTGCCGATGCTGCTGGCGACGCTGCTGACGGCGGCACTGCTGCATGCGCTCGATGGCGGCTTCACGCTGTTCCATCTGGTCTCGCTGGTGCTGGCCGCCGGCCTCGGACTCGACTACGCGCTGTTCTTCGAGCACGCCGGCCGCGACCAGGCCGCGCAGCGCCGTGCGCTGCACTCGATCCTGGTCTGTGCCGGCTCGACGGTGCTGGTGTTCGGCCTGCTCGGCAGTTCCGACATACCGGTACTGCGCGCGATCGGCCTGACCGTCGCGGTCGGCGCAGTGCTGCAGTTCCTGCTGGCGGCGATGCTGGCCAACCGGGGAGAGCGTGATGATCGGGCGTGACGAGATCCTGGGCCTGATCCCGCATCAGGGCACGATGTGCCTGCTCGACCGGGTGCTCGAATGGGACCCGCAGCGGATCGTCTGCGCGAGCGGCAGCCACCGCCCGACCGCGCATCCGTTGCGACACGCCGGGCGGCTGCGCAGCGTCCATCTGTGCGAATACGGCGCGCAGGCGATGGCGGTCCATGGCGGCCTGCTGGCACGCGCCGATGGCGGTCGTGCCGCGCCCGGCCTGCTGGTGTCGTTGCGCGGTGTGCAGTTGCTGCGGCCGACGCTCGACGGGCTGGCCGGCGAGCTCGAGGTCATTGCCGAGCGCCTGCTCGGCGGCGAGCAGAGCTGGCAGTACGGCTTTTCGATCGCGCATGCCGGCGAACCTCTGGCCAGCGGCCGGGCCGCGGTGATGCTGCGGCGCTGAACGCGCCCGGCGCCGCGGTCGGGCTATTCGGCCAGCACCAGCCGGGCGAATTCGGCGACCACGGTCTGGCCATCCGGCGCCGGCGTCGGCTCCCGGTAGCGCTGCCGGACCGCGTCGGCGACCCGCCGCACGCGCTCGGCATTGGCCTGCTTGCACGGCGCGAAGGTCGCGCTGCCGAGCGCCGAGCAGAACCGGTGCAGCTCGAAGAAGTAGCGTTCCTGGCCGTCGCTGAGGAAGCCAACGCACGGCGCCGCCGAAGCCTCGCCGTCGAGTGCGCGGCCGGAGCGCATCTCGCGTTCCTGGCACAGCCGGCTGGCGCTTTCGGCCAGCCACGGGAACGGTTCGCCGACGTTGGCGGTGTCGAGGTCGGAGGCAATCAGCGCCAGCTCGACGCCGTGGATGATGTCGTTGTCGTCGCGCCAGTCCGGACGGCAGGCGTCGAGCAGTTGGCCGAGGTTCGGCGCCAGCGCGCCACCCGACGAGACCAGCTCGGCCGAGTTGTAGCAGAGCACCGGCGGCGCCGGACGGGCATCGAAGGTCGAGCCGGCGATCATCAGTTCGAGCGCGATGAACAGCCGGCGGTCGCGGCCGGGATCGAAACCGCAGCGGCGCAGGATCCGATCGGTCTCGGCCATGCTGGCCGCCTCGTTGTTGCCGACCGGATGCGCGTGGTCGACCGGCTCGCGTTGCCGCAGGTCGTGGCAGGTCGCGAACAGTTCCAGCGCGAGCCAGTCCTCGGCCGGCATGCCGTCGAGGCCGCAATGGCCGATCAGCCGGCCGATCCGGCCGTCGAGGATTTCGAGCGCGTGGTTCTCGTTGTGGTACTGGTGGAAATCGTCGCCCCAACTGCCGTGGCGCATGCCAAGCCGCGCCAGGCTCAGCAGCAACGCCTGTTCGCAGCGTTCGAGCAGCGGCGCCAGCGCCGGACCGAAGCAGGACAGCATCTGCTGTCGGCGCCGGCACAGCAGCGCCAGCACGTCGGGGCGGCGGCGCTCGACCAGCGCACGACCGGCCGCGCCGTCGGGCAGCTCGGTTTCGATGGCATCGGCCGGAAACGGTTTGCTCAGGCCCAGAATCAACCGCGGCGCTCCTGGCGGCCTTCCGTGCGGCCGGATGCAGCGAGTATACGGCGGCCGAAGTGCCGTTCGACCAGCCCCGATGCGACCGGCCAGCGCCGCAGGCGGCCGCGCGGCGTGGCCTAGATCCAGCCGCGTGCGGCCAGCGAGACCGGCGTGCCGTCGCCGATCACGAAATGATCGAGCACCCGGACATCGACCAGCGCCAGTGCCTCGCGCAACCGCTGCGTGATCGCGCGGTCGGCCTGGCTCGGTTCGGCCACTCCGCTCGGATGGTTGTGGCCGAACAGCACGGCGGCTGCGTTGTGGTCGAGGCAACGGCGGACGACTTCGCGCGGATGCACTTCGGCGCCGTCGATCGTGCCATTGAACAGTTCCTCGAACGCGATCAGCCGATGTCGCGAGTCGAGGAACGCGCAGGCGAACACCTCGTGCCGACGGTCGCGCAGCCGGGCGCGGAACAGTGCGGCAGCGCTGCCGGGGTCGGTGATTGCGCCGTGGCGGCTCAGGTCTTCGCCGAAATGACGCGCGCCGAGCTCGAGCGCGGCGAGCAGCCGGCAGGCGCTGGCCGGGCCGAGCCCGGGCGTGGTCGCCAGCCGCTTCGCCGGCAACGACAGCAGCCCGCGCAACGAACCGTGCCGCTGCAGCAGCGCCCGGCCGCGCCCGACCGCGTCCTGCCCGCGCGCACCGGAACCGAGGAACACTGCCAGCAGCTCGGCGTCGGACAGCGCGGCGGCGCCGCGGTCCAGCAGTTTTTCGCGCGGCCGTTCGTCGGCCGGCCAGTCTCGAATGCTCATGGCGCCAGTGTCGCGCTGCCACGGCGGCGCGGCCGTCGGGCGCTGCCGGCGGTTCGGGTAAGATGCCGGCGCCGTCCGGTGTAGGAGTTTTCTTCGCATGGGCATGGACGCGATACGGATCCTGCTCGGTGTCAGCGGCGGCATCGCCGCCTACAAGGCCGCCGAGTTGGTGCGCCTGCTGCGTGGCCGCGGCTGCGAGGTGCAGGTCGTGATGACCGACGGTGCCGCGCGGTTCATCACGCCGCTGACGCTGCAGGCGCTGTCGGGCCGTCCGGTCCGCACGACGCTGTGGGATGACGCCGCCGAGGCGGCGATGGGCCATATCGAACTGGCGCGCTGGGCGCAGCGCATCGTCATTGCGCCGACCTCGGCCGATCTGCTCGCGCGGCTCGCCCACGGCCACGCCGACGACCTGTTGACCACGCTGTGTCTGGCCAGCGACGCGCCGCTGACGCTGGCGCCGGCAATGAACCGGCTGATGTGGGTGCATCCGGCGACCCGGGCCAACGTGGCGCGGCTGCGCGAGCGCGGCGTCGACCTGCTCGGGCCGGCCGAGGGCGAGCAGGCCTGCGGCGAGGTCGGTCCGGGCCGGATGCTGGAGCCGGCCGCGATCGTCGACGCGCTGTTCGAGCGACGGCCGGCCGGCGCATTGGCTGGCCATCGCGTGCTGCTGACGGCCGGGCCGACCTTCGAGGACATCGATCCGGTGCGCTTCGTCGGCAATCGCAGCTCCGGCCGGATGGGCTTTGCGGTCGCGGCGGCGGCGCGGGCGGCCGGTGCCGAGGTCACGCTGATTGCCGGGCCGGTGCACCTGCCGACCCCGGCCGGCGTGCGGCGGATCGACGTCCGCAGCGCCGAGCAGATGCGTGCGGCGGTGCAGCGCGAAGTGTCCGCGCACGACATCTTCATCGGCGCCGCTGCAGTGGCTGACTACCGGCCCGCGGAGCGGCTTGCCGGCAAGCACAAGAAGAGCGGCGACGGCTGGTCGCTGGCGCTGGTCGCGAACCCGGACATCCTGGCCGAGGTCGCCGCCAGCCAGCCGCGGCCGTTCGTGGTCGGGTTCGCCGCCGAGACCGACCAGCTCGAAGCGCACGCCCGCGAAAAGCTCGAGCGCAAGCGGCTCGACATGATCGCGGCGAACCGGGTCGGGCTCGACGACCGCGGCTTCGAGAGTGACCACAACGCACTGTCGGTGTTCTGGCCCGGCGGCGGCGAGGAGATCGGATTGGACGACAAGCAGCGGGTCGCCGAACGGCTGGTGCAGGTGATCGCCGCACGGGTGCCGCGATGAACCGCGAGATCGAATTTCGGATCCTCGATGAACGTCTTGGCCGCGACTTCCCGCTGCCGGACTACGCGACCGCCGGCTCGGCCGGCATCGACCTGCGCGCGATGATCGACGGCGAGCGAGAGCTGGCGCCGGGCGCCAGCGAGCTGCTGCCGAGCGGCATGGCGATCCACATCGGCGACCCGGCGCTGTGCGCGGTGATCCTGCCGCGCTCCGGGCTCGGCCATAAGCATGGCCTGGTGCTCGGCAATCTGGTCGGGCTGATCGATGCCGACTATCAGGGGCCACTGATGATCAGCGTGTGGAACCGCAGCAGCGTGCCCTATACCATCGCGGCGGGGGATCGCATCGCACAACTGGTGTTGTTGCCGGTCGTGCGGGCCCGCCTGCGGCGGGTCGAGGCCTTCGAGGCCAGTGCGCGCGGCGCTGGCGGGTTCGGCCATACCGGCACCCGCTGAGGCACGCGCCGCGCCACCACCGTTTCGTTTTCGCCGATGTCGCGGATGTCGGCCCGACCATGATCGAGAGTGCGAACGCATGTCCGAGTCGAATGCCCTGACCTCCCGCCTGACGCCGTTCCTGCGCCCGCTGCTGCTCGGCGCGGCGGCGATCGCGCTGCTGCTGGCGGTCGTGCTGGCCTACCAGGGCTGGCACGACAGCCAGGGTGCCGCAGACAGCGCCCAGGTCGGCGCGACCCGCGATCGCGTGCAGTCCGAACTGACGACCCGGCTGGCCGACATCCGGTCCCGCTTCGGCAGCCTGGTCGAGGACCGCTACCTGCACGCGGACCTTGCCGCCGGCGCCTACGCCGAGGCGGCCCTGCGACTGCGCGAGGCATGGCCGACGCTGGTCGATTCGGGCGCCTATGCCGGCTCGCTCGACGACCTGTTTGCGACCGATCTGGCCCAGGTCGGTTACGGCCGGGCGGCGCTGATCGCTGCTGCCGTGAACGAGCCGCAGCCGGTCCTCGGCGTGGTCGGGCGTGGTGAGCAGGCCCGGCTCGGCGTGGCTGCCGCGGTCCGCGACGGCGACCAAGTGGTGGCGGTCGCCTACGGCGAACTGCCGCGCGACACGCTGACCGCGCCGCTTGCCGACGCGCCGGTCGGCGCCGGCTACATCGAGCTGCGGGTCGGCCAGTTGGTGCTGGCCCGGCACGGCAACGAGGCGCTGCGGCCGCTGGCGATCGCGCAACCGCTGGCCGACGCGAAGCTGGTGCTGGCCACCGCGACGCCGGCCGCGCAGGCCGGCGACAGCCTGCCGCCGCTGGCGTTCTACATTGGCGCCGGCGTGCTGCTGCTCGCCGCGGCCGGCCTGGTGGTTGCGAGCCGTCGCATCGGCGGTCAGGCGGTCGACGAGGAAGGCGAAGTGACGCTGGCCCAGGCGGTGGCCCTGCAGCCGGCCGCCGCGCCGGCGCCGGCCGCGGTCGCGCGGCCGGACGCACCGGCACCGGCGGCCGCAGCCGAAAAACGCGGCGGTGTGCCGGTCGATCGCAGCATCTTCCGCGCCTATGACATCCGCGGCGTGCTCGGCAAGACGCTCGACGAAGGCGTCGCGCGGCTGATCGGCCAGGCGGTCGGCTCGCTGATGCGCGAGCGCGGCCTGCGCGAGATCGTCGTCGGTCGTGATGGACGCCTGTCCGGCCCGGCATTGTCGGCGGCCCTGATCGACGGCCTGCGCAAGGCCGGCTGCGACGTCATCGACATCGGTCTGGCGCCGACTCCGCTGGTCTATTTCGCGACCCACCACCTCAACACCGGTTCCGGCATCGCCGTGACCGGCAGCCACAATCCGCCCGACTACAACGGCTTCAAGATCATGGTCGGCGGCGACACGCTGTCGGGTGATGCGATCACCGACCTGTATGGCCGGATCGCCGAGAACCGGCTGGTCGCCGACGGCAAGGGCGGCCTGCAGCAGATGAATCTCGCCGGCGACTACATCTCCCGGGTCGCGTCCGACATCCAGCTCGAGCGGAGGATGCGGGTCGTGATCGACTGCGGCAACGGCGTCGCCGGGGCGCTGGCACCGGACCTGCTCGACGCGATCGGCTGCGAGGCCGAAGCGCTGTACTGCGATGTCGACGGCAATTTCCCGAACCACCATCCGGACCCGAGCGAACCGCACAACCTGCAGGATCTGATCACCGCGGTGCAGCGCACCAATGCCGAACTCGGCCTTGCCTTCGATGGCGACGGCGACCGCCTCGGTGTCGTGACCCGCAGCGGCGAGATCATCTATCCGGATCGCCTGCTGATGCTGTTCGCACAGGACGTGCTGTCGCGCAATCCCGGCGCGACGGTGATCTACGACGTCAAGTGCACCGGCCACCTGGCCGGACAGATCCTGCGCCACGGCGGCAGCCCGATCATGTGGAAGACCGGGCATTCGCTGATCAAGGCGAAGATGAAGGAGACCGACGCCGAGCTGGCCGGCGAGATGAGCGGCCACTTCTTCTTCAAGGAGCGCTGGTACGGATTTGATGACGGCCTGTACTCGGCGGCCCGCCTGCTGGAGATCCTCGCCGCCGACGAGCGCGAGCCGGAGGAGATCCTGGCCGAGTTGCCGAAGGGCGTGTCGACGCCGGAGCTGAAGGTGCAGATGCAGGAGGGCGAACACTACGCCTTCATCGAGCGCTTCCGCGCGCAGGCGCGCTTCGATGGCGCCAAGATCGCGACGATCGACGGCGTCCGCGCCGACTGGCCGGATGGCTGGGGGCTGGTGCGCTGCTCGAACACCACCCCGGTGCTGGTGCTGCGCTTCGATGCCGACAGCCAGCAGGTGCTGGAGCGGATCCAGCAGGCGTTCCGCGAGCAGTTGCTGGCGGTCGACCCGGCCCTCAAGCTGCCGTTCTGAGCGACGGGCGGCATTAGCCCGGATATTTCATGAGGGGTGCGGATGATCGCGCCGGGCTTCGCGGTGAGCGCAAGGAGCGACGACCCCGAGTGGCAGACCCCACTTGGGGGAGGAACAACGCAGCGATCGCCGCAAAGGACAAGCGAGGGCCGCGCCAGCGGAGAATCGCGGCGGACCAGCTTGTACCTCGCGCGTTCTTCCGGCGCAGTGAGCGATCGCCGCGAAATCCATGGCGATTCTCCGCGACCTGATGAAATATCCTGGTTAGTCCGTCACGCCGCGGCGGTGCAGACACCGCCGCTCGTATTCGCGGCCGGAAGGCCGCCAAGCGGCGAGCCGCGCCGGCAGCCCGCGGGGGGCGCTCAGCCTTCCTGCGCTGGCGCCTGCAGGGCCCGGTAGCGGGCCAGCGTGGTATCGAATTCCTGCTGCACCGCGACCCGCTCGGCCTCGCGCTTGGCGAGAAATTCACGCTGCTGCACGACCTGCTTGCGCGCGGTCGCGATCGAACCGCTGATGTTGCTGCCGATCGGCCGGCCATTGCGTTCGAGTTCGGCCGCATGCGCGAGCAGGTCGGCCAGACTCTTTTGCTGGCTCTGGATGCCGATCCGCGCCGATTCGAGGCTCTGTTCGAGCAGGTCGAAGCGTTCCTGGAACGAGCGCTGCAGATCGCCCTCGCTCTGGTAGGACGCCAGCAGCACGCCGTCGAGCTTGTCCTGCTCGGCCTTGGCCTCGGCCTGCGCCGCCTGTTCGGCGGCGGCGCGCTGCTGTTCGGCACGCTCCTCGGCGGTCAGTGCGCGGTCGACGCGGTCGACCGTCATGCCTTGCTGATTCAGGGTTTCGCGCCCCTGGTCGATCGCATCCGGCGGCACCTGGTCGCCGTAATGGACCTTGCCGTCCTTGTCGACCCAACGGTACAGCTTCTGCGCGCTCGCGTCGGCGGCGCCGAACGCCAGCAGGGCGCCCAGCAGCAGCGAAAGCGGTGACCTCGTCATGCCTGATCTCCGATGCCGTAACGCCGGCGGTAGCCATGCATCGCTTCGCGGTGCGCGGCCAGCTCCGGTCGCTCGTCAGTATAGGTCAGCAGTTCGGACAGGCGTGCCACCGCAACGACCGGCAATCCGAATTCCGCACTGACTTCCTGGCTTGCCGAGCGCGCACCCTGGCCGCGTTCCTCGCGGTCGAGCGCGATCAGGACGCCGCAGACCTGCGCGCCGGCGGACTGGATCGTCGTGATTGCCTCGCGGATCGCGGTGCCGGCGGTGATCACGTCATCAACGATCAGCACCCGGCCGGCCAGCGGGGCACCGATCAGCGTGCCGCCTTCGCCGTGGGCCTTGGCTTCCTTGCGGTTGAACGCGAGCGGCACGTCGCGGCCGCGCTCGGCCAATGCGATCGCGGTCGCGGTGGCCAGCGGAATGCCCTTGTAGGCCGGTCCGAACAGCATGTCGAAATCGAGCCCGCTGGCCAGCAGCGCATCGGCGTAGCAGCGGCCGAGCCCGGCCAGTGCGGCGCCGGAGTCGAACCTGCCGGCATTGAAGAAATACGGCGAAAGCCGGCCGGATTTCAGCGTGAACTCGCCGAAACGCAGCACGTCGCGGGCAACCGCGAGATCGAGGAAACGGCGTTGATACGGTTGCACGGCGGCAGGCTCGCGATCGGACCGGCGGCAAGGATAGTCGCTCGGCCTGTCGAATCGCACGCGCAGCGTCCGCGTGCAGCGGGTATCGTTGCCGTTTTTCGACAGACACGCGATGCGCATCATCAGCTTCAACGCCAACGGCCTGCGTTCGGCCGCCAGCAAGGGCTTCTTCGACTGGTTCACCGGCCAGCAGGCCGACCTGCTGTGTATCCAGGAAACCAAGGCGCAGGAGCACCAGCTTGCGGAAGCGGCCTACCGGCCGGACGGCTACCACGTCTGCTTCAGGGACGCGACGACGAAGAAGGGATACAGCGGCGTCGCGATCTATTCGCGGCGTGTACCCGATGCGGTTCTGACGACGCTCGGCTGGTCGCCGTTCGACGACGAGGGCCGCTACATCGAATGCCGGTTCGGCAACCTCAGCGTGGTGTCGCTGTACCTGCCGTCGGGCTCGTCCGGCGAACTGCGTCAGCAGTTCAAGTTCGACGTCATGACCTGGATCGCCGACCGCTTCGACGAATGGCTCGGCAGTGGCCGCGACTACGTGATCTGCGGCGACTGGAACATCGTCCACACGAAAATGGACATCCGCAACTGGACCTCGAACCAGAAGAATTCCGGCTGTCTGCCGCAGGAGCGTGCCTGGCTCGGTGGGTTGTTCGAGCGCGGCTGGGTCGACAGCTATCGCTGCCTGCGGCCGGACGGCCAGGACTACACCTGGTGGTCGCAACGCGGCGCGGCGCGGGCCAAGGACGTCGGCTGGCGGATCGACTACCAGATCACCACGCCGTCGCTGCGCGAACGGTTGCGCGACTGCGCGATCGCGCGCGAACCGCGCTTCTCAGACCATGCACCGTTCGTCGTCGACTATGACTACCCGATCTGACCCGCCGCGCGCCGGCTGGCGCGAGGTGCTGGTCCGGCTGACCCGGCCCCGGGTCGCGGTGATGCTCGGTCTCGGCCTCGCGTCCGGTCTGCCGTTCATGCTGGTCGGCAACACGATGGGCTACTGGCTGCGCGAGGTCGACGTCGAGCTGTCGGCGATCGGCTTTCTGTCCTGGGTCGGGCTGGCCTACTCGCTCAAGTTCCTCTGGGCGCCGTTGATCGATCGCGTCCGTGCCCCGCTGCTCGGTCGCTGGCTCGGTCGTCGCCGCGGCTGGATCGCGCTGGCGCAGATCGGCGTGATCGGCGCGCTGGTCGGCATGGGTCTGGTCGGGCCGCAGGCCGGCCTGTGGCTGTTCGGCGCGCTGGCTCTGCTGGCGGCATTCGCATCGGCGACCCAGGACATCGTCGTCGATGCATGGCGAATCGAAAGCGCCGAAAGCAGCGAGGATCTCGGCCTGCTGACCGCGGCCTACCAGCTCGGCTACCGCGCCGCGCTGCTGATCACCGACGCGCTGATCCTGATCGTCGCGGCCGGGGTCGGCTGGGCGCTGTCGTACGAACTGATGGGGCTTGCGGTCGGTATCGGTCTGGTCGCCACCTGGTTCGCGCAGGAACCGCGCGCGGCAGCGCAGGCGGGCATGCCGCGTCGACCGTCGCTGGCTGGTGCACGCGACGCCGTGCTCGGGCCATTCAGCGCCTTCTTCCGCCAGCACGGGCGCTGGGCTGTGGCGATGCTGGCCGTGATCGGCTTGTACCGGCTGCCGGATTTCGTGATGGGGCCGATGGCCAATCCGCTGTACGCCGATCTCGGACTGGCCAAGGAGCTGGTCGGCAGCATCCGCGGCTCGGCCGGACTGATTGCGACCACTGCCGGGATCGCCGCGGCCGGCCTGGCGGCGATCCGGTTCGGCTTCACGACCACGTTGCTGTTCGGCGCGATCGTCGGCCCCGGCTCGAACATCTGCTATGCCTGGCTCGCCTGGAGCGGTCCCGACATGGCCGTGTTCACGACCGCGATGGTGGTCGACAACTTCGCCAACGGGTTCGCCGGCACCGCGCTGGTCGCCTACATGTCGAGCCTGACCAACGTCGGCTACACGGCGACCCAGTACGCACTGTTGAGTTCGTTCTACGCATTCCTCGGCAAGCTGACCAAGGGCCTGTCCGGCGTCGCGGTCGAGGCGCTGGAGACCGGCCGCAACCTGCTGGATGCCTACGCGCTGTTCTTCCTCGGCACCGCACTGATCGGCCTGCCGGCGTTCCTGCTGTGCCTGGTGCTTGTTCGACGTCGACCGCCCGCGATCGCCGCCACTCCGCCGCCGAGCTGAATTGCGGCCGCGGCAGGTTGCGGACTGCCGACCGGGATCAGGCCGGAAAGATCGCGCCGAGCACCCGCGGACCGCGCGCGCCAGTCACCGACGGCAGGTTGCCGGGTCGGCCGGCCAGCGTTTCCCGCGCCAGCCACGCGAAGGTCATCGCTTCGACGAAGTCGGGATCGATGCCGAGCCAAGCGGTGCTGTCGACCACGATCGGCGCCAGCCGCTCGGCCAGACGGCGCATCAACCGGCGGTTGTGCACGCCACCGCCGCAGACCAGCACGCGCGCTGCCAGCGGTAGATGCTGGCGCACCGCGTCGGCACAACTGGCCGCGGTCAGCTCGAGCAGGGTCGCCTGCACATCTTCCGGTCGCCGCTCGTGGTCGCCGAGTCGGGCGTCGAGCCAACCGAGGTGGAACTGATCGCGTCCGCTGCTTTTCGGTGCCTGCAGCGCGAAATACGGGTCGGCCAGCAGCCGTTGCAGCAGGTCCGTGTCGCAGGTGCCGCTGGCAGCGAATGCGCCGTCTGCATCGTAGGGCTGGCCGCGGTGGCGCAAGGTCCACGCATCCATCAAGCCGTTGGCGGGGCCGGTGTCGAAACCGATCACCGGCCCCCGGCGCGGCAGCGCGGTAAGGTTGGCGATGCCGCCGAGATTCAGCACCGCCCGATCCTCATCGGCGCTGTGCATCGACGCGGCATGGAAGGCCGGTGCCAACGGCGCACCCTGGCCGCCGGCAGCGACATCGCGGCGGCGGAAGTCGGCCACGACGGTGATTCCGAGCCGCTCGGCGAGCAAGGTCGGGTCGCCGAGCTGCAACGTGAACGGGGTGGGTCCGAACGGCCGGTGCCGCAGGGTCTGGCCGTGCGATCCGATCGCGGTGACTGCATCGGCCGCCATCCGCGCCTCGCCGAGCAACGCGCTCGCGGCCGCTGCGAAGGCGGCACCGATCCGATGATCGAGCGCGCCGACCGCATCGAGATCGAGCGGCTCCTGCTGCTGCGAGTGCGCGAGCAGATCGGCACGAAGCACGTCGGGGTACGAGTAGGTTCGGCCGAGCAGCAGCTCGGGCGCCGGCGTGAAGCGCACCAGCGCGGCGTCGATACCGTCCGCACTGGTGCCCGAGATCAATCCAACGAACAGCCCGGGATCCATCGCGGCGCCGTCAGCGGCGCGCGTAGGTCGAACCACCCGCCAGCAACTCGAGCTGCGCCAGCATCGGCTGCGACTGCAGCCGGAACCGCGCCAGTTCGGATGCCGGCAATGGCTGCGGTTTCGGCAGCGTTACCTTCAACGGATCGCGATGCGCGCCGGCTATGCGGAATTCGTAGTGCAGATGCGGACCGCTGGCCAGCCCGGACGCGCCGACGTAGCCGATCACGTCGCCCTGCCGGACGCGGCTACCTGCCTTGTACTTTCCGAGCCGCGACATGTGGCCGTACAACGTCGTGACCCGGTTGCCGTGGTCGAGAATCACGGTCCGGCCGAAGCCGTTCTTCCAGCCTGCATAGAGGACCTTGCCGTCGCCGGCGGCCATGATCGGCGTGCCGGTCCGGGCGGCGTAATCGACGCCCTTGTGCGCGCGGGTGATACCGAGCACCGGGTGCTTGCGCGCGCTGGTGAAGCGCGAGCTGATCCGCGCGAAATCGATCGGCATGCGCAGGAAGCTCTTCCTGGTCGGCCGGCCGTCGGCGTCGAAGTATTCGGTGCGTCCGTCGGCGAATTGATAGCGGAACACCTGGTACTGCTTGCCCTGGTTGATGAAGGTAGCCGCGAGGATGTCGCCCTGCCGCAGTCGTTCGCCGTCGCGCCAGACCTCCTCGTAGATCACGTCGAAGCGGTCGCCGACGCGCAGATCCTGCGCGAAATCGATGTCGTAACCGAACACCTTGGCGAGTTCGAGGATCGCGGCGCTGCTCATTCCGGCACGCTCGCCCGCTGCATAGAGCGAATCGCTGATCTCGCCGGAAGCGAGCTGGATCCGCCGCTGCAGTTGCCGTTCCTCGACTTCCTGCTCGATCCGATCAGGCCAGACGTGCAGCACCACGCGGGTCGCCTCGTCGCGATCGAAACGCAGCGCCTGCAACTGGCCATCGTTGCCGATCAGGAATGCGAACTCGTCGCCGGGGCGGATGCGGGTCAGCGATTCGCGCATGCCGTCGACGCCGAGCAGCCGATGAAGCTGCTGCCCCGGCAGGCCGAGCTGGTCGAAGATGCCGCCGAGGGTCTGGCCGTTTCGGACCTGCACCATCTGCCAGTCGCGCGGCGGCGCGACGCTCGGTACCTCCTGTTCGATCGACGGTGCCTGCGGTGGCACTTCGAGACTCAGATTGACGCGCTCGGGTTGCAGGGTCGCGCCGGCAAAACCGGGAACGACCAGCGTGGCAACGAGTACAGTAGCGCCAAGCAGGCCGGCCAGCAGCCAGTGCTGGCGGCGCCAGCGCGATAGGCGGCCAGGTCCGGAAGCCGGGAGCTCCGCCGGGCTGCGCCGAACCGCCTGTGGCGTCTTGCGTAGGGAGGCGGCTTGAGGCGGCGGAGAACTCACGAGCATCGTCCTTGGCGGATGAGTGACCGTACGATAAACACAGCCAAAACAGTGCGTCAAACCATTGTTCCGACTGGCTTTTCCAAAGCTTCGGGTTTAACGTTGAATTAACTTTGCCGCCTGCCGGGCGGTCGTTTCTCGCACCAAAGGGGTGATTGTCGGTGAGCAGTGAGCAGCAGGCGCTCGACCTGATCGGGCGCGGCGTGGAGGAGATACTGAAGCGCGATGAACTGGAAGCGCGGCTGAAGGGCGGCCGTCCGTTGCGGGTCAAGGCCGGGTTTGACCCGACCGCCCCCGACCTGCACATCGGCCATACCGTGCTGCTGAACAAGATGCGGCAGTTCCAGGACCTCGGCCACCAGGCCATTTTCCTGATCGGCGACTTCACCGGCATGATCGGCGATCCGACCGGCAAGAACGTCACCCGCAAGCCGCTCAGCCGCGACGACGTGTCGCGCAACGCCGAGACCTACGCCGAGCAGGTGTTCAAGGTACTGGACCGCGAGCGCACCGAGCTGCGCTTCAATTCCGAGTGGTTCGACCGGATGTCGGCCGCCGACATGATCCGCCTGGCCGGTCAGCACACCGTCGCCCGGATGCTGGAGCGCGACGACTTCTCGAAACGTTTCGCCGGTCAGCAGCCGATCGCGATCCACGAGTTTCTCTATCCGCTGGTGCAGGGCTACGACTCGGTCGCGTTGCACGCCGACGTCGAACTCGGCGGCACCGACCAGAAGTTCAACCTGCTGATGGGGCGTGGCCTGCAGGAACACTATGGGCAGTCGCCGCAGATCGTCATCACGATGCCGCTGCTCGAAGGCATCGACGGCGTCAACAAGATGAGCAAGTCACTCGGCAACTACATAGGCATCACCGAGCCGGCAATTGACATGGTCACCAAGACGATGAAGATCGATGACCGGTTGATGTGGCGCTGGTTCGAGCTGCTCAGTTTTGATGTGTCGCTCGCCGAGCTGCAGCGGATGCAGGCCGACGTCGCGGCCGGTCAGCTCCATCCGAGGGACGCAAAACTGCGATTGGCGCGAGAGCTCGCCACCCGCTTCCACGACGCTACGGCGGCAGAAGCCGCCATTGCGGGATGGCACGCGGTCGTCAGCGGCCACGGCGACACCTCGACGCTGCCGCTCACCGAATTGCCGGTGGCGCCCGACGGTGTGCGCATCGCCTCGCTTCTGGCCCAGGCAGGGCTTGCCGGCAGCAACTCCGAGGCCATGCGAAAACTTAAGGAGCGAGCGGTCCGCGTCAACGGCGAGGTCATCGGCGACGCCCAGCAGGTCTTCATGCCCGGATTCGAAGGAGTGCTGCAGATCGGCAAACGCAATTTCGCCCGAGTCCGCCTGGTCGCGAACTGACCCGCGAAAAAGCTGTTGCACGACAGCACTACGCTCCATATACTGCGCGGCCCTCGTAGCGGCGGCTGAAGGTCGGCACGACGAGGGGAGCGCGGAAAGCGAGTTGAACGATTGAAGCTGCAGGTTCTGGCGAAAGCGAAAGGGCTTGCGGAAATCGAAACGGCTCACTAAACTGCGCGGCCCTTCGAGAGCGAGCTGAAAGGCGGCTGACGAAGGGGGAGATGAAAAGCGGAATTCGG
>JAWLBY010000013.1:0-115355 GCA_041687455.1 Lysobacteraceae bacterium | reverse complement strand
CGCTGCCTGGGCACTGGTCCGAAACCCGGCGCAGTACGACGGAAGCAAGCTGTTCGCAACCCTCGAAACCGCTTGACGGGGAACAGAGTGTCTACAGGGCTGTGTTGGACGCTGCCCGGCCACCGGGCCGCGTCGGTGCCGTCGGCGGTCGCGAGCCGCGGCGCATGAGCCCCGGCGTGAAGGTCCGGCAGCCCATCCCCTGTAGGAGGGGCTTCAGTCCCGACCGTAAAACCGGGCGAAGCCGGCGCGGACCGGGCAGGCGGTCGCCGTCGATTCCAACCTGATGGCAGCCGCGGCTCCGGCCGCGGCCGCGTGGCGGGTGCCAAGCGCGCGGTCGGGGCTGAAGCCCCTCCTACAGGGCTGTGTTGGGCTCGGCCCGGGCTGCAGCCCCTCCTACAGAACTGCGTTGGACTGGTAGGCTCGCGGCGAATCCCGAAGATTCAATTTCGACCCCGCCCACATGCCCACGATCCTCGTCATCGACGACAACCCGAGCGTCGCCACCGCACTCGACCTGCTGTTCTCGCTCGACGGCCTGCGCACCGTGGCGGCGGCGTCGCCGGACGAAGGGCTGGCGCTGCTCGAGCGCGAGCCGGTCGACCTGGTCGTGCAGGACATGAACTTCACCGCCGACACCACGTCCGGCGAGGAAGGCGTCGCGCTGTTCCGGCGGATCCGCGTGCGCCATCCCGACATGCCGGTGATCCTGCTGACCGCCTGGACGCATCTCGAGAACGCGGTCGAGCTGGTCAAGGCCGGTGCCGCCGATTACGTCGCCAAGCCATGGGATGACCGCAAGCTCGCCGCGACCGTGCGCAATCTGCTCGAACTCGGCGAGGCGCGGCGCGAACTCGCGCAGCGGCTGCAGGCCGAACGCCGGCAACGCAGCGAACTGGAGCAGAAATACGACCTGCGCGGTTTCGTGTTCGCCGATCCGGCCAGCGAGCGGGTCGTCGCGCTGGCCTGCCAGGTCGCGCGGTCCGAGCTGCCGGTGCTGATCACCGGCCCGAACGGCACCGGCAAGGAATGCATCGCCGCGATCGTGCAGGCCAATTCCAGCGTCAGGGACGGACCGTTCGTGACGCTGAACTGCGGCGCGATGCCGAGCGAGCTGATCGAGGCCGAGTTGTTCGGTGCCGATGCCGGCGCTTACACCGGTGCCAATCGCGCTCGCGAAGGCAAGTTCGAGGCGGCCGACGGCGGCACGCTGTTCCTCGACGAGATCGGCAACCTGCCGCCGGCCGGGCAGATGAAACTGCTGCGGGTGCTCGAGACCGGCCGCTTCGAGCGGCTCGGCTCGAACCGCGAGCGGCAGGTCAGCGTTCGCGTCATCAGCGCGACCAATGCCGATCTGCCGACGATGATCCGCAACGGCCAGTTCCGCGAGGATCTCTACTACCGGCTCAATGCGATCGAACTGCGGATGCCGCCGCTGGCCGAGCGCCCGGGCGACATCGTGCCGCTGGCGCAGCGCTTCCTGCCGGACGGCAAGTCGCTCGGCGACGCCGCGCGGGCGGCGCTGCGACGGCACTCCTGGCCCGGCAACGTGCGCGAGTTGCGCAACACGATCCAGCGTGCGGCCCTGCTGGCATCCGGTGCCGTCATCGAAGTCGCCGATCTGGGTCTGCCGCAGGGCGCCGCCTGCGTCGAGCCGGCCGAGGCCGAGCCCGACCGCGAAGCGATCGAACTGGCGCTCAACCGCGCCGGCGGTGTGCTGGCACAGGCCGCCGCCGAGCTGGGCATGAGCCGGCAGGCGTTGTATCGCCGGCTCGACAAGCTCGGCATCGCCCGCCCGTGAATCGGTCCGTCGCACCGACCGGACCTGGCAACGTGGCCCGCTGCCGATGTCCCTGAGCCTGCGCCGCTCGCTGGCCGGACGCGTGCTGTGGTCGACCGGTCTGGCGGTGCTGCTCGGCGCCGGGGTCGGCGCCGCGTTCGCCGACCACTTCGACAGCGTGCCGCTCGGCGCCGCCGCCGGCCTGCTGGCCGGACTGCTGCTGCTGGTGCCGATGATCGGCATCGCGCTCGGTCCGACCTTCGCGATGCTGCGTGCGCTGTCGGGCATGGTGCACAGCGTCCGTGACGGCGACTTCAGCGCGTCGCTGGCGCTGCCGAAGGAGGTCGAGCTGTCGGAGCTGGTTCGGGCCCACAACGAGCTCGGCGAACTGCTGCGCGAGGAGCGCCAGCATCTCGGCCAGCGCGAGTTGCTGCTCGACACCGTCGTGCAGAACACGCCGGTGGCGCTGGTACTGGTCGAACCGCGTGGCCACATCGTCTATTCGAACCTTGCCGCGCGGCGCCTGTTCAACGACGGACGACGGCTCGAAGGGCTCGACTTCGGCCCGTTGCTGCAGCACGCGCCCGCAGCGCTGCGCGAGGCGGTCGACAATGGCCAGGACCGGCTGTGCACGCTCGAGATCGACGGCCAGGAAGAAACCTTCCACGTTTCCCATCGCGGCTTCCAGTTGCACGGACGGCCGCACCGGCTGCATCTGTTCCGGCGCCTGACGCAGGAGCTCGCACGGCAGGAAGTGCAGAGCTGGAAGAAACTGATCCGGGTCATCAGCCACGAACTGAACAACTCGCTGGCGCCGATCTCGTCGATGGCGCACTCCGGCGGCGAACTGCTGCGGCGCGGTGATACCGCGCGACTCGGCCAGGTGTTCGCGACGATCGAGGAACGGGCGCGCCATCTCGACTGTTTCATCCGTGGCTACGCGCAGTTCGCGAAGCTGCCGTCGCCGCGGCTGGAGCCGGTCGACTGGCGCTCGTTCGTCGAGCGAATCGGCACCCAGGCCGAATTCCGCACCGTCGGCGCGCTGCCCGCCACGCCGGCGCGGTTCGATCCGGCGCAGCTCGGGCAGGTGCTGATCAACCTGCTGAAGAACGCTACCGAGTCGGGATCGCCGCCGGAGCAGATCGAACTGTCGATTCGCATCGAAGGTGCGAGCTGGCGCATCGATGTCGCCGATCGCGGCAGCGGCATGTCCGAGGCCGTGCTGGCCAATGCGCTGGTGCCGTTCTACTCGACCAAGCGCAGCGGTACCGGGCTCGGGCTTGCGCTGGCCCGCGAAATCGTCGAAGCGCACGGCGGCCGCATCGCGCTCGCCAACCGTGCCGGAGGCGGCCTGCAGGTCACGTTGCAGTTGCCGCGTTGATCGCCGCGCTGGCGGGCGCCCGACCGTGGTCGCGGGCCGGTGCAGAGGGCGGCCGGTCGGGGCGAGTTCCGGGGGGCGGCGGCCTCGAGCAAAACTCCCGACGATCCGGCAACTTGCGCCGGATTTTAAGCGCCTGCTAACATTTACCGTCTTGGTAGGCTGCTTTCAGGCCGATTCACCGAATTTCGTCCCCGGGTCCGTCGCGTGCTCAATTCCGTAGCCGCCGGCCGGCAACAGGCAAAACGGGTGGTGCTGGTACAGGCCATCGTCGTCGCGCTGCTTGCCCTGGTCTGGCTGATGCTCGATGCGCGCGCGGCGCTCTCGGTGATGCTGGGCGGTGGTTCGGCAACACTCGGCAGCGCGCTGATGGCCTGGCGTTCCTTCTCGCGAGGAGTGGTCGGGCCGTACGCGGCGCTGTTCGGAGTGCTCGGCGGAATCGCCCTGAAGTGGCTGGTGATCGTGGTCGCGCTGTATCTGGCGCTGGCGCGTTGGGCCTTGCCCGCGTTGCCGCTGCTGGCCGGATTGGCCGCGGCGATGATCGCTCCCCTGCTCGCTTTCAGAATGAAATCCCAAGGGTGATCCCGTGGCTGCGGAATCCGGCTCCTCCGGCGGTCTGACCGAATACATCCAGCACCATCTGACGCACAACCGCGTGCCGTTCGGCGACAACGCCGTGCACCTGGACAGTTGGGCGGTCGGCCTCGGCCTCGGCCTGCTGTTCTGCTTCTGGTTCTGGTCGATGGCGCGCAAGGCCACCTCGGGCGTGCCGAGCAAGGGCCAGGCGTTCGTCGAGATGGTGGTCGAATTCGTCGACGGCCAGGTCCGCGACGTGTTCCACGGCAACCGCGGCTTCATCGCGCCGCTCGCGCTGACGATCTTCATGTGGGTGTTCCTGATGAACGCCATGGACCTGCTGCCGCTCGACCTGGTCGGCATCGGCGTCCACTACATCGCCGGCGAGGAAGCCGCGCACCATACCTATTGGCGGCTGGTGCCGACCGCCGACCTCAACACCACGCTGGCGATGTCGACGGTGGTGTTCCTGCTGACGATCTTCTATTCGATCAAGGCCAAGGGCGGCTGGGGCTTCACCAAGGAGCTGTTCACCGCGCCGTTCCACGCTGACGGCGCCGGTTCGAAGGCGGCGCTGGCGCTGCCGAACTTCTTCCTGAACCTGGTCGAATACCTGTCGAAGCCGATTTCGCTGGCGATGCGACTGTTCGGCAACATGTATGGCGGCGAGCTGGTGTTCATGCTGATCGCCGGCCTGGCGGCGAGCTGGGTCACCTTCCTGCCGGGCGTGGTCTTCAACGCCGCATGGGCGATCTTCCACATCCTGATCATCCTGCTGCAGGCGTTCATCTTCATGGTCCTGACCGTCGTCTACCTGGCGATGGCGCACGAGCATCACTGATCCGAACCGGATCCGGCTGCCGACGGCGGCCGGTCGAGAACTGCTGTACCCGATCTACTGCTTCAAAAACCAACGTTAACCGGAGAGTTGTCATGCAAGAGTTCATCGCGCTGGTCCAGAGCTACACCGCCATTGCCGCCGGCCTGATCATCGGCCTCGGTGCGATGGGTGCCTGTATCGGTATCGGCATCATGGGCTCGAAGTTCCTCGAGTCGGCCGCTCGTCAGCCGGAACTGGTTCCGATGCTGCAGGCCCGCATGTTCCTGCTCGCCGGCCTGATCGACGCGGCGTTCATCATCGGCCTGGCCATTGCGATGTTCTTCGCGATCGCCAACCCGCTGCTCGGCGAAGTCGTCAAGGCCGCCGCGGGCGCCTAAGCGCTCCAGTGGTACTGCCGGGCGGCGCGTGCCGCCCGGTCGGTTTTCCTGCGGTCGCCGCCTGAAGCGGCGCCCGCGCGCCCGCGTTAGCGAGAGCTTCCATGGATCTGAATTACACGTTTTTCCTGCAGGCGCTGAGCTTCGCGATCCTGATCTGGTTCACGATGAAGTTCATCTGGCCGCCGTTGATGAAGGCGATCGAGGAACGTCAGGCGCGGATCGCCGAAGGCCTGGCCGCGGCCGACCGCAGCCACAAGGATCTGGCCCAGGCCGAAGAGCGCGTCAACGAGCTGCTGCGCGAAGCGCGCAACAAGGCCAACGAGATCATCGAGCAGGCCAACAGCCGCGCCAACCAGATCATCGACAAGGCGAAGGAAGACGCGATCGCCGAGGCCGGCAACCAGAAGAAGCTGGCGCTGGCCGAGATCGACGTTGCCGCCAACCGGATGCGCGAGGAGCTGCGCAAGCAGGTCGCCGCGCTGGCCGTGGTCGGTGCCGAGAAGGTGATCCGTCGCGAGATCGACGCCAACGCGCACCGCGCGCTGCTCGACGAGCTGGCGACCCAGCTCTGATCGACTGCTCCGACTGCCACTGGACGTAAGCCATGAGCAACGCACTGACCCTCGCCCGTCCCTACGCCCGCGCCGCGTTTTCACTCGCGCGCGACCACGGTCGCCTGCCGCAGTGGTCGTCGCTGCTCGGCTTCGCCGGCTCGATGGCGGCTGACGAGCGCATCCGCAGCCTGCTCGGCCATCCGGGGCTTTCCGAAAGCGACCTGCTGCATCTGCTGCTGCCGAACGGCGACGTCGATCCGAACTTCCGCCAGTTCATCGACGTGCTGGCCGAGAACGGCCGCCTGGAGCTGCTGCCCGAGATCGCCGCGCTGTACGAGCAGGCGCGCTCCGAGGAAGAACGCACGCTGCGGGTCACGATCACCTCTGCGCAGCCGCTGTCGGATGAGGACGTGGCGCGCCTGACCGCGCCGCTGAAGGCGCGCTTCGGGCGCGAGATCGTCGTCAGCCAGCAGCAGGATCCGGCGCTGATCGGCGGCGCGATCATCGATGCCGGCGAAATCGTCATCGACGGTTCGGTGCGCGGCAAGCTGCAGCGGCTCGAAGCCTCGCTGGCCCAGTAATCAATTTTTCCTAGAAACAGCGCCGGCCTCATCGCCGGACGACCCAAGGGACGCACCATGCAAACCCAGCTCAACCCGTCCGAAATCAGCGATCTGATCAAGAGCCGCATCGAGAAGGTCAAGCTCGCCGCCGAAGCGCGCAACGAAGGCGTCGTGACCTCGGTCTCCGACGGCATCGTCCGCATCCACGGCCTCGCCGACGTGATGCAGGGCGAGATGATCGAGCTGCCGGAAAACACCTTCGCGCTGGCGCTGAACCTTGAGCGTGACTCGGTCGGCGCGGTCGTGCTGGGTGACTACGAGCATCTGAGCGAAGGCAACACCGCGAAGACCACCGGCCGCATCCTCGAGGTGCCGATCGGTACGGAACTGCTCGGCCGCGTCGTCAACGCGCTGGGCGAGCCGATCGACGGCAAGGGTCCGATCGATGCCAAGCTGACCGCGCCGGTCGAGAAGGTCGCTCCGGGCGTGATCTGGCGCAAGTCGGTGTCGCAGCCGGTGCAGACCGGCTACAAGTCGGTCGACGCGATGATCCCGGTCGGTCGTGGTCAGCGCGAACTGGTCATCGGCGACCGCCAGACCGGCAAGACCGCACTGGCGATCGACGCGATCATCAACCAGAAGGGCACCGGCGTTAAGTGCATCTACGTCGCGATTGGCCAGAAGAACAGCTCGATCGCCAACGTCGTGCGCCGGCTGGAAGAGAACGGCGCGCTGGCGCATACGATCGTGGTCGCCGCGTCGGCGTCCGAATCGGCCGCGATGCAGTACATCGCCGCCTACTCCGGCTGCACGATGGGTGAGTTCTTCCGCGATCGCGGCGAAGACGCACTGATCGTCTACGACGATCTGTCCAAGCAGGCCGTCGCCTACCGGCAGATCTCGCTGCTGCTGCGCCGCCCGCCGGGCCGCGAAGCGTATCCGGGTGACGTGTTCTACCTCCACTCGCGTCTGCTCGAGCGCGCCGCGCGCGTCAACGAGGACTACGTCGAGAAGTTCACCAACGGCGAGGTGAAGGGCAAGACCGGTTCGCTGACCGCGCTGCCGATCATCGAGACGCAGGCCGGCGACGTCTCGGCGTTCGTGCCGACCAACGTGATCTCGATCACCGACGGCCAGATCTTCCTCGAGACCGACCTGTTCAACGCCGGCATCCGCCCGGCCGTGAATGCCGGTATCTCGGTGTCGCGCGTCGGTGGTGCCGCGCAGACCAAGATCATGAAGAAGCTGTCCGGCGGCATCCGCATCGCGCTGGCGCAGTACCGTGAACTGGCCGCCTTCGCGCAGTTCGCGTCGGACCTCGACGAAGCGACCCGAAAGCAGCTCGAGCGCGGCCAGCGCGTCACCGAGCTGATGAAGCAGAAGCAGTACGCGCCGATGAACATCGCGCAGATGGCGCTGACGATCTACGCCGTCAACGAGGGCTACCTCGACGACGTGCCGGTTGCCAAGCTGCTCGCCTTCGAAGCCGGCCTGCACGCGCACATGACCAACAGCTACGGCGACCTCGAGCGGCAGATCGTCGCCTCCGGCGACTGGAGCGACGAGATCGAAGGCAAGTACAAGCAGATCATCAGCGAGTACAAGCAGACGTTCTGAGGCGCCGGAAATGGGGAATCGGGAATCGTACAAGCGGTTCCCGGCACCCCGACCGATTCGATCCCACCAGACAACCGGGCATCGGGAAGCGGCGTTGGGCGGGAAATGAGCGACACCCCCGCGTTAACCATTCACTATTCCCGATTCCCGCGAAGCGAGCGAAGCGAGCAAGCAAATGGCAGGCGGCCGCGAAATCAAGACCAAGATCAAGTCGGTGCAGAACACCCGCAAGGTGACGCGCGCACTCGAGATGGTCTCGGCATCCAAGATCCGCAAGGCGCAGGACCGGATGAAGTCCTCGCGTCCGTACGCGCGGCTGATGCGGCAGATGATCGGCCACATCGCCAAGGCGAACTCCGAGTACCAGCATCCGTATCTGGTCGAGCGCGAGGAAGTCGATCGGGTCGGTTACATCATCGTGTCGACCGATCGCGGCCTGTGCGGCGGCCTGAACTCGTCGCTGTTCCGCAAGATCCTCGCCGACATGCGGCAGTGGCAGGACAAGGGTGTCGAGATCGACGTCGTCACGATCGGCCAGAAGGCGACCGCGTTGTTCCGGCGCCTGAAGGTCAACATGCTGGCGTCGGTCGCGCATCTCGGCGAACAGCCGAAGGTCGAGCAACTGATCGGCGTCATCAAGGTGATGGTCGACTCCTATGGCGCCAATGGAGCCGACCGGGTGTTCCTCTGCTACAACGACTTCGTCAACACGATGTCGCAGAAGCCGACCGTCGACCAGTTGCTGCCGCTGCCGGCGTCCGAGGAACTGGATGCGCGGCACGACTGGGACTACATCTACGAGCCGGATGCCCCGACCGTGCTGGACGACGTGCTGACCCGCTACGTCGAATCGCTGGTCTATCAGGCGCTGCTCGAGAACCAGGCGAGCGAGCACGCGGCGCGGATGGTGGCGATGAAGGCCGCATCGGACAACGCGACCAAACTGATCGACACGCTTAACCTGATCTACAACAAGGCCCGCCAGGCCGCGATCACGCAGGAAATCTCCGAGATCGTGGGTGGTGCGGCTGCGGTCTGATGACCGCCGGGAATGGTGAATGGTGAATGGGACAAGCAAGGACAGTGCGCGCTGGCGCTCCTGCTTTAACGATTCCCCACTCCCGATTCCCGAACAGTAAATCGCAAGCGGCATCTCGCCGCCTGCAAGCAAAGTTAGCTAACGGAGCAAACCAATGAGCCAGGGCAAGATTGTGCAGATCATCGGCGCGGTCGTTGACGTCGAATTCGCGCGCAACGATGTGCCGAAGGTGTACGACGCGCTGAAGGTCGACGGCACCGATATCACGCTGGAAGTGCAGCAGCAGCTCGGTGACGGCATCGTCCGCACGATTGCGCTTGGCTCGACCGACGGCCTCAAGCGCAATCTGGTCGCCACCAACACCGGCCGCGCGATCTCGGTGCCGGTCGGCAAGGGCACACTGGGCCGCATCATGGACGTGCTCGGCACGCCGATCGACGAGGCCGGCCCGGTCGCCGCCGACACGACCTGGGAAATCCATCGTCCGGCGCCGAGCTACGAGGATCAGGCGGCAACCAACGAGCTGCTCGAAACCGGCATCAAGGTCATCGACCTGATGTGCCCGTTCGCGAAGGGCGGCAAGGTCGGCCTGTTCGGCGGCGCCGGCGTCGGCAAGACCGTCAACATGATGGAGCTGATCAACAACATCGCCAAGCAGCACTCGGGTCTGTCGGTGTTCGCCGGCGTCGGTGAGCGTACCCGCGAGGGCAACGACTTCTACCACGAGATGAAGGACTCGAACGTCCTCGACAAGGTCGCGATGGTGTACGGCCAGATGAACGAGCCGCCGGGCAATCGCCTGCGCGTCGCGCTGACCGGCCTGACGATGGCCGAGTACTTCCGCGACGACAAGGATCCGGCGACCGGCAAGGGCCGCGACGTGCTGCTGTTCGTCGACAACATCTACCGCTACACGCTGGCCGGTACCGAAGTGTCGGCACTGCTCGGCCGCATGCCGTCGGCGGTCGGTTACCAGCCGACGCTCGCCGAGGAAATGGGCGTGCTGCAGGAGCGCATCACCTCGACCAAGACCGGTTCGATCACCTCGATCCAGGCCGTCTACGTTCCGGCCGACGACCTGACCGACCCGTCGCCGGCGACCACCTTCGCGCATCTCGACGCCACCGTCGTGCTGTCGCGCAATATCGCCTCGCTCGGTATCTATCCGGCGGTCGACCCGCTGGATTCCACCTCGCGCCAGCTCGACCCGAACGTGATCGGCAACGAGCACTACGACACCGCGCGCCGCGTGCAGGCGACGCTGCAGAAGTACAAGGAGCTGAAGGACATCATCGCGATCCTCGGCATGGACGAGCTGTCGGAAGAAGACAAGCAGGCCGTGTCGCGCGCGCGCAAGATCGAGCGCTTCTTCTCGCAGCCGTTCCACGTCGCCGAGGTGTTCACCGGCTCGCCGGGCAAGTACGTCTCGCTGAAGGAAACCATCCGCGGCTTCAAGATGATCGTCGACGGCGAATGCGACCACCTGCCGGAGCAGGCGTTCTACATGGTCGGCGGCATCGACGAGGCGTTCGAGAAGGCCAAGAAGATGCAGGCCGCCGCGTAAGCGACTGCCGGCATCTTCCGGGATTCGGGATTGGAGATTCGGGATTCGTAGAGGCGGGTGTTCGGCACGAGTGGGGGCTTCGGCTCCGACCAACCCCGATTCCCGATTCCCGATTCCCGTTCGAACGAGCGAAGCGAGAGAGAAATGGCCACAATCCGCTGCGACATCGTCAGCGCCGAGAACGAGATCTTCCACGGCCAGGTCGAGATGGTCGTCGCGACCGGCGAGATGGGTGAGCTCGGCATCGCGCCGCGGCACGCCCCACTGATCACCCGGTTGAAGCCGGGCCAGGTTCGCGTGATCCTCGAAGGCGGTGAGGAGCAGTTCTTCTACGTGTCGGGCGGCATCCTCGAGGTGCAGCCGCAGGTCGTCACGATCCTGACCGACACCGCGATCCGCGCCGCCGACCTCGACGAGGCGTCGGCACGCAAGGCCAAGGAAGAGGCCGAGCGCGCGATCGCCAACCGTTCCGAGGCGATGGAAATCGCCCAGGCGCAGGCGCGACTGGCCGAGGCGATGGCGCAGTTGCAGGCGCTCGAGCGGCTGCGCAAGAACCTGAAACACTGACGCACGCCACACAGGGCTCGTCACGGACGCCGGCCTCGCGCCGGCGTTCTTCTTTCCGCCGTGCCGGCGGCATCCGGACGATCCATTCGGTCGATCGTCGCAATGGGCCGAGGCGCCGTGTCGTGCGTCGCCGGTGCAGCAATGGCGCGCCGCGCGGCTCGCTTGATGAACCATTGCCGCATCGCGCGGGCGCAGTGCATACCGCCTGCTCCGCATCGATTAGCATCAACCGCCTGATCCTTCGCGTCCGGAGTCGTTCCGCATGACCGAGCCGCTGCACGTCGTGATCCTCGCCGCCGGCGAGGGCAAGCGCATGAAATCGCTGAAACCGAAGGTGCTGCACACGATCGGCGGTCGGCCGATGCTGGGACATGTGATCGATCGCGCACGCGAGCTCGACGCATCCGGCATCCACGTCGTGTACGGCCACGGCGGCGAGCAGGTGCGGGCGGCGTTCGACGCAGACGCCGACCTGCGCTGGGCCGAACAGGCGCAGCAGCATGGCACCGGCCACGCGGTCTCGCAGGCGATGCCGGCGGTGCCGGACGATGCACGGGTGCTGGTGCTGTACGGCGACGTGCCACTGCTGACGACGCCGACCCTGCAGGCACTGCTGGACGATGCCGCCGGCGGCCTTGCGGTGCTGACCGATACGCTCGATGACCCGACCGGCTACGGCCGCGTGCTGGTCGACGCGCAGGGCCGGGTCGAGGCGATCGTCGAACACAAGGACGCCAGCGAAGCGCAGCGCGCGGTGCGGGTCGTCAACACCGGCGTTATCTGCGCACCGGCGGCGGCGTTGCGTCGCTGGCTCGGTGCGCTGTCGAACGACAACGCGCAGGGGGAGTACTACCTGACCGATGTGTTCGCAATCGCGCGCAGCGAAGGCACGCCGGCGCGGGCACTCGGCTGCGGCGAGCCGGGCGAGGCCGATGGCGCCAACGATCCGTGGCAGCTCGCGCAGCTCGAGCGCCGCTTCCAGTTGCGCGAAGCGCGCAGGCTGTGCGCTGCCGGCGTCCGGATCGCCGACCCGGCGCGCTTCGAGCTGCGCGGCCGGCTCGCGGTCGGTCGCGACGTCGAGATCGACATCGACGTCGTGATCGAGGGCGAGGTCGAGCTCGCCGCCGGCGTCCGGATCGGGCCGTTCTGCCGCCTGCGCAACGTGCGGCTCGGGCCCGGCACGGTGGTGCAGTCGCACTGCGACCTCGATGGCGCGGTGGTCGGACCGGATTGCACGATCGGCCCGTTCGCGCGGCTGCGTCCCGGTGCCGAGCTGGCGGCCGAGGCCCATGTCGGCAACTTCGTCGAGATCAAGAAAAGCCGGATCGGTCGTGGCAGCAAGGCCAATCACCTGAGCTACATCGGCGACGCCGACATCGGCGAGCGGGTAAACATCGGTGCCGGCACGATCACCTGCAACTACGACGGCGCCAACAAGCACCTGACGCGGATCGGCGACGACGCCTTCATTGGCTCCAATTCGGCGCTGGTGGCGCCGGTCGAGATCGGGGCGGGCGCCACGATCGGCGCCGGTTCGACGATCAGCCGCGCCGCGCCGGCCGGAGAACTGACGCTGGCCCGCGCGCGCCAGTCGACGGTCAGCGGCTGGCAGCGGCCGCAGAAGAAACGCTGAACCGATCGATGCCGGTCGGAGGCTTGCCTTGCCGCCGATTTTCACTGGTCGGCATAATCGACCGATTCCTGCGCCTCGCGCTGCCCAAGACGCTGCCATGAGCCACGCGACACCGTTCGTCGAATTCGCCGCTGGCGACGTGATCCTGCGCGAAGGCGAGCCGGCCAGCGCGCTGTACATCATCGAATCCGGCACCGTGTCGATTTCGCGCGCGGCCGATCCGGCGCGCGAACTCGCCGCGCTCGGACCCGGCGACCTGTTCGGCGAGATGGCAATCCTGCAGGAGCAGGCCCACTCGGCGTCGGTGACCGCGCAGACCCCGGTCCGCGCGTTGCGGATCGAGGCCGCGGCATTCCACGGTGTGCTGCGCGAGAACATCGAGATCGCCGTGCAGTTGCTGCGGCGTCTCGTGCTGCGGCTGCAGGCCGCCGAGCAGCAGCTCGGCGAACCGTCGGCCGCCCCGGCGCCCGCCGCGCCCGTCGCGACCGTCATGCCGCCGGCCACCGCGCCGGCCGAGCTGCGCCCGCCGCCGGCGCCGGCGCCAACCGCGCTGCTGTTCAGGCATGGCGACGAAGAGCTGGCGGTGCCAGCCGGCAAGACCGACCTGCTGGTCGGCCGGCCGGACCCCGCCACCGGCGCGATTCCCGAGGTCAATCTCGGGCCGTTCGATAGCGCCCGCACGCTGAGCCGGCGCCACGCCCGGCTGCTGCTCGCGGAGGGCCGCTGGATGCTGCGCGAGGAGCCGGGCGTCGCCAACGGCACCTGGCTCAATGGCGAACGGCTGAGGGCCGATCAATCGGTCTCGATCAAGGCCGGCGATCGCTTGCGCTTCGGCGCGATCGAACTCGAACTGCTGCGCGACTAGCGTCGGCGAAGGAGTGAACATGCAGGCGCAACTGGACGAGATCGACGTCGGCCCGCTGGAGGGCCTGACCCGGATCAAGACCGAACTCGACACGCTGGATGCCCGGCTCGAGGCGATGGAGGCGCGCCGCGGCGAGGTGGCCGAGGCGGTCTACCTGCGCGTGCGCGGCGATTACGAAGCGCGCCGGCGCAAGCTCGAAGACGACGCCGCGCCGCTGAAGGCCGCCGCACGCGAGCAGTACGCCAGGCTGTTCCAGGTGCTGACGCGATCCGAGGCCGACCACGAGGCGGCCCGGCTCGATCGCGAGGAAATCGACTTCCGCCACAGCCTCGGCGAATTCGACGACACCGAGTACAAGCAACGCATCGCCGGCGTCGACCAGCAGTTGGCAGAGCGCGCTGCACTGCGCGAGCAGGCGGCCGCCTTGCGCGAGCGGTTCGTCGCCGCGTTCCGCTCCGAGGACGAACTGCAATCGGCGACCGCCGAGCCGGCCGCACCGCCGCCGCTTGAGCCAGAAGCGACCACGCAGCGCCTGCCGACCCTCGATGCCGCGGCCGTCGCTGCCGAGCCGGCTCCGGCGCCGCCGTTGCCGGCCGACGCGACGCGGCCGATGCCGTTGCCGAGCGCGGCCGATCTCGGCGCCACCCAGACCATGCGGGTGCTGAAAGGCGACCCGACGGCGCCGGTGCGGCCTGACCAGACGGTCATGATCCGCAGTGCCCGGCTGGTGCCGCAGAATCCCGAGGCCGGCAAGCTGACCCACACCGTCGGGCTGCGCCCGCTGCTGCTCGGCAGCGCCGAGCAATGCGATGTCCGGCTGGCGGGCGCGGCGCCGCAGCACGCGCAACTGAAGGTCGGCATGGCCGGCTTCAGCGTCGCCGATCTCGGTGGCGGTGTGCGGGTCAACGGCATCGTCATCGAGCAGCACCTGTTGCGCGACGAGGACATGATCGAGGTCGGTCCCGCGCGCTTCGTGTTCCGCGAAGCCTGAGGCGGCGGCCGCGATGACGGTCGGACTTTCCCGCGAACGCCATGGCGGCGTGCTGGTGCTGGCACCGGCCGGCCGGCTCGACAACGAAAGCGCGGCCGAATTCGAGCTGGCGATCCAGGAAGTGCTGTCGGCCGGCGAGCGCCATCTGGTGCTCGATCTCGCCGGGCTCGACTATGTCAGCAACGCCGGCCTGCGCTCGCTCGGTCGCCTCGCCAAGTCGATGAACACGCCGAGCACCAGCCTGCGGATTGCCGGCCTGCAGTCGCCGCTGCGGCAGGCGTTCGAAGCGGCCGGTGTTGCGGTGCTGTTCGACATCCGCGCCGACCGCGCCGCGGCGCTGGCCGATCATCCGGCGGCCGGCGGTGCCGAACTCGCACAGCGGGTGGCCGGGCTGCTCGGCGTCGCCGGCGGCGTGCCGGCGAGCGGCAGCGGCGATCCGGCCCTGGCGCGGCTGGCCGAGCTCGCCCACGAGATTCTGGCCACCCGCGGCCGCCAGACCCGCGCCGTGCGGGCGCTGGCGCAGGGCACCCAGGTGATGCAGCGAGTCAGTGCCGTGCCGAGCCAGCCGGCTGCGGCATCGCGCAAGCCCGGTTTCTGGCAGCGGCTGTTCGGCCGCAAGAGCTGACGGCCGGGCAAAAAGAAGCCGGCGGGGTGACCGCCGGCTGACAAGGAGAGCGGCGCGAAGCGCCGGCTCGAATGAATTACTTGCTGGCGGCCGGGCGCGCCTTGGCGGCAGTGCGGGCGACGCCTTCGCTGGCCGCTTCGAACTGCGCGCGCACCATCTGACCGATAGCTTCCGAGGTCTTCAGGTTCTGGCTCAGCACTTCCTGGGTCGTGCTGACGAGCTGCTCGGCCGACTCCTTGACCAGATTGATGCCCTTCGGCAGGAACGACCGGGCGGCGTCGAAGTCACGCACTTCGGCAGCTTCGCCGAAGAACGCCATGGTCGCGTTGACCCGGCTTTCCAGCGTCTTGAGCTGCAGGTCGGTGACGCGCTCGGCGCTCTCGAGCGCCAGCAACTGCGCCTTGAAGGCGTTCTCGGCCACCTGCTTGCCGAGCGAAACGAACTGCGAAGAGACATTCTCGAACATGGGGGCTTTCCGCCGTGGTTGGGTTGGACCGACGCCACTATACGAAGCTCCATGTTGCGGTGCAACATCGTCGACGCGCGGTGGCGCCGCCGACCTCCGTCGCGGTTCAGCCGGCGGCCGGCCCGCGGTAGCGGCAGCCCGCCGTGCAGGTCTCCCAGATCACGATTTCGGACAGCAGCGGCAGCACCGGCTTCAACTCGGCCCAGATCCATTCCGCCAGCCGCTCGCTGGTCGGGTTGTCGAGCCCGGGAATGTCGTTCAGGTAATGATGGTCGAGCCGGTCGTAGATCGGCGCGAACGCGCGCTTGATGTCGGAGAAATCCATCACCCAGCCGGTGCGCGGATCGACCGGGCCGTCGACGTGGATCTCGATCTGGAACGAATGACCGTGCAGCCGCGCGCACTTGTGGCCCTCCGGAACGTTCGGCAGACGGTGGGCGGCTTCGAAACGAAAGGTCTTGAACAGGTCCATCGACCGACGGCATCCGGAAGGCAAGAACGAAACAGGGCGGCCGCGAGCCCTCGCCGTCAGGGCGTCGGTCGCGACGCGGCGGTTCGGACGGCAGTCAGGCCGGGGCGCGCCATGGTACCGCAGGCGCGCTCGCCAACCGACCGCTGCCGCAGGCGGCACCGCGCCTCCGATCGTCGCGGTCGCGGCGGTCGCGTGGTCGCGTTCGCTGAAGGTCTGCGGCGTGGCAGCCGCGCGGGTCAGTGTCCAGTCGGTTTGCCGTCCGTACGCTGCCGGCATTCCACCGCACGCGGGGCAATGCCACGATGCATTCCGATCCAGTCCGTCGAGTGCGAAGCGCCGAGCGTCGGCCTGCGGGGACGGCTCGATGAGTTCCGGCGCGATGCGCACGACCGGCCGCGACGAATCGCAGCCGGCGTGCCGGCCGCGGGCCGAACCCGGTGTCGATCTGCCGTCGGCTGCACTCGCCGCATCGGCGCCGGGTCCGCAGTCGAGCGTCGCCGAACGCGCACCCGATAACGTGTCGGCGGCGGCGCCGTTGCGGGTCGGTGTGCTGGTCGACAGTCTGCAGCAGCCGCAGTGGGTGGCGAAGATCCTGCGCGAGATCCGCGCATCGTCGGCGGCAGATATCTGCGTCGTGATCCGCAATGCCGGCGCTGTCGCGGCGGCGCCGCCATCGGGGCGTCTCGCACGTTACTGGCAGAACCGCGACCATCTGCTCTACGCGCTGTATTGCCGCTTCGACGACGCGTACTGCGGCACGCCGAACGACGCGTTCGCGCCGACCGACATCGCGGAGCTGGTCGCCGACTGCCCGTTGCTCGACGTCCGGCCGATCATGAAGAAGTACAGCGACACCTTCCGCGACGACGACGTCGAGCGGATCCTGCAGCACGACCTCGACGTCGTGGTCCGGTTCGGCTTCCGGATCCTGCGCGGCCGCGCGCTGCAGATCGCCGGGCACGGCGTCTGGTCGCATCACCACGGCGACAACCGGGTCAACCGCGGCGGACCGGCCGGATTCTGGGAAGTGATGCAGCGCGATCCGGTCAGCGGCGCGGTGCTGCAGATACTCGACGAGGACCTCGACAACGGCCGCGCGATCGGCCGCATCCGCGCACCGACGATCGACCGTTTCTCGGTCCGTCGCAACAAGAACAACTTCTACTGGAAAGCGACCTCGCTGGTGCCGAACAAGCTGCGCGAGCTGCACGAGCGCGGCGTCCGTGCACTCGACGGCGACTGCCACGACGGGCCGCCGCAGCCGTATTCGCACCGCCTGTACAAGACGCCGAACAACGCCGAGATGGCGTCGCTGCTCGGCGGCCTGTGCAAGGACTATCTGAGCCGCAAGATCGACAGCCGGCTGCGTGTCGACCAGTGGATGCTGGCCTACCGCTTCCGCAGCGGCCGGCGCGACGGCAACGGCTCGATGCACAAGTACAAGTACCTGGTGCCGCCGAAAGACCGCTTCTGGGCCGACCCGTTCGCGCTCCGCTTCGCTGATCGCTACTTCGTGCTGTTCGAGGAATACCTGTACGCCACCGGCCGCGCGCACATCTCGCTGCTCGAACTCGGCCGCGACGGCAGTGTGTCCGAACCGGTCGTGGTGCTGAAGCAGGACTACCACCTGTCGTATCCGTTCGTGTTCCGCTGGCGCGGCGACGTCTGGATGGTTCCGGAGTCGTCCGCCAACGGCCGCGTCGAGCTCTATCGCGGCCGACCGGATCTGTCGGAGTGGACGCTCGAACGGGTACTGCTCGACCGCATCCATGCCGCCGACGCGACGCTGCACCCGATCGACGGTCGCTGGTGGATGTTCGTCTGCTCGACGATGAAGGGCCTGCACAACTGGAACGAGCTGCACCTCTACCACGCCGACAGCCCGCTCGGTCCGTGGAAACCGCACAAGCGCAACCCGGTCAAGATCGACTCGACCAACGCGCGACCGGCCGGCCACTTGTTCGAGGCGAACGGATTGTTCCGTCCGGCGCAGGACTGCTCGATCCGCTACGGCTACGCCACCGCATTCAACCGGATCCTGCGCCTGAGCCCGACCGATTTCGCCGAGGAAACGGTCTCGAAGATCCTGCCGAAATGGGACCCCCGCGTGATCGGCACGCACACCTACAACAGCGCCGACGACCTGACCATCATCGACTGCCTGACGCGGCGGGGGCGGTTCGGGCGGGGGTGAGGCGGCGGGAGAGCGCCGCCTGCACGACGCCGGCCCGGGCAGCCACGTCGCACTGTTTCAGGAGTAGCGCGCGCCGTCGTTCTGCGACGGCTTCGAGGCGGTCGCGGCGAAGCTCATCCAGGGAGCTGGCTGCCCCGATCTCGACGAACTGAAAGTTCCATGCCACGCGCCGCCAGCACGGCCAAGAGCTTGCGCGAGCCGAACTCGGGTAATGGGGCTGCTGGGCGGGGAGCGGCGCACGCTGCAAACCGCCGATCAACCGTCCGCGGTCGCTGGCGGGCTTGACCTGTTTCGCCGATTCTTCAGCAGAACATGGCCGGTGTCGCCAGTCGAGGTGGCAACGCGCCAAAGCGGACGGCAGGCCCTATCTTGACGACATCATGATCAGCAAGTTCATGCGAAGACGATGAAGTGTGTCGCAGCAGGCCATGAAGCTCAGCGAAAGGCTGCCCGTTCCTGGGGTGCGCACTGGATCATCTGATGATTCGACTCGACCAGATCTGGCTGCTGGAGCAGCCCAAGGATTTCAAGGTCCACTTCGCGCGATGGAATCGGATCAACCAGCCCCTGGAGGTGTGGATCCGAGACCGTAGCGAATGGCGGGGCTGGCAGGAATATCGGCCCTCGCGGGATGACTTCAACCGGCCTTTCAACTTCGCACTGATGCAGTTCTACCACGAGCCTGACACGTGGTTGTTTGGCGGCATCTTCCGGGTTGTCGATCGCCTGCCGGACCGCTACCACGTTGAACTCGACGATCAGGGGGCCGGCTTCATCGGGCGGCTGAAACTGCGTTCGCCGTACCGCAATCGCTCAACCCGGGTGAACCTCGAGAATCACTATGGTGACTTCGAAGTCAAGGAAATCCTCGCGGAGCCATATTCCGGCCGCAAGTTTCCGGGCTACGAAAACATCGACTTGAGCTTCGACGAGCTCGAGACGCTGGTCCGAAACGGCCGTCTGGACTGAAAGGCGGCGCTCGAGAGTGTCAAGGGCGTTTACCTGATTTCGGATGCGTCAACCGGAAAGAAGTACGTCGGCTCGGCATACGCAGACGGCGGCGTGTGGTCGCGGTGGTGTGACTACGCTGCCACGGGTCATGGCGGCAATGTCCTGCTGCGCGAAGTGGCCGGGCTGGGGACGAACCATTGCCGGGAAAACTTCCGTTTCACACTTCTCGAGCATCGCTCCAACGGCATCCCGGAGGCGGCAGTGCTCGAGCGCGAGGTGTTCTGGAAGCGCGTATTGATGACGCGTGGCGACCACGGATTAAACCGGAACTAGCCGCCAGCCTGCTGTCAGCTCCGCGGTCGCCCCGGACGTGCTGTGTTTCGCGTCTTGCGCGGTGATCGGGTGAGTGGTGGCTATGGGTGGACTCGAACCACCGACCCCAGCATTATGAGTGCTGTGCTCTAACCGGCTGAGCTACATAGCCACAGGTCGCCCGCTTGCGGCCGGCGCAGCGGGGGTGACGCGGAACCGCGAAGTATCCGTATCGGTGCCGGGTCCGTCAAGCCTGGTCGTGCGTGGGGTGCCGGTCGTCGCTTCGGCTTGTCGCTGGCTGGAAGGCTGTGGCACTCTCGGGTCAGTGCATCGAGGTGGAGCTCCGTTCCGTGATCGACCCGGACGGTTACCGGCCCAATGTCGGCATCGTGTTGATGCGCGATGATGGCAGCGTGTTCTGGGCGCGGCGTATATCGCGCGACGGCTGGCAATTCCCGCAGGGCGGGATGAACACCGACGAGACCCCGCTCGAGGCGATGTACCGCGAGCTGACCGAGGAAACCGGGCTGGCGGCCGAGCATGTCGAAGTGCTGGCGTCGACGCCGGGCTGGTTGCGCTATCGGCTGCCGCGTCGCTGCGTCCGCTACGGCGAGCGGCCGGTCTGCGTCGGGCAGAAGCAGGTCTGGTTTCTGCTGCGCCTGCTGGCGGACGATTCGGCGGTCCGGCTCGACCTCACCGAAAGCCCCGAATTCACCGAATTCCGCTGGGTCGACTTCTGGTATCCGCTGCAGCACGTCGTCAGCTTCAAGCGCGACGTCTACCAGCAGGCGCTGCACATGCTGGCCACCGCGGCCAATGTGGCTGCCCGCGAGGCGGCGATCCTGTCGCGCCGGCCGGCTCTGCCGCGGCCCGATCCGCGCCGCGAGCGTCCGGCCTTTCGTCGGAAACTCAGCGCGCAGACCGTCGGGGCCTGAGAAAATCAGTTGACAATCATTCGCATTCGCAGTTGAATTCGGAACCAGGCCCTGGGCCCGGCTGTTTCGAGGTGCTGCGATGTATGTCTGTCTGTGCCACGGCGTCACCGATCGGGCGATCCGCGAGGCGGCCGAGGCGGGTGCGCAAACGCTCGGCGATCTGGCGGCGATGACCGGTTGCTCGACCGGCTGCGGCTCGTGCAGCGAGCTTGCCAGCAGCCTGCTCGACGAGGCCCGGGCGCGGTCGATGCCGTTCCCGCTGCAGGTGCTGCCGATCGCGGCCTGAGGCGACAGCCGCCACTCGCCCGCCTGTCCTGCCAGGTTCGATTGTGCCCGCGCTGTGCGAGCCCGCGTCGGGCCGCGGCCGCAGCGCTGCCGGTGCGCGGCGGCAAGTGCATCCGATTCCGCTTTCGCACCCGGCGTGGTGGTCGTCGTACGATGAACGGTCACCGACACCGGGAGAGCGGCCATGAAAGGCGACAGCAAGGTCATCGAGTTCCTGAATCGGGCGCTGCTCAATGAGCTGACCGCGATCAACCAGTACTTCCTGCATTCGAAGATGTTGAAGAACTGGGGCGTCAAGGAACTCGCCGAGCATGAGCACCACGAGTCGATCGACGAGATGAAGCACGCCGATCGGCTGATCGATCGGATCCTGTTCCTCGAAGGGTTGCCGAACCTGCAGCAACTCGGCAAGCTGCTGGTCGGTGAAACACCGCAGGAAGTCCTCGAATGCGACCTGCGGCTCGAGCGCGCTGCGCTGCCCGACCTGCGCCAGGCGATCGCGCATTGCGAGCAGGTCGGCGACTACGTCAGCCGCGAACTGTTCGAGTCGATCCTCGAGTCGGAAGAAGAACACATCGACTGGATCGAGACCCAGCTCGGCCTGATCGAGCGGCTCGGCTCCGGGCCATACCTGCAGACCAAGATCGGCAGTTGACCCGGCGGGCGGCCGCGGCCGCCCGGTGAGCCGGTGACGGTGCCCCGGTTCGTTCGCCGCGACGGTCGGCTCCGCCGCGCACGTAGCGCGCGACATGCCTGGGCGGCGGCCGATGGTGCCGGCCGCCGCATTCGTCCGATCCTCATGCTTCGACCACGAACTCCCGCAAGGCCTGTTCGGCGCGCCTGAACTCGGCCGTCAGCGCGGTGACCCGCTGTTCGATCCGGTCGAGGTTCTTCTGCCGCGCGCCATGCTCGATGTGCTTGGCCTGCGCCGACAATTCCATCGCGCCGAGGTTGGCGCTGGTCGACTTCAGCGTATGGGCCGGGCCGATCAGTCCGTCGATGTCCCTGGCGGCCGCCGCGCTCTGCAGTCGGGCCAGCGAACGCGGCGCGTCCTCGAGGAACACCCGCACCAGCGACCTGAACTCGTCGCCCATGATCTCGCGCAGGTCGTCGACGACCTCCTGGTTGATTGCCGGTGGCCGCGGCGCCGCCGGTGCGGCCGGCGCCGCGGTCCGGGTGCCGACGACGGCCGGCTGCGCGCCGGAAGCCCGCGCAGCGACCGCCGGCTGGGAGCCGGACGCCGGTCGGACGATCGCCCGTTGCGGCGCCGAGACTCCGGGGCTGACCGCCGGCCGTGCTCCGGACGTCGTGGCTCCGACCGCCGGTCGCGGACCGGACACGCCGGCGCTGACTGCCGGCTGCTGGCCGGAGCTGGCGGCACGTGGCGCAGGGCGGGGCGCGGTCGCGGCGCCGGTGGCCGGTGCCGCGGCGGCGCGCGGCGGTGCGACACCGGCAGACCCGGACGCCGACTGCCGCTGCCGCTCGAGCCAGCCCTTCAGCGTCTGCTCGAGCAGCGCCCGGTTCAGCGGCTTCGACAGGTAATCGTCCATGCCGGCGTCGATACATTTTTCGCGGTCGCCGACCATCGCGTTGGCGGTCATCGCGATGATCGGCATCCGCGGCCGACCTTCGGCGGCTTCCTGCTCGCGCCAGTGTCGGGTGGCCGTGTAGCCGTCCATGATCGGCATCTGGCAGTCCATCAGTACCGCGTCGTAGCGCCCGCTGGCGAGGCGTTCGACCGCCTCACGGCCGTTCTCGGCGGCGTCGAGCGTCACTCCGGTCAGCGCCAGCAGTCGCTGCGCGACCTGCCGGTTGACCGGGTTGTCCTCGACCAGCAGCACATGGCCGGACAAGCGCTCGCGGACGGCCGGGGTCGGTTCGGCCAGCTTGATCTCCGGTTCGGCCACCGAAGCGGCCGCGCCGTCGTCGCTGCCGAGCAGGCGGTCAAGTTGCTGTCGCAGTTCCGGGTCGGCGATCGCTCGCGGCACCTGCAGGCTGCGCTCGGCGTCGGCCAGTTCCGCCGGCAGCGGTTCGTCGCCGGTCAGCCAGACGAGCTTGAGATCGGCGAGCTTGCCGTCGCGCTTGAGCGTGCGGTAGAGGCCGAGTGCGGTGGTGCGGATCGACTGGAAATCGATCACCAGCAACTGGAAACCCCAGTTTCCCGCCATCGCGCCGCTGCCGGCACGCAGCTTGGCCAGCGCCTCCTGGGTGGTCGAGGCCGGGACCGGCGTTGCCCCCCAGCTCGGCATCACGGTCGAGAAGCGGCGCAGTTGCTGCGGGTCGGCGGTCACGATCAGGGCACGGGCTCCCTGCAGCCCGGTCGGTCCGGCCGCGACGTCGCCGACCGCCTTCAGCAGCGGGATCTGGAACCAGAACAGCGAACCGCGCCCGGGCTCGGACTCGACCCCGATCTGGCCGCCCATCAGGTCGACGATGCGCTTGCAGATGACCAGGCCGAGGCCGGTGCCACCAAAGGTCCGGGTGGTCGAGGTGTCGGCCTGCGAGAACGGCTTGAACAGCCGTCCGGCCGCTTCCGGCGCGATGCCGATGCCGGTGTCGCGGATTTCGAACCGCAGCTCGTGGTGGGTGCGGCTGCCGCCGCGGCGCTGCACCTGCACCACCACGCTGCCGCGCTCGGTGAACTTGATCGCATTGCTGACCAGGTTGGTCAGCACCTGGCGCAGCCGGACCGGATCGCCGCGCGCAGCGAGCCGGACGCCCGGCTCGATCTTCAGTTCGAGCGCCAGACCCTTGCGCTCGGCCGGCTTGATCATCAGCCGGATGACCGATTCCAGTACTTCCTTGACGTTCAGCCCGACCGTTTCGAGCTCGAGCTTGTTGGCGTCGAGCTTCGAGTAGTCGAGGATGTCATCGACGATCCGCAGCAGTTCCCTGGCCGAGCCGAACGCGGTCTGTACGTAGTCGCGCTGGTCCGGCGCCAGCGGCGTCGACTGCAGGATGTCGAGCAGCGGGATGATGCCGTTCAGCGGGGTCCGGATCTCGTGGCTCATTGTGGCCAGGAATTCGCCCTTGGCCATCATCGCCGCCTCGGCGGCCTGCTTGGCGGCGGTCAGTTCCTGCTCGAGCTGCAGGTGTCGTTCCAGTTCGGCACGCAGCGTGGTCAGTTCGTGGCTGGCCGCGGCCGACGCGACTGGGCGCGCGGGCCGGGCGGCCGCAGTCGGCGCGGCGACCGACGTCGCCGGCATCTGCACGGCCGGATCGGCCTTGGCCCGAGGCAACAGCGTCGACAGCAAGGCCAGCGCGGCGCCGGCCAGTGCCGGCCACTGCCACGGTGCGACCTCCGGCGCCAGCAGCAGGCCGGCGCCGGCCGCGCCGGCCGACAGCGCGGCCAGCATCGCCAGCAATCGTGCAACGGCGGTGGGTCGGTTGGATTCGCTCATGTCTACAGCACCGCAGCCTGAAAATCGAAGGCCAGTTCGCGACCGGCCTGCTGGACCAGGTTGCCCTGGATGAAATCGATACCGGACATCCACAGCGTCGCCGCCGACTGTGCGTCCTCGACCCGCTGTGCGATCACCTGCAGTCCGCGCCGGTGGGCGCGCTCGACCAGCACCCGCAATTCATCGCGCAACGGCTGCGCCTGTACCGCGCCGAGGTACTTCGACGCGAGCTTGATGAACGCGACCGGCAACTGGTCGAGCACGCTGTCACCATCCGGCGTCGCTTCGAAACGGGTCAGGCAGAACTGCACGCCACTCGGGCCGAGCCGGCGACAGAATTCGATCGCGGCTTCGGTGTGCTCCCGCAGTTCGTCGAGCGCCAGCTCGATGACCAGTTGCGTGCCCGGCACCCGCCGTGCGGCCAGTTGCGCCAGCAGCCAGTCGGCGTGGTCGGGTGCTTCGACGGTCGATCCGGCCTGGTTGACGAACAGCCGCAGCGACGCGCCCTGGTGGCGGCGCATTTCGATCGTGCGCAGCGCCTGCGCCAGCACCCAGCGGTCGACGTCGAGCATCAGGTCGGCGCGTTCGGCCACCGGGATCAGTGCCGCGGCCGCGTGCAGCCGGCCTGCGTCGTCGCGCAGCCGCAGCAGCGTCTGGTACTGCGACTCCTCGCCGCCCTGCATCGCGACGATCGGCTGGTACAGCAGTTCGAAGCCGTCGCGCTCGATCGCGTCGCGGATCAGGCCGGCCAGCGCCGGTTCCGGCTCGCCGCGGCGCGGCGGTTCGAACAGCAGCACGCCGCGTTCCAGCGTGCGGGCGTCGCGGCTGGCCCGTTCTGCGGCGTTCAGCAGCGCGCCGGCATCGGCCAGCCCGAGTCGGAGTGCCGCGATGCCGATCGTCGGCCGCAGCCGCAGCGCGCGGCCGGCGATCGTGAACGGGTGGCCGATCAGCGCAGCACGGATGCCGCCGGCCAGCGCTTCCAGCGCGCCGGCTGGCCGCTCGCCGGCGACCAGCACGAACGAGCCGTCGCCGTAGCGGCAGGCCAGCTCGCCGGAATCGAGATGGTTGACCAGCAGCCCGCCGACTTCGCTCAGCAGTTGCTCGAAACCGGTCAGGCCGAGCTTCTCGCGCAGTTGCGCGGTGCCGTCGAGGTCGACGAACAGCACGCCGCCGGGCCGCTGCCGGTCGTCGCTGTCGGAAAGCAGTTCGTTGATCCGGTCGAGCACGTAGCTGCGCGCGAACAGGCCGGTCGTGTGATCGCGCGGGTCGCGGCTGGCGACTCGCTTCAGCATTGCCCGGGCGCGGCGGATCCGGTTGCTGACCGCCGCGATCAGGTGCTTGGGGCGAATCGGCTTGGCGAGGAAATCGTCGCCGCCGGCATCGAGCGCGTCGTAGTGCTTGTCGAGGTCGTGCTCGCCGGACAGGAACACGATCGGCATGTGCAGGAACTCGTCGCGCTCGCGGATCAGCGCGGTCAGCTCGGTGCCATCGCAGTCCGGCATGTACAGGTCCATCAGCACCAGGTCGGGCGCGAACTGCTCCATCGCCGCCAGCACCTCGAATGCGCTGGTGACGACCCGGACGTCCATGCCGGCCTTGCGCAGGATCGACTCGGCGAACAGGCCCTGCGCGCGGTCGTCCTCGACTACCAGCACGCGGTAGGTCGCTTCGTGGCCGTGGTCGAGCAGTTCGTCGATCTTGTCCAGCACCTCGGCGACCGACTGCGGATCGAGCAGCAGCGCATCGGCACCGGCGCGTCGCGCGCTGAGCCGGAGCGGCACGCTGTCCTGCGCGGAGATCGCCAGCAGCGGCAGTCGCGCGCCGGTGCGCTCGCGCGTGCTGCGCAACACGGTGCCGATGCTCTCGAGCTGGTCGACGAAGCCGGCGCCGACCACGATCAGGTCCGGTGCCAGCGCGGTCAGCACTTCCTTCAGTTCGTCGCCGTCCTGCAGGATCTCGATCTCGTCGCCGAGCGTTTCGAGCCGCTGGTCGAGTTCGACCGCGAGCGCGCTGCCGTCGGACAGATGGTAGATCCGCGCCGGGGCACGGCGCGGCTTGCCCTCGCGCGCCGGCATCGGCGCCGCCGTGCGGGCCGCCGCGGGCGCCGCGGCCGTGTGATCGGCCGTCGGCGTGGGCGCGTCGCCGGTCTCGACCGCGGCGGCAGCGTCGCCGATCGGGCGCGCCGCCGGCGCATCGCCGACCCAACGCCGCCAGTAGTGCGACGGCGGCACTTCGGCGCGAGCGAAATCCGGCGCCGCCGGTGCCGCGGCCAGCAATGCCGCGATCGGCGTCGTCGCCGACCCGGCCGGCGGTGTGGCCGCGCCACTGCCGTGGGAGGACAGCCGGTCGAGCACCTGCAGCAGCCGCTCGTTGGCGGCCGCATCCGGCACGCTCTCCCGCTGCAGGAAGTCGCCGAGCAGGCTCTCGATCGCGAGCAGTTGTTCGCTGACCTCGAGCGCGCCGTAGCGACCGGCGGTGCCGGCGATCCGCTGGACGTCCTCGTGCAGCAGCGACAGCCCGTTGATATCCCAGCCGCCGATGCAGAACTGCCGGCAGCGGTGCAGCAACTGATCGACCCGCTTCGGCAGGTGTTTCAGGAACGCGATCCGCAGCTCGGCGCGCTGCTGATGGTCGTCGTGCGTTGCAATCGCCACGCGTGGTCGGCCCTCTTCAGATGTCGGTCGGGTCGCCGCCCCTGTCGGTCGCCGGTCGGTCGATTCGCCGCCGTTCGCCCACGTCACCCGGTGGCCCCGCTTCCGACCGCCGCGGGGCGGCGCACGGAGCGTGGTGCTGGTCGCACTATAGCGGTCGACGCTCGCGGCTGTCAGCGCCGTTGGACGGCGCCAGCCGGCCGGCTGGTTGACGCCACCCGGGGCGGCTGGCTAACTGACCGGCCCACGTTGCGCCGACGGCGCTCAGGTGAGCCGCGACTTGTCTTCCCGCCCGGATGTCCGCTTCGTCATCGTCCCGCACCGGCCGCGGGCGCGCCTGCTGCTGCTGGCGGTGGTGCTGGCCTGGCTCGGCAGCCTGTGGCTTGCGTTCGATCTGTCGCGGCGGATCAGCGTGCCGCAGTTCGAACAGACCAGGCGCGAGCATGGCCGGCTGTCGGCAAAACTGGCCGAGACGACGGCGGCGCTGGCCGACGAACGTCAGCGCAATGCGGTGCTGGCACGATCCGACCAGATCAGCCGGGCCGCCAACGACGGATTGCAGCAGACCGTGCTCGAACGCGACGAGGAGATCGCCGCGCTGCGCAGCGACGTCGCGTTCTACGAGCGGCTGGTCGGCGGCAGCGCGCAGCGCAAGGGCCTGGCAGTCCATGCGCTGTCGCTCGGTGGCCCGGGCAGCGGCGACCTGCAGTACACGCTGACGCTGACGCAGACGCTGAAGCGCTCCGGCCTGACCGACGGCGAAGTGGTGCTCGAACTCGAGGGCGTCCGTGATGGCAAGCTGACCACGCTCGACTGGAATGCCTTGCGGCAGGGCGCCGACAGCACACCGCAGCGCTTCTCGTTCCGCTATTTTCAGCAGCTCGAAGGAAGCATCATGGTGCCGGAGGATTTCACGCCGCACCGGGTCCGGGTCGAGGTCCGGGCCGGCGACAACCGCATCGAGCGGATATTCCCGTGGCAGGAAGTGCTGCCACCCCAAGGAGCCTGACATGTTTGGTAGCGACAAGAGCAAGGCCCAGCGTGCCGCACCCGGCGGCGTCGAGACGCTGATCGGCGCGCGTGTCACCGTGCGCGGCGACCTGCATTTCTCCGGTGGGTTGTACATCGATGGCACCGTGCATGGCGCGGTGCTGGCCGACGAAAGCCAGGCCGACGCGGTGCTGACCGTTTCGGAGAAAGGCGTCATCCACGGCGAAGTCCGCGCGCCGCACATCGTCGTCAACGGCCAGTTGCACGGCGACGTGTTCGCTTCCGAGCGGATCGAGCTCGGGCCGACCGCGAAGGTGCAGGGCAACATCCACTACAAGCTGGTCGAGATGGCGGCCGGGGCGATGATCACCGGCCGCCTGATCCACGGCGAGCCGGCCAAGCAGTTGCCGAACCCGGACCGGGTCCGACCGGTCGCGGTCGGCAAGGACGAGGCCGCCTGAGCACCGCAGTGCTTGAACCGGCGCCGTGCCGCCCGCATCTGCAGAGCATTCCGCGTTGGCCGAACCGATGACCGCGACACCGACCTACCAGCAGCTCGACGCGCCGCTCGTGTTCTCCGCCGCGGCGGCCGCCAAGGTGCGGCAGTTGATCGCCGAGGAGGGCAACGACGCGCTGAACCTGCGGGTCTACATCCAGGGCGGCGGTTGCTCGGGGTTCCAGTACGGCTTCGAATTCGACGAGAACCGCGAAGCCGACGATCTCGCGATCGAGCGTGACGGCGTCACGCTGCTGGTCGACCCGATGAGCCTGCAGTACCTGCTCGGCGCCGAAGTCGACTACACCGAGAGCCTGCACGGCGCGCAGTTCGTGATCCGCAATCCGAATGCAAAGACCACCTGCGGCTGCGGTTCCTCTTTCACCGTCTGACGGCGGGCCGGTCGAGGCGAGCCGGCGCAACCGGCTGGCCGGGCTGGCGCTCGACCGCTGCGACGAGCGACGCGGCGATCCCGACTGGTTGAGCGCCGGCTGGGCGCGCGGTCGGCTGCTGGTGCTCGATCGCGACGGCCGCGCCGCCTGCCGCAGCGACCGTCTGGCGCTCGCTGCAGTCGATTGCGCGACGGTTGATCCGCACTGCCTGGCGCAAGCCAGCTTCCTCGGCTGTCGCGGCGAGCAGCCATGGTGGGCGATCGACGCCGAGCGGCTTGCCGACGACGCCTGCGCCGGGCTGAACCACTGGCTCGGCCTGCGCGAGGCCGCGGCCGGCTGGGACGCGTTCGACAGCGGACTGTTCAGCTACGCCAAGGCGCTGCTGTTCTGGCAGCAGCGGGCCGGCTTCTGCGGCGCCTGCGGGTCGCCGACGCAGCCCGCACGCGGCGGCCACGTGCGCCGCTGCAGCAATCTTTCCTGTGCCCTCGAGCATTACCCGCGCACCGATGCCGCGATCATCGTGCTGGTGACCGATGGCGAGCGGGCCCTGATCGGTCGCCAGGCCGGCTGGCCGGCTGGCCGCTATTCGACGCTGGCCGGCTTCGTCGAACCGGGCGAAAGCCTCGAGGACGCGGTGCGGCGCGAGATCGCCGAGGAAGCCGGCGTGCAGGTCGGCGACTGCCGCTACCACAGCTCGCAGCCATGGCCGTTCCCGGCGTCGCTGATGATCGGCTTCCGCGCCGACGCCAGCAGCCGCGAGATCCGCACCAGCGACGAGATCGAGCACGCGATGTGGATCGATGCCGCGGCGCTGCTCGCGGCGGTCGCCGAGCGCCGCCTCGGCATGCCGTCGCGAATCTCGGTCAGCTATCGGCTGCTCGCCGACTGGCTGATCGAACAGCTCGGCCCGGGCCGCGTCCGCGAAGTGCTGCCGGACGCCTGACGATGGTCGGTTGCCCGCCGACTTCGGCGGCGCGTCGAGGGTCTCCGCTACAATCCCGCCAACGGCTTTCGGGGGATGCGTGATGGCAGCGGCGTTGGTGGCGGTGGTGCTGGCCGTGGTGCTCGGTCACAGCGTGCCGGCGGTGTCGCGGCTGCGCCGGTTCGGCTGGTTCCCGCGCTGGCAGCGCTGGATCGGCGCGCGCCTGCACGCCGATCCAACGGGCAGCCTCAGTGCGACGCTGCTGGTGATCCTGCCGCCGGTGCTGGCGCTTGCCGCGCTGCAGGCCATCCTCGATTCGGTGATGTTCGGCTTGCCGGCCTTCCTGCTGGCACTGCTGGTGCTGGTCTGGTGCTGGGGCCCGCGCGATCTCGATCGCGATGTCGACGCGCTGGTGCATGCCGACGGTGGCGCCGCCGCCGACGCGGCCAGTCGGCTGTCGGCGCGCGGCGAGGCGGTCGGCACCGATGGGCCGAGCCTGGTCGGCGCGGTGTTCCGCGCCGCGCTGCAGCGCTGGTTCGCGGTGCTGCTGTGGTTTCTGCTGATCGGTCCGGCCGGGGCGCTGCTGTATCGGCTGATCCAGCTCGCAGCCGATGACCCGCAGCGGCCGGCCGGCGACGACAGCCCGCTCGGCGTGTTGCGGACCGTGCTGGAATGGCCGGCCGCGCAACTGATGACGCTGGGCCTGGCGCTGGCAGCCAGTTTCGACGCCGTGTTCGCGGCCTGGCGCGAGTGGCACCGCGCCCGCGGTGGCTGGTGGATCGCCGACACCGGTTTCCTGTACGCCGCCGCACGCGCGAGCGTGGTCTGCGAACTGGTCGAGGAAGCCGAGGATGAAGGCACGCCGATGCCGGACGTCGCCGCCCGCCTGCCGGCCGGGCCGGCGGTGCGCGACGCGATGAGCCTGGTCTGGCGGGTCCTGATGGTCTGGCTGACCGTGCTCGCGCTGTTCGTGCTGGCCGGCTACGTCGGCTGAGAGTCAGCGACCCGGCGTGCAGCGCTAGGCGGCGTCGCCGCGCAACGCACGCACCCGCACTTCCAGGGCGGCCGCGGTTGCCTGCCCGGCCGGCAGCGGCGGCTCGGCGAGCAGTTCGATCCGGGCGCGGAAGCGGCGCGGCAGGCGCATCCGGCCGACCGCGCGGTCGCGCCGGCTCCACATGCTGGTCCACATCCCGCGCAGTGCCATCGGCACCACCGGCACCGGCCGCCGGGCCAGGATCCGTTCGATGCCTGGGCGGAACGGCGCGATTGCGCCGTCCGCGCTCAGGCCGCCCTCCGGGAAGATGCCGACCAGTTCGCCACGCGCCAGTGCCGCGTCGACGTCGGCGAACGCGCGCTCCATCATCTCCGGGTCTTCCCTCGCACCGGCGATCGGGATCGCGCCGGCCGTCCGGAACAACCAGTTCAAGCCGGGCGTACGGAAGATCTTGTAGTACATGACGAAGCGCACCGGCCGCGGCACCGCACCGCCGATCAGCAGCGCATCCATGAAGCTGACGTGATTGCAGACCAGCAGCGCCGGCCCTTCGTCCGGCACATGTTCCTCGATGCCTTCGATGCGCAGCTTGTACAGCGTATTGACCAGCAGCCAGGCGACGAAGCGCATCGCGAATTCCGGAACCAGGCTGAAGATGTAGATCGCGACGACCGCGTTGAGCAGCGCCGTTGCCAGCAGCAGTTGCGGGATGCTCAGGCCGGCGTTGAGCAGCGTGATCGCGAGCAGCGCGGCGACCACCATGAACAGCGCGTTGAGGATGTTGTTGGCGGCGATGATCCGCGACAGCTTCTGGCGTGGCGCGCGCTGCTGGATCAGCGCATACAGCGGCACGATGTAGAAACCGCCGAACACGCCGATCAGTGCCAGATCGATCGCGATCCGCAGGTTGCCCGGCGCGGCGAGGAACTGCCGCCACGACAGGTCGGTATGCAGTGCGAACTCCGGACGGGCGACATACAGGTCGACGCCGAACACGGTCAGCCCGAGTGCGCCGAGCGGCACCAGGCCGATCTCGACCGTGCGCCGCGACAGCTTCTCGCACAGCAGTGAGCCGACGCCGATGCCGAGCGAGAACAGCATCAGTACCAGCGTGGCGACGGTGCCGTCGCCACCCAGATGGAGTCGGGTGTAGTTCGGCAACTGGGCGAGGAAGATCGAGCCGAAGAACCAGAACCAGCTCACCCCGAGCACCGAGTTCAGCACCGCGCGCTGACCGCGCAGATGACCGAGCATGCCGAACGTCGCGCGCAGCGGATTGCGGTCGACCACGAGATCGGGTGCGGTCGCCGCCGCCGGTGGAATCCGTCGGCTCGCCCACCAGCCGCCGACCGCGACGCTGACCACCGCCGCCGATGCCGCCAGCGTGCCGTGCTCGAACGTGTTGATCAGCCAGCCACCGGCCAGCGTGCCGAGCAGGATCGCCAGGAAGGTACCCGACTCGATCAGCGCATTGCCGCCGACCAGTTCCTCCGGCTTCAGCGCCTGCGGCAGGATCGAGTACTTCAACGGACCGAACAATGTGCTCTGGGTGCCCATCAGGAACAGCACGAACAGCAGGAAAGGCAGCGACTGCAGCACGAAGCCGATTGCCGCGAGCAGCATGATGACGATCTCGAGCAGCTTGATCCGCTGCATCGCGCGCGACTTTTCGCTGCGCTCGGCCCACTGTCCGGCGGTCGCCGAGAACAGGAAGAATGGCAGGATGAACAGGCCGGCGGCGAGGTTCGACCAGGTGTTGATGTCTTCGCTGCTCAGCCCGGCGATCTTGAACGCGATCAGGATCACCAGCGCGTTCTTGAACAGGTTGTCGTTGAACGCGCCGAGCGCCTGGGTCAGGAAGAACGGCAGGAAGCGCCGCTTCGACAACAATGCGAACTGGTTGTGCCCGGCCATCGAACTCCTCCCCTCGATCGCGCGAGCATAGCAATCCGGCCGGGCTGGACGGCAGCTCCGGCCGGCGCCGGAAATGGGCGTGACGTGGCAAACCGGGAGTCAAGCGGCGGTCGATCGAACGCGCCGCGCTGCGGTGCGGCGGCGCAGCCGCGACGCGGCGATCAGGCGACCGGTTCGGCGACCTGCCGGCTGCGCATCACGATCACGCCGCGGTCGATCAGCGCGCGTGGTGAGTCGCGGAAGCGGTCGATGAAGTCGTCGTCGATGTCGTCACCCGGCAGCCGCAGTTCGACCCAGCGATCGCGGCCGTCCTGCCTGGCGATGCCGACTGCCGCATCGGCCAGTTCGATGGTGTCTTGCCACGACAGTGCGCGCGGCTGCCGCGGCAGTTGCGGATACACCGCCAGGCCGATCGAACAGGTGCAGCGCAGCTCGCCGTGATCGGTCACGAAACGATGGCGGCGCACCGCGGCGACGAGTCGTTCCGCCAGCGCATGGGCGTGCGCGCGGTCGACCTGCCGGCCGACGACGAGGAATTGCTCACCGCCCCAGCGGATCGCGTAGTCGCATTCGCGGACCTGCTCGGCGAGCAACTGCGCGAGCTGGGCAAGGATGCGGTCGCCGCAGTGTCGATCGAAACGGTCGTTGACCTGCTCGAAGTGATCGAGGTCGAGCCTCAGGAACAGCAGATCGCGGTTGCTGTCCTTGCGGCCGGTCGTGTAGGTCCGGTCGACCTGGGCGACGTCGTGGGAGATCTCCCCGAGCAGGTAACGCCGGCTGCGCAGGCCGGTCAGCGGATCGGTAACGCTGCTTTCGAGCAGCCGGCGGTTGGCATCCTCGAGTTCGGCGGTGCGTTGCCGGACCAGATCGGCGAGCGTCCGGTGCGCCTGCTCGAGCCGGTGCACCCGCCAGCGATACAGCACCAGCGCCGTGCCGACCGCAGACAACAGCAACGCCGCCTGGAACCAGCGGCTCTCGTGCACACGGGCCGGCAGCAGCAACGACACCGAGGCCGGTGCGCTGTTGCGCTCGCTGCCGGCGAGCCGGGCGGTGACTTCGAAGCGGTACTCGCCCGGCGGCAGGTTGGTGTAGAACGCGCTGCGCCGATCGCCGATCGCGCGCGGCGCGTCGTCGTAGCCGAGCAGTTGCACCTGGTGGCGGACCGCGTTCGGGTCGGCCAGATGCAGCCCGGCGAAATCGAACTGCAGGTCGCGCACGCCGACCGGCAGCCGCAGCGGCTGCCCGGCGGTGAGCGACTGTGCGATGCCTTCGCCGCTGACCGCCTGGATCACCGGCGTCGGCAGCGCGGCGGGAGCGTCGGCGGCCTGCAGGTCGAGTACCAGCGCACCGTGCAGGCTCGGGCACCACAGCCAGCGATCGTCGATCAGCACGCCGGCATTGTCGTGGCCGCCGTTGCACTGGGCCGGCTGCGGTTCGCCGAGACGGCCGTGGATGCGCGGTTCGAGCTGCCGCCGACTGCCGCCGAGCCACTGGTCGATCTGCAGGAGCGGCAGCATGCCGATGCCATTATTGGTTGCGTACCAGAGCCGCTGCCGGGCGTCCGGCTGCAGCAGCATCACCATGCCTGCGTGCAGGCCGGCGTCTTCGTCGATCAGCGTGATCGAGTCGCCGGCCAGCGTGGTGCGCGCGATGCCGCCCTTCACCGCGATCAGCACTTCGCCGGGTCGGGTCTCGCGCAGCATCTTCATGCCGTGGGCGGCCGTACCGTCGGCGGCGCCCACCGCAACGAAGCGATCGGGCGCGCGTTCGCGGAATGCTCCGAGATCGCCGCCGATCCAGATCCGGCCGTCCGACATCTGCACGATCGTGCGGGCGGCCGTCGTCGGCAGTCCGTGCTCGGCACCGAGCGTCTCGAGCCGATCGCGCTCGATCCGCTGCACGCCGGCGCGCGAGCCGATCCAGATCCGGCCGCGATCGTCCTGCGACAGGCTGTAGATCATCGCGTCGACGCCGGGCACCGGCGTCGGCCGGCTGGCGCCGGGGCGCATCCGCGCCAGGCCCTGGCGGGTGCCGATCCAGAGCGTGCCGTCGCGGTCGCGCAGGAACGCCAGCACCATCGGATGCGGTAGCGCGTCGGCCGGAAACGGCCGCCGGAAGCCGCTCAGATCGCCGTGGTAGACGCCGTCGCTGCCGCCGGCCCAGAGGCCGCCGGCCGGGTCGCGGTACAGCGACCAGACGACCTCGTCGGTCAACCCATCGGCGGCGCCGATCCGGCGGAACACGCCAGCGCTCAGCCGGAACAGGCCGTCGACCTGGGTGCCGACCCACAGCACGCCGTTGCGGTCCTCGTGCAGCGAGCGGATCCAGTGCCCGGTACCGAGCGCCGAGATCCGGACCCGTTGCGGCAGCTCGCCGGCCGGCAACCGCCACAGGCCGTCGTCGCTGCCGATCCACAGCGTGCCGTGGCGGTCGAGCAGCAGTGTTTCGAGCTCGTGCTGCTTCAGCGGCCGGCGGACGATCCGGCCGTCGGCGGCGATGCCGAGCAACCCCTGGCCGGTGCCGACCCACAGCCAGACGTCGCCGCCGGCAGCGCCGCTGGCGAGGCTGCGCAGGTCGTCGAAGCCGGGCAGGGGGATCTCGCGCGCCGCGCCGGCCGGATCGACCAGCAGCCGATCGGGCAATGCCGCAACCGCGGTGCCGTCGGCGGCGTGCGCCAGCGCGACCACCCGGCCGGCGCCGGACGGCAGCGCGACCGGCTGCAATCGACCGGCATCGGCACGGAACAGCCCCGCCTCGGCGGCAACCCAGACGCCGCCGTCGGCCGCCGCCAGCAGGCGGTACACCGCGCCGGCCGCGGGGCCGTCGGCGGTCAGGCTGCGCCAGCCCCGGGCGTCGAGCCGGGCCAGGCCCTGCGTGCTGCCGACCCAGACCGCGCCGTCACGATCGGCGGCCAACGCATTCGTGTAGTTGTGGCTCAGCGCCGGTTCGCGCTGGCTGCGGAACACCTCGAACCGGAAACCATCGAACTGCGCGACGCCGTCCTGGGTCGCCAGCCACAGCGCGCCGCTGGCGTCCTGCACGATGTCGAGCACGGTGATCTGCGGCAGGCCGTCGGCGACGGTCCACTGCCGCTGCAGCAACTGATGCGGCGGGATTTCCGGCGGCACCGCCTGCGCGCACAGGGCGGCGCATGACGCGAGCCAGGCGAAAACGGATCGGAACGCGGACATGACGAAGTTCGTTACGACGTGATGCGAAGTTCGGGCGACCCTGCCTCGAAGGGCGCTCACCTTAGCAGCATCCGGCCGGCGCGCCGGCCGGCCGACGGCGCCCGCGTCATCGTTTCTGAAAATATTGCAGTCGTGGCTCGAACGTCGGGCACGTTGCCCGGCGAGAGGCCGTCAGGCGCCGCGCGCGATCGCTCGCCAGCCGATGTCGCTGCGATGGAATTCGCCATCCCAGCCGATCTGCGCGACGGCGCGATAGGCCTGCGCCTGCGCTCCCGCGATGGTGTCGCCGAGCGCGCAGACCGTCAGCACGCGGCCGCCGGCGGTGACGACCCGGCCTTCCGGGTCGAGCCGGGTGCCGGCGTGGAACACCTTGCAGTCGTCCGGCGCGACGGCGTCAAGGCCATCGATCCGATCGCCGGTCTGCGGCGTCGCCGGGTAGTGCGCGGCCGCCATCACCACGCCGAGGCTCGGACGCGGGTCCCACTGCGCAGCGACGCCATCGAGCCGGCCATCGATCGCCGCATCGATCAGGTCGACCAGATCCGACTGCAGCCGCATCATGACCGGCTGGGTTTCCGGATCGCCGAAACGCACGTTGAACTCGATCACGCGCGGCGCGCCGGCGCGATCGATCATCAGTCCGGCGTACAGGAAGCCCCGGAACGGCGTGCCATCCTCGCGCATGCCGCGCACGGTCGGTTCGATCACCTCGCGCATGATCCGCGCGTGCACGTCGGGAGTCACGACCGGTGCCGGCGAATACGCGCCCATGCCGCCGGTGTTCGGTCCGCGGTCGCCGTCGCCGACCCGCTTGTGGTCCTGGCTGGTCGCCATCGGCAGCGCGTGGGTGCCGTCGACCATCGCGATGAAGCTCGCCTCCTCGCCATCGAGGAACTCCTCGATCACCACCCGCGCACCGGCAGCACCGAACGCGTTGCCGGACAGCATGTCGCGGACCGCCTGTTCGGCTTCTGCCAGCGTCGTCGCCACCACCACGCCCTTGCCGGCGGCCAGACCATCGGCTTTGACCACGATCGGCGCGCCGACCCGCTGCAGATGCGCGAGCGCAGCGTCGGCATCGGTGAACACCGCGTAATGCGCGGTCGGGATGCGGTGGCGGGCAAGGAAATCCTTGGCGAACGCCTTGCTGCCCTCGAGCTGCGCGGCGGCCGCGCGCGGGCCGAAGATGCGCAGGCCCGCCGCTTCGAAGCGATCGACGATGCCGGCCACCAGCGGCGCCTCCGGCCCGACCACGGTCAGCGCGACGTCCTCGCGCTCGGCGAGCGCAAGCAGCGCATCGATGTCGCCGGCGGCAACGTCGACATTGCGACAGCGCGCTTCGAGCGCGGTGCCGGCATTGCCCGGCGCGACCAGCACCTCATGCGCGCGCGGCGACGCCGCGAGCTTCCACGCCAGCGCATGTTCGCGACCACCGGAACCGATCAGCAGCACTTTCATTGGTCAGAATTCGGGATTCGGGATTGGGGATTCGGGATCGGGCCCAGGCCAGCGTGCTTCGCACGCAATGGATCTGCAGGTGAATCGTGCTTACCGTGCGGGTGTTCGGCGAGTGCGCTCAAACCAATCTCCAATCCCGAATCCCCAATCCCGGCACGTCAGTGCCTGAAATGCCGCACGCCGGTGAACACCATCGCCATGCCGTGTTCGTCGGCGGCGGCGATCACTTCGGCGTCGCGCATCGACCCGCCCGGCTGGATCACGGCGCGGATGCCGGCCACGGCGGCCGCGTCGATGCCATCGCGGAACGGGAAGAACGCATCGCTGGCCATCACGCTGCCGTCGACGACCAGGCCGGCCTCGTCGGCCTTGATGCCGGCGATCTTCGCGCTGACCACGCGGCTCATCTGGCCGGCACCGATGCCGATCGTGCGCTGGTCCTTCGCGTAGACGATCGCGTTCGACTTGACGAACTTGGCGCAACGCCAGGCAAACAGCAGGTCGTCGAGCTGCTGCGTGGTCGGTGCCACGCGGGTGACGACCTTCAGCTCGTCGCGTCCGACCTCGCGGATGTCGGCGCTCTGCATCAGGATGCCGGAGCCGACCCGCTTGACGTCGACGTTGTTGCGGCCGTCGCCGTGCGGAATGCGCAGCAGCCGCACGTTGGCCTTCCGCTTCGCGACCGCCAGCGCTTCGTCGTCGTAGTCGGGCGCGATCAGCACTTCGACGAACTGTCGCTCGAGAATGGTCTTGGCGGTCGCGCCATCGAGCCGCGTGTTGAACGCGATGATGCCGCCGAACGCCGAGGTCGGATCGGTCGCGTAGGCGAGTTCGTAGGCCTCGCCGGCCGCCGCCGCGACCGCCACACCGCACGGATTGGCGTGCTTGACGATCACGCAGGCCGGCGCCTCGAACTGCCGGACGCATTCCCATGCGGCGTCGGCATCGGCGAGGTTGTTGTAGCTCAGTTCCTTGCCCTGCAACTGGGTGAACGTCGCCAGCGTGCCGGGCACCGGCCACAGGTCGCGGTAGAACGCCGCCTGCTGGTGCGGGTTCTCGCCGTAGCGCAGGTCCATGATCTTGACGAAGGTGCCATTCTGCTGCGCCGGAAACAGCGCGCGGGTGCCGTCCTCGCGCAGCGACGACAGGTGATTGGCGATCGCCGCGTCGTATTGGGCGACGCGATTGAAGGCCGCCACCGACAGCGCGAAACGGGTTTTCCGGGACAGTGCGAAGCCGTGCTCGTGCAGCTCGGCGAGCAGCGCGCCGTACTGTGCCGGGTCGGTCGCCACCGCGACGTGGGCGAAGTTCTTCGCCGCTGCGCGCAGCATCGCCGGTCCGCCGATGTCGATGTTCTCGATGATGTCGTCGAAGCTGCTGGCCGGATCGGCCGCCACCCGCTCGAACGGATACAGATTCAGCACCAGCAGGTCGATCGGCGCGATGCCGTGCTCGGCCATCACTGCGTCGTCGGTGCCGCGACGTCCGAGCAGGCCGCCGTGCACCTTCGGATGCAGCGTCTTGACCCGGCCGTCCATGATCTCCGGGAAACCGGTCAGCTCGCTGACGTCGCGCACCGCGAGCCCGGCCTCGCGCAGCGCGCGCGCGGTGCCGCCGGTCGACAGCAGCTCGACGCCGCCGGCGACGAGTTCGCGGGCCAGTTCGATCAGACCGGTCTTGTCGGACACGGACAGCAGGGCGCGGCGGATCGGCTGGCGCGAATCGTTCATGGGCGTGCGTGCTCGATGATCGGGCGCGGCCGGGCCGCGAAGCGGCGAATTATACGGGCCGCGCCTTCCGGTTCGCCGAGCGCGGACCGAATGCGTGCGCGGCTGTGGCGTGCCGCGGTCGCGCCGCTCAGGCCAGCCCGAGTTCGCGCAGTCGCCGGCGCAGCGTCGCGCGGTTGATGCCGAGCGCGGCCGCGGCGCGGGTCTGGTTGCCGTCGAAATGCCGCATGACCTCGGCGAACAGCGGCGCCTCGACCTCGCGCATCACGAACGCATGCAGTTCGCCATCGTGATGGTCGCCGAGATCGGACAGATAGCGACGCACGGCACGGGCGACGTGCTCGCGCAGCGCCGAGGACGAAGCGGGGGCGGCAGCGGTGCCGCGGGACAGGGCAGGAGTATTCACGGGGGGAGACCGCGGCGATCAGGATCGGGGGGCGATCCGGCGAGAGCCAGCCGGAGCGCGAGTGTAGTCCCGCGCGCCGACGTTGGCGAGCGCCGGAGCCCCGAACTGCGGGTCAGGCCGCATCGCGTCACCGCCGTTGCCCGACCGCGGCGACCCGCCGCTGCGGCGCGCCGGATCGATCGAGACAGCGACCGCGGTTCAGTGGAAATCGAACGTGAACGCGACCGCCTGCTTGCCGGGATCGGCGATCTCGAGGCGCGCCAGCGCGCTCTGGCCCGGCGCGATCGTCGGCCGTTCCGGCGGCGCTCCGAGATACTCGTCGGCGCGGAAACGGCGCAGCCCGACCGGCTGCCCTTCGAGGTCCGACAGCGTCAGTTCGAACAGCGGCCAGGCCTGCGGCCACGGCGCGTCGTTGCGCAGCGTGGCGGTGACCAGCAGCGCATTCGGCACCGACGGATGCGGGCCGATCTCGCGCGAGACCAGGGTCAGTCGCTGTGGGTCATGCCAGGCCGGCAGCGTGCAGCCGAGTCGCTCGCAGAGCTGCACCAGCCACGGCCGCCAGCGGGCGTCGGCAGCGAACTCGACGCGCTGCGCGAGCACGATCTGCAGCCCGAGCAGCAGCAACAGCAGCATGGCCGCGCCGGCCCACAGCGCGGTCCGGCGCGGCCGGGTGATCACGGCGCGGCGGCGGGCGAAACTCGGCGGCGGTGCAGTCGGCGTTGCGGCGGCCGACCGCGCGCTGCGCGGCGGTTCGGACGGCTGCTCGATCGTCTGCGCCGGCAGTGGCTCGGGCTCCGGCTCGGGCTCGGCGATCGGCGTGGTCGGTGCCGGCGCAGCGGGTGCATCGGTCCACAGCGGCGCCTGTGCGCCCGTCGGCTCGGTGGCGGCGATGTCGGTGGCCGTTGCGGTCGCCGGCGCGTCGACCCGCGGCAGCACCGGCTCCGACGGCGGCGGGGTTGCGTCGATCAGTTCCGGGCGTTCGGCCAGCCGTTCGAGAGCGTCGAAGGTCTCGCCGCAGACGCCGCATTGCAGCATTCCACGGCCCTGCGCCAGCAGCGCCGGCGACAGCGGGAACACCGTCGAGCAGTGCGGGCATTGCGTGTACATGGACGGCAGTGTAGCCGGGCGTCGGCGCCGCGCGCTGAGCGCCCGCTCAGCGGCGCCGGCCGCTGATCCGGATCCAGTCCTCGCGACGGGCGACCTGCAGTTCGTCGAACCAGGCGGAATAGCGCTCGAGCAGCGCCGCCTGCTGGCCGTCGAGGATGCCGGACAGCGCGATCACGCCGCCGGGTTCGCAGGCGTCGGCCAGCCGTTCGGCCAGCGCATCGAGCGCGTTGGCGAGGATATTGGCGACCACGACCGGATAGCGGGCCACGACCGCGTCATCCGGCAGATGCACGCTGATCCGCTCGGCAACGGCATTGCGCGCGGCGTTGTCGAGCGTTGCGGCGACCGCCTGCGGATCGTTGTCGATGGCGACCGCGCGGGCCGCGCCGAGCTTCAGCGCGGCGATCGCCAGCACGCCGGAGCCGCAGCCGAAGTCGAGCACGGTCATGCCGTCGAGCGCCAGCGAATCGAGCCATTCGAGACACAGCGCGGTGGTCGGATGGGTGCCGCTGCCGAATGCCAGCCCCGGATCCAGCCGGACCACCGCGGCGTCGGCCAGCGAGGCCGGCGGCTCGATGTTCCACGGATAGATCCACAGCCGTTCGCCGAACCGCATCGGCTGGAACTGGTCCATCCAGACCCGCTCCCAGTCCTGGTCCTCGACTTCGCGGAATTCCGCCGCCGACAGGTCGATGGCGCCGTCAAACGCTTCGATCGCATGCAGCAGCGCACCGCGGTCGGCTTCGGCGTCGAACAGCGCACAGAGCCGGACGTCCTGCCACAGCGGTTGTTCGCCGACGCCCGGTTCGAGGATCGCGCGCTCGTTCGGCGTCTCGGCGTCGGCGTCGAGCAGCGTGACCGACAGCGCGCCGACGTCCTCGAGCGCCGCTTCGACGCGCGGCTGATCGGATTCGCGGCAGATCAGGGTCAGTTCGAGGTAGGGCATCGCGCAGCAGGTCTCATTGCCGGTGGTAGTGACGGAGTGCCAATCCATGCGACATGGGCACCAGATTCCAGCGGGGACACGACTGACCCGCTGTCGCGGTCATGCCTCGCTCCTGCAAGGGCGCGTGGGCTTCGCTGCCTGTGCAGCGAGCGGGCCATGCCCGCGACCGTGGAGGTCGCCGCCCACGATCGCGGGGATCGCGCGCCGCCGACGCACCACGCGCGCGTTCGCACACCATCGGTTGTCGACCCGCCCGGCGCTGCCGACTGCACTCAGCCGAGCCCGATCGCGCTGTCCTTCTGTTCCTTCAGCCGCTTCTCGAGGTAGTGGATGTTCATGCCACCCTTCTGGAAGCCGGCGTCGGCGATGATGCGCTGCTGCAGCGGAATGTTGGTCTTGATGCCGTCGACCACCATTTCCGACAGCGCGACGCGCATCCGCGCAATTGCCTGCTCGCGGTCGGCGCCGTGCACGATCAGCTTGCCGATCATCGAGTCGTAGTTCGGCGGCACGCGATAGCCCTCGTAGATGTGGCTGTCGACGCGCACGCCGGGGCCGCCCGGTGCGTGGAAATGCTGGATCAGTCCCGGTGACGGCAGGAACGTGTCCGGATCCTCGGCGTTGACCCGGCATTCGATCGCGTGGCCGCGCAGCACCACGTCTTCCTGCCGGATCGACAGAGGACGACCGGACGCGATCAGCAACTGTTCGCGCACCAGATCGATGCCGGTGACCAGCTCGGTGACCGGGTGCTCGACCTGGATCCGGGTGTTCATCTCGATGAAATAGAACCGGCCGTTCTCGTACAGGAACTCGAATGTGCCGGCGCCGCGGTAGCCGATCCGGATGCAGGCCTCGACGCAGACGCGGCCGATCTCGGCGCGCTGCTCGTCGCTGATGCCCGGCGCCGGCGCCTCCTCGACGACCTTCTGGTGGCGGCGCTGCATCGAGCAGTCGCGTTCGCCGAGGTGGATCGCATGGCCCTGGCCATCGGCCAGTACCTGGATCTCGACGTGGCGCGGGTTCTCGAGAAATTTCTCCATGTACACCATGTCGTTGTTGAAGGCCGCCTTGGCCTCCGACTTGGTGGTCTGGATGGCGTTGTGCAGGTGCGCCTCGGTGTGCACGACGCGCATGCCGCGGCCGCCGCCGCCACCGGCCGCCTTGACGATCACCGGGTAGCCGATGTCCTTCGCGATCTTCGCGTTGGTCGCCGGATCGTCGCCGATCGGCCCGCCGGAACCGGGCACGCACGGCACGCCGGCCGCCTTCATCGCCCGGATCGCCTCGACCTTGTCACCCATCAGCCGGATCACCTCGGCGGTCGGGCCGATGAACACGAAGCCGGAGCTCTCGACCCGCTCGGCGAAATCGGCGTTCTCGGACAGGAAACCGTAGCCGGGGTGGATCGCCTGCGCGTCGGTCACTTCCGCCGCGGCGATGATCGCCGGAATGTCGAGATAGCTCTGCTGCGACGGCGGTGGCCCGATGCAGACCGATTCATCGGCCATCGCGACGTGCTTGAGGTTGCGATCGACCGTGCTGTGCACGGCGACCGTCTTGATGCCGAGCGAGTGGCAGGCGCGCAGGATGCGCAGCGCGATTTCGCCGCGGTTGGCTATAACCACTTTGTCGAGCATGTAAGGGCCGTGGTCCGGGAATGGGGAATGGGGAATGGTTAGAGCGGCTGTGTCGCTCGTTCTGCCGCCGTCGTGCTTTCCAGGCTGTTCATCAGGCCGGTCAGCCTCGAGAACAGTCGGTCAACCAGATGGTCGATGTCGCGAGTGCGCACGCAGTAGTCCAGTCGGATCGCGATCTCCATCTGCGTGTCCAGTTCCGACAACGAGCCGCGGGCGATCGAGAGAAACCGGATGAACTCCTGGCGCGAGCGTCGCGCTGCGCCTTCCGCGATGTTGGACGGAACACTGACCGCCGAGCGACGCATCTGTGCCGTAAGTCCGTAGCGTTCGGAATCAGGAAAGGGGCTCGAGAGCGCGTACACCGCTTGCACCAGATCCATGGCATCGCGCCAGACGTCCAGGCTTGTGTGCGGTCGCTTGTACGATTCCCGATTCCCCATTCCCGGCTTCTCATCCGATCACGAACATCGGCTCGTCGAACTCGACCGGTTGGCCGTTCTCGACCAGGATCGCGACGACCGTGCCGGAGACGTCCGATTCGATCGGGTTGAACATCTTCATCGCCTCGATGATGCCGAGCGTGTCGCCGACCTTGATCGACTGGCCGACCTTGACGAACGGCGGGGCTTCCGGGTTCGGCGAGGCGTAGAAGGTGCCGACCATCGGCGAGCGGACCACGTGGCCGTCCGGCAGCGCCGGTGCGCCGCCGCCGGGGCGGCCGCCGGTGGCGGCTTCGGTCGGCGAGACCATGCCCTGCGCTGCGCGTTCGCTGCCGGCGACCTGCATGATCGGCGCCGGGGCGTACTGCACGCTGGCGCCGCCGGTCGGGATGCGCGACAGCCGGACCGACTCCTCGCCTTCCTTGATCTCCAGCTCCGACAGGTTCGACTCTTCCAGCAGGTCGATCAGTTTCTTGATTTTTCGCAGGTCCATGGCGATCTCATCGTGACGGCGCGCAGGCGCCGGTGGGGCGTTACAGCGGCCGCGCGGCGAGCTTCGCCAGCGCGGCCTCCAGGGCAAGCATGTAGCTGTCGGCGCCGAAACCGGCGATGACGCCGAGCGCGAGATCGGCCAGGTACGAGTGGCGGCGGAACGGCTCGCGGGCGTGGACGTTCGACAGGTGCAGTTCGATGAACGGCGTTTCGGCCGCTGCGAAGGCATCGCGCAGCGCGATCGACGTGTGCGTCAGCGCGGCCGGGTTGATCAGGATGAAGTCGGTGCCGTCGTCGCGCGCGGCCTGCACGCGGTCGATCAGCACGTGCTCGGCATTGCTCTGCAGGCACTCGATCGCATGGCCGTCGCGTTCGGCGCGCGCGCGCAGTCGCTGCTCGATCTCGGCCAGGGTCGTATGGCCGTAGCGATCGGGCTCGCGCTTGCCGAGCATGTTCAGGTTCGGCCCGTGCAGGACCAGGATTCGCGCCACGACTTCCCCTCCCGGAAGGCGCGACAGTGTCTGGCACGCCGGCGCCTCTGTCCAGTTTGCCGACGTTCGCCGCCGTTGCCGGCCGACCGCGGCCGGCCGCTCAGCGCGCGACCTGCCGGACCCAGTCGGCCAGGTCGCGCTCGCGAAGCACGCCGACCTTGCGTGCGACGATCCGGCCGTCGGCATCGATCAGGACGCTGTACGGCAGCACGCCGCGGGTGTTGCCGAGCCGCACCGAACTGTCGCTGTTGCCGGGCGGTTCCATCCAGACGGTCAGCTCGAGGCCGCGCTCGGCGAGGAAATCGCGCACGGCGGCCGGTTCATGCTCCATCGCGATCGCCAGCACCGCGATGCCGTCGCGATCGCGGCGCGCATGCAGGTCGGCCAGTCGCGGCAGCTCGTCGACACAGGGCGGGCACCAGGTCGCCCAGTAGTTGATCAGCAGCGGGCGGCCGTCGAATTGCGCCAGCGACTGCGGCCGGCCATCGAGATCGGGCAGGACGAGCTCGGGGCGCGGCTCGCCGACCTGCGCCAGGCTGACACCTGGCGGCGCCGGCGTCGCGCCGCCGTCGACATACCAGCGGCCGACCAGCAGCCCGGCCAGCGCCGCGGCCAGCGCCAGCGCAACGACCGGCAGCCAGCTTCCGATCCGGCCGTTCATCGCGAGGCTTCGGCGCGCTGCACCGCGGCGGTGACGGCGTCGATCGACAGCACCGTCGGCAGCACCTCGCCGGCCGGCCGGCCCGGCGCGAACACGACATACAGCGGCACACCGACCGCGCCGTGCTGTTCGAGGAAACGGGTGATCTCCGGGTCGACGTTGGTCCAGTCGCCCTTCATGTACACCGCGTCGGCCGCGCTGATCGCGTCGCCGAACGCGGCGGTCGACAACACCCGCGCCTCGTTCGCCTTGCAGGTCACGCACCAGTCGGCGGTCATGTTGACGAACACGACCCGGTCGTCCCGGCGCAGGCTGGCCAGGCGCTCGGCCGAATACGGCACGCTGGCGTCGGATTCGGCCGCCGTGGCGCGCGCCGCCGGCAGTCGCTGGATTGCCGGAATCGCCGCCAGCGCAGCCACGGCGGCCAGCGCGGTGAACGCGACGCCGAACAGGCGCGGCTTCCAGCGCTGCCGCTCGAAGCCCCACAGCGCGGCCGCCAGCAGCACCGCACCGGCCAGCAGCAGGCCGATCGCATCGGCGCCGCGCTGCTTGGCCAGCACCCAGGCCAGCCAGACCGCGGTCAGGTACATCGGGAACGCCATGACCTGCTTGAACGCGACCATCCAGGCGCCCGGCCGCGGCAGCCGCGAGGCCAGCGCCGGCACGAAGCCGATCAGCAGGAACGGCAGCGCCAGGCCGAGGCCGAGTGCGACGAACACGACCAGTGCCCACCAGGCCGGCGCGGCGAACGCGAACGCCAGCGCCGGGCCCATGAACGGCGCCGTGCACGGGCTTGCGACGACCACCGCCAGCACGCCGGTGAAGAAATCGCCGCTGGCACCGCGTTTCTCGGTCAGCGACTGGCCGATGCCGGCCAGTCCGGCGCCGATCTGGAACAGCCCGGACAGCGACAGGCCGACCGCGAACATCACGTAGGCCAGCAGCGCGACCACCCACGGCTGCTGCAACTGGAAGCCCCAGCCGAGCGCGGCGCCGGCCTCGCGCAAGCCGATCGCGGCCAGTCCGAGCGCGGCGAAACTGACCAGCACGCCGGCGGTGTACCAGAGCGCGCTGTGCCGGGCCTGCCGGTGGCTGTGGCCGCTGTCGGCCAGCGACAGCGCCTTAAGCGACAGCACCGGCAGCACGCACGGCATCAGGTTCAGGATCAGGCCGCCGAGCAGCGCACCGACCAGCGCGGTCAGCAGCGCACCGGCAGCGAGCCCGGCGGGTGCCGGTGCATCGCCGACGGCGCTCGCCGGCAGCTCGCCGGCCGGCAGCGCCGGCAGTGCGAGGCGGACATCGCGGGTCATCGGCGGATAGCAGATGCCGTCGTTCTGGCAGCCCTGGAAGGTCGCCTGCAACTGCAGTTCGACCGGCCCGGCGGTCAGCCGGCGCACCGCCATCGGCACCTCGACCTGCTCGAAATACACCGCGACGTCGCCGAAGTGATCGTCATGATGGGCACTGGCCGCCGGCCATTGCGGCTCGCCGAGCGCCGCCGGCGGATCGCCGGCCAGCGTGAACGTGTTGCGCTCGCGGTACAGGTAGTAGCCCGGCGCCGGCGTGAAGCGCAGCAGCAGCGCGTCGTGATCGACCGCGATCGCCTCGAAGGCGAACGCCTGTTCGGCCGGCAACGGCAGTTCCTCGACCGCGCCGGCCGGCGCCGCCCCGATCAGCGGCGTGCCGGCCGGCGCCAGCGGGTTGAAGCCCGGGCCGGCCGCGCCGGGCGCCGGCGCCGAAGCGCCGGTCCGGCCGGCATCGGTCGCCGGCAGCGCGACCCGCACCGTCTGCGTGTGCGGCGGGTAGCAGACGCCGAGGTCGGCGCAGCCCTGGTAGCGGATCCGCAGATCGACCGCGCCGGGCTCGCCCGCCACGCCGAGCACGGTCGCCTCGACCTGCTCGCGGTAGGTTTCGACTTCGCCGAAGAACTCGTCGACGTAGCGCTTGCCTGGCGGCAGCTCCAGCCGGTCGATCACGAACGATGCCGTCTGCGAATCGGCGCCCATCCGGTGCCGGTACAGGTAATAGCCGTCGGCGATCGCCCAGTGCAGCCGCACCCGGTCGGGCCCGGCCGGCTCGGCGGTCAGCGCGAACGCCTGGTCGATCGGCAGCAGGTCGGATTCGTCGACGGCGCGCGCGGCCGGCGCGGTCAGCGCCAGCGCAGCGGCCGCGGTCAGCGCGGCAAACAGCGAACGGGTCAGGGTCATGCAGGGTCTCGAACGGTCGCGGATCAGTCGGCGACCGAAGTCGAATCGCGCACCCAGGCGAGATAGCCCGGCAGGCCGCCGGCGGCTTCGACCGCAACGACCTCCGGGAGTTCGTACGGATGCTGCTCGACGATCGCGGCCTGCAGCGCCGGGTAGCGCTCGGCGGTCGACTTGATCAGCAGCAGCACTTCGTCGGCGTGCTCGACCGCGTCCTGCCAGCGGTAGATCGAATGCAGCCCGGGCAACAGGTTGACGCAGGCGGCCAGCCGGAGTTCGACCAGTGCAGCGGCGATGCGCTCGGCCGTGTTGCGGTCGGGGCAGGTGCAGAAGACCAGGCGGACGCTCATCGGCAGTCACGTACCGTCATGCAGGGCGGCCAAGGGTCCGATCATGCGGCGTTCGATGCAAGCCGGCAGTCGTCCGCGGCGCTGCCGCGCCGTGTGCCGCTGCCGCCGATCGGCGACAATGCGCCGGCCGGCGAGCCGCCGCGCATGCAGCAGGAGCCCGTGCCGTGAACTGCCCGAAGTGCCAGCACGCGATGGAGAAGGTGCCGACCCACGAGGCGGTGGCCGACCGCTGCACCCACTGCAAGGGCATCTGGTTCGACCTGCTCGAGCACGAGGACATGCGCGCTTCGGCACGGGTGGTCGACACCGGGGATGCGGCGCTCGGTCGCGAATACAACGCCATCGACCGGATCCAGTGCCCGATCTGCGTCGGTACGCCGATGCTGCGGATGGTCGATCCGCAGCAGCCGCACATCTGGTTCGAAAGCTGTCCGACCTGCTACGGCCGCTTCTACGACGCCGGCGAGTACCGCGACTTCGTCGAGCTGACGCTGGCCGACCTGTTTCGCCGCCTGCGTGCGGTCGAGCGGCCCTGAGCGGGGCGAACCATCTGACCGGGCGCCGCGCGCCCGGATCACGGACTCGACCGGCGCGCCAGCGCGGCAACGCCGAGTCGGATATCCGCTTCGCCGCCGACGAACTGGCCCGGCTGCGGCTGCGCTACAAGCTGCCGTCGCAGCCCGACAGCCATCTGCTCGAACATTGCGCCGATCGATCGCCGCGACGCCGTCGCCGCGGCTGCAGTTCGCCGCCGCGGTCGCCGGCTTCGCCGAGTGGCTGCGCGACCCGCAGGTGTTCGGCGAGCAATTCGGCCCGGCTGACCTCGCCGGCCTCGTGCATGCCGCCGGCCTGCCCGATCTGCAGGGCGAACGCACGAGCTGATCGACCTGATCGGACTGGCCGACGCGCTGCGCAGCGGCGGCAGCCGACCGGCGCCGTAGCCCGCGTCTCGAGCCCAGCGTCGCCGCTCCTCCAGCAGGAGCAACTGTCGTCAGCCGTGACTGCGCCGCCTGGCCCAGTGACGTGGCGAGTGTCCGGCTGACGGTCGGGGCTGAAGCCCCTCCTACCAACCAAGGCTCGGTTGCAGGCTGGGCCTGGAGCGGCTTCAGCCGCGACCGGCAGCCCAATGCTTGCCGCGCGGTCACTCCACGCCCGCAATGCGCCCGGCCAGACCAGCGCGTGGGCGCGAATCCCGGCCGGGAGCGACCCAGGCTGCCGCCATTGCCCTGCGGCTCGCTTGCCGCTGTACCCCGCCGTCAGGTTTTCGCTCGCCCCCCTTGAAACCCTCCCGCCGGCCCCCCATGTAGCCGGCCACGGCCACTCCTTCCCACCGGGAAACGAGCGCGCTAGCATTGGCACTCACCGAAGGGGAGTGCTAACAACCCCCAGGGTAGTCCCCATAAATCAACCTGTTACGAGGGCATGACATGAATCTGCAGCCGTTGAACGACCGCGTGATCATCAAGCGCATGGAAGAAGAGCGCCTGTCCGCGGGCGGCATCGTGATCCCGGACACCGCCACCGAGAAGCCGATCAAGGGCGAAGTCGTCGCGGTCGGCGAAGGCAAGCCGCTCGACAACGGCCAGGTCCGTCAGCTCAAGGTCAAGGCCGGCGACAAGGTGCTGTTCGGCAAGTACAGCGGCACCGAAGTCAAGATGAACGGCATCGAGTACCTGGTCGTCCGCGAGGACGACATCTTCGCGATCATCAACTGAGTTCGGGCGGGGTTGCCGGTAGATCGGCTTCGTTGGGACATTTGCGATTGCATCCCACAACCCCCGCGTCGACCTGACGGTCGCCGCCGGTCCCCTTGACTCAAGGGGACCTCCAGAAACCAAAGCCCGCCGCCCCACCTGTGCTCGGTTCTCCAGCCAGGCGCTGTCAGCGCCGGCCAACACATCAACTCGCTAGAGGAAACATCCCATGGCAGCCAAAGAAGTCCGCTTTTCCGAAGACGCCCGCGCCCGCATGGTCCGCGGCGTCAATGTCCTCGCCAACGCCGTCAAGGTGACGCTGGGTCCGAAGGGCCGCAACGTCGTGCTCGAGAAGAGCTTCGGCGCGCCGACGATCACCAAGGACGGCGTGTCCGTCGCCAAGGAGATCGAGCTGGCCGACAAGTTCGAGAACATGGGCGCGCAGATGGTCAAGGAAGTTGCTTCCAAGACCTCCGACAACGCCGGTGACGGCACCACCACCGCGACCGTGCTGGCGCAGGCGCTGATCCGCGAGGGCATGAAGGGCGTTGCCGCCGGCATGAACCCGATGGACCTCAAGCGCGGCATCGACAAGGCCGTGCACGCCGCCGTCGACGAGCTGAAGAAGCTGTCGAAGCCGACCGCCGACGACAAGGCGATCGCGCAGGTCGGCACGATCTCCGCGAACTCCGACGAGTCGATCGGCAACATCATCGCCGAGGCGATGAAGAAGGTCGGCAAGGAAGGCGTGATCACGGTCGAGGAAGGCTCGGGCCTGGACAACGAACTCGACGTCGTCGAGGGCATGCAGTTCGACCGCGGCTACCTGTCGCCGTACTTCATCAACAACCAGCAGTCGATGCAGGCCGAGCTGGACGATCCGTTCATCCTGCTGCACGACAAGAAGATCTCCAACGTCCGTGACCTGCTGCCGGTGCTGGAAGGCGTCGCCAAGGCCGGCAAGCCGCTGCTGATCGTGGCGGAAGAGGTCGAAGGCGAAGCGCTGGCGACGCTGGTCGTCAACACGATCCGCGGCATCGTCAAGGTCTGCGCGGTCAAGGCGCCGGGCTTCGGCGACCGTCGCAAGGCGATGCTGGAAGACATGGCGATCCTGACCGGCGGCACGGTCATCTCCGAAGAAGTCGGCCTGTCGCTCGAGAAGGCGACGATCAAGGATCTCGGCCGCGCCAAGAAGATCATCGTGTCGAAGGAAAACAGCACGATCATCGACGGCGCCGGCGAAGGCGAAGCGATCCAGGCGCGCATCAAGCAGATCAAGGCGCAGATCGAGGAGACCAGCTCCGACTACGACCGCGAGAAGCTGCAGGAGCGCGTCGCCAAGCTGGCCGGCGGTGTGGCGGTCATCAAGGTCGGTGCCGCGACCGAAGTCGAGATGAAGGAAAAGAAGGCGCGCGTCGAAGACGCCCTGCACGCGACCCGTGCGGCGGTCGAGGAAGGCGTGGTGCCGGGCGGCGGTGTTGCGCTGATCCGCGCGCTGTCGACCATCGGCGGCCTGAAGGGCATCAACGAAGACCAGAACCACGGCATCGCGATTGCGCTGCGTGCGATGGAAGCCCCGCTGCGCGAGATCGTCACCAACTGCGGTGACGAGCCGAGCGTGGTGCTGAACCGCGTCAAGGACGGCCAGGGCAACTTTGGCTACAACGCCGCGACCGGCCAGTTCGGCGACATGATCGAGATGGGCATCCTGGATCCGACCAAGGTGACCCGCTCAGCGCTGCAGAACGCCGCCTCGATCGCCGGCCTGATGATCACCACCGAGGCGATGGTCGCCGAAGCGCCGAAGAAGGAAAGCGCCCCGGCCCACGACCACGGCGCCGGTGGCATGGGCGGCATGGGTGGCATGGATTTCTGAGATCGGTCAACCGATCTGGAACAGGCGGCGGCCGGCAACGGCCGTCGCTTTCCGGAAGGATTCGGAAACAACGAAAGCCCCGCGGCGATGCGGGGCTTTTTTCATCAACGGTTCGGCTGTGCTGGCGTCGGATGCGGAGATCGCGGCACCGCTGGCAGCGCGGTGCCGCAGCTGATCGCGCGGCAACACCGTGCCTTGCCGTCAGGCAGTTCCCCGGGCCTCCTGTCGAGAACCGAACCGCTCCGCCAACCCTGCAAGCGTCATGTTGTCGGCAATCGCATCGTGCGGCACGAGCACGTAGCGCCATGGCTTGCCGCCATGCGCTTCCGCGTGTACTGAAGCATGGCTGCACCAGATGGTGGCCGCCTCCGCTTTGGCGACTACCTCGGCATCGTCCATCTCGCGGCGCGCCTTCGGTTCCAGCATGAAAATCGTGCTGTCGGTTTCGGCTACGAAGTCCGGCTGATACTCCTTCGGCACGCCGCCGATCCGATAGAACAGCTGAAACTGTCCACGTGCCGGCTTGAACCAGCGAACTGACTCGCGTTCGAGGATCACTGCAAGCCGTCGCTCGGGGTCGGATCCGAATTTCTGCACGTCGTACAGGCAGCGCCTGAAGCCACCAAACAAGTAACGCGCCATGTTGCTCTTGTCGGCTGGCGCCTGCCGGTAGTCCAGCGGAGGCTCGTCGCTGGCGCTGTAGGCGCTGGGCTTGAGCTCGCTGAAGCCGGCGCTGACCTTCACCTCGTGGCCGGCCACGTCTTCCCAATAGTGCGGCTGCATCTGCACGTGCACGAAGCGGGCGATGTCGCGCTGGTGGCAGCGCAAGACCTTCTCGGCTTCGTCCTCGCCGAGGTAGCCCTGCAGGTGGCGGACGACTTGCTCCGCGAGGTCGTAAAGCAGATCCGCGTGGTCGTCGTAGCAGACGTCGTCGAAGTCGATCAAACCGCTGACCACATAGTCCTCGGGCCGGCGCTCCTGCACGCCACCCTTGGCCAGCGAGAGGACCTGCCGCCGCTGGCTGTGCAGTGTCTGGATCCACAGCTCGTCCGATACAGGCGCGTACCCCATGCCGGACAGATCCAGATCGAAGCGTCGGAAGCCCGCGCGGACTTCGCCACGCGGCACCACCAGGATGCGCGGAATATCGATCGTCTGCCCCACGACGAGTTCGGTGGTCTGCGAGACGATGGCCTCGATGTCCACCGGTTCGGCCATGCCTTCGAGCTGCAGCTGCGGCGGAGCGACGTACTCGGCGCGCACCTCCTGCACGATCTGCCGCTGCACCGCGGCCTCGCGCAGGCGACCCACCGTCGGCACCTGCGCGGGCGAGCGCTCGAAGCGGCGAATCACGTCATACGCGATCTGCGCCACCTTCTGCTGCTCGGGCTCGGCAAACGCCGGTGCGTCGTCGCTCGGCGCGATACGGGTGGTGGTGCTCTGCTGCGCCGGAACGAAACCCATCTGCGTGCGCAGCCTCGGCTGTGATACCACGGTCGACATTCGCGGCGCGGCGTGCTGGTCGTCCAGCACGATCGACTTCATGCGGATCTTCGAGCCGGGCCGGTTGGCCTCGTCGATGATCTCCTGGAAGCGATCGTGGGCGACGATGTTGAGGGTATCGACCGCCGCCACCCCGGTGCGTTTGCCATACGGCAGCCGCAGGCCGCGGCCGATCGACTGTTCGATCAGCACGCGCGCATTGGCCGCGCGCAATGGCACGATCGTGTACAGGTTGGTGACGTCCCAGCCTTCCTTGAGCATGTTGACGTGAATCACGATCTCGGTCGGCTCGTCGGCCTGCTCGACGCGCAGCAGCCGTTCGATCATCTCGTCCTCGTCGCGCCCGCTCTTGCTGGAGTCGACCTGGATCGCCTTGTCGCGGTAGCGGCCGTCGAGGAATCGATCCGACTGGATCCATGCCAGCAACTGTCCGGCATGGGTGGTGTCACGCGCGATCACCAACACGAAGGGTTTGACGATTTCGCGGCCGGCTTGCCGGGCATAGGTCTCCAGCTCGACCTTCACGCTTTCGTGCAGCCGGATACCGTCTTCGAGCTTCAGCCGCTCGATCTCATCGGGCTGCATGCCGGCTACGCTGAAGTCCTTGCGGGTGACCACCGCCGGCTCCTTGACGAAGCCATCCTCCATCGCCCGGCCGAGCGCATAGTCGTAGATCACGTTCTTGAACGGCTCGACGCCGCGCGCGGTCTCGACCAGCGGCGTGGCGGTCAGCTCCAGTCCCAGAAGTGGCCTGAGCTCGTTGATTGCCCGCACCCCGGCCGAAGCCCGGTAGCGATGCGATTCGTCCATCAGCAGCACCAGATCCGGCAGATTGGCCAGATACTCGAAGTAACTCTCGCCGATGTACTCCGACAGCCGCTTGATTCGCGGCGCCTTGCCGCCACGCACCTCGGAGTTGATCTTCGAGATGTTGAAGATGTTGACCTTGCAGCGGATCAACTGGTCGAACAGCGTACCGGCCTTGGCCTCGTAGTCCTCGCCGGTGATGACTTCGGGTGGGTCGGTCGCGAACTCGGCGATGCCGCGGAACACGTATTTCGGCGTGTTCGGAGTGAAGTCGGCGATCAGCTTCTTGTAGATGGTCAGGTTCGGTGCCAGCACGAAGAAGTTGTTGATGCCATGCGCCAGATGCAGGTAACTGATGAACGCGCCCATCAGCCGGGTCTTGCCGACGCCGGTGGCCAGCGCGAAGCACAGCGACGGAAAGTCCCTCTCGAAATCCTCCACCTCCGGGAACTCGCGGCGGATCGACGCCAGTGCCGCGGCCACGTCGGCGTCCTTGCGCGGCGGCAGGATCTCGGTGACCCGGTGCAGGATCTCCAGCGAATCGCGCTGCGGCGGGCGCAGGCTCAGGCGACCGGCGATCGCGTTGACGTGGCGGTTCATGGCTTCTTCCCCCTGCTGGCCCTTGCCTTGCGGCTGGCGGTGGCCTCGATCGCCTTCAGCATGGCCTCTTCGCCCTCTCGTTCGGCGGCTTCGATCCGTCGTTGCTGGAACAGGTCATAGTGCTCGTGCGCGCGGCGATCGGCGTCTTCGCGACTGATCGTCCCGGCATTCGGCAGCACATCGCGCTCGTTGAAGCGAAGAAAGCTGTCGAGCTTGTCGCGCCAGTCGCGCATGAAGACCTGCCTGCGGCGCAGCGCCTGGTCCTCGGCAAAATCGAGGAACATTGATACCAGCCGGTTGAGGCCTTCGATTTCATCCGCCCGCAGGTAGTTCTTCGCGACCGTCACATCGCTCTTGCGGATCCGGCTCCCGCTCCAGCTGGTGAGGCCCATGTTCGGTGCCGCGCCATCGCAGCGCTCGGCGATCAGCTCGGGCGCGGTCTTGCCGGTGCAGGCGTAGTGCAGCTTGTTCTGCACCGTCTGGAAGAACTGCTGGGTATCGGCGTCGTTGGGCTGGTAGTCCGCAGCCAGCGCCAGGATCTCGCGGACGCGCAGGTACATGCGCTGCTCGCTGGCGCGGATATCGCGCACGCGCGCCAGCATTTCGTCGAAGTAGTCCGGCGCCCCGGCCGACGGCGGGTTCTTCAGCCGCTCGTCGTCCATGGTGAAGCCCTTCACCAGGAACTCGCGCAGATGGGTGGTCGCCCACTGCCGGAACTGCGTGCCGCGCGGCGAGCGCACGCGGTAGCCCACCGCCAGGATCGCCTCCAGGCTGTAGTGCAACACCGTGCGCGATACCCTCCGCCGCCCCTCCGATCGAACTATTAAGTAATCCTTAATAGTTGCCGCCTCTGTCAGCTCGCCTTCGGCGTACAGGGCCTTCAGGTGGAGATTGATGTTCGGCACCGAGGTCTGGAACAGCTCGGCCATCTGCGCCTGCGACAGCCAGACCGAACCGGCATCGAGCCGCACGTCGATCCGCACCCGCGCATCGTCGGTCTGGTACAGCACCAGCTCCGACGGCGACGGCGCATGCTCGTCTTCGCCAGCCGCCATCATTCGTCCTCGCCGAACAGCCCGGCCTGCGCGGCCACCTTAAGCCGGCCTGCTTTAGCCCCTCTCCCCCCGGGAGAGGGGTTGGGGTGAGGGTCCGGCCCCCCGCCGGTCTCCGGCGCCTGCGGCAGGTTCGCCACATTCAGGCTGTAATCGTCCTTGCCCCACTCGCAGCGCGACAGCACCTGATGCGGGATCTTCTTGATCGTCAGGTTCGCGAACGCATCCGCCCTGGCGCGGAACGCGGTGCACAGCACCAGCAGGCTGCGCTCCGGCCCCACCTCGTCGCTCAGCTCGGCCAGCTGCTCGTGGGTCAGCGTCGCGGTGGTCACATAAACGAAATCGCGCTCGGTCGAATGCCCGTGCTGCCAGTACACCGTTTCCGACGGCGCGTAGGTGAAGCCTTCGAGCCGGGCGACCGCCTCGGCCAGCATCGCCGGGTTGTACTGGCGATTGATGACCCAGTTACCCCAGCGATCCTTCTCCAGCAGCGACGGTGCCAGCCGGTAGTAGCGGAAGCCGCCGCCGCCCTTCCAGCCGACCGCCGAGGTGATCCCGCCCGGGTCGTCGCCGTCGATGACCTTCTTCAGGCGCGGAATGATGTGCGTATGGCAGTGCTCGCCGAGCTCGACCATGATCCAGCGCCGGCCCATCTTGTGGGCGACGGCACCCGTGGTGCCGGAGCCGGCGAAGGAGTCGAGGACGAGGTCGCCGGGGTTCGTCGCGATCTTTAGGATTCGATGCAGAAGCCGCTCGGGCTTGGGTGTGGGAAACGGCGCCACGTCGGCGAGAAGCTTGTTCAGATGATCGCGCTTCGCTTCCTGATTGTGCCCCGCCTCGTCAGCTGGCCACCAAGTCCGCGGAACAACCCCGTCTTGCACCTCTGAAAGGTACCGCTTGATGATCGGCATGCCATCGCCGTTGGCACCGAAATAGACTCGGCCTTCTTCGCGAGCGAGCCGCAGTGTTTCCTGCGAGAAACTCCAGCCTCGGCTTGGAGGCGGAACTACCACGCGACCCGAGGGGAGGGTGACAGGAAATCTGGAGCCTTCACTGGAACTCTTTGCGGTACCGTTATCGCCCTGAAGCCATGGTCCTCTCGCGTCATTGTCGGGGTTCTTGTAGCGTTTGACCTGCTCTGCGGATCGTTCAAGAAGGTTCCTCGACCGTCCAAACAATCCTTGATCTCTGACATACACGAGTACGTAATCGTGTGCCGCTGATACAATCGCGTCACTGCGACGACCTTTATCTTTTTCCCAAACTATGCTGGTCAGATAATTGCGGCGCCCAAAAACCTCGTCGCAAAGCACTTTCAGGTAGTGCGCCTCGTTGTCATCGATCGTGATCCACAGCGAGCCATCCTCGGACAACAGTCGCCGAATCAGCTCCAGCCGATCTCGCATCAGCGACAACCAGATCGAGTGCTCCAGTCCATCGTCGTAATGGGTGAACGCGCTGCCGGTGTTGTACGGCGGATCGATGAACACGCACTTCACCTTGCCGGCATACTCCTGCTCAAGCGCCTTCAACGCCAGCAGGTTGTCGCCGAAGATCAGTCGGTTGTCGAACACGTCCGCATCCGCCACCCGATGCGGAGCGTGGTACGACTTCGACGGATCTTCCAGCAGGATCCGCGGCTCCAGTCGTGGCCGCTGGTCCTTGCCGATCCAGGTGAGCTCGAGCTTCTGCTTCTTCGACATTACGCAGGCTTCTTCAGGGGGTGCAATCGACGCGTCTCGCTCTTGGTGGACCAGTACGACCCGGACTTATCAGAACCGGGCCAGCCTTCATCCGCACATATCAGTGTGGATCCGAGGTCGTGTACCAGTGTCGCAAAGCGGGTTGCGTCTGCTGCGGGTAGTTTTTGCGCCAGATCATTGTAATGCGCGCCGAAGATGTTTCTCAGCTGCATCATCTCCTGTAGCTCGCTGATCATGGTCGACAGCGGCACCTCGCTGTAATTCTGGTCGGGTTGCAACACTTCAACCTTCAGCGCGTCACGTAACTTCCTCGGGATCTTCGGAAGCATGTCGCCAAGCGTCAGCCTTCCACCCTTGCGACGCGGCACATCACATTCGTACGACTCGGTGAGAAAGTTGCAGATAGCCTCAAGCAGAACACCGGCGCTGGCGCACTGGAGCTGAGGGCTCGGTGGTACCTGCTGAAGCAGAGACGCCAGTTCGAGCAAGGGTGCCGCCGAGGCCTTCGACGAGCAGATTCCGGATGCAGCCGACCATGGGCCAAGCTCTACCCACTGGCACTGCCCATGCTTCAGCCAGCCCCAGCGGTACTTCTCCCGCCAGGCTTGATAGTGCGTCGTGATCACGACGTGTCGAAAGCGCTGCGCCTGGTCGTACAGCACTTCGATGAGCCTGTCGACATGAGGCTCGTCCACGCTTGCCAGCACATCATCCAGCACGAGAACCGTCTCGTCGGCCGATTCCCGGGCGGCCAATGCGATGAATACGCAGAGACCGAGCGTGTCCAGGTGCGAGTCGCTGAAGTAGGCCTGCGGAGGTGCGATCAGCGAGCCGCGAAAATCCACGGCGATGTCGAGTGAGGCGCGTTTCTTCGGATCAAGCACGAGGCTGATCTTGCCGAGCCCCTCGCGGGGATGAATCTTCTCGTATAGAACGCCGACGTCGCTCGCTATGTCTGCGAGCTTCGCGTCAACGAACGCCTTCCTCTCCGACTCCATGATCCGGAGAGCCTCACCCAGATGCGGAAGGATTCGGGCAATTTCCGAATGAAGCGTGGTGTTCTTCTTCAGCTGCGCAACTGCCGCGGCAAGATTCTTTCCGGCTTGCGCTCTCGCCGCGCGGGCATTTTCCGCGTCAGCCCATGAATCAATCAGTCCGACATTCACTTCGACCCATTGACCGATTGCATCCGCTTCGCCGGGCAGATCAGACGCAGCCTTCGGCACGCCCTCCGGCCAATCCGGGTCAGCGAGCCGCGTTCTGAGCTCGTTCGCCTCTCTCAGAACAGCTTCCGTGCTGGCAACAATGCTCTGCTCCAACGCCGCCAAGCCATCGCGTGCTCGGTCTCGTCGAGATTCCGCTTCGCGAAGCCGGCCGAGCGAGCTGATGGCGGCGAGTTGCCCGGCGACGCGCGCGGCAAGTCCGGCGGCGTTCTCCGAACTTTCACATAGCGGGCAACGCTGCGGATCAGGGTGCCGAGCGAAATGTGGTTGTGCTGCTTGGAGAATCTCGATGGCTGCAGGTGCTGAAGCCGAAACCGCCGACGCTGCAGCGTCGAACTCCTGCTGCGTTCGGTCACGTTCCTCGGTGGACGGAACAGTGCGCGACTTGACTGCCGTGCGCTGGCTGACCGCCGAACGGAGGCTGGTCATCGCTCGCTGCAGGGACCGAATGAACTGAATCTCCTTGTCGGTCGCCGAATTGCTGCATGAAACCTCCTGGGCAGCCCACGCGAGCATCTCCGGCGCGGGACGCCCCGCACTCTCCCAGTAGCCGCTGATCGTCTCGCGATTCTGCTCGATCCGGACTATTGAGGTCTTCTCATCCGCTTCGATGCTGCGAAGCAAAGCGCGAAGGCTGTTCTCAGCGGCTTCCACGTTCTCTACATCGACGAAGCGTCTGATCGCCTCATAGCGATCGGCGGGCTTAGCTTCCACCAAGCCGAGGATCTGCGAACGTCTGAGGACCTCAATGCTCGGCCGGCGATCCGCTGGCGAAGCAACGACGAGGCCCTTTTCCAGCACCGCGCTGCAGGTGCCGGAATGGCTTTCAAGCTCGACCCTTACATCGGAAGGAAAGCTTCCGACCGCGTGCCAGAAGCCGAGCGTCTTGCCCAATCCGCGTCCATCCAGCGAGCCGACCTTTCCATTGCCGATGAAATCGAATGCGTCACATATTGTGGATTTTCCGCTACCGTTCTCGCCATAGATGATGGTCAGTCGCTTGGCCCTCTCGAAGTCGAGAGTAAAGGGCTTGAGCGACCCCCTGAGATGTTCGACGCTCAGCCTTTTCAAGCCGCCGCTCATTGGGAGTTTTCCTGGAACTTGGCTTTCTCGACCTCCAGTCGCCAGTCTTCCTGCTTCATTTCGCCTGCCGCGATTCGCTCCGCCACGCGATCTCGCGACGCCGGTAGCAGCAGGCCGTGCTCTGTCAACAGCCTCGCCAGGCGAGTCGCAAGCTCCACACTCGGTGTTGTCATGTCCCCTCCATAACTACACAAGGTTCCATCTGACCCGCAAAACGACCGCCTCTGCCGACGACTGCCTCAAACGGGCCTCGGTTTCGCGAATCAATCGGTCGCGTTTGGCGTCGATCTCATCCTGCCGCTCGAACAACTCCCGCCGCATTCGCATCCGCCTCTGTTCGAGCTCCCGCTGCTCTCGTTGCCTTTCAATCTTGCCTTCCAGTGTCAGCTCGACCGCCGCGGCCCGTTTGACCTCACGGATCTGGCGGTCTATTTCCTTGATTTCCCGCTCCAGCCCCGCCTTGAGGTCGTCTGCCCAGCCGTCCAGCTTCTCCGACTCGGCGCTGAAGAAGCGGGCGTTGCGTTCCCCGATGCCGCGCTGGATTTCCAGTCGACGGCGCTCCGTTGCATCGGCAAGCGCCCTCTCTTCCAGTGTCACGTGAGGGGCAGTTATCGCACCCGGCAACAGGAACAGCCGGCGTGCGGCCTCCTCGATGAGGGGTTCGCCGTCGTCGGTGATGGCGCTGAAGATCAGGTGGTCCTCGGCCTGTCCCAGTGCATCGACGCTGAGCAGGCTGACCTGAAGTTGGCCTGCGCGGCCGCGAAGGGGTTCGAGCACGCCAATCCTGCCGGGGTGGGCGTCGAGGTCGAAGCGGATCTCGGCGGGCGGCAGTTCCCGCCGGCTGGCGCGCTCGATCAGCCGTTCGGCCAGCGGATGGGCGAGCCGGTAGGTATGGGCCTCGCCGCTGCGGCGGGGCAGCTCGTAGCGCCCGGTGGGAATGTCGCCCGGCAGGCCCGGTGGCGCCCGATCTAGGTCGAAGCAGCCATCCCCGTGGAACCGGGCCAAGCCGTCGAGCTCATGGCAGGTGAGGCGCATCAGGGTCTGTTCGACACGGCCCAGCACCTCTCGCGAATCCGCATCGCGAAGGCGCAGCTTCTCGCGCACCTCCTCGTCGAAGTGTTCCAGCAGCTGCTGGCGGGTGCGGGTCATCGCCTGGTCGATCTCGAAGCCGAGTTCGAGCTGCAGCTGGTCGAATGCGCGGGCGATCTCGTCGGGCTTGCGGCACTGCTGGTAGATCGCACTGATGCGCTTTTCGAAGTCGACCCCGGATTCGATCGCCCCGAGCACTTCGTCGCTGGCGCCGAACACGCCTTCGAACAGGCGGAACTTCTCGGCCAGCAGTTCATAGACGCGGCGGTCGGCCGCGTTGTTCCGGTTGAGGAAGTTGACCACCACCACGTCATGTTTCTGGCCGTAGCGGTGACACCGCCCGATGCGTTGCTCGATGCGCTGCGGATTCCACGGCAGGTCGTAGTTCACCACCAGCGCACAGAACTGCAGATTGATGCCCTCGGCGCCGGCCTCGGTGGCGATCATGATCTGGCCGATGTGACGGAAGTAGTCGACCAGCGCGGAACGCATGTCGGCCGTGCGCGAGCCGGTGACGCGGTCGGAGCCGGCGTGGCGGGCCAGCCACTCGGTGTAGATCGCACGCGAACGCTCATCGGTGTTGCTGCCGTTGAACAGCACGATGCCGTCGGAAAACTCGCTGTCGGCCAGCAGGCGCAGCAGATAGTCCTGGGTGCGGCGCGATTCCGTGAAGATGATGGCCTTGCGCGCGGCTCCGAGCTGCTCGGCCTTGTCGAAGGCGAGGGCCAGTGCGCGCAGCAGGGAGCGCCCCTTGGCATTGCTCTCGATCGAGGTCGCCAGGGCGGCGAAGTGGTCGAGGTCGGCGATTTCCTGTTCGAGGGCGGCGCGGTCGTCTTCGCTCAGCGGTTCGGCGGTGTCGTCGTCCGCCCACTCTTCGCGGGTTTCGGTCAGGGCTTCGTAGTCGTTTTCGAGGGCGAGGTTGGCGGCGGGAGCGGGGCCGGCCTCGCGCAGGCGCTCACGCAGGCGATCGGAAATGGTCTGCAGCGCGCCCGCAATGGCGAACGAGCTGGAAGCGAGCAGTTTGCGCAGTACCAGGGTCATCAGGCTGCGCTGGCCGGACGGCAGCGCCTGCAGGTTGGGGCGGCGCAGGTAGTCGGACACGAGGTCGTAGAGGTCGTCCTCGATCTGATCCGGGGTGAATTCCTCGAGAATGGCGTGGCGCTGGGTATACGGGATGTAGGCGGTCACCTGCCGCCGAAGGGTGCGGTGGCACAGCGGCGCGATGCGCTGCTTGAGGGCGTTGAAGGTGCTTTCCGTCAGGCTGGCGAACTGTTCGCGGAAGCTTTTCGCGTCGCCGAAGGCGAGCTCGTCGATGAAGCTGACCAGCCCGTAGAGTTCGAGCAGGGAGTTCTGCAGTGGCGTCGCAGTGAGCAGCAGTTTCTGCCGGTCGCGAAGCGCGGTTTTCAGGGTGTTGGCGACGACGTTGCCGGGCTTGTAGACGTTGCGCAGGCGGTGCGCCTCGTCGATGACGACCAGATCCCATGGCACTCGAGCTACGTCGTCGGCTTTGCCGCAGGCGAACTGATAGGAACACAGCACGATGCTGTCGTCGGGCTCGAACGGGGACCGTCCGCTCCGCACGGCGGCGTTGTAGAAACGCGCCTCGAGGATCAGTCCGGGCAGGAAGAACTTCTCCGCCAGCTCCTGCAACCACTGCTTGCGCAGGTTCGCCGGGGTGATGATCAAGATCCGGCGCCTGTGCTCGGCCCAGCGCTGGCTCAGCACCAGACCGGCTTCGATGGTCTTGCCCAGCCCGACTTCGTCGGCCAGCAACGCGCCCTTGGACAACGGCGAGCGGAACGCAAACAGGGCAGCATCGACCTGATGCGGATTGAGGTCGACCTGGGCGCCTGCGACCGCGCCGGCCAGCTTGTCGATGCTGTCGGAGGGCGCACGACGCGTCAGTTCGTGGGCCCAGACCTTGGCGTGGTAGTCGGAGTACATCAGTGTTGTGGAGATCCGGCGGTGTCGGTGCAGCTTGTCCCGCGGGACAGGCCGTGGGCAACGGCCGAGATGAGACCTCGTGGAGTGTATCCCAGCGTGCGGTCCACTCGCGTATCAAGCAGATCAAGGCGCAGGTCAAGGAGACCTCTTCCGACTTCAGCCGCGGAAAGCTGCAGGGCGCATCGAAAACGCCCTGTACGCGATCCATTCGGCGGTGGAAGCAGGCGTGGTCCCGGGTGGTGGCGTCGCGCTGATCCGCGCGCTGTCGTCGATCGGCTCGCTGAAGGGCACCAACGAAGACCAGAACCACGGCATCGCGATCGCGCTGCGTGCGATGGAGGCCCCGCTGCGCGAGATCGTCACCAACTGCGGTGAAGAGCCGAGCGTGGTGCTGAACAAGGTCAAGGACGGCCAGGGCAACTTCGGCTACAACGCCGCGACCGGCCCGCTCGGCCGCTGCGCGGCAACGCCCGCTTCGCGGGCTGCGCCTTCGCTGCGCTCGGTCGGTGACATGATCGAGTTGGGCATCCTGGACCCGACCAAGGTGACCCGCTCAGCGCTGCAGAACGCCGCCTCGATCGCCGGCCTGATGATCACCACCGAGGCGATGGTCGCCGAAGCGCCGAAGAAGGAATCGGCGGCCCCGGCGCACGAGCATGGCGGTGGCATGGGCGGCATGGGTGGCATGGATTTCTGAGATCGCAGTGATCGATGGACCCGGCGGCGGGCTTGCCCGCCGCCGCTTCCGGACGGACCCGGGTTACAAAAAGCCCCGCGCACACCGCGGGGTTTTTTGTTGGGAGTGTGGATCGTGCCCTGCAGTTGGCGCGTGTGAGGGTCACCCGGCACATCGCGCTCGCCGCGGTGGCAGGAGATGCCGCCACGCCCCGCCACGCGCGGCGCCTCACCCGCCCTGTTGAATGCGGGGAGCCGATGCCGGAAGGCGACCGTGCCAACCAGCGTACCGCGCTTCGTTGCGCGCGATCTGCGTGACCACCTCGAAAGCCGCGTCCTGACCCCGGTGCGCGAGCTGGCGGCAGACCTTGCGCACGCCGCAGGACCGAACTGATCTCGTCCCGCGCGCGCTGGATCTCCTTGCCCCTCACGCCGGCGCAGCAAGCGGTTGGACCGCAGCGCCCGATCGGCCTTGCGGGTCGCGTGCGTGTCGTACGTCGACCGGGCGGTCGACAACACGTTGCAGTTCCGCTCGACAGCAATAGCTGTCGCGGTGTTCGCCGATGAACACCGTCATGGCTTGAACCGGCGGTAACCACGGACCACGCACTTGCGCACCTTGGAAGATGAAACCCGCACCAGCAGTGCCGGGGTCATACCGCATTCACCTGCGAATCCGAAAATCCTGACCACGCTTCGATGGGCTGAAGGCATCAAGCGCGGATGTGTGACCCATGGGGGCAAACCTCACTGCTACGCCACGAGGAAGACCATGAAGTCCAAGGACAAGTCCAACCCTCTCGTGCATCAGCCATTGTCCGTCCTGCTGGCACTCGGCCTCACGGCGACGAGTGTCCATGCAACGGCGTCTCAGGAAACGGATCACCAGGCGCATGCGATGCACCACGACATGTCCACCGATGCCGGTGCGGCGGGTGGCGTCGAGGATCATTCGATGCACATGCAGGCAATGCAGTCCCGGGAATACCGGCGCAGCACCGACAGCTATTCCCTCCCCGACCTGGACCTGATCGACATGCACGGCGACGCGGTCAGCATCGGGAAACTGCTCGCTACCGACCAGCCTCTGGTGGTGAACTTCATCTACACCTCGTGCACCACCATCTGCCCGATCATGAGTGCCACCTTTTCCCAGGCGCAAAGGCAGATGGGCGAGGCCGCGAAGCCGGTGAAATGGGTGTCGATCTCCATCGATCCCGAGTACGACACCCCGGCTCGTCTGCGCGAGTATGCCGAGCGTTTCCATGTCGGGCCCAACTGGCAGTTCATTACCGGCGACCTGCAGCGCATCATCGCGCTGCAAAGGGCCTTCAACGTCTACAACGGCAGCAAGACGAATCACAGGCCGGTCACCCTGCTGCGCGCCGGTCGTGACCGGCCGTGGGTACGGCTCGAAGGCCTCACAAGTGGCGCCGAACTGGTCGCGGAGTATCAGCAGTTGGCGGCACAGTGATGCGCCGACCGCTGTGGCTTTGCTTCCTGTTGCTGGCCGGCAGCGGTGAACTCGCTGCTGACCAGCAAGACTCTCCCATTGAGGACGCGCGCAGCCGGCAGGAACTGCTGGAGGCCGGCATGCAGATCTATCGGCATGGCATCGTTTCCAGCGGTGAGGACATCAGTGCCAAGGTTCGCGGAGATGTCGCGTTGCGCGGCAGCCAATACGCCTGTGTCAACTGCCACCGGCGCAGCGGCATCGGCTCGAGCGAAGGGGGCGACCAGATACCGCCGATCATCGGCCCCGTGCTGTTTTCACCGCAGGTTTCCGGCTTGCACGAGTGGTACACGACGGAGGGCATGCGCAGGGACGCCCGGCCTGCCTACACCACCGAAACATTGGGGCGGGCGCTTCGACATGGCATCGATCCGGCAGGACGAACCCTTTCACCGCTCATGCCTCGCTTCGCGTTGACTGACGTTGAAGTACGGGCACTGTCGACCTACCTCGCCTCGCTGACCGTTGTCACGCCTCCCGGCATCGACAAGGAGGAGATTCATTTCGCCACCATCACCGCGCCCGGTAGCAAGGCCGCCGGCGACGCCACGCGGGTGGTACTCGATACCTTCTTCCGCATGAAGAATGCCGGTACACGCAATGAAAACAGGCGGGCACAGAACGCCCCCATCCACAAGGAATGGTCTTACCAGTCCTACCGGCGCTGGAAACTGCACGAGTGGAAGTTGATCGGACCGGAGCAGAGCTGGCCTGCGCAGTTGCTGGCCTATTACAGGAGCCAACCTGTTTTCGCCGTACTGGGCGGCACCGGGAGCGGCAACTGGCAGGGTGTCCACGCATTTTGCGAACAGCAGGAACTTCCCTGCATCCTCCCGAACATCGCCTCGCCCCCGTCACAGGCGGACAGGGATTTCTATTCCGTCTACTTTTCGCGTGGCGTGGAACTGGAGGCCGAGGTCCTGGCCGGCCTCCTTGCCGAGACGCCAACGGTAATCCAGGTGCGTCGGGACACCGCCGATGCACGGGCTGCCGCAGGTGCCCTGCGCACGAAGTTGGCGAAAATCCAGGCAGCCACCGCGATCGAGGACATCGTGGTACCTGAAGGAGGCACGCTTTCATCCGATGACTGGTCATCGCTTGCTGCGAAGCAGCGCAACGCCATCTGGGTACTCTGGCTCGATGGAGATGATCTGAAGACTCTGGCGACAGCCGATGCGGGTCAGCCTGCCGCGATCTACCTTTCGGCGACGCTGCTGGGAGACACCGCCGCCTCGCTGCAACACCCGCTGCGTCAACGATTCACCCTGCTGAGCCCCCATCTGCCACCGGAAAATGCGAAGAATGCCCGCCGCTTTCTCGCTTGGGCGCGGATTCGCGACCTTCCCGTCAGCGACCTTCATATCCAGTCGGCAACCTTTCTTGCCGCCACCATCACCGGTGAGGCATTGATGCACATGCGCGGAAACTTTTCGCAGGAATACTTTCTCGAGCGCATCGAACACTCCATGGAGAGCATGATCAATCCCTCCCTCTATCCACGACTCAGCCTTGCGCCCGGGCAGCGTTTCGCAGCCAAGGGATGTTACGTATGGGAGATGGGAAAGGACTTCGCAAGCGCGCAGTGGGTGGTGCCTTGAGCGGACGTTCGACGTTCAAGGTGAATGGGGACGGCATCGCGATCGCGCTGCATGCGACTGAAGCCCCGCTGCGCGAGACTGTCACCAACCGCGGTGACGGCCCGAGCTCGTGCCGAACAAGGCCAAGGATGGCCAGGGCAAGTTCGGCTACAACGCCGCGTCCGGCCAGTTCGGCGGCATCGAGATGGGCATCCTGAATCCGACCAAGGTGACCCGTCCGGGGCTGCAGAACGCCGCCTCGGCCGCCGGCCTGACGATCACCACCGAGGCGATGGTCGCCGAGGCGCCGAAGAAGGAATGCGCCCGGCCCACGAGCACGGCGGCGACATGGGCGGCATGCGCTGGTATCCCGCGCAGTGAACCGATCGCCGCTACAGCGCCAGTCGTTCGCGCAGCTCGCGCGCCTGGCGGCGCGAGACGTCGATCGTGCTGCCGTCGCGCAGCGTCAGCCGATAGCCGTCGTTGATCCACGGATCGATCCGGGCAATGGCCCGCAGGTTGACCAGCACGTTGCGGTTGGCGCGGAAGAACAATGCCGGGTCGAGCCGGCTTTCGAGGGCGTTGAGGCTGCGCGCGAGCATCGCCCGCTCGCCACGGAACCAGACCCGGACGTAGTTGCCATCGACGGCGGCGTGGCTGATCTCGTGCAGTTCGACGAACCAGCAGCGCTCGCCGTCGCGCAGGAATACCGTGTCGCCGGCCGACAGGCGTGGTCGCGCGTCGGTGGTCGCGGCGCTTGCGTCGGCGCAGCGATCACGGGCGCGCTGCAGCGCCGCGGCCAGCCGCGGAGGCTCGACCGGCTTGACCAGGTAGTCGAGCGCGTTCGACTCGAACGCGCGCACCGCGTACTGGTCGTAGGCAGTGGTGAAGATCACCGGCGGCACCGCATCGAGTTGGTCGAGCAGGTCGAAGCCGGTGCCAGACGGCAACTGGATGTCGAGCAGCAGCAGGTCCGGCTGCAGCCGTGTGATTGCGTCGCGCGCTGCTGGCAGGTCGTCGGCGTCGCCTATCAGATCGATGTCGGGATGAGCGGCGAGCAGTGTCTTCAGTTCCTGCCGCGCCAGCCGGGTGTCGTCGACGATCAGCACTTTCACTGCGGAATCTCCAGCGTCGCGCGGACGCCGTCGGCATGTTCGCCGAGCGCGAAACGCGCCCGTGGCAGGTCGCGGCCGAGTCGTGCACGCAGATAGTCGAGGCCGACCCCGTGACCGCGGCGGCCGTCTTCGAGGCGGCCCGGATTCTCTACCGAGATCTGCAGCACGCGGTCGATCAGCCGCGCCCGCAGACGCAGGCGACCGCCGGCCGGCGTGCGCGCGATGCCGTGCTTGATGGCGTTCTCGACCAGAAGCTGCAGCATCATCGGCGGCAGCGTCGCGTCGAGTGCGTCGGCATCGATCTGCCGTTCGACCTGCAGTCGCTGTTCGTAGTGCACCTGCTCGATCGCCAGGTAGTCGTCGACGACGGCGAGCTCGCGCTGCAGGCTCACCTGCTGCTCGTTGCCATGCTCGAGTGCGTGGCGCAGCGTGTTCGACAGCCGGGTCACCATCTCCCGGGCACGTTCGGTGTCTTCGTTGATCAACGCACGCAGGTTGTTCAATGCATTGAACACGAAGTGCGGATTCAGCCGTGCGCGCAGCGCATCGAGTTCGAGCGCGTGGCGGCGTGCCTCGGCGCGCAGCCGGGCCAGCTCGCCGTGCCGGTAGCGTCGCACGGCCTGCACGCTGACCCAGACGGTCGCCCACAGGCCGAGCGGCATCGCGCTGTTGAGCCAGTAGATCAGCACCGCACCGGCTCGATAGTTCGGCCCGCCCGGCCCGAGATCGATCAGCTCCAGCCGCAGCGCGCCGTGGATGGCGAAATACAGCAGCACCTGCAGCACGACCGGCAGCAGCAGCACGGCGAGCAGCAGCCGCCAGGCGAGCCCGGCACCGCCGCGCTCGAGCCAGTCGCGTCGCAGCACCAGCGCACGCAGAAGTTCGCTGCAAACCCACAAGCCGCCGCCGACCCCGACCGCAATGAACAGCAGGCCGCTGTCGGCAGCGCCGGCACGTCTGCCGAGCGCGATCATCATTGCGGCATAACCGCCCCAGATCAGCAGTTGCAGCAGCGAGCGTCGAGCGGTCCGGAACACGGCGGCCATGGGATCGGCAGGCGGAAGGGGATCAGTGGGCGGGCAGGTCGAGGAAGTCGCGAAGCTGTGCCTGCAGCCACAGCGGATCGTCCCACATCAGGAAATGATAGCCGCCGTCCGACAATTCGATCCGTACCCCGTCGAGCGCCGCGTATTGCCGCTCGAACGTGGCACGCACCGATTCGGCGGTCGCACCGTACGCGGCGTAGCCGGCCCAGGCGCCGAGCACCAGGGTCGGCACGCGGATCGCATCGAGCTGCGGCCGGAGATCGGTCACCATCAGTTCGTACATCGCCTGCGCGGTGGTCGCACGGTCGCTGCTCTCGCCCCATTGCAGCAGCGTCTCCATCCGCTCCGGCTGGTTCGACATGCCGGCCAGGGCCAGTTGTGCCTGCGCGCGATAGCGGGCCTCGTCGACCGCGAGCATGCCGGCGCGCATGCCCTCGGCGATCGGCCGGACCGTCTCGACCGTCACGGCCGGATTGGCGGCGGCGCCGAAGAACGGCAGCGAATCGACCACGACCAGCCGTTCGAAGCGGTGCGGCGCACGGATCGCCAGGCTCAGCGCCAGCGCACCGCCAAGGCTGTGCCCGACCACGGCCGGTTGTTCGAGGCCCGCCGCATCGACGTAGCGCAGCAGGCGGTCGCGCATCGCCTCGAGCCACGGATCGGCGCCGACCGGCGGCTGGCCGGCAAAGCCCGGCAACTGCACGATGTGGCATTGCACCGTCGGCTGCAGTGCGGCGCAGGTCGGCTGCCAGACATCGGCCGCCGAGTTGAGGCCCGGAATCATCAGTAGCGCCGGGCCGGATTGGCCGACGACTTCGATCCGCAAACCTTCGAACTCGAGCGGTTCGGCGGCGTGGCCGTGGCCGGCTGCGATCGCCAGCCCGAGCGCCAGTCCGGTGGCGAGGCCGAGGCTGAAACGACGGGAGTGTTGCGAGCAGGGGTGAAGGGCCATGGTGCTCTCCTGAGTTGGATGGGCCTTCACCATCCACGCGCGGCTCCAGCGCGGGGCGATAAAGATGACGAGCGGCCGCCGGCGACCGCGAACGGCCGGCAGCGGCGGACGATCTGCGCGCCAACCTGCCCCGGCGCGACCGTGATGCACCCGCGACCCGGCTTGCACCGTAAGATCGGCAACCGTCAGTCCGCTCCGGAGCACGCTGTCGCAATGAATCCGTCGACGTTGATCGGGATGATCGCTGGCGTGCTGCTGGTAGCGGTGATCCTGCTGGTCTCGGCCGAGCATCCGTCCCTGTACGTGAACCTGCCGGGCCTCGCGATCGTGCTCGGCGGCACGCTGGCGGCGACCTTCATCAGTTATCCGTTGCGCGAGGTGATGCGGATCTTCGGGCTGATCGGTACGGTGCTGCGCAACGAGCGCTTGTACACCCGCGAAGACCTCGACGAGCTGGTCAAGATGTCGCGGCTGTGGATCGGCGGCAACCTGCATGCGGTCGAGGCGGAGCTGGTGCGGGTCCGCAATCCGTTCCTGCGCACCGGCGTGCAACTGGTGATCGACAACACGCCGGAAGACGACATCGTCGATCTGCTGCAGTGGCGGATCGCCCGGTTGCGCGCGCAGGAGGCGGCCGAAGCACAACTGTTCCGCGTCATGGCCGGCTTCGCGCCGGCGTTCGGCATGCTCGGCACGCTGGTCGGGCTGGTCAACCTGATGTTCGTGCTCGGCGAGGGCGATCTGGTGCGGATCGGGCAGCAGATGGGCGTCGCGCTGATCACGACGTTCTACGGCATCCTGCTCGCCAACCTGTTGCTGCGGCCGATCGCGGTCAAGCTCGAACGCCGCACCGAACAGCGCGTGGTACTGATGAACATGATCCTGCAGGGCGTGCGGATGATGTGCGAGCGGCGCAGTCCGGTGCTGATGCGCGAGACGCTGCGCTCGTTCATCGCCCACTACCGCGACGAGATCCACGACGACGGTGCGGTGCTCGACGACCGGCCGGCGGCAGCCGCGACCAACGAGGCCGGTGGCGCGCCGTGAGAGCGGAGCCCGCAGCGCCCGAGACGCCACCCGCCGCGGCAGCCGGCGGCACCGTAGCCGCGCCGCGCGTGGCGTCGCAGCGCCCGGACCCGACCCGCTGGCACATCGAGCCGGCGGTCGAATCGGAAAGCGAGGGCTGGCTGATCAGCTATCTCGACGTGCTGACGCTGCTGCTGGTCATGCTGGTCGTGTTGCTGGCGTTCTCGCCGCGGATCCCGCTGCTGCCGCGGCCGGCGGTCGACGGCGACGCGGCGGCGGACACGACACCGGGCCTCGCCGCAGCAGAGGTGCCGGCGGCGGCCGACGCGCCGGCTGCCGATCCGCTCGCCGGGTTCGATCCTGCGCTGCTCGGGGAAGGGGTCGAGATGATCGCCGGCACCGACAGTGTCAGCTTCCGGATCAACGACGCGGTGCTGTTCGCCTCCGGCGACGCCGAGCTGATCGAGGCCGGCCACCAGGTGCTGGACCGGCTGGTGCCGGTGCTGGCCTCGTTGCCGCAGCATCTGATCGTCGAAGGGCATACCGATGACCAGCCGATCGGCACCGCGCGCTATCCGTCCAACTGGGAATTGTCCACCGCGCGTGCGGCACGGGTGGTGCGCTATTTCGAGCAGCGCGGCATCGACCGGACCCGGCTGCGTGCGACCGGCTACGCCGACACCCGGCCGATCGCCGACAACCGCGACCCGCTCGAACGGCGGCGCAACCGGCGGGTCGATCTGGTGCTGTCGACCGCGCCCGCTGCGCGACGCGACGCACCGGCCACGCGCTGAGGCGCGGCCACGGCACGGGCCCGTCGCAGCCTCAGCGGCCGTCGGCGGCCGGCAACTGCGCCGCAATCCGCCGTGCCAGCGTCACCGAGCGCGGTGCAGCCAGGCCGCCGTAGCGTTCCTCCAGCTCGCCGAGGGCGGCGCCGGCCGCGACGCTGTCACCGCGTTCGAGCAATGCCTCGATCGCTTCGAGCTGCGCGGTGACCGCGGCGTCCATCCGTTCGATGCATTGCTCGATCGCGACCGGTGCCGGTTGCGGCGGCGCTTCGAGCATGTCGAGCGCCTTGCGCAGCTCGCGCTGCGCCGGCACCCAGTGGCCGAGCCGCGGCATCGACAGCGTGCCGTACTGATACAGGCAATAGGTATCGAAGCTCTCGCGGGTGCGCGCATCGCGCTTGCGATTCGGCAGGTCCTGGCCGCCGGTCCCGAACACGAAGCGGCTGTGGCGCCGGACCCGGTCCATCAGTTCCGGCAGCGGCGGCGCGGCGCCCGGTTCGCCGAGCGGATCGCTGCTCGCGAACAGCAGCGCGCCGTCGAACAGATCGGGATAGGCGAACGCGATCCGCTGGGCGACGCGCGAGCCGCCGGAGAAGCCGGCAACGAAGCGCCGCCGCGGATCGATCCGGTAGCGCGCATGCAGCGTCTCGTAGGCGTGCAATGCAAGTGGAATCCGCCGCTCGAGCACGTTCGCGTCGTTGCCGGAGCGCTGCGCGGCCACGAACAGGTAGCCGCGCCGATCGAACTCGCGTTTCCAGTCCGGCGGCAGCGGGAAGCGCTCCATCGGCGCGACGAACACGATCAGGCCGTAGCCGTCGACCGGCGGCTCGCGCGGTACGTACAGGTCGAAATTCTCGTCGGCCAGGTCGATGGTCTGTTCGACCGCAACGACGCCGCTGGCCTGCTCGAAGCGGCGCAGCCGGTCGTCGACGGTCGGCAGCAGCACGCGGCGGGCGAACTCCCATTTGGCTGCGAGCGGATTGAGCCGGTCGAATCGGAGCGAGGCATGCATGCCCGCTGGCCACGCCGCCGGCGCCTCGGCTGCGGCCGGCGGCGCGGCGGCGGCCAGCGCCAGCAGCGCGCCGACCAGCGCGGCACTCGAGCGCGAGCGAACGGCAACATGCCGGAAGCGTTGGTCGGTGGATGGCATCACTGCATTATCGCGAGCCCGTGCCGCGCCGGCCGGCCGGCACGACGGACCGCCCGGAAGTCGCGCCGGAACGGGCCGGTTCGGCCGCGAGGCAGTCTCGATGGCGGCTCAGAGGTAATCGAGCAGGCGTCGCCACTGCTCCAGCTTGGCCTCGAAGCCGAGCGCAGCATGCGCCGGGCTGGTCGACGGCAGCGCCAGCAGGCTCAGGTGGTCGGTCGCCACCTGCGGCTGGACGTGGCGGCGGAAGTAGCGCGCCGCGCTGCCGCCGTTGAAGGCGATGCAGCGCAACTGCGGATGGCTGGCGAAGAATCCGTCGAAGTCGTTGACCTGCACCGATCCGGGCTCGATCGAGGCATCGAGGCTGCCGGGCCGCACGCAGGAGGCCAGCGTCTCCCACAGCGCGATGCCGGAGTCGCGGACGATCCGCAGCCGTTCCGGGTACGGCTGCTGCGGGCCGGCGCCGATCAGCGCGCCCATGATCGGCCAGAACAGATTGCGCGGATGCGCGTAGTAGCGGCCGGCGGCCAGCGATGCTGCGCCCGGCATGCTGCCGAGCACCAGCACGCGGGCAGCGGCGGTTTCGACCGGGGGAAAGCTGTGCACGCGGCTCATACCTGAAGCGTGCCCCACCGGCGGAAAAAGTGGCATTGACGGGGCCGCCGGCACGGACGAGCATGCCCGGTGTCGCGTCGAATCGTGACGTACGTCACGACTTCGCGGCGATCCCCCTTCCAGAAGAACACCAAGGACGCCGCAATGAAGATTCTTGCCCAGGCCGTCTCGGCCGCGCTGTGTTCGTTCGCATTGGTCTCCGCCGCCGAGGCCGCCAGTTACGTCGTGCAGGCCCAGGGCGGCATGCTCGACCGCAGGACCGAGCAGCGCCTGGAAGCGCTCGGTGGCCGCATCAGCCTGTCGCTGCCGCAGATCGGCGTCGCGATCGTCGCGGCGGACGACGCCGACTTCGCCGCGCGCGCCGCCCGGCTGCCGGGCCTGCGCTCGGTGGTCGCCGACATGCTGCTGCCGTTCGATCTGATCGAACCGCTCGAGATCGACGCCGAGTTCGCCAATCCGCCGTTCTTCGCCGGCGGCGACTGGCTGAACAACCTGCAATGGGGCCATACCGCGATCGATGCGGCCGGGGCCTGGAACCAGGGCTATCTCGGTGCCGGCGCGCGGGTCGCGGTGCTCGACAGCGGGGTCCGCTGCAATCATCCGGACCTGCAGCCGAACCTTCTGCTGGCCGACGCTGCTTCGTTCGTGCCGGGCGAGACCGCCTGCAACGTCAGCGGCAGCAGCCATGGCACGCACGTCGCCGGCACCGTCGCGGCGGCGCTGAACGACGGCGGTTCGATCGGCATCGCGCCGCAGGCGCAGATCATTCCGGTCAAGGTGCTGTCGGCGGTGACCGGCAGCGGCAGCTTCGGCGGCATCATCGGCGGCATCGTCCATGCGACCGACCACGGCGCGCATGTGATCAACATGAGTCTCGGCGTCTACGGCGGCCTGCCGATCGGCGGTGCGGAAGTCGCCGAGCTGGTCAACGCGACCGCGCGCGCCACCCGCTATGCGCGGCAGCAAGGCGCCCTGGTGGTGACCTCGGCCGGCAACGACGGCATCGATTTCGACCACGCCTCCGGCGTCGAGATCTGCGACGACGAAGGCGACTGCGCGCGCTACAACCTGCGCGCCTTCCCGGCCGAGCTGCCGGGCGTGCTGGCGGTCTCCGCCAGCGCCCCGACCGGCTGGGCACTGGATCCGCTGAACACCCCGCTCGACGGCGTCGCGAGCTACACGAACTACGGCCGTTCGCTGATCGACCTCGCCGCGCCGGGCGGCGACGCGGCCTACCCGGGCAACGAGAACTGTGCGTTCTTCGTGCTCGCGCCGTGCTGGGCATTCGACCTGGTGCTCAGCACGACGATGGGCGGCTGGGGTTGGTCGGGCGGCACCAGCATGGCGGCGCCGCATGTGTCCGGCGTCGCGGCGCTGATCTACGGCAAGCACGGCGGCAACATCTCGCCGGCGCAGGTCGAGGCAATCCTGAAGCAGACCGCCGATGCCGTCGGCAGCATGCCGGGCAACGACGTCCATTTCGGCCACGGCCGGGTCAACGCGGCGCGCGCCGTGCAGGACTGAGGCCGCCGTTCGCTGCAACACCGGATTCCCGCGACGGCGCGCTGCCGTCCGGGGAAACTTCCCCGAACGCTGCGGACGCGCGTGGCCATCACGCGAGGCGATGATCCGCTTGTCGTCGCCCCGCGAAGGCGCGGGAGTGCCGTGTTGCGGGTGCAAGTCGCTGGGCCCCCGCCTTCGCGGGGGCGACGAGCAGCGGCAAGATCCTTGACGACGCTGTCGTCGTAATTCCGCCGACAGCAGTGGGCGAACGCCGGGATCCCATGTGTCTTCCTCCATGGGTTCCGAAAGCAGAACCAAGATGGATCCCGGCCTTCGCCTGGCCTTTGCCGGGATGACGGTGTCGCGCTTCCCCGGAATACAGCGGGCGGCGCCATGCGTGTTTGCATGCGGGGCGCCATTGCGCGGCATTGCGACGGATTTCGTCGCGGCCAGCAGCGCGCTTCGGCAGGGGGCCGGTGCCACCGATCATGCGTTGACGCGGATTTGCCGTTGCGGGTCGGCATAATGGCGGGCGGCCGATCCAACGGCCGCCGGGCAGCCTCCGTGCCGCTGCCGCCGATCCTCGACCAGAATCGACTCATGACCGCACCGCCGCCGCCCGTCACCGACCTGTCCGGGCTCGACGCCCACACCGCCACCGACCGCTTGCGCCAGATCGACCCGCTCGAGGCGGCCGCGCTGCTGGCCGCGATGCCGGTCGGCCGGGCGACCAGCATCCTGGCCGCGATGGCGCCGGAACTGCGCCAGCGGATCCTCGACGTCGCCCCGCCGGGCACCGACTGGACCGATGCGCAGCGCTACGCGGAAGGCTGTGTCGGCCGCCTGCTGGAGGATCCTCCGGCGGTGTTCCTGAGCGGCACCCGGGTTGCCGATGCGATCGACGAGCTGCGCGAGATCGTGACCCGCCGGCTGGTCGTCTATCTGTTCGTCGTCGATGCCGCCGAACGGCTGCTCGGCGTGGTCGCATTCCGCGAGCTGCTGTATGCCGACCGCCAGCAGCCGCTCGACGCGATCATGATCGCCAATCCGTACAGCCTGCATCCGGGCATGCCGCTGGTCGACGCGATGCGGGCGGTCGTGACCCGGCATTTTCCGGTCTACCCGGTCTGCGAGAGCGACGGCACGCTGGTCGGCATGGTGCGCGGGCAGGCATTGTTCGAGCAACAGGCGTTCGAGATCTCGGCGCAGGCCGGCTCGATGGTCGGTGTCGAGAAGGAGGAACGGATCGCGACGCCGTGGCGGCGCAGCTTCATGTCGCGCCATCCGTGGATGCAGATCAACCTGCTGACGGTGTTCCTGGTCGGTGCGGTGGTCGGGCTGTTCGAGGATTCGATCGAGAAGCTGGTCGTGCTGGCGATGTTCCTGCCGGTGCTGGCCGGCCAGTCCGGCAATCTCGGCGCGCAGTCGATGGCGGTCACACTGCGTGGCATGACGCTCGGCGAGCTGCGCACGGTGCCGGTCGCGCGGCTGGCGGCGAAGGAGTGCTGGGTCGGTCTGCTGAACGGCCTCGCGACCGGCCTGCTGGCGGCGGCGGCGATGTATTTCCTGGCCCAGCGCGACGCCAGCGGCGATCCGCTGATGCTGGCGTTCGCGACGCTGACCGCGATGGCGCTCAGTTGCGCGTTGTCCGGCCTGCTCGGCGCGCTGGTGCCGGTCGGGCTGCAGCGGATCGGCGCCGATCCGGCCAATGCCTCGGCGATCCTGCTGACCACCGCCACCGACATCGTCAGTCTCGGTTGCTTCCTCGGCCTGGCGACCTGGCTGGTGCTGTAGGTCCGGCAGCCATGGCGATCGCGATCCCTGACGGCGTCGCCGATCTGCTGCGGACGCGCCGGCAGGCGCTGCGCGAGGCCGGACTCGGCGAGCTGCCGCCGGTGCAGGAGGCCGAGCTGGCGGCGCTGCTGGCCGCCAGCGACTACGCCTTCGAGCGCCTGCGCCGCCAGCCGGCGTGCTGGGCGAGCCTGCGCTCGCCGCCGTCGCGGCTGGAGCTGGCGCCGGAAGACGAGTCGGCCTGGCCGGCCCGCCTGCGGCAATTCCGTCATGCCCACAGCCTCGCGCTGATCGCCGCCGACGTACTCGATGGCGCGTCGCTGGAAGCGACCCTGGCCGCCAGTTCGTGGCTGGCCGAGCACTGCATCGAACAGGCGCTGGTCGCGATCGAGGGCAGCCTCGCGGCGCGCCACGGCCGGCCCTGCGATCGCCACGGGCAGCCGCAGCGGCTGGTCGTGCTGGCGCTCGGCAAGCTCGGCGGCGCCGAGCTGAATTTCTCGTCCGACGTCGACCTCGTGTTCGCGTACGCCGAATCCGGGCACAGCGACGGCGAGCGCCCACTCGACAATGAAAGCTGGTTCCAGCGCGCCGGCCAGCGGCTGATCCAGTTGCTCGACGACGTCACCGCGGACGGCTTCGGCTTCCGCGTCGACATGCGGCTGCGGCCGTTCGGCAAGGCCGGCCGGCTGGCGATGTCGTTCGGTGCGATGGAGCAGTATTTCCAGCGCGACGGCCGCGACTGGGAACGCTACGCCTGGATCAAGGCCCGGCCGATCGCCGGCGACCGCGCGGCCGGCGCGCGGCTGCTCGATACGCTGCGGCCGTTCGTGTACCGCCGTTACCTCGACTACACCGCGTTCGAGGGACTGCGCGAGATGAAGGGGCTGATCGAAGCGGAAGTGCAGCGCCGCGACCTGGCCGAGCATCTGAAGCTCGGTCCCGGCGGCATCCGCGAGATCGAATTCATCGTCCAGTTGCTGCAACTGATCCGCGCCGGTCGTGAACCGGAGCTGCGGCAATCCAGCCTGCTGCCGACGCTGGCGCGGCTGGTCGGGCACGGGCATCTGACGGCGGCCCAGGCCAGCCGTCTCGAACCGGCCTACCGGTTCCTGCGCCGGCTCGAGAACCGGCTGCAGATGCTGCGCGACGAGCAGGTGCATTGTCTGCCGGAGGATCCGCTGGTCCGGCAGCGGATCGCGTTCGGGCTCGGCTTTGCCGACTGGGATGCACTGGCGGCCGAACTCGATCGCCACCGCGCGATCGTGCAGCGCGAGTTCGCCGACGTGTTCGAGGCGCGCCGCCGCGCGCCGCACGGCGACGCCGTCGCGTTCTCCGAGTACTGGCGGCGGATCGACGCCGGTGCCGATGCCGCCGAACTCGAGGCCGCCGGTATCGCCGACGCCGCCGGCATGCATGCGCGGCTGCTCGATCTGGTCCGCAGCCCCGGCGTGCAGGCGCTGACCGAACGGGCACGGGCGCGCCTCGACCGGGTGTTGCCGGCGCTGCTGGCCGGTGCCGCGCGCAGCCACGAACCGGTCGTCACGCTGGAGCGGCTGTTGCGCCTGCTGCATGCGATCCTGCGTCGGGCGAGCTATCTGGCGCTGCTCGACGAACAGCCCGACGCGCTGAAGCGGCTGGTCGACGTGATGGGCCGCAGTGCGCTGCTGGCCGAACGGCTCGCGGCGCATCCGTTGCTGCTCGACGACCTGCTCGATCCGCGCGCCGCGCCGGAGCTGCCGGACCGCGCGCAGATCGCCGGCGAGATCGCGCAGGCGCTGGCCGCAGCGCCGGACGACGACATCGAGGCGCGGCTGCTGGCGCTGGTCGAAACCCGCCAGAGCATCGCGTTCCGGATCGCGCAGGCAGCGCTGTTCCGGCGTCAGCCGGCGGCCGACAGCGCCCGGCAGCTCGCCGAGCTCGCCGACGAGGTGCTGCGCGCGTTGCTGCCGCTGGCGCTGCTCGAACTCGAACGGCAGCACGGCCGGCTGCCCGGCGCCGGTCCGCTGGCCGGTCTGGCGATCGTCGGCTACGGCAGCCTCGGCGGGCTCGAACTCGGCTTCACGTCCGATCTCGACCTGGTGTTCCTGTTCGACGACGCGGTCGACGGCGACAGCGACGGCCCGCGGCCGATCGACGCCACCCGCTACCGGCTGCGCGCGGTGCAGAAGCTGCTCGCCCTGCTGTCGACGCTGACCCCGGCCGGCCGGCTCTACGACGTCGACCTGCGGCTGCGCCCGGACGGCGCCAAGGGCCTGCTGCTGACCGGTCTGCACAGCTTTGCCGACTACCAGCGCAGCCGTGCCTGGACCTGGGAACACCAGGCGCTGGTGCGGGCGCGGCTGGTCACCGGCGATCCGGCCGTCAGCGCCGGCTTCGACGCCGTGCGCGACGAAGTTCTGGGCCAGCCGCGCGATCCGGAACAGGTCCGCCGTGACGTCGCCGGCATGCGCCAGCGGATGCGCGGCGAACTCGATCGATCGGGCGGCGATCGCTTCGACCTGAAGCAGGGCCCCGGCGGCCTGGTCGATCTCGAATTCCTGCTGCAGGCCGAGGTACTGTCGCAGGCGGCACAGCATCCGGAACTGTTGCGGCTGACCCGCACCCCGGACGTGCTGGAGCGGCTTGCCGCCGGCGGCGCGATCAGCACGGCGCAGTGCGCGGCACTGCTCGACGCCCACGCCGAGCTGCTCGGGCGGGCGCTCGACTGCAGCCTCGATGGCCGGCCGCGGCTGGTCACCGACGCGCCGGCAATCGGTGCGGCACAGACCGCGATCGCCGACGCCTGGCAGCGCGCCGGCCTCGGCCGGGCGCAGCACAGCGACGGTACAGGCGACGCTCCCCAGGCTGCTGGCTAGAATGGCCGGCTCTGTTCGCCCGGCTTCCGAATGTCGCCCATGTTGTCACCGCTGCTGTGGTTCGGCCTCGGCCTGGTCCTGTTGATCTTCGGCACCGACGGATTCCTGCGCGGTGCGTCGGGTGTCGCGCTGCGCTACGGCATCAGCCCGTTCGTGGTCGGTCTGGTCATCATCGGCTTCGGCACTTCGGCGCCCGAACTCGCCGTCAACCTGTCGGCGGCGCTGCGCGGCAGCTACGACCTCGCGCTCGGCAACGTGGTCGGCAGCAACATCGCCAACATCGGCCTGATCCTCGGCCTGTCGGCGCTGATCGCGCCGCTGGTCGTGCACATGCGGCTGATCCGGGTAGAAGCGCCGCTGATGATCCTGGTCGCCGGGCTGCTGTGGGTGTTGTGCCTCGACCGTACGCTGGGGCGCGGCGACGCGATCCTGCTGCTAACGGGGTTCGTCGGCCTGCTGACCTACGTGGCACGCACCGCCCGCGACGAGCCGGACACCGTGCAGCAGGAGTTCGGCGACGTCGCGTTGCGCCGGCCACGGCTGAAACGCAACATCGCCAAGCTGCTGCTCGGACTCGCGGTGCTGCTGTTCGGGGCGGACCTGATGGTGGATTCTGCGGTTGCGCTGGCCCGGCAGTGGGGCATGAGCGAACTGGTGATCGGCCTGACCGTGGTCGCGATCGGCACCTCGCTGCCGGAGCTCGCGTCATCGCTGCTCGCCGCCTGGCGCGGCCAGAACGACATCGCGGTCGGCAACGTGGTCGGCTCGTGCCTGTTCAACGTGCTGCTGATCCTCGGCACCACCGCCGCGATCCACCCGTTGCCGGTCGCCGAGTCGCTGCGCTGGACCGAGATGCCGGTGATGATCGGCCTGTCGCTGCTGCTGTATCCGATCCTGCGTCGCGGGCTGCGGATGGAGCGCTGGGAAGGCGCCCTGCTGCTGACCGCGTTCGTCGCCTTCACCGGCTGGCAGGTGATGTCGAGCGGCGCCTGACCGGATCCGGCCCGCGGGCCGCGGCGCGCTCAGGATTGCGGCGGGTCGTCGCGCTCGGGCGCGCCAGCCGACTCGCGCAGCGTGCGGTCGCTCGCCAGCGCCGCCTTGGCCAGCATGTGTGCGCTGATCGGCGCGGTCAGGAACAGGAACACCGTGATCAGCAGCTCACGCAGCGTGAAGCGGTCGAGCACGAAGGCGTGGAACAGGATCGACGCCAGCAGCACGCCGCCGACGCCGAGCGTGGTTGCCTTGGTCGGCCCGTGCAGTCGGCGCATGAAATCCGACAGCCGCAGCAGGCCGATCGAACCGACCAGCGAGAAGAACGCGCCAACCGCGAGCAGCGCGACGAACAGCAGTTCGATCAGCAGCGTCATTCGATGATGTCCCCGCGGGCGACGAACTTCGACAGCGCGATGGTCGCGACGAAACCGAGCAGCGCGATGATCAGTGCGGCTTCGAAGAAGACCTGGCTGCGCAGCTTCATGCCGAACAGCACCAGCAGCGCGATCGCGTTGATGTTCAAGGTGTCCAGTGCCAGGATCCGGTCGGCGGCGGCCGGGCCGATGAACAGGCGGACCAGGTTCATCAGCATCGCCACGCCGACCAGCGCGAGCGCGACGTCGAGCGCGATGTCGATCACGGGAAGATCTCCTTCAGCGGGGCTTCGTAGCGCTGCTTGATCTGCGCGACGGTCGCCGCCGGATCGGTCAGGTTCAGGCAGTGCACCAGCAGCGCGCGGCGGTCCGCCGACAGCTCGGCGCTGACCGTGCCCGGCGTCAACGTGATGATGCCGGCCAGCGCGGTGATGCCGTGGTCGTTGGTCAGATCGAGTGGCACGACGACGAAGCCGGGATGGATCCGCGACTGCCGCCCGAGCACCAGCCGCGCGACCTCGATGTTCGAAACGACGATGTCCCACAGCACGACGCCGGCCAGCCGCAGTGCGGTGCCCGGTCGTTGCATCCGCGCCCGCGAATGGCGCAGCGGTTCGCCGAGCAGCGGCAGCACCAGCGCCAGCAGCAGTGCAAACAGCAGCGCGCCGAGGCCGAACTCGCCCTCGAGCAGCAGCCACAACAGGAACACCGCGAGTGCCAGCGGCCGCGATGGGATGAAACGGTTCATGGCTGGCTGTCTCCCTTGCCGGCGCGCGCCTGCAACAGGGCGTCGCGGTAGCCGGACGGCGACAGCACCTGTTCGGCGGCGGCGCCGGTGTAACGCAGTACCGGCTGCGCGGCGACGCTGAGCCCGATGCCGGACGCCAGCAGCAGCACCACCGCCAGCCATTCGATCCGCTTCGGCGCCGGCGCCAGGGCCGCACTACCGGCGGCAACGGTACCGCTCTGCCAGAACAGGTGGCTGCCGGCGCGTGCAAACGCGATCAGCGCGAACAGGCTGTTGATCAGGATCAGCGGCCACAGCCAGCCGGCGGCCGCCGCGGGCATTGCATCGAGCAGCGCAAACTTGCCGATGAAACCGGACAGCGGCGGCAGCCCGACCATCGACACCGCAGCGATCATGAACAGCCCGCCGAGCAGCGCGTTCGGCCCGATCCGGTCCAATGCCAGCAGGCTGTCGCCGGCCTGCAGCCGCTGGCGCCGGATCAGGTCGGCGAGCAGGAACAGCGCGGCGCCGATCCCGGCGCTGTGCATCAGGTAGTACAGCGCCGCACCGAGCACACCCGGCTCGGCCAGCCCGACCGCGAGGAACAGCGTCGCCGCCGAGCCGATCGTCAGGTAGCCGGCCAGGCGGCGCAGCGTGCCGGCGGCCAGCGCGCCGAACGACGCCAGCAGCAGGCCGAGCGCCGCGGCGCCGAGCACCCACGGCCAGACGTGGCCGGCCAGCGGACCGGCCTCGGGGCCGAACAGCAGGCTGTACACGCGCAGCACCGCATAGACGCCGAGCTTGGTCATGACCGCGAACAGCGCCACCACCGGCGCCGGCGTCCGGGCATAGGTTTCCGGCAGCCACAGCGACAGCGGGAACAACGCCGCCTTGGCGGCGAACACGATCAACAGCAGGCCGCCGGCGGCCGCGATCAGCGGCAGGTTGGCGGCCGGCGCAGCGGCGATTCGCTCGGCCATCTCGGCCATGTTCAGCGCGCCGAGCAGGCCGTACAACAGCCCGACCGCGATCAGGTACAAGGCCGATGCGGTGATGTTGAACGCGACGTAATGCAGCCCGGCGCGCATCCGCGCCGCCCGGCCGCCGGACAGCATCAGCCCGTACGAGGCGATCAGCAGCACCTCGAAGAACACGAACAGGTTGAACAGGTCGGCGGTCAGGTAGGCGCCGTTCAGGCCCATCAACTGGATCTGGAACAGCGCGTGGAAATGCGGCGCGCGGCGGTCCCAGCCGCCGCCGGCATACAGCAGGCCGGCGCAGCCGAGGCTGGCGGTGGTCAGCAGCATGATCGCGGTCAGCCGGTCGACTGCCAGCGCGATGCCGAGCCGGGCCGGCCAGTCGCCGACCAGGTAGGCGCCGACCACGCCGCTGTCGGCGGCCTGGATCAGCGCGATCGCCAGCAGCAGTTGCGTCAGCGTCGCAGCGAACGCGATGCCACGCTGCAGGCCGATGCCGCCGCGCTCGACCAGCAGGATCAGGCCGCCGGCAACGAACGGAACGATGATCGGCAGGATCGCCAGATGACCATTCATGCGCGTGGCTCCGGTGGCTCGCGGGCGTCGACGTGGTCGCTGCCGTTGTCGCCGCGCGAGCGCACCGCCACCACCAGCAGCACCGCGGTCATCGCGAAGCCGATCACGATCGCGGTCAGCACCAATGCCTGCGGCAGCGGATCGACGTGATTGGCCAGCGTCGGCGCCAGTCCGTCACGCAGCACCGGCGGCTTGCCGACCGCCAGCCGGCCCATCGAGAAGATCAGCAGGTTGACCGCGTACGAGATCAGCGTCAGGCCCAGCACGACATCGAACGTGCGTGCTCGCAGCAACAGCCAGACGCCGGCCGCGACCATCGCGCCGATACCGGTCGCGATCGCGAACTCCATCATTTCCCGCCCTCCCTGGCGACCGGTGCGCGGACGTCGCCGAGCATCGACAGCGCCAGCATGCAACTGCCGAACACGACGAAATAGACGCCGGCGTCGAATGCCATCGCACTGGCCAGCGGCAGATCGCCCAGCCACGGCAGGTGCAGGTGGTCGTGCCAACTGGTCATGAACGGCCGGCCGAACAGCCAACTGCCGACGCCGGTCGCGCCGGCCAGCAGCAGCCCGATGCCGATCGCACGCACGTAGTTGAAGCCGAGCCGGTGCTCGACAAAGCGAGTGCCGGCGACCAGATACTGCAGCAGCAGCGGCACCGCCAGCACCAGGCCGGCGATGAATCCGCCGCCCGGTTCGTTGTGGCCGCGCAGGAACAGGTACAGCGATACCGCGATGCCGAGCGGGAACAGCAGGTTCGCGATCACCCGCGGCATCGTCAGCGGATCCGGCGGCAACGGCGGGCCGCGTTCCGGGTGCAGCCGCGCGCGGCGCAGCAGCGCATGCACCAGCAGCCCGGCCACGCCGAACACGGTGATTTCGCCGAGCGTATCGAAGCCGCGGAAGTCGACCAGGATCACGTTGACGACATTGGTGCCACCGCCGCCCGGCAGCGATTCGAGCAGCATCGACTCCGATACCGTGTCGAACGGCCGGGTCAGGATCGCGTAGACCAGCGCGGCGACGCCGCCGCCCGCCGCCAGCGCGATCAGTCCGTCGCGCAGCCGCCGCGGGGCCGATTCCTCGCGCGGGCTCTCGGCCGGCAGGTAGCCCATTGCGAGCAGGATCAGCGCGACCGTGACCATCTCGACCAGCAACTGGGTCAGCGCGAGGTCCGGCGCCGACAGGAACACGAAGGTCATGCTGACCAGCGTGCCGACGCCGCCGATCACGATCACCGCGGCAAGCCGCTGCCGGCGCAGCCGCAGCGCGAATGCCAGCGTCGCCAGCAGCGACAGCCACAGGCCCCAGCCGAGTACCGGCAGCGGCTGGCCGCCGCTGCTGCTGCCGGCCAGCAGGCTCGCGTCGAGCAGCGGCGCAACGCCGAGCAGCAGCGTCGCCAGCACCATCAGCAGCAGATAGCGCTGCAGGTTGCGGTTCTCGATCGCGTCGGTCAGCACGCCGGCGAGCCGCCGCAGTCGGTCGATCGTCCACAGGAACAGCCGCCGTCCGAGCGAGTGTCGGAGGTCGGCGTGCAGGTCGGTGAAACGACGCAACCCGGCGTACAGCGCAACGCCGCCGAGCACGCCGCCGACGCTCATCCACAGCGCCGGCGTGAAGCCGTGCCAGACATGCAGGCTGTAGTCGGGTGCCGTGCCCAGCGTGCCGATCACCGCGGTCTGCAGCACCGGGCCGATCGTCAGTGCCGGCACCACGCCGACCGCAAGACACAGCAGCACCAGGATCTCGACCGGAATCCGCATCCAGCGCGGCGGCTCATGCGGGTGATGCTCCATCCTCGACGGGTCGCCGAAGAACACCGAGTGGACGAAGCGCAGGCTGTAGGCGACGCCGAACACGCCGGCCAGCAGCGCGCTGATGCTGATCGCCCAGCGCATCCCTTCGTGCTCGTCGATCTCGAGCGCCAGCGCGAAGAACATCTCCTTCGACAGGAAACCGTTCAGCAGCGGAATGCCGGCCATCGCCAGCGCGGCGACGATCGCCAGCAGGCTGGTGTAGGGCATCAGTTTCAGCAGGCCATGCAGGCGGCGCAGGTCGCGCGTGTGGCATTCGTGGTCGATGATGCCGGCGGCCATGAACAGCGACGCCTTGAACGTCGCGTGGTTGAGGATGTGGAACAGGCCGGCGACCACCGCCAGCGGCGACGACAGCCCGAACAGCAGCGTGATCAGTCCCAGGTGCGAGATCGTCGAGTACGCCAGCAGACCCTTGAGGTCATGCTGGAAGATCGCCTTCCAGGCACCGACCAGCAAGGTCGTCGCGCCGATCCCGCTGACCACGAAGAACCACAGATCGGTGCCCGACAGCGCCGGATGGATCCGCGCCAGCAGGAACACGCCGGCCTTCACCATCGTGGCCGAATGCAGGTAGGCCGACACCGGCGTCGGCGCCGCCATCGCATGCGGCAACCAGAACTGGAACGGAAACTGCGCGCTCTTGGTGAATGCCCCGAGCAGGACCAGTCCGGTCGCCCACGGGTACAGCGCATGACCACGCAGCAGATCGCCGGACTGCAGCACGACGTCCAGTTCGTAACTGCCGACGACGCGGCCGATCAGCAGCACGCCGGCCAGCAGCGCGAGCCCGCCCATGCCGGTCAGCGTCAACGCCATCTGTGCGCCCTCGCGGGCATCGCCGCGATGGAACCAGTAGCCGATCAGCAGGAACGAACTGATGCTGGTCAGCTCCCAGAACACCACCAGCAGCAACAGGTTTCCGGCCAGCACGATGCCGAGCATCGCGCCCATGAACAGCAACAGGCAGGCGAAGAAGCGCCGCGCGCAATCCTGCGGAGCGAGGTAGTAGGCGGCGTACAGCACGATCAGGCCGCCGATGCCGAGCACCAGCAGCGCGAACATCCAGGCCAGCCCATCGAGCCGCAGCGACAACGCAAGGCCGGCCTGCGGAATCCACGGATGCAGCACCGCCGGCGTCGCGCCGGCCAGCACCGCCGGGGTCAGCAGCGCGAGCAGGATCAGCCCGATCAGCGGGGCGAGGCCGGACAACCAGGCGATCGTCCGGCGCGACAGGCCGCCGGACAGCGCGATCAGTGCGCTGAGCGCGAATGGGGTGGCAAGCAGGGCCTCGAGCATCGACGTCCTTGTGCGTAACGGTCGGCGGGCGTGGCCGCGCAGTTTACCGTAGCCGGCTGGCGCGGCCGGTGGCGAGGCGAGGTGTTGCCGTTCAGTCGCACTGCTGGCCGGGGAACATGCCTGGCGTCGAATCTCGCGACACCGTCATCCCGGCGAAAGCCAGGCGAAAGCCGGGATCCATCTTGAATCTGCATTCGGAACGACCCAATGCGCGAACCATATGGATCCCGGCGCGGCCGAAGGCCGGCCTGTCCCGAGCCTGTCGAAGGGCCGGGATGACGAGCAGATGCGGCGCGCGCGACGCGTTCAACCGGAATCCATTCCGACAGCAGGCCGTTCAGCCCAGCACGACGTAGCTGACCGCAGTGACCGCCAGCACGCCGATCAGGTTCAGCATCGCGCCGTGCCGCAGCATCGCCCGTGCCGGCACGCATCCGCTGCCGAACGCGATCGCATTCGGCGCCGTGCCGACCGGCAACATGAAACTGCAGCTCGCCGACAGCACGGCCGGCACCATCAACAGCGCCGGATCGATGCCGAGCGCGACGCCGGCAGCGGCCAGGATCGGCATCGCCAGCACCGCGGTGGCGGTGTTGCTGGTGATCTCCGACATCAGGCTGATCGCCGCGGCAATCAACGCGATCCGCAGCAGCAGCGGCAACGCGAACCAGTCGCGCATCTGCTCGGCCAGCAGTGTCGACAAACCGGAAGACTGGAATGCCGAGGCGATCGCGATGCCGCCGCCGAACAGGATCAGCGCGCCCCACGGAATCCGCTCGGCCTGCGGCCAGTCCAGCAGTCGACCGCCGCGGCCGTTCGGGACCAGCGCCATCGCGACCACCCCGAGCAGCGCGACGCTGGCGTCGTTGGCGGCGGGCAGCGCGAGCCAACTGCGCCAGCCACCGAACGGTTCGCCGCGCGTGACCCAGGCCAGCGCGACCAGCGCGAACACGATCAGCACGCGCCGCTCGCCCGGCTGCCACGGTCCGAGCGCCGGCAGCTCGGCGGCCGGCGCATCGCGCAGCCGGCGCGCCAGCCACCACGCCGTCAGCGGCAGGAACAGCACCACCGTCGGCAGACCGAACGCCATCCAGTCGGTGAAAGTCGGGGTCTGCCCGGTGGTCTGGCCGTAGACCTGCATGAAAACCAGATTCGGTGGCGACCCGATCGGCGTACCGAGACCGCCGATGCTGGCGGCGTAGGCGATCGCTAGCACCAGCGGTGTGGCCAGCCGGCGGTCCGGATAGCGTTCCAGCACCGCCATCGCGACCGGCAGCAGCATCAGCGTCGTCGCGGTATTGGAGATCCACATCGACACCAGTCCGGCCGCTGCAGCAAAGCCGTAGATCAGGCTGCGGCCGCTGCGGCCGCCGAACAGTCGCACCATCCCGAGCGCCAGCCGCCGGTGTGCCTGGTTGGCCTGCAACGCGGTCGACAGCATGAATCCGCCGGCCAGCAGCAGGATCAGTTCGTTGCCGTAGGCTTCCGCGACCTGCTTCGGCGTCAGCACGCCGAACAGCGGGAACAGCGCCAGCGGCAGCAGCGCAGTGATTGCATGCGGCACCGCTTCGAGCATCCACCAGACCGCGCACCACAGCGTCACCGCAACGGTCAGCGCGACCGCCGGTGGCAATCCGGAGCGGTCACACAGCGCGTGACCGAGCAGCGCCGCCAGCGGGCCGGCGAGTACGCGCCAGGCGGCGCCCGGTGCGACGGCCACATCGGGTTCGGCTGCCGCGACGACCTGCGGATCGGAGTGGCCGGATGGCATGTCAGCTCGCCATCCGCCGCTGCGCCGCGCTGATCCGCCCGGCCACGTCGGCCGGCATCGAACGCCCCGACACTGCGACGTTCTGCTGCAAATGGGCGAGCCGGGTGGTGCCGAACATCGCACAGCTCAGACGCGGATGATCGAGCACGTGACGCAGCGCCAACTGCGCTGCGCTCCAGCCCTCGACCCGGTTCAGGAAGCGCAGCCGCTGCGCAGCGAGCAGATCGGCACGGCTGGTCGCCAGCGCGCGCATCCAGTACCAGATATCGGTGGTGCGGCGGATCCGCAGCGGATGCAACGCGAAACCTGCGCGCGCCAGGCTGGTGCCGGCCACCACCGCCTTGCCGGCATCGGCCAGCCGGCCGATCGACGCTGCACGCTGCGGTCGCAGCACGTTGTAGTCGAGCATCACGGCATCGAACATCGGTTCCTCGACTGCGGCGTCCAGTGCCGCCGGGTCGAAGCTGTTCAGACCGGCCCAGCGGATCAGGCCGGCCTGCTTCAGGTCGTCCAGGCAGCGGCGCAGGTCGTCGTTCCATTGCCGCGGCGGACAGCCGTGCAGGTAGAGCAACGGCAGCACCGGCAACTGCAGTCGGCGCAGGCTGCGTTCGACGCTGGCGCGGATCGACGGCGGCGAGAAGTCCTTGTGCAGCCGTCCGCGTCGATCGAGCTCGGTGCCGGCCTTGCTCGACACCAGCAGCCGATCGACGTCGTGTCCGCGCAGCGCGCGGCCGAGACGCGGCTCGGCATTGCCGCCCGAGTAGCTGGCGCCGGTGTCGAACACGGTGATGCCGAGATCGAGTGCCGCCTGCACCAGCGCGATCGCATCGCGCTCGGGGAAACGCGCCATGCCCCAGTAGCTGGCGCAGCCCAGTCCGAGTTCGGAAACCTGCAGCCCGGTGGCGCCGAACGGCCGGTGGCCGATGGCCGCGGGAGTCGAGTGCATGCGCGGCATGGTGCATCGCGGCGGACGACATTGGAACCTGCGGCGATGGTTTCGCAGCACCGTGACGTCCGTGATGTTTCCTGCACTGACGGGTGCACCAATTGCATGTTCGATGCTGCAGTGCAACAGCGTGCTTCGGCCCTTTCACACCACCCATTCGCTCGCGTACAGTCGCCGTTGCGTTCGCGTTCAGCCGCTCCCTATGATGGCCGCGCGAATCCTCCCCGATTTCCGGAACAAGGAAACGATCATGCAGGCTCGATTGACCCTGTCCGCGGTGCTTGCGTCGCTGGTGCTAGCGGCGTGCGGCGGCTCAAGCAACAGTTCGCGTGCGGTGGATGCGCCGCCAGCGACCAACAACGACGGCACTCCGGTGACCGGCGTGCTGACCGCGCGCTTCGACCCGTCGGCCGGCGTGATCCCGCTGCCGAACAATCTGCTGTTTTCCGGCACCACCGACCTGACGCTGAACATCCCGGTCGCCAACCCGGCCAACTTCGGGGATCCGTCGGTGGCGCTGAACGCGCTCGACGGATGGAGCACGGTGGCTCCGTGGTCGGCGAACTTCAGCAACCCGCCGGCCGCCGCGACCATCGTCCCGGGCAACAGCGTGCGGGTGTTCGAGGTGACGCTGAGCGGACCGGGCGGTGCGGTCACCGGCATCGTCGGCGAACTGCAGCCGGGCAGCCAGTTCGTCACCGCGCTGGCACCGAGCGATCCGACCGGCCGCACGCTGGCGATCGTGCCGACCACGCCGCTGAAGGAACTGACCTCGTATCTGGTGGTGCTGACCGACACGATCAGCGACGCCGCCGGCAACAATGCGACGCCGGACCAGGCCTACTTCCTGGCCAAGCGGCCGACCGCGCTGTGCGCCAACGGCCAGAGCACCGATCCGCTGCTGCCGTCGGCGACCGCCTGTGCGCTGGAGCCGCTGCGCCAGTTGACCAACACCCACCTGCTGGCCGCGCAGGGGGCCGGCATCGCCCGTGACGACGTCGTGCTGTCGTGGGTGTTCACGACCCAGTCGATCACCAAGGTTCTGCAGGCGGTTCGCTCGCAGGTGCAGCCGGGGCAGACGCTGCTGGTGCCGACCGGCCTGAACACGGCCGCGGTCGGCCTCGACCCGATCGCCGACATCTACGTCGGTTTCATCGCGCTGCCGTACTACCTGGTGCCGCCGTCCGCCGAGAATCCGACCGGTCCGCTGACCGGCTTCTGGAAGGCCGCGCCGGGTGGCTACGTGCCGCCGTTCAACCAGTTCGGCCTCGATCCGACGTCGACCAACATCACGGCCTACAACCCGTTCCCGGTCGCCAACGCGACGGTGCGGGTACCGGTATTGATGACGGTGCCGAATGCCGCATCGGAATGCGTCAAGCCGGAATCCGGCTGGCCGCTGACCATCTTCCAGCACGGCATTACCCGCAACCGGACCGACGGTCTGGCGATCTCGGCGACCCTCGCCCAGCGCGGGGTCTGCAATGCGATGGTCGCGATCGACCAGCCGCTGCACGGTGTGTCGCCGGGCAACAGCGGCTTCCAGAGCATCGCCGCGTTCTATGTCAACGCCGGCAATCCGCTGATGGCGGGACTGGCCGCGGCCGGTGTCCGTGAGCGGACCTTCGATGTCGACTACATCAACAACACGACCGGCGCGCCCGGCCCCGACGGCATTCCGGATGCCTCGGGCACCCACACGATCAACCTCGCCTCGCTGCTGACCTCGCGCGACAACCTGCGCCAGGCGAGTGCCGACCTGTTCGTGGTGACCGCGTCGGTGCCGAACATGGACATCGACGGCAACGGCACCGGTGATTTCGACGCTTCGAGAGTGACGTACGTCAGCCAGTCGCTCGGCTCGATCGTCGGTACCTCGTTCCTGGCGTTGGAGCCGAATGTCGATCGCGGTTTCCTGAGCGTTCCGGGCGGCGGCATCGCGCAACTGCTGAACGGCTCGGCGGCCTTCGGCCCGCGCATTCGCGCCGGTCTCGCCGCGGCCGGCGTGCAGGCTGGTACGCCGGACTTCGACCGCTTCATGGGCGCCGCGCAGCAGGCGATCGATCCGGCCGATCCGATCAACTACGGCTTCGCCTCGGCAAACAATGCGATCGTGATCCACGAGGTGGTCGGCAACGGCGCCGACGTGCCGCCCGACCAGGTCATCCCGAACGCGGTCCCGGGTGCACCGCTGTCGGGAACCGAGCCGCTGATCCGCGTGCTCGGCCTGCCGTCGATCGTGTCGACCCGGCAGGATCCCAACGGTGTCCGCGGTGCGGTCCGGTTCACCCACGGCGAACACGGCTCGCTGCTGTCGCCGGCCCGCACGGTCGGTGTCGAACAACCGGATCCGACCGGCTTCTTCGACGTCACGTTCGAAATGCAGCAGCAGATGGCGACCTTCGTCACCACCGACGGAACGGTGCTGCCAATCACCAATCGTTCGGTCATCCTGACGACCCCTTAAGGCCCCGATCGAGGACATGAGAATGAACAAGACGCTCCAATCGGTGGTTCCGGCGGGTCGTGCCGTTCGCACACCGCTGGCTCTCGCGGTGCTCGCGGCGCTGGTCGCGCCGACTGCCCAGGCGCTGGAATTTTCCCGCGGTGAGCTCACTGGCTCGCTCGATACCACGGTCTCCTACGGTGCATCGGTGCGCATGCAGGATCAGGCCGACGACCTGATCGGCAAGGCCCAGTTCGATCCGACCCTGGTCGCGCAGATCAGTGCACTGCAGGCGCAGGGTCGATACATCGAGGCGCAGGCCCTGCAGGTCGCCGCACGCGGCCGCTTCTCGGTCAATCGCGACGACGGCAACCTGAAGTACGACAAGCACGACCTGATCTCGAACGCGTTCAAGATCACCAGCGAGCTGTCGCTGAACTGGCGCGATTCCGGCGCATTCGCGCGCGCGACCTACTTCTACGACTTCGAGAACGCCGATCGCGACGACCTGAGCGAAACGGCCAAGGATCTGGTCGGCGAGCGCTTCCGTCTGCTCGACGCGTTCGTGTTCCACAACTTCGATATCGCCGACCGGCCGGCCACGATCCGACTCGGTCGCCAGGTCGTGAGCTGGGGCGAGAGCACGTTCATCCAGAACGGCATCAACGTCATCAATGCGGTCGACCTGTCGGCGCTGCGGGTCGCCGGTGCCGAGCTGAAGGAAGCGTTCCTGCCGCTCGATTCGGCCTGGGCCAGCTTCGCGCTGACCGACAACCTGTCGCTCGAAGCGCTCTACATGTTCGAGTTCGAGGAAATCGAAATCGACGCGTCCGGCACCTATTTCAGCTCGAACGACTTCGCATCGCCGGGCGGTACCTACGTGATGCTCGGATTCGGCACCGTGCCGCAGCCGGTCAACAACCCGGATCTGTTCAACGATACCTGCTCCAGCGGTCCGGCCGGTTTTGCCAACAGCGACCGCCTCGCCGAGCTGTCGGCGCAGTACGGCGCGGCGACGGCGCTGCAACTGATCGGCGCCGGGTGCGCCGGTGCGTTCCCGCGCGCGCCGAACCGGAACGCCAAGGACAGCGGCCAGTGGGGTCTCGCGCTGCGTTACTACGCCTCCGAGCTCTACGACACCGAGTTCGGCTTCTACTACCTGCGCTACCACAGCCGCCTGCCGGTGCTGTCCGGCATCGCCGTGACCAGCACCGCGCCAAGTTCGGGTCGCTTCTTCCTTGAGTATCCGGAAGACATCGACCTGTTCGGCATGAGCTGGAACACACAGTTGCCGTGGGGTCTGGCGATGCAGGGCGAGATCTCGTACCGCGACAACATGCCGCTGCAGGTCGACGACGTCGAACTGCTGTTCGCCGGCCTGTCGCCGCTGAATGCGGTGATCCCGCAGCCGTATCTCGAATTCCGCAGCCAGCTCGGCCAGTACGCCCCGGGCGAGTACGTGCGGGGCTGGGAGCGGCACGAGGTCGGCCAGTTGCAGACCACGCTGACCAAGCTGTGGGGCCCGGGCAACTGGGTCGGTGCCGAGCAGCTCGTCGCGGTCCTCGAGGCCGGCATCACCAAGGTGTTCGACCTGCCGTCCCAGTCGGAGCTGCGCTACGAGGGCGAGGGTACCGACACCGGCTGCGGCCCGGACCTCGCGAGCGGCGGCGGACGCAATCCGTTGAGCCAGTGCGGCGGCTTCCCGACTCGCAGCAGTTGGGGCTACCGGCTGGCCTTCCGCGCCGACTACAACAACGTGTTCGGCAGCCCGATCAACCTGTCGCCGCGGCTGGCGTTCAACCACGACGTCAACGGCATCACGCCGGGACCGGGCGGCAACTTCCTCGAAGGGCGCAAGTCCGGAACGATCGGTGTCGAGGCGCTGTATCTGCAGAAGTGGGCGTTCGATCTGAGCTATACGGTGTTCACCGGTGGCAAGCCGTACAACCAGATCCACGACCGCGATTTCGCCGCGTTCTCGGTCAAGTACTCGTTCTGACCGACGCGAGAAAGGAGAGGCAATGCGCAATCCGAAAGCAGCAATCCTCGGCTCGACCATCGCGCTGCTGCTGTGCGCCGGCCAGGCCGGCGCCGCGGTCGGCGCCGACCAGGCGGCCCGGCTCGGTCGTGACCTGACCCCGATGGGCGCCGAGAAGGCCGGCAACGCCGATGGCACGATCCCGGCCTGGAACGGTGGCATCACGACTCCGCCGGCCGGCTACAAGGCCGGCATGCACCACCCGGACCCGTATGCCGCCGATCAGGTCCAGTTCGCGATTACGCCGCAGAACTTCAAGCAGCACGCCGACAAGCTCACGGCTGGGCAGCAGGCGATGTTCGGGCGCTATCCGACGTTCAAGATGAACGTGTATCCGACCCGCCGCTCGGCGTCTTTCCCGCAGCGGATCTACGACTACACGATCAAGAACGCCACCACCGCCAAGCTGGTCGCCAACGGCGACGGCGTCACCGATGCCGCCGAAGGCGTGCCGTTCCCGATTCCTCAGAACGGCTACGAAGCGATCTGGAACCACAAGCTGAAGTACAAGGGCATCGCCGCTTCACGCTGGGCCAACCAGGCTGCACCGACCGCAGGCGGCCAGTACAACCTGGTGCGGATCCGCGAGGAGTACCTCGGCCTGTACTACAAGCCGGGCAACACGATCGCTGACATCAACAACGTGCTGCTGTACTTCTACCAGGTCGTCGAGTCGCCGGCACGACTGGCCGGCCAGGTGCTGCTGGTGCACGAAACGCTGAACCAGGCCGAGCAACCACGCCAGGCCTGGATCTACAACCCGGGCCAGCGGCGCGTCCGGCTGGCACCGAACGTCGCCTACGACAACCCCGGCACCGCGTCCGACGGCCTGCGCACCAACGACATGACCGACATGTTCAACGGTGCATTGGACCGCTACGACTGGAAGCTGCTCGGCAAGAAGGAGATGTACGTGCCGTACAACTCCTACAAGGTGCACAGCGACCAGGTCGGTTACGACGACATCCTGAAGCCGGGTCATGTCAATCCGGATCTGCTGCGCTACGAACTTCACCGCGTCTGGGTCGTCGATGCGACCTTGAAGGCGGGCAAGCGGCACATCAATGCGCGCCGCACGTTCTATCTCGACGAGGACAGTTGGCAGATCCTGGTGATCGACCACTACGATGGCCAGGGCCGGATGTGGCGCTACTCCGAGGCACCGTCGATCACCTACTACGAGATGCCGCTGTTCTGGTCGACGATGGAAAACCACCACGACCTGCAGTCCGGCCGCTACATCGCAACCGGTCTGGACAACAAGGAGGCGATGTACGACTTCTCGTTCCAGACCAGCCCGACCAACTACTCACCGCAGGCGTTGCGCACGCGCGGTGTCCGCTGAGGGTCGGGGCGACCACTGGAGCACGCTGAATGCCAGCCGCGACCGCAAGGCGCGGCTGGCCTTGTTTCGGGGACAGTGAATCACGCAAGAAGCCGCACGCTATTGCGCCTCGCCGCGCTTCGGGCCCCGCGCACGGTGGCAGGGTGCCGGTGGCGCCGCGGGCGCGGAGCACTGGGAAGCAAATGGGGATCTCGATGACTGCGAAACACACAGGCTTCGCATGGCGCTGGCTGCCACTGCTGCTCGCTGCCGCATCCGCCGCGTCAGCAGCCGATCAGGCGCTGATCGATCCGGCACCATCGACCGAACTGATGCCGCTGGCGGCCAGCCGCTCACTGGTTCTCGACTTCGCCGAGAGCGACTCCCGTGCGATCGCGGTCGGCGAGCGTGGCCACGTGCTGCTGTCGGAGTCCCGCAGCGACTGGCGGCAGACCGGCGAGGTGCCGACCCGGGCGACACTGACCGCGGTCGCCGCGGTCGGCGAGAACGTCTGGGCGGTCGGCCACGACGGCACGATCCTGCACAGCAGCGACGGCGGCGTCCGCTGGAGCGAGCAGCGCCGTGACGTCTGGACCCCGGCCGGTCCGGACGAGGACCCGTTCAGTCGCGATCCGCGGCTCGGCGCGCCGCTGCTCGACGTGCTGTTCACCGATGCCGAGAACGGCTTCGCGGTCGGAGCCTATGCGCTGGCGTTGCGAACCAGCGACGGCGGAGCCACCTGGGAACGGATGGCGGTGGCTGCGCCGCTGCCGGAGGAGGCGCCGGTTGCGGACGACGCAGCCGCCGACGAGCAGAGCTGGACCTTCGATCAGGACGAATTGGCGCTCGAGGCGGTTCCCGATCCGCATCTCAACGGCATCGCGCGCAGCAGCGACGGCACGCTGGTGATCGTTGCCGAGCGCGGTACCGCCTTTCGATCCACCGACGACGGTCAGAACTGGCAGCGCATAGAGCTACCGTACGACGGATCGATGTTCGGCGTGGTCGCTACCGGCGAGCACGGCTTCGTCGCCTTCGGGCTGCGCGGCAACGTGCTCGAAAGCCGTGATGGCGCCGCGACCTGGCAGGTCCTCGAGACCGACACCGAAGCCAGCCTGATGGGCGGTGCGGCACTGCCCGACGGCGGCGTCGTCATTGTTGGCGCCAACGGCGTCGTGCTGCATCGGGCGGACGGCGAGGCGCCGATCGCCCGCGCCGTGTTCGAGAACGAGAACCACGAGACCCCGGTGCTGGCCGGCGTGTTGCCGCTCGGCCCGCGCACGTTCCTCGTCGGTGGTGAGCGCGGCATCGGCCGCTTCGAGCTGAAGTAAGCGGAGTCCACCGATGACGCCCCATCCGAACGCATTCCATCGAATCGCCGAGAAGATCGTCTTCGGCCGCCGCGGACTGGTATTGCTGCTGTTCGCGATCGGTACCGTGGCGATGGCGTTCTTCGCCAGCCAGCTTCGTGTCGACGCCGGATTCAAGAAACAGATTCCGCTCGAACACGAGTACATGCAGACGTATCTCGACTACGAGCGCGAGTTCGGCGGTGCCAATCGCGTGCTGATCGCGATCGTGGCGCGCGACGGCGACATGTTCGACGTCGACTTCATGGCGACGCTCGAGCGGATGACCAAGGACGTCATCGCGATGGACGCGACCGACGATGCCCGGGTCAGCTCGATCTTCACGCCGAACGTCCGTTTCGTAGAAGTTGTCGAGGACGGTTTCGCCGGCGGCAACGTGATCCCGCAGACCTTCCTGCCGAACGAACCGGGCTTCGTTGCGACCGAGGACGATTTCACGACGGTGCGCAGCAACATCGTCAAGGCCAACATCGTCGGCCGGCTGGTCGCGCGGGACTTCTCCGGCGCGATGATCTGGGCCGAGCTGGTCCCGGAGGACGGCGGACGCAAGCTCGACTACCAGGCGGTGGCGGCCGAACTCGAAGCCCTGCGGCAGGATTACGAAGGCGACCATTACGACATCCACATCATCGGTTTCGCCAAGATCGTCGGCGACATCAGCGACGGTGCGCGCTCGGTCGTCGTGTTCTTCGGTGTCGCGATCGTGCTGACCTTCGTGCTGCTGTGGATGTACGCGGGCTCGTTCCGGCTGGCCGGCTGGACCGTGCTGTCGGCGATCACCGCCGTGATCTGGATGCTCGGTGCGCTGCGCCTGCTCGGCTTCGGCATCGATCCGATGAACATCCTGACGCCGTTCCTGGTGTTCGCGATCGCGGTCAGCCACGGCGTGCAGATGGTCAACTCGTGGATGTCGGAACGGCTGTTCGGCGGCGTCGAGGGTAACGCCGCGACGCTCGAGGCCTCCGAAGGCGTCTACAGCATCGAGGCCGCGCGCCGCACCTTCCACCGCTTGCTGGTGCCGGGCTCGATCGCGCTGCTGTCGGACTGCATCGGCTTCGTGACGATCCTGTTCATCAACATCCGGATCATCCAGGAACTGGCGATCACCGCCTCGGTCGGCGTCGCGGTGATCATCCTGACCAACCTGATCCTGCTGCCGGTGCTGCTGTCGATGACCGGCTTCGGCAAGCGCTACCGCGCGTTCCGCGCACGCCGGATCCGGCGCGAGGGCAAGCCGCATCCGATCTGGGCCGCGCTGTCGTCGTTCTCGAACCCGCTGCCCGCGGCGGCGGCGATCGTCGTGGCGGTCGTGCTCGGCGCCTGGGGCTGGTCCGAAGCGCAGCTGATGAAGATCGGCGACTCCGAAGCCGGGGTTCCCGAGCTGCGCCCGGATGCCCGCTTCAACCTGGACGCGGTCGCCATCGGCGAGCGCTTCGCACTCGGCGTCGACATGATCAGCATCATCGTCGAAGCGCGTCCGGACGCCTGTACCCAGAGTTACGCCGTCATGGAGGTCATGGACCGCCTGACCTGGCACATGAACAACGTCGAAGGTGTGCGGCAGGCGATGTCGCTGCCGATGGCGGCCAAGATCGTCAATGCCGGCTGGAACGAGGGCAACGTACGCTGGCGCGTGCTGCCGCGTGACCCCGACCAGTTGCGTGTCGCCACGCAGAGCTTCGAGACCGACTCCGGACTGCTCAACAGCGACTGCAGTGCGATGCCGGTGCTGGTGTTCCTGACCGACCACAAGGCCGAGACGATCGATCGCGTGGTCGACGCGGTCAAGGCGTTTCGTGCCGACAACGACGCCTGGCATCCCGGGATCAACCTGCGCCTGCAACTGGCCGAGGAGCAACAGGCGGCACAGGCCGAGGGCGGCGACTGGACTTCCGATGCGATCAACCTGCGGCTCGCAACCGGCAATGCCGGCGTCATGGCGGCCACCAACGAGGTCGTCGCATCGAAGCAGTGGTCGATGATGTTCTGGGTATACACCGCGGTGATCGTGCTGTGCCTGCTGACCTACCGCAGCGTGATGGCGACGATCTGCATCGTGCTGCCGCTGGCGCTGGTGTCGATCCTGGCTAATGCGCTGATGGCGAACATGAACATCGGACTGAAGGTCAACACGTTGCCGGTCGCCGCACTGGGCGTCGGTATCGGCGTCGACTACGCGATCTACATCTACAGTCGCATGCGCGAGTTCCTGGCGCAGGGCGCGACGCTGCACGAGGCCTATTACAAGGCGCTCAAGCTGACCGGCACCGCCGTGTTGTTCACCGCGGTCACGCTGGCGGTCGGCGTCGGCACCTGGATCTTCTCGGCACTGAAGTTCCAGGCCGACATGGGCGTACTGCTGAGCTTCATGTTCATCATGAATATGATCGGCGCGATCGTGCTGCTGCCGGCGTTGCTGCGCTGGCTGACCCGGCCGAAGCTCAAGGCGGCAGACTGACATACCGCGGCGCGCGGCCGGTCGACCGCGTGCCGCATCACCTCTCTGGGCGGGAGAAAGACCATGCGGACGATTAAGTTCAAGGCGTTGATCGGGGCCGTCGGCCTCGCACTACTGTCGGGCCAGGCCGCGGCTGCGGTCAGCGCGGAGCAGGCCGCGCGGCTGGGTCGAGACCTGACGCCGCTCGGCGGCGAAAAGGCCGGCAATGCAGACGGCACGATCCCGGCCTGGGACGGCGGCCTGACCAAGGCTCCGGCCGGCTACAAGCCGGGCATGCACCACCCGGACCCGTTCGCGTCCGATGCGATCCGGCTGACGATCACGCCGCAGAACTACAAGCAGCATGCCGACAAACTGACCGTCGGCCAGCAGGCGATGTTCGCGAAATACCCGACGTTCAAGATGAACGTCTATCCGACCCGCCGCTCGGCGGCGTTCCCGGCCCGCACCTACGAATTCACCGCGAAGAACGCCACCACCGCGAAGTTGGCACCGAACGGTGAAGGCGTGCTCGACGCAGCCGAAGGCGTGCCGTTTCCGATCCCGCAGAACGGCTACGAGGTGATCTGGAACCACAAGCTCAAGTTCAAGGGCGCCGCCGCGGTCCGCTACAACAACCAGGCGGCACTGACCGCCGGCGGCGACTACAACCTGGTGCGGATCCGCGAGGAGCTGCTCGGCCCGTACTACCAGCCGGGCAATACGCTGGCCGACATCAACAACATCCTGATCTACTTCTTCCAGGTCGTCGAAGCGCCGCCGCGGCTGGCCGGCCAGGTGCTGCTGGTGCACGAGACGCTGAACCAGGCCGAGCGCCCGCGTCAGGCCTGGATCTACAACCCGGGCCAGCGCCGCGTGCGGCTGGCGCCGAACGTCGCCTACGACAATCCGGGCACCGCGTCAGACGGCCTGCGCACCAACGACATGACCGACATGTTCAACGGCGCGCTGGACCGCTACGACTGGAAGCTGGTCGGCAAGCAGGAAATGTACGTACCGTACAACTCCTACAAGGTGCACAGCGACAAGGTCGACTATGCCGACATCCTGAAGCCCGGCCACGTCAATCCGGACCTGCTGCGCTACGAGCTGCACCGGGTCTGGGTGGTCGACGCGACGCTGAAGGCCGGCAAGCGGCACATCAATGCGCGGCGTACGTTCTACGTCGACGAGGATAGCTGGCAGATCCTGATCGTCGACCACTACGACGGCCAGGGCCGCATGTGGCGCTATTCCGAAGCACCGTCGATCACCTACTACGAGCAGCCGCTGTTCTGGACGACGATGGAGAACCATCACGACCTGCAGTCCGGTCGCTACCTCGCGAGCGGGCTCGACAACAAGGAAAAGATGTACGACTTCGACTTCAAGATCACGCCGGCCGACTTCTCGCCGCAGGCGCTGCGGGTCAGCGGCGTGCGGTAATTCCTCGGGATTCGGGATTCGGGATTCGGGATTCGGGATTCGGGATTCGGGATTCGGGATCCCGGATCGGAATCGGGACTCGAGGTGTCTCTCGGCGCGGACGCACCGCTGCCGACTTGCGTCGCAATGAGGCAAATCGCGATGCCGCTCCCCGGTGGGAGCGGCTTCAGCCGCGATCTTTCGCCTGGCGGGCCGAGACCTGCCCTACGCGTCGACTGGCACGACAACCCGCGCTCTGGTCCGCGCCCGCAGTGCGATACCGAGCACGCCGCCGAGCACCATCGCACCGCCGAGCAGCAGTCGCGGTCCCGGACGGTCGCCCCAGAACGCCACGCCCAGTGCCATCGCGACCAGTGGCGCGAGCAGCAGGAATGGCGTGATGTACGAGACCGGATGGCGTTGCACCAGCCAGAAGAACAGGCTGTGTCCGAGCACCGATGCGAACAGCGCCGAGTAGGCGACACCGGCCCAGCCGACCGCGCTGGCGGCATCGACCGCCGTGCGCGGATCGCCTTCCAGCCACAGGCTGGCGAGCAGCAGCGGCGGGATCCCGATCATCGCGCTCCATGCCTGCAACCCGAGCGGATGCACACCGGCAAGCCCGCGCATCAGCACCGTGCCGATCGCCAGGAACAGCGCCGACACCAGCATCAGCAGTACCGATGCCGGGGCCTGCAGCACCAGCGGATCGAAGCCGAGCACCAGCACGCCGCCGAAGCTGATCACGATGCCGAGCGTGGTGCGCCAGCCAACCCGCTCGCCGAGGAACAGCACTGCCAGCAGCGTCGTCATCGGCACGTAGCTCTGCATCACGATCGCCGGCGAGCTGAGGTTGCCGGCCATCTGCAGCGCCCAGAAACTGAGTCCGAAGTGCAGAGCGCCGTTGCACAGGCAGATCGCCGCCAGCCGCAGCCACTGGTCGCTCGCGGGCGCCCGCAGCCAGGGCAGCAGCAGCGTCCCGACCAGCAGCAATCGCAGCGCGGTGAACAGCAGCGGCGGCAGTTCCTGCAGTGCCGCGGCCGACATCAGGAAATTGCCGCCCCAGACGACGCAGATCAGCAGGACCAGCAACAGGTGGGAGCGCGGCATCGGAGCGTCGTCGGCGGCGTGCCAGTGTAAGGTCAGTCAACGGCCACCGCGCTGTTCCGGGCGAATGCCGCGTCGTCGACCACGGGCAACGGCAGTGCAGCGGACCGCACGCCGCCGCCCACCGCCGGTCCTGCTCCGGGCCGTTGACTGCGCTCGGCTGTACGCTGGATTGACAGATGGCGCAGCCACGCCGGGTGTCGGCCCGCGCGGCAATCGCGGGATCGCCCGGGCGGACGACGTCGACGGCAATGTGACGGAGCCGCTCGAGCCGATCCGGGGCTCAGTAACGCCAGCCCGCGCGGCGGTACAGGTGGGCCATCAGCCACAGCGGCCCGATCAGCAGGTAGACCAGATCGGTCAGGAACGATGGCCGCTGGCCTTCGACATGATGGCCGATGAACTGGCCGATCCAGGCCGCGACGAACACGCCGAGCGCGCTCCACAGCAGTGTCGATGGGCCGAGCAGGCCGTGCAGCAGATGGGTGATCGCAGCGAGCACCGCGAACGCGGCCAGCATGCCGAACGCCAGCGGCCGCGACAGCCGCAGGTAGAACGAGGTCGCCGCGACCATCGCCAGCGCCGCCCACAGCCCCGGCTTGCCGAACCCTGCCGGCACTGGCACGACCCACAGCGCCGCGACCACGGTCCAGACGATCAGCGGCACGCAGATCCAGTGGATCCGCTTGTTGACCGGATGCCGGTGGTCCTCGCTGTAGTTGCCGAGGAAGCGGTCGACCGGGCGGCGCGGGTCGTCGCGTTCGAGCGTCTGTTCCATGATCGGACTCCGAGCTGACCGGGCCAGCGTAGGGCGGGTCTCGGCCCGCCGCAACCGTCCCGCCGGGACAAGGCACCTCGCACAGCAAGGCGGCTCGATCCCGCGCGGGACCGGATGAGCAGTATCCCGGACTGCAGTCGCGGCCGTGTGCGAGGAGCGGCTTCAGCCGCACCCTGTCTGATGTCCTGGCCAGAAAGCAGAACGTCGCGGCTGAAGCCGCTCCTGCGCAGTGGCGCTCGCAGCCGATCGACCCGCCGCTTGCGGGTCGATCAGGCGTCGATGTCGATGTCGGCCAGCCGCTGCAGCGCCTCGGCGTAGCGGGCGCGGGTGCCAGCGATCACGTCGGCCGGAAGCGTCGGGCCCGGTGCGGTCTTGTCCCAGTCCAGCGTTTCCAGATAGTCGCGGACGAACTGCTTGTCGTAGCTCGGCGGGCTGATCCCGATCCGGTACTGGTCGGCCGGCCAGAAGCGCGACGAATCGGGGGTCAGCATCTCGTCCATGACCTTCAGCCGGCCCTCGGCGTCGAGACCGAATTCGAGCTTGGTGTCGGCGATGATGATGCCGCGCTCGGCAGCAAACGCGGACGCGAAGCGATAGATCCGCAGCGTCGCGTCACGAACCTGCTCGGCCAGATCGGCGCCGATCGCGTCGACCACCGCGTCGAAGCTGACATTCTGGTCGTGGTCGCCGACCGCGGCCTTGGTCGACGGCGTGAAGATCGGTTCCGGCAGACGCTCGGCCTGCTGCAGCCCGGCCGGCAGCGCGATGCCGCAGACGGCGCCGCTGGCCTGGTAGTCCTTCCAGCCGGAGCCGATCAGATAGCCACGGGCGATCGCCTCGACCGGCAGCGGCCGCAGCCGCTCGGTGACGACGGCGCGCCTGGCGTACAGCGCCGGATCGACCCCGGCCGGCAGCACGCTCGCGACCGGGATGTCGGTCAGGTGATTGGCGATCAGATGCGCGGTGCGGGCAAACCAGAAATTCGATATCTGGCACAGCATCTCGCCCTTGCCCGGGATCGGGTCCGGCAACACCACATCGAACGCCGACAGCCGGTCGGTCGCGACCATCAGCAGACGCTGCCCGGGCAGCGCGTAGACATCGCGAACCTTGCCGCGATGCAGCAGGTCGAGGCCGGGAAGTTCGGACGTGTGCAGGGTGGTCGCCATCGGAGCGTCGCGGGTCGGCAAAGCACGCCATTCTACCGGGACGCCGGCCGGTCGCTTGCTACAATCCGCCCGGTTTGCGGCCTGCGGCCTGCCGGCGCGGTGTTCCCCCCATGCCACCCGCCGGTCCCGGCGGCTCTCGACGGAGTGAGCGGATGCGATACACCGGCAAGCTGCTCGGCGCCCTGATCGGCCTGCTGGTGCTGCGGCATCCGCTCGGCGCCGTGATCGGTGCCGTGATCGGCCATGCGATCGATGCCGGCTGGCTGGTCCGGACGGGCCCGGCCGCCCGCGACCGCACCTACGCGACGCTCGGGCTGACCCGCGATGCCAGCGACGACGAGGTCGAGCGTGCCTATCGCAGGCTGATGAGCCAGTACCATCCGGACAAGGTTGCCGGTGCCGCGGAGGAAATCCGCGGCATCGCCGAAAAGCGCGCCAGCGAGATCAATACCGCCTACGAGGCGATCTGCCGCGAGCGGCGGACGCGCTGAGCGCAGCAGGCCCGTCCGGCAGCAGCAGCGGAACGCCGTGCCGGCATGTCGCCGCGATCGTCCGCCGGAATCCCGAATCCCTCCCGTACCCCGAGCCTGTCATGTCGAACTGCCTGATCGCCCCGTCCATCCTGTCCGCCAACTTCGCCCGCCTCGGCGAGGAAGTCGATGGCGTGATCGCCGCCGGTGCCGACTGGGTGCACTTCGATGTGATGGACAACCATTACGTGCCGAACCTGACGATCGGCCCGTTGGTTTGCGAGGCGCTGCGCAAGCACGGCGTCACGGCGCCGATCGACGTGCACCTGATGGTCAAGCCGGTCGACCGGATCGTGCCGGACTTCGCCCGCGCCGGCGCCAGCCTGATCAGCTTCCATCCGGAGGCCAGCGAACACGTCGACCGCACGCTGCAACTGATCCGCGACCACGGCTGCCAGGCCGGACTGGTGTTCAACCCGGCGACGCCGCTGTCCTGCCTCGACTACGTGCTCGACCGGATCGACCTGATCCTGATCATGTCGGTCAATCCCGGCTTCGGAGGCCAGAGCTTCATCCCGTCGGCGCTGGAGAAGCTGCGCCGTGCGCGGCAACTGATCGATCGCAGCGGCCGTGACATCCGGCTGCAGATCGACGGCGGCGTCAAGGTCGACAACATTGCCGAGATCGCGCGCGCCGGTGCCGACACCTTCGTCGCCGGATCGGCGATCTTCAACGCCGCCGACTATGCCGACGTGATCGGCCGCATGCGCGCCGAAGTGGCGCGCGTGCATGCGGTCTGAATCGCGCCGGGCTGGCCCGTTCGCCGCACGCAGCGCCGCCGCGGCCGCTGCGGATCATCGCCGTCAGTGGATCGTTTCCCGCTCGCTGGCCTGGAACCGGCGCGGGTACTGCCGTTCCTCGATGATCCGCTCGATCTCCTCGTCGGCGAGATCGAGCGCGGCGTAGACGGCGTAGTGGATCGCGCCGTCGTCGCGGCCGATCTCGAACAGGCGGTACTGCGCGCGCGAGCGGCCCTCGCTGTCGAGCGGGTAGTACTTGGTCAGCGCGGCCTCGTCCTCGAGGTCCAGTTCGCTGTTGTCAACCGTGCCTCCGACAAATAGCAGTCGCATGTCGCTTCTCCCGGATCGTTCGAGCGGTGCGATGGTCCACAGATACCGCCTGCGCACGCAGCGCGCGCTGAACACCGCACCACCTGCCGGCGGGCCGCACCGCGAGCGTCGCTGCGCCGGCGCTCGTGGACGACCAAGGGCGGCGCGCACGCCGGGGATTCCCCAAGTCGTGATCGATTCCGGTAGATGCGCCAGGCCGGAATCCACCGGGCTCATGCCCGGCGGGCGTCAGTCGGCGAGCACGACGTAGCGCTGCGTGCCGCCCGCCGCGATTGCATCGAACGGCCAGCAGGTCACCAGCAGCAGCCGATCGGAGCGCGGATCGAGCGCCAGCCGTTGCGCGCTGCCGTCGGCAATCAGCTTTTCGGTGACCTGGTAGCGCCGGGTGCCGCGATGCGTGTCGAGTTCGATCCGATCGCCGACGCGCACCTGCCGCAGCCATTCGAAGTGGGTGTCGCGATGCGCGCTGATCACGACCGTTCCGGCCGCGCCCGGTGCCGCGCTGGCCGGCGCCCAGCCGGGACCGAACGCGAGGCTGCGACCGCTGTCCCCGGCCAGCACGATCTGATCGACGCCGAGCCGCGCCATCCGCAACCGCGCGACCGGATGGGTATCGGCCCATGGCCACGGCCGCTGCTCGCGGTCGGTCTCCGCGCTGGCCGCCCACGCGCGCTGCAGCAGCCATTGCGCCAGCATGGCCTTGGCGTGGATCCAGCCGGCGTCGAGCAACAGCATCGCCGCAGCGATCGCCAGCAACGCGGCGATCGCGCGCCGCGGACGCGACGCTGCGGACCGCTCAGCGTTCATCGGCCGGCGACTTCGGTTGCCGCGGCGTGGCGGCGCTGCCTTCGCCGGATCGGATTCGCGGCTTCGGTGGACGCGCCGCGTAGAACCCCATCCGCCGCAGCGTCTGTTGCAGCGAGCACTCGTGCACGCGCGGCACGGAATCGACACGACGATCAAGTGTGTCCGGATTTTCGATGACCAGGATCATGGCGCTCTCCTTCACTGTCGCGAGCGGCAGCAGCGACATCGCACGCTGCAAAGCAACGATGTCCGTTGCGGGATCGAACCGGGGCGCCGAGTCCGACGACTCCGGCGCCCCGTGTCAGGCGAAACCGGTCCGTCCGCGCAGCACGGCACCGATCAGCAGACTCAGCGCCAGCGCCATGCCGATCCGGCTGCGTGCCGCCGTGCTGCCCTGCGCCATCGCCAGCGTCTCGGCCGGGGCCGCATTCGGAATCACGCTCGAAGTCAGCGCGGCGTCGATCGGCCGTATCGGTGTGCGTTCGACTGCGATCAGGCTCGTGTAGCGGCTGGTCAGGCCGTGCTGCAGCGCGGTGTCGACGATCTGCGGGCGGATCGCGCCTTCGTCGGCGCCGTGTCGCAACGCATCCTCGAGCGCCTCGATCCGGGCCCGCGCCCACAGTCGGCCGATCCCGGCGGCCGGTTGCTGCAGCAACGGATCCAGTCTCAGCGACGACTGCCATGGCGCATCGGCGGTATGCCCGCGGATCGTCAGTTCCCCCTGCAGCCGCGGCAGCCGGGCGACCAGCAACAGCGGTTCGCCGTGGTAGAGGTCGGGCACCCGCTCGGGGTAGGCCTCGGCCGGCTGCGGAAACTGCAGTTCGAGGTCGCGCAGCATCGGCCGGTCGAGCCGGGCGAACAGCGCCTCCATCTGCTGCGCCACTTCGCCGATGTCGCGGATCAGCACATGCGTTCCGCGCCCGAGTTCGCCGGCCTTGCGGATGAAGTGGGCGTTCGGCGCGCTGCCGATGCCGATCGGGAACAGCCGTGCGTCGCCGCGAAGACGCTCGATCTGCGTCAGCAGCGCTTGCTCGCGGTCGATCGCGGCGTCGGTCGCCAGCACCACCTGGCGCACGAAGCCGGCCGGCACCTCGCCACCGAACGCGAGCGCCAGTGCCGGCGCCATTTCGGTGCCGCCCTCGGCGCGCAATTCCGCGACGAACCGCCGCGCTTCGCCGATCGACTGCGGAGTGACCGCTACCGACTCGGCAAACAGCCGCTCGCTGTGGTTGCTGAAACGGACCACATTGAAACGATCGCCGGGGCGCAGCCGCAGCAGCGCGCCGTCGAGCGCGGCGATCGCCTGCCGGATCGCGTCACCGTGCATCGAGCCGGAAGTGTCGACCACCAGCACCAGTTCGCGCGGCAGGGCGGCCACCGGCCGGGCCGGCGGCAGCAGCATGAGCATCGCGAACTCGTCGCCGTCGACCCGCTCGACGAACACCGCGCGCTGCGGTTCGCGGCTCGGCCACGGCCGCCAGCGCAGCTCGAAGTCGCGGTCGGCCGGCTCGACCAGATCGGCCAGTTCGACGCTGGCGGCGCTACCGTGCGCGCGCACGGCGATCGCGTGGGTCGGGCTGTAGACCTCGGCCAGCGGCACACCGGCCTGCAGCTCGACGCGCAGGCTGACGCTCGGCTCGAGCCCGCTCGCTGCGGCGACGCTGCCGTCGCTGGCCGGCGCCACCGTGATCGGCGGCACCGGATCGGCGGTGTCGCTGGCGGATCGGTAGCGCGGCGTGAGCGTCAGCGGCAGGCCGAGCGAAAATTCGCCGTCGCGGTAGTCGACTGCCTGCCAGTAACCGACCTCGACCTCGACCGTCTCGCCCGGCCCGATGTTGGTCACCGCGGTGCGGAACAGGTTCGGCCGCTGCTGCTCGACCAGTGCGGCACGCCGGCCGTCCGTGCTGGCGGCCTGATACAGCGCGCGGGCGTGGGCGATCTCCTGCACTTCGCCTTCGATCAGCCGCTCGCCGATCCGGATCCGCAGCCGAGCGACCGCGGCGCGGTCGGGCAGCGGCAGCAGGTAGCGGCCCTCCAGCCAGTCGCCACTGTCGTTGACGAACGCCTGCCGCACGACGACCTCGGCAACCAGCCCGTGCACCTGCATTTCGACCGCACTGTCGAGCGCCAGCGTCGGCGTCCAGCGATCGTTGCTGTGCAGCTCGAAGCTCGGCGTGCCGGCGTGGCCGAGCGCGGCGGCGAGCGACAGCAACATGCCGAGCGCGCCACGCAGCCGGCGGCGCCGTTGGGCGGCAGGCAGCAGCAGTCGTGGTGGACGGGTCTGGCGTTCGCTGCGCATGGCGGTTCTCCTGCGTCGGGGGCAGGATCAGTTCAACGCCGACAGCCGCTCGCTGCCGGGCGTGGCGCGGGCAGCGGGCGGGCCAGTTGTGGCGATTCGCGGGCGATCCGTTGCCGTCGTCGGCGCGGCCTCTTAAGCTCGGCCGGCATGAGCCGAACCGTTGCGATCGTCGAGGACGAACCCGAGCTGCGCGCGAACTACGTCGATGCACTGGCGCGCTACGGCTACCAGGTGCAGGCGTTCGCCGACCGCGACAGTGCGCGCAGCGCGTTCGCGTTGCGGCTGCCGGACCTGGTCATCATCGATGTCGGGCTCGGCGACGAGCCGGAGGGCGGATTCGAGCTGTGCCGCGAGCTGCGGGTCCGCGCTGCCGGTCTGCCGATCCTGTTCCTGACCGCGCGCGACTCCGATCTCGACGTGATCTCCGGATTGCGGCTTGGCGCCGACGATTACCTGAGCAAGACGATCAGCCTGCCGCAACTGCTGGCGCGGGTCGCCGCGCTGCTGCGGCGGGTCGATGCACTGCGCAGCCCGGCGGCGCGCGAATCGGTGTTCACGCTGCGCGCGCTGCGGCTCGAACTCGAACGCATGCGGGTGACCTGGAATGGCGACGACGTGCCGCTGACGGTGACCGAGTTCTGGATGGTGCACGCGATGGTGCGGCATCCGGGGCACGTGAAGTCGCGCCAGCAACTGATGCGCGAGGCGCAGATCGAAGTGGACGAAACGACCGTGACGTCGCACATCAAGCGCGCCCGGCGCAAGTTCGAAGCGATCGATCCGCAGTTCGACGAGATCGACACCGTGCATGGTGCAGGGTATCGGTGGAAGCCTTGAGCCATCTGCGCGCTGTCGTCGCAGCGCGATAGCCGCGCCGACGATGACGTTGCGGACCAAATTGCTGCTGATCGCGCTGTCGGTGCTGGTGCTGCCCTGGGCCGGCTGGCAACTGCTGCGGCAGATGGAGGCGCTGCTGCGGCAGGGCCAGGAGCAGGCGTTGCTGGCGTCGGCGGAGGCACTGGCGCGGGCGATTGCGGCGAGCCCGGAAGTGGTGCCGGCGCGCGGGCCGACCCTGTTCGTGCAGCGACTGCCGGTGCCGCCGCAGGCCGACGGCGAGTTCGCCGACTGGCCCGGCATCGAACTGCGCCGGTTTGGCGGCGGGCATGGCGGCGCGGCGCTGGCGCTCGCGCTGGCCCGCGCAGACGGCGCACTGTGGTTGCGGATCGAAGTCACCGATCCGACGCCGCGGCCGGCCGATGCGCACTGGTCGACCGCCGGCCGCAGTGATCGGCTGCGGCTCACGCTCGACGGCGCGCTCGGCATCGTCTCGCTGCGGCTCGCCAACGCACAGAGTGGTCCGCTGCGGGTCACCGCCGCCGACGGTGGCGCGCCGTCACTGCGTCTCGACGGTTACTGGCGGCAGCGGGCGGACGGCTACGCGGTCGAACTGCAACTGCCGTTCGGGCTCGATCCGGAGCGGCTCGGCCTGCAGGCGATCGATGTCGACGCCGACGGACTCGGCCAGTCGTTCGGCACCGGCAACGCACTGGCCGATGCGCTGTGGCCGCTGGCCGAGCGCAACCCGCGGCTGGCGCAACCGATCAGGCCGTTGCTGCCGGACGACATGCGGGTCCGGCTGGTCGACGCCGACGGCTGGATCCTGACCGAGCTCGGCGAACTGCCCGATGCCGGTCCGGCAGCGACGATGCCGTGGTGGCGGCGCGTGCTGTACCAGTGGTTCGTGTTCGGCAACGACCCGTGGGCCGAGGCCGATCGCGACGCCGCGCGCAGTGCCAACGAAGCGATCTGGCAGGCGTTGTCCGGCCTGCCGGCGACGCATTGGCAGCGCGATCGCAGCGCGCCGCGTCTGCTGCTGGCGGCGGCGGTACCGGTGCGCGCGGGTGGCGACGTGCGCGGCGCGCTCCTGCTCGAGCGCGAACACCAGACCCTGCTGCTGACCGAGCGCGCGCTGACCGGGCTGGTCGGCGGCACGCTGCTGGCCCTGCTGATCGCCGGCAGCATCGTGTTCCTGTTCGCCAGCCGGCTGAGCTGGCGGATCGGCCGGCTGCGCGACGCGACCGAGCAGGCGCTCGAACGCGACGGCCGGCTGCGCGCGTTTCCGACCAGCACCGCCCGCGACGAGATCGGCGACCTGTCGCGCAGCTTCGCCCGCCTGCTCGGCGAGATCGCGGCGAGCCAGGACTACCTGCGTTCGCTGGCCGGCAAGCTGTCGCACGAACTGAACACCCCGATCGCGATCGTTCGTGGCGCGCTCGACAACGTCGATGCCGCGGCACTGGCCGACGGCGACCGCGCCTGCGTCGAGCGCGCCCGCGCCGGCGCCGACCGGCTCGCCGCGATCGTCCGCACGATGGGAGAGGCGAGCCGGATCGAACAGGCGCTCGCCCATGCCGAGGTCGAGCAGGTCGACCTGGCGGCGTTGCTCGCGACGCTGGTTGACGGCTACCGCGGCGTGCTGGCGCCGCGCCGGGTGGAACTGCAACTGCCGGTGGCGTCGGTGCCGCTGCTGTGCGCACCGGAGCTGCTGGTGCAGGCGCTCGACAAGCTGATCGACAACGCGCGCGCGTTCACCGCCGAGAGCGGCTGGGTGCGGATCACGCTGCGTCCGCTCGCCGATGCGGTCGAAGTCGCGGTTGCCAACCAGGGCCCGCCATTGCCGGCGGCACTGCGGCCGCGGCTGTTCGATTCGATGGTCAGCGTGCGCGGCGAGCGGCGCGGCGGCGGCGTCAATCTCGGATTTGGCCTGTACCTGGTGCGGCTGGTCACCGAATGGCACCGCGGCGGTGCGCGTGCCGAGGACCTGCCGGACGGCGACGGCGTCGAAGTGACGATGCTGCTGCGCGGCCTGCCGCGCCGGTGAGCCGGCATGGTCGCGGCTGAAGCGCCGCGACCGTGCGGGAGCGGCCGCAGCGGCTTCCGCGATCCGCCACGATCACCGCGCACCTGCGGCATACTCGCCAGCCCCCCGTTCCGGTTCCGCGCCGTGATCGACGCCGCCCAATTCGAAGCCCTGCAAGCCGCCGGCCACACCCGGATCCCGATCGTCCGCGAGGTGCTGTCCGATCTCGACACGCCGCTGTCGGTGTACCTGAAACTGGCCGACGGTCCGAACACCTACCTGCTCGAGTCGGTCGAAGGCGGCGAGACCTGGGGTCGCTATTCGATCATCGGCCTGCCATGCCGGCGCACCTACGCATTCTTCGGACAGCGGCTCGAGGTGCGCGACGACGGCGAGCTGGTCGAACAGCGCGAGGTCGCCGATCCGCTGGCCGAAGTCGAACGGCTGCGCGCCGCGCAGTCGGTGCCGCAACTGGCCGACCTGCCGGCGTTTGCCGGCGGACTGGTCGGTTACTTCGGCTTCGAGTGCATCGGCTACATCGAGCCACGACTGGCCGGTGGCGACAAGCCCGATCAGCTCGGCACGCCGGACATCCTGCTGCTGCAGAGCGAAGAGATTGCCGTGTTCGACACGCTGCGCGGCCGGCTGTACCTGATCGTCCACGCCGACCCGGGCGAGTCGCACGCGTTTGCGCGCGCACAGCGGCGACTGGATCAGCTCGTGTTCCGGCTGCGCCATTCCGGCCGCAGCTATCCGGAAGTGCTCGATCCGGCATTGCTCGACGAGAGCGATTTCGTATCCGGCTTCACCCGCGAGGGTTTCATCGCCGCGGTCGAACGCTGCAAGGACTACATCCGCGCCGGCGACGTGTTCCAGGTCGTACTGAGCCAGCGGCTGTCGGTGCCGTTCCGCGCCCGGCCGGTCGACGTCTACCGTGCATTGCGCGCGCTGAACCCGTCGCCGTACATGTACTTCTTCGATTTCGGCGGCACCCAAGTGGTCGGATCGTCACCGGAGATCCTCGTTCGCCAGCAGGCCGGCACGGTGACGGTGCGGCCAATTGCCGGCACCCGGCCGCGCGGCGCGACGCCGGAGCAGGACGCGTCGCTGGAAGCCGAACTGCTGGCCGATCCGAAGGAACGCGCCGAACACCTGATGCTGATCGACCTCGGTCGCAACGATGTCGGCCGGGTGGCCGAGCCGGGCACGGTCGAGGTCGGCGAGCAGTTCGTGATCGAGCGCTACAGCCACGTCATGCACATCGTCAGCGAAGTGCAGGGGCGGCTGCGTCCGGGACTGTCGTATGCCGACGTGCTGCGCGCGACGTTCCCGGCCGGCACCGTCAGCGGCGCACCGAAGATCCGCGCGCTCGAGATCATCCGCGAGCTCGAGCCGGTCCGCCGCAACATCTATTCCGGCGCGGTCGGCTACATCGGCTGGCACGGCGATGCCGACACTGCGATCGCGATCCGCACCGCGGTGATCCAGCACGGCCGACTGCACGTGCAGGCCGGCGCCGGCATCGTACACGACTCCGATCCGGTCAAGGAGTGGGAGGAGACGATGAACAAGGGCCGCGCACTGTTCCGCGCCGTCGCGCAGGCGGCCGGCGGGCTGTAGCGGACGCGGCCGCTGCAATTGGCAGCGCTGCATCATCAGCGCGCGCCCGCATTGACGGGCACGACAGTGCCCGCAGGCGGCGGCATTGCGTCCGCCCCGACAGTGCGCTGCAATGCGAATCCCGATGGCGCCGCACCGGACCGCCGAGGATCTGTTCTGCCGTGTTGCTGATGATCGATAACTACGATTCGTTCACCTGGAATCTGGTGCAGTACCTGCAGCAGCTCGGCGAGGAAGTACGGGTGGTTCGCAACGACGAGCTGACGGTCGACGCGATCGCCGCGCTGGCGCCGCAGCGGATCGTGATTTCGCCGGGGCCGTGCACGCCGAACGAGGCCGGGGTTTCGCTCGAGTTGCTGCAGCGGGGCCAGACGTCGATTCCGATCTTCGGCGTCTGTCTCGGGCACCAGAGCATCGGCCAGGCGTTTGGCGGACGGGTGGTTCGTGCGAAGACGATCATGCACGGCAAGACGTCCGACATTCATCACCGCGGCGAGGGTGCATTCGCGAATCTACCGGCACCGTTCGAGGCGACCCGCTACCACTCGCTGGTCGTCGAGCGCGAGTCGCTGCCCGACTGCCTCGAGGTGACTGCCTGGACGGAGGACGACTGCGGCGGCTTCGACGAGATCATGGGCTTGCGCCACAAGACGTTGCCGGTCGAGGGCGTGCAGTTCCATCCGGAGTCGATCCTGACCCAGCACGGGCATGCACTGCTGAAGAATTTCCTCGACCGCTACTGAGACGCTTCACCTGCAGGAGCCGCCTCAGCGGCGACCGGACACCGCATACGCGACAACCGACGCGGTCGCCGCTGAAGCGGCTCCTGCAGGAAGCGGCTCCGCGCAAGCTCTGCCGAATCCCGAATCCCGAATCCCGAATCCCGAATCCCGAATCCCGAAGCCCGAAGCCCGAATCACGAAGCCCGAATCCCGAGTCCCGAAGCCCGAAGCCCGAAGCCCGAAGCCATGCCGATCACGCCGCAAGAAGCCCTGCAACGGATCATCGAACACCGCGAGATATTCCACGACGAGATGGTCGATCTGATGCGGAAGATCATGCGCGGCGAAGTATCGCCGGTGCTGACTGCGGCGATCATCAGCGGCCTGCGGGTCAAGAAGGAAACGATCGGCGAGATCACCGGTGCCGCGACCGTGATGCGCGAGTTCGCGGCCAAGGTCGAGCCGGCCGACCGCGCGCACCTGATCGACATCGTCGGCACCGGCGGCGACGGAGCGCATACGTTCAACATCTCGACCGCATCGATGTTCGTGCTGGCGGCGGCCGGTGCGAAGGTCGCCAAGCACGGCAATCGCAGCGTGTCGTCGAAATCCGGCAGCGCCGACGTGCTCGAAGCGTTGGGTGCCGCGATCGAACTGCAGCCGGCGCAGGTCGCCGAGTGCCTGCTCGAGACCGGGCTCGGCTTCATGTTCGCTCCGATCCATCATCCGGCGATGAAGAATGTCGCGCCGGTCCGGCGTGAGCTCGGGGTCAGGACGATCTTCAACATCCTCGGCCCGCTGACCAATCCGGCCGGCGCACCGAACATCCTGATGGGCGTGTTTCACCCGGATCTGGTCGGCATCCAGATCCGCGTGCTGCAGCGGCTCGGCGCCGAGCGCGCGATGGTGGTCTGGGGTCGCGACGGCATGGACGAGATCTCGCTCGGTGCAGCGACGCTGGTCGGCGAGCTGCGCGATGGCGTGATCCGCGAATACGAAATCCATCCGGAGGATTTCGGCATCGCGATGGCGGCCAGCCGCAACCTGCGGGTCGATGATGCCGAGCAGTCGCGCCGGATGCTGCTCGATGCGCTCGACGACAACGCTGGCTTGCCGCGCGAGATCGTCGCGCTGAACAGCGGCGCGGCGCTGTACGTGGCCGGCCTCGTCGACAGCATCGCCGAAGGCATCGTCCGCGCGCGCGAGGTGATCGGATCGGGCGCGGCGCTCGCCAAGCTCGAGGAATTCGTCGGAATGACGCGACAACTGGCCGGCCAGCCGGTCGGAGGAGGCTGAACATGTCCCCGTTTGCCCGCACCCCGCGGCCACCGTACTACGCGGTGATCTTCAGTTCGCAGCGCAACGGCGGCGATGACGACTACGGCGCCGTCGCCGACCGGATGGTCGAGCTTGCCGCATTGCAGCCGGGCTACCTCGGGCTGGAGACGGTGCGCGACGCCAGCGGCTTCGGCATCACGGTCAGCTACTGGGTCGACGAGGCAGCGATCGCTGCCTGGCGTTCCCATGCCGAGCATGTCGTCGCGCGCGAACGCGGGCGGACACAGTACTACCGCGAGTTCGAGCTGCGTGTGGCGCGGGTCGAACGCGCCTACGGCAGCGCATCGGCGTCGGCGCATCGCGACCGCGCGGCGGTCGACGGATCATGAGCGACGTGCTGCAGCGGATCCTGGCACGCAAGACCGAGGAGATCGCCGAGCGCCGGGCGCGTGTGCCGCTCGCCACCTTGCGCGGCCAGCTCGCCGAAGCGTCGCCGGTGCGCGGGTTCGTTGCGGCATTGCAGCAGCAGGTTGGCGTCGGGCGGCCGGCGGTGATCGCCGAGGTCAAGAAGGCCAGCCCATCGAAGGGCGTGATCCGGCCCGATTTCGATCCGGTCGCGATCGCTGCGAGCTACGCGCGTGGGGGCGCGGCCTGCCTGTCGGTGCTGACCGACGTCGATTTCTTCCAGGGCTCCGACGCCTATCTGCAGCAGGCGCGCGCGGCCTGTACATTGCCGGTGCTGCGCAAGGACTTCACGATCGACCCCTATCAGGTGGTCGAGGCGCGGGTGCTCGGCGCCGACTGCGTACTGCTGATCGCTGCCGCACTCGACGACCGGGCGCTCGCCGAGCTGGCCGCACTGGCGAGCGAACTCGGCATGGATGCGTTGATCGAAGTGCATGACGCCGCCGAGCTCGACCGCGCGCTGCGCATCGATGCGCCGCTGATCGGCATCAACAACCGCAGCCTGCGCACGTTCGAGGTCAGCCTCGATACCACGCTCGGCCTGCGCGAGCGGGTGCCGGCCGATCGATTGCTGGTCACGGAAAGCGGTATCCACGCGCCCGACGACGTTGCGCGCATGCGGGCGGCGGGCGTCCATGCATTCCTGGTCGGCGAGGCGTTCATGCGCGCGGCCGATCCCGGCGCGGAATTGCGGCGACTGTTCGCGTAGCGAACAGATTGTGCGACAAGCGGTCAGACGCGCGTTCGGCCGCTGAGGGCGCATTGCAGTCGCTCGCGATCGCGGCGCGCCGCCCCTGTAGAGCGGCTTCAGCCGCGACCGGCGACGCCGCGGTCCAACCCTTGGGCGAGCAGCTCCATTCGCGATCACCCAGCCTTCGCCTGGTCGTTGCTTGACAGCCGCAACAGCAACAACGGCAAGAGCGTTTCGGACAGCCCTGCGGCCCGCCCGAGCCACTTTCTCTTGCTTGCCCAAGAGAAAGTAGCCAAAGAGAAGGGCACCCGGCGTCCGCGCCGGTTGCGCTGCCGGCTTCAAGACAGGCAGCCATCCATGGAGCGACAACCTGCCCGCACTTCCATGTGCGGGCGTTCGGCGGGTTGTTCCTGCGGAACAACGATTCCCGCCTCACCCTGCGCTACTCGGAAGCGGCCGGCCGGCGCGAACTCGGCCATCCATGGCCTCGAACATGCGCGCCTTTCCCCGTCCGCTTCCTGCGTTGCTCGGCGCGTGACACGGGATTCTCCGCGGGGACTCCGCGTCGCAACATGAAGCCTGCGCCCCGCGAACCAGTGTTCGGAGCGTCATCCCTGTAGCGGCTTCAACCGCGACCGGCGCCGCCGCGGTCCCACCCTTGGGCGAGCAGCTCCATTCGCGATCACCCAGCCTTCGCCTGGTCGTTGCTTGACAGCCGCAACAGCAACAACGGCCAGAGCGTTTCGGACAGCCCTGCGGGCCGCCCGAGCTACTTTCTCTTGCTTGCCCAAGAGAAAGTAGCCAA